>NZ_JBYOKI010000002.1:0-779046 GCF_057799395.1 Agrobacterium sp. 20P9.1.2
CAAAACGCTCTTCTCGTCGCTGACCCATGCTCGATCAGAACTTCTAAACTGGCGCAGCGATTACAACAATCATCGACGACATTCTGGACTTGGCTGGTGACGCCTGCCGAGTTCGCTCAAACCAACAACCCGCGACGTAATGCGGTGCTGCGCAGCCGGAATGGCTCCGCACCGCCACCCGCCACTACCGCCCCGAAGACAGAAACCCAAAAACCGCTGGCGCGAACTCAAAGCTGGATAAAACTTGCGGGGCAACGTCAGGTCGGCTCACAACTCCATCAGCATCCACCCTTGCTCCAGAAGTGTTTATACCATACCGAGAGTTTAGGTTCGATCGCAATCAGACTACTGCCTGAGAATGCATGAACCGAAATTGTGCAGGAAAGGATTAGGATGCCACGCACTTTATTTAGACGCGCTAGGATAAGAGCCGAGTGGGCAAGATATAGAATCGAAGACCTCAAGAAAGCATTGAATTGGATTTGCAGTGAGGGAAATATTTGTTCGTTCGCCTACGATAAAGATGAGGTTTCCCACCAATTTTCCATCTTTGTAGACGTAAAAAAAATACCGGCAGACCTCAGTTTGTTAGCTGGGGACGTCATAAGCAATCTTCGTTCAGCGCTAGATCACGTTACAACTCAGATAATATCAGAGAATTCACAAACCCCACAAAACACCGCATTTCCGTTCGCAAATACTGAAGTCGATCTTAAGCAAGCGATGGAAAAGTCACCTATAGCCCGCATATTTCCAGAATCCCTTGAAATATTCGTGGAAAAAATCCGTCCTTCGAAAGACGTTAATCCATTACTATGGTCAATATTCAAGCTTGATAGCATCGACAGATACAATGGCATTGAAATCGAACTTAAGATAAAAAAGGTCTATATCGAAAACGCTTTATACAAAACAGGAGAAGTCATTAACCAACGGCTGGCGCGCAGCTTGATATCTTCGGCAATACAGATCAGGGCGAACAGGTTGCGCTTGTCGGCACGAGCTTTTCCGATCTCGCTCCAGCCAATTTTGCAGGCTTCCTTTCCCAGGAACTGGGAACATCCGTCAACAATTATGCTGTCTCAGGCGGAAACCAGTTCGGCTCCATCACCGCTTACATAACCTCCGCCAATTTTGCAGAGAAGCGGCCCCGCTTTCTGATCTGGGAAAACCCGATCTACAACAATCTCGGCAAATTTGGAGATGCGCCCTTGCGCGAGCTTGCCGCCGCCGCAGTCAAAGTTTGCGATAGCGAGGCATCACCGACATTCTCCACCTCAACCGCAAACGTACTCGATGTGGCGCTAAAGCCCGAAAGCCTTGAAGGCCCGTCTGTCATCCTGGCCTATGCGGGTAATGAGAACAGCCGTTCAGCCATGCTGCGTGTTGGGCTTGAAGACGGTGACGTCATCGAAACGCAGATTTCACGACCCGCCCGGGCGGCATCGAGTGGACGCTACTACTTCCCCTTCGATGCCAGATCCAAATCGGTCAAGAACGTCCAAATCACATTCGACACCCTGTCTCCCGAAAGCGCCGGTGTGAGCATTTGCCACTCGGCCAGCACAAAGGACAACTGATATGAACCATAAAACGACGTTTTCGATAGCCGTACTGGTCGCAGGTTTCACAGTTACCGCCGGGTATGCACAGGATGCCGGACTATACGGCAAGGCGGCCGATCCCAAGGCCTCGTTCGTGCGGGTTGTCAGCTTTGATCAGCAATCCGCCACGATTGGTGGAAAGCCGGTGCCACCGACGCAAGGCGTCTCGCCTTATGTGAATGTGGATGCCGGCTCCGTCGAGGTGTCCTCTGGCGGACAAAGCAGGGTCATGACGGTCGAACCGGGCAAATATTACACGATGACGATGGGGGGAACCGGTGAGCGGGTCTTTAGTGACGCGGTCAAGAACGATCCCGCCAAGGCACAGCTTTACCTCTACAATCTCAGTGACCTAGCCAGCGTCGACCTGTTTGTTCCAGCAGCAAAGGCCGTAGCGCTCAAAGGCGTGGCAGCCGGTGAAAGCAAGGATGTGGCGTTAAAAGCGCCGCTGTCACTGGCCTTCGAGATACAGAAAGACGGTGCTGCCATTGCAACGACGGAGACGATCGATATCAAGCGAAAGGCCGCCTACTCCATTGTCATCAGCGGTGCAAACGGTCGCTACAGCGCCGTCGCACTCGAAAACAACCTTTTGCAGCGATAGGAGGCCATGATGTCCTTTTCTCCCAGAAACCGTGGCGCTATCGGCGTCCTGCTTTCCTCTGTCATGTTAGCCTTTTCGAGCGCGAGTGCGTGGGCGGCGGCGTCAGAGCCGCTCAAAATCGAGTTCCTGCCCCCGGCAGTGGAGCCCGCAAATATCTGCATCCAACGCGCGACCGACGACGATATCTCAAAGCGCTGGACCGCCTGGGATCGCAAGACGCTGCCGGACACGAAAGGCTGGATCATCCTGCGCGAAGCGCAGCGTCTGCGCGACATGGATGCGACACGGAATTTCCAGATTGTCGATAGCATGGTCGAGCGTCTGGGTGAGCGAAACGACCTCTCTGCCAATGACGTCATGGCGGAACGCATCTCGCTCTATTTGCGAGCCAGTGAAATCGCAGAGCTTGAGCAGTCAGGCCTGCTGAAAAAGCTTTTCGAGCTTGGCAATGGCATGTCTGCGCGTGAAATGAAGATGGCGGCAGACCTCATCGCGAGTGGCATCGTCAAGGATCAAGGCGGGCAAGAGGCAGTCGAAAAATTGCTAGTGCGGGCAGCATCGAACGGCCATGCTGATGCCTTGTTGACGCTGGCGAAGGCGCAACTGGATGGGAAGCCCACACCCGGCTGGGATATGGAGCCGTCTTTGGCCATCACCATGGCGCTGGGTTCCATGGTCGGCAAGCTGGACGACAGAATTTGCGAGCGTATTGGGCGTATCGCGCGAGAATTCGAAAAGGGTGAAGTCGTCGCGGCAGATCGACGCATTGCTGAGGCATGGCTGAGGGTTGCCGCGGATTTGGGTGATGGGACGGCTGCCTGGAAAGTGGCCCGCTACCATATGGAAAGCACGGCCATCGAAAAGGATAACGACATTCTGCTGCGTTATCTCAAAATGGCTGCCGACCACGGCATGATACCGGCGATGGTGGAACTAGCCAAGATTTACAATGCGGGCGCCATTGTCACAAAGGACGAAGCGCTGGCCCGAGAGTATTTCATCAAGGCTGCGGATGAGGGCAATCGCGCCAGCCTGACGCATCTTGCCGCCCTTTACAGAGCCGATACTGACGATCTCCGCTCCATCCAGGCATATGAGGAAACATTGCGAAAGCTTTCGGAACTTCCTCAGCCTCCCGCCTGGGCATTTTCCCGGCTTGGAAATCTGACCCTGGAAAAGAATGGACAATGGGCTGGTGGGCCGAAGGCTCTGTCGGTGAACAAAGCCGCCTTCTATCAATGGCTTCATCCATTATGGACTGCAACTTCGAAAATGCCTTTGCTTTGGCGAAAGCCTACGGCCCGATCGACCGTGCAAAGGCTGACAGCTGGACGAGTGTTGCCGAGGAACTGACCGAACGCCGAGGTTGGCGGTTCAGACTTCTTGGCGACGTTGCATCGGACGGTCAGGGCAAGGAGATTTCCGACAAGGCTCTCGCTCTTTATGAAGATGCCGTGCGCTTTGGTGATATGAAAGCAGAAATGGTTCTTTTGAGCCATTACTCCGATCCCGCCAAGAAGAGTTACTCGAAGGACAAGGCCGCCAGCGTCGTTCTGTCATCGATCAAGAATGCGACGCCTGACCAGCTTTATGAACGAGTTGCACGCATCAAGAAAATGAACACACCGGTGAAATCTCTCATCCTTTCGAAAATCGATCTGCACAGTATTTATAAAGCTGCTGCAGATAGCGGAGATCCGGGTGGTATGAGAGAATATGCAAAGTTTATCGTGACGGAACCAAGGCCCGGAGAAGACTTCAAACAGGCGCAAACGTTGCTCGCGACGGCAGCAAACTTCAATGATGTGCCTGCAATGTTGATCCTTGCCCGAAATCACGCCTACGGCATTGGCGGGCCGGTTTCTCTGGATGAGGCTCGGGTCTGGCTGCGCAAAGCATCTGACCTTGGCAGCGACGAAGCCGCAGAAATGTTGGTGGGCATGAACGCGAAGATCAATTGAGGAATAGAAATATGACAGGATTTTTCCTCAAATATGCGGCACTCGCCCTGGGTCTAAGCATCTGCTTTTTCCAAACCCATGTCTTCGCCGCAGACGATTGCCCCGCAGCAACGAAGCCGATCGTAAATATCGATTTGCCTTCCCGATACAAGGATGATGATAAATCCCGTTCGGAAATCGATGAAAAGCTAAACGCTGAGGTCGAAAAATCGCTTGCACCCATCGATGGCTTCATTCGCAATTTGGCGGACCTGGCCAACAAAACACTCGATGAAAAGAAAGCAAGCGCGGCTGCGAAATGCATTTTTCGCAACTTGTCAGGCTGGGCGCAAGCTGGGGCTTTGACGCAGGCTGAAACCATGAATGCTCATCTTGCACTATCGTCCCGAATTGCCGGTATCTCAGCAGCCTACGCCCGGGCCCTGACCGTCGAAAAGCCATCTGCCACAGAGACCAGCTCTATTCAGCAATGGTTAGTCGCTCTCACGCAAAAACAGATTGTCTACTTTGACACGCAAGCTCCACCCATGGCTTCGCGGAACAATCATCGGGCATGGGCTGGTCTTGCAGCAGCACAGGTGGGCGCTATTACCGGACAGCAGAAGCTTTTGGATTGGGGCGCGAAGACAAATGAGATGCTGATATGCTCCGCAAGTCCCGACGGCAGCTTACCGGAGGAAATGAAGCGAAAGGACAAAGCACTCCACTATCAGTTACACGCCGTCGCCCCCATCGTGATGACGGCTCGTATTCTCCACTCTTCAAAGCCGGACAGCTTGGATGTATGTGGCGGCAAGCTCGATAAAATCGTAGACTTCACAATTGCCGCACTGGCAAATCCTGAAGTCGTCGCGGATATCGCCGGGACCAAACAGAGCTTCCAGACACGAAAAGAAAAGCTCAAGCCGTTCCAGATCGCCTGGCTCGAAGCGTATCTTTCTTTGCAGGAGGATACCGTCGCATTGGCTCTCGCAAAGTCCTACCGACCCTCGCTAACTCATTCCTCGGAGGGAACCTGACACGATACTATGAGCTTTCCAATTAGCGTTGGTCTATTTTGGCGTTCAACAGCTTTTATGTCAGGGACCTTGATCACACCGGCGGCACCAAGCAAGACCAAAATCGCGCCCTCATCGTACTGGCCATCAAATGCGAGAACTAAGATTGTCGCCGGTTCACAGCATCAGCGAGTTTGAGCGCACGCTCCAAACACGCGGATTGCTGATCGGCAAAGCGCTCTGCTCCAATTTCCATGATAAGCGTCGTATCGGGCATGAAGGTCAGTTCAGAGAAAATGTCTTCCCAAGGGATATCGCCCCAACCAATTGGCAGATGGAGATCGCCGATACCCAGTGCTGTCGCCTCGGCGGGGTGATAGAATTGCTTCATGGAATATGGCAGGCCAAAGCTGTCATGAACGTGTAAGTGGCCAGTTACGGGGGCCATGGCGCGCAACTCATCACGAAAGTCGAGCCCCTTGAAGGTGGCCTCAATGTAAGCGTGGCTGAAATCGATCAATGCCGCGAGATTATCGTGACCAACGGCTCTGACGGTTTCTGCGACTTCACGCGGCGTCTGGCGGTACTGTCTAGGCTCGGTGGTGAAGATGTTTTCCAGTACGATCCGCACGCCGTAACTTTTTGCGATTTCGGCCATTTCGAAAAGCGCTTCACGTTCCATCAGGTCCAAATCTGCACCCGTCACGCCATCTGTGAGTTGGGCGTGGCCACAGTGGTGAACAAGGACACCTGCACCAAGCCGATCGCACAGTTCAAGCATCGCCCGCACAACCTTCTTTTGCAAATGCAGGTTTTCGCGGTCCATGAAGTTAGAGACGATCAGGCCATGGAGAGACAATTTTTTGAAGCCGTATTGCTTGACGATATCGGTCACGCGCCGCGTGCGATCTTCAATAATACGGCCACCGGATATGATTTCCTCGCCGTAAATGCCGATTTCACAGGCGTTTGCGCCTTTGTCAGCAATAATTCTCAAGGACGAATCCAATGTGGAAATATCACCAGGGCCAGTGGCGTTGCAAAAGCCTACGGCAGAGATGATGGAGGTCATGACAGAGTTTCCTGAGAAAGTGGATTGATCGTGAAGGACGAGACAGGCGCAGCGAGCAAAACCATCGCCGTACTAGCTAGGTCCCGTGACATGTTGCCGACATTTTCTTGAATATTGGATGACGTCTTTGATCACCACTACCAGAGCGCTCGGCGCGTCTGTTGACCGTGGCTATGAGCGCCTATGTATGGGCGATCCCGAATGTAATGAGGAATTTCTTTCACTTGCGCTGTGTTAAGGCAAGGTCCGGTTGAGCTTGGCGACGGCGCTCTACAGATCGCCATCGCACATCGGTTTCTGGCGGACGCAACGAGCAAACGTCGAAGTGTTGCAGGGCCGCTATATATGCGGCCCTCACCTGATCAGAACTGGCGGCGGAAGCCGACTGTAACGGCGTGACTGCTGAAATCGGTGCTTGATGTCGTGCCATCATTCGCTGTGAAATCGAAATCATTTGCAGCTGTGTAACGATAGCCGATGTCGAATGTCGTGTTGGTGAAGAGGTTCGTATCACGCAAAAACGAAATCGTGCTGAGGTCTATGCCAACGCCCGCATCCAGATGATAGGCAAACTTCGTATCGTCGTCGTTCATCTGAACGCCGGTGCCGGATGTGCCCTGGCGACGGAGCTTGAGGTTCATGGCGCCAACACCGCCACCCAGATAAGGTGTGACCGCCGTGCCGGTTGGCACGTCGAGATAGCCGTTGACGTAGCCCTGGATGGTGCTGGCTGAGCCGAATGATCCACCTCCAGCGCCGATGCCATCGACCGTATGCTCATCGACATCCGCACGGCCATAGCCAATTTCAAGTTCAAGACGAGGCGAAATGAACCCGTATGAACCAAAGCTGTAACCGGCTCTCAAAGCGCTGTACGTGCCGAGATCATAATCCGAGTTGAAGTCCGAACCTACCGCACTAAAGTCCGTGTCGTCCAGAAATGTCAGGCTGCTCAATGTACCGAGGTAGAAACCGCCGGGATTGGCGACAACGACAGGCTCGTTCTGAACAGCAAGGTCTGCGGCAGAAGCAGACGATGCCAGCAGTGCTAACACGCCCGTAAACTTGAGAAGACTTTTCATCTGAAAACCTTTTTGAATCAGCCCCCGCCGATAGGTTGAGGGTGGTTGATTGCGCCTTAGCTGTCTATGACGTCTTTTGTTTTCCGGTATTTTCGAAATTAGAAATGAAGCAAGCGTTGCACCACGGCAACGAATGAGCATGACGCCTAATGCGAAGGTTTGGTGGGATTTCTGCGCGTTACAACAATGCGTGACGGGTGGTCCGGGAACAAAGTGGCCCAGCGGTTGTTGTTAGTCACGACCTAAAACCGCTCATTTACGGTGTAAAATGGACCCCTACCCTTCCAACGCTACCCTGTCTGTGCTGTCATCTGACGATCTTGAAGAGATAGACCGGTTTCACACTGCGTGGTGCGAAGAAAACAATATCGGGAAAACGGATGAGAGGGCCGCCGAAGTGGCGTCAGCCCTAATCGACTGGTATTCGACAAGCCCATCCTATCGCCAGCGCACGAAGCTGGACCATCCACCTGAGCTGCCAATCTCCCAGACCATCGAAACGCTTCTTGAGCGTCTTGGGCGGGTTAGACAATAATCATTGTAGGCAATGCAGATGCCGGTGCGGGTTGTCTGAAGACAGGTCGCTAGCTCGGTTCAGAGGGCGCGGTCTGCGCTTCACATTAGACCCGCCCGCCTATCCATCGCTCAATCCCCCTTCAACCCTACTTCCATCTCGGTCAAAGACATGGAGCTTATCGTCAGGCAGACCAACGCTGATCGATATGCCTGGTTGTAGCAACGCGCGGTCGGATGAGAATAGTTTGAAGGGCAGGTCGTGCACCTTTAAGTGCAGGATGATCCCAAGACCTGTAGGCTCTACCAGTTCGACCTGCGCCTCAACACCCCCCGCTTGAGGAGCTACGATAACGTGCTCCGGTCGAATACCGAGCGTCATCGCTTCGCCGTGTTCGATCGGAAGTTTTCTGCCAAGACCAAGTTCGCTGCCGTCGGGTAGAGCCATATAGCTGCCCTCTGCCTTCTGCACACAATGCCCTTCAAGGAAGTTCATTCCCGGCGACCCGATGAAACCCGCGACGAACAGGTTTGCAGGTCGGTCGTAGAGATCGAGCGGCGCTCCGATCTGTTGAACGTAGCCCTCATTCATCGCCACGATCCGTGAGGCCAGGGTCATTGCTTCGATCTGGTCATGTGTGACGTAGACCGAAGTCGCCCCGAGGTCTGCGTGCATGCGTTTAATCTCGGCCCGCATCTGCTCCCGTAGACGAGCATCAAGGTTCGACAGCGGTTCATCGAACAGGAATGCCTTTGGCTGTCGCACGATGGCGCGTCCCATGGCGACACGCTGACGCTGTCCACCGGACAGCGCCTTCGGGCGACGTGCGAGATAGGGGTCGAGCCCAAGTTTGCTCGATGCGGACGAGACGGCGGCGGCAATCACTTCTTTGGGGCTGCGCCGCAGACGAAGGCTGTAGCTCATATTATCCGCGACGCTCATATGGGGGTAGAGAGCATAGGACTGGAAAACCATGGCGATATCCCGGTCCTTCGGTTTCAGGTCGTTGACCATCTGCCCGTCGATGGAAAGCGTGCCTGACGTGATCTCCTCCAACCCAGCGATCATGCGCAGCAAGGTGGACTTACCGCAGCCGGATGGGCCGACGAGAACGACGAACTCGCCATCCGCAATGGAAAGGTCAACGCCGTGCAAGACAGGATGATCGCCATAGGACTTGACGACGCGGTTAAGCTCGATGGAGGCCATGGATTTATCCTTTCACCGCGCCAGCCGTCAGGCCTTGCACGAGATATCGTTGAATAAGCAGGAAGAAGAGGCACGCCGGAATGAGCGCGAGAACGCCCGCCGCCATCATTTGCCCGAAATCGACCGAGAACTTTGAGACGAACGTCAGCAGACCGACCGGGAATGTCGCACTCTCGTTTCCTGAGATGAGCATGAGCGCAAAGAGCAACTCGCTCCACGCCGCAGTAAAGACGAAGCCCAGCGTCGCGGCTATTCCCGGCAGCGTCAAAGGCAGGATGATCTGCCGGAACGCCGTGAAGCGACTGGCACCATCGATCATCGCGGCCTCCTCCAAATCCTTCGGAATGCCGTCGAAAAAGGACTGCATCAGGAATGTAGCGAAGGGCACGTTGAACGCGGTGTAGACGATGACAAGCCCGGTGAGGCTATTGGTCAACCCAAGCGGTGAAAGCATCTTGAAGATGGGCGCCACCAACATGACCAGCGGAAACATCTGCGTAATCAGCATCAGCGCAATGATCCAGTATTTGCCACGAAAGCGGAACCGCGAGAGGGCGTAACCCGATAGAGACGACAAAATCGTCACGGCAAAAGCAGTTGATCCCGCCACTATGACACTGTTCTTGAAGAAGGTCGGGAAGGCACTGTTTTCGATCACGAACCTGTAGTGATCGAAGGTCGCGCGCGACGGCCAGATGCGGACACCCTCGCTGTACAGCAGGTCGTTCGGCGTCACCGAAACCTTGAGCAGCCAGAACAGTGGAAAGAGCGCAAAGGCGATGTAGGCGAGGATTGCCAGACGATGCGAAACGGTAACGAGAATTTTGCCGGTCATGGGTCAATCCTTCTCGATGAGGCGCTGGCGCATGATGACGATCAGCATGGAGTAGGCAAGCAGAAGCACCAAAAGCACCAGGGCGATTGCCGAGGCATAACCGAAATCCAGCCGCTTGAAGGCTTGCGTGAAAATGTAGCTTGCAACGATCTGCGTTCGATCCGCCGGGCCGCCATTTGTCATCACGATGATGAGATCGGCAAAATTGGCGATCCACACTGTGCGCAGTAGCACGGTTATAGCAATCGTCGGCGCGAGAAAGGGAAGCGTTATCGATGTGAAGCGCTGAAGCGGACTGGCCCCGTCTATGGATGCAGCCTCATAGAGATCGCGGGGTATGGCCTGTAGAGCGGCCAGCAGAGTGATGGCAAAAAAGGGAATGCCCCACCAGACATTTGCGATGATAGGGCCCCACATTGCCAAACTCGGGTCGGCAAGGATGTTGTTGGGAGCCGATAGCACTCCAAGCCACGTCAACCAGTGCGGCAGCGGGCCAATGACAGGATTGAACAGCCATGCCCAATTCAGGCCTGCCAAAAAGGTCGGAACGGCCCAGGGCAGGAAAACCAGTGCCTGCGCCAGTCCTCTCCCTGCGAAAGGTTTGTCGAGAAGCAGCGCAAGAATAAGGCCGAAGAAGAACTGCAAGAAAACCGATGCGCCGGTCCACCAAAGAGTGTTCTTGAGAGCGCGATAAAATGCAGTGTCCTGCGACAACGCTTTCAGATGATCAAGCCCCACAAAGCCGCCGGAAAACGGATTGAGCAGCTGAACATCGCGAAACGCATAGGAAAGACCCAGCAACAGCGGCACCATCATCACGGTTATGATGAGGACCAGTACGGGTGCGCTGTAGAGCCAGGGCTCGGCTGCGATAGCAAGCCGCCGGCGTAATGCGGGTCTACGCTGCGCCATAGGCCCGGCGTTTTGAGTGTAGGACATGTCTTGCTCCTCAGCGACATAAGGTCATGGCGGCATAAGACGCCATGCGCTGATCCCAGGTGTTCCGGTCTTGCGGCGCGGTCACGCAGCGCGCCCTTTTGAGCGCGCTGCGTGTCTCGTTCACTTGGTAGACAGGAACTTCTCTTGAGCCTTCGTCATGTAATCGGCCCACTGCTTGGCAAGGTCTTCCGGTGTGATGTCACCCAGAAGAGCTTCCTGCGAGGTTTTGATGACGAGCGAATCCTTGAAATAGGCGAACTCCTGGAGATAGGTCGGCATGGTGGTTGGCACCGCGTTCTTGTCTGCCAACTCCTCGAACCAGCCCTTGAACTGTTCGCTAGCGTAGAAGGGATCCTTCTCCGCAGAAGTGTGGACGGGAAGAGCGCCGGTCTTCTTGTTCCACTCGATATTGCCCTCTGGCCCTTCGAGTGTTTCAATAAGCTTCCAGGACAGGTCCTTGTCCTTCGACGTTGCCATCATCGACCAGCCGGCAAAACCGATGGTCGGGAACGCTTTACCATCAGGACCCTTAGGCATTGTCATCACGCCGAAATCTTCCGCTTTCATGCGCTGCGCAATCGCAATCAGAGCATCCGGATCCTGATCCAGGAACGCGCAGGTGCCGGAATAGAAACCCGCAACGATTTCGTTAAAGCCCCAGTTTACGCTGTCCTTCGGCGCATAACCGTTCTTGTAGAGGTCTATGACATAGGTCAGGCCCTTGATCCAGCCGGGGCTATCGAAGGTAGATTTGCCTTCCTTGGTGAAGAACTCGTTCGAACCCGCCATCGCCGCGCCGAACATAACCCAACCGTTCAGACCACCAGCACCGCCGCGCAGGCAGTAACCGTATTTGCCGGGAATGGCCGCAATCTTCTTCGAAGCGTCGGCAAACTCATCGAGCGTCTTCGGCAGTTCTTTCACACCGGCCTGATCGAGAAGCTTTTTGTTGTAGAACATGGCGCGCAGGTAAAAGCCGTAGGGCAGCATGTAAGCCGTCTTCTTGACATCGCGGCCCAGTTCCAGGGCACGTTCGCTCAGACCAGCGGTATGCTCCCACTTTGCCAGATACGGCTCCAGACTCTCGAGCATGTTGTTATTGGCATAGAGCGACAACCAGGTGTCGGGCATTTCAACGACGTCTGGAACGTCGCCCGCTGAAACCATGGTGGCGAATTTTTGAAAGGCTTCGTTCCAGGGAAGCGAAATGATCTCGACCTTCGTGCCGGGATTGGCAGCCTCGAATTTCGCGACGAGAGTTTTCAATACTTCCGTGCGCTCAGGGCTTGTAATGACTTCCACGAGCTTCAGGCTTGTATCGGCAAGCGCCGTACCGGCCATCATGGCGGTGAAGAATGCTGCTACTACCAGTTTTTTCATTTCGTTCTCCCTTTTGTTTTGGTCGGTTCTTTAGAAACGTCAGGCCGCGGCGGAAGCCTCCCTGATCGCGGGTTCAAGGTCATTCCAAAGTGCGTCGGTGCCCTCCAGTCCGACATGCAGGCGCACGGAGCGCGGGCTGATGCCGAACGTATGCGCCGAATTTGGCTGCGCTTTCTGTTCGAGCACCACTTCACCGGGGACGATCAGACTTTCATGCCCGCCCCAGGAAACTCCAAGTTTGAAAAGCTTAAGCCGGTCAGCGAAGGCCCGTACATCGACACCCTCGCGGAAAATGAAGGAAAACAGGCCGGAAGTGCCGTTAAGGCCAGCAGGCAGACGGTTCGCCAAGCCGGGATGGCAGACAGTTTCCACCACATCGAGCGCCTTTAGCCGTGACGCGATTTCAAGCGCCGATTCCTGATGTGCCTTCATGCGGATTGGCAGCGTACGCAGACCGCGTATTAGCAACCATGCATCGAAGGGTGACATCTTGCCACCAAGATAGGGATAGGCTTCCGTACGGATGCGGTCGATCATGCCTTTGGAACCGGCGACGACGCCCGAAACGACATCACTGTGTCCGCCGAGATACTTCGATGCCGAATGGAGAACCAGATCGACACCGAGCGACAAGGGCTTTTGAAAGATGGGGCTGGCCCAAGAATTATCTATCACCGAGATGGCGCCATGGCGTTTTGCAATTGCCGCCAGCGCGCCGACGTCATGCGCTTCCATGACCCAGCTTGTCGGGCTTTCCATGTAGAACAGCTTCGCACCGGGCATCGCCTTTTCGATAGCCGCCTCATCCCGGCCATCCACATAGGTGACCTCGATGTTCATGCGCTTCAACAACGTGCCGAATAGACGGAAGGCATCCGGGTAAACGTGGCGTACTGCAAGGATACGATCTCCGGGCGACACGAATGACAAAACGGTGGACGAAATCGCTGCCATACCGCTCGCAAAACCAAGCGCATCTTCCGCTCCCTCAAGCTTGGCCAGCATTTCCTCGAACATGCGCACCGTGGGGTTCAAGCCGCGGGTGTAAACCGGGCGGCTCTTTTCCCCGCGATAGGTGGCGACCATTTCGTCATAACTGGAGAAGGTGAACAGAGACGTCTGCACGATTGGCGGCACGACCGCGTCGAAAGCATGCACGCCATCATGGGCTACGATTAGAGATGCGGGATCGAAAAGATCGGAGCCATCGCTCATTTGGACATGTCCTTGATATCTTCCTCGACAATTGCGAGGATTTTCAATGTTTCCGCCCGCGCAGCACCGGCGTCTTGGGCGACAATCGCGTTGAAAAGCGTGCGGTGAAATGGAAATGAGCGAGAGGCGAAATCCGGCCTGTCGAACGGCTTGGACCAGAAACGTTCGAAGCCTTCGCGCATCTGCTCCAGCAGTTGCTTGAACAGCGAATTATGGGTTGCGTCGTAAATGGACAGATGGAAAGCGAGGTCGGCCTTGCCGGACGTACCCTCGGCAAGATGGACCCGCTCCATTTCCTCAAGCCGCAGCCGCATCCGCTCAACGTCGTCATCGGTCCTGCGGCGTGCAGCCGCCATGGACGCCTCGACCTCTATGCCGCGCCGCACTTCCAGCGTCATAAGCAACGCATCACGAAGGCTTTCGGCCTCAATCGAGATTGGCATGTGCACAGTCGCGCCGGAAATAGGCTTGATCAGATAATTGCCGCTGCCTTTGCGACTATCGATAACGCCCAGCGCCTGAAACTTGCGGATGACTTCGCGAATGGTGGAGCGGCCAACGCCAAGAGCCAGCATCAGTTCCCGTTCCGCCGGCAATCGGCTGCCCGCCTTCAATCCCGCACGCTCGACAAACTCCGAAAGCGCGACCTCAACCTGTCGCACCCGGTCGACAGCGGGCAAAGGCGTCATCAATGCACTTCCGGCACCCTGCTTCATACAAGTCCCAACGCGATTAATTGGTCTGACATCTTACCGATTAACAGAGTTTGGACTTTTATCAAGAGGAGAATTTGATAGCTCACATGCCACTATGGGGCTGCTCGCCAACGGTCATTTGTGTAATTACTGCCGACCTTTAACAGCCACTTGCTAAGCAACTTTCGCGTGCTTAAAAGACCTTCAACTTAATATGTGTTGGAGAGGACCAATTCGTGGAACAGGCAAATTCCCAGAACGGCAAGCGTAAGTCCAAGGCGCTTTGGATTTCCGCAGCGCTTATCGCTGTTGTCGTAGCCGGTGGCATGGGGGCAAAGATTTTCTACGAAGGGAAAGTCAAGGATTTGATCGCTCGCAGCGGTGCAACAGCAGGTTCCGTCGATGTTGATTTTCTGGGAAAGGTTCACGTTCGCGAACTGACCCTGCCGCTTGAAGATGGCAAGAATATTCGTATCGCGGCAATCGATGGTCGACCGAAATTATCATTTCTGGATGGGATTCTAGAGATGAAAGACGTTACCATCGACGCGCCCACCGGACAGATATCGATGGCTGAGGCTCGCGTCGAAAATGTTGCTTTCCAGAGAAAGCAGGGCGTGTCGGACCAAGAGCGCGCGAACGCTCTTTCAAGACGGATCGAGCTCTTTACGGCAAAGAGCATCTCCACGCCTGAGATGGTCTTCACCCAGTCCACTCCGACCCTGCAGCAGAAGATCACCTACAAGAACGCGGCTCTCACAGACGTTACCGACGGCCGCATCGCGCGTTACTCAATTGAGACGGCCAGCTACGACATCCAGATGGATTTGCCCGATGCCAGCGGCGAGTTGAAAAAGAAGCACGTTGTCGGATCGAACGGGGTGTTGACCGGCCAGGATATCGACCTCGCTTACCTCGCCAGAATTTATTCGGAAAAGGCAGGCCCCAACGATAAGGAAGCAAAACCGCTTTACGGTCCGCTCTCAGTCAAGAACATATCGTTTTCCGAGGGCGACGCACGTTTTGGCTATGATGAAATCCGCAGCGACGGCTTTAGCGTCCGCATGCCAGCCGAACCACTTGCGGACACCATAGCTGCACTGACAGCGAACAAAAATCCCAATGAGCTTCCACCAGCCGAGCAAAAAGCGGCTTTGACCAAAGCGCTCTCAATTTTCGACATATTCGGCAAGAGCAGCATGCAGTTGCTCGGGTTCAAGGCAGATGTGCCGGATAAAGAAGAAGGGTCGACAGGGAAAAGGGTCAAAGGCGAAATCGACCGTATGGACATGCAGATGGACGGTCGCAAGGTCGACTTCGCCATGAATGGAATGCGGATTGGAAGCGACAACGACAAAATTGGAGTTGATGAGTTCAGCCTGAAGGGCTTCGACTGGACTGCAACCGCAAAAGGTCTCTCCGAAATCGTCGGGCTGGATGAAGCCGGACTGGCAACCTTTCAGTTTCAGCGTCTCATGCCGGAGTTTGGCCGAATTCGTCTCGGCGGGATCAACATTGATGCGACTGCACCCGAACAGCCGGACGGCGAAACAACCGGAACGCCCGAGCGCATCAAGTTCTCGCTTCGCAATTTCGAAATGGCCCTAACAAAGCCCTTCAACGGCATCCCCACCGATATTGAAATCAGGCAGGATGACCTCTCGCTACCCGTCCCGGCAGGCTCGTCGGAGGAAATCTTCATCGAGGCGCGCAAGCTGGGGTTGGACGCGCTGACCTTCTCCTATGGCTTCTCTGCGGGCTGGGATGAACGAAGCGACAGTCTCAATATCCGCGACGTTTCTATCAGCAGCAAGGATTTCGGGAGCGTCAATCTTTCCGGCCTCATCAGCGGCTTCACGAAGGAATTCTTCTCCCTCGACATCAACCGTGCCCAGGCTGCGCTTTTCGGACTCGCGGGTCGGGAAATGAAGCTTACGGTCAAAGACGAAGGTATGATGGCGAAAGCGATCAAGCTCTACGCCCTGCAAAACGACATGACCGAGGATCAGGTTCGCGGGACCCTCAGCCTAGGCGTCAATGTCATACTGATGCAGATTGCGGGCGAACAACCCAAACTCCAGAATGCAATGGAAGCCCTCGCCCGCTTCGCCAGCGACCCAGGCACCTTGACGGTCACCGCCAAAGCGACAGGCCCCAACGGCCTCGGCATCTTCGATCTGATCGCCGCATCGGAAGACCCGATGCTTCTGTTGGATAAGGTCGATATCCAGGCGACTGCTGAGTAAGGGATATGGCCGCTTGAGACGTCCATCGGCTCTGATTTTCTGGGCCGATGGCCGAGGGGGCGAAAGGTCCTTGCTCCACTGTAGTTCGGTAATAGGATGTCAAAACTGCGTGTTGCAGCTAGTTTACCTGAATGCAGACACACCAGGCGCCAAGGCGTGGCTGACGTGGACGGGGCGCAACATGAACGGCAGCGAACCGGACGAACCGCCGGTCGCCGTGGTCGAGAAGACGATAGCAGATGTCGCCTTGCTCAAGGCTGCGCGTGCAAATTCGCTTTCGGGCGTGAATTCAGCACTTCTGGCAGGTGCAAAGCCGGATTGCGTGCCCGCCAGTCAAAGGATGATGGAGGAAATGGTGTGGGGCGAAGAGTTCTACACCGCGATATCTTACGCAATACGCAACAACAATACGGCGATGATCGAACGCCTTTTTCAGGTTGGCGCAACGCTCAACACGCGGCTATTGCCACTGAATGTTGCGGTTAAAGAAAGTTCGCTTGCAACCGTTCGCTGGCTTATCGAGCATGGCGCTCGCATCAATGGGTGGAAGAATCAGCGCTACTGGCCCCTGCACGATCTCGTCGTATCCCGCGGTGTGGTCGCCTCCATGACGCTGGAGGAATACCATGACACGCTGAAAGAGAGCTACGACGTCGGTGGTTCGTCGCTCAGATCAGAGATTGAGAAGCAGCTTAAATGGCACATCAGCCACGCAGATTACATCAAGATGTTGGAAGCTCTGCTTGAGGGGGGCGCATATCCCGACGCTCGTTGGGACAACGGACTGACTATGCTTGCCTGGGGCGATGATGCTGCCGCAAAAGTGTTGCTCGCACATGGAGCCGATCCGAACATAAGAGACACACGTGGCTCGACGCCGCTTCATTCCGCCCGCACCGGCGCAAAGGTGCGCCTGCTGGTCGGTGCAGGTGCCGATATCAACGCGCTTGAGGTGGCCCCGGACGAAGAGAATGTTGTGGGATATACACCTCTTCAATCCGCATTACTGACCGGGAAGTTGACGGGAGACAGCCCCATAACGGCGCTGCTGGAACTCGGCGCGGACCCGAAACGCCACAGCGCCGACGGTCGCACAACGCTCGCCTATTGTTTCGATGAAATGAGTTTCAAATTGATTGCCGCCAGAGGCGTCGATCCAATGACGCTTCAACCGGGGCGACAAACGCTTCTTCACAATCTGACGAGCCATCATTGGCTCCCTCGCCAAACCTTTCCGAGCGAAGTGGCGTTTCTGGATTTTCTGATTGGCTTGGGCATAGACATAAATGCGCGTGACGACAGAGGGCGCACAATGCTCCACTATGCTGCGGAAAATGAAGCCTATGAAGATTCCGCGCCCAATTTCGAAGCCGTCATTGTCCGCGGAGCGGACAAAAACATCAAGGACAACGACGGAAAGCGTCCGTTCGATCTGGTGGCAGAGTCTCTTGCTGATGTCAGAGCCATGCTCCGGTAAGGCCCGTTTGCGTTGTCAGCGCAAGCCAGACATCAAGACGTCAGCAGATGTCACTTTCCCATACGAGAGAACACTACTCCGAGCAGCTTCGGAGTTTCGGCTAGAGGCGGGCAAGCGTTTCATCATCGAGTTTACCATCATAGAAGCGATGGATCGCGGATTGGAAAAGCGCGCTGTTCCCCTCCACAACGGAAAACAGCGTCATACAGGAATGAAATTTCATATCGTCCGGAGAACCGAGAATGTCATGCGCGCTGCGATCCGAATGGCTGAGCATGGCCTCGGTGCATTCCACCAACCTTGCTCCAAGCAGAGGATGGTCAAGGTAGGCTCGCGCTTCCACAAGACCGGAAATGGCATAGAGGCGGGCCGTTTCAGAGCGGCCGAGGCCTGATATCTGCGGAAAGATGAACCACATCCAGTGCGAACGCTTCTTGCCTGCGCGCAGCTCGCCGAGCGCAACCTCGTAGGTAATTTTCTGCGGGGCGATAAAGCGCTCGAGCTTGAACTGCATGCCTTCCATCCTCTTCGAAGTGGTGGCTCTTGAACCGTGAGCATTGTCAAAACACGACCCGTCCAGGATTCAATTCAGCGATCATGACATGAGCGTTGTGAGCTGCCTACGGATGAATACCGATCGCAAGGAACTTTGAGAGTTAAACTCGGTTTGGGAAGGAACCGGGAGCAACGCCATGCCTGACATCAAATCTCCAGCCGTACAATCACTCGAAGATGACGAACAGACAAAGCGCGACGAGCCTGACGCTCTAGACGTGGGGCTTGAGCGCACGTTCCCAGGCTTAAATCCTGTTTCAGCCACGACCACGGCAGTCACTGGTGCCGTGGCAACAGGCTCCGGCTATCTTGACGTCGGTCAGGCTACTGCGGCGCCTCTTGTGGATGAAGCTCTCGAAGCCGTAGCGATCCAGCACGATGACACCTACTCTGATGCCCGAGAAGGCGTCGCGGCGCTAAAAGGCGAACTAGAGACCGTGGCCTATCGCGGCGCAACAATGGCTGACAATGTCAGGGATCGCGTACGCGAGAGACCTATGCAGGCAGTCGGGATCGCCGCCTTGGTCGGCTTCATCTGGGGCATGACCTCCTCACGACGCTAGACCTGCCCTTGCTCTTTGCTAATCGTCTTTTGGCCACAGCTGTTCAAGTATCGCTTTAAGTTTTGCCTCTGCTTTGGTGTACAAAAACGGTCTGAATAGACCAGAGTCCTGCCTCAGAGCAGGCGCCACGTACCTTTGAAAGTTTGCTCAGCTTGATTGCTTTATATCCTTCACTGAATGACTGGGCCACTGGCGGCGTAACAGTGTTGATATGATCGGTATTGCGCAGCCCGAAACAACAGCGGCGACGATGAACGCCGTGTGATAGCCGAAGCGCTCCGCTATCGCACCCGAACCGATGCCGCCACCCATGCTGACGATTCCATCCATGCACTGGAATAGAGTAAAATCGACCCCAGCCTGCCGAGGGTCGGACCAGCCCATGAAACAGGCGTAAAGCGCAACAAAACCGATCGACATGACGCCAGAAGAGCTGGTCACAGCCACCATCATGACGATCCAATGCGCGGTTTCACGGTGAAGGCTAAACCACGCGAAGGCGCAGAGCAGAAAGATTTGGGCAGCAATCGACAGCGTCAGCACACGCGAGGGCCCATATAGGCGCACGAGAAGCCCCCCAAGCAGTGCACCGCCGAAACCGACAATCATGCTACCGGCTCCGTTGAATGTTCCTAATGTCGCCAGATCGAAGCCGTAATCCACAAGGAATGGTCCGAGCATCGCCAGCCCCCATTTTTGAGCTGCGACATAAACCGCTGCAATCACGAGGCCCCCGCGAATTTGAGGCCGCTTGAGTGCCAAGAAAATGGAGGGTGTGCTATCGCGGATCTCTACCCTTGCTTTCGAGGTAGGTCCGAAAACAAATGGCAACGCCAACAGTAACAAAAGGCCCGCCATGACCAATGTCGCGGCCTGCCACCCATAATAATCGACAAGTACAAGGAACAGGCCCGCGCCGATGGCGGAGCCAAGATAAGAACCTCCGACCTGAGCTGCGTTGCCCCAGCCGTGATGTTCGGCGGCGAGAGTTTCGACTGCGTAACCGTCACAGGCGATGTCGACCGTTGCTGTGACGACTGCGACCACGAACAGAATGGCGATTGCCATCATCACCGGTGATGGACCCGTGAACGCAAGAACCACAAGCCCACACGCGCAAAGGACGACACCCGCACCCACGATGATGCGGGATCGGTTTTTGCCCACCTTTGGCAATCGGTAACGCTCTATATGGGGCGACCAGAGAAATTTGAGCGCCCATGGCAGAACGACCAGATAAAGAAGACCGATCTGGTCGAGCGGAAGGCCAGCCATTCTTAAAACGGTTGGAAGACCGAGAAACGTCAATCCGCCGATGATGCTTTGCCCGATATAGAGACCTCCCACCGCCATGAAGACGGCAATGGGCGATGGCCTTTCAGGTCCAAAATTCTGCTGCATGATCAGAAGCGATACTTGACGCTGGCAACGACTTTTCTGCCTTCGTCATAGTAGCAAAAACCTGTCGTGCAGACCTGTTTGACATCATTGAGCAGATTGGTAGCGTTAACCTGCAGCTTGACGCCTTCGAGCGACGATATCGCTTTTCCGAGATCGTAGCGCAGCGATGCATCGACGAATGTTCGGGCTTCATTGTTGAGAACAGGCGTGTGCTGATTGTCCCCGAAGCTGGAGCCGACATACCGCACACCGGCACCAATGCCGAGCCCTTCAAGGGTGCCACTCTGGAACTCATAATCCGCCCACAGGGAGAAGGTATGGTAGGGCGTCGAATTCAGTTGCTTGCCCAGTGTTTCAGGAGTGAGCCGGGTGATTTCCACATCATTGTAGGAATAGGCGGCGATGGTGCTCCAGCCGTTGTCCAGCGAAGCGGTGGCTTCCAGTTCTATACCGCGTGACCGCAGATCGAGCTGGCGCAGCAGGTTCAGGCCCGAGGATGTTTCATAGACGGTGGCATTGTCCTGATCGATGTTGAAGAAAGCGGCACTGAACAAAGCGTTGTATTCAGGGAGGGCAAACTTGACGCCCAGTTCATATTGCTTGCCTTCCGTGGGCACGGCCTGTCCGGTGACGGAGCCGGTGGTGATGATGACACCAGGATTGGCAACGAAGGACGTACCGTAGCTGACATAGGACATCACGCCGTTGTCGAACACGTAACCCAGACTTGCCCGGCCTGTGGTTTTGGCGTCATCGCCTTCGTAGCTGGGTGCTGTGGCTCCGCCCACTGTCTGCGCGCGATATTCCGTATCCAGCCAGTCGTGGCGAATGCCTGCCGTCAGCCGCCATGCATCGATCTCGATCTGGTCCTGCGCGTAGATGCCGATAGTGTTCATGCGCTGTGTCAGCAAAAGGGATACGTCCGGCACATAGGTGAAACTGTCCGTGAAGGGCAGCGATCCACTACCCTGCTTGGACGTATAGGACATGTGGCTGAAATCCACGCCGGTCACCAATGTGTGTTTCGCCGGGCCGGTGTCGAACTCTGTCTTTATGAAGTTGTCGGCGGATATGCCGTCATTATCCTCCATGGTGATCCCGGGATAGCGGTCGAAAACCCATTGTTGGTCGGATGAGAGCCCTGAATATCGCGCCTTGCTGTAAAAGGTGACATTGTCGTTCAGTTCGTGTTGGAACTCGTAACCGATGCGCCACTGCTTCTGATCAAAGTCATTGAAGCGCTTGTCTCCACCATATACCGGCGTAGCGCCAATCGAGGTTCCGCTGGAACCGTAATTGTTGATATATCCCCACGTCCCGCCGGTGGTGCTGTCCATATATTCGCCGAGGATGGTCAGCTTGGTTCCATCGTCCGGTTGCCATGTGATCGCTGACGCAATGAACAGCCTGTCATCCTTGATAGCGCTGACCTCATTGCGGGCGTCGCGTGCTACACCTGTCAGCCGATAGAGAACGCTTTTGTCCTCGGTAACGGCGCCTGAAAGATCAAACGCAGCCTGAACTCTGCCGAAAGAGCCATATTGAACCTCGACTTCACGAAGGGTCTCCTCCGTTGGTCGCTTGGAGATGATATCGACAATGCCGCCGGAACTGCTGGCTCCATATATCGACGCGGCAGGGCCACGCAGAATGGATATGGCTTCGACACCATAAGGCTCAAGACGGGCACTGCCATTGGGGCTCGAGACCTGCCGCAGACCGTCGCGGAAGATGCCTGTCGTGGTCAAATCGATGCCCCGAACCTTGAAAGCGTCGAAGCGCGGCTCGGCACCGTACTGGCCTGCACGGACACCGGGTGTGTAACTGACGGCTTCCGTCAGGTTTTGCGGCTTGAGATCATCCAGTTGCTTGCGGCTGACCATCGACACGGACTGTGCCGTTTCTGCAATCGGTGTATCCGTCTTGGTGGCGGTGCGTCCCGATTTGGCAACATAGCCGTCCGTCTGCGCGATGCCCTCAACGCCATCTTCTCCAGCGCCCTGAACGACAATCGTTTCCAGAACCGTGGAGCCATTGGCACTTGCTGTGGTTTGATTTCCAGCCATTGAAGGATCGAAAATTCGAACGGTATTGGCGCCTGTGATCGAAAAGCTCAAACCGGAGCCGGCAAGAAGTTGGGTCACTGCGGCAGAAACGCTGAGGGGTCCCCGGACGCCGGATGTCATTTTGCCCTTGGTGATTGCGGAGGGGTAAAGCATACGCAAGTTGGCCTGCCGCCCAAGCGTGAGAATGGCGCTTTCCAACGGCCCGGCAGGAACCGACAGGGTGTTTGCTGCGGCTGCGGGAGCGGCGTTTTGAGCCTTGGCATATGTCGCTCCAGACACATCCGCGATCGACAGTCCAATCATCGCAGTCGTTGTTAGCCAGAGCGGCTTACGCACCCTCTTCGCAAAAGTCATTTCATGTCCCTTCCACACCTGATCAGCAGTTCACTGCGCAACGGCGCAATGCGTTCTGCTGACCTAGAGTGAAAAGCGGCCCGACATCCTGACGTGGTTTTCCAAAAAAAACTATTGGGAGCGGACGACAACCATCATGCCGGAGAGCCTCGTTACCGTGACAGGGAGATCGGCCTCCAGAATACGAAGCGCCTGATCGGTGTCCTTGAGATCGAAGATGCCGGAAACGTTCAGTCGCGCAGCCCGCTCATCGAGTACCACGATCCGGCCATGGCGATACTGCTCGAGGACTTTCAAAACCTCACGCAACGGCTGGCCGGAAAAAACGAGCTTGCCTTCGCGCCAAGCCGTGTTGTTGGCAACGTCCTGTTTGGAGCGAAGCAGCTTTCCATCGATGTCGCGCGTGACGACATCGCCTGCGCCCAACAGCGCGGCACCGGCTTGCGTCGCCACCTCGACCTGACCTTCCTCCACCTGAACTTCCTGCGGCAACGAGCCGTTTTCGGCCCGCACGGAGTAATGGGTTCCAAGCGCTTTTGCCGTCAATCCATCGCTATCGACGATGAAGGGACGTTGCGGATTTTTCGTCACATCGAAGAAAGCCTCGCCACGCAGAAGAACGATGCGGCGCTCCCGCGCCGTATAACGAATCTGGATAGCCGCATCGGTGTTGAGCGCCACCTGCGTCCCGTCTTCTAAAGTAACGACACGGGTTTCACCGACAGCCGTGTAATAATCCGCCTGCAAACGATCGACAACGCCGATTTGCTGGAACAGCAGAGCTGCCAAACTCAAAAGACAGATGACACCGAGGGTAATCGCCACGGCGCGGCTAGACGAAAGGCCCTTTCGATCGACAGGAAGGGGAACATGCACATCGCGCATATCACCCCACAGGCTTTTCATCTCGTCATAGGCGGGAGGATGCGAGGGATGCGATGCGAGCCATTGTTGAAACGCACTGTGATCCGTCTCTGTCGCATCGGATGACTGCATGCGCGCCACCCACAAGGCTGCCTCCTCGGCAAGACCATCATCCGGCAGGTCGCTGTGTTTTTTGCGCATGGAAAGATCGCCGTTCTCGTATCGGATCAAGTGTGCATCTTTATATAAAGAGTGAGAAAGACACGAGCGCCTGACGTTCTATCATAGATTTATTTTTGCGCGGGCTGCACGGCAGTGGAGTAGGGCTTTTATGATGTGCTTTTCCACCATATTTCGGGATATGCCGAGTCTGGCTGCGATTTCGCCATTGGAAAATCCATGAATGCGGCTCAGCACGAAAACCTGCTGGCAGCGTTTTGGCAAACTCTCAATCTCGCGCGCCATGATAATAAGATGTTGGCGTCCCGCGACAATTTGCTCTTGATCCGGCCTCTCACAGGGTATGGCAAGCCCGTCTTCCAAGGGGGTCGACAGCGTACGGTCCCGCGACTGCCGAATGATGGTTAATCGTGCAACAGATTTTGCGATCTGAAAAAGATACGCCCTCGGGTTTTCAATTAGGGTCGCTTGCGAGACCAGCAATGCGCGTAAAGCGGTCTCCTGCATTGCATCAGCTGCCTCTTCTCGGTCTCGAAGGCGTTGACGGAAAAAGCGGTTCAACCGGCCCTCTTCCTCCGTCGTCAAAAGGTGCAGCAATGATCTACTCATAAACGGACTTCACTCGACGGCTGCGGTCGCCTAACGCGACCAACTGCATCGATCTAAGCGCCATAATACATGATTATTATAATCATCTTTATAACGGCTTCAGCAATGAAGCTAGCCCAAAAAAGGCCACATCGAGTCGCGACGTCGATCTGAGGGCCATCCCGTCAAACCGCCAGAAAGCCCCCGTCAACGCTCAGAACAGCACCGTTGACCATGGCCGTATCTGGCGAAAGCAGCGCGGCAATCGTGCGCGCGACGTCGTCAACCTCGGCGAAGCGGCCGACTGGGTGGCGTACCATCATCGGCTGCGACTTGACCGGATCGCTCCAGGCGGCCATTGCGAGTTCGGTGAGCGTAATCGTCGGCGCGACGGCGTTGACGCGGATGCCGTGGGGGCCGAATTCCTTGGCGAAGACGCGCGTGGCACCTTCCAGCCCCGCTTTTGAGGCAGCGTAGCAGAGGTGCTCGGAAAAGCCGCGGTGCCCGGCGATGGAGGTGATGTTGACGATAGCCCCGCCGCCGCCAGCTGCAACACGCGCGCGGCCAAACTCCTGGCAGGTGATGAGGGCTGCCCGCAAGTTAATGCCCATGACGGCCTCGTAGCCCTCTTCCGTCATGTCGAAACTCGACTCCAGCACATTGATGCCAGCACTGTTGATGAGAAAATCCGCTGTTCCCGCTTGCGCCATGGCCCGGCGCGTCGCTGCCGGATCGGCGAGGTCAACGACAACCGAGCGACCGCCGATTTCAGCGCGCAGACTGTCGAGATCGGAGGCGGTGCGACTGAGGGCGACCACTTCTGCCCCTCGCTCCGACATGATTTTGGCACAGGCCCGGCCAATCCCTTTGCCGGCACCGGTGATGATGACGGATTTGCCTGAAAACTGCATGATGTCTCCTCCAGATATGCGCGTGATGCGGCGGGTTATTGCGAGCCTGCTCTCAACAATGGCTCGATGTCATCGCGCACCTCGCGCGCAAGGTTTTGAATTTTAAGGAAGGCCTTGTAGCGCGCCTCGTGCAGAGCATGCACAGGGCCAGAGGCAGGCTCACTGCGACCGGCAAGGCTCGACATGGCGGGCATGGCGGCCTGTAAATCGGGGTAAGTTCTCGCCGCGACGGCGGCCAGCATGGCAGAGCCCAACAGAACCGGCTCAGGGCATGCCGTTACCTCGACGGCAACGCCAGTCGCATCCGCCAGAATCTGGCGGGTCAGCTTGTGGGTTCCGGCACCGCCCGAAACTGAAATCGAGGAGATAGAGATGCCATGTTCTGCCTGCGTGTCGATGATCTGGCGCAGGCCGTAGCCGAGACCGCAAAGGCCTGCGATATACAGCGCCACCAGATTTTCAGAGCCGGCTTCCATTCCCAACCCCATCACGACCGCACGGGCTGAAGGATCGGCGAAGGGTGCGCGATTACCGAGAAACTCGGGAACGACGTTCAACTGACCCGCAAGAAACACCGATTGCGACGGATCATCGACCGACGCCAGTGCACGCCCGGCCAGCCATTGCGGCAGGCCAAGGCCTTCCCCTGCAGCCTCCAGCTTTGCTTTTTCCGCGTAGGGATGAAGGCTCAGCAACTGGTCAATTGCAGCGCCAGCAGCAGACTGGCCACCTTCGTTGAGCCACATGCCGGGCACCATGGCGGAGTAATACGGCCCCCAGACTCCCGGCACGGAAATTGGTTCTGACGTCGTGGTCAT
Organism: Agrobacterium sp. 20P9.1.2; assembly: GCF_057799395.1. Lineage (NCBI taxonomy): Bacteria > Pseudomonadati > Pseudomonadota > Alphaproteobacteria > Hyphomicrobiales > Rhizobiaceae > Agrobacterium > Agrobacterium sp. 20P9.1.2. The sequence goes on from NZ_JBYOKI010000002.1 coordinate 26,132, forward strand.
GGTGCAGGACGACGTGCCAAAGACATAACCGAGGCATGCGGCGGGGTTTTCTGCTCCGCCTCGCGCTGCCACGGTACCGATGCCGCCCGCATGCGCATCGATCAGCCCTGCCGCCACGGCAATGCCGGGTCGCAAACCCATCGCTTGTGCCGCCTCAAGGGTCAGGCCCGCGCCAAGTGGAGTACCGGGAGGAACGATGCGATCACCAATGCGGCTGAAGCCGTTAGAGGCGAGATCGTCCAGCCCAATGGCTTGGAAGTAGCTTTCGTCCCAGCGATCCTCATGAGCGAGATAAGTCCATTTGCAGGTGACCGTGCAGGATGAGCGCTCCAAAGCATCAGTCGCTTTCCAGGTCAGGAAATCGGTCAGATCAAAGAAATTCCGGGCACTTGAATAAATGTCAGGTCGGTTTTCTCTCAGCCAGAGCAGTTTCGGTGTTTGCATCTCCGGCGAGATGACCCCACCGACATAGGAAAGGACGGTATGTCCCATCGCGTTGATTCGTCGGGCCTGTCCTATCGCGCGATGGTCCATCCAGACGATGATGTCGCGTTCCGGGTGCTGCGGATCGCCGACACCGCCAGCGGCACCCTCGACCACCAGCGAGCAGGTTGCATCAAAACCCAACCCGGAAACAGAGGCGGGATCAATTCTGGCAGATGCGACGGCATCGCGAACCGCAACGCAGACGGAGTCCCATATCTGCGCGCTCGACTGCTCCACATGGCCATTGTCGTCGCGAAATATCAGGATGTCACGCTTGGCAGAGGCCAGCAAAGTGCCGACAGCATCAAAGACACCGGCCCGCGCGGACGCGGTGCCTACATCAACGCCAATAAAAAATCCGTCCATAACATCCTCCACTTATTAAGCTCGTCGCGCCATGTCGGCAGACCAAGCGCGACGACACCTTTATCATACTCAGACGCGGTCAAAATTGGTCGGCAACACCAGCATATCGCGGATGGTGACATTCCGATTGCGTGTCAGAATATACTCCACAGCATCTGCGACTTCCGAAGGTTCGATGATGCTACCCGACTCCTTTGCCTTGCGAAGGTTTTCTTCCGGCCAATCTGCCAGCAGTGCCGACAGCACGGGGCCCGGAGAAACCTGCGAGACGCGCACCCCATGCGGAATCATCTGGCGGCGCATGGTCTGAACGAAGCAGGTGACGGCCCATTTGGAGCCAGCATAGACCGGCTCCCAATGGGTCGGGTAATGCCCGGCAATCGAACTGGTGACAATGATGTCGCCGGTCTTGCGCTCGCTCATGTGCGGCACGACGGCATGAACGTTCTTCATGACCGCATTGATGTTGAGATTGAGCATGCGGTCAATCTCTTCGGCTGTGGTTTCGGTGAGATCGCCACCGATATAAGTGCCAGCGTTGCAATAGAGGATGTCGATGTGATCGACCTTCGCGAGAATCTCCGGCACCATTGCCGCGCAGCTTTCCGCGTCGAGCAGGTTGGTGACCTGCGGAATGGCGTTTTTGCCGAGTTTGGCGACAAGCTCATTCAGCGCCTTCTCGTTCCAGTCGACCATGACGACGGTGCAGCCATTTTCCAGCAGCTTTTCGGTGGTCGCTAGTCCTATGCCTGAGGCAGCGCCGGTTATGACGGCAATCTTGCCTTCCAGTGATTGAGCCATTTGGTTTCTCCTGTGATGTATGGTTGGAAGGTTTGCTTTCAGCGCCATTCGCGCGCGATGTAGATGGCGAGAAGGATGATAAAGCCGCGGATGATGTCCTGCAGATAGGGGTTGATGCCCATGAGGTTCAGGCCATTGTTGAGAATGCCAAGCAGCACCGCTCCGATCAGCGTCCCGAGGATCAAGCCGCGCCCGCCTGCAATCGCCGTACCGCCAAGAACGACGGCAGCGATGGCATCGAGTTCGAAACCAACACCCGCATTTGGCTGGCCGGACATCAGGCGGCCAGTCAGGATGATAGCGGCGAGGCCAGCGGTAAGGCCTGAGAGGGCGTAGACAGCAAGCTTGATACGCCCGGTTTTGACGCCGGAGAGTTTCGCGGCCGTCTCATTGCCGCCGATGGCATAGACGTGGCGCCCGAAGGCGGTGCGTTCCAATAGAACCCAAGCCAGTGCATAGACAATGACCATGGCGATCACCGGCACTGGAATGACACCGATGCGGCCAACGCCGAACCAGGAAATCCACGAGGGCAAGCCAGAGACCGGGTAACCGCCCGAATAGATCAGGCCTGCACCGCGGGCGATGCCCATCGTGGCAAGGGTGACGATGATGGCTGGCATGCGGCCCCATGCGACAAGAATGCCGTTGAACAGCCCGAGCCCGATCGCTAGAGCGACACCGGCGAGCAAACCGGCCCAGCCCGGCATGCCGAAATGCACCATAAGCCCAGCTGCAATCGTACCCGCCAGCGCCATGACCGCACCGACAGAAAGGTCGATGCCGCCCGTCAGGATGACGAAGGTCATGCCGACGGCGAGGATAGCGACGATGGAGACCTGTCTCAAAACATTGAGAATGTTCGACACGGAAAAGAAGTTGTCCGAGGCAAACCCCATCAGCAACGAGACGACGATCAAACCGGCCAGTGGCAGCGCCAGCGGGGAATGGATGATCGATTTCCAGATTGGCGTCGCGGCCTCTGCCTGAGCGCCGGTAATAGCGTCCGCATCATGCGACATGTCGTGTTCTCCCGGTTGTTGCGTGGGTCATTACCTCTTCGGAGGTGATTGCGTCGCCTTCCACGGTCGCGACGATGCCTCCCGAGCGGAAAACGCAGACCCGATCGGACATGCCGATCACTTCCGGCAGTTCCGACGAAATCATGATGATGGAATAGCCGCGCGCGGTGAAATCGCGCATGAGCTGGTAAATCTCGGTTTTGGCCCCGACATCGATGCCGCGCGTCGGCTCGTCAAAGATCAGCACCTTCATATTGTGGTTGATCCAACGCGCGATCACGACCTTCTGCTGATTACCGCCCGAGAGAGTATCCACCCGCACATGCGGGTTTGGCGCCTTGACCCGCACACTTTGCATCGCCGCGCGGGTATCGTTTAGCTCGCGGCTGCGGTTGATGAAGAAATGCCCGAGAAGATATTTGCCGTAATTGTTGAGCGAGACGTTATGCAGAATGGGGAAGCTGGTGATCAGCCCCTGTTCCTTCCGGCTTTCTGGCAGAAGGCCGATACCGGCAGCCAGCGCTTCGGAAGTGTCGGCAAAGCGTATCTCCACGCCATTCATCTGCAGCCTGCAGCGCGCGGCAGGATAGGCACCCAGCGTGGCCAGCGCCGTTTCCGTTCGCCCCGAGCCGACCAGACCGGCAAAACCTAAAATTTCCCCTGCCCTCAATTGGAAACTGGAAACAGGGCCGCCCTTGGCGAGCTGGACTTCCTCGACATCGAGTACAACGTTGGCGTCGGCAGAGATGACTGGCTTTGGCGGAAAACTGTTCTCGATCCGGCGCCCAACCATCATCTCGACAAGCCGCGACTGATCCACCTCGGCAACGTCGCAGGAGGCGACATATTCGCCATCACGAAGCACGGTGATGCGGTCGCATATCTCGAAGATTTCCTCCAGGTGATGCGAGATGAAGATGATGGCAACGCCCTGCGCGCGAAGGCTTCTCATCACCCGGAAAAGGTGCTCGACTTCGGCAGGCGTCAGCGTCGCGGTCGGCTCGTCCAGTACAAGGATACGGGCATCGAGCGCCAGCGCCTTGGCAATTTCGACGAATTGCTGTTCCGCCACCGAAAGGCTGCGAATGGGTACACCGAGCGGAATGGTGATGCCAAGCTGCTTCATGATATCGCCAGCACGTTTGCGCATAGCGGCCCGCTTCATGAAACCAAGGCCGTTGCTGAGTTCGCGCGCCAGAAACATGTTTTCGACCGCGTTCAGATAGGGAACCAGCGAAAACTCCTGAAAAACGACCCCGATGCCTGCATCGATGGCCTCGTTGTAGTCAGCGAACTGACGTGCCTCGCCATCGATCCGGATTTCGCCTTCGCTGGGCTTGAGAATACCGCACAGGATTTTCATCAGCGTGGATTTGCCGGCACCGTTCTCGCCCAGGAGAGCATGAACCTCGCCCGCCTGCACGGTGAGATCGACACCGTGCAGAACCTCGATTTTGCCGAAGCTTTTCTTGATGCCTTTTAACTCGAGCATCGTTTCCTCCCGCAATTGAATGGATAGGGATCACCCCCGCCCTGTGGCGAGGGTGACGCTCGGGAGGCGCTTACCAGCTGAAATCGGCAGCGTTTTCCTTGGTGACGGGGCGCACATCGATCGGTACTTCCTTCGGCACCACACGCGCGCCCCACTTCTGGGCAAGCGCCATGGCAAGGCCGACGCGCACCTGGTCGCGTGGGAACTGTGCCGTCGTCTGAACGAACTGCGTGCCATCGGCGATAGCCTTGACGGCCTCCGGTGCGCCATCGACCGATGTCAACTTGACGTCACGGCCAGAACCCTGAATGGCGGCAAGAGCGCCCATAGCGCCGCCGTCATTGACGGAGAAGATGCCCTTCAGGTTAGGACGCGATTGCAGCATGTTTTCGACCACGCCGAGAGCGACCGAGCGATCCTGGCGACCGTTTTGTGTATCGACCAGCTTGATGCCCTTGAATTCGGCAAGGGCTTCCTTGCAGCCTTCGACACGCTGCAGGATCGGCACGACAGGGATTCCGTCGAGGATCGCAACTTCACCTTCTCCGTTAATCGCCTTGCCGAGTGCCTGGCATGACTGGTAACCGGCATCCTTGTTTTTCGATCCGACGAACGTATCGACCGGACCGTTGGCATTGGCATCCACCGCAACGACGATAACGTTCTGCGCCTTCGCCGCCTGCACCGCAGCTTCAACGCCAGCGGAGTCTGTTGGGTTGAGAAGCAGAATGTCGATCTTCTGCTGCAGCATATCCTCAACGTCGGAAATCTGCTTGGCAACGTCATGTGCGGCATCGGTAACGATCACCTCTGCGCCGATGGATTTTGCCGCCTCATCCAGCGCTTCCTTCATCGATACGAAATACGGATTGTTCATTTCCTGAAAGGTCATGCCGATCTTGAGCTTGGCATCCTGCGCAAGAGCCGAACTTGCGGCCAGTGTGGCGACGGCAATCGACAACGCGGTCAGTGTCTTTTTCATCCCGGTTTCCTCCCTTTGGACGACGACAGGCAAAGCCTGTCCGTTTCCGGAAAGCACCACGCTTCCCGAATTGCTGTTCCCCGCGAAGGGGTATGGACGTGTTTCGTTTATCCCGCGGCTTTAAAGGCTCCGTTGGCGTTGAAAGTGGCGCGGAATTGCGAGGGCGGCATTCCTTTCAGTTTCTGGAAATGCCGGTTGAAATTGGACAGGTTCGAAAAGCCGATCTCGTAGCAGATTTCGGCAATTTTCGTTTCAGGCCGAGTCAACAGCGCCAGGCAGGCGAGATCGACCCGCAGTTGATTGCGGTAGCGCACCAATGTCGTGCCGGTGTGCCGTTTGAAGGCCCGAGAAAACGAACTTGGACTGTGGCCAACCATCTCGGCCAGATCGCGCTCATCAATGTCGTCTGTCAAATGCTCGCGCAGATAAGCGATCGCGCGGTTGACACCGCACTCATGGATGTTTGACAGATCGAGTTCATAACTTAAGCTGGCCAGAACTTCCGGCTCCGGCGCGGTCGCCAGCACATCAAGGATTTCCCAGAACAGGGCCAATCGCTTGAGGCCGCGCGTCTCAATCAGCGTCTCGATCAGCGGTCGCACCGCATCGCTGGTGTCCTTGTCAAAGAGCAAGCCGCGGCGACTACGCTCCAAAAGCGGAGAAATCGCCTCCATCTCCACCATACCAGCAATGCTATCCTCGACGAATTTCTGAGGGAACTGGATGACAAGCGAACGCGCAGGCACGATCTCATCCGGCTCGATCTCGGAAATCCAGTTTTGTGGCAGGTTGGGGCCGGTAACGATCAACTGCCCCGGCTCGAAGCGGCCGATGTGATCGCCGATATAGAAGCGGCCAGAGGTCGCGACGACCAGATGTATTTCGTATTCAGGATGATAGTGCCAGCGAACGGTGCGAAATGGATAGCCGTGCGTCCATGCAGCGAAGGATTCGCCTTTGCGGATATGGACGAGTTCCAGATCGGGTTGCACAGCGTCTCCTCCTACCGAGCGCGAAAAACGAATGACCAAAAATGCAAACCTCCGATTTTGCATATTCAGTCAACGGGAGGATATTAAGCACTGATTTTCCTGCGCATCTACATCACCGCGGAGTTTAAGCTGATACTTTTTTGACGCTGCACTGCGCAATAACGTGATGGTGATGGGCACGCTATCAGGTCTCCAAATTGCAGCCGCCGTGTTACCGTTCCTATGACCTATCTAAGACTTGACCGCAATCTCGTCACTTGTCGCGGTTTCAGTACGTGCCGGAACATCAGTATTTGCGTTCATAAGCAGATATCTAAAGGAACTGTATTCAAAGACGCACGTTTATCGGTTCGCATGCAGCATTCACGCTGATTGCGCCTCACGCACTCAAGACCTTCTCGCCAAAGCTATCGCACATCTGCGGGTGCCCTTTGTCGCCCTGGTCCACGTTGAGAACGAGGGTTAATGGCGGGGAAGAAAATGGAATTTCCGAAGACGATAGTCCCGGTACGATCAGCAGCGGTTGATTACAAGCCTGACACTGTTCCAAGCACCACACTGTCCGGTAAAACCATCCTTATCCTGATTGGCGTGGCGTTTCTGCTGCGGGTTGGACAGGAGATTTTTGTCCCTCTAGCCCTGTCGCTGCTTCTCTCTTTTACCCTTGCACCCATCGTGTCATTCCTGCGCAAGCGGTCGATCCCTAAAATTCTGGCGGTCATTCTTGCTGTCTTGTCGGCTTTCTGCGCGATCGCTCTTTTCAGCTTCGTCGTCGCTACTCAGGTAGCAAACCTTGCCGAAAACATTCCCACATATCAGCGCAACATTGTGAGCAAGGTCCAACTGCTCGCTCAGGCGGGCTCTGGAAATGGTGTGCTCGACCATCTCAGCAAGGTGGTTGAAAAAGTGGGTGCCGAGATACAGGTACGAGCCGTTGAAAGCCAAGACGCTTCAGCGCCTGACGCGACAACGCGGGAACCTATGCCGGTTGAAATCGTCTCGCGCACCAACCCGTTGCAGACCCTCGGCAACCTTATCCTTCCGCTGATCAGTCCATTTGCCACGGCAGGTCTTGTTATTGTGCTCGTCATCTTCATGCTTCTGGAGCGCGAAGACCTGCGTGACAGGTTTATCCGTCTCGTTGGCTTGAGCGATCTGCATCGAACGACAGCAGCGCTTCAAGACGCTGGAAAACGCGTGGGCAAATACCTGCTCATGCAACTGGTCGTGAATGCGCTTTACGCCTTGCCCATCACACTTGGCTTGTGGATTCTCGGAATTCCCAACGCTATTCTTTGGGGACTGCTGACGCTCGTCCTGAGGTTTGTGCCTTACATCGGCCCGGTCATCGGCATGGTTCTTCCACTGTTTCTAGCTTTGGCAATAGCACCCGGCTGGTCGCTGGTTGCCTGGGTTGCAGCGTTGTTCTTGACGACAGAGCTTGTGAGCAACAACGTGATCGAGCCTTGGCTTTATGGTTCGCATACGGGATTGTCTCCCTTGGCAATCATTGTTTCAGCTATTTTCTGGTCTTGGCTGTGGGGACCGCTTGGATTGATGCTGTCGACACCACTCACCGTCTGTCTTGTCGTTCTCGGTCGCTACGTCCCCCAGTTCGGATTTCTTGATGTTCTGCTCGGAAACGAACCTGTCCTTGAGCTTCACGAGAAACTCTATCAACGGCTTCTGGCTGGCGATCCGAACGAGGCCACCGACACTGCCGAAGAATATCTAAAGCAGGAATATCTCGTCGATTATTACGACAAGGTCGGCCTTCCTGCCCTTCTTCTCGGTGAGATGGATCGGCAGCGCGGCGTTATGTCTGAACCACAGATCGCGTTGTTTTCCTCAAGTTCGATGACACTCGTCGAAAATCTTTCTGACATCGCCGACGAGGAGGAGAATGAAGACGACGAAGCTGTGAGCGCAACACCATCTACACTGCCCGATGACGCAGATTTGCCTGATGGACAAGGCCAGTCGGTACTATGTATCGGTGGTCGCGGAGCTATCGATGACGCAGCATCCACGATGTTATCGCAGGTTATTGAGGTTCAAGGTGCCAAAGTCGTAGTCGCGAGCCATGCGGTTCTGAGCGAAAGAAGGTCGCTCGAATCGAACATCGAAAATATCGATACCGTCGTGGTCTCATTCCTCAACGGCAATTCCAAATCCCATGCGCGCCAGATCGTTCGTCGCCTGAAGCGACTGAACGCCCTGATACGGGTCGGCATACTTATTCCAATGGCGAATGGTCAGAGCTATGCTCAAATCACGGCCGACGAAATCGGCGCTGACTTTGTGGCCATGTCATTGAGTGAAGCCACAAAACTGGCGCTAACGCAAACAGCACCAACAAAACTGGTGACTGTTGTACGAAAGGTAAGCCGTCCGAGACTGGGGCCGACAAAGCCGATTGTGGCGGCTTAGTCTAACCTGTTTCGCCAGACAAACCGTATCGAAGTCGAGGTAGACTTCGATAGGTCTAAACGCCTGATAGCTCCCGAGAGACTGTCATGATCTCCTGCCACGCCTCATACGCGGACATCACCGTCTGCATCTGCGCGGTATGGCCAGCGATGAAGTCTTCGCCGTAGATCGTTTCGTCTGGATATTCCGTGATCAGCGTCATCGGAACAGTGTGACGGTCATCTATCGATGACAGGCACGGAAACCCGTTGATAATGCGGAAGCCGGTTTCGCCCGCGTGGATTTCGTAAAGCGCTATCTGGCGATCATTATAATCAAGTAGTCCCGGGATGGTGCCGAGATGGCGGGTGACTTTATCCAGCAACGCCTCGGCCTGCTCGGTCCAACCGGCGTGGTGGCGCACCACAAGGAAGAAGCCCTTTGGCAAGGTCCACATCGCGAAATTACGCGGGACGTAACCCGAAAGAGGACGGGTCCATTCGTGCGAGGGGTAGCCGTGCAGATTTACATGCAGGGTAGCACCGCTCAAATCCTGTGCTTTGAAGCGGATTTCCTTTTCATTGAGATGGGTACCTGAATTTTCGAGTGTTCGATACTCGAGGTCATCACCCAATGCCGTGTAACGCGCAGCGTGATGCATATGGCGTGGATTATCGACGCGAAGGCGTTGGTGGATCGCGTAGCCATCCGGGTTCTCAAGCGGCGAAATCGTGAAATGGGCACCGGCTTTTGTTTTCAGTTCCCGCGCCGCACGCAGAGCGCCGACGATGCCTGTCGTTTCGTTCGGATGCTGCCCGCCGCTGATCATGACGGCAGCGTCGCTTCCGCTGACATAGCGTGCCGTTACCTGTCGGCCTGATCTGGCGCGAGCAGTGAACTCTTCGCCGCCTATCTCTTTCAGGAGATTTGATATCTGATCTGTCGATAAAGGGGCAGCGGCTGTTTCGATCGTTTGATCCGCGCTATCCAGAAATCCCGTGCCCAAGAGCCAGGTTTCGATACGCACGGAAATTTCCGCATCGCTTTTGATGACCTCAGGTACGATCTGGCCAGGTTTCAGGCCGCGATCTCCGAGTGGGCGACCGGATTTCTTTTGGAAGAATTCGAGAAGCGAGAAGTAGAAATCCTCATGCAGGGCTTCCCGCAGGCTGACCACTTCGTCGCCGATGGCAAGAGGTAGATCTTCCGATGGGTAATGGACGCGGATGTTGAGTTCTTCGAAATAGGGCTCATCACTTCCCCAATCGTGGTCTGCGACCGCGTTAATAGCGCTCTCGAACAGACGCTCATAGTCCGTTTCCAACCGATCACCGACCTCATCTCCGCCTTTGCGCAGCCAGCCGGTTGGCGAGACATTGGTTTCCCCGACGACATCGACATGAACGCGATTGGGTGCCAACACCTTCAGCGTTTCCGTGCCCGTTTCGCGCGTCAGCACCGCGTCATAGACAAATTCGCCGTCTTCGCGCGGCACGAAGTCGATTTTGACGTCCCCAACAAGAGCAGCCAGTGGATAGGCCTCGAGCCGGAAACGGTTTGCCGGTGCTGCTGGGTGGACGGGATATGCGATCTGGATACTCTCGACTCCTGCCAGATCGATCTCTTCCAGAAAACTGTGAAGCAAAGGCTTGTAGGCGCTACGAATACGAGCCGTGATGCCCTTTTCGGCAAGACGCCGCTCGGCATCGCGCCTGCTTTTCACATCATCGAAGGTCCAGGCTTCCAGTGACTGACCGGGGACCGCCTGCTTGACCAAAATATCAAGTGTGCGCTCAAACGTCTGGCTGAAAATCTCTGTCATCTTACTTTACCTTGAGGTTCTGCCGGTCGGGTCGAGGCTATCGCGAAGCCAATCGCCTAGAAGATTGAGGCCAAGCACGGTGAGCAGAATCGCCAGACCGGGGAAGACGCTAACCCACCATGCAATCTGCAGATAAGTGCGGCCATCCGCCAGCATGCCGCCCCAGCTTGGAATAGTCGGATCGACGCCCATGCCAAGAAATGTCAGGCTGCTTTCCAGAAGGATGTTGTTGGCGACGTTCAAGGTCATCAAAACGATGACCGGGCCAACGAGGTTTGGCAGCAGATGTTGAAAGATGATGCGCCAGTCTTTAACGCCTATAGCGCGTGCAGACAGGATGAATTCCCGCTCACGCAACGTCAGAACCGAGCCACGCACAAGGCGGGCATATTGCACCCACTGCGAAACGATCAGCAAAATGATGGTATTGGTCAGGCTGCCGCCGACAATGGCGATGAAGGTGATGGCCAAAAGAATGAAGGGCATGGCGAGCTGGATGTCAGCAAAGCGCATGACGACCATGTCCCAAAAGCCGCGATAGTAGCCAGCAATCAAGCCCATCAGCACGCCGAAAACGACGGCGCCGATGACGGACGTAAAGCCCACGAGCAGCGAAATCTTGCCCCCTGCCACGACACGCGCCAGAACATCGCGCCCCAAGGGGTCCGTGCCGAATGGGTGTGCCGCTGTGGTAAACGGTTTTGCCAGCCGCGCCATCAGATCGATCTTGTCTGCACCACCGGGAAAAAGCACGTCGGACAGAAGCACGGCAGCGCAGATGACGACGGTCAAGGTCGCGCCCAACACGAATTCAAGGCTGTAGAACCGCGAAAGGCGGGAGGTTTTGGTGGCCATGTCGGTTACTCCGTGCGGATACGGGGATCGACCAGCCCATAGGCGATATCGACCAGAAGATTGATGCCGACGATCATCAGCGACAGCACGGTAATGACGGCCTGCAACACGGGATAATCGCGCGCGCCGACAGCATCGAAGGCCAGCGAACCCATGCCTGGCCAGTTGAACACCCGCTCAATAACCACAATGCCACCCAGCAACCCGCCAAACTGCAAGCCGAAATAGGTGATCAGAGGAATGGCGCAATTGCGCAGCGCGTGTTTGTACAGAACCTTGCTTTCGCTCAAGCCCTTAGCGCGCGCAACCATGATGTATTGTGATTGTAGCGTATCCAGCATCGCCGTGCGGACAAGACGCACATTGGTGGCGGTTAGGATGACGCCCATTGTCAATGCGGGCATAATGTAGCTGACAGCGCCACCCATACCACTGGGCGGCAGCCAACCAAGCGTGATCGAAAACAGCAGGACCAGCATCAGCGCAAGCCAGAAATTCGGGAACGACAGGCCGAGCAGCGAGAAAATACGGATCGCCTGATCGACGCCTTTGCCTTTCGACGTCGCAGCCTTGATGCCGAGCGGGATGGACAAGGCAATCGAGACAACCATGGAGATGAAAGCCAGCATCAATGTTGCCGGCAGCGCATCAGCGATCAGTCGCGAAACGGGCGTGCTGCCGACGAAGCTTTTGCCCAGATCGAATGTAACGAGGCCTTTGAGGAAGTTCAGATACTGCACGAAGAACGGCTGATCCGTGCCAAGCGCCACACGAATGCGCGCAAGGTCCTCCTCCGTCATACTGCCGCCGCCCTGAAACATGGTCACGGCTGGGTCGCCGGTCAGGCGGATGGCGAATGAGACGAGCAGCGTGATGGCGATGACGACGAAAAACGCCTGCAACAATCGCTTGATGAGGAAACCGGCCACGTTCTTTTCCTTGCAAAGGGGATGGTGACGCCGCCCCGTGAGAGCGGCGTCAAACATTCATTATTACTCGACGGTGACGTCGGTCAGTTTCAGGCGGTTGTCCGGTGGGGCGACGAAGCCCTTGACCTTTTTGCTGACGCCGTAAATCGCGTTGGTATTGTAAAGCGGCAGCTCGAGAGCCTTCTCGGCAGTCGCTTTGCCGATTTCCTTCAGGATGCGCTCACGCTCTGCGCGGTCCGTCAGCGGGCGCTGGGATTCCAGCAACTTGTCCAGCGCAGCGTCCTTTTCGTAAGGGTTCCACTTTTCACCGGAGTGGTACATGGAATAGGCGGTGTTGTCGTAATCGAAGGTCCAGCCGCCCCACTTCTGCTGGAACATGGCTCCGGTCTTGCCCTGCGGAATGATGTCATTCAGCAGAACGTTGGTTTCGTAAGGCTTGATGGTCGCGGTGATACCGACCATCTGGAGATAACTGGCGATGACCTGAGTGACCTCGTTCATCGTCGCGTCATTGCCACGAATATCGATCTGCACCGTTGCACCCGGCTTGACGCCAGCCTCTGCCAAAAGCTTCTTCGCACCTTCAGGATCGTAAGGCAGCGGCTTTAGTTCGGGATCGTAACCGAAGGACAGCGCGCCCTGGAAGCTTGCGATCTCGGAGCCCTGTCCAGCCAGGATCGACTTGACGATGGTGGCACGATCGACAGCCATGATGATCGCCTTGCGAACCTTCGGATCGGCCGTGATGCCATCACGTGTGTTGAAGCGCAGCGCATCGACCGTTGGGCCGGGAACGCTGACGATCTCAAGATTGGAATCGGCCTGAATAACCGGCAACATGCCGATTGGGATGGTCGGTGGAATGACGAGATCGACGCGACCAGCCTGCAGCTCGGCCACGGCTGTCGCTGGCTCGGAAATGAAGCGGTAGTCGAGCTCAGACAGCTTCGGCGCGCCGCCCCAGTAATCTGCGTTGGCCTCGAGCTTGATGTTCACCTTCGGCGCATAGGACACGAATTTAAACGCACCCGTACCGACCGGATTGGTGTTGAAGTTGTCCTCACCCTTTTCCTGAATGTATTTCGGCGGCACGATCATCGCGCCGTATCCGGCAAGCTTCGTCAGCAGAACCGGATCGGGGGCTTTCAGCTTCATGTCCACAGTGTTTTCGTCGATGATCTCGACGCTTTCGATGGCGGTATAGTTGGAACGCTGCGGCCCCTTCGCACCCTGTTCGCCCAGCAGACGATCAAAGGTGAACCTCACGGCTTCGGCGTTGAATGGCTCGCCATTGTGGAACTTGACGTTCTGGCGAAGCTTGAAGCGAATACGCTTGCCTTCGTCCAGCTCTTCCCAGGACTCAGCCAGACCTGGCACGAGCTTCAGATCCGGGCCACGATAGGTCAGGCCATCAAAGATGTTCGTTGCAACGGCAGCCCACTGAACCAGAAACGTATCGATAGGGTCCCAGCTGCCCGGATCCTGCGGCGTGGAAATCGTCATTTTTCCGGCAGCGAATGCCGGTGCGGCAGTGAACGCCACGCTTGACAGGGCAAGCGCCACAAAGGCCGTCAGTCCCCTATTTGTTCTGGTCATTGATCTGTTCCTCTCAGATAGATGCGATTTTTCGCGGTTTTTCAGGCGCTTCTTGCAACGAAGTGGCCTGGATTGATTTCCTCGTGAGCGAGAATGGCAGGCTCATCGCCAACGCGACGAACGGGATTTGGAATTTCACCCTCGATCATTGCCGTATGCCTGACGGCGGCGGGATCAGCGACCGGGACCGCGGACAGCAGGCGGCGCGTATAATCATGCATCGGCGTCTCAAAGACCTGCCGACGGCTACCCAGTTCCATGATCTGGCCGAGATAGAGCACCGCAACGCGATGGCTAATCTTCTCAACGACAGCCATATCGTGGCTGATAAAGAGGTAGGCCAGACCGCGCTCGGCCTGTAAATCCATAAACAGATTGATGATCTGGGCCTGAATGGAGACATCGAGCGCCGACAGCGCTTCATCGGCAATGATCAGCTTTGGATCGGAGGCCAATGCGCGCGCAATGCAGACACGCTGACGCTGTCCGCCCGAGAACTCGTGCGGATAACGCTCGGCTACATCAGAGCTGAGGCCAACGCGTTCCAGCAACTCATCCACCCGGCGGCGAACCGCCTTGCTGCCGGAGATCAGGCCATGGGTATTGATCGGCTCGGCAATCGAAAAGCCGACGGTCTTGCGCGGGTCGAGCGAGGCAAACGGGTCCTGGAAGATGTACTGAACTTCCTGCCGCATGCGAAAACGTTCTGCCGCAGACATGGACGCATAGCTGCGTCCTCCAAATTCGATCTCACCGCCCATGGATGACTGAAGCTGCTGAATCGTGCGGCCGATGGTCGATTTGCCGGAACCGGATTCACCGACCAACGCCAAAGTCTCACCCGGATGAATGTCAAAACTAACATTCTGGACGGCACTAAGACGGTGGGTCGCCTTGCCAAACAGGTTCTTCTTCACATCGAACCGAACCAGCAAATCCTTGACCGACAAAAGCGGCTTTTCGTCGTATTTTGCGGTGTCCTGAACCCGCTCATCTCCGATGATTTTCGGCTTGCCATCTTCCAGTACGGTCAGAGGCTTGCGCTTGGGGAAATCTTCACCGGTCATGCTGCCAAGACGTGGCACGGCTGAGAGAAGCATGCGGGTATAGGGATGTTGCGGGTTGGCGAATATCTGGCCCACAGGGCCCTCCTCCACCTTCTTGCCCTTCCACATCACGACCACGTCGTCGGCCATTTCGGCAACAACGCCCATGTCGTGCGTAATGAAGACCATGCCCATGCCAAGGTCTTTTTGCAGGTCGCGCATGATGTTGAGGATTTGCGCCTGAATGGTAACATCGAGCGCGGTCGTCGGCTCATCTGCGATGAGAAGCTTCGGACGGCAGGCGAGCGCCATGGCGATCATTACGCGCTGGCGCATACCACCGGACAATTGGTGGGGATAGCGTCCCAGAAGCGCTGTCGCATCCGGCAAGCGCACCATGTCAAGAAGCCTGCGCGCCTCCGCAGATGCCGCTGCCTTCCCCATTTTCTCGTGAAGCATCAGGACTTCGCAAATCTGATCACCGACGGTGAAAACCGGATTGAGCGAGGTCATCGGCTCCTGAAAGATCATGGCGATGTCTTTGCCCCTGATGGAGCGCATGTCTTTCTGCGAAACCTGAAGCAGGTTCTTCTCACCGAACATGATCCGTCCGGTCGGAAATTTCGCACCCATCATGTCCGCCAGACGCATGGTCGAAAGCGAAGTGATCGACTTTCCTGAACCAGACTCCCCGACGATAGCCACGGTCTTGCCAGCAGCAACCGAAAAGGAAAGATCATCGACAACGCGGCTGGCGCCAAACTCGACACTCAACCCTTCAACCGAAAGGAGCGGCGTGAGTTTGTCCATTGCGTTCGTCATGTCTGCGTCTCCGGCGGCGCTTGCGCGGTCTGATTCAATTCCGTGCCCGTCGCCGGGATGAAAACACGAGACTAAAACCAAGCCCGCATTTACCACCCGAACCACGAAAACAGGAACTGACTTGCTAATTAAGACGCTACCAAAGTAGGACAATCATGTCTATACTGTTGAACAATATTCTATCATTGCCTAACAAGTAAGCATTTGAACAGCTGGCGGGCACGGTGCCGTTTTCCACACCGAGCGAATTGCAATGAGATTTTGTGGTTATTAAGGAGCCGCGTAGAGAAACTGCGCGCCCGTTAACACGTCATGATTGAAGCGCGAAGTGATGGAAAAGGCAATTGGCGTTCTATGAAGATAGAAGCGCCATGCGGCCAATACGCAATAATTTGACCGTGTCGGCTGAGCGGTAATGCGAGTGGACGTTATAAACATCCATAGCAGGCTAACCACTCCGCGATGTCGGATAGATCAGCGGCGTCAATGCTGTTAGTCGGCGCTGGACGTTAGCGGCAGCTAGCGCGACCCAGAAACCGGAGCATTCAACGCCGATGAACCAGTGATCAAGCGTCGTGAAAGATCAATACCGATCTAAACGTCAAGCCGCTGCTGCGTCGTCAAGTCAAAGAAATGGACGTTCGTCGTTTTGAACGACAAGTTCACGGACTGGCCCGGTTCAAGGGTTACCCTGTCTCGAACAATCCAGGTCAATTCTTGTCCATCGACTTCTACCAGGACATGCGTTTCAGACCCTGTTGGTTCAATGAGTTTGACGACGGCCTTAAGCCCTCCCTGCTCCGCGCCCATCGAAATGTCTTCGGGTCGAATGCCAAGCATGATCGATGACCCAACCTTCTCTCGAGGTGTTTTGGACAATTCGACCTGCGAGCCGCCCTTGAGCGCCATGACGTCGCCGTCTTTCAACGTGCCTTCGAGGAAGTTCATAGCGGGCGATCCGAGAAAGCCAGCAACGAAAATGTTCTTTGGACGGTCGTAAAGTTCAAGCGGCGTTCCGATCTGCTCGACCCGCCCGCCTTGCAGCACGACGATCTTGTCGGCCATGGTCATCGCTTCGATCTGATCGTGGGTGACATAAACGATCGTGGTCTTCAGGCGTTGATGAAGCGCCTTGATTTCCGCACGCATTTTCACGCGCAATTTTGCATCCAGGTTGGACAGAGGTTCGTCAAAAAGGAAGACTTTCGGATCGCGCACGATTGCACGTCCCATCGCCACACGCTGGCGCTGGCCACCCGACAACTGGCCGGGTTTGCGTTGTAAAAGCGGCTCAAGCCCAAGGATTGCCGCTGCCTCGCTGACTTTTTTCTCGATGTCCGGCTTTTTGACACCAGCCAGTTCGAGTGCGAAACCCATATTCTGGGCTACGGTCATTTGTGGATAGAGCGCATAGTTTTGAAAGACCATTGCGATATCGCGGTCCTTCGGCTGAAGGTTGTTGACCACTTTGCCGTCAATGCTGATCTGCCCGCCGGAGATATCCTCCAGCCCAGCGATCATGCGCAGCAAGGTAGACTTACCGCATCCGGATGGGCCGACCAGGATAACGAATTCACCATCGGCTATTTCGACATCCACTCCGTGGATGATGTTGACGGCACCGAAGGATTTCTTGACGTTGCTTATGTTCAAGCTAGACATATCTGCCCTCCCGTTCTCTATCGCGTCTTGCGAATGCGCAGTGCCTGATAAGGCTTGCGCGGGATTTCGACGCCGAAAGCGGCATCTGGCTTACCGCCACGCACAACGGCGCCATGCCGAACCGGATGGGTGATGGGGGCCCCAACCTTTTTCGCAGGCGTGACCGTCATCTCCCAGGTATCGATCAGATCAACCTCATAATCATCGCTGTCCATCGGCAAGCCGGATGACCAGATCACGGGCTGATGCTCACCGAAATAGATGAGCCGGAAATCTCCATCGCCATCACGGGCACCTGAAACGCGCGACCACGGCCACTGGGTGACCGGACCAAGCGGGTTAAGTCCGTTCTTCACGTCTGCTTCTAGCAGATCTCTCAAGAAACCAATGCGCTTCCAGGCCTCACCATGTAACTGACCACCTTTGGCCCACCAGATGAGGTCATCAGGGTGGGAATAGGTCTCTCCGTGACCTGCATAACCACCACGGGCCATGGTGATCCAGTATCTGTGCACGAGTTCCTGCGCGGTGAGATTGCCCCAGGATTCGAGGATATCACCCTCATATTCCGGCTCATCATTGACAACCGGCTTACCATAGGTATCGCGCCATTCCTGGGTTAGTTTGACATCTGGGTTCTGGATGCAGGTGTGCGTGACCCAAGGCTTACGGTGATCGTAATTCGCGGTGACATTGCCATTGTGGATCGAGCGAAGATGTTGGTAGGGGTCGTTCTCTTCCAGAATGTGGAAGTAACGATCCCATTGCGCCATCGGCTTGGTGTCGAGAAGGAAATCATATTCGTTGGCAAGCGACCACCAGACGTTTCGATAGGCGGCAAGGCGTGCGGCTAAATAAGCGACGTAACGGTAATCCTGCTTAGCGGGCATATCGGCATATCCCCACCGGTCGTATGGATGGAATATGATGATGTCGGCCTCTATGCCACGTTCACATAGCGCTGCGACTTGCTTTTCGAAATGCTGGAAAAGCGCGACATTCGGCTTGTCGAAGTCGTAGGTGCCGTCGGCTTTTTTGTCGAAGCAATCATGCAAAGGTTCATTGACGTTGTATGGATAGTCTTTTGGAAAAACGCCCATGCGGATCTTGTTGAAGCGTGTCTTTTCAAGCGTGTCCAAGGTCTGCTGCTGCATGTCGAGCGGCTGGTGCGTCCAGGCATAGCAGGTCGTGCCGAACGAAAAGAACGGAGTGCCATCGGCATAAGCGAAGTGGAACTTGTTCCGCACGCGGACAGGACCATGATTGTTTACCGACGCGGCAGTGACTGTGAAGCCGCCGCTTTTTCCGGAGAGTACCGGCGTTTGCGAGTTGGTTGCGAAGGTCCACTCACCTTCGGTGTCAGGCATGAAGCGCACCCGATATGTGCCGTTTCCATCGTAGAAGCCCGGAACGCGGACCTGCCTGTTCTTGTGCGTGAAGACGGCATCAAATGCGACGTCGACAAAGGGATTTCCATTCGACGGCCCTTCAAAGGATGCCTCGAATACACCCCACTTTTCGACATTTGCGTCAGACATCTTGTGTTCTCCTGAAAGAATGATTTGCATGGGCCTCAGCCCTTCACGGCACCGGATGTCAAACCCGATACGAAGTAGCGCTGGAAAATAAGATAGACGAGCGTGGCGGGCAGCACCGTCATGACGATTGCTGCATTGAGCTGACCGTAGTTGCTGGAAAACTGGCCTTGAAAGGACATAAGGCCGAGCGGCAACGTCCACATATTCTGGTCCTGAAGGAGCACCAGCGCCATGGCGAACTCGTTCCAGGTGGAGACAAAGTCCAGAATGAACAGAGCGGCGAGTACTGGCAGGCACACAGGCAGGAAGATGCGCCGGAAGATCGTAAAATGCGTGGCACCGTCTATCAGGGCAGCCTCGGACAGCTCCTTCGGAATGCCTTTGAAAAAGCCGTGCAGGATGAAGACCTGATAGGGAACGCCAAAGGCGATGTAGGGCAATATCACACCGGGATAGGTGTCAATGAGGCCAAAGGAATTCACCAGCGTGAACAATGGTGCAAGCATCACCTGAAACGGTATCATCGTGCCAAACACGACAAGCAGAAGCAGAGCCTTGCCGATTTTCAGCCTGATCTTGGCAAGCGCGTAGGCTGCCATGGCGGACAATGCCAGTCCCAGCGGAACCTTCACAATGGTGATGATCACGCTGTTGAAGAAGGAATTGGCGAAGTTTCCTCGGCTCCAAGCACCCGAATAATTGTCCCATGCCAGTTGCGTCGGCGGCATGAATGCGCCTGTACTGGTGACTGCCGCAGGCGTCTTCAAAGATGTGAAAACGATGAAGACAAAAGGTGCCACCCAGATCAGTGCAACGAGGAGGAGTGCGATCCACAGTCCGATCAGGATCGGGTCTCGTTGAGATGCGGACGGCGCAACATCGTCTTTGGAGGACAGGGTATCAGTCTGGATAACGGTCACGATTCCGGCTCCTCGTTCTTCTGCGACCAGCGCAGATAGGGAATGACGATCGTCATGGTGATCAAAAGCAGCACGACCGAAATCGCAGCGCCGCGACCGAAGTCGAAAATCTGCATCGCCTGCGTGAAGGCCCAGAGCGCCAGCATTTGCGTGCTTTGCGCAGGTCCGCCTCCTGTCAAACCGTAGACAATGTCGAAAGCCTTCAGCGACGAAATGATTGAAAGTACCAGGACAATGGTCAATGTCGGGCGCAACGCCGGAAGGGTCACATGTTTGAAGACGGCCCAGCGACCTGCCCCGTCGATGCGCGCGGCTTCAACAAGGGTCTGGGAGACGTTCTGCAAGCCAGCGAGGAACAGGACCATCGAAAAGCCGACGGTCTGCCAGAGATAGGCGACGAAAACCGAGTAAAGCGCGATGTCCCTGTTCCCAAGCCAGTCTTTGATCCAGCTCTGCAAACCCCAGTCTGTCAATAACTGATTGAAAAGGCCAAAGAACGGATCGTACATCCACTTCCACATCGTTGCGACCGCGATTGGGGCGATGATGACAGGCAGGTAGAAAATGGCGCGAAGGCTGTTCCGCCCGAAAATTTTCTGGTTGAGACTGAGTGCAAGCAGCAATCCCACGATTGGCGGAAAAATCAGGCTCATCAGCGTCCAGATGACGGTATTTCGGAACGCACCCCAGAAAACCGGATCTCGGGTAAAGATCGCAGAATAATTGGCAAGCCCTACGAACTGACGCTCTGGATCCAACCCGTTCCACTTCTGAAAGCTCAAAATGACGACGTCGAGCATCGGATAGAGAGCAAAGATGGCGTAGATCGCCAGCGCTGGCACGAGCATAACGAAAGCTTGCGCACGCGGGTCGTGCGAAGACTGTTTAAAAGACATAATCTCCTCCAGGCAGCGCTACCGCTGCTGGTCTCCTAATTGATCGCGCGAGCCGACAGGTCGATCGTCGGCTCGCGCTCGGGGAGGATCAGGTTCTTCCAGCGATGAAAGTCTGGAGTTGCTTGGCAGCGTCTGCGGGCTGGACGTTGCCCGAAGCGACTTCATTGATGACGCGGAAATATTCGGTCGTCACGTCCAGAGGGAATGCCTGGTCACCGTTCATATACACCTTGTCGTAGGTCTTGAAGATTTCGAGCCATTCGGCTTCGAGCGGCTTCTGATTGGTGTATGTCACATTCTTGTTGACCGAGATCGCGCTGATCTGGCCGACCAAATCCTGCTGCACTTTCGTGGACAGGAAGTAATCCAGGAACTTGGCCGCCGTGTCCGGGCTTTTGCTCTTGGTGCTGATGTAGTTGTATTCCGCAAAGCCGTAGAGACGATTGGTGTTGGTCGGGAATGGGAAAATTCCGTAGTCCTCAAGGTTGACGCCCGTTCCCTGCAACTGGCCTACAAGCCAGTCACCTTCCAGCATCATGGCCGCGCGTCCAGCCGTAAACAGGCTGTAGGACTGCTTGTTGTCTATGCCCATGAAAGGCTGGAGTGTGTAGTCCTTTGTCCATTTGGAGAATTCGGTAAAGGCATCCGTTGCGCATGCTTCCTTGGACCAATCGAGCTTCATCGACTTCAGAGCATCGTGCTTTTCTGCACCACACTTGGTTTCAAGAATGACGTCCATAAGACGCATGACATGCCAGTTGACCGTTCCGCCAAAAGTGAACGCTGGGATGCCCGCATCCTTCAATTTCTGCGCCGCAGCCAGAAGTTCGTCGTACGTTTTTGGCTCGTCTTTTATACCAGCCTGTTCGAAAAGCTTCTTGCTGTAATAAACCGCTTCGCCCTTAAAGGTGAAAGGCACGCCGTGTTTTCCGCCCGGGTAAAGATCAGCAAAGGCCGCCGCAGCCGGAAGAAGCTCGTCATTCCATTTGTATTCTGTGTAATATTTGTCGAGTGGCAGAGATAGGCCCGCTTTGACATACTCGCCACCCAGACCCAAGCCAGCCCAGCTGAAATAGATGTCAGGACCACGGTTGGAACCGGCTGCTACGCGCAGTGCCGTTTTATGTTCATCGACGCCACGCTGGACGATCTGCACCTTGGTACCTGGATTTGCGGCTTCGAAGTCTGTCGCGACTTTTTTCAACGCAAGATTGGCCGCGTTGTTGTCGAAATTCAGCGTCCAAAGGGTCAGGTCTTCTGCTTTGGCCGACGTGATGGCCATGGTGGCAGCGGCAAGGGCTGCAAAACTGACTGTCTTTAGTTTATTCGAAAATTTCAGCATTTTTTCCTCCTCATAATAAACATCTATCGATGCACGTTTCTGCTTAGGTATTGGGCTTCGGCATCAGTCCGCCGAAACCCCAACGCTTGGCTTTGCCATCAACTGTGCCAGCAGGCCCTCCCAGTTTCGCCTGCTGTGCCGACGCCAGTCGGCTGCATCTACCCGCGGATGAAACGCCGTTCGCAACGCATCCGAAGCCGACGATTTGTCATGAAGACTGCGTAGCGCCAGGGTTGCGACGCCAATTGCGCCGACCTCGGCCTGATCGCCACGCGTCACTGGCCGATCAAGAATATCCGCCTGCAGTTGCATCAGAAAATCGTTGGATGAGGCACCGCCATCTGCGAGCAGTCCCTCCAGCCGCGAACCGATATCTTTTTCCATCGCGGCAAAAACATCAGCAATTTGCAACACAATGGCCTCGAGTGTCGCCCGGGCGATGTGGGCGCGGGTCGTTGCCAGCGTCATGCCGGAAATGGTGCCCGAAACATTGTCGTTCCAGT
Organism: Agrobacterium sp. 20P9.1.2; assembly: GCF_057799395.1. Classification (NCBI taxonomy): domain Bacteria; kingdom Pseudomonadati; phylum Pseudomonadota; class Alphaproteobacteria; order Hyphomicrobiales; family Rhizobiaceae; genus Agrobacterium; species Agrobacterium sp. 20P9.1.2. The sequence continues at coordinate 48,613 of NZ_JBYOKI010000002.1, forward strand.
GCGGTGCACCAAGACCCGCCAAGGCCGGAACGAAGGTAACTCCACCGCTGTCCGCAACTGTTTGTGCAAGATCAGAGAGCGCAGATGCACTGGGCAGACCCAGCATATCGGCAGCGAAAGTGGCAGCCTGCGCCGACACCGTGATATTGCCTTCGAGCGCGTAAACAACGCCGTCCTTGTCGCTCCATGCAATGGTCGCCGAGAGGCCGTTATTGGACAGCACGCGTTGCGACGTCAACGTCATTAAGGACGAGCCCGTGCCATATGTCGCCTTGACCAATCCCGGCTGCCGAACACCATGACCATAAAGCGCGGCATGGCTGTCGCCCATCATCGCAAGGATCGGGACACCGGCTTTGAGAGCGGTTGCCCCGTCAGCGACTTCGCCAAACCGGCTGTCAGAACTGCGAACATGCGGCAGCACCGATGACGGCACGCCGAACAAATCACACATATCTTCGTCCCACTGCAACGTGGCAGTGTTGAACAGTTGGGTGCGAGACGCATTGGAATGGTCCGTAGAAAACTCCTGCCCGCCCGTTAGCTTGTAGAGCAGCCAGCTATCTACGGTACCAGCGCGAAGGCGACCTTCTTCTGCAAGACCCTTCGCTTCTGCCACGTTCTCCATAACCCAAGCCAGCTTCGAGGCCGGAAAGAGCGCGTTGATGGAAAGGCCGGTTGCATCCACGACCGCAGGGTCCGCGCCGCTGGCGATCAGTCGTTCGCATGCACTTGCCGTGCGACGGCACTGCCAAAGAATGGCTGGCGCGACAGGCTTGCCGGTTGCCGCGTCCCACACCACCAGTGTTTCACGTTGGTTGGCGATTGCCAGTCCCGCGATGTCGAAGCTGCCGCTTCCGACAATCTCGGCAATGACCGCCTGAACACTGGACCATATGTCGGCGGCGGATTGCTCAGCCCAGCCGGGTTTCGGATAGCTGGACTTCAAAGGCGCCGACGCTTTGGCCACCACCCTGCCCGCAGCATCCACCAAGATAGCTTTTGTGCTGCTTGTGCCCTGATCGATGGCTATGACATGCCCGCCGCTCATGCGCGTTTGCGTCCAATCGCCTTGCGTGCCGTTTTTGCAATCCCGGCAGGCGTCAGGCCGAAATGATCAAACAACCATTCCACTGAGCCTGTTGGAACGAAGCCCGGAAAGCCCATCCGCTCGACAGGAACAGGCGTCGTTGCAGAGGTATGTTCGGCCACCGCACCACCGAGACCGCCATGAATATTGGCTTCCTCGATTGTCACGATCGCGCCAGTTTCGTTTGCGGCGAGTGAAATCGCAGCCTCATCAAGCGGTGAAATCGTTGCCATGTTCAGAACGCGAGCCGAAATGCCCTCACTCTCCAGTTCCGCCGCCGCCTGGACGGCAAGATGGACCATGGTGCCGCAGGCGATGAGTGTAACGTCCGTGCCCTGACGCAACAGTTCAGCCTGACCGGGCTGAAATGTGCGGTCAGCTACGGCAAGGTCGGGCACCGGCATGCGGCTCAGTCTAATATAGACAGGTCCCTCATGGGCTGCGGCCCATTTCACTGCCTCAGCCGTTTCCCAGGAATCGGCAGGCACGATGACGGTGATGTTGTGCAGGGGCCTCAGCCAAGCGAAATCTTCTATCGAATGGTGCGTTGGCCCCAACTCGCCATAGGCCACGCCCGAGGATTGGCCGACCAGTTTGACGTTGAAATTGGCATAGGCGATATCCGCCTTTATCTGCTCCAGCGCACGACCAGTCAGAAAGCACGACGCGGCAGAGACGAAAGGAATTCGCCCGCCATTGGCAAGGCCCGCGCTGACGCCAACCATGTTCTGTTCGGCGATGCCGACATTGATCAACCGGTCGGGAAATGTCTTTTGAAAGCCACCCAGCTTCGAGGAACCGACGGAATCATTGACGACAGCGACAATCCGCGGGTCGTTGGCGGCCAGTTCTTCGATCGTGCGGGCCCAGGCATCACGACAATCGTGAAAGCCTTCCTGTTTTGCAGCGGGAGCAGCCATCAGACCAGTTCCTCCATAGCAGTATTGTATTGTTCGGCATTCGGCACTCCATGGTGCCAGGACGCCTTGTTTTCCATGAAGGACACACCCTTGCCCTTGATCGTGTTGGCGATGATGCAGAGAGGTTTCGTGCGCCCGCCAGGTTGCTCGGACAAAACGCTCACGAGAGCGTGGATGTCGTGGCCATCAACGACTTCGACATCCCAGCCAAAGGCGCGGAACTTGTCGTCGAGCGGGTCAAGACCATTGGTCTCCTCCGTCCCCATGCCCTGTTGCAAGCGGTTGCGATCCACGATCAGTGTGAACTTGCCAAGCTTGCGGTTGCCCGCCGTCATGGCGGCTTCCCAGTTCGACCCTTCCTGCAATTCGCCGTCGCCTGTCAGAACGAAAGTGCGGTAATCGCTGTTGGTCATCTGACCGGCAATTGCAATGCCGAGTGCCACCGGCACACCGTGACCCAGCGGCCCGGTATTGGTCTCGACACCGGGTAAATAGTTCCGGTTCGGGTGACCGTTCAGTTTGGACTGCGGCTGCATATAAGTCTGCAGCCATTCTTCTGGATAATACCCGGCTGCGCAGAGCGCCGTATAGAGCGCCCCGGTCGCGTGCCCCTTCGACATGACGAAGCGATCCCGCTCCGCCATATCCGGCTTTTTCGGATCGTAGCGCATGATGCCGAAATATAGGGTCGCGATAATGTCAATCGCCGAGAAGTCGCCGCCGGGATGACCGAGCTGGGCATCGAAAACCATCTTGAAGGCCCTGCGGCGCATCCACAAGGCTTTCTCCTGGATCGTATCGGCGATGTCGTTCTTCAACATTGGTGTTGGCCTTTCAGTAGCAGTTCCGCGCTCTTTGTCTCGGCGCTTACATTGCGCCGAATAGAGCCTTCTGAGCGATCTTCAGTGCACCGATGGCATCGTGGCGGCTCTGCGCTTCCCGCAACGCGTCGACGTCGAGCGCATCAAGCCCCTTCGACGCAGCCTTGAGGAAATCGATGGCATGGTTGGCGGTCGCAACGCTGTCTTCGCGGAATGGAAACTGGTCGAGTTGCCAGACGCCTTCCCACTTGTTCTTTCTCAGCACGTAGAAGAACTCGAAAAGTTCGATGGGATGCAGGCTGCCTGCCACCAGGTCATCATCCCAGGAGCGGTAATTGTCGTTGACGTCCATACCGAACAAACGACCGTAATCGATAGCGAGCTGGGCGCTGTCGGCCGCCGATTCCCCGCCCATGATGGCATGGCCGAAATCTAGCAGGATACCGACATTCGGCAGGCCGATCTTCTCAATTCCCAGCAGGGTGCGAGCGACAGAGCCAAAACTCATCCGCACACGCGGCTCGCGTGGCTTGTATTCGATGACGAATTTCAGATCAGGATTTTCACTCGCCAGCTGGCCGACACCATCGAGCGAATGCTTCCACAACGTGCCGTAATCCACCTGGAACGGGTAGTCCCAGCCATCCTGACCGGGCCAGAGCTTCACGTAATCGGCGCCAAAATAACGAACCTGATCGCAGGCCTCCGTCACCAGCTCATGAGCTCGCCGACGCACCCCAGCATCCGGGTTGGTGAATGAGCCCTTGACGAATTCGCGCGTGTAAATTTCAGGCGTGATGCCAATAACACCAAGCTTGTTTCGATCCAGCGCTTCCTTCACTTGAGCGTTGGAAAAGTCTCCGCCAAAGAAGGGATAGTTGATATCTACGACGGACAGATCCTTGACCTGCCCCGCCAGATCGATCGCGTCGATGACGCTGCGCGGAGTGCCGTAACCGTCAGTGGCATACCGGTCGAGATAGGTTGCGAAATGCCAGATACCGGCACCGTAACGTTGTTCGCTCATGTGTTTCCTCCATTTCACTCACCGACCGCAGATCACCTACGTTGGCGACCGGCCAAACAGTAAGACAAGACACTGCCATATGAGGCATTGACCAAAATTCGAGACCGTCTCCCAAAGCAAATTAAGCGCCAAGAAAGGCTCTTGATTGCTTTCGATCTCTTTCGTTTGATGAAGAATTTGCACAAAATATCGTCATGATCAAGTCATTTTATCGCGGATAAAATCGCGAATTTTGCTGCATTGCAACATTTATGGCGCAAATTCATTTCGATTGCCCGCGGAAAGTACCCGCAACAAAAATATATTGACAATAAACGAAAGTGATCAATAGTCTCAGCTCAAGCCACTGGAGGGTGGTGTATTCCTGGGAGGTAATTATGAAACTGACGAAGCGTCTATTGATGTCCGTATTCGCTCTGGGTGTTGCCGGAGCTATGGCGGGAACCGCGTTGGCGGCCGATACCATCGCCATCATCACCCCAAGCCACGACAACCCGTTTTTCAAGGCTGAAGCAGACGGGGCTGCAGCCAAAGCGAAGGACTTGGGTTATGCGACGATGGTGCTCGTCCATGACGACGACGCCAACAAGCAGAACGAGCTGTTCGACAGCGCCATTGCCGCTGGCGTTAAAGCCATCATTCTCGATAATGCAGGTGCGGATGCCTCTGTTGCAGCTGTACAGAAAGCCAAGGACAAGGGCATTCCCTCGTTCCTCATCGACCGCGAGATCACAACGACCGGCGTCGCCGTTTCACAAATCGTTTCCAATAATTATCAGGGTGCGCAGCTGGGGGCCGAAGAGTTCGTCAAGCTGATGGACGAGAAAGGCAATTACGCCGAGCTTATCGGCAAGGAATCCGACACCAATGCCGGCATTCGTTCTCAAGGCTACCATGATGTCATCGACCAGTATTCCGACATGAAGCTGGTGGCCAAGCAGACGGCGAACTGGTCCCAGACGGAAGCCTACACCGTGATGGAGTCCATCCTTCAGGCACACCCCGACATCAAGGGCGTTATTTCCGGCAACGACACCATGGCCATGGGTGCCTATGCTGCCCTTGAAGCGGCAGGGCGCAAGGACGTCATCGTTGTTGGCTTCGATGGATCCAACGATGTCCGTGACTCCATCAAGAAGGGTGGCATCAAGGCCACCGTCCTTCAACCTGCCTACCAGCAGGCGCAGCTGGCCGTCGAGCAGGCCGACAAGTTCATCAAGACAGGCAAAACTGGTCTTGAGGAAAAGCAATTGATGGATTGCATTCTCGTCAATGCTGACAACGCCTCCAAGCTCGAGACCTTCGCGCTGTCCAAATAACACCGCCATCACCGCCCGGAAAAACACATGAACCGGGCGGTGACTGATTTGAAGAAGTGCGGGATACCGATGAAGATCAGAACCCTTTTTGTGGCAAGCCTGCTTGCTGCTTCCTTGTCCGGCTGCAAGTTTGTCAAGACCGATCACAGCGCTGGCACCGCTGCAGATCCGATTGCTGAGCTTGTGGAAACGACGTTTGATACAAAGCTCGTTCCGGCACTGGAACAGAAGGCCGTCGATCTGACGACGCTGCGCAACGCGATCAAGAACGGGCTCGACAAGGCAGGCGAAAACCAGGGCGTCCGCGTTGGTGGCGCTGGTGGGGGCTGGAACTTCGCAGTTAAAGGAAGCGGCACCGTTGTCGATGAAAACCGCGCCTCGAAAGCCGCGACTGCGGATATCGATCTGAACGGAGACGGAACCGCGGATGCGACGCTACAGCTGGGGCCAGTCATCAAGGGCACTGCGTTGCGGGATACGACGGCTCTCTATGATTTTTCGACGTTCCGCGATCAGATTGAATATGCAAAACTCGGTCGCGCCTTGAACGACAAGGCCGTTTCCAAGCTACCGGCGGCTGATATTTCGCTGAAGGGCAAGAAGATCAGTTTCCTCGGCGCGGTGGTGATCCGTTCCGCGAACGAAAAGCCTCTCGTCATGCCTGTTTCGATAGAGGTAGCGCCATGAGCGATGCTCAGACCGCTGCCCCTCATCCGATCGGCTTGTCGATCCGAAATGGCTCGAAAGTCTATCCCGGGACGCAAGCCCTCAAGAATGTCGATTTCGACCTGCGCATGGGGGCGGTCAACGTTCTCGTCGGCGAAAATGGTGCCGGCAAATCAACGCTGATGAAGATCATAGCGGGCGTTGAACAGTTGAACGGCGGAACGATTGAGCTGGATGGCCAGCAGGTCACATTCGCGGATAAATCCGACGCCGCAAAGCACGGTATCGGCATCGTCTTTCAGGAACTCAACCTGTTTCCCAACCTGACGGTGGCAGAAAACATTTTCGTGGGTCACGAAAAGACGATCAGTGGAATTCACATCGACAGCCGCGCCCAGACCGCTGCGGCACAAGCGCTGATGAAGCGTCTTGAGCAGGATATCGACCCCGGCACGCCGCTTGGGAACCTGCGGATAGGTCAGCAACAAATCGTGGAGATTGCCAAGGCGCTTGCTGGTGATGCGCGCATTCTGATCCTTGATGAGCCAACATCTGCGCTCTCAGCTGCCGAAGTGGAAGTTCTGTTCCGGGTCATCAATGATTTGAAGCGCCAAGGCGTCGGCATCGTCTATATCTCGCACCGGCTCGAAGAACTCATCCGTATCGGCGATTATATTACCGTTTTGCGCGACGGCGTCATCACAGGGTCGCGCTCGATGCAGGGTGTGGACATACCCTGGATCGTTGCCAATATGATCGGTAGCGCGTCCAAGGAATTTCCGAAAACTGTCGAACATGCACTTGGCGAAGAAGTATTTCGTGTCGAGAACATTTGCCTTCCTAGCTCCGCTGGCGGTTACGCCGTGGACCATATGTCTCTGTCTCTTCGCGAAGGAGAAATCGTTGGCCTGTACGGCCTGATGGGTGCAGGCCGGTCGGAGCTTCTGGAATGCATCATGGCGCAGCATCCAAACTCATCGGGTCGCCTTTTCATATCTGGAAAGCCGTTGAAGGAAAAAAGTGTTTCCGGACGCATCCGGCGTGGTCTGGCTCTGATACCGGAAGACAGAAAGCGCGATGGCCTGGTTCAGATCATGTCCATCCGCGAAAATCTCACAATGTCATCGCTTTACGATTTCACGCGCGGGTTTCATCTGAACCTCAAGGCAGAGGCTTCGAAGGCTGTGGAATTCGTCAAGCGTATGGCGATCAAAATCGCCAGTCTCGAACATCCCGTCTCCAGCCTTTCAGGCGGTAACCAGCAAAAAGTGGTCATCGGCAAAGCTTTGATGACAAAACCAAAAATCCTTCTGATGGACGAGCCATCGCGAGGGATCGACATCGGTGCAAAGGCGGAAATCTTTCGCACGATGCGACGTCTGGCTGGAGAAGGGCTGGGCATACTTTTCGTAACTTCCGATCTGGAGGAGGTTCTCGCACTCTCAGATCGCATCCTCGTCATGGCAAATGGCAGGTTGGCGGGGCAATTCCCCGCTGGCGCCAATGCGGCGGACGTCATTTCTGCAGCAACGCCCAATCTCAACAGGGTTGAAACACAATGAGCAACATCGACGCTGCTAGCAATGTCAAGACTGTCATTAGGGGCTCAAAGTCCCGTACATCTGCGCTTTTGATGCTTCTGCACATGCGCACCTTTGTGGCACTTATCCTCGTGTTTGCTTTTTTCGCTTTCGCGGCCCCGAATTTCCTCTCAACCGGCAACATGCTGATTATCTCAAAGCATGTTGCGCTGAATGCGCTTTTGGCCATCGGCATGACCTTTGTCATCATCGCGGGAGGTATCGACCTTTCGGTTGGTTCGATTGTCGGCCTTTGCGCCATGGTTGCGGGTTATCTCGTCCTTTACGGCATAGACCTAAACTTTCTCGGTCTGGCTTACAGCATCCAGTTCAATACGATCGAGATCTGCCTCATCGTTTTGGTGGTCGGCGTCTTCATCGGGTGGATCAACGGGCTGCTGATTACAAAGCTCAATGTCGCGCCTTTCATAGCAACGCTCGGCACGCTCTATGTAGCACGCGGCGCAGCGCTGCTCTTCTCCGATGGGCGAACCTTTCCGAACCTTGCCGGTAATCCCGAATACGGATCAGACACATTCCGCGTCATTGGCTCCGGCACGCTTTTCGGCCTTCCCGTTTCCGTCTGGATCATGGTTGTCGTTGCGCTTCTGGCTGCCTATCTCGCCAGCCGCACGCCACTCGGTCGGCACATTTATGCGGTTGGTGGAAACGAACGCGGTGCAGCTCTCTCAGGCGTTAGCGTGGATCGGATAAAGCTCTTCGTTTACATGTTCTCCGGGGTTTGCGCAGCGCTGGTTGGCCTTATCATTTCGTCCCAACTACAGGCCAGTCATCCGGCAACCGGTGAAACCTTCGAACTAAACGCCATTGCGGCAGCGGTACTTGGTGGCACATCGATGTCAGGCGGTCGTGGGCGCATAGCAGGCACTATCGTTGGTGCCTTCGTCATAGGCATTCTTGCCGATGGCCTGATCATGATGGGCGTCTCGTCCTTCTGGCAGACAGTGATCAAGGGGCTTGTGATTATTGCGGCCGTCGTGGTCGATCAAATGCAGCAAAAGCTTCAGGCCCGCGTGGTTCTACAGCAGAATATCAATTGAGGATTGGAAGCTGAAGACCATTGCTGTAACGGTCTAACAAGGAGAATCGTTGTTTTGAGCGCTTTTCGAATTCTAAGTTTAGGTGGACCATAGATGGACGCGAAAGATGATCACGATGCTTCGGAATCGATGATCGGGCTGTTGTCGGAGCCAAGACGCCGCCGCATCCTCGAATGGGTTCAGGAAGAAGGTTCGGCCCGCGTCAGAGAACTGGCAGGGGCGTTCCGTGTGTCCGAAGCAACGATCCGCCAGGATCTCGAAAGACTGGAGAACGAAGGTTTCATCACCCGCGAACACGGTGGGGCCTATCTCAACACGACCGCTCCTCAAACTGGCGCGATGACGCTTCATCATCAGGAGAATATGGATAAGAAGCGCCGTATAGGCGCTCTTGCCGCAAGCCTCGTCAAGGACGGAGAGACATTGATCCTGGATGCCGGGACCACCACGACCGAAATCGCGACACGGCTCACAAGCCGACGTGACCTGACACTGATTACAAACGCGCTCAACATCGCCATCATTCTGGGTTCAGTGCCCAGCTTCGCCGTTCACATGCCGGGCGGCCAGTTCAAATCCCCCACCCTTTCGCTTTCGGGCGACAAATCTGTCGAGTATTTTCGGAATATCTTCGCCGGAAAACTGTTTCTGGCGACCGCCGGTGTCGCACTGGACACGGGTTTGACCTATCCGAGTTTCGCTGATCTTCAGCTCAAAGAGGCTATGATCAAAGCCGCTGCCCACGTCTATCTCGTTGCCGATTCCACCAAGATCAATCGGTCGTCCTTCACGCGCTTAGGCTCGCTGGATGTCATACATTCGTTCATTACCGATGACGGTATTTCTGACCGAGACGCACGCGAGTTTGAAAAACGTGGCATTGAAGTATTGATAGCCAAGTAATGCCTTCTGATGGAAGGTAAGGACCAGTTTCACGGCTGCCTCTCGAAAATCCATTGAGGAACCGCCTCATGACTCACACCGCGTGTTTCGCGCCCCCGACCATTGCGCAAGCTCCTGCTCTGCCCGCTCCAACGCGCTGTAATTGAGGAGTTTCCGCAAGAATGCCACCGTGACTGCTCGGGTGCGGAGATTGTATTGGCCTTCGGGCTCACCGTCGCCACTCGTCTGGTAGACGTTGAGTTTTTCATAAAGGCTTTGGAGGCGGTTCTGGACGCTTCTGAGGGACAGGTTGCGGCGGCGGGCTATGGTTTTGTCCGTCAAGCCGAGAGCGACGTCGACAAGGATTTCGTATTCGGAATCGCTGAAGCCCCTGACGCGGCCGAGGCTTTTTTCCTGCATTCCTCGGACTTCGCGATCAATGACGCATTGGGCTTCGATGAAGATGCTGCGGAGCGCAAGGCGCAGGCGCTCGTCGGAGGCAGATTTGAGTACGTACCCATAGGCGGCACCTTCCGGCACTATGCGGGAGACGCCTCTCACATAGGCCTCATCGGAGTAATTCGACCAGAACAGAATGCGGGTATCGGGGCGCTCTTTCCAGATCGTGCGCGCGGCCTCGATGCCATTGCGCTCGCCCATCTGCAAATCCATGACGATATGCGCAGACCGGTTTTCCCGCGCCAGTTTTTCGCCCGTTTTACCGTTTTCCGCCTCGATGACGTGGTTGCATTCCGGAAGGGCAGCGCGCACCGCTTCGTTGAGATAGGAGCGATGCAGAACATCGTCTTCCACGATCAGAACTTCCATCTCACATCTCCCCGAATATCTGCGCGCTGTCAGGCAAGGTAATGCTGACGAAAGTGCCCGGACCCTGCCGGTTGTGCCCCATCTCGAAGCGGGCGGAAATCAGCCTAGCGCGGGTCTTCATGTTGCCGATGCCATGGCCGTGAACGGCGGCATGTTTGCCGCAGCCGCTTCCATCGTCGCGGACGATGATGCGCAACCGACCATCGATGGGTTGGATATGGACGGTGATGTTCTGCGGTTGGCCATGGCGGATGGCATTGTTGACGGCCTCCTGCACGATGCGAAACACGGAGGTCGCCACCGTCTGCTCCAGCGCTTCGATCCGGCCATCCGTTTCATCGACCACAGTCCAGTCGATTGCCAGCCCACTGTCGCGTACTGAGCGTTCCAGATCGTTTTCGATGGCCTGAACGACGCCGAAAAGCTGGAGGATCGAGGGTTTGGCTTCCTCAATGATCTGTCGCAAATCCTGCATGGAATGCTGTAGGCTACGAACCAAGGGGTCCAGCATTTCGCCGGAGAGATCGGAGACATGCGTCATCTGCTCCATGCGGCGCGCCAGCCGGGTCAAATCGGCCAGTGTCTGGTCGTGCAAATCCATGCCGATGCGCTGGCGTTCCGCCTCCAAGGCTTGCGTCAGTTTCAGCGCGCCGAGGCGCAATCCTTCTTCGCGTGCATGGGCCTCGGCCTCAACTATAGCGGATCGTTTGGCCTGATCGGCGGCGCGGATGGCGAAAAAATACGGCGCCAGCAGGTCAGCCACCGCGCGGGCATTGGCCACGTCTTCCATGGTGTAGGCATTTGCCTCCAGTGACGAGCAGCTGAGCGCGCCGATGATATCGCCATGGACCTTCATGGGAACATGCAGGCGGCTGTGAAGGCCGAGTTCTATGATCGGGCTGGAGAAGGAGCCCTCGAAATGAAACCGCGGATCGCAGCAGGCATCACCACTCAACAGGAAATCCACCTCACCCGACAGAAGCGAGCGGATGGGGCTGCCGGTGAGTAGTGCGGGCGGCTGCTGGCTCCAGGCGCTGTCCATGCCGCTCTCATACGCAATGTGATATTTGCCGTCGATCAGCTTGATGCAGACATCCAGATGGTCGTGCGGGATGATGTGAGTGATCTCGGTGGCGACGGCCTGAATGATCGCATTGAATTCCAGCTGTCCTGCCAGCAGCCGCGAGATGCCCATATAGTGGTGAAACAGCGATGATCGTGGTGTGTCGAGCATTGGCGGACGCCCTCCCAAGCGTCTGCAACATGGCCTGACTTCGCAATCGACCTCAGCCCACATATCTTGCGCCGTCGTGGCGCTTGCGTCCTGCGGAAACCCGCATAAATTCTGCGGGAACCCGCAACCAGATTGCCTTGAACAGCCTGTACATCAAAGGCTTTCCCGGTCATGCTTATTTAGTACTGGGGAAAGGAGCCTCGGTGCAACGGGAATCTCAGCTCAACGTCGAGGAGGCGTCGCGAGGGTTCCTTTACCCGGAGACGGGTGGGCCACTAGGGAGGAAAATCAATGGCTATCAGGAAGATGCTTCTGGCATCGGTTGCTGTCGCATGCGCGACCTTACCGATGACCGTACATGCCGAGACATCAAGCAAGAAAATCGCGCTTTCGAACAATTACGCCGGCAATTCATGGCGCCAGGCCATGTTAACCAGCTGGGACAAAATTACCAAGGACGCCGTTAAGGCTGGCACGGTTGCCGCTGCCGACCCGTTCACGACAGCAGAAAATCAGGCTACCGAACAGGCCGCCCAGATTCAGAACCTCATTCTACAGGGCTATGATGCCATCGTCATCAATGCAGCTTCGCCGACCGCGCTGAACGGCGCCATCAAGGAAGCATGCGATGCAGGTATTACCGTCGTATCCTTCGACGGCACCGTGACCGAACCCTGCGCATGGCGCATTGCCGTGGACTTCAAGGCCATGGGTGAAAGCCAGATCGATTACCTCGCTAAGAAGATGCCGAAAGGCGGCAATCTGCTGGAAATTCGTGGTCTAGCCGGTGTGTCCGTCGATGACGAGATCCACGCAGGCATTGCCGCTGGCGTTGCCAAGAACACCCAGTTCAAGATCGTAGGTTCCGTGAACGGCGACTGGGCGCAGGATGTGGCACAGCGCGCTGTCGCCGGTATTCTGCCAAGCCTGCCGGAAGTGGCCGCCGTCGTGACGCAGGGTGGTGATGGTTACGGTGCCGCACAGGCATTTGCCGCAGCCAAGCGCCCGACACCGACCATCGTCATGGGCAACCGTGAAGACGAGTTGCAATGGTGGAAGCAGCAGAAGGATGCCAGCGGTTATGAAACCATGTCGGTTTCCATCGCCCCCGGCGTCTCCACGCTCGCCTTCTGGGTCGCACAGCAGATCCTCGACGGCAAGGACGTGAAGAAGGATCTGACCGTCCCATTCTTGCGTATCGATCAGGCTAATCTTGAGGAAAACCTCAAGAACACCCAGAAGGGCGGCGTCGCAAACGTCGAATATAGCCTGGAAGATGCACAGAAGGTCATCGCCTCCGCCAAGTAAGCGCAGACCCTCCCAGCACCAAGACATCGCAGTGCCGCCTTCGCGGCACTGCGATGGATGTAAAGCCGTGGCGAAGGCCGCAAAACTGGCGTAACTGCTCATGAACGAAGTGATATCCACACAGGAAGTCGTTGCAGCGCGGGGCGTGAAGGTGGTGTTCGGTGCCGTAAAGGCGCTGGATGGTGCCGATCTCGTCATTCGCTCTGGCGAATGCCTTGGCCTCGTCGGCCACAATGGCGCGGGAAAATCCACCATAGTCAACGTCATCAATGGCGGGCTGACACCGCATGAGGGGTCCGTCTCCTATGGCGGAAAGCCCAGCAGCTATGGCATTGCAGCAGCACGGGCCAGCGGCGTGCGCTGTGTGTTTCAGGAACTATCGCTCTGCCCAAACCTGACGATCAACGAAAATGTCCGTATCATGCACACCGACATGAAGGGCAGCAATTGGCGCAGCCGTGCGCTTTCTCTGATCAGCAACAAGCTGGACGAGATATTCCCCGGCCATAGCATCGATTGCGATCTGACCATTTCTGAACTCTCCATCGCCGAACGGCAGATGGTGGAAATTGCAATCAACTTTGCAGGCTTGAACGAACAGCCGAAGCTGGTCATTCTCGATGAGCCGACATCATCGCTGGATGCGGGGCTTGCCGAACAGTTGATGGACTATGTGCGCCGCTTCGTGCGCACCGGCGGCGCGGTGCTGCTGATATCCCATATTCTCGGCGAAATTCTTTCCACTGCCACCCGCGTTGTCGTGATGAAGGATGGCAAGGTGGTGGCCGACCGTGCTGCTGGCGAGTTCACGAACAAAACTCTCGTGGAAGCCATGGGCAGTGTGGTGAAGGAACAGGGCTGGAAGCGTTCACTGGAACGCAAGGCTGGCCCCACCGTCCTGTCCATGCCGCCGAGAAAGGGACAGGGCCTCCCCTTTGAGGCGTATCGTGGCGAGATCATCGGGCTTGCCGGTCTGGGTGGTCACGGGCAGACAGAAGCCTTGCTGGACCTCTACCTTTCCCGCAACAGCAGCTGGTTTCCGACGCGGCATCAGGACATCGCCTTCGTCGCCGGCGACAGAAGCCTGAACGGCACGTTTCCGTTATGGAGCATTTTGAAAAACCTCAGCATCGCATCGCTGCGGGACTTTTCACCGGCGGGTCTGGTCAATCGCACGAAGGAAGACGAACTCGGCGCAAGCTGGAAGAAACGCATCGAAATCCGCACGCCTGATGTCGATAACAAAATCCTCTCTCTGTCAGGCGGCAATCAGCAAAAGGTGCTGTTTGCCCGCGCCTTGGCCACCACAGCCAGCACCGTGCTGATGGACGACCCGATGCGCGGCGTCGATATCGGCACCAAGCAGGAAGTCTACGAAATCCTGCGCAGCGAAGCCGCCAATGGCCGCACTTTCATCTGGTACTCGACCGAGATGGACGAAATCCGCCTCTGCGACCGCGTTTATGTGTTTCGCGAGGGCAGCATTCAGGCTGAACTCACAGGCGATGACATCAACGAACAGGCAGTGCTTGCTGCATCTTTTTCCGGGGACGCGCACGCATGAAACTTTCCGCCAACGCCCTGCGCCTCATCATTCCCGCTGCCTCGCTCGCCGTACTTTTGATCGCCGTCTTCTACATGCAGCCCCGCGCCATGAGCTATACGGGCCTTAATCTACTGTTCAATCTGGCCGTTCCCATAGCGCTGGCCACCATCGCGCAGATGCTGATCATGTCAGTCAACGACCTTGATCTGTCGATGGGAACATTCGTCAGTTTCTGCGCCTGTGTTACCGCGACGTTTCTGCAAACGTCACCGATGGTTGGCATCCTGATTTTCGCAGCCGCGATTGCCGTCTATGCCGCCATGGGTGCGATCATTCATATCCGCGCGCTGCCCTCCATCGTCGTGACGCTGGGCATGAGCTTCGTTTGGGGCGGGCTGGCGGTTCTGCTCCTGCCATCTCCGGGCGGCCAAGCGCCTGCGTGGATACGCACGATCATGACCGCAAAGCCGCCTTTCATCCCCATGGCCATCGTTGCCAGCATCGTGATTGCGGCCATTGCCCATTACATCGTCATGCGCTCGTCCTTTGGTGTGCTGATGCGTGGTGTGGGTGGCAATTTCCGGTCCGTTGAACGCTCAGGCTGGTCCGTCATCGGCATCCGCGCCGCGACATTTGCGCTTGCTGGGTTCTTCGCCGTGCTGGCAGGCATTGCGCTGGTCGGTCTCACCACCTCGGCCGATGCCAATATCGCACTGCGTTACACGCTGCTGTCCATTGCCGGCGTCATTCTTGGCGGCGGTGAATTCGTCGGCGGTCGCGTCTCACCCATCGGTGCCGTGATCGGTGCGCTGACATTGACACTGGCGGGCTCGTTCCTGTCCTTCATGCGCATTTCGCCGGATTGGCAGATCGGTGCGCAGGGCGCCATCCTCATCGTCGTGCTCGGCCTTCGCCTGCTGCTGAACCGGCTCGAAAAGGGGGAGAAAAACCAATGAGTGCCTTGCAGAGATTTTCGACGAAGCCGTGGATCTGGTCTTTCGCGGCCACCATCGCGGTGTGGATCATCACCGTGCTGTTTACCGGTGGTGCCAGTTCCTTCGGCCTGTCGCATGCAGCGCTGACATTTGCAGCCTTTTCCGTCATCGTCGGCATTGGCCAGATGTTCGTCATCACGCTTGGACCGGGCAATATCGATCTGTGCGTACCCGCCACAATGACGCTCTCCGGCACCGTCGCGCTGAAGTTCATGGATGTCTCTGACAACCTCATCCTGCCGGGGCTGCTGGTTGCCATCGGCATCGGTGTTGCGGTCGGCATCGGCAATTATGCGCTCATCAAGCTTCTGCGCATTCCGCCCATCATCGCCACCCTGTCCATGAGCTTCATCGTGCAATCCACGGCCATCTGGACCAATCGCGGCCTGCGCATCAAGCCGCCACAGATGCTGGCCGATTTCGCCATCTCCAGCACCTTCGGCATCCCCAACGTCGCCCTCGTTGCCCTGCTGCTTTCCGCCATCGCCTGGGTGCTTCTCGACCGCAGCTTTTACGGACGCTGGATATCCGCCATCGGCCAGAGCACCTTTGCCGCCAGAATGACGGGCATACCCGTGGATGGCACGCGCTTCATCACCTATGTCCTTTGCGCAGTTCTCGCCGCGATTGCGGGCTATCTGCTGGCCAGCTTCTCCGGTGGTGCCGCGCTCAACATGGGTGCCGAATATCTGCTGATGTCGATTGCCGTCGTCGTCATCGGCGGCACGGCGGTTGCGGGAGGTGATTCCAACGTTCCGGGCATCTGGGGCGCATCGCTCTTCATGTTCCTCGTTGTCTCCATGCTCAACACCTACGGTTTCGGTGCGGGCATCCGCCTCATCCTCACCGGCCTCATCATCATCTCCGTCATTCTTCTTGCGAGCGGCCCTAAAAAGCTGCGCTGAACGCGAACCCAATTTTCGGATCAAGCCCATGCCGACAGACCAGTCTTCCCTCTACGAAATTCGCGACGAGCGTTTCCGCCAGTTGATCGTCGGCAATGCAGAGCTTGACGAACTCTATTCCGGCTGTCGCTGGGCCGAAGGCCCTGTCTGGTTCTCAGACCTCAATTGCCTGTTGTGGAGCGATATTCCCAACCAGCGCATATTGCGCTGGGTGCCGGAAGACGGCGTCTCCGTCTTTCGCCAACCCTCCAATTTCGCAAATGGCCACACGCGCGACCGGCAAGGCAGACTGGTTTCCTGCGAACATGGCACAAGGCGCGTGACCCGTACCGAGGTGGACGGCTCCATCACTGTGCTGGCAGACAGCTATCATGGCAAGCGCCTGAATTCGCCCAACGATGTCATCGTCCGTTCCGATGGCAGCGTCTGGTTCACCGATCCCACTTACGGCATCCTCTCTGATTACGAGGGATATAAATCGGAGCCTGAGCAAGCGACGCGCAACGTCTACCGCCTCGATCCATCGACAGGTGACATCGAGATCATGGTGGATGATTTCGGGCAGCCCAATGGTCTCGCCTTCTCTCCTGACGAAACCAAGCTTTACGTTGCCGACAGCTCCTCCAGCCATGACATCACGCGCCCACGCCATATCCGCGTTTTTGATGTGGTTGACGACAGGCGTCTCACGGGCGGGCAGGAATTCTGCGCGCTGGACAACGGCCTGCCGGATGGTTTCCGTCTGGATGTCGCGGGCAATCTCTGGACCAGCGCGGCAGACGGCGTTCACTGCTTCTCGCCCGATGGCACATTGCTGGGCAAGATCAGGATACCGCAGACCGTCGCGAACCTCACCTTCGGTGGCCCGCGCAAGAACAGGCTGTTCATCACGGCAACGAAGTCATTGTATTCGATTTACGTTGCAGCCACGGGTGCGCAGTACCCTTAAGCAGCGGCCGTTCGCGACAACCAACGGGTTGCCTTACCAAATTTACAGTTAGGCAACCTTGGGAAAAGGTGCTGTTGGCGTAACGGGGATTGTCAGCGTTTCAAAGCTCGGCTTCGCCAGCAGATAGCCTTGGATAAGGGATACTCCTAGGTCTTTAAGTGCAGCCAATTCATCCAATGTTTCCACGCCTTCACACAGAGGAACGATTGCCAAGTCCTGCAGCATATTCAGGGTGTGTTTGACGATCGTGCGTCTCACAGGATCGGTGTCGATGCCACGGATCATGTCCATATCAAGCTTGACGATGTCGGGCTGGAAATGGGTGAGAAGGCCCAGTCCTGAGTGACCCGCACCAAAGTCGTCTATTGCCGTTTTGAAACCCATATCCCTGTATGTTCTCAAGATGTGGAGCACGTGCTTGGTATCGAGCACTTCGTTTTCCGTGAACTCGAAAATGATACGGTCCAGCGGAAAGCCGGTTTTCATGGCCGTTGCCAATGTGAGGCGAATGCAGGCCCGCGGCTCGTAGACAGCGTTCGGCATGAAGTTGATCGAAAGCTTCACGTCGTCAGCCGGGTCATAAAGGCTTGATGCCAGCTCAATTGCCTTGACCCGACATTGCTGATCGAAGGCGTAGCGATTGTCGGCCTTCACCTGCCCAAGAACGGTGCCCGCACCTTCGCCATTCGGCCCGCGAACCAATGCCTCGTGAGCAAAGACCTTACCTGTGCTGATATCGACAATGGGCTGAAACGCCATCGAGAATGGCACATCGAAAGCTGCACCATCGCGGCAACCATTGCACTGTGTCGGCATTGCTCATGCTCCTCATGTCGTTGTTTTTCGGAATATTAGATTATAAGGCATTAAGCTTCTGTTGCTGTACCATTTCCAATTGCAACCGTTCCCATATGACAATGCCCTTCATCTGCACGGCGCTCGCTTTTCGCCATCAGAGACGGCATGATGATCAGACGTGATTTCCATCCAGCGCATTCGAGACCGATATGAACGACGTTCCCAAGCCACCCAGGATCAACCGCGGCAGTCTTCAGGAACTGATAGGCGGCTTGAGCGACGGCATCATCTTTCTGGAGCCTGACGGTAATATTGCCTGGGCCAATGAATCAGCGCTAGACATGCACCGCGTCGAGAGCGTCGAGGCGCTTGGGGCGGATGCCAAAGAGTATCGGCGCAGATTTACGCTGCGCTATCGCAACAACCATCTTCTGGAAGAAGGCCAATATCCGCTTGAGCGTCTGCTATCGGGCGAGACGATAGACGATGTGACAGTGGAGATCTCGCCAGCTAGCGATCTCGATCTGGTCTGGGTGCACACCGTGCGCGGCATGGTCATTTCCGACGGCACCGACAAGCCGGACGTTCTGGCTCTGATTTTGCGGGACGAGACGCCGCGTTTCGAGGCGGAAGAACGGTTCGAACGCTCATTCAACGCAAACCCCGCGCCCGGGCTCATTTGTCGCCTGGATGACCACCGTTTCATCCGGGTCAATGAAGGCTTTCTGGAAATGACGGGCTTTACCAAAGAAGACGTCATTGGAAAGACGGTCGAGGCAATAGGTCTGTTTTCGAACTGCGAAACCGGCGAGGACGCTTTGACCAAGCTGGACGATGGCAGGGTTATCCGTCACCGAGAAGCGCTGGTGCCCCTGCCCGATGGCGGAGACCGATTGGTGATCGTCGCCGGTGAGCCGATTTCCGTGGTTGAAGAACCCTGCATGCTCTTCACTTTTGCTGATCTCGATGCCAGACGAAAGGCGCAAAATGCGCTGCGCCAGAGTGAGGAGCGTTTTTCGAAATCCTTCAAGCTTTCACCCGCACCCGCAGCCGTTTCCCGGCTGGATGATTTCGTGTTCACCGAAGTCAACGACGCGTTTCTGCAAGTCTCCGGTTACAGCGTCACCGAAATCACCGGTCGCACTGCAAGCGATCTGCGTCTGTGGGAAGACGTGGCCGCGCGGCGTTCGCTTGAAGAGAAGCTGCGCGACAATATTTTTGTTCGCAACGAAGCCATGCGCATGCGCCAGAAGGACGGCGGCATGGCTGATTGCCTCGTTTCCGCCGAGCGGGTGGAAATCAATGACGAACAATGCGTGATCTGGGCGCTTCAGGATGTGACCGAGCGTAGGCGCAGCGAAGCGCAACTGGTGGAAGCCATTGAAAGCGTGATGGCCGATACCTCCTGGTTCAGCCGCTCCATCGTTGACCGCCTGGCGACACTCAAGCACCAATCGACAGCTGCACCCACCGCGCAACTGATGGAGTTAAGCGACCGTGAGCGTGAAATTCTAGGCCTGATCTGCAACGGCCAGAGTGATGCGGAAATGGGAGAGACCTTGCATCTTTCCAAAAACACCATCCGCAACCACATCGCCTCACTCTATGGCAAAATCGGTGTGAACCGACGGGCAGCGGCGGTCATCTGGGCGCGAGAGCGCGGCTTCACCGGCACGACCGACGCCAAGGCCAAAGCCAAAAAATAATCAAAAACAGGCCGATTTTCGTAAAAAAGGTCATTTTTTACCAATTCAAATAGTACTTTCCACTCTGCAAAAGCTTGGTTTGCGGCTGTATCTCCTATGGCATGGCGCTGGCTCCCACCGACGCCGGATGATTAAGAACACAGTCTTAGGAAGGATACATCATGGATAAGAACCGTATCGAAGGTGCCGCCAAGGAACTGAAGGGCACAATCAAGCAGGCAGCTGGAAAGCTGACGGGCAACAAGAAGCTGGAAGCCGAAGGCCGGGGCGAGAAGCTTGCTGGCGAAGTTCAAGGCAGCGTCGGCAAGGGTGTCGATGCCGTCAAGGGTGCTCTGAAGTAAGCGTTGATCCAGCAATCCCCGCACTGGCAGGCCGGACCTAAGGAGGCAATCCACCAATGTTTTTCCCCGTCTTCTCAGCGCCGTCAGCACCATCTTCTGGCCAGTGTGCAACCAGTGCCGCGATCAAATCGTTATTGGCCTACGCACAGGGTCTAGAAGATTGCCAGATCGATGTTGAGGTTACGTCTGACATTGTCATGCTCACCGGCAAAGCGTCATGCAACGCAGCCGTGGACAAGGCGATAGGGATTGCCGCCGACGTTTCATCACGGCCCGTCTTCAGCGACATCGATGTGCGCGAGACATGCCTGACCCCACCCATACCGCCTGCCCTCGACCTTAAAAAAGATCGACGGACATCCGGCAAAATTCTTCATATTAAAAGAGACATAAAATGAAAAAGACACTCATCCTCGCGCTTGCTGGCGCAATGGCCATGACTTCTGCCGCCTCTGCCGCCAGCACGCATCACAACCGTAAACCTGCTGAAAAAGTGGTGGCACAGCCCAAGCAGCGTCTGGGCACCCTGTCATGCGAAGTCGCAGGCGGCATCGGTCTTCTTGTCGGCTCCAGCCGCGCGGTTGACTGCCAGTTCAAGCAGCGCACCGGCAAGGTGGAACGCTACACCGGCACCATCGGCAAGCTCGGCCTCGACGTCGGCGTTACCGGCAAGTCCTATCTCAGCTGGATCGTCGTCAACACGGAACCAACGACAATCGGCCAGGGCAGCCTCGCAGGCACCTATGTCGGCGCATCAGCCCGCGCTTCGGTTGGCGTAGGCCTTGGAGCCAACGCGCTGGTCGGCGGCAACAACAAGAACTTCGGCTTGCAGCCACTCAGCGCCGAGGCTGGCCTTGGCCTGAACGTAGCAGCGGGCGTATCGCGCCTTCAGCTGCGCACGGCGGGCTAACCAAAGATACCAAGACGCATGGCACCCAGGGTGCCATGCGTTTTTTAATCGGCGTCAATATTGAATACGTGATTGCTCGGTGCTGCACCCTTCGCTTGTGACATCATGCGCAACGCAGATTTCGGCAAATAGCCTGAGAGCACAAAAAATCGCTAAATTAAGTCCTCATTAACCATGATCCGCTAGGAATTGTTACTCGTCCGCCGATGCAGGCTGACGCTCTTAGCATTGGTTAGCGCATGACCCACCAACTGCTTCCGGAATTTTCCCGGCGCCTCGGCTTGTTTACAGCATTGGTCTCGCTCGCCCTCACGACACCTTCTTTTGGTCAGTCCGTCTGGACCGGCAGCGCCAACAATGAATTCAGCGATGGAGCAAACTGGAACCCTAACCTTCCGGGTGAAACAGACGCGGCATCGGTAAACAGCGGCTCGCCGCAGGTGACGAATGGTGTGACAATCGATCAGCTCGGTGTTGGTGGTGGCAATGTCACGATCAGCAACACAGGCACACTGACGGTCACGAATGGCAGCACCATCACGGCTGGCAGCGTCGCCATCAATGCAGGCGGCGTGCTGAACTCGGATGTTAGCCTCAACGGTGGCAGCCTTGGGGTTGACGGTACACTCAATGGCGAACTGAAGCTGAACAACGGCAATGTGACGGTGAATGGCGCGCTTGGCAGTGGCGTCGTTGGCGTAGGCACTGCGCTCTCCAACAATGGTACGGTAGGCAACGTGTCCGTTTCATCAGGCGGAACCTTTGCCAATAACAGCAGTGGCACCGCAGGCTCTGTCAGCAATGCTGGCACCGCCTCCAATGCTGGCACCATACAGTCACTGACGAACACAGCGGGCAATTTTACCAATAATGCAGGCGGGACCATTACCGGAAAGACCACTATCTCCGGCGGGACGGTGACGAACAATTTCGTGGTGACGGATGCCGATGTTGCGGCAGCGGCGGCCTTCGTCAACAATACGGGAGCCACGGCTGGAACTGTCAGGAACTCCGGCTCAGTGACCAACACCGGTACGATTGCCTCACTTCAAAATGATGCGGGGACTTTTACGAATAATACTGGCGGCATGGTGACTGGCGTCACAACGGTTTCCGGCGGAAGCGCCACGAACAATGCGGAACTGAGCGACGTCAATATCGGGGCTGGCGGCACCTTCACCAACACCACCAATGCCAGTGCGGGCGCGGTGACGAATGCCGGAACTGCTTCGAATGCCGGTTCGATTGCCTCGCTGACGAATACCGCAGGAAACTTTACAAACAACAGTGGTGGCGAAATCACTGGAAAAACCGTTGTTTCCGGCGGGACGGTAACAAATAACTTCGTGGTGACGGACGTGGACGTTGCAGCCGCTGCGGCCTTCGTCAACAACGGCGGAGCGACGGCTGGCAATGTCAGGAACTCCGGCACGTCGACCAATGCAGGCACCATTGCTTCTGTGCGAAACGATGGTGGCAGCTTCACGAACAATGGGTCGGTGACCGGCATGACGACGGTCTCCGGCGGAACCGTGACGAACAACTTCATTGTTACGGACGCCGATGTCGCGGCGGCGGCGGCCTTCGTCAACAACACAACTGCCACTGCGGGTGCCATCCGCAATGCAGGCACGGTGACCAATGCGGGCACCATCGCGTCTGTGCAAAATAACAGCGGGCAGTTCACCAACAATGCCGGTGGTGAGGTTACCGGGAAGACAGATGTTGCCGGAGGAACAGTCGTCAACAACGCTAGGCTGGGCGATGTCGAAGTCGGCAAACAAGGCACTTTCACCAACAACAGCGGCGCGACTGCAGACGCGGTAACAAATGCGGGCACGGCTGCGAATGACGGCACCATCGCTTCTCTTGTGAATGTGGACGGCGCTTTCTCCAACACCGGCACCATCGTTGGAACGGCGACAGTCTCAGGCGGCGAACTCGTCAATCAGGGAACGGTGAGTGGGACAATCGATGTATTTGACGGCGGGCTCTTATCCGGCAGTGGAAGGTCTGGCGGACTGATCGTCAATGCGGGCGGCACACTTGCTCCCGGGCCGGGCATAGCGACGCTGAACGTGGGTGGAAATCTGACGTTTCGCAATGGCTCGATCTATCAACTCGACATCAACGGCAGCGGCGCGTCCGACCGGGTCGATGCGGACACGATCACCATTGACGGCGGCACCTTGCAAATCCGTGCTGCCAGTGGCCGCTATGGTCTTTCGACGGACTACACGATCCTGACAGCTAACAGCATCACGGGCTCCTTCGACAGTGTCGCAAGCGATTTTGCCTTCCTGTCGCCGACGCTTACCTATGGCAACAGCAGCGTCGATCTCAGCCTCGATCGCAACACTGTCCGCTTCGAGAACGTTGCGTTGACCGCGAATGATCGAGCCACAGCGGCTGCCGTTGAAAATCTTGGCGTCTCGAACACGCTATTTTCAGCGGTGCTACCGCTTGATGTTCAGACCGCGCAAAGCGCATTCTCCCAGCTTAATGGCGAAATTCACGCGTCTCTCCAGAGTGCATTCTTATCGGACAGCCAGTTTACCCGCGAAGCGGTCATCGACCAGATGAACCCTTTGAATGATCGCCACGCCGCAGATGTCGATGGCGTCTCCTTCTGGACATCGGGCATTCTTGCTCAAAACAATTTCACCAGTGACGGCAATGCCAGAGGGGTGAATACCAGCCTGGCCGGAACCGTTGTGGGTGCTGATGTGGCGGTTTCCGACCACTTGCGACTGGGTGGCGTAATTGGATACAGCCATCTTGGTGCGCAGCCGCAGGCCAGTGCCGACTCCTACCATGTCGGTCTTTACGCAGCGGGCGATATCGGACCTCTGAATATCATCGGTGGTGCGATCTACACGAAGAATGAGATATCGACCCAACGTGATATCGCATTTGGCACATTCACAGACCAGCTTTCCGCCAAATATGACAGCGCCACCACGCAGGTATTCGGCGACATCTCCTGGGCTCTCGAAGCAGATGATTTCAGCGTTCAGCCCTTCGCCAATCTGGCCTACATCAACCTCGATACCGATGACTTCAGCGAGAGTGGCGGTGCAGCGGCCCTGTCCGTATCCGGCGGCGACCGTGAGGTGTCTCTATCGACCCTTGGCATCCGCTGGTCTGCCGCTTTGCAAACCAGCGATCTGCCTGTCGTTGCCTCAGGCATGATTGGCTGGCGTCATGCGGCCGGAGACCTGACGCCCGGTATTCTGACCAGCTTCGCTGGCGGCTCGCCATTCATCCTTGACGGCATCACCATCCCGCAAGATGCGCTCGTGTTGAGGGCAGGCATCACAGCCCATCTTTCCAAGTCGGCACGCCTGTCGCTGACCTATTCCGGGGAGTTTGCCAGCGGATTTCAGTCGAATGCCGCCCACGCAAACCTGTCGATCGATTTCTAGATTGGGCCATCCGCTCAGCCGCTCTTTCCTTCGATGAGGTCCATCGGCCACACCTTACGTTTTATGGCATCGGGATAATGCGCCTGATAGTCCGGCATAACGGATAACAGGCTTTCGGCAAGGCTGATTCCGAGATCGCGAAGAGACAGGCTGAAGCAGGTGAGACTTGGCTGCAGGAACTGCGCCTGCGAGCTCTGTCGCCCGATGATCGCGATATCCTTGCCGGGCATCAAGCCGACTTCCTCCAGCCCGCGATAGAGCCCCGTCACCAGCGTTTCATTGACGAGAACGACAGCGGTGGGGCGGGTTTCGCAAGCCATGATCTGGCGAGCGACGCCATAACCACCCGTTTCGCTCGGCGTTGCGCGGAAGATGTGATTGTCTGCCAAAGATAGACCGTGCCGACCGAGCACGTCGCGCGCACTCTGGACGAACAGATGACCGAGATTGAGATCGCCATGTGGCCAGATCAGGCCGACATGCCGGTGACCACTCTTCACCAGCCTTTCGATGGCAACTTCCGCCATGCCCTCGAAATCGAGGTCGATCCAGGGCTGGCCGACATCGGTCTGGCTTCGCCCTAGGGTTATGAATGGGATGTTGTGGCGGGCGAGCAGTTCGAAACGGGCATCGTGGAGACGGGTGGCGGAGAGAATGATGGCGTCGGCAAAACCCCGCGCCACGACACGCTGGAGATAGGCATCCGGGTCTTCGTCGGATGAGCAGAGCAGCGCCACCAGATCAAGCTTATGCCGGGCAAAAACGGTCTGCACGCCATCGAAGACGCTCATGAAGAATGTGTCGCCTTGCCCGGTAATTTCAGGGCCTGTCTGCATCATGAAGCCGATAACGCCGGTCGAGCCCTTGCGCAACGAACGTCCCGACTGGTTGGCGACATAGCCAAGCCTGTCGGCTGCTTCGAGAACACGGCGACGGGTTTCCTCGTTGACATCCGCTTTTCCATTCAGGGCGCGGGAGACCGTACCGATAGAAATATCAAGATGTTCTGCCAGCTGGCGAATGCCCTTCATGAAGTGCCTTTCCACGGCTCTTAAAGCGATTTCGCAAACAGTATTGACAAAAATAACCTCCTGTCCATAGTGTCGTAAACGTTTACGAAAAACCGGAAGAGGAGTTTCGGTTGCCGTAGGAGGAGGACTTCAGTGACATACAATGCCGTTTTGTGTGGGTGCGGAGCTATGGCCAAAGGCTGGCTCCGAGCATTGCAGGCCACACCGCAAATGAAAGAGGCCGCCAGGATCGTTGGCCTGGTCGATCTGGACCGGGCGACAGCCGAGGCGCTTGCTGCCGAGTTCAATATTCCGAACGCCGTGCTCGGCACCGATCTGGAAACCGTTCTGACGGAAACCAAGCCGGATATTCTCTTTGACGTGGTCATCCCTGTCGCTCGTCATTCGGTGGTCAAAACCGGTCTAGCCCATGGATGCCATGTCTTGAGTGAAAAGCCGATGGCGACATCCATGGAAGAGGCCGAGGATTTGCGCCGCGCCGCCAAAGATGCGGGCCGTGTCCACGCGGTCGTTCAAAACCGGCGCTTTATTTCCGGCGTGCGCCGCATGCGCCGTTTGGTCGAGAGCGGCATTATCGGTCAGGTGACGGGCATTCACTGCGATTTCTTTTTGGGCCCGCATTTCGGCGGCTTCCGTGAGCAAATGGACAATGTGCTGCTTCTCGATATGGCCATTCACACTTTCGATGCCGCGCGCTTCGTTTCAGGCAAATCACCGCTCTCGGTCTATTGCGTCGAAACCAACCCCGTCGGCTCCTGGTATGCCCACGGTGCTGCGGCCAATGCCATTTTCCGTTTCGCGGATGATGTCGTCTTCACCTATCGCGGCTCCTGGTGCGCCGAAGGTGAGCGCACCAGTTGGGAAAGCGCGTGGCGCATCGTTGGCGCTAAGGGCATGCTGACCTGGGATGGCGAGGAGACTTTCAAGGCGGCCGTCGCCGGAAACGAGCCCGGTCTTCTCCACGGGTTCAAACCCGTCGATGTACCACCGCCTGATAACGACGAGGAAACCCACGGCCACGCCAGCGTGATTTCCGATTTCCTTGATGCCATCCGCACCGGACGCGAGCCCGAGACAGTCAGTCACGACAACATCAAAAGCCTGGCGATGGTCCTTGGCGCGATTGAAAGCGCCAAGTCAGGCCAGCCCGTCGACATTGCAGCATAAGGACCGGAATAGTGAGCAATTTACAGGAACAATCCATTCGCATCGGCACCATGGTCAGCGCCACCAAAGGTCAGGCCGCTGAGCGTATCGCGCAGATCGCTGATATGGGTTTTGAGAGCTTCGAGCCGTTTTTTTGGCAGACGACCAACGGGCAGGATATCGCCGAACTCGGCAAACGATGCCGTGAAGCCATTGGAGACCGCGACATCACGATCTCCACCATCGGCATGTTCGGCAATCCGCTGGAAGAAACCGATATGGACCTTCAGAGCTTACAGGGCTGGAAGGACTGCATCAATAATGCCCACCACTTCGGTGCTACCTGCGTGGCCGGCTTTACCGGTCGCATCCGCAACAAACCGCTGACCGACAGCCTGCCACGTTATAAGCAGGTGTGGAGCGAGCTTGCAAAGCGCGCGGCCGACAAGGGCGTGAAGATCGCCTTTGAGAACTGCGCAATGGATGGCAACTGGGCAAGTGGGGACTGGAACATTGCCCATAATCCCGACGCCTGGGAACTCATCTTCAACGAGACACCAGACGACAACATCGGTCTAGAATGGGAACCCTGCCACCAGATGGTCTACCTCATCGATCCCCTGCCGCAAATTCGCAAATGGGCTTCGAAAATTTTCCACGTTCACGGCAAGGACGCGACCATTCGCTGGGACGTCATTCGTGAACACGGCATCTTCGGCAAACATCCCTTCGTGTTCATGCGCACGCCCGGCTTTGGTGACAGCAACTGGACGGACATCATTTCAGAGTTGCGGCTGGCTGGCTGGTCTGGCTCCATCGATATCGAAGGCTGGCATGATCCGGTCTACCGGGACGCGCTGGAAATGACCGGGCAGGTTCACGGGCTCAACCACCTCAAGCAGGCGCGCGGCGGCAGCTTCGTTATCGATCCGGTCTAACGCATGCAATGCAAAGGGATGCCGCGCGGAGGAGTGCGCATCCCGATCGATGAAACATGGATAACCACAAGGAGGAGAACATGGGTATCCGCAATTACACGATTGCCATAGCAACCGCGCTTGCAACGAGCGTTTCACTCTTCGGCATAAGCGCGCAGGCAGAGGATGTGAAGTTGACGCTGTGGTCGCTCGACCGCGACATTCAGCCAGCGCCGAACCTCATCAAGGAATTCAACGCGCAAAAGAACGGCATCCAGATCGAGTATCGCCAGATACAGTTCGATGATGTGGTGAGCGAAGCGATGCGCGCCTACTCGACCGGCAACGCGCCTGATATCATCACTATCGACAACCCAAACCATGCCATGTTCGCATCGCGAAAAGCTTTTGTCGATCTGACCGACATGATTGCCAAATCGACGGTTATCAAGCCCGAGAATTATTTCCCCGGCCCGCTCGCCTCCGCCACATGGGACGGAAAATATTACGGTGTGCCGAAAGCCACGAATACGATAGCGCTCTATTACAACAAGGATTTGTTCAAGGCCGCTGGGCTTGACCCGGAAAAGCCGCCGCAGACCTGGGATGAGCTGCTGGAAACGGCCAAGAAGCTGACCGACCCATCCAAGAATGTCTACGGCATTACCTTCTCGGCCAAGGCCAACGAGGAAGGCACCTTCCAGTTCCTGCCCTGGGCACAAATGGGGGGCGCGACTTACAAGTCTATCAACAGCGATGGTGCGGTTCGCGCATTGACGATCTGGAAGCAATTGCTGGATGGCAAGATGACTTCTCCCGATACGCTGACGCGCAGCCAGTGGGATTCCACGGCAACATTCAACGCGGGGAATGCCGCCATGGCCATTTCCGGCCCATGGGAAATCGACCGCATGTTGACGGATGCAAAATTCGACTGGGGAACGGCTTTGTTGCCGGTGCCACAGCAGGGAGCCGAGCGCTCTTCCGCCATGGGCGATTACAACTGGGCGATTTTCTCCAATACCAAACATCCTGAAGAGGCGTTCAAAGTGCTTGAGTTCTTCGCCTCCAAGGATGTCACGATGTATAAGGATTTCGGCCAGATCCCCGCTCGCTCTGACGTGCCGATCCCGCCAACCGGCAATGCGCTGAAAGATGCGGCTCTAAAGACCTTCGTAGAGCAGCTGAAATATGCCAAGCCACGCGGCCCTTCGCCGGAATGGCCGAAGATTTCGAAGGCTATTCAGGATGCCATTCAGGCGGCGCTGACCGGCCAGATGGAGCCAAAGGCAGCACTCGATCAAGCTGCCGAAAAGATCAAGCTCATCGAAGGTTGAGGCTTACGCCCTTTCTCGAAAACCGATGGCACGCGTGCCATCCAGCTTTTCCTCCCGCGGCGAGCTGTCTGATGCTTCGGCATTGGGCAGCTCAAAGCAGGCTCTCATGAGGTTTCCATGAAAAGGATACTTTCCAGCATCACGGATGGGCGCGGCTTCGACATCGGTCTGGTCGGCGTTCCCTTCGCCTTCCTCTTCATTCTCGCGGGCCTGCCACTGCTCTACAATATTCTGATGAGCTTTCAGGAAGTGGACATGTTCAGCCTGGGAAGCATCATCCGCCCCTTTGTCGGCTTCAAGAATTATATCGATCTTTTCAAACAGCCTGAAACGCTGCCCATTCTCTACAACACCGTCATTTTCGTTGCCGGCTCCATCGCCGGGCAGTTTCTCGTCGGCTTCGGCCTTGCGCTGTTTTTCTGGATCAACTTTCCCGGCTCTTCATGGCTGCGCGGACTGTTTCTGGTGTCCTGGGTCATGCCCGGCCTGGTGGTTGGCGCAATCTGGAACTGGATATTGTCGGGTGATTTCGGCGTTCTGAATTTCTTCCTGCGCGAAAGCGGCCTGATCGACAGCAATATCTTCTGGCGATCAGATCCGCATTTCTCCCTCTGGGCCGTCATCCTTGCCAATATCTGGCTGGGCACCTCATTCAACATGATCCTGCTATCCGTTGGCCTATCGTCCATTCCCGATGATCTATACGAGGCTGCGGAACTCGATGGTGCTAATGCCTGGCAGCGCTTCTGGACGATCACGCTGCCGATGATGCGCTCCACCATCGGTGCGATAATTTCGCTCGGGCTGATCTTCACGCTGCAACAGTTCGATCTCTTCGCCGCCATCACTGATGGAGGACCGAACAACTCCTCCAATGTTGCCCAATATTGGGCATGGGACCTTTCCTTCCGGCAATATGACTTTGGCAAGGGCGCGACGATCTCCGTCATCATGACCGTCTTCGTGATGTTCGCGGCCATCGTCTATGTGCGCTCGACACGTCATGAGGTGCGCGGATGAGCGATACCAGCAGAAATCGCATGATGCTTGCTATCGCCATCATCATGGCAGCTATCTATCTCTTTCCGCTCTACTGGATGTACATCACCGCACTGAAAACCGGCTCCGAGATGTTTGCCAGCCCGCCCAGCTTCTGGCCGTCGACAGCACAATGGAACACCTTCGTCTATGTCTGGGAAAGCCGGAACATGGGGCGTTATCTCTGGAACTCGACGCTGATCGCCTTCGGGTCGGTGGCGCTGATTGCCGTTCTCGGCACCGGCTGCGCCTATGTTCTGGCCCGTTATCGCAACGGCTGGGTGGACATCGGGCTTTTCCTTATCCTGATGCTGCAGGTTCTTCCGGCATCCTTGATGATCACACCGATCTTCGTCGGCTTCTCGCAGGTCGGTTTGCTGGATTATCCCCGCTTTGCCGTCATTCTGGCAATTGCGGCAAAAAGCATGCCCTTCTTCGTCGTGCTGGTTCGAGCCACCTTCATGGCCGTGCCGATGGAGCTTGAGGAGGCTGCGCTGGTCGATGGCAACTCCCGCATCGGTGCTTTCTTCAACATCGTGCTACCACTGGCCCGCAACGGCATCCTCGTCAGCGCCATCCTCATCTTCATGCAGGCTTTCGGAGAGTTCGTCTATTCCAAGTCGATGATCCAGAATGTCGAGTTGCAGCCCGCAAGCGTCGGCCTCAACTCCTTCATGGGTCCAAACACCAGCGAATGGAACAACATCATGGCCTATGCGACCATGTATGTGACCCCGATCCTTGCCATCTTTGTCCTCTTGCAGCGCCGCATCGTTTCCGGCCTCACATCGGGAGCTCTCAAATGACCAATCAAATCGAATTGTCAGGCGTCAACAAATATTACGGTGCCTATCATGCGCTGAAGGACATTGACCTCACCATTCGCAAGGGTGCCTTTGTCGCGCTGGTGGGACCGTCCGGCTGCGGCAAGTCTACGCTTTTGCGCTCACTTGCAGGACTTGAATCGATCTCAGCGGGCGATCTCGTGATTGCTGGGGAGCGCATGAACAACGTGCCGCCACGCAAACGCGATCTGGCCATGGTGTTCCAGTCCTATGCGCTTTATCCGCACATGACCGTCGAGGAAAATCTGACCTACAGCCTGCGCATTCGCGGGACCAAAAAGGCAGAAGCCAGAAAAGCGGCAGAGGATGTGGCGGCTATTACCGGCCTGTCGGACCTGCTGCATCGTTATCCGCGCGAACTCTCCGGCGGGCAGCGTCAGCGCGTCGCTATGAGCCGCGCCATCATCCGCAACCCAAAGGCCTTCCTGTTCGATGAGCCCCTCTCCAATCTCGATGCCGCCCTGCGCGTCCATATGCGCAAGGAAATCCGGGCGCTGCATGACCGGCTGGGTGCGACATCGGTCTACGTCACGCATGACCAGATCGAAGCCATGACGATGGCCGACCATGTGGTCGTGATGCGCCAGGGCGTGATCGAACAGCAGGGGCGACCGCTCGATCTCTATGACCGACCAGTGAACCGCTTCGTTGCAGGCTTCATTGGTTCGCCTGCCATGAACTTCATTCCGGCGACGGCGGGAGCGGATGGTAAAACACTCGTTCTGGAGCTTGGTGAGCCACAGACGATCAGTCTGGATCGCAGCATTCCTGCCAATCGCAAACTTGTGCTGGGCTTGAGACCAGAGCATCTGACGATCTCTGACAACACGGCAGGCGCGCTAAACGTGCCGGTTGCGATGGTGGAATCGACCGGCTCAACAACCTACGTCACCACCGCAACGACGCCCGAATGTGTCGTGGTGGTCAACGGACGCGTTCCGATAAGCGGCGGTCAGACGATCGGTCTGGATTTCGCGCAGGAACATATCCATTTGTTCGATGCGGATACCGGCGTGCGGATCGAGTAAAAGATACTGGACACTCATGAATTCCGGCAAAACTGAACACCTCGCAATCAATGCTGGTGATTAACGTCATTAGATGGTCATAAACGGCCTCTAACTTCAATCATCAGTATATATATATTAGGATCGGTCTCGAAGCCGGAATTCGGCTTTGTTTGGAGGGGTGACATGGTTCGAAAGACAACCGGGCGTGCCAAATCTGCCAATGTCAGTGAAGACGATTTGCGCCGCTTTATTCGGGCCAAGGGTGCTGATTATCTAAACGATCCAAACATAACCTCAGTCGGTATTGGTCTGAAAAACGGCAATGGGCCTATCTGCCTGCAATTTACCGTCAGACAAAAAGGGGAGTCGGCGCTCGAGTCCCTGTCAACGACCCGCGTGCCTGAAACAATCGATGTCGATGGCACAGCTGTACCGACGGATGTCATCGAGCGATCCTATGCTCCGTCTTACAAGCTCGTCGAACCGGAGCAGATTGATCTGCGCAAACAGCGTATCAACCCGATAAGACCGGGCGTCAGTGTTTCTCACATCGCGGAAACGGCTGGCACGATTGGACTCATCGTGTTTGACCGGTCTACTGGCACGCCTTGCATTCTATCGAACTGGCATGTGCTTCACGGAAACATGGGTCGTATCGGTGACACGATTGTCCAACCCGGCTCCTATGACGACAACAACACATCGCAAAACGGTGTGGGACAGTTGTTGCGAAGCCATCTGGGTGCCGCCGGAGATTGCGCGCTCGCTCGCATCCGCCTTCGAGACTATGATCGATCCGTCTATGCACTGGATGTTGTTCCGACGCGCATGGCGCGGGTTTCGTTGGGTGACAAGGTCATCAAGTCTGGACGCACCACAGCAAACACCCAAGGAATTGTTCGCCGCGTCGATGTCATGGCCAAAATCAATTATGGCTCGCCAGCGGGAGAACAGGCAATAGGCTGCTTCGAGATCGGCCCCGACCCGGATGCGTTGCCAGATGACGGCGAAATCAGCAAGGGTGGAGATTCAGGCGCCGCATGGCTTATTTTCGACAAGGGCAAAGCAACCGATATCTTCGCTGGACTTCATTTCGCTGGCGAGAGTGATGGCGTTGCGGATGAACATGCGCTGGCGTGCTATCCTGCATCGGTTCAGAAGAAACTGGACTTCATTCTGGAGCCGGAAACCGACGGCGCCGATGCCAGCGAGGGCATGGAAACGGCTGTGCCACGCTCTGGCTATGACGCTGATTTTCTTGGCCTTGCCTTCCCAGAACCGGGATTGTCCACTTCGCTAAAACGCGATGCCGTCAATTTCGGTCGCGGTCAGAGCATACCCTATACGCATTTCTCTGTGTGCCTCAGTTCCAAGCGCCGCATGGCACGCTATGTCGCCTGGAACATCGATGGCGCCAAAATGGTAAAGTTGCCGAGAAAAGGTTTCTCGCTGGATCCTCGCATCGATGCAAAGCACCAGCTTGGCGATGAGTTCTACGTAGACAACCGTATAGACCGTGGCCATATCGCCCGGCGCGCGGATTTATGCTGGGGCTCTGTTGCCGAGGCCAGACAGGCAAACAGCGACTCCTTTTACTTCACGAACATTGCGCCTCAGCATGAGCGTTACAACCAGTCCTCCCGCAAGGGCCTGTGGGGCGGTCTCGAAAACCTCATCTTTGAGCAAGCGGAACTTCAGGACATCCGGCTTTCGGTGCAGGGCGGGCCGATTTTTGGCGATGATGACATTCCCTACCGCGGCGCGCAGATTCCGCGGGCCTTCTGGAAAGCCATCGGTTATGTCGGCACAGACGGAAAACTGCGCTGCGCGAGCTTCGTTCTCTCGCAGGAGAACCTTCTCAACGACCTCGAAACGCTCGATCTCGATCCGTTCCGGCTCTATCAGGTTACACTGGAAGACCTCGCGGTGAGGACAGGCCTTGATTTCAGTGCTATCGAGCAAAGCGATCTTGTGCGGCATCCCGAACTGGTATCCAGGGTCAACATGCGCGAGGCGCTGGAGCGTTCGGCAAGCGCCGTCGTCGAAATTCGCGCCTTCAGCGACGTGGTGATTTAAGGCCTGAAGCTGACGTTATTGGCACGATCTGGGCGATGCAGCTATAGCAGCGTCGCCCAGTGCGCTTGCCCTTAGATATCCCGCAGACTCGCGAACAGAGCCTCTTGCGCGCAACCGGCTCTGTAAAAAACGGGCGGCTGACCGAGCGGTGCCGCGATCTGGATTTCTGCACCGCCCGCAAATTCCTCGCCCGTCCAGACGTGTACCCAGCGCTCGCCCTGAGGAAGATAGACGGCGCGCTCTTCTTTCGCAGCTTGCCACACCGGCGCGACAAGCATGTCGGCACCGTAAAGGTAGCTATCTTGAATGGTGTAGGTTTGCCGGTCCTGCTGGTGATGCAGGAAAAGCGGGCGTTGCACAGGTAGACCCCGCTCCACAGCCTCTACCGATAAAGACTTGAGATAGGGCGCAAGATGTCGATAAATCCGCGTCATCCGGGAAAAATGCGACAGGACTTCCGGGTCTTGGTCGATCTGAACATTTTCGCGCGGACGGTTTCCTTCATGAGTGCGCATGACGGGGGTGAAAGCCGCCATTTCGGCCCAGCGCATCAAAAGCTCCGGCGTGCGGACATTGCCGAACAGGCTGGTGTAACCTCCGATATCGGAGTGGTGGTAGGCGTTGCCCAGCAGGCCAGATGACAATGCGCCGCAGATGACGGTGATGAGACCATCGTGGCGCGAGAAATCAACCGACTGGTCACCACCCCACAGAAGCGGGCAATGCTTCTGAACGCCCGTAAAGCCTGCGCGCATGAAGAACAGTGCGTCGCCGGTTTTATCGCGGGACGCGACCGCTTTGGCGTTGACCTCGGCCCATAATGTCGGCCAGGCATTGTGCATCAGCTTGGCATCGATCCCATTCGACAGATGCACATCGATCGGCAGATATTCGCCGAAATCCGCCATCCAGCCGGAAAGACCAAAGTCCAGCATGTTCTTGCCGATGATCTCTTCTGCGAACCAGTCCGCCGCCGCTTCATTGGTGAAATCGACCACACCGCAATCGAATTCGCCGAAATCCACGACGGCGGTTTTGCCCGCTTCATCCGTTGCGAAATAGTCTGCCTTTTCAGCAACTTGGAACAGCGGTCCATCGACGCAAAGATACGGGTTCACATAGCCCATAAAGCGGATGCCGCTCTCGTGTAACTCGCTGATCTTCAGACGGAGACCCGGATAGCGCGTCTCGTTGGCTTGCCAATCCCAGAACAACCGTGAGCCAAACGATGTCTGTCTCAGACCGACCCAATCCTCGCACCAAAGGGCGGAGACTTGTACCCCGGCATCACGGATCACGTCGAGACGAGCAAATGAATTTTCACCATCCTTTAAGCCGATGATCGCGCCGTTATAAACCCAATCAGGCAGCGGCGGCTGTCTTCCGAAGCGCAGGGAAAGCGTTTCTACCAGTTCCACGAATGTTGGAGCAGCAAAGAACTCGAGGCGGTCAGGAATTGCCCATATCTCGATCTCATGAAAAGCTTTCTGCCGGAAGTCAAAGACCGAGTAGGCAGTTGTGTCCACATGCAGGGCATAGAGCGCCGATGATACATAAGTCGGCTGCGGATAATTGGTGTTGAAGTAATCGCCCCCTGCCCTGTCTTTGACATTGGCCTTGAAGGTGATCTCACTCGTTGGATCGCGACCGACACCGGGCTCGGATGTCCAGAGCGGGAAACGGCGTCCGCGCATGTCGAAATATGACATCTGCTCGCCACCACCCCAGACATGTTCGTCTTCATCGGCCTTGATACGAACCCAGAGGCGGTTGAGTTTTGGATCGGTTGCTTCAAACTCGATGGCGTTTTCAACGACGTTGAGGATGAGACGAGCGGGAAGCCCTGCGGCGTCGGATAGCAAGACGTGGTTGCCTTCGATCCGGGCATGGGCGAGACCACGGCGCTCGATGACATAATCTTCGATGTCGAAATTACCGCGATACATGTCCATGCGCTCTTCACCGTAACCGACAAAGATTGCAGGTGATGTATCGCTGTGATCAAGGATCGTCCGGCCATTCAGGGACAGCGTAAAGCCGGTCGGTGTCTGCTCGAGTTTCATTCCACAGTCTTTCAAAGTCTTTGATATCAGTTGGTTCTCAGCGCAAACGCACTCATCCCTTGATGCCGCCCGCCGTCAGGCCGGAGACGACACGCTCCTGGAAGATGACGATGAGAATGGCGACCGGCACGATGCCGACGACGAGGGCGGCGGAAATGACCGGCCAGGGGAATGCGAACTCGCCCTGATACAGCTGAATGCCTACGGGTAGAGTGCGCAAGCTGGGATTGGAGTTAAAGGACAAAGCCAGCAGGAATTCATCCCATGCATTGACGAAGGCAAGAATACCAGCGGTAAATACGCCGGGTGCGCAGAGAGGCACCACGACTTTGAACAGAGCTCCCAGCCGCGTGCAGCCATCGATCATGGCGGCGTTTTCCAAATCGCGCGGAATGCCCTCGAAAAACGAGACGAGCATCAGCGTGCAGACCGGCAGGCTCAGCACCGTGTAGGGCAGCACGAGAGCAGTCCAGCTGTTGAGAAGATTGAGCGCCCGCATGATTTCAAACAGTGGCACGAGCAGCGTGACCAGTGGAAAAGTGGAAACTGCGATTATCAGCGACAGGATCAAACCGCGATAGGCGAGGTTGAGCCGCGCCAGCGCATAGGCTGCGAGAACTGAAACAAGCAAGGTCAGCGCTGTCGATAGCAGCGCGACCATGAAGCTGTTGAACAGAAAGATATGCAAAGGCTGGTCGGAAAAGGCCTGCATATAGTTCTGCAGCGTCGGCGCGTGCGGTATCCAGGTAATCGGTTTGGCCGTCAGCTCCGCTTCTGATTTCAGCGAGGTAAAGAGGATCCACAACGCCGGAAACATGCCGTTGATGAGCAGAATGCCCGCGGCGATGAAACGCAGTGGCTTGCCGGACAGGAAGGACATCGAACCGGAGGCTGTCGTTGTGCTCATGGCTGCTACTCCTTCGTCCGTATCATGCGCAGATACACGGCGGTCACACACATCGACAGTATGAACATGACGACGGCAAGCGCGGAGCCGTAGCCGAGATCGAGGAACGAGACGGTGTTCTGGTGGATATACATGGCAAGCGTTGCAGTAGACGTACCCGGCCCGCCGCCCGTCATCATGTAGGGAATGTCGAATGTCTGAAGCGCCGTGATGGTACGGAAAATCAGGGCCACGACGATGGAGGGCTTGAGCAGCGGCAGGGTGATCTCGAAGAACTGCCGCAGTCTGCCTGCACCATCAACATCGGCAGCTTCGTAAAGCGAGCGCGGAATGGTCTGCAGGCCTGCCAGAATGATCAGCGCCATGAAGGATGATGTCTTCCAGATGATTGTCAGGCAGATGGCCGCAAAGGCCCAGTTTGGCGAATTGAACCAGATAATCCCTTCAAAGCCGAGCCGGTTGAGAACATCGTTGACGACGCCATATTCGGAATGGAAGAACCACGCGAAGATCAGTCCGGCAAAGGATAGCGGCAGCGCCCACGGAATGAGCAGCGACAGGCGAACTGGCCACTGCATGCCGAATGGAAGATTTGCCATCAGCGCCAGACCTAGGCCGACCAGCAACGCGCCCGGCACAGTGATGAGGGTGATCAGCACGGTGTTCCAGGTCGTTTCCCAAAACACAGGATCTTCGATCATCAGCTGGTAGTTTTCAAACCCCACAAATGCCGCTGGTAGCCCAGACGTCAGGGAAAGGCTGAAAAAGCTCGTATAGATCAGTCGGCATACCGGATAGACGATGATCAACGCCAGAAGCAGTGCCGCAGGCGCCAGAAGCAGGACCGCCAGCGAACGGTCGCTCAGGTCGAGCCACCGCGTCCAGCTTGGCGAGGGTGCCGACTGTTTGTCGTCCGCTTTGAATGGGGTTGTCATTGCCATGGTTTCGTTCCGAGACATTGTAAGGGCTGGAGGCGATGCAATGCGTCGCCTCCAGCGGTCGGAGCATTTGGAGGGCAGGCCCCTCCCCTAAATCAGGAAGAAGGCGATCCAGCCGTATTATCGCAAGATGCGCTTCAAGCGGGCTTCGATCTGATCAGCACCCTGCTCCGGCGTGGAAACACCTGCGAGGACCGAGTTGACGGTGGTGCGGATGACTTCGCTGACCTCGTTATAGCGCGGGGTCACCGGACGCGGCTTGGCGGTTTCGACCACCTCGAGGGCATCTGCAAACCATGGCGCGCTCTTGAGGACATCCGCATCCTTGTAGAGACCGGCATAGGTTGGAAGCAGAGAGCCGTTGATGGCCATGAACTTGGACACGTCCTGTGAGGACAGATATTCTACCAGTTTCTTGGCTTCATCCTGATGCTTAGAGTAGGCCGAAACGCCCCATTCCCAGCCACCAAGGCACGTCGCCTGCTCTCCACCGGTTACCGCAGGAAGACGCGCAACGCCGACCTTGTCGGCAACGGCGGATTCTTTGCCCTGCGCCTGCGCCCAAGCATAGGACCAATTGACAGCGAAGATGGCGTTACCAGCCTGGAATTCCTTGCGGGTATCGTCCGTGCCGACTTCAGCGATGTTTTTCTTGGAAACGCCATCGTCAACGAAGCTTTTCCAGAGGCTCAGCGACTTGATCGCCGCGTCGCGGTCGAAAGTCAGCTTACCGTTTTCGGTCAGATTTTTGCCCTGGCTCCAATAAGGCAGCAGGAATGTGCAGACCGCACCTTCGATGGCTTTGCCCTGGAAGGACAGTCCCTGGAGATTGGCATTGCCCTCACCTTCAGAAATCTTCTTGGCTGCGGCCTTCAGCTCGTCCCACGTCTTGGGCGGCTGGATGCCGTATTTTTCCAGAAGGTCTTTTCGGTAATAAAGGAACTGCGAGTCCGCAAAAGCCGGAAGCGCGATGACTTTTCCATCGACGGTATTGGCACCTGCATAGGCAGGCAGATACACCGACATATCCTTATTGGCGAAATCGCTCGTCCAGCCAGCGGCTGCAAATTGCGCCGGGCGGATGACATCGAGGATCAGCACGTCGAGCGATGTGTCCTTTGCCGACATCACCGTGTTGAGATATTGCGCCTGCGCTTCCGACGTGTTTCCACCGGTTTCGATCTTGACCTTCACGTCAGGATTGGCAGCCTCGTATTTATCGAGCGCCTGACGCCAGACCTGCGGCTGATGCTGGCTGGAGATATAAACGCTCAGTGTCGTCTCGGCTGCCGCTGGCATCGCGAAAGCCAGCATCGTGCCGCAGAAGAGTGCACCGGTGAGTTTGGTCAAAGTCATTATGTCATTTCCTCCCGTTTGGTCTGTCTCGCGCGGCGCTATCCTCCCCGCACGGAATTTTCGTTTAAATTGCGCGTTCAGTCTCTGCATCGAAGAGGTGGATTTTTGCGGGATCCACCCCAATTCTCAATGTTTCACCAGCTTTGATTTGCGTTTCCGGTGGCATACGCGCCGTCAAGGTTTCATCACCAATGGCGAAATGGACCAAAGTGTCGGAGCCAAGGGGTTCGACAACCTGCACCTGACAGGTCAACGAGACCTCAGAGGCGCCCGCGCTGAAATGTTCTGGGCGAATGCCGACGATGAATTTACGACCATCGACAGAGCCCGCATGACTGGCTGCGCGCAGCATCGAAATCGGCAGGCTATCGCCGTTTGAAAACACCAGATTGCCGCCATCGACACGCGCTTTTGCGAAATTCATAGCTGGTGAGCCAACGAAGCCGCCGACAAAAACGCTGGCTGGTTTGTTATAAACCTCATCCGGCGTTCCGACCTGCTCGATCTCACCACCGCGCAGAATGACGATACGATCCGCAAGCGTCATGGCCTCGACCTGATCGTGCGTGACGTAAATGATCGTTGTTCCGATAGTCTGATGCAGCTTTTTGATCTCTGTGCGGACCTGCCCGCGCAGTTTGGCATCAAGGTTGGACAGCGGCTCGTCGAACAGGAACACCTGTGGGCGACGCACGATGGCGCGACCCATGGCCACGCGCTGGCGCTGACCACCCGAAAGCTGTCCTGGCCGTCGGTCCAGAAGATGGGCGATGCCGAGCATATTGGCGGCTTCATCGACCCGCGCCGCCGCCTCGCCAGCGGCGATACCGCGCACCTTCAGGCTGAAACCCATATTTTCACGCACGGTCTTGTGCGGATAAAGCGCGTAGTCCTGAAAGACCATGGCGATATCACGTTCACGCGGGGCCAGACGATTGACGACGCGGTCGCCAATTTTCACCTCACCACCCGTGATTGTTTCCAGACCTGCGACCATGCGCAGGGTCGTGGATTTTCCACAGCCGGAAGGACCAACGAAAACAACGAACTCCCCGTCGTTGATCTCCAGATCGATACCTTTGACGATGCGCAGAGCGCCATAACTCTTTTCGAGCTTGGTAAGCTTAACTGATGCCATTCTCAATCACCCAACCCTCGGCGATGTTGCTTCGGGCTCCTCTAAAATTGAGCATACGCAAGGATTTAAGGAAATCAATGGTGTATCAATTTAATTTATTCTGTTTAAAATTGAAATCTACATTTTGATTTCACACGAGAATTTTGATTTCGTTTAAAACGCGAGATGAGGCAAATTCATGCCGGTCTAGTCGAAGATTCGCGCAAGCGCCTACCTCAGTCTATTGACGTAACGGGCAACATTCGGGTCGTACCATGTGTGCGAAACCTCGGCCATGGCACCTTCATGGGAATGGCTGATGCGCAATATATGGGGAAGGGGCTGCCCGATTTTCGGGCCGAATGCCTCCGGTGCCCACTCCGGTACATGACCGAGGCCTATGTGGTCTTCCGCTTTGGCGATCCATAGCCCCAAGCGCGTGCGGTAGTAGAGATAGAGCGATTCTGACAAATCTTCGGCGGCGACCTTTTCGATGTAGGATCCGTCCAGCCAAATTTCTTCGATCGCCGCAGCCTGCCCCGCAATGCGTCTGATCCGACGAATGCGGTGCCCTTCTTTAGACGCACCGAAGGCAGGTAACTCCGCAGGCTTGACCTCGCGGCTGACGCTCAGAATTTCTGCCGTTGGAAAACCGCCACCCGCCACCAATTCCAAGCGAAACATGGCATACACGCTTTTGGGGTCGGTAACGGCGCGGATGTAGTTACCTGATCCCTGAATGCGTTCCAGCAATCCGCGACTATGGAGTTCAGCCAGCGTCTTTCGCAGCGTTCCAACCGCAAT
The DNA here is from genome assembly GCF_057799395.1 of Agrobacterium sp. 20P9.1.2. Lineage (NCBI taxonomy): Bacteria > Pseudomonadati > Pseudomonadota > Alphaproteobacteria > Hyphomicrobiales > Rhizobiaceae > Agrobacterium > Agrobacterium sp. 20P9.1.2. The sequence continues at coordinate 89,509 of NZ_JBYOKI010000002.1, forward strand.
CCCCAGCGTCGTCGCCATCTCGCGCTCCGGTGGAAGCTTCTCCCCATCGATCAGGCGGCCAGCCGTTATATCTCGCACCAGCGTCTCGGCGATCTGGAGATACACTGGCAAACTTCCTTTGGAACTCCGCATTTTCAATGCCTTCCGATGCGCGGGAGAAATAATTGATACATTATTGATTTACTAAATACCTGATGTTAGTTAATTGGGCAACGTCCTGTGAGGAGGATTTCATGACGATTGTGCCTGTAACGTCTGCTGATCTCGATGCTGCGGAAGTGTCCTGGTTTTCAGCGCTCTGCTCCGATGACTACGCCTATCTCGGCATTCCCGACGGGTCCTTGCGCTCAAGCTGGGATCATTGCTCCGCCATCGTCAAGAAAGCCGAAGAGCTTGGATTTCGCAATATTCTGTGTCCATCCTCCTATCAGGTCGGACAGGATACAATGAGCTTCGTTGCCGGTTGCGCGCCGATTACCGACAAGATCAACATGCTGGCTGCGATCCGCTGTGGCGAAATGCAGCCCATCATGCTGGCCCGTACGATCGCCACGCTCGACCACATGCTCAAGGGTCGCTTGACGCTGAATGTCATCAGTTCCGATTTTCCCGGTGAAGTCGCCGACAGCGCTTTCCGTTACCGCCGCAGTCACGAAGTCGTGGAAATCCTGCGTCAGGCGTGGACCCGCGATACGATCGACCATGATGGGGAAATCTATCAGTTCAAGGGCGTTTCGACCGAACCCGCACGGCCCTATCAGCAAAATGGCGGCCCTCTGCTCTATTTCGGCGGTTATTCGCCCGATGCTCTGGAACTATGTGGCGCGCAGTGCGATGTTTACCTGATGTGGCCGGAAACGAAGGATCAACTCGCCGAGCGTATGCGTGCCGTTCACGCCCGCGCAGAGGCTCACGGCAGAACGCTGGATTATGGCCTTCGTGTTCACATGATCGTCCGCGACACTGAACAGGAAGCCAAGGAATATGCCGAGCATCTCGTTTCAAAGCTCGACGATGAATATGGCCAGCTCATCCGCAACCGTGCCCATGACAGCATTTCGCTTGGCGTTGCGCATCAGGCAAAAGCACGCGAACTGGCGGACAAGTTCGGCTATATCGAGCCAAACCTGTGGACCGGTATTGGACGTGCCCGCTCGGGCTGCGGTGCCGCCTTGGTCGGGTCTACCGATCAGGTCATGAGCGCCATTGAAGACTACCAGAAGATGGGCATTCGCGCCTTCATCTTCTCAGGCTACCCGCATCTGGACGAGGCTGAACATTTTGGTCGCAAAGTCTTGCCGCAGTTGAAAACCTGTTCCCTGCCCCATATTCACGGGCGCGTGCCGGCAACAACACCAGCAACACCCCTTGGAATTGGAGAACGCCACTAATGGACCGCATCGAACTTACCTCCGACCTGTCTGTCAGCCGCATCGTCTACGGCATGTGGCGCATTGGCGATGACACGGACACCTCGGCGAAGCACGTTCAGGCCAAGATCGAAGCGTGCCTTGCGCAGGGCATCACGACCCTCGATCAGGCCGATATCTATGGCGGCTACACCGCAGAAGCAATTCTTGGCGAAGCGTTCAAGGCGTCACCATCGCTGCGCGACAAGGTCGAAATCGTCACGAAATGCGGCATAGTCGCACCAGCCGGTCGGCATTCCGCCGCCCGCGTCAAACATTACGATACGTCGGCAGACCACATCAACGCTTCCGTCGAGGCGTCGCTGCGGGATATGGCGACCGATCACATCGACCTGCTTTTGATCCATCGCCCTGACCCAATGATGGACCCGGATGAAACCGGCGCGGCTCTCGATGAACTGGTCGCCTCCGGTAAAGTGCGCAGTGTCGGCGTTTCGAATTTCCGTCCCTGGGACTTTTCCCTGTTGCAGACGCACATGGAAAACGAACTGGTGACGAACCAGATCGAACTCAGCCTGGCTGAAACGTCACCTTTCACCAATGGCGATCTCGCTTATCTTCAAGAGCGAAACCTCGCCGTGATGGCTTGGTCCCCGCTCGGTGGCGGCGCGCTGATGACCGCAGGCGGCGCGTTGGCCGATGCCATGGGCAAAATCGCTCAGGATCAGGGTGTCGACAGCGCCGCGGTGGCCATCGCCTGGCTGCTTCGGCATCCGGCAAAGATTCTGCCCGTGCTCGGGACCAACAATCTCCAGCGCATCGTCACGATTTCACAGGCCAGCAAAGTCGTCATGGATCGACAGACATGGTTTGAACTCTACACGCTTGCAAAAGGTCACGAGGTGCCCTGATGACGTCCCTTGCCAGCATGCACAATCACAATGAACACAGGTTCGTTCCGGATGCTGCCAATACACGCAGCTTTCGCACTGCGCTTGGAAATTTCCCGACAGGCATCACAGTCGTAACGGCCCAGACGCCGGTCGGGCCAATCGGCATGACGGTCAACAGCTTCTCTTCGGTGTCGCTGGATCCGCCCTTGATCCTGTGGTCTCCGGCGAAGACTTCGTCCCGGCATGATCTCTTTGCTGGTGCCACGCATTTCGCAATCCACGTTCTTGCCGCAGATCAGGGCGATCTCAGCAGCCGCTTTACACGCGGTGGACTTGGTTTCGAAGAGTTTGAGTGGGATGCGAACCCCGAAGGTGTTCCCGTTATTCCAGGGACACTCAGCCGTTTCGAATGCGAACGCGCATCGATCTATGATGGCGGTGATCATTCTATCCTGCTCGGTCGCGTGTTGCGCGCGGCCCACCGTGATGGAGAGCCATTGTGCTTCGCGCGCGGTGCGCTGGGTCGGTTCGCCGCTGTATCCTGATCTCTCCAGCAACTATGCGTGGAGAGCGGAAATCACGACGAAATAGCTGACGACCACGAGCAGAAGCAGCGAGATGGACGATGCAAGGATGACACGTCCACCCGCACTTGCCACCGTGCGGATATCGACCGACAGCCCCAATCCAGCCATCGCGACGACAGTCAACCCACCGGAGACGGTCAGCAATATATTCACGATGTTGAGCGGGATAAGCCCCAAAGACCGCGCGACAACCACAAGCATGAAGCCGATGATGAACCATGGGACGAGGTTTCGGTAGGACGTAGGACGGCCAGCGCGGCGGGCTGCCTTGCCTTGAAGAATACCCAGCGTAAAAATCACCGGTCCTAGCATGAGAACGCGCAGAAGTTTGATGACCGTTCCCGTCTGGACCGCAACCAGACCAGCCGGGGTGGCGGCGGCCAGAACCTGCGGAACGGCATAGACTGTAAGACCGGTCAGGGCGCCATACTGCGCGGCACCAAGGCCCCCATAAGTGTAAAGAAGCGGTAGAAGAAGGACGGAGGCGACACCGAGAACGGCTGTGAAAGCGAGAGCCGAGGCGACTTCATCGGAATTGGCCTCAATGACGGGCGCAACCGCGACGATGGCCGAGTTTCCGCAGATGGAATTTCCGCAGGCAATCAGCATGGCAAGCCGTGGCGACAGGCGCAGCAAGCGAGCGACGGCAAAACTCACATAGATCGACATGCTGACGATAGCCGCGACCGAGATGATCAACGTTAGCCCCGCGCTTTTGATTGTGGCAAAACTGATCGAAGCACCGAGAAGGACGATGGCAATTTCGAGCAGGGTTTTGGAACTGAAACTGATGCCGGGCCGCCAGGACTGTCTGTCAGAAAACATGGTGCGGATGACGATGCCGATGATGATCGCAAAGACCAACGGCTCCAGTAATCCTGCGCCGAACAGAGCATGCTCGACATGAGCCACAAGATAGGCTGCACCGGCGACCGTGACACAAAGGGCAAGGCCGGGAATGATTTGAAGTGCGCGGGGGGAATTCATGATGGACTGTCTCTGTGATGCTTTGTGACAGTTTTTTCACCTAATTTAATTTACTTCCATCGAATATAATTCTACGTTTCATTCGGAAAAACAGAACGATTTCCTATGACTTTCGAACAACTCTCAATTTTTGTCGCCGTCGCAGAGCGTGAGCACCTGACAAAGGCTGCCGCCGCAATCCATTTGACGCCATCGGCAGTCAGCGCATCGATACGCAATCTCGAGCAGCATTACGGTGTCGAGCTTTTTCACCGGATCGGCAGGCGCATTGAACTCACCGCAACGGGACGCATCTTCCTGGATGAGGCGCGAAAGCTTCTCGCACGGTCTCGCTCGGTCGAACTTATTCTCAGCGAGCTCGGCGGCATGCAGCGTGGTTCGCTCAGTGTTTTTGCCAGCCAGACAATTGCCAGCTACTGGTTGCCGCCGCGCCTGATGGAGTTTCACAACAGGTTTCCGGGCATCGAGCTAAGCTTGACGATTGGAAATACACGCACCGTCGCGGATGCGGTCATCAGCGGTGAAGCGGATATCGGCTTTGTGGAGGGCGAACTTGATGAGCCAGCACTTGCCGCGTCCATCGTCGCACACGATGAACTGGTCGTTGTCGTCGGCCCTTCTCACCCTTGGGCGGGCAAGAAGACCTTGGGCATCGATGACATAAGAGATGGCCAGTGGGTGATGCGCGAAGTCGGCTCCGGTACCCGCTCTGCCTTTGAAGAAACCCTGACCGAGATGGGCATCAAGGCAGGCACGCTCAATACGATACTCGTTTTGCCATCCAATGAATCGATCTTGTCTGCTCTGCTGGCTGGCGGCGGTGCCGCAGCCGTTTCGCGACTTGCCGCTCAGCAATATATCGAAAGCGGCAGACTGTGCGAAGTCGACTTCCCCGCATCTGCGCGTGAGTTTCGCCTGCTGAGACATAAGGAGCGCCATGCGAGCAAGGCAGCGCTGACGTTGCTCGACATCTGTCATCAAACGGGATGATGACGGGTCTTAAGCGGTGGTGAGAAACCCGCGAAAAGGAGCGAGGCATGCCAAACTAACGATGCCTCGCCGCGACAATGTTTACTCTACGCTTCCACCGGTTCCCGTACTTCATCCAACAGGAAGTGAACGATCACATATTTCGTTTCGTGAACCATGCCGCTTGGCAGATTCATCTGCTCACTTCCCCCATCGGCGGGGTGCCAATGCTGGTAATGAGGATTACTCGTAATCAAGGTGATTGCTGAGCCCGCGCGCGCTCCTTGCAAGCGAAAACGCATTTCTGCGAGCGGCCAGATTTTTTCGTAGTCCTGCTGGGAAAGCCGAACCTTCAGTGCCTTACGCGTCACCTTGGGATGATCACTGTCTGGGCTGGATAGTGTGAGAGTGACTTCTTCCGCGCCATCTAACAATGAGCCGAACTCATCAGGCCAGTTCCGTTTCATGAAACGCTCCTCCCAAAGCTGGTTTCCATCAACAGGATGTAGTTTCGCTGTCACACGGCGCAAGTCAACCTAAATTCTTGGTTTGGCTTTCAGAAACAGGTGCGGCGTGCGAAACCCAACCACGAAATCAAAGCTCCGCCACCAGATGGCCCGGTGAGACCTCGCGAAATTTCGGTGGAACAGCCTGGTAATCAACTGGTCGTATCGGGCTTTTCAGTTCCTCGGCGACTGATCCGCTTTTGATGCGGCGACGATCCGGGTCAGGCACCGGCACCGCCGACATCAGGCGTTTCGTATAGGCATGCTGCGGGTTGCCAAACACTGCCGCGCGCGGCCCAATCTCAACGATCTCGCCCAGATACATGACCGCCACCCGGTGGCTGACGCGTTCCACAACGGCCATATCGTGGGAAATGAAGAGGAAGGCGAGATCGAGGCTCTGCTGCAAATCCAGCATGAGATTGATGACCTGCGCCTTGATCGAGACATCAAGCGCCGAAACGCTTTCGTCTGCCACGATGACTTTCGGCTGAAGCGCAAGCGCACGGGCAATGCAGACACGCTGGCGCTGACCGCCGGAAAATTCGTGTGGGTATCGCTTGGCCATGTCAGGTGTCAGCCCGACTTTCACAAGCATATCGGCAACCACGTGCTTTGCCTGTTTTTTATCGCCCATCTTGTGTTCGAGGAAGGGTTCAGCGATGGCGGCGCCAACCGTCATGCGCGGATTGAGCGAGGCGAAGGGGTCCTGAAAGATCATCTGGACAGTCTTACGCATCTCGCGCATTTCCTGCTTGTCCAGCGTCAGCACCTCACGCCCATCGACCAGAACGGAGCCGCTTCCCGGCTCTATCAGCCGCATGATCGCACGGCCCGTGGTGGACTTGCCGCAGCCGGATTCGCCAACCAGCGAAAGCGTTTCACCGGCATGAAGATCGAAGGAGACATTCTCCACCGCATGCACACGGCCCGAGAGTTTGCCGAAGAGGCCGGAATGAATGTCGAAGCGCTTGGTGAGATTTCTGACCTGCAACACCGGCTGGCCCTTCGCTACCGTATCGCTAACCTCGACCGGCACATCGGATTCGCCGGTGGCGACGTTGACGACGGGAAAACGACGCGGTCTCTGGTAGTCCTGCATCGAGCCAAGCACCGGCACAGCAGATAGCAGCGCGCGTGTGTAAGGATGCTGGCCGCGATGGAAGATGTCGGCGGTCGCACCCGTCTCCACCTGCTCGCCTTGATACATCACGACGGTCCGGTCGGCGATCTCTGCCACAACGCCCATATCGTGGGTGATGAAGAGAACCGACGTCCCCTCCTCTTCCTGCAAGGTTTTGATGAGATCGAGGATCTGGCCTTGAATGGTGACGTCCAACGCCGTCGTCGGTTCGTCGGCAATCAGCAGCTTCGGCTTGGTGGCAAGCGCCATGGCAATCATCACGCGCTGGCGCATGCCACCGGAAAAACGATGCGGATATTCATCGAAGCGCGATGCGGCGGATGGAATACGAACCTTTTCAAGAATGCGGATGGTTTCCGCCCTCGCATCGTGTTTGCTCATCGGCGCATGACACAGCAGCGCCTCGGAAATCTGGTCGCCAATAGTGAAGAGCGGGTTGAGGCTCGTCATCGGTTCCTGAAAGATCATCGCCACATCATTGCCGCGCACTTTACGCATCTCATGCTCCGGCAGCGCCAACAGATCTCGACCTCCGAGCATGACCTTGCCCTCGATGCGGCTGGTATCGGGCTGCAACAGCCGCATGATCGACAGCGACGTGACAGACTTGCCGGAGCCGCTTTCACCGACGATGGCCACAGTCTCACCCGGCGCGACCGTGAAGGAAATATCACGAACGACCGGCTTCCACACACCATCGACCATGAAGGATGTGCGCAGCTTTTCGACCGACAGAACCGGCTCGGTAGTTTGTGGCGCAATGGGCATGGTCTTTGCGAGGTTGGTCATGATCGTTCCTTTATGTTCTTTCTGCCTGAACCAATCCAACTGATCCGCCTGATTAGTGGATCAGTTGGATGCAACGGGTCAGTCAGGCCATTTCAACGCGCCATCGAAACGATGCTTGCTCAAATCCTCGAAAGGTGTCGCGATGATCTCGTTGGAGGCGCGGGCCTTGTCTAGTTCCTCTGCAAGCCTTGCCGCCACCACCGTTTCCTGGCCCGGATGCAGGTTGCAGGGGTCGAGGTAGAAATAGTGATGCTCGACTTCATGATCCCGCACGATGATCGGCTGCGGACCTTGGCGCAGGGCAGCGGCCAAATCCCAGGCGGTGATGTGGGCTTCCTCCGGCGAGATGATGACCCGCATGCGGTCCAGCGGATTGTTGGTCGGGTCGGGTTCGATCAGCGCGGTGACGCCCGGGCGGTTGGCAAGCGTCTGCTTCCACAGGTTCAGATAGCCTGTTTCACGCTCGCGGATGCCGACATGGTCACGCTTTTCCCAGGCTTCCAGCGCCGCCATGACGCCGTAAATGCTTTCCTTGCCAACCTTCATGCCACGGCCAATGCCCATGTTTTGAAGGAATGCGTTGCGCACGAGGTCTTTTTTGCCCGCGACGATGCCCGATGTCGGGCCACCGAGAAACTTGTGGCCGGAATAGAGGGCGATATCAGCGCCTTGCTCGAGAAAAAGCTTCAGGTCATATTCCGATGCCGCATCCACAATCACGGGCACGCCCTTGGCATGCGCGATCTCCACGAATTCTTTGAGATTAAGGAGGCCGTAATCCACAACGTGATGCGACACGACATAGACCGCTGCTGCCGTTTTATCGGTGATGGCATTTTCCATGTGGTAGCGATGCGTCGATGTTGCCTGACCGATCATCACAACCTTGCCGCCAGCCAGACGGATGGATTGGTCTACCGGTGCGCCGTAGCTCACCACATGGCCCATTTGCACAAGAACCTCGTTCTTGGGCGTCGATGTTTCCGGTAGCCTCTCAATCGCCAAAAGGTCTGGCCCGGTAATCGTTCCGGCTACAGCCAGGCTGATGCCGGATGAGCAGGACGCTGTGACGAACCCGGCTTCACCACCGGTCAGCCGCGCAATGATGGTGCTTGCCTTGCGCTGAAGATCGTTGATCTCAACAAATTGCGGAAGGATAGCTGCCATGGCGGCAACCGCTTCCGGCACCACGATGGACGCCCCGAGGCTGGTCATCGTGCCGGAGACGTTGATCACCGGGCGCAGGCCGAGCTTCGTGCGGATATCGTCGGACATTGTCATTCTCCAGTCTGTGAGCCGTCGATACCGGCTCTGATTTCGGTTGCCCCGCAAACGCCTATGCCATAGTAATGCAATATGTTCTTTAAGGTGCAGGAGCTTGGTTTTGGATTTGAAGACATCATCGGACCTTTCCGAGGTTACATCGGCGGTTGACGGTGACGGCAAGGCGCGTCGCTCGCGTGTCAGCGGCATCGACCGCGCCTTGCAGGTAATCGATTATCTCTATGAAACCGGTGCGCCCGCCGGTGCCTATGCCATTGCCAAGGCCGTCAAGGCTCCGCTTTCCACCGTCTATGTGATCATCGATGATCTGGTGGAAAAGAACATGCTGGCCCGCAATGCCGACGGCATGATCTGGCTTGGCGCGCGGCTTTATCATTACGGTCTGGCTTACGCCCGCTCGCTGGACTTCATGAGTGTCGCGACCCACGAAATGCACGATCTTTGCCGCGAGGCGGGCGAAACCGTTCAGGTTTGCGGCCGTGACGCTGAGCACATGCTTGTGCTGGCCATGGCGGATGGCCCCAGCCATTTTCAGGTTGCATCCCGTGTCGGCACCCGTGTTCCCCTCAACTGGACGGCGTCCGGCCGTCTTCTCGTCGGCCATATGCCGGAAGCCGAGCGTATCGAGCTGTTCAAACGCGGCGCGCGCATATCGCCCACCGGTCGCGCCACCATCGATGCGACCACGCTGTCGGACGCGGCGCGCAAGGCTTTTGAAGAGCGTCTGTCCATTCAGGCCGGGGAGTCCGATTACTCCGTGGCCTGCATTGCATCGCCCATTGTCGATAACAGGGGTGATTGCGTGGCGACGATTTCCATCGTGCTTCCCGAACAGAAAGTCCTTGCCGACAAGTCCGGCTATGCCGACCGCGTCAAGGCGTCGGCAGCGCGGATCGAAAAGCTGATGGGCTGGCGCAACCACTGACCGTCCCCCCTAGCCGTGCAATGCCACGATGGCTTCAATCTCCACCGTGATATTGCCTGGAAGTGAACCGAAACCGACGGCGGAGCGGGCATGCTGGCCCGCCTCACCAAACACGGCATTGAAAAGATCAGAGCAGCCGTTGATGACCTGCGGATGCTCCAGAAAATCAGGCGCGGCATTGACCATGCCGAGCAGTTTCACGACGCGACGCACGCGCGACAAATCGCCCAGCGCGTCGTGCATGACCGCCAGCAGGTTGACGCCCGTCAGCCGTGCATCGGCATAGGCCTTTTCCGCCGAAACATCCGTTCCGACCTTGCCGGTGTGCATGAAACCATCCGCCTCTCGCGGGCCTTGGCCGGAAAGGTAGAGCATGTTGCCTTCAATGACATGTGTTACGAAGTTGGCGATTGGCGGCGCTGGCGGCGGCAGTTCGATGCCGAGCGCGGCAAGCCGGTCATAGGGCGTTTCCGCCTTTGCTTCTGACTTGATCGGGGACTGGGTCACGCAAACTCCTGTATTATGCGAAATTCTCTGTTCATGGCTGGCAGTCCTCAGCGATAGGAATAGCCGTGGCTGTGGCGAACCAGTTTGCGCGCACGCGGAATGTAGCGGCTGGCAACAGTGGCATCCGCGCCAATGACGGCGTAACGCGGCTCGAACAGTTGTTTGAGTTGCGAAACGTCACCGTTGGAATCGGTCGCTTCGAGATCGGAGTCGATGACATCGAAAATGGTGAAATCAGCCCGTGCACCGACCGAAAGGCGGTTCTGCATGTCGAGCTTGATAACTTCGGCGGGCGCATGCGTCACAGCGTTAACGACCTTGTCGAAAGGCATGCCGACGGACATCAGCTTCGACATTGTCGTTGCCAAATCCCAGACAGGGAAGTTCATCGAGTGACCGTGAAGGTCTGTCGAAATGGAATGCGGCAAGAGACCACGCGCAATCGCCGCTTCCGCGACCTTGAACGAGAAGGATGCTCCACCGTGGCCGATATCCAGCCGCACACCTTCCGATGCGCAACGTTCGGCCAGATTGAAGAGGTCTTCGTCTTCCAATATTGATGAACCTGCCTTGCCGTTAAAGCAGTGCGTGACAACGTCGCCCGGGCCGAGAATTTCCAGCACTTCGTCGTATAGTGCTGGTGGTTCGCCCACATGCACCATCATCGGTATCTTCAGGATTTTGGCGATCTTTTTGCCAAGTTTAACCGGGGTCACGCCCCAGGAGCCGGTGATGACGTGGCTGGCCCGGACCTTCAGGCCGACAATGTGCTCGCTGTTTTCGGCATAGCATTCGATGATACGATCAAGGTCGATGTCTCTGATATCACGCAGTTCCGCAACACGATTGCAGGCGACAAGGCCGATAGAACCGAGATTGAGGAAGGCCTTGATGCGTTCCTTGGATGGCTCGATGATATATTCGCGGAAGCCATGAAAGTTGGCTTCACCGGCAGAACCGGCATCGACCAATGTTGTAACGCCGCGCTCTGCCCCGCATTCCGAAGGACGGATCGAAATATCTGTACCGCCGTGCCAGATGTGGACGTGCAAATCCACCCAGCCGGGGGAAATCCATGCGCCCTTGCCGTCGATACGCGTGGCATTTGCGGGCGCGGCAATGGACTGGCCGATGGCGGCAATCTTGCCGTCACCGCCGACCAGAATGTCGGTCGTGCCAGTCTGCACGGTTTCGCCAAAAGCCATTGGCTTGACGTTGGTGAGGAGGAGCGGTTTCGCGTTTTCCCCGGTCATATTACAAATCCCTTCGCAGTCTTGGATCGAGCATGTCCCGCAAACCATCGCCGACCATTTGCAGCGACAGCACGGAAAGAATGATGGCAAAGCCCGGGAAATAGGTCATCCAGTCGGCCTGCCCGATATATTGGCGGCCGCTGGCGATCATGGTTCCCCAGGTTGGAATTTCCGGGCTCACACCGAGCCCGAGAAAGGAAAGGCCAGCCTCCGCCAGCATGGCGCTTGCAAACAGGAATGTGGCCTGCACAAGGATGGGCGAGAGCAGATTGCGCAGCACATGCCGCGTCATGATGTGGAAGGTCGAAATGCCGAGCGCTTGCGCGGCTTCCACATATGGCAGTTCGCGGATCACCAATGTCGAGGCGCGGACGATGCGGGCAAGGCGCGGTGAATAGACAATCGACAGTGCGATGATGACGGTGGTGAGCGAAGGGCCAAGGGCTGCCACCAGCGCGATGGCAAGAAGAATATCCGGAAACGCCATCATTGCATCGATCAAGCGGGCAATGGGCGTATCGAGTTTCTGGAAGAAACCGGCCAGAAGTCCGAGTGTCACACCGATAGCCGCCGACAGCACAACGACAGAGGCACCAATCAGCAACGACAACCGCGCGGAATAGATGGTGCGCGAAAAGACATCGCGACCGAATTCGTCTGTGCCAAACCAGAAGGTTTCGCTCGGCGGCTTCAGCCGGTTGACGATGGACAGTTTGGACGGCGAGTACGGTGCGATCCATGGCGCAAGCGCGGCCAGCAGAACGAAGATCACTAGAATGAGGAGGCCAAAGGCCACCGTTTTGCGCGTCAGGAACCGGCGCAGGAACTTGGAGCCTTCGCTGGCGGCAGGTTTTGGGGTGGCTGTTGTCAAATCGACCATCCGTCGCGCCCCCTTAATAACGAACACGCGGATCGATCGCCAAATAAAGCATATCGATTGCGAAATTGATGAGGACGTAGAGCGCCGCAATGACCAGCAGAGCCCCCTGAATGACTGGATAATCCCGTCGCAGCACAGCCGACACCACCAGACTGCCAACACCCGGCAAACCAAACACGGTCTCGGTAACGACAGCACCGGAGATCAGCACGGCAGCGGTCAGACCTATGACAGTCAGGATGGGGATCAGCGCGTTCTTCAGCGCATGTTTGAGAATGACGCGGCGTTCGACCAGACCTTTGGCACGGGCCGTGCGAATATAATCATCGCCAAGAACATCCAGCATGGACGCGCGCGTGAAACGCAGAATGAGGGCAGAGGAAACAATGCCAAGCGCAAAGGCCGGAAGCGTCAAATGGTACATGCGTTCCATGAAGCTAGAACCCGGCCCGCCATAGCCGGACACGGGAAAGATGTTCAGCCGCACGGCGAAGAACTGCATGAGAATGAGTCCGAGCCAAAAACTGGGAATGCTGGCCGCCAGCATGGCAATGGTCGTTGCGGCCTGATCGATAAATGAGCCACGGCGATAGGCCGCATAGATGCCGATGGGCAGCGCGATGACGCTGGCAATCAGAAGCGAGAACAGCGTGAGGAAAAACGTCGGCTCAGCCCGCGCCATCAGCGCAGAGGTGACCGGCATGTTGAGAAAGATCGACTGACCAAGATCGCCCTTCAGCATCTGGCCGATATAGATCAGATATTGAACGATAAGGGACTGATCCAGCCCCAACCGCATGCGCAGATCAGCAATGTCCTGTGCAGACGCATCCGGGCCCAGCATGACGGCAGCCGGGTCGCCCGGCGTTACGCGCACGATGACGAAAACAATGGTCACGACGAGAAACATCACGACGATCATGCCGAACAGGCGCTGGAGAATATAACGGATCATAGATGTCTCTCTTCATGCTCCAAGACAGAACCATTTTCGAAACCGGAGCCGCAGCAAAGCGGCATCCGGCCCATCGAAAAGCGTTACTTCTTGATCGAGGCATTCCAGAAATACGGCCATGGAGCGGGATCCACGCCCTCGACCTTCTTGGCCTTGGCAGTCAGACCGTTGAAGTCACCGATCTTCATGTAAGGAATTTCCGCATACATCGCCTTTTGAACATCAGCCCAGAGCGCGACGCGCTTTTCCGGATCGGATTCGGCAGAGAAGGCTTCAACCGTCTGCTTGCGCAGCGGCGTATCCCACCAGCCCGGAGATGTTGGCGCGAGCGAACCGATCAATGCAGGTTCTGGCAGGAACGGGCTGTGGGTGATGTAGATGTCCCATAGACCCTTGTCGGCGCGACGCTGCGTGAGCGTTGCCCAATCGACCACCTGCATATCCACCTTGAAACCGGCGAGCTTCAGATATTCCGCCGCGACCTGCGCCATCTTGTAATGGAATTCATACTGGCGGCTGGTCAGAATACGGATCGGCTTTTCGCCGTCATAGCCAGCAGCCTTGGCCGCTGCGGCAGCGCCCTCAGGGTCTGCGAGATTGTAATTGCCTTCAACACCGGCATCTGTGTTCCAGACGAAATTCTTCGGATAGATATCGCCATCCAGCGCGTAGAAATCGGTGCTGCCAAACGCTGCGGCCATCATGTCTTCCATACTCAGAGCCTGGCGAATGGCTTTACGAATGGCTACATCCTTGGCAATACCCTCTGCCGTGTTGAACACGAAGACTGGATAGCCGAAAGGCTTGAGAACGACCGGCTCGGTCACCGTGGACGACTTGATCTTGTCGAAGGATTCGACCGGAAGACTGTCGATGTAGTCATACTGACCGGAGACTGCCGCTTCCACTCGCGTATTGGCGTCCGGCACCGGCACGAAACGGATTTCATCGAGATACTGATGGCGCGCGCCACCATAACCATTGCTTTCGCCAGAGCGCGGTGTGTAACCATCGAAGCGGACGAGCTGGATATACTGGTCGGCCTTGCGCTCTTTCAGCATATAGGGCCCGGTGCCGATGAAGTCCTTCATCGGCTCATCCTGCTTTTCGGCTGGCAGAATAATCGCCGCAGAATTATTGAAGGCGAGCAGTGAAACAAGCGGCGCATAAGGCTGCTTCAGCGTGATCGTCACCGTGGATGGATCGGTCGCTTCGATCTTGTCGATGAAAGATGCTGCCTGCTTGCCGCGCGAGGCAACTTTGATCCAGCGGTTCAGCGAGGCGACGACATCATCGGACGCCATATCGGAACCATCGTGAAACTTGATCCCGGAGCGGAGCTTGATCGTGTAGGTTTTACCATCCGCACTGATCTCAGGCAGGCTTTCAGCCAGCAGAGGCGTCGTCTTCCAGTCCTTGTCGAAGGTGTAGAGCGTCTCGAACATATGCTGCGTAACGATGCCGACGAGGTCCGCAGTCGATGCCATCGGATCGAGTGTCGGCGGCTCGCCAATCGTCGCCACATTGATGACGCCACCCTTTTCCTGTGCGGAAAGAAGCGACGGGGCAGCAACAAGCGCGGTGGCAATAAGAAGTGCTAGCTTGAGTTTCATACAAAGCTCCCGGTTTTCAGATGTTCCACTATTATGTTATATAAGCTTTTATAACAGAATAACTGAAAGCGAAGGGCTGTCAATTACGTTCCTTAAACAGGAGCGATTTTGTAAGCACATGATAATATCTAAATGGAACCGCCCGCACCCGCCTCCGTTGTTTTTTACTCAGACAGTCGGGAGAAAAAACGTGAGCGACTTCGACCTTTACTATTGGCCCGTGCCGTTTCGCGGCCAGTTCATCCGCGCCATTCTGGCCTACGGTGGCCGCGCCTGGGATGAACATGATTCCAACGAAATCGGCGAAATGATGGAGCGTGACGCAGGTCAGCAGCCCATCGCCTTCATGGGCCCACCCATTCTGATCGACCGCGAACGAGACTTCGCCATCTCACAAATGCCCGCAATCGCCATTTACTTGGGAGAACGTCTCGATCTTTTACCGAACACCGCTGAAGGCCGCGCACTCACGACCAAAATCATCAACGACGCTAATGACGTCATCGACGAACTGACGCTGGATGGCGGGCGGGAAATGTGGACCGATGAAAAGTGGAAAGAGTTCCTGCCACGGCTTCAAAAATGGATGTTGATTTTCGAGGACACCGGCCGGCGCAACGGCCTGACGCGCGATGCGGGTTACATACTCGGAACAAAGCAGCCAGGCATCGCCGACATCGTCACCGCTACGCTCTGGGCGACGATGAGTGATCGCTTCCCCGCAATCGATGCCATTTTCAAATCGACGGCACCGACTATCTGTGGGCTTTCGGAGCGGATGCAAGCGATGCCATCTCTTGCTGAGCTCAATAAGAGCACCCTAAAGAAATATGGAGATCAATATTGCGGCGGGCAGATTGAAAAATCACTGCGGAAGGTTGCGGGGTAGGCAGCCAGTTAGATTTCAGTGTTGTTAATATGGCCTGTGCCGAAAGCACACCACCACTTACGGAAAAGATACCTAACTGCCAATTTTCCACGAAGTTTGGAACGAATTTTGCATGCTGGACTAAGTCGATATCTCCTGAGATCGACCAGTAACGCAAATACAGGAATGGCAATGTCCCAGAACATCGATGACAACTATAAGCTCGCATACGGAAAAAAGGCAGGCTTCGGCAAACGCCCCGCGCTGGTTTTGATCGATTTCGCTCACGCCTATTTCGATCCCGATTGCCCACTCTATGCTGATGTCGATGATGCGCTCGCCTCTGCACTGCGCATCCGCAAACTAGCGCACAAGGTCGGGATTCCCGTAGTGCTGACCGAAGTGACCTATCAGAAGAGCGGCATCAACGGTGGACGCTTTATGGAAAAGGCTAAGCCGCTTGGCGCATTCATCAAAGGTAAAAGCACTGCCGAATTTGCACAGGGGCTTGTGCCTCTCGAAAACGAGATCATCGTCTCCAAGCAATATCCAAGCGCCTTCTTCGGCACAAGTCTCGCCTCGACGCTAACATCTTTGGGCATCGACAATGTTGTGCTGACGGGCCTCACCACAAGTGGATGCGTCCGTGCATCCTGCGTCGATTCCATGTCGCATGGCTTCATCACCACGGTCGTTTCAGACGCCTGTGGCGACCGTCATCAGGGGCCACATGAAGCCAACCTGTTCGATATGAATGCCAAATATGCCGATGTCGTTTCGGAAGGCGAAATCACCCAGTTCTTCGAAACTTTCAGGGCGTAATGCACAGAGGCATTCTCGAATTCGCTTTGCTTGCCGCTACATCACTCCCGGTGGCGTCAGGCGATGGAAGTTCGTTGTCCGCTGGAAGGCAGCACCTAGCCGCAGGCAGATGGCATCGGCCTGTGGCCGCCCGACGATCTGGATACCCGTCGGCAGGCCGGACTTGCCAAGGCCCGAGGGCATCATCAGGGCGGGCAGTCCGGTGACGTCGAAAATCATGGTGTTGCGGGAAATCAGCGACTGAAAGGAATGCCCCTCGCCGTTGACGTCCACGGTCAGATTATCAAGACGCCCCGCCTCGCCGCCCACACCGGGCGTGATGACAAGGTCGACATCATCAATGGCGCTGAGGAAACAGATATGAGCCTCGGCCCGCCGCTGTAACGCCTGCGCATAATCCACCGCTGTATAAGTCAGACCGTTTTTCAGCCGGTGCAGGAGACTTGGATCGAAGAGTTCAGCGCGATCAAGCCGGGCAGAATGCAGCGCGGCCAGTTCGCTCTGCAAAATGACCCAACCGGCATCATGCCACGGCGCGATGTCGATGGCAGGCAGGGGCACAAGTGTGCAGCCCAGTGTTTCCAGCATTTTCAGCGCATTTTCCCAATTGATCAGAACCACGTCATCGACCAGTTCCGTGAACCAGTTGACGGGCACGCCGATGCGCAAGCCTTCGATCGCCGGATCGTTGAGAAGTGCGGCGCATTGCGTGGCGAGTTCCGGTTCGCTCTGCGCCGTCATGAACGGCAAGACGCGAGCAATGTCACGCGCCGAGCGCGCCATGGGTCCGACATGATCCAGCGTCCAGGAAAGCGACGCAACACCTGTGCGCGAAACACGTTCGCGGCTGGGCTTCAACCCCGTCGTGCCGCACCAACAGGAGGGAACGCGGATGGAACCGCCGGTATCGGTGCCGAGCGCTAGTGGCATGAGCCTTGCTGCTAATCCGGCACCTGAGCCGGTTGATGAACCGCCCGTCCAGCGGCTTTTGTCCCAAGGGTTGGTGACGGTGCCGAAGCGTGGATTGTGCGGCGAACCGGTGGCAAATTCGGTCGTTGCCGTCATGGCAAAGGGGATGGCACCGGCGGAACGCAAGCTGGCCACCGCCGCGGCATCTGCAGGCGCAATCCGCTCGCCGGTAAAATGAGAGCCGGAGGTGACGACAGCACCCGCAACATCGATGATGTCTTTGACCCCGAAAAATATGCCTTCGAGAGGCCGCGCCGTGCCGCTACGCCAGCGCTCTTCGCTTTCGCGCGCCGCAGCCTCCGCGCCAGGCACGAAACGAAGAACCGCCTCTTCACCGGCCACGCTCCCTCGAACCGCATCGGTTAATGTCCTCAAGACATCTGCGGGCGAGACGCTCCCGCCCGCATAAGCGGAAAGGAGTTGCTCGACGCCAGCCTGTCTCCACGGCATATCCAGAGATGAGGCTTCGACGGGCGCACATTGCAGCGTTCCAGAAGATATCCCGACCCCGCGATATGCTCGATCTGTTAAACCCGGATCGACCAAGGTCAGTGGGTCAAACATATCACTAGCCTCGGTACATGAATTGCCGAGGGTGGCAGGGGGCATCTGGTTCATTTTATTCGGCTGCGATCTGGGTCGGCGTGCGCGATGCCATCAAAGGCTGAATACGCTCGCCGAACGTATCGAGACCGACCAGAAAGTCGTCGAAGGTCAGCATGATGCCCTTCGTGCCGGGAACATTGCCTGCCTCGTCCAGCATGCGCGCCACGTTGGCGTAGGATCCGACCAAGGTTCCCATGTTGAAGTTGACGGCACCTTCCGGCAGGTTGATGTGTTTGGCCGTGGAGTTGCTGTCGGCGGTTGCGTCCTTGCCCCCCTGATCGGCCATCCATGCCAAGGCATCGACATCGGCACCGGCGCGGTAGCTTTCCCACTTGGCCTTCGCCAGTTCGTCGGTCTCATCGGCGATGACCATGAACAACACATAAGCGCCAACATCACGACCGGTTTTCGCAGCAGCCTCAAGCAGCTTGGCGTTGTTAGGCGCATAGGCTGTCGGCGTGTTGATGCCAGCGCCCATAACGAAGTTGTAATCGGCATATTCAGCCGCGAATTCCATGCCGCGGGGGCTTTGGCCAGCGGCAACGATTTCGATCTTGTTTTCCGGCGTCGGCTTCATCATGCAATCCTTCATGGTGAAGTGCTTGCCTTCGAAATTGCATTCGCCGTTCGCCCAGAGTTCTTTCATGATGTGGACATATTCTGTCGAGTAGTCGTAGCGGTAACCAAAGTAGTCGTTGCCCGGCCACATGCCCATCTGGTCATATTCCGCCATCTGCCAACCGGACACGATGTTGACGCCGAAACGCCCCGGCGCAACGCTGTCGATTGTTGTCGCCATGCGCGCAACGATCGCGGGCGGCAGTGTCAAAACGGCAGTCGAGGCAAACAGCTTGATACGGTCTGTAACTGCAGCGAGGCTCGCCATCAGCGTGAAGCTTTCCAGATTGTAGTCCCAGAACTCTGCCTTACCGCCGAAACCGCGCAACTTGATCATCGAAAGCGCGAATTCCAGCCCATATTTTTCGGCTTTCTGGACGATCTGCTTGTTGAGCTCGAAGCTGGGCTTGTACTGCGGCGAGGTCGTAGAGATCAGCCAGCCATTGTTTCCGATGGGAATGAAAACACCGATATCCATGTGGTTCCCCTTTATGATCTGGTGGATATGCTAGGCAGTATGTACGAACTAATGCAAAAATATTTGAACCTGTCCAGCCAAAAATGACGCAAGTTTAGGCGTGATTATTTTTTGGTCAGACGGTGATTTTGCGCGCAGGAATTCATTGCCGATGATTTCGCCAAAAGACGAATCGGGAGGCAAAGGGCCAATAATCGGGCAGGATTTTGGAGTGCTAGCTTTCGGCGCGGAGTGTTGTCGTGAACGTAAAGCGTTCGGCAGGCAGAACCTGAAATGCATATTCCAGCAGGCGCCGACCGGAGCCGTAATAGCGGCGCGTCACAACAAGCGCCAGATCGCCCGCCTTGACGCCAAGCTTTTCAGCGGTAACGTCATCCAGCATCAGCGGCTTGATATCCTGCTGAATTTCTTGGATTTTCTCGCCCGTGAACTGCTCGATATAGTGGAAGATGGCACTGCGGGCGACGGTAAGGTCTTTAACCGCTGCGGCAAGCTTGGAATCGACATAAACCTCATTCCAGGAAAAGGCGCGACTGCGATCTCCAGAATAGCGAATGCCCGCCATGTGAACGAATTTGCGGCCGGGGCGGCAGCCCAGCTCAACCGCCAGCTTGCCCTGCGCCGAAATCTCTTCCTTCGTATCGATCACGAATTCAGTTTCGGCAGCGATCTCGAACAGTTCCGAGCGTGAGTGGGCGATAAAGCGCTTGCGCTCCGGGTCAAAGCCAGCCTCGACGCGGGTGCCAACGCCCTTGCGCGCTGAAAGACGACCCTTGTTGCGCAATGTGCCGATAGCCTGACGCACAGTCTGGCGGCTAACGCCCAGAGCTATGGCAATCTCGTTTTCCGTGGGCAACAAGGTTCCGACCGGATAATCGCCCTTATTGATGCGGCTTTCCAGATGATGTGCGACTTGCAGATAGAGCGGCGCCGTCTCCAGCTCCGGCTTCCAATCAGTGCCTTTTTGGTCCAAGCCCATCCCCGCCTGCGTCCGTGCGCGTTGCCGCATTCTTGTTTCAAAAGTTTCAACCTTCTTTCCGGGTGAAACGCAAACAAAATCCGGACGATCAACAAAGCCGTGCCAGCAACCTTGCGACACGACATCAAATCAATTAGTACGTACATATACCAAACGTCATTTCCCGGGACATTGAAACGCATGTCGGACTTAGTTGGGCAAGAGGCCACGCCAGCACGCCACGCCTCTTCGCTCATTCAAACGCTGGTCGCAGCAACTCTTATCCAGATCGTGGCAACGGCAAGTGTTCTCGCGCTGACGGCGATTGCGCCAACCGTGGCAGCCGATCTGGATATCGGCGCCTACTGGATCGGGTATCAGATCAGCCTGATCTATGCATCCGGCATGTTCTCTTCGGCTGTTGCGGGCACGCTCGTGCAGCGTTTCGGGCCTGTCCGTATCGAACAGATCGCTTTGATGTGCTTCGTGCTTGGCTTTGCGGGCATCGCCACCGCCAATATCGTCATCATCATTCTGGCGTCGCTTCTCATCGGCATCGGTTACGGGCTGAACAATCCGGCAGCCTCCGAAATGTTGAGCCGTGTCACGCCGCAGAACAGGCGTAATATTGTCTTTTCGCTGAAGCAGTCCGGTGTTCCGCTGGGCGGCATTCTGGCGAGCTTCGCTTTCCCCTTTCTGTCGCGTTATGTGGATTGGCATGTGGCATTGCTCATCGGCGCACTTGCTCCGCTTTTGACAATGGGTTTGTTGGCAACGACCCATGCGGCGGAACCGAAAACCACAAAACAGGTGCCATCCATGCTGCGCGGCCTGATCGAAGAGCAATCGACGATCTGGCGCAACCCGCGCCTGCGGGTTTTGAGCTGTCTTGGCTTTGCCTATTCGGCCATGCAACTCTCCGTCTCTGCCTTTGCGGTGGTAACGCTCGTGCATGATGCTGGCTGGCCACTTTTGGCCGCAGGCTCCGTTGCCGCCGCCATGCAGCTTGCAGGGGCGCTCGGCCGTATATTCTGGGGCGTGGTCGCGGATCGGATCGGCGGCGGATATATCACCCTGTCGCTGCTCGGATTGCTGGGTGGGATCGGCTATGCCCTGCTTTACTGGTTACCCTATTTGCCCCCGGCGGCCCAGATCGCGCTCTTCGTCGCCATGGGAGCCGTCACCATCGGCTGGAACGGCGTGCTGCTGGCCGAAGTCGCCCATAATTCTCCCGAGGGTCGGGTGGGCGCGATTACCGGCGGCGTTCTGGTCTACACGTTCATCGGCGTCATCGTCGGCCCCTCATCCTTCGCGGGCCTTTACGCAGTGACGGGACATTACGGCGCGAGCTTCCTGATTTTTTCGCTCTTCGGCTTTGCGGGCATGATCATCGCTTGGCGGGCGCGTATCAGCACACGCTAAGATGAACGATATGTACTGACATAGCATTGGTGTTAGCCGGGATTTCTTTGTTGCGAGCGCTCACGCTGCACCAATTGTTCATAATTGAAGCGTTGCACTGTCAGGGTTTTCAGCAGTCGCCGCTTAAATGTGCAGTGCAAAAAATTAGGCAAAAACCGATTGACGATCGCTTGAGTATGTACGTACATTATCTCTACAGCGGATCACAGGGACCGCTTAAAAGATACCCGGACAACCGGGATCATAGAGGGGATGTCGATCATGCGCCTGCTTCTCGTCAGTTCATTCTTGGCCGCCTCAGCTGTCGCGGCCGTCTCCAACCCAGCTTCCGCAGACCCCATGGCAGATGCCAAGGCAATCATCGAGCAGCACCGCGCCATGCCGGTCTTTACGCCTCCGGGCGAAGCCTTCGATGCCAAGGCGTGTATGGCGGGCAAGAAGGTGCTGTCGATCCCGATTTCCATGACGATCCCCTTTAACGTCGAACTGCAAAAGGCAATGTCTGACGCGGCCAATGAGGTCGGTTTCACCTACACGACATGGGACAACCAGCTGAAAATCGACCAGTGGGTTCAGGGCATTTCACAGGCCATCACGCAGAAATATGATGCACTTGATCTTGCCGGTGGGCTGAATCCAGAGGTTCTCGGCCCACAACTGGGCGAAGCGCGCGCTGCCGGATTGAAAATCTCAACGACGCATTTTTATGACGTGACGCAAAAGGCGATCGATAGCGTCGATTACTCCGGCAAGGTCGATTTCACCGGCGCTGGAAAACTGCTAGCGGTCTGGGCCTATGTACAGACCGGCGGCAAACCCAATGTGCTGATCATCGGCTCATCGGATGTGTTGCCATCCATTCCCTTCGTCAAATCGATACAGGATGAACTCGCCGCGCTTTGCCCGGATTGCAAGACGAAGCATCTTGACGTTCCTGTGTCGGAATGGGCGACGAAGATTCAATCCGGCACGCAGTCCGCTCTGCTGGCCGATCCGTCGATCAATTACATCCTGCCGATCTACGACTCCATGTCGCAATTCGTCATTCCAGCCATGCGCATCACCGGCGCGGAAGGCAGCGTTAAGCTTGCCAGCTTCAACGGCACGCCATTCGTACTAGACATGGTGCGCGCAGGTCAGGTGCAGATGGATGTGGGTGAAAGCCTTGGATGGGCGGGTTACGCCGCTATCGATAACATTATGCGCATGCTGTGCGGAAAGCCCGAGGTGGCCAAGCTGAACGTGCCGCTGCTGGTCTTCGATGAAAGCAATATCGAAACCGCTGGTACGCCCGCCAACTTCAATGATGGCTATGGCGATGCCCATCTCGATGGGTTCCGAAAACTCTGGATGATCAAGTAGGCCAGCCCCAAGCAGGAGCCGCATCATGACTGATAATGCCGTGCTCTCCATGAACAACATCCGCATGCGGTTCGGCAGCTACTATGCTCTCAAGGGTGTATCGCTGTCGATCCGGCGCGGCGAGGTGTTCGGGCTTCTTGGCCAGAACGGCTCCGGCAAATCCACTATGATCAAGGTTCTGGCTGGCTTTCACCAGCCGGAAGACGGCAGTGAGGTCATACTCTGGGGACAGAAAATGCCGCTGCCGCTTGATCCGATGGAGATCAAGAAACGCGGCGTTGCCTTCGTTCACCAGCATCTCGGCCTCGTGCCATCTCTCACGGTGCTGGAGAACATGCGGGTCACCGCGCTTGGTCAGAAAACGCCATGGTTTGTGAACTGGAAAAAAGAAGCGGCAGCAATCTCGAAGCTGTTTGCAGAGTTCGATCTTTCGATAGACCCCTTCCAGACGGTGGCTAACCTGCCCCCGGTGGAGCGGGCATTCGTTGCCATCATCCGCGCCTTCGAGGATTTGCGGGCATCCGATGCCGGTCATGGTGGGGAAGGCATATTGGTGTTGGATGAACCAACGCCCTTCCTTCCCGCCGAAGACGTGCAGCGACTGTTTACCCTCATCCGCTCCATCGTCAAGACGGGCGCTTCCGTCGTCATAGTCACCCACGACATTGACGAGGTGCGGGACATAACCGACCGCGTCGCAGTGCTGCGCGATGGAGAGTTGGTCGATATTCTCGACACACGCAGCTCTGAGCGCCAGTCCATCCTCGACACCATCGTTGGTTCGCGCATCGATGCGTTTGAGAAAAGGCGGATGCCACAGAGTGGCGTACCGGCAGCCGTCAGCGTGCGCGGATTGACGGATGGCGTCAGCGCCCCGTTCGATTTCGACATTCGCGAGGGCGAAACGCTGGGCGTGACCGGCCTTATCGGTTCCGGCTTTGCCGCGCTTCCCTATCTGCTTTATGGCGCAAAGCGCGGCACGGGCGAAATCTCGTTAGGCGGGAAAACCGTCCGTATCGACGCCATGACCCCGCTGGCCGCGCAGAGAATGGGCATCGCCTTCCTACCCGGTGACCGGTTGGGCGCTGCAGGTATTGGCTCGCTTTCCGTGACCGACAACATCACGCTTCCCGTTCTGGACAACCTGCTGAAGCCTTACGGGCTTGACAGGTCGGGCATGACGCGAGAGGCCGCGCACCTTGCAAAAATCTATGACGTCAGGCCGGACAATCCCCACCTGACGCTCGGGTCTCTCTCTGGCGGCAATCAGCAGAAGGTCCTGCTGGCCAAATGGCTACAGATCAAACCCAAGCTGCTGATGCTGGATGAACCGACGCAGGGCGTTGATTTTGGTGCGCGTCAACAAATCTTCAAGGCGCTGGACCGGGCAGCGGCAGAGGGCACTGCCATTCTCTGCGCCTCCACCGATAATGAACAACTCGAGCAAATCTGCGACCGCATCATCGTCTTCTCACGCGGTCGCCCGGTGATCGAACTCAAGGGCTCCGACATCAGCCGCAAGGTGATCACCGAAGCCTGTTTCCACAGCCATGAAGCGGAGGCCGCAGAATGACGACGCTCGATATGCCGACAATGAAAGCTCCCGCCTCCCCCAAAAGCCGCTTCACGCTGAAGACCGAAGGAGAGCGTTTTGCGCTCGTGGGCGCGTGGCTGCTGCTGATCGTGATCTTCGGCGCCCTGATGCCGGATTCCTTTTTGAGTTGGCGCAGCTTCTCAACGCTATTCGGCTCGCAGGCCATTCTGGTGGTGCTGACGCTCGCCATCATTATCCCACTCACGTCAGGTGACTTCGACCTATCCGGCGCCTCGACATTGACGATGAGCTGTATGTTGATTGCGGTTTTGAATGTGAAACTAGGCTGGCCAATCGTGCCGGTCATTCTGATCGCCCTTGTCAGCGGCGTCATCATCGGCGCGGTCAACGCCTTCTTCGTGCTCTATTTTCGCATTCACTCGCTGATTGTAACGCTCGGCGTCGGCACCTTCGTCAACGGGCTGATCCTGTGGGTCAGCAATTCGCAAACGATCTCCGGTGTGTCGATGGGGCTGGTGCAATGGGTCATCATCAATCGGATGTTCGGCATTCCCCTCGCCTTTTTCTATGCGATGATCCTCGCTGCCATTCTGTGGTACGCGCTTGAATTCACCATTGCGGGCCGCAAGCTGCTTTTCGTCGGTCG
Organism: Agrobacterium sp. 20P9.1.2; assembly: GCF_057799395.1. Lineage (NCBI taxonomy): Bacteria > Pseudomonadati > Pseudomonadota > Alphaproteobacteria > Hyphomicrobiales > Rhizobiaceae > Agrobacterium > Agrobacterium sp. 20P9.1.2. The sequence goes on from NZ_JBYOKI010000002.1 coordinate 114,475, forward strand.
CGGGCGCGAGGTCTCCCGGCTGAACGGCATCAATGTGGACCGCGTTCGCGCCACCTCCTTCATCCTGTCCGGCCTGATATCGGCCTTCGCGGGGATGCTCTATGCGGGAATGACAGGCTCTGCCGACCCGCTGTCAGGTCTCAATCTGCTGCTCCCCGCCTTCGCAGCAGCCTTTCTCGGCGCCACGACCATCTCGCCCGGTCGGTTCAACGCCTTCGGTGCTGTCATCGCCGTCTATTTTCTCGTCACCGGCATCACCGGCCTGACCATGCTGGGCGCGGATGCCTATGTGCAAAACTTGTTTTACGGCGGCGCACTCGTCATCGCCGTGTCGCTCAGCCAGCTTGTGCGCAACCGCCAACCGCAGGATTTCAGCTGATGGATACCAAGGATGTCGTGGCAGCGCTTGCCGAGACTTATTGGGGCCGACCGGCTGTCGAGGCTGAATTGGTGGCCATGGCAGGGGAGATCGCACGCGACAGTGCGGCGATTGCGCCTTCACTTGTCGGAAAATCTGGAGCTCTGTTCAACATTGAGCCGGCGCATTTCGACGCCCTCCTGCTTGCGGAGGCAAAGCGATGAGCCTCGACAATCCCACATCTCTTAAACAAGCGGCAGAGGCAATTCGCACCGGCAAGATCAGTTCGGTCGAGATGACACAGGCAGCGCTGACACGGGCTAAGTCCAGCCAGGAACGGCTGAATGCCTTCATCGACATCGAGGAAGGCCCAGCACTTGAAGCCGCGAAGGCCGCGGACGCCATGCTGGCATCCGGCCAAACCGTCGGCCCGCTGCACGGCATACCGCTTGCCCATAAGGATATGTATGACCGCAAAGGTTTCGTGACCGGTTGCGGCTCGAAAATCCGGGCCGGAAACATCGCGGCCTCGACATCGACGGTGATGGAGCGCTTGCAGGGCGCTGGCGCGCTTTCCATCGGTCGGTTGAACATGAGCGAATTTGCCATGGGGCCAACCGGGCATAATTTTCACCACGGGCGAGCGTTGAACCCGATAGAGGCAGCGCGGATCACCGGCGGCTCTTCATCCGGCTCAGGCTCGTCGGTAGGCGGTGGCGTGGTACTGGCAGCCCTTGGCTCCGATACAGGCGGATCGATCCGCCTGCCAGCCGCCTGTTGCGGTGTGGTCGGCATCAAACCCACGCAGGGACGCGTCAGCCGCCACGGCGTCATGCCACTCTCCTTCTCGCAGGATTGCGTCGGCCCTCTGGCTCGGTCGGTTGAGGACGCCTATCTGATTTTACAACTAATCGCTGGCCCTGACGGTCGCGACACGACCTGTATGGACGTTGAGAAACCAGCCGCACTGCTTGAGGATATTTCGTCGCTCCGCATTGGCATTGCTGGCGGCCTTTTCACTGAAGGTCTGGAAGACAGTGTAACTGGCGGCATCGAAACCGCCATCTCTGCACTTACGCCTGGCGTCGCCAGCATTGCGCAGGCTTCCATTCCAGATCTCTCGTCCATCGCAGAACTCGCCAATGCCGTTGCCATGGCGGAAGCGGGTGCGGTGCATTTCGACTGGATGCGCGAGAGACCTGAGGATTACGGTCCCCAAATCCGCATGCGTCTGTCTCAATCCCTGGCCATACCGGGGCCAATCTATCTGCGCGCGTTGCAGATACGCTCGGTCATGCTGAAGGAATTTCTGGATACCGCTTTTGCCTCCGCCGATGTGCTGATCGCTCCCACCATGCCCTTGGTGCCACCGCTCTCGTCGAATGTCGATGTCGGCACAAGCCCGACCATGAACGCCGTGGTCAGCGCCATGACATCCTTCACGCGCCCCTTCAGCTATCTCGGCCTGCCCGTGGTAACCGTGCCGGTATCGATATCCGCCGAAGGCTTGCCAATCGCTCTCCAGATCGTCGCACGGCCATGGCGCGAAGACTTGGCGGCGAGCGTTGCCTTACGTCTGGAAAAGGCACTGGCCCTGCCCGCCTTTACGGACAAGTCGCTTACCAGATCAGCAGCATGATCACCGTGCACACCACGCCGAAAAGGCCAGATGGCCCAGAAAGGAATGTTCCGATGAACACCATGCCAAATCTTGTTGGGCCAATCGAGACCGTGCCCGATGTCGATCAGCAGGCATTTCGCAACGCCATGGCCAAGATGGGCGCTGCCGTCAACATCATCACCACGGATGGTCCTGCCGGAAAGGCAGGCTTTGCAGCCACGGCAGTTTGCAGCGTGACCGACAGCCCCGCAACGCTTCTCGTCTGCCTGAACCGCACAGCATCAGTCTTCGAAGCTGTCATGGAAAACAAGGCGATTTGCGTCAACGTGTTGACTGCAGAGCATGAAAAGCTCTCATCCCTATTTGGCGGCAAAACGCCCGTCGAAGAACGCTTCGCAGCAGCCAATTGGCACTATGGAGCAACCGGCGCCCCGATACTCGATGACGCCATGGTGTCCTTCGACTGCGTGATTACCGACATGCAAGATATCGGCACCCATCGCGTGCTGTTCTGTTCAGTGAAAGCGATCCGCGAAAACGAGGCGGACAAAGCGCTGGTGTATTACAAGCGGGCCTACCATCACATAGGTGGGTGATCCTAAACGGAGCCGTCTGCGCCGCTATTGGCGCAGAGCCTTTGGCATCATCAATCGATGAATTCGCAACCGGCCTCCTTCAGGACCTTATCCACCCAGTCACGACTGACCGTGCCTGCCTCGGTTTCTGTCATCTGCTTGGTCTCGGCCTCATGCTTTTTGATTGTTGCCTTGAGGACATCAGCCGCATCGGCTTTTGGAACGCATACCACGCCATCGAGATCACCGAGTATCAGATCGCCGGGCTCTATCACCGTCCCGTTGATGGCGATGGGAAGCCCGATTTCGCCCGGGCCGGTGCGATAGGGGCCGCGATGGGTTACGCCGCTGGCAAAAACGGGGAGGTTGCGCTCCATAAATGCTTCGGCGTCGCGAATTGCACCGTTAAGCACAAAGCCTGCTACGCCCCGCCGGATTGCGTGGGCAAGCATCAACTCACCCATCAGGGAGTTGGCGGTTTCGCCAGCGGCATCGACAACGATGATGTCGCCCGGTTGTGCCATATCGATTGCCTTGTGAAGCATCAGATTGTCGCCGGGGCGGGTTCTGACGGTCAGTGCCGGGCCCGCGAGATTGCCAGAGCGGTGCATCGGTCTCATCCCTGTGCCAAGGGCACAAATGCGCGACATGGAATCGCTGACATTGGCTACGGGAAGGCTTCGGAATGAATCAATGAGCGTTGGCTCGATACGATCCCAGTTCAGTTTCACGCGAAATCCGTAAGTCATGAGAGCCTCAGGTAGCAGAAAGTTCGGTTGGTCGGGCAATCGAGCGCTCGTCGGGCGCATTGCCGTCGAGAACGCTGATAATGTGCTGAGCGGCGATAACCGCCATCGCATCTGCGGAGCCGTAGGTGACGCCACCGATATGAGGGGTGGCGATGAGTGTGCCCAGTGTCCACAGCGGATTGTCGGGTGCCGGTGGCTCGGTGGCGAAGCTGTCGAGTGCTGCGCCTGCGATGGCACCAGTAGACAGGGCTTCAGCAAGCGCCGCCTCATTGATAATGCCGCCACGAGCCGTGTTTACGAGGACGGCGGTCTTCTTCATCATGCTGAGACGACGCCCGTCAATCAGATCGCGTGTCGTTGCTGTCAGCGGGCAATGGATGCTCAAAATATCGAGGGCTGGCAACATGAGATCGATGTCGCTGGCAGAGGCAAACCCATCGGCTTCTGCTGCGTCCGGCGCGAAGGGATCGTAGACCACAACCTCCATGCCAAGCGCTTCAGCCATGCGAGCCGTCTCGCGCCCAATGCCGCCATAACCGATCAGGCCAAGCGTAGCTCCGAGGAAATCCTTGCCGATAAAGGTCGGCTTAGGCCATTCACCACTTTTCACCGCCCTGTCGAGCGGCAGCACCTCTTTGATAAGGCTCAGTGCCAAAGCAATCGTATGCTCTGCAACAGCACGAGAATTCGATCCCATGGCTCTTAGCACCGGGATACCAAGTTTAGCGGCAGCCACGATATCAACATTGTCGATGCCAACACCATGTTTCGCTATGACTTTGAGGTTGGATGAAGCGGCAATCACTTCCTCCGTGATACGGCCCTGCCGGACCATCATGCCATCAATCTTAAGCTCTGCAGCCCGCTTGGCGACAATGTCGGATGCATCGTAAGGTGGAGAGAAAAACACGTCGATGTCGTGTTCGTTCAGCAAGCGGATCGCTTTTTCAGCAATCTTGTTATGGGTCACGAGGATGCGGCGGCTGCGATGGCCGTGCTGTGCGCCCTGAATGATGTCGTGGGTCATGAGGTGGCCCGTCCTTTCTCAAATCGTGCAAGAAGATTTTGGGCGCGCATCACGATTGGCGCATCGATGAACTTGCCGTCCAGCATGAAGGCCCCTCGCCCTGCCGCAGCCTCTTGAGCATTCGCTGCGATGACTTTCTGCGCCCACGCAACCTCGTCCAAACTGGGGGCAAAGCATTGGTTCAGGATCGGCACGACGGATGGATGGATGCAGGTTGCGCCATCGAAACCGAAGTCACGCGCTTCAAGTGCAGCCGAACGAAGCGCCTCCTTATCGGCGAAATCGACCGTTGTCCGCAGCATTCCAAAGGAGAGAACACCCGCCTCCTTGGCCGCATAATGGATCATCAGCTTGGGATAGCGCAGCACATCCGGTGTCGGCTGAGCTCCCATTGCTGTCGCCAGATCCTCGCCGCCGGAGGTCAGTGCCAGAACGCGCGGGCCGTGTGCGATTGACCGGACTTCAAAGAGACCCTTCATATCCTCGATTAGAGGCACGAAATGGATCGGTGGACGTGAGGCCTCATACTTCTGAAGGCGTTGCGCCAAATCTGTGAGAACATCTGCGGTGTTGACCTTTGGAATATAGAGCGCATCGGCTCCCGCAACGGTCGCTGCCACAGCATCCTCGAACAATCGCTCAGAGTTGTTGACGCGAACGAAAACCTTGCCGCCGCTCTGCTGTATTTCCGGCACCCATCGTTCCAGCGCCTCGCGTGCTTCCGCCTTGGCATCTTCCGGCACGGCATCTTCGAGGTCGATGATGACGACATCCGCGCCCCGCTGGCCTGCTTTTTCCAGAAAGCGCGGCGCATTGCCTGGAACATAAAGGAGAGACGCGATCATTCGTCGCCCTCCAGATCATTAGGGGTCAAACCGACCTCGGCCAGAATTGCCTCCGTCTGCTCGCCCACATCCGGTGCCGGATGACGGAAAACACCCGGCGTCTTCGAAAAGCGCGGAAAAATATTGTGCTGCGGAATACTGCCGAGATCGGCATCCTCGACATTCACGACGATTTCCCGTTCGGCAAAATGCCGATCCGTACTGATGTCAGCGATGTCGTAGACCGGTCCGACGGTGGCACCTGCCTTACGCATCTCCGCAAGCGCTTCATCTCGGGTTCGCGTCACGAACCAAGCCCCGAGCGCGGCATCGACCAGTTCGCGATGTTTTACCCGTTCTGCATTGGTGGCAAAGCGTGGGTCATCCTTCATGTCGGGGCGTCCAACGATATCGAATATCCGCATCGCAATAACCTGCGTCGAGCCGGACAGCGCCACGTATTTGCCATCACTGCACAGATAGACGTTGCGCGGTGAAACCGTGTTTGAGCCTGAGCCAGACCTTTGCTTGACCTTGCCGGTAACGTGATAAATTGATGCTTCTGGTCCCAGCGACGCGAAGATTGGCTCCAGTAGTGAGAGGTCGATAACCTGACCGACAGCATCACCCCGTTCACGCGCGAACAGCGCCATCATGACGGCATTTGCGCCCGTAAGACCGGAGATCATGTCTGCGAGAGCCAAAGGTGGAAGGACCGGTTCGCGATCCGGGAAACCGGTGCGCATGGCAAAGCCACTCATCGCCTCAACCAATGTGCCGAAACCGGGAAGCTTTGCATAAGGACCGGTTTGACCAAAGCCGGAAATCCGCACGATGATGAGCTTCGGGTTAAGCTCCGCCAGACTTTCCGGCGAGAGTCCCATTTCCTCAAGCGTGCCGGGCCGGAAGTTCTCTATGAAGACATCCGCCGTTTCGAGCAGTTTCTTCAACGCCTCCAAAGCTTTTGGATTGCGCAGGTTGAGAGCGATCGATCTTTTGTTTCGGCCATAGGTTTTCCAATGCAGGGAATGGCCGTTGTCACGCCATTCACGCAACGCATCGCCCTGCGGTGGTTCGACCTTGATGACATCAGCCCCGAAGTCTCCGAGCTGCAACGAGAGCATGTTACCGGCGACGACGCGGCTGAGATCAACGACCCGAATGCCGTGTAACGGGCCTTTTTGATCCGCCTGAAAACGGACGGTTTTTGGATTCTCTACCATTGAAGGCCTCAATTCTGGTCACGTGTTCCGGGAAAAACGGCACAAAACTCCTGAGGAAGATGAACCAGAATGGACGAGTCCTTCAGCTCCAATGGTGTCTGGATACGAAACTCGATCGGGCCGGAGCGCACCGCATATTGCCAGACGGAACCGAGATAGGTCCGCTGCTCAATGGAAACCCGCATCGTGTTCGGGCCGGTCTCAGCGACAATTTCGATCTTTTCAGGCCTGATGGCTACAACAACGGCCCCGTTAGGGTCAGATGGCCCCGCTGGCGTCACGATTTCGCTACCATCGACAAGACGGATGCGTGCCGCGTCCGTGCCGCTCTCAATCATCGTGCCATCGAAGAAGTTTGACGAGCCGATGAAGTCAGCAACGAAGCTGTCGGCGGGACGCTCATAGATATCGCGCGGGCTGCCAAGCTGGCGCATCCGCCCCATGCTCATCACGGCGATGCGGTCAGACACGGCAAGCGCTTCGGCCTGATCGTGGGTCACGTAAATGGTCGTCACTTTCAACCGCTCCTGCAATTCGCGCAGCCAGACACGCGCACGCTCTCGCAGTTTCGCGTCGAGATTCGAGAGTGGCTCATCAAGGAGAAGAAGCGGCGGGCGATAGACGAGCGCGCGGGCAAGGGCAACGCGCTGCTGTTGTCCACCCGAAAGTTCGAACGGATAGCGATCCGCATAGGGCAACATTTCAACGAGTCCCAACGCATCCTTTATGCGCTCATCCCGCTCTGCTCTGCCAATTTTGCGTAGCGTGAGAGGAAAGGCGAGGTTTTCAGCGACTGTCTTGTGTGGCCATAGGGCGTAAGACTGGAAAACGAGGCCGATATTGCGTTTTTCCGGGGGCACGGTGTTGCCGGGATTGCCATCGAACAAGACACGGTCACCGATCCGGATCGTGCCTGACGTGGCATGGTTGAGACCGGCAACGGCAAAGAGCGACGTGGACTTTCCACAGCCGGAAGGGCCGAGCAAGGTCAGAAATTCGCCGGACGCAACGTGAATGTTGAGATTATCGACCGCCGTAACGGCCCCGTATTTGATGGTGAGGTTTTGGAGAACGAGATCAGCCATAGATTTTGGCTCCCATGACGCGGCGTGCGAGAAGAACGAACGCGGCGGTAATGATGACTTGGATGGTTGCAAGGGCGGAGACCGGGCCATTATCGCCTTGGGCAACAAGCTGAAGCATGGTCGTGCCGATGATTTCGGACCCGGGCTGATAGAGGAAGGCCGCCGTCACATATTCTTTGAAGAAGTGGATGAAGAGCAGCGCATAACAGCTGAACAATGCGGGCTTCAGAATAGGCACGATAATGCGTGTCACTGTGGTCCACCAGTCCGCACCGGAAATACGTGCCCCGCGGTCCAGCTCTTCACCGACCTGAGCAAGAGCCGGAGCGATAGCGCCGAAACCAACGGGTATGTAGCGGATCATGAAGGCAAGGATCAGCACAGCGATGGTGCCGCGAATGACATCGGCTCCCGGCAGCCAGATTACCGCATAGAAGAAGCCGAGGCCCGCAATGATACCCGGCAGAGCGCGCGGAAACAGCGCGATATATTCGAGCGTCCGCCTGTAACGGAAGTCCGAGCGGCGCGCGACGAGCGCGATGACAAGAATGAAGAAAGTGCCGATGGCTGCGCCAATCGTGGCGACCAGCACGGAGTTAACAATCGATCTTACATAGTTGGCTGAACCCAAGACATGTTCGAAATTGGCGGTGGTCAGCACTTTCCAGAAGGGAATGAGCGGCGTGAGAAAGCTGACCGCCGATCGCATGAAGATGCCTCCGAAGATCGAAATGATCGTCAAAAATGCAAAGGCAAAAACGAAGAGGAAAGCGGGCCAGCGCCATGCGCCAAGATCCAGTGTCGATGGACGGCTGGCCTTGCCGCGCACCGTGACAAAACGACCTGAGGATTTCATCAGGAAGCCTTGAAGCCACACAAGGAAGGCTACCACGATCAAGAGAATAACGGCTGCGGCACCGACAATTCCGTATTCCGGACGGACAGAGGCGTTGATGCCGGCATTGTAGAGAAACGTCGTTACCGTCTGTATGCCGGACGGGCCGCCAAACAGAAGGGGAATGGCGAGCATCTCGATGCCGACAACGAAATTCAACACGGCGGAATAGATGATGGCCGGACGGATCATCGGAATGGTGACCGAAAACAGCGCGCGGAACGGGCCAGCCCCTGTGGAGCGGGCCGCATCTTCCAGAAGCGGATCGGCCTTGGTCACGGCAGCAAGACACATCAGATAGGTCAGCGGCGCCTGGCTGAGACCCGCAACGATGCCCATGCCGGTCACGCTATAAAGATTCCACGGCGCGCCACCGAGATAAGTCTTGGCGGCGAGCGTCATGAAGCCTGAAGGGCCATACATGGTGAACCAGCCGAAGGCGATCACGAGGTTAGACACAAACAGCGGCCAGATGAAAATCTCGCCCAACCACTTGCGACCCGGAAGATTGGTGCGCCCGACGAGAACGGCCATGACTGCGCCGAAGAGCTGCGCAACGAGCATGGTCAGCGCGCCAAAATAGAGCGTATTCCAGAATATGCCTGCCATGCCAGGTTCACTGAACAGGCGGCTGAAATTGCCGACCGTCATGACAGCCGTGTCGTCATAGAGTGGCTTGTCGAGGAAGGCCTGGAAGATGATCGGGGTGATCGGACCGAATACGAGGATCGTCGTCAGCGCCGCAACGCCCCAGTAGATCGCACGCGATCGGTCTATCCCCCTTCCGGCCGCGCCGGGGTGGCTGATATCCGTCATCGAATTTTCCTGTCAGGGTTGGTAGGAGGGCCGCCACCGAAAGGCGGCTGACCCTCGAAGCACGGCCTTAACGGCCAGCGATTGCCGCGTTCCACTTCTCGACAAAGGGACCCGCTTCGGTAATCAAGCGCTGATCGAAGCCAGCAATGATCATGTTGTCGTTGCCGACGATGCCGCCGATTTTCTGGAACGTGTAACGCACCTGGTCTTCCGGCACATCTTCACGGTAGGGAACAAGACCACCCTTGCCCACCTGCGTCTGGCCATCCTGGCTCAAAGCGTAATCGACAAACAGCTTGGCAGAGTTCGGATTGGCGACACCCTTGGGAATACCCATGCCGCGAAGCATCATGATCGTGCCGTCATCGGGGAAAGCAAAACCGAGAATCTCGCCGCCTGGCTGCTCTAGGCGCGGGAAAATGGTGATGCCAGAAACCGCAACGCCCATCAGATACTCGCCGGTAGCGATCTTTTCATTCATCGGGCCACCGGATGTTTCGCCACGGATCATCGGGCCGATCTTGCGCAAATCGCTCCAGCCCTCTTCACCTTTCTTGTTCATATAGCTCCACCACGCGCTGAGACCGAAGCTGTTGCGCGAGGCATCGTAAGTGGTGATCTTTCCTTTGAACGTGTCCGGATCAGCTGTGGCCGCAGCAACCATTGATGAGAAACCCTTCGGGCGCTTGTCATCTGGAAGAAGCGCTGCGTTATAAGTAATGACCAGCGGATCGGTCGAGAGCACATTCACGCCGGGATAGGGATGTGCGAACTCTGGAAGCTTGGCGATTTCAGGGCTTTTGTAATCTTCCATCAAGCCATCCTTGCCATAGGATGCCCAGCGGTCGTTGGCACCGGAAACAAGAATGTCGGCGGTGCGTGCGCTCGAACCCTTTTCGGCCTCCCAACGCGAATGCACGGTGCCCGATCCCAGATCGACCGTCTCGACCTTTACCCACGGATATTTGGCATTGAAGCCCTTGATGATGGGCTGCCAATTGTTATCGGCCATGTTGGAATAGATCATGACCCCTGACTCGGTGCGGGAACCTTCGATGATCTTAGAATAATCGGCTGGATAGCCGGCCGGGACTTCCTGCGCTTGGGCAATGCTGGCAATGCCGGCAAACAAACCGGCAATGGCCGAAAGCGTGGTGAATTTCATTGTTATTACCTCCCTTTTGATAGGCGACGACTGCGACGCGCCAGCTCCTCACTGATTGCGACCGCAGTTTCTCTGACCACTTCACTGATGCGGCCGGAATTTGAAATGAACCTTGCCTGGGGACCGGAGATGTTGAATGCGGCAACGGCTTCGCCACTCGCTCCGAGGATTGGCGCCGCCGCACCCGCGGCTCCCTCAACGATACCCATTGGATTGAGATAGAAGCCAGACGCCCGGGCACTTGCCACCGCTTCTAGAAGTTTCGTTTGCTCGGGCTCCGAAAGGGAGGTCGCGGACACATAATGATCAATCTTCGTGCCGCTGCCAGCGGCAAGAAGAACGATACCGCTCGCAACCTTGTGCGCGGGCCGCGTCGGAACGATATCACGGTCGTACAATATCTCGCGCTTCGGCAAGACCTTGTTGAGATAACGGATCGACTGCCCCTCCAGAACGGCGACAAAGCCGCTTTCTCCGGTCTCTTCTACAGCCTGGAGGATGTAGGGTGATATCAGCGCGATCAGCGCACCGTAGTTGTGGCCATCGGAGGAAATTTCCCCCGGAAGGCGCCGCAACTCATATTCACCACTTCCCAGCCTGTGAACATAACCGCGCTCCGTCAACGACTGGAGCATCTGCAACGCGCTCGATTTCGGCATCGCGAGAGCGTTTGCAATCTCCGAAAGGCCAGCAGGTCCGGTCGAAGCGGCAAACCACTCGATCATATCAAGAACACGCTCGACACCGCGACCACTCAAAAACAAATCCTCCCAGATCGTTCGCTATAATGAACATATACATAATATTGAATCGCATAGACGTAGTCAATCCACGAAACGACAAGGTTGCCCTTCGAGCAGTTACGGGGTGAAAGCTATGGCAGCGAACCGACGAACGGCGATGTTGGGATGTTTTGAGGGAGGCTAGGTCAACGTCTGGATGACGTGAGCAAGCTTTCTTAAAGCCAGCCCAGTGCGGTCGCTGCCCTGATTGCTTCTGCACGACGTTTGCAGTCGAGTTTTTTGAACAGGTTCCCAAGGTGGAACTTGACCGTCACTTCGGAGATGTTGAGGGCTTGCGCGATGCGCTTGTTGGACATGCCACCCGCCAGAAATTGCAACATCTGCACCTCCCGCTGAGACAATCCGCCGTGCAAGGCGCGTGCCTGGGGCGAGTTGATGGAGGACGCGAAGATCGACAGCGCAGCGCGGACATCGGATGAGGTTTCGATGAAGCTGCGGATGCGGCGATTTTCCAAGAGAGGAGACAGAAATATCCGCTCTTCGGATAGCACGCCGTGGCAGCCGAGACGTTTGGCCGATTCCAGCGCCAGAAGAATATGCGAGCGCGCTGCGGCATTATCTCGGCGTTGGTGAGCGGTGTAGCTCTGCCATATGTGCAGGGCGACCCTCTCGCGATTGGTCACCTTTGGATTGGCGATCAGGGCATCGAGCTGGCGGGAAAGATACGGGCGTGGCGTCCACAGGTGAACGGCGTCGCGCAGCCATGCCATGACATAGGCAATCTCATCCCGCCGCGTCAGGCGCGAAAGCTCGTCCTGCGCGGTTTCCACCCAGTTCCGGCCCATGGGCATTCGGATCGACGTCAGTGTTGCAGCGGCTTCAGCCCAGCGGTTGGTGTTTTGATAGGCGATGGCCGTGCGGATTTCCATCATCGCATGGAACTGCAGCCCTTCTGACAGATGAATCCAAAGGCCATCCAGAAACCCCGGCCTTATGGTCGTCGGGAAATGATCGATTACGGCCTGCGTTGCATAATGCAAGCCGAATTGCATGAGGCTCGGCCATATTTCCGATGCCGCGAATTGTTCGAAATCATTCTGCACGAATTGCAGAAGATCATGCGAGCGGCCTGCCTCATAGTTGATGCAGGCGTCCGCAAGCCGCAACATCCGAAACTCCGTCTCGGCTTCGTGGTTGACCTGTCCCAGCCTGTTGCGGGCATCTTGCGCTGCGTGCCGCGCCATCAGCACATCGCCGCTCATCAGGCGCAGGACGATCTGGTGCAGGTGGATAAAGAACTCTAACAGCGGCTGACCGCCCATTTTTCGCAGGTAAATGAGGGCGCGCGCAGCAGCGGCTTCCGCCTCTCGAAAATTGCGGCGGCGAATTTCGAATTCGAGAAGTGCGTTGTAATAGCTCGCCCATTTGCCATGGTCCCCCATGGGATAGTCAGCCATGAATTCCCCAAGCCGGTTGATCACGGTATCATTTGGGGTCAAATCCTCGCTGATCATCAGATTGAGGCGGAAAGTGCGGGCGGCGAAGGAAAATCTTGATCCAAGCGACAGCACTTTGAGCGGATCGAGATAATCCGAGCCGAGATGCTTGCTGACGAGATGGCGAACGCGTTGAAGTTCTCCCTGCTTGAGGAGCGAGCGACAGACGGCAAACAACACCGTCTCATTCGTGGCAATCATTTCACGCGAGAAGCGGGTGATGATGTCCTGAAATGAACTGACACTGGTGCGATAAATCAGTTCGCGACCATGGGCGCGCTCAAGTATCTGTGCCGCGTGGGTTTCGTATCCATGATCGAGCAGAAGGGACATGGCGCGCAGCGACTGCCCCGACGTTTCCAGTGCCGATGCCAGTTCGACCACGGCACTGCCGGTCTCAAAAGCTGCAAGGCGCTCCCGAACGGCTAGTGACAGAAGCCGCAGAAGCTCGGTATGCTTTTGCGGCTCACGCATCAAAAACGGCGGCAACTGACTGGTCCAAGGCTCATTTTCGGAGGCTGTGGGAGCTTCAAGCCATAGGTTGAGCGCCATGGCCTGTGATGGCGAGAGGTGGGCGAGAAAAGCCTCTCGCAGATAGTCGATCCGCGTCGGCTCATCTACGCCCTCATCAAGGCCCAGAAATGCTGGCCAACCCGCGTATTCGTTGCGCATGCGGGCCGCGGTTGTAATCGGCAGAGCTGCAAGTTCACCATCGCTCAGCGTCAGATCGTCCGCATGGATCGTGTCGGACCCGAAATGCAATATTTGCCGCGCCAGACCGCTGATGCGTTGTTCGGGACGGCACGCAATCACCAGCGTTCGCACGATCTCGATGACCCCAGCCGGCAGCCGTGCCGTTCGCACAGAAACTGGAATATCCCAAAACAGCCAGCCATCCTGCACATCCGTCACGCCCGGTTGGCGGGACGTGCAAACGTGTCGCCCTACATGCTCCGCCACCGTGTTCAGCAGCATTGTCTTACCAGCACCCGCAGGGGCGCGCAGAAAGATGACGCCCGCTTCATTGCTTAGAATGCGCGAGCACAAAACCGGGCGTTGGATGATCAAAGTCATAAAATCGGAATAGGCGAAACTGCGTCAAAAACCTATACCATAAAGCAAAAAAACTATACCTTTTTCGGATTGCTGTCATCCGATCTGCGGGGGATGTTCGCTTCATCAGGAAGCGACAACCAAGAAAGCCTCCCCGATGCAGCAACATCCTTTGTTGGCAGTCATGACCCGGCTTGGCACCTTCGTGCTGGTCATGGTTGCTCTGTCGATTATGATTTTCACACTGGCACGTGTGGTGCCCGGCGACCCGGCACGCATGGCGCTTGGCCCTGCGGCGACACCAGAACAGGTGGAGGCGTTGCGCCTTCAGATGGGCTTGGACAAGCCGCTGGCGCTGCAATATTTCGACTATGTCGGCCACGCCTTGCAAGGTGATCTCGGCCAGTCACTTGTCTCTCAGAGGCCTGTAACGACGGACCTTGCCCAGACAGTTCCGGCCACGGTCGAACTGGTTCTCGTCTCTGTTATCTTCATGTTTCTGGTCGCCATACCGCTTGGTGTAATCACCGCGCACTACCGGGACAGAGGCCTCGATCATATCGGTCGGATACTGTCGCTCACCGGCGTCACCATCCCGAGCTTCCTTTTCGCCATTACGCTTCAGTTGCTGGCAGCAAAGTTCATTTCCGGCTGGCCCATCATCGGCAGGCTTGATCACTCCTTGGGCTGGCAGGGCGGGCCAACGGGCTTTCTGATACTGGATGGTTTGCTGGCTGGCCGCTTCGATGTGGTGCTCGATGCGCTGAAACACCTTGCACTTCCGGCTTTCGCGCTCTCCATGGCCGGCATCGGGCAGATCACCCGCATCACCCGCTCCTCGATGATCGAAAACCAGCGCAAGGACCATGTGCTGACGCTGCAAAGCTTCGGCGTACCTGAGCGCGTGATTATCTTCCGTTATCTGCTCAAGCTGTCTTCCATCGCGCCCTTGACGATCATGGGGCTGGAATTCGCGTCGCTAATTGGAAATGCCTTTGTGATCGAGATGGTGTTCGCCTGGGGCGGCTTCGCATCCTACGGGCTGACCTCGATCCTGCAAAAAGATCTCAACGCCGTGACCGCCGTGGTGCTGGTTGCAGGCCTGTTTTTCATCGTTGCGAACATGATCGTCGACATCCTGATCTCGATCATCGACCCGCGCCTGGGCCGAAAGGAGGCACGTTGATGGCCGATATGAAAATGCTCGACACATCCGACCGGGCGCTGAGTGCCGGATATATCATGTGGTATCGCTTTAGCCACAATCCGACGGCGGTCATCGGCGCGCTGATCCTGCTTTCCGTCGTCATCCTCGCCGTGTTCGCACCCTGGCTAACGCCCTACCCCAAACATGTCGGCGCTGTGGTGGATTTCCGTGCCCGGCATCTGGCTCCCGATGCCCTTCACTGGTTCGGCACCGACAAAGCGGGACGCGACATCTTTTCACGCACCGTGTTCGGCTTGCGGGTGTCACTGCTTCTGGTCATCGGCGTTCTCGGCATTTCCGTCCCAATCGGCACCGTTCTGGGTCTGATCGCTGGTTATTTCGGTGGCTGGACGGAAAAGCTCATCACCGGATTGACCAATGTCATGCTGGCCATGCCGCCGCTGGTCATGGCGCTTGCCGTTTCCAACCTTCTGGAACCGACACTGACCAACGCCATGATTGCGATTACGCTTCTGTGGTGGACCTGGCACGCACGGCTGATCTACTCCGTCTCTAAATCCATCGCCTCGGAAGATTACATCGAGGCCGCGCGTCTGGCCGGCGCAGGACCGATGCACATTCTGTTTCGCGAAATTTTGCCGAACTGCGTATCGGTCATCTCGGTCAAGACCACCTTGGATGCGGCCTTCGTCATCCTGTTCGGGGCAACCCTTAGCTTCCTCGGCTTTGGCGTAAAGCCACCGACACCGGATCTCGGCTCTATGGTCGCAGACGGTCGTCAGTTCATGCCTGACTTCTGGTGGGAGGTCCTCTGCCCAGGTGCCGCGGTCTTTTACGTCACCCTGGGCTTCAACCTGCTGGGCGATGGCCTTCGCGACATGTTTGACGTGGAGAACTGATCCATGAGCGAAGCGCTTCTCAAAGTCGAAGGCCTCGACGTTTCCTTCACCACCTATGGCCGCATCCGCCAGGTATTGCGCAATGTCAGCTTTACCGTTGCGGCGGGTGAGCGCGTGGCACTGATCGGCGAAACAGGTTCCGGCAAGTCGGTCACGGCCAAGGCGATCATCGGCACTTTGCCGAAAAACGCGGCTATCACCTCCGGTTCCATCCTTGTCGGCGGCAAGAACATTCTGGACATGCGGCCTGCTGAACGCGAAGCACTGAAAGGCACCGCTTTCTCGCTCATCATGCAGGACCCGCTTTCGTCCTTCAACCCAGTGTTCAAAATCGGCACTCACCTAGATGACGTCATGCGGTTTGCGGATCGTCGCAACGGCATCTCATCACCAAAGGCCGAGCGCCGGACCCGTATTGCGGAAGTTCTACGCCGAGTGCAGCTTGCCGATACCGACCGCATCATGAACGCCTATCCGTCCGAACTGTCCGGCGGCATGCGCCAGCGGGTACTGATTGGTCTGGCACTGTTACACCGCCCGAAACTACTGATCGCCGATGAGCCCGGCACGGCGCTCGACGTGACCACGCAGGACGAGATTCTCAATCTCATCAACCGGCTGGTGATCGAAGAGAACATGGTGCTGCTGATGATTACCCATAATCTGGGTGTCGTGCGCAAAGTGGCGGATCGCGTGGTGGTGATGCACCATGGCGACATCGTTGAAACCGGTGCCTGTGCGGACATTCTCCACAGCCCCAAGGACGCCTACACCAACGCGTTGCTGGACGCCGTCCCACCCCTTTACGGATCAAAGGTCAAGGATGCGCAACAAAGCGACCGGCAGCCAATCGTTCGCATCGAAGGCCTGAACAAGATTTTCGGCAGACGCAACGGCTATCATGCGGTGCGGGACGTTTCCCTCACCCTTCGCGAGGGTGAGGTTTTCGGACTTGCGGGCGAATCCGGTTCTGGAAAGACGACCGTGGCGCGCATGATCATGGGGCTGGTGACGCCCACATCGGGCGTGCTTGCCATCGACGCACCGCAGCCGGAACGCGGCAAGCGATTGACGCAGATCGTCTATCAAAATCCCGGTACGTCGCTCAATCCCAAGCGCTCGGTTCGGCAGACGCTGTCACTGCCGTTGAAATCCATCGGTATGGACGCGTCAGCGCGCGAAGCCCGGATGGCGGAACTGATGGATCTGGTGCGATTGCCGCAGGCTTATCTGGCGAAATATCCGCATGAGCTTTCCGGTGGGCAAAAGCAGCGCGTGGCAATTGCCCGCGCACTGGCTGCCGAACCGAAGATTCTCATTCTGGACGAGCCGACCGCAGCACTGGATGTGTCGGTGCAAAAGACCGTCATCGAATTGCTGGAACAACTGCGCCGAGAACTCGGGCTGACCTATCTGATGATTTCGCACGACCTATCGCTGATGCGCAATTTCTGCTCGCGCATCGCCATCATGCTGCGGGGTGAAATCATCGAGGACGGGCCAACCGGTGATGTCTTCGCCAATCCGCAACACCCCTATACCCGCGCCCTGATTGCCGCAATTCCCGTCGTAACGGACGAAGAAGAGCGCCTGAAACCGATTGTGACCACCGAGGAGCGTCAGCGCTTCCTGGTCAAAACGACAGACTGATTGAGGAGGAACTAACGTGTATCGCGTTGGAATCGACGTAGGCGGCACCAATACGGATGCCGTTGTCCTGAAAGATAAAACCGTTTTAGCGGGGGTCAAGGCATCGACCACCGAGGATGTGACATCTGGCGTGATCGAAGCGCTGGAAAAAGTCATCGCCGCATCCGGTATCGACCGCAGTGGTATCTCAGCCGTCATGATCGGCACGACCCATTTCACCAATGCGGTGATCGAGCGGCGTCATATGGAAGAGGTCGCGGCGATCCGCCTCGGCCTGCCGTCAGGCGCCGGCCTGCCGCCAATGGTGGACTGGCCGGACGACCTGCGGGAAATCGTCGGCAATCACGGCTATCAGGTGAAAGGTGGCTATGAGTTCGACGGGCGCGAAATTTCCCCGCTGGATGAAGATGCCATCATCCGCATTGCTGGAGACATCCGCGCCAAGGGCCTCAAGGCTGCCGCCGTGACCTGCGTGTTCAGCGGCATCAATGACGCCATGGAGCAACGCGCAAAGGAAATCCTGCAGGAGCGCTGCCCCGGCCTGCCGGTGGTGATGTCCAAGGATATCGGTCGGCATGGCCTGCTGGCACGTGAAAGTGCTGCCATCATGAATGCCAGCCTGCTTTCGCTGGCAGACCGCACCGTGACGGCTTTCGGCAAGGCGCTCGCCGCCGCCGGTTTGACCTGCCCATTCTACATCACCCAGAACGACGGCACCCTGATGGCTGCCGATGTCGTGCGGGCTTTCCCGGTTCTGACGTTTGCCTCGGGGCCTACCAACTCCATGCGTGGTGCTGCCTTCCTCACCGGTCTAAAGGACGCGGTCGTGGTCGATGTAGGCGGCACGACGTCGGATGTCGGTTCATTGTCACATGGCTTCCCGCGTCAGGCTTCGACCACCGTCGATATTGGCGGCGTGCGCACCAATTTCCGTATGCCGGATGTGTTTTCTATCGGTCTGGGCGGCGGCTCGCTGGTTGTGAATGGCGACAAGGGCATCACTGTCGGCCCAAAGTCCGTCGGCTACCGCGTGCGCGGCGATGCCCTTTGCTTTGGCGGCTCGACCCTGACGGCAACCGATATCGCGGTCGCTTCCGGGAAAGCTGACATTGGCGACAGGAAGCTCGTAGAAGGGCTGGATTCCAAGCTAGTCGAAGCGGCCGTAGCGAAGATCAATGCCATGCTTGAGGCCTGCGTTGAACGCAGCCGCATTTCCAACACCCCGGTTCCTGTGATTGCCGTGGGCGGCGGATCGATCCTGATGCCCGACCGCATCGGTGAACTCGACGTCATCCGCCCCGAGAACTTTGCCGTCGCCAATGCCGTGGGTGCCGCCATCGCCCAGATCAGCGGCGAGACGGACCGCGTCTTTTCACTGATCGATGGTCGTACCCGCGAAAGCGCCCTGGCCGAGGCCGAAGCCGAGGCCCGTGAAAAGGCAATTGCGGCAGGTGCCATGGCCGAAACGCTTGAGGTCATCGAGCGCGAAGATATGCCGCTTGCCTACCTGCCAGGCAATGCCACCCGCATTCATGTGAAAGTCGTCGGAGAAATGGGAGGCCACCATGGCTGAAACGCGCAAGCTGAAATATGACGAGGCCGATCTGCGGACGTTGACGCGCGAAGACCTCGACGCTCTCGAAATCGGCGCTGGTATTCTGGGCACTGGCGGCGGCGGCAATCCCTATCAGGGCAAGTTGCTGGTGCTGGAAGCCATGAAAGCCGGTTACGAGATGAAGATACTCGCGACTGATGCCATCGAACCCGATGCGCTCTGCATGTCTCTCGGCGGCATCGGCGCACCGGTGGTTGGCGTGGAGCGCATACGCGAGGGTCGCGAAGGCCTGCGCTGCCTGCGCGCCATGGAAGAACTGATCCGCACGCCCATAGATGCCATCGTCTGCGAAGAAATCGGCGGTGCAAACTCCATGAACCCGCTGGTAACCGCCGCCCTCGGCGGCCTGCCGATCCTTGATTGCGATGGCATGGGCCGCGCTTTCCCGGAAATGCAGATGACGACATTCTCGATCTATGGGCATAGCTCCACGCCATCTGTCATGTGCGACCTGCACGGCAATGCGGTGATCTTCAGCCACGCCGTCTCGGAAGTCTGGCATGAGCGCATGGCGCGCGCCTGCGTCGTGGCGCAAGGCGGTGGCGCGATGCTGGCGACCGCGCCGATGCAGGCACATTATGTGCATCAATATGGCATTCCCAAAAGCTACACCAAGGCCATCGCGCTGGGTGAAGCGGTTATCAACGCCCGCAAGGCGCAGGAAGACCCGATTGCAGCCGTCTGCACGCTCGAAGGTGGCCGACGCATCTTCAATGGCAAGATCACCGACCTGAAACGGCACCTGCGAGGCGGTTTTTCCGTAGGTGATCTGGAGCTTGCAGGCTTCGACGATTTCAGCGGCCAGACCGCTGGCGTCGCCATTCAAAACGAGTTCCTGATCTTCCGCCGCAACGGCCAGGTCGAGGTTTGTGTGCCTGATCTGATCGTTCTGCTGGATGTAGATACCGGCTATCCGATCACCACCGAAATGCTGCGCTATGGCCAGCGCGTCGCGGTCATCGCCATTCCCTGCCACGATCTGCTGCGCAGTGCCCGCGCTCTCGAAGTGGTGGGACCAACAGCCTTCGGATACCCGGACATCAATTTCTCGCCCCTGCCCGCGCCGGTGCGAAAAGCTGCCTGATAACAAGCGGGGCCGTTCTGTTCCCGCATATAAAGAGGAGAACTTCCATGACGTCACATACCAGAGACTCCCGCCTGGCCGCCTTGGCGCTGGGCACAGCAATGGCTTTGAACTTCGGTTTTTCCGCAAAGGCAGCGGATGAAAAGGTGTCCATCGCCGTCAACACCATGCAGATCTTCAGCTCGCTCGATCCGGCAAAGGTTACCGATTACACAGGCTATATGGCTGTGGTGAATATGTATGACGGCCTGACCACAGTCAGCCCCTCGGGCGAGGTCATCCCGCATCTGGCGAAATCCTGGGAGATTTCATCGGATGGTCAGACCTATACCTTCCATCTTCGCGACGACGTGAAGTTTCAGGATGGCACCGCGCTGAAGGCCGCCGATATGGTTTGGTCGATCCAGCGTCTGATCGGCATCAATAAAGGCCCGTCGAACCTTGTCGTCGGCCTCGTCAAGCCGGAGAACATCACCGCGCCTGACGAAAAGACCGTCGTCATCAAGCTCGACCGCAAATTTTCGCCCTTCTTGTCGATCACGCCGCTGATGGTTGCGCTGAACGAAAAGCTGGTGACGGCGAATGCCAAGCCAGATGACAAATGGGGCGAGGCCTATGTCGGAGAACATTCTGCCGGCTCAGGCCCATACAGCCTTGTGAGCTATAACCGCTCTGCCGACATGGTCATTGCCCGCAACCCGGATTACTTCGGCGGCTGGAGCAATGGCAAACCAATCGATGAAGTCCGCTTCATCCAGACAAGCGACGATGCCACGGTCAAGGCACTGGCGGAAAAAGGCGATCTTGGCCTCAGCTCGCATGGCCTCGGCAACGACACCTATGAATCCATCGGCAAGATGCCCAACTACAAGCTCATCCAGACCCGCATCTCGGGCGGCTTCGTTATCAAGCTGAACACCAAGACCTATCCGACAGACGATATCCACGTCCGCCGCGCCATTGCCTATGCGACGGACTACAAGACCATTCAGGAAGTGATCTATCCCGGCTTCGACATGCAGGGACCGCTGTCTACGGCCTTCAAGGACGCGCATAATGACGGCATCCAGCCAGGCGTTTTCGATCTCGATAAGGCCAAGGAAGAACTGGCGAAGTCGAAATATGCCGGTCAGAAAATCACGCTGGTCAACAGCTACGTCGCATCCCTCGCTTTTGAAGCGGAAGTGGCGCTGATGCTGCAGGCCAATCTCGAGCAGATCGGCATCACGCTCGACATCAAGCCTGAGCCATGGAACCGCATTGTCGAACTTTCCTCCAAGGCAGAAACGACACCGGCCTCGACCCAGGTCAACATTTCGCCCACCTATCCTTCGCCGGACGCGATGTTCTACAACCAGTATCACTCGAAGGCATCAGGCACATGGATGTCCATGGAATGGCTGCAAAATCCTGAAATCGACGCGCTGATCGACAAGGCGCGTGGCACGACTGACGTCAGCGAACAGAACGCGACATATAAGGAACTTCAGACGAAGATTGCCGATCTTCAGCCTGATGTCTGGGCCGTCTCGCCAAACCGTCGCTATGCCGCAAATAAATGCCTTCAGGGCTACGAGTTCATTCCCATGCAGAGCTGGGACCTGAACTTCTCGCGCTTCCACTGGGATTGCGCGGCCAAGTAATAGCCGGATGAACGAAGGCCCCGCATGCGTGCGGGGCCGCAGATGCCATTGCCGAAGGTGATACATGCTTCAGGAATTTGCAGAAGAAAACATCGAGCCGCTGGCCACCGGCGCATGGATTTTGGGTACGGGCGGCGGGGGCAATCCCTATATCTCGACGCTGAACCTGAGACGGCTCTACGCCGAGGGAAAGCGCGTACAGGTCATGGACCCGATGGCGCTTGACGATGATGATATGGTCGCGGTCGTTTCGATGATGGGTGCTCCACTTGTCAGCCAGGAACGTCTGGGCGATCCGGCGCATCTGGCCCGTGCAGTCGAGGTGATGGAAGACTATCTCGGCAAACCGTTCCGCGCCATCATGAGCGTAGAAATCGGCGGATCCAACGCCATCTCGTCCTTCCTCGCCGCAGCCATGCTGGACCGTCCGGTGGTCAATGCCGATGCCATGGGCCGCGCCTATCCGGAAGCACAGATGACCTCTTTTGCCATCGGGAACCTGCCGATGTTTCCGCTCTCGCTGGTCGATGTTCGCGACAACGAAGTCATCGTAACGCGCGCAGCATCCTGGAAGTGGATGGAGCGTATCTCCCGCAAAGTCTGCACCGAAGTCGGTTCGACGGCTGCCACCTGCAAGGCACCCCGGACCGGCAAGGAAGTCAAAGAGTGGGGCATCCACTACACCGTCACCAAGGCAGTTGAACTCGGTCGCGCCGTCATGGACGCACGCGCACGCCATGACGATCCGGTCAGAGCCGTTCTCGATCATGAAGGTGGCAAGCAGCTTTTCCGCGGCAAGGTCGTAGACGTGGCCCGCGAAACCACCGGCGGCTTTTTGCGCGGACGCACGATCATCGAAGGCAGTGATGCAGACCGTGGTTCGCGGATGGAACTGGGCTTTCAGAACGAATGGGCTGTGGCCTTCCGTGATGGTGAGCCAGTGGCGATGACACCCGACCTTCTGTGCCTGCTCGACACCGTATCCGGCAGCGCCATCGGCACGGAATCCGTTCGCTACGGTCAGCGGGTAACCGTCGTTGCCCTACCTGCACCGGAACTGCTGACGACGCCGGCTGGAATAGCCGCAGTGGGGCCGCGTGCCTTCGGTTACGACATTGATTTCAGATCGGTATTTCCATGAAACGCATCGGTATTGACGTAGGCGGCACCAACACGGATGCCGTGCTGATTGATGGTGATACGATCATCACCTCCATCAAGGTCCCAACCACGACGGATGTCCTTTCGGGTGTTCGGGCTGCACTCGCACATGTGTCTGCCCATCCGCAGGCGGCTGGTCGCCCGGTTGATGCTGTCATGATCGGCACCACCCATTTTACCAATGCTGTGGTGGAGCGAGCACGGCTGGAGCGCGTGGCCGCCATCCGCATCGCGCTACCGACAGGCGCTTCCCTGCCACCGATGTGCGACTGGCCGGACGACCTGCGCGCCGCTATCGACCCGATGATCTTCCTGGTGCATGGCGGCCATGAATATGACGGCACCCCGCTTGTGCCGATGATACCGGATGAAATCCGCGAAGCGGCCATGAAAATTCGTGACGCTGGCATCACCTCCATTGCCATCTCCGCGACATTCTCGCCGCTGACGACGGAATGCGAAGTGAAGGCCGCCGAAATTGTTCGTTCGGTGATCCCGCAGGCACGCATTACGCTTTCGCATACGCTGGGCCGCATCGGCCTGCTGGAACGCGAAAACGTCGCTATTCTGAACGCTGCCTTGCAGTCACTCGGCAAGACAACCGTTCAGGCGTTTTCAGATGCGCTTCGCGATGCAGGTGTTACCGCGCCGTTTTTCCTGACGCAAAACGATGGCACCGTGGCACTTGCGGATGTCGCCTCGGCCAACCCCGTCCATAGTTTCGCATCTGGCCCGACCAACTCCATGCGTGGCGCGGCATTCCTGACCGGACTGACCGATGCCATGGTTGTCGATGTTGGGGGAACAACGTCGGATATCGGTTGTCTGGTGGGAGGCTTCCCACGCGAGGCGAACAACATCGTCCATATCGGTGGCGTGCGTACTCTATTCCGTATGCCCGATCTGCTGCCGATAGCCCTGGGCGGCGGCACAATCATCGACCCGGAAACAGGCAAGATCGGCCCACGGTCTGTGGGTTATCGCATCCTCACCGAGGCCCGCGTTTTTGGCGGCAAAACATTGACGACCTCTGACATCGCGGTTGCGGCAGGGTTGATCGACATGGGCGACCGCGACCGTGTGAAAAACCTCGACCCCGCTTTCGTGAAGGCAAGCCTTGCCCGAATCCGCGATATGGTCGCCGAGAATTTCGATCAGATGAAAACCTCGGCGGATGGTGTTCCGCTGATTGCCGTGGGCGGTGGCGCGTTTCTGATACCGGACGAAATTCCAGGCGCATCCGAAGTGCTTCGTGTGGAAAATGCCGGAGTGGCCAATGCGCTGGGTGCCGCCATGGCACAGGTTTCCGGCGAGGTCGACCAGGTGTTTTCAGGCATGAGCCGCGATGAGGCGCTGGCAAAAGCGGAAGCCGATGCGCAGGAAGCTGCCGTTGCCTCAGGCGCCGGACGCCACACGCTCAAGACCCTGGAAGTCGAGGATATTCCGATTGCCTATCTGCCGGGCGGCGCACGCCGCGCGCGGGTGCGCGTTATCGGCGATATCGACTTCAACTGAAAAGCGAGTGGCGGCAATTGCCGCCCCGGATGACGGAAGCAAGACATGACGGAAATTGCATTGGCCATTCATGGTGGCTGCGGCGTGCTGCCGGAAGACAGCATGACACCACAGGAATGGGCTGAAGCCAGACAGGATTTGGCAAAGGCGCTGCGCGCCGGTTACAGCGTTCTCGCATCTGGCGGCAAAGCCGTGGATGCGGTGGAAGCTGCCTTGATCACGATGGAAGACAGCCCGCATTTCAATGCCGGTCACGGGGCGGCGCTCAACGAAAACGGCGTGCATGAACTAGACGCGTCGATCATGGATGGCACAACGCTTGAAGCCGGCGCCATTAGCGCAGCGCGCGCCATCCGCAACCCGATCAAGGCGGCCCGCGCATTGATGGAGGACGGTCGCGCCGTCTACCTCACCGGTGCCGCAGCGGATGATTTCGCCCGCTCAAAAGGTCTAAAAACCGAGCCGCAATCCTATTTCACCACGCAAAAACGTGTCGAGGCGCTTGAGGCGATGAAGGCCCACGCTGCAGTAGGCACTGATGCGACGGAGAATGAGAAACATGGCACGGTCGGCGCCGTGGCACTCGATGCCAATGGGCATCTTGCTGCGGCAACCTCGACCGGCGGCTATACAAACAAGCCCGACGGTCGCGTTGGTGACAGCCCCATTATTGGCGCGGGAACCTATGCACGAAACGGATCCTGCGCCGTTTCCGGCACCGGCAAGGGCGAGTTGTTTATCCGCTACGTCGTCGGCCACGAGATCGCCGCCCGCATATCCTATCTCAACCAGAGCCTGGAAACCGCTGCAAATGGCTTGGTGCATGACGATCTGGCGCCCCACAGCATCGGGGCAGGCCTTGTCGCCGTGGATGGCCAAGGCAATATCGCAGCCCCATACAA
This sequence comes from Agrobacterium sp. 20P9.1.2, assembly GCF_057799395.1. NCBI lineage: Bacteria > Pseudomonadati > Pseudomonadota > Alphaproteobacteria > Hyphomicrobiales > Rhizobiaceae > Agrobacterium > Agrobacterium sp. 20P9.1.2. The sequence continues at coordinate 139,742 of NZ_JBYOKI010000002.1, forward strand.
TACGCCCGGCATGTTTCGCGGCTGGGTCACATCCGCAGGCAAAGGATTCGTCGCGACCCATGACGAGGTTTTTGAAATTGCGCTGTGAGGCGACAGCGGGGCCTAACTAAAGGCCCGCGTCGTTACGCGCGGTCTGCCCGATAGGCGACGCAATCAATCTCGACTTTGCAATCCACCATCATGCGCGATTGAACGCAGGCGCGTGCGGGAGGGTTCTCTCCGAAGTATTCCGCATAAACGCCGTTGAAGCTCCAGAAATCTCTGGGATCATCAAGCCAGACGCCAACGCGGACCACATCCTCGATGCTGTAACCGGCCTCGTGGAGAATTGCGATCAGATTTTCGATTGTTTTGCGAGTTTCCGAAACGATTCCGCCGCGAACGATCTCACCCTTTTCCATGGCAACTTGACCGGAAACATGAAGCCATCCGCCAGCTTCGACAGCGCGAGCAAAGGGAAGCGCCTGCCCGCCCGCGCCGGTTTCGCCTGCACCATATCGCTTGATCGTCATCAGTTTCTCTCTTTCTGATATTTGAAACAGGGTATCTGAAGTTCCCGTTGTCCCGTGGATGTTTCGCTGGATTGACATATCACGGCTTGGGCATGAAGACTTGTCAATAGGGCCTGCTCACACCTAAGCCTGTGCCACAATTCTCTCGCTGCACATCATTTCTATCGAGGTCAAAATGCCTTTTTCGTCTGAAGAACTGGCTGCCATCAGCACACCCGCCGTCCTCGTCGACCTCGATATTGTCAATCGCAATATCGAGCGGTTTCAGCTTTATGCGGATGCCAACGGTCTGAATGTTCGTCCACACATCAAGACACATAAGCTTCCCGCAATCGCGGAAATGCAGCTGGAAGCGGGGGCTATTGGCATCACCTGCCAGAAAGTGTCTGAAGCGGAAGCCATGATGTCGGGCGAGGCAAAAATCCGCGATATCCTCATCACCTACAACATCGTTGGCCGTGAGAAGCTTGAAAAGCTGAGAGAGCTTGCGAACCGCGTAACGCTTTCAGTCGTGGCCGATAGCACGGCTGTGGTGGATGGACTGTCGGAAACGTTCAGGAATGAGCCGCAGCCACTCACGGTTCTCGTGGAATGCGATACAGGGGCCCGACGCTGCGGTGTTCTAACCCCTGAGGCTGCGGAGAATTTGGCGGCCTATATCGACGTAGCGCCGGGACTTACCTTTGGTGGCCTGATGACGTTTCCACCAGTGGGACAGGAAACCTCTGTTGAAAGCTTCATGAAGGAGGCTAAAACCCGGATCGAAGCGCGCGGCATTGCCGTTCCGGTCATCACCTCCGGCGGCAGCCCCTCCATGATGCATGCCGCCGATGCACCGGTCACGACAGAATATCGACCGGGAACATATGTCTATAACGACCGCTCCCTGGTCGCCCGGGGTGCCTGTGGCTGGGATGATTGCGCGTTGCATGTTCTGGCGACCGTCGTTTCCGTACCAGCACCGGATCGCGCGATTATAGACGCTGGCTCCAAAACGCTGACCTCCGATCTCTTCGGCCTCACCAACCATGGGCATGTGGTCGGTCGTGACGATATCACCATCGATCAACTCTCGGAAGAACACGGACGTCTGGTCAGCAACGGACCCATCGGCCTCGTCGTCGGCCAGAAGATCAGGATCGTGCCCAATCATGCCTGCGTGGTGACCAATATGGTCGATGCCGTGATCGTCAAAGGCCACGGACGATCTGTGCCGGAAAACTGGGCTGTCGCGGCGCGCGGAAAGATTACCTGATAAAAAAGCTTCCTCATCAAAACGCGTGAAAACAGCTCAAATGTTTTTTTGAAAACCATTTGACTAAATAGAAATGCGGTGTCAGTCTTCCCTCATTCGGGGACTTCTGACATGGCATTGCGTGGCACCAATCAGGAATCTGGAAGGCCGTATAACCGGCGGATCGTGCTGGAATCCATCCGGCTGCGCGGACCGACGACACGCGGTGACATTGCCGACAGCGTGGGCCTGACAGTCCAGACGGTGTCCACCATCGTTCGCGAGCTGGAAGAGCATGACCTCATCCGCTCTGTTAAAGAAGAGCCCAAAGGCCGCGGCATTCCGCCATCGACACTAAGCATCAATCCAGATGGCGGCTTGGCCGTGGGCATTCACCTGACGCCGCTTTTCATCGAGGCGGCGCTGGTCAATCTTCTCGGTGATGTCGTCGAAAGCCGCCACCGTCACGCGTCAAACCCCACACCGGACGAGGCCTTTGCCCTGATCGGCGAAATGGTGACAGAACTCAAGGCGAGCCTGCGCGCTGGCCGGTTGTTGGGCGCTGGCCTTGCCCTCCCCGGCCCATTCGATGTGGAATCCATGAGCTTCGTTGGCCCGACGACCATGACTGGATGGCAGAATGTGGACATTCGCCAGCGCCTTGCAGAAGCGACAGGCCTGCCGTCGTTTATCGAAAACGATATGGCGGCCGCCGCACTCGGGGAGCAGCTTTATGGTCTCGGGCAGCAGCTTTCGGATTATTATTATCTATTTTTCAGCGTGGGCCTCGGCGGGGCTATGATGCATGACGGTCTCGTTATGCGCGGCGCCTGGGGCAATGCAGGAGAAATTGGCCACATCCCCGCAGTGCCAGATGGCGAACCATGTCCTTGCGGAAACCACGGGTGCCTTGAGCGGTATCTGTCACTTGAAGCCTTCACGCGTCGGGGCATACCGGAAGAGGAATGGGTGCGCGAAATCGCACCGATTTTCCGAAATGCGATCCGCACCATCGAAAACCTCTTCGACCCCGAAACCGTCGTCGTCGGCGGACTGGCGCCGCAACCTTTGATCGACCAGTTGGCGACGCTCGTTGAAGGCCTCAACAATTCCGTGTCCGTCCGTCCAAACCGCTCATATCCACGCGTCGTCATTGCCAGTGACTGCCAGCACTCCGCGCTTCGCGGTGCTGCGGCACTTGCCGTGTTCGGCATTCTCTCACCACGATACGGCCAAATGTTCGAAACCTAAGAAAACAGGGGAATGCCTGATGAACGAGAAGCTGCTTGTGCTCGATAATATTCGAATGAATTTCGGCGCGATTGAAGCGCTGAAGGGCATCAGCTTCTCGATTGGCAAGGGCGAGGTCGTGGCGCTTCTCGGCGACAATGGTGCAGGCAAATCGACCTTGGTAAAGATCATTTCCGGCGGCCTCAAACCCACATCCGGACGCATGCTGTTCGAAGGACAGGAATATAACGCGACAACACCTGCGCAGGCCAAGGCGGCGGGCATCGAAACCGTCTATCAGGACCTTTCGCTCTGCACCAATGTCGATGTCGTCGGCAATTTTTTCATGGGCCGGGAGATCACCCGCAAGATCGCAGGCATACCTTTTCTGGACGAGCGTGCGATGGAGGATGTCACGGCCAAGGCACTGGCAAGTGCAGGCACGCGCATTCCCTCCATGCGCACCAAAGTCGAGCATCTGTCCGGCGGTCAGAGACAGGCCATCGAGTTGAACCGCTTCGTCCACTGGGGCGGAAAGCTGGTTCTTTTGGATGAACCATTCGCAGCACTCGGCGTGGAACAGACGCGGCGCGGGCTGGACATGATCCGTCATGTTGCCAACCAGGGCATCGGCGTCGTCATCATCACGCATATCATGCAGCAGGCCTTTCAGGTCGCCGACCGCATCGTCGTCATCCGTCACGGCGTCATTGCCGGGGATGTCGAGCGCAATCAAACAAGCCCGGATGCAGTGATCGAGATGATCACAGGGCAAACCCTCGCCGGTGCCGGACCGGCGGGCCAATAATGACAAGGGGTCCGGCTAAAACTGGAGAGAACGACCATGAAGCGAATAGGATTGATGCTGCTGAGCGTATTGGTGCTCGGCCTTTCCATGCTTTCGACTGCCAACGCTCAAACCAAGGGCACCGTTTATTACCTCGTACCAACGCTGCTTGACGAGTTTCAGACCGGGTCTGTCAGCGCGCTGGAAATGTTTCTGAAACAGGCCGGCTATGAGATGAAGACGCTTAATGCCGATAACAAAACCGACGCGCAGCAATCGCAGATGAACGACGTCATCGCGCTGAAACCTGCAGCGATCATTCTCGCTGCTGTGGATTTCAATGCACTGAAACCCTCCATCGAGGCGGCACGCGCTGCGGGCATTCCGGTGGCGGAGTTCGACCGTCAGATCACCTCCACAAAGTCAGACTTTACGTCCGTGGCGGGAACGATAGAGATCGGCCATGTTGCCGCCGATCAAGCGCAGGCTATGCTGAAAGCAAAGAAAGGCGACGTAAAAGGCAAAATCCTGCAGGTGCTGGGTGACCCCGGCGATCCCTATACGCTCGACATCCAGAAGGGTTTCGAAGAAAAGATGAAGGCCTTTCCCGGCATCACCATCATTTCTGTGCCAGCCCTTCAGTGGGAAGCCAGCAATGCGGGCACGATCGTTTCCGACCAGATGCTGGCCAATCCCGATATCGATCTGATTTTCCTCCATGCAGCCCACCTATCAGTTGCAGCCGTTGCCTCGCTTGAGGCCGCTGGCAAAAAGCCCGGTGACGTGATGATGATGAGTTCAAACGGTGCGCCCGTTGGCCTCGACCTCATTCGCAAGGGCTGGCTGAATGCGGAAGTGGAGCAGCCGCTTTACGCGCAGGCTGCTGCCATTGCCATGTTCATGGACAAGATTGTCGGCAAGCAGGAAATCAAGGCTGGAGACTATGACGTGCTCGGTCTCAAGGGCGTGGTGACCATCGAGGCCTGGGGCCCCAACATCAAGATTCCGGGTTCGGCGATCACCAAGGAGAATGTCGATGACCCGGCTTTCTGGGGCAACCTGAAGCCGCCGACATCGAAAATCGAATCCGTCAAATAAAGGCGGTTCGTCCATCCGGGGTCTCAACGACCCCGGCTTCCTTCTCCTCCCATCCCGGATTGGCCGTATGACGCCTCGTACCCGCACAACTCTTGAATTCGTGCTGGACAATCTTGTCTGGTTCATGCTCATCCTCGTGCTCGCCCTGTTTTCAGCGCTGATCCCGAACTATTTTCAGCTCGGCATTTTCACCAACATCATCGAGGCTTCCAGCGTGCTCGGTGTCATGTCTATCGGGCTGGCGCTGGTCATCATCACCGGCCACATGGACTTGTCGGTGGAGTCCGTGGCGGCTTTATCGGCCATGGCGGTGGGAATTCTGTTCTGCTCGGCAGGCATCGGGCTGGGCATCAAGCTTTCGCCTGAATGGCTGATGGTGCCCGTTTCACTGCTGATCGCCTGTGCCATCGGCGCGCTGATCGGATTTCTCAACGGCGTCCTCGTCGTCAAACTGAAGATGAGCGCCTTCATCATCACGCTCGCTTCCTTCATTTGGGTGCGCGGTATTGTGCTGGCCGTTTCCGGCGGCAGGTCAGCGCAGGATCTTGCGCCTTCCATCCGGTGGTTTGCAATCGAACGCTTTCTCGGCATCCCGCTTTCCGCCTGGATCGCGATCAGTTGCTTCGTCATCTTTTCCGTTCTCATGGCGAAAACGCCATTCGGGCGGCATCTGGTGATGATCGGCGGCAATGAAACAGCGACGTTTCGGGCCGGTATTCGCGTGACCCGCAATCTCATCATCGCCTTCGTCATGGCTGGCGCCATTGCAGGTCTGGCGGGCTGGCTGCTGGCCATTCGCACATCTGGCGCAACGGCCAATCTGGGCGTTGGGCTGCTTTTCAATGCTTTCGCTGCGGTGGTCATCGGCGGCGTCAGCCTGAAGGGCGGCGTTGGTTCACTGCCGGGGGTTTATGCCGGTGTGCTACTTCTTTCCTCCATCAACACCGCCATCAACCTCATGGGCCTGCCCGCAAACTATACGCAGGTCATCCACGGCTTTCTGGTGCTGGCGGCCGTGCTTCTCGATACATTCAAACAGAAACTTCGCCAGAGGCTCGCATGACAGACAGATTGAAAGACAAAGTCGCACTGGTCATTGGTGCCTCACGCGGCATCGGCAAAGCGATTGCGCAGCGCTTCCTTGAGGAAGGTGCCAAAGTTGTGGTGTCGGATTTCGAGGTCGATGAGGGTAAGGCAACCGCGGAGGAATTCGGCGTCGATTTCATCCAGACCGACATTTCGAAAATGGATGACGCAGTGGCAGCCGTCACCCACACACTGTCGCACCATGGACGCCTGGATATCATCGTCCAGAATGCTGGCATCTATCCCTGGCAACTCATCGAAAACACCAGCCCCGACGATTGGGACCGGGTGATGGCCGTCAACCTACGAGGCTGTTTCAACGCAGCGCGCGCAGCGCTGACACCGATGAAGGCGCAAGGATCAGGCCGCATTCTGTTCACATCCTCCATCACCGGCCCGCATGTAACCAGTCCCGGCCACGGCCATTACGCCGCGACTAAAGCAGGAATCAACGGCTTCATCCGCTCTGCGGCACTGGAGTTTTCGTCCTATGGCATCACCGTCAACGGTGTGGAACCGGGCAATATTCTGACAGAAGCCGTCCAACTGCATCGGAGCCCTGCCTTCATCGAAAATATGAAAGTTTCCATCCCCCTTGGCCGCCTCGGCTCACCAAGAGATGTCGCCAACGCCTTCCTCTTTCTTGCGTCAGACGATGCCAGCTACATAACCGGCACGACAATCGTCGTCGATGGCGGGCAACTCTTGCCGGAAGGTGCGGATTTCCGGCTCCTGCCTTCGTAAAAACGGCCCGTATTCGCTTCGTTCGCATAATCTCGGGAACCCCTGTGACTTACGCGGGTTATTTATGCATGACCCCAACGAGGAGTGGAACCATGCCTAGCAACGATAGCTTCCCGACCGACCCGGCATCTTCACCACGAGGCCCGACATCGACACCGGGAATTCCTGACCGTGTTCAGGAAAAGCCGCCGACACCTCCTGTCCAAGATCCGGGCGATAGCAAAAATCCGAACGATCCAACGCTTGATCCTGCGCTTTTGCCGATAGGTGACCCTGCTGGCGCGGCGTAAGCCAAAACAGCTTAAATTCAAGGCGCTTGAAGTACTTTGCTCACGGAGCTGGTTTTCAGGCGCTTTTTCATGTGTTTTTGCAGGGGTTGGTCGAAGTATACCGTCAAAGCATATGAGATACAGACCGTTGCTACTATAAAGGTCAGGCCAGCAGGGATTGCCCAGCCCGCGTCACTGGCGCGGGGAATAAGAAAAACCGTCCAGGCAAGCAATGGAATGTGCAGCACGTAGACGGCGTAAGACGCTGTTCCCAGAAAGCTCGAAACCCGATCAAGCCACCCGCCCGCCTCGATTGAGGACGAGACACTTAACAGGATCGGCCAGACAATCAGCACGATAACGAGGTCGAATATCGGGCGAATTTCGTCGGTGATGGGCAGAAACAACACCAGAGCAACAACTGATAGGCACAACAAGGCTAGCGCCGGACGGGTTTTGATTGTTTGACTGCGAAAGCGATAAATGAGCACACCGGCGAAGAACGAGAAGAATACTCTCCCCATGCCTGCATACATCTCGTGCCAGCGAAAACCCAGATGAAGCTTACCAGAATGGATGGCCGCGATAATGAGAACACAGGCGCTCAACGCTGAAATGACGCCGATTGTCTTTACATGCGCGCGAGCGCCCTTGAGAGCATAGGCAATGTTGACCACCAGTTCATTGAACAGCGACCACGCGGGGCTAACCAGAAACAGCGCACCGTTGAGCGTGAGCGTAAAGGGGGCCGGCAAAAACAGCAGCCCTGTCACCAATGCAAAACCCAGTTCTGCAGGCTGTATCTTCCGATGAAGATCATCGATAGGCGTGGGCAGATCGAGGACATATAGGCAGACGAAGAAGGCTGTCATCAACAGCAGCGCCAGACCATAAAGCGGGTATAGCCGCAGGAACCGCGCCTTCATAAAGTTCAGCGGCTTCATTTGTCCGTTCGCAAGCCGCTCGCCATAGGCGTGAGCCAGCACGAAACCGCTGAGTGCGAAAAACAAGTCTACGGCAAGGTAGCTCGACGCTTCCGGTCTGCCAAAAAAGACTTCAGCATGCCGATGCACAATCGCAACCGCCGCTAGCCCCCGCATTCCATCGAGCAGCACAAAACGTTGCGGGGCAAGAGTATCTGTCATTTATGATCCTGAAAGGCAGAACGCGAATGGATCAAACGCGTAAAAGCGAGACCAGTTCACGACGCATACCACATTGGTGGTTTTTCTAGAGGTCTCTGCCATTGCGAAGTGACTTTCAAGCCCAACTCAAAGCTGCGCTTCTTCACGAGAAACGCTCCGATCCTACTTGATCGGGAAACCTAGCGCCCGCAAAGTCGTCATCATCTCCGCTCTGCCTTTAAGTGCGTCCGCGTTCTCGATGCGCTTTGAGATTGGTGCTGTCCAGCCCGCTTGTGGCATCTTTTGCTTGGCTTGAAATGCTTTCAGCACATCGTCATAAGTGCCCAAATCCGTCTCAGTGGTACCGGCATATGTCTCGTGAAACAGTACGGAAGATTGTGGCAGTCGTGGTTTCACATCGGTGACAACGTCCGGGTCTGGATACCCGACGGTGAGGCCGAACACAGCGACGGTTTCCGGCGGCAATTGCAGTTCACGGGCAACCTCCTGCGGCTGGTTGCGAATGCCTCCGACATAACATGAACCGAGACCGATGGAATCGATTGCCGCAACAGCATTCTGGGCTGCAAGAGCCGCATCGACAGCACCGATCAGGAAGCTTTCCAAATAATCGAGACCCTCACCCTCATTGCCATGTTGCTGGGCAATCGTTCTCAACCGGTTCAGGTCGATAAGCCATACGAGGAAAAGCGGTGCAGCCAGAATATGCGCATTGCCGCCGGTATAGCCAGCGAGCCGAGCCTTGCGATCTTTATCCTGGACGGCGACGACACTCCAGGCTTGAAGGTTGGAGGAAGTAGGCGCGGATTGGGCTGCTGCAACCAACAGCTCCAGCGTCCCTTCGGGCAATGATTTTGGCAGATAAGCGCGTGCAGTACGGTGATCCAGCAAAGTATCTATCGTGCTGTTCCAGAATGGCAGTGAGAAATCCTGGTCCTCGCCATAGCGCGCAGCAAGGCGCTGCTGTGGAACTTCGCTTTCGGTGATGGCGGAGGAATGAATCGTCATGGAAAACCTCTTGAGCGAAAAACAAAGTGGTGCGCTTACATTCAGCCAGCGTCAACCGAGGAGTTTTCAAGCCTTGCCTTAGGCAATATCTGCGACGGACTCCCGCTCGATCAGCTGGGTTGGGATGACGATGCGCCGCGCCGGACACTCTTCGCCGTTCAATCGCTCGATCAGCATTCGGGCAGCCGCCTCACCCAGTTCGTAAACCGGCTGGCGAACGACAGTCACCGGTGGTGTCGTTACCGCCGTCCAGGTGGCATCGTGGAAGGTCAAGAGCGACAGCGTTTGCGGAATGGCGATACCAACTTCGCGAGCGACCTTGAATATTTCCAAGGCGATCAGACTATCGGACGCGATGATCGCACTGGGCGGCGTCTTTGCGTTCAATAAATCGAGCGTCATTCTACGGGTCGCTTCGGGCGTCGTTGCACCCAGCCGAACCCATTGCGGCATATCGGCTATTCCCTCTTCCTCACCGACATGAAGAAATCCTTCGATACGTTCGCGAACGGACGCTGTCAGAATATCGCTGGGGCGCCCGTAGAGATGCGTTGGCGTATCGCAGGCCGTGACGTAAGCGATATGGCGATGACCGCGGGTGACCAGCAGCCGCGTGACGGCTTCCGCTGCCTCCCGATCATCTGCCGTTACGCTGTCCACATCGAGCGTTGCAATCGCGCGATCCAGGAGGACGAGCGGACGCCCAGCGCGGCTGATGTCTTGAAGGTGGCCGACTTCGTTTTCACGCGCTGGTGAAACGATCAATCCATCGACGCGCTTTGCGACAAGGGTTTTGATTGCGGCACGCTCGACATCGATATCCTCTCCGGAATTCGCGAGCACGACGTTGAAGCCTGCAGCGCGCGCGGCGTCCGATATTCCCCTCACCGCCGACCCAAAGAACGGATTTTCAATATCGCCCACCACCACGCCAATAGTACCGGACCGCCCGGTCGTCATGCTGCGTGCCAGTTCGTTTGGCCTGTAATCCAATGCCTTGGCAGCATGTTTTACGGCCTCGCGCACCTTTTCACTGACGGTTCCGTAGCCACCTAGGACGCGGGCAGCCGTGGCCTTGGACACGCCAGCAGAACGCGCGACATCAGCCACCGTCGCGGCTGAATTTTTCGGCTGAGATTCTTTCATGGGCCAAGCTTTACAAGAGATATTGACGGGCGGTCAACTCGAATATAACAATCGTCAAGTGAATAAGAGACCGGTCTCAAAGAGGAAAGAGAACGGTCTCATACTCAAATAAAAGAGATTGGTTCTACGCAGCGGAAGCAATGTTTGGAGATAACTCTCCCGACTGAGCGTACACGCGTTCTTGCAAACCAAATCCAATAACAACCAACAGAGACGGAGAACAAAATGACGATTTCTGCTATGACAAAGCTCTCATTTTCAACCCGGATGCGTACTGCGGCGCTGGCCTTTGGCCTCGCGCTGTCCGGCGGTCTCGCCATGACCGCACAGGCAGCCGACAATCCGTATGGATTGATCGACCCGCAAACGATCAGTGTTGGTACGATGGGCGATTCAAAGCCCTACACTTTCACGACAGCGGACGGCAATTTCACGGGCTTCGATATCGAACTGTTTCTGAACGTCGCCGAGCGGATGGGTTTCAAGAAGGATCAGGTGATCTTCACAGGTCAGGAGTTTTCCGCTCTCATGCCATCGATTGCCAATGGGCGATTCGATGTCGCCGTGGCTGCCATCGGCACCACCGAAAAGCGAAAGCAGACGGTCGACTTTTCTGATGGATATCTTGCCGGTTATCTCTCGGTCGTTACGCCTGACGCCAAGATCACCAATGCTGATGCGCTGAAGGGAAAGCGCCTTGGCGTCGTGCAAGGCACATTGCAGGAAATCTATGCCGAAAAGAACTTTACCGGCACGGACCTTGTCAAATTTCCCGACAATAATTCTGCAATCTCAGGTCTGAACAACGGAACCATCGACGGTCATTTTCTCGATTACGAAGCAGCCAAGGACTACACAACCCGTTATTCCGCACTCAAAATCACTATTAACATTCCCAGCTTCGACGCGCCTGCAGGTTTTGTGATCCGCAAGGGTAATGATGGCTTGCGCACGGCTCTGAATAAGGGGCTGCACGATGCCATGCAGGATGGCACCTGGAAAACCCTGTACGAGAAGTGGTTCCCAGGTTCGCCAATGCCGGACGCCTATCTTCCCAAGAAGTAGCATGCGGGCCCGATCGCATTGAGGTCGGGTTCCCCAACGCTGGCCTGAGCGGCAGACTGACTCTCCGCTTGCCCCGAATAATAAACTTCCAAGGAAGACCATATGAACTGGTTCGATAATATCAGCCGGAGCTTTTTCGACTGGAATGCGATGGCGGAGGTTCTGCCGGCGATGATCAAGGTTGGTCTCAAGAACACTTTGATCCTTGCGTTCGCATCCACGGTCTTTGGTGTCGTCATCGGTATGATCCTGGCGATTATGGGCATCTCACGCTCGCCGTGGCTGCGCATTCCCGCACGCATATACACGGACGTTTTCCGCGGACTGCCGGCCATCGTCACCATTCTGCTGATCGGTCAGGGTTTCGCCCGTATCGGTAGAGATATTTTCGGGCCATCACCCTACCCACTCGGGATTATGGCTCTGAGCCTCATCGCCGGTGCTTATATTGGCGAGATTTTCCGCTCCGGCATCCAAAGCGTGGATCGAGGACAGATGGAAGCGTCTCGGGCTCTTAGCATGAGCTACGGGCAGGGCATGCGGCTCATCGTCGTGCCTCAAGGCGTGCGTCGGGTTTTACCTGCGCTGGTCAACCAGTTCATTGGCAACGTCAAGGATTCGAGCCTTGTCTACTTCCTTGGCCTCCTTGCCTCCGAACGCGAGATTTTTCGCGTAGGACAGGACCAGGCCGTTGTGACTGGCAACCTATCGCCATTGCTGCTGGCCGGGGTGTTCTATCTGGTCATCACGGTGCCGCTGACACATCTGGTCAACACCATCGATACGCGCCTGCGCATCGGCAAGCAGAAAACGACCTCCATTACAAGCGGACTGGAAGAGGTCTCGGAACTCGACCGGGCCAATCAAGCCAAAGACACAAGCACCTCCTTCAAGGGCGGAAGCCTCCATGTGCGCGGGCTAACCATGGCCTATGGTGAATTGGACGTCTTGAAAGGCGTGGACTTAACCGTAAAGGCGGGCAGCGTTACCTGCATCATCGGCCCTTCCGGCTCCGGCAAATCCACCCTGTTACGGTGCCTCAACCGGCTGGTAGAACCCAAGGGCGGGACACTTCTGCTTGACGGCGACAGCATCCTTGCAATGAAGCCGGAACGATTGCGCCGCCGCGTCGGCATGGTCTTTCAGCATTTCAACCTGTTTCCGGATCACACGGCCCTCGACAACGTCATGCTATCGCTGACGAAGATCAAGCGCATGCCGCGTGCGCAGGCAGAACGTATCGCCAAGGCGCGGCTTGCGGACGTGGGTCTCGCCAGCCGTCAACATCACCGTCCCGGCGGACTGTCCGGCGGCCAGCAGCAGCGTGTGGCCATTGCCCGCGCGCTTGCAATGGAGCCTGAAGTCATTCTTTTTGACGAAGTAACCAGCGCACTAGACCCGGAATTGGTGAAGGGCGTCCTCAACCTCATGGCGGATCTTGGCGGGCGTGGCATGACTATGGTCGTGGTGACGCACGAAATGGGTTTTGCCAGACGCGTGGCAGATCAGGTGGTCTTCATGGACGAAGGCCGCGTTGTGGAAGCCGGCACGCCAGAGCGCATCTTCGATGATCCACAAAGCCCGCGCCTACAACGCTTCCTCGCCGAAGTCCTGTGACGAAGCAAAGTACGGGGAAGCGCCCCACGTTCGAATTTTGAAACAAACTGAGTGAAAGACAATCTCATGTTCGACAACACAATCTCTACCGCTGTCATTATTGGCGCAGGCATCTTCGGCGTTTCAACCGCCGTGCAGCTTTTGCGACGGGGCGTCTCCGTAACCCTGATCAACGACGGTCCAATTGGCAATGGTGCGTCCGGGCGCTCACTGTCATGGTTGAATTCGGCGCGCATGCGCTCCAACCCTTACCATTTGCTGCGGATGGCAGGGATCGACCGTTATAGGACATTGTCGAGCCAAATTGGCCCGGTCGATTGGCTTCAATTTGATGGAGGCCTGACCTGGGACCCGGAAGGAGAAGGCAATGAGATCGAAGCGGCCTACGCTCATGAAGTGTCGCTCGCTTATGATGCCAGGCATCTTGTGCCCTCTGAAGTTGCCCATGCGACACCCGGCATCGACTCAACGGCCATCACCGGCGGGGCAGCAATCTTCAACCCGGGCGAAGGCTGGGTGGACCTTCCTTCACTCATAGCCTTGCTGATGAATGAATTTACGGAGAAGGGCGGCATGCTCGTAACCGGCGAGGGCAAAGCCCAAGTTCTCGTTGAAAATGGCCGCGCTGTTGGCGTCAAGACGACGGCGGATAAATCCTATCTCGCTGACGCGGTCCTGCTCGCGACCGGACCAGCTGTTCCTGCCATGGCGGCGGAGCTTGGCGAAACGATTGTTGACGGCACGCCGGTTGCTCTTCTTTTAACGACAAAGCCTACCGACCACCCTTTGAAGGCGGTGCTGAACACACCTCGCGTCGCCGTTCGACCTACACCAGATGGCGGCTTTGCAATCGATGCGGATTGGGCCGCAGATGAGGTTGTGACCCAACCCGACGGTTCCTATAAGGTGGCACAGACGACCGTTGATGGCCTGTTGGCAGAGGCCTCCAAGGTGCTGTCAGGTCATCCCAAGCTAGAGCTGGCGTCTTATGCAGCCGGACATAAACCGATACCCGGCGATGGCGATCCTGTACTCGGCGCGCTGCCCAATCTGCCGGGATGCCACGTCGCTTTCAGCCACAGCGGTGCGACCCTCGGACTTATTGTCGGGGAATTGACGGCTTATGAAATGGCGATCGGCAAGCGCCATCCGCTTCTGGCAACATTCCGCCCCGAACGCTTTACCAAATGACGTGAGAGGGTGTGCCAACTAGGACGCGTGTTCTTAAGGCTTCTTTTCAGTAAGGCCCGCAGCCCTTCGTTGATCAATTTCGCCCTTGGTGATAATTGATAGTATCAACGAAGGGCGCCACATGCGATTTTTGCTATCATGAGCGACTACAGCCAGATCACAGGCCGTCAGATTGCTGCCGCGCGGGCTTTGCTGGGATTAGATCAGGCAGGTCTCGCCGGGGCGTCGCATATTTCAGAAGATGCGTTGCGTGCTATAGAGGCCAAAGGCGCGACCATCACAGACGTTTCTGATGATCTCCAGGCCGTGGTAAGTGCGCTCCAATCGGCTGGCATCTCCTTTATTGATGACAACCAGACGTCTTCAGCGGGCGGGCCGGGCGTTCGGTTGTTGAAGTCGCCGGGCGAATTCGATACCGATCAGTCTCAGACCGTTCAATATCCCGAACATTTGGCGCCGGATGCGCCGACAGGTGCAGGTGGCTGATGCCAAAGAAACAGAAGTTGGAACATTCCGAATTTTCAGGTGAATTCGAGGACGACGGCGTGACCGTACTGGTCGATATTTTTCGGCCTGCTGGCACCCAGCAGGACTGGCAGATGGAAGTCGTCAGTGAAGAGGACGATGTGACCTCCTGGGACGAACCTTTTGCGACCGATAAGGATGCCTGGGAAGAGTTTCTGGCAACCGTCGAGAAGGACGGTATCAAGACCTTTCTCGAAGGCGAAGAACCAGCCGTGCACTGAGGCCGACTGGGTTTCCCGGCTTTGACTTGCGGGCATGTCGGCACCCGAAGGTGCCGCCATCTGTATCAATTGATTTTCGGTAGCAATTCCGACACCGACTTCTTGGCATCGCCGTAGAACATGCGCGTGTTTTCCTTGTAAAACAGCGGGTTCTCGATGCCCGAATAGCCAGTGCCTTGGCCACGCTTGGACACGAATACCTGCCGCGCCTTCCAAACTTCCAGAACCGGCATGCCGGCAATGGGTGAGTTGGGGTCTTCCTGTGCAGCCGGGTTGACGATGTCGTTGGAGCCGATGACGATCACCACGTCTGTCTCGGGGAAATCGTCGTTGATCTCATCCATTTCCAGAACGATGTCATAGGGCACACGGGCTTCGGCAAGCAGCACATTCATATGGCCGGGAAGACGTCCCGCCACCGGATGGATGGCAAAGCGCACCGTCTTGTTGGCCGCACGCAGTTTGCGGGTCAACTCTGAGACTGCCTGCTGGGCCTGCGCCACCGCCATGCCATAACCGGGAACAATGACGATGCTGTCGGCATCGTTGAGAGCTGCCGCGACACCATCGGCGTCGATGGCGATCTGTTCTCCCTCGATTTCCATGGCAGGCCCCGTCGTGCCACCAAAGCCACCGAGAATGACCGAGATGAAGGAGCGGTTCATCGCCTTGCACATGATGTAGGACAGGATAGCGCCCGATGAGCCCACCAGCGCGCCGGTAACGATCAGCAGGTCGTTGCCCAGCGTAAAGCCGATGGCTGCCGCTGCCCATCCAGAATAGGAATTGAGCATCGATACCACGACTGGCATATCCGCGCCGCCGATACCCATGATCAGGTGATAGCCGATGAAGAAGGCAAACAGCGTCATCAGGATCAAGGTCCAGACGCCCGCGCCATTCGCATACATCATCAAAAGAATGAGCGAGAAGATTGCCGCGCCGGCATTGAGAAAATGCCCGCCCGGCAGTTTTTTCGCCTTGCCATCCAGCTTGCCCGCAAGCTTGCCGAAGGCTACAACGGAACCGGTGAAAGTGACGGCGCCGATGAAGACGCCGAGGAAAACCTCGACCTTCATGATGGCGAGCTCCACGGGGGTCTTGTGGGCAAGGATACCCGCAAAACCGACAAGACCCGCCCGCTCCACCGCATCCATGCCTGCTACGCGCCATGCTTCAATATGCGCGTTGAAGCCGATGAAGACGGCTGCCAGACCCACGAAAGAATGCAGCGCGGCCACCAGCTGCGGCATTTCCGTCATCTGCACGCGTTGCGCCACATAGGTTCCCAGCACCGCACCAACTGCAATCATGACGATGATGACAAACCAGTTTTCGACACCGGGGCCGAAAATGGTGGCGATGACGGCGAGCGCCATGCCGACGATGCCGTACCAGATGGCCCGTCTGGCGCTTTCCTGACCGGAGAGGCCGCCGAGCGAAAGAATGAAGAGAACAGCCGCAGAGATATAGGCCGCCGAAACGATTCCGATTGTCATGTTGATCTTCCCCTACCCGCTCAAGACTTCTGGAACATGGCGAGCATGCGCCTTGTTACGAGGAAGCCGCCGACGATATTGACCGTCGCAACCAGCACGGACAGTGCGGCGAGGATCACCACGAGCCAGTTACCTGACCCGATCTGCAAGAGTGCACCGAGAATGACGATGCCGGAAATGGCATTGGTCACGGCCATCAACGGTGTGTGCAGCGAATGCGAGACATTCCAGATGACCTGGAAACCGATGAAGCAGGACAGAACGAAAACCACGAAGTGGCTCATGAAGCTGGCAGGAGCAACCGCACCGACCAGCAGAAGCAGCCCCGTTCCCACTGCCAGCAGCAGGCCCTGGTTTCTGGTCTGCGCTTTGAATGCGGCCAGCTCCTGCGCCTTCTTTTCCTCAGCCGTTGGCTCCTTGACCTTGGCTTTGGGTTTTGCCGCAGCAATGGCCTGCACTTTGGGCGGTGGTGGCGGGAAGGTAATCTCGCCCTCATAGGCAACCGTCGCACCCCGGATGACATCGTCTTCCATATTGTGGACGAGCTTGCCATCCTTACCGGGTGTCAGGTCGGCAATCATGTGGCGGATATTGGTCGCATAAAGCGTGGATGCCTGCGCGGCCATGCGGCTTGGAAAATCCGTGTAGCCAATGACGACGACGCCGTTATCGGAAACGATCCGCTGGTCGGCAACGGTCAGATCGCAGTTGCCACCGCGCTCAGCGGCAAGATCGATAATGACGGAGCCCGGCTTCATCATCGCAACCATATCGGAAAGCCAAAGCTTCGGCGCATCCCGGCCAGGGATCAGCGCCGTGGTGATGACGATATCGATCTGCGGTGCCAGTTCGCGGAACTTTGCCAGCTGCTTTTCGCGAAACTCGGGCGAAGATGGAGCGGCATATCCACCGGTGGCGGCACCATCCTGATGCTGGTCGCTGAAATCGAGATAGACGAATTCCGCCCCCATGCTTTCAATCTGCTCGGCGACTTCCGGGCGGACATCGAAGGCATAGGTCACAGCACCCAGCGACGTCGCCGTACCAATGGCTGCAAGACCTGCGACACCGGCGCCAATCACCAGAACCTTGGCTGGCGGCACTTTGCCCGCAGCCGTCACCTGCCCGGTGAAGAACCGTCCAAAATTGTTACCAGCTTCGATCACCGCGCGGTAACCGGCAATGTTGGCCATGGAGGAGAGCGCATCCATTTTCTGGGCGCGGGAAATGCGCGGCACCATGTCCATGGCGATGACATTGGCGCCTGTGCCCTTGGCCTGCTCCAGCAAATCCTTGTTCTGGGCGGGATAGAAAAACGAGATCAGCGTTTTGCCGGCCTGCAACCCTACAAGCTCCGCCTGCTCAGGCGGGCGAACCTTGGTAATAACGTCGGCTTCCGCAAACAGCTGATCGGCACTCTCGACCACCGTCACACCGGCCGCGCGATAGGTCTCGTCGGAAAACCCCGCATCCACTCCGGCCCCGGCCTCGACAAGGCATTCATGTCCCAGTTTCTGTAACTGCAACGCACTGTCAGGTGTCAGTGCGCAACGGGCCTCTCCCGGATATCGTTCTTTCGGCGATCCAATTTTCATGTCAAAGCCTTGGTAAGATGCCGCCCTGCTCCGCAAAGGAAGCAAACTGGCCAAATGAATACTGATTTGGCAATGAACCTCGTCTTTTTGAAAGCGTCAACTACGGCTACGGGGCATAGGCGTCGCAAGCGTGCGTTATTTTTACGCAGCTGGAGGTCAAGAACTGAAGTCCAGGCGTTTCAACGGTAAGGTCTACCAGATTTTGCTTTGGTGCATGAACACCGTTACATGTGCGAGGCAACGGCAGTGCTCAACATGGGTGACAACTCATTTCGTCATCCTGAGTGCGCCGAGGATGGGAGGATTATTGCATGAAGATTACCGCAATCGAGACCTTGCGGACGGAGGAGTTTGCGAATGTGTTATGGGTGCGGCTCCACACCGACGCCGGGCATATCGGGCTTGGAGAAACCTTTTATGGCGCTGGGTCAGTAGAGGCGCATATTCACGATATCCTCGCCAGTCGTCTGCTCGGCAAGGACCCGCTGCGCATCGAAGCGCTTTCTCGCGAGCTTGTGAACTTGCCGATGGCGCAAGCATCGACCGGGGCCGAATACCGCGCGGCGTCCGCAATCGATCTTGCGCTGTGGGACATTTTCGGAAAGGTCTGCGACCAGCCTGTGCATCAGATGCTTGGCGGCCTGTGTCATGACCGTATTCCCGTTTACAACACTTGCGCCGGCTATGGCTATGTACGCTCCAACAAGATCAAGCCTGTCGATACGTGGAACTTTCGTGATGACCCGGAAGGTCCCTATGAAGACCTTAGGGGTTTCATGACCGACGCGGGCGCGCTTGCCGAAAACCTGCTTGAGCAGGGTATTTCCGCGATGAAGATTTGGCCGTTCGACCCCGCCGCCATCGAAAATGACGGTCGCTACATCACCGCCGAGCAATTGCGGACGGCCATCAAGCCCTTCGAGCAAATCCGCAAACGGGTGGGCGATCAAATGCGTGTCATGGTCGAGTTTCACAGCCTCTGGAACCTGCCGACGATCAAAAAGCTTGCCCGTGAACTGGAGGCATTCGACCCCACTTGGTACGAAGATCCGATACGGATGAACTCCGTTTCGGCCCTGTCCGAACTGGCCGCATCTACCAGCGTGCCGATCTGCGCATCCGAAACCCTGGGCTCCCGCTTTCCCTACAAGGACATGCTGGAAGCCGGTGCCATCGGCATTGTTATGACCGATCTGGTCTGGACAGGCGGTTTGACCGAGGGCCGCAAGATCGCCTCGCTCGCCGATACCTACCACCGCCCCTATGCCCCGCATGATTGCACAGGGCCGGTTGCCTATGCGGCGGCAGTCCATTCGTCGTTCTCTCAAACCAACACGATGATCCAGGAATCGGTGCGGGCTTTTTATACGGGATGGTATAGCGAGCTGGTGACGAATGTTCCCGTGATCGAAAATGGCTATGTCCTGCCGATGGAAGGACCGGGACTTGGCACGGAATTGCTGCCACAACTATTCGAACGCCCGGACCTGACGGTTCGCCGCAGTTCACTTTGAGGAGGATACTATGAACACCCCTGGAATTTTCGATCTTTCCGGAAAGACCGCCTTGGTCACCGGCTCCTCTCGCGGGCTTGGGAGAGCCATGGCGGAAGGGCTTGCCAATGCCGGTGCACGCATTCTCGTCAACGGAACAAATGCGGTTCGCGTGGCCGAAACCGTTGCTTGGTTCAAAGACGCGGGCCATTCTGCAGACGCTGCGGCTTTTGACGTGACCTCGGAAGTATCCATCCTTGAAGCCTTCGCACGCTTTGACGCAGATGGGATCAACATCGACATTCTCGTCAACAATGCCGGCATCCAGTTTCGCAAACCCATGATTGAACTGGAAACGGCGGACTGGCAGCGGGTGATCGACACCAATCTGACCAGTGCTTTCGTGATTGGTCGGGAAGCAGCGAAACGGATGATCCCTCGCGGTTATGGCAAGATCGTCAATATCGGCTCCCTGACAAGCGAACTCGCCCGCGCAACCGTAGCGCCCTATACCGTCGCCAAGGGCGGCATCAAAATGCTGACCCGCGCCATGGCCGCCGAATGGGCGCAACACGGCATTCAGTCGAACGCAATCGGCCCCGGTTACATGCTGACGGACATGAACCAGGCTTTGATCGACAATCCGGAATTCGATGCATGGGTCAAGGCGCGAACGCCGTCAAAGCGCTGGGGCAAGCCTGAGGAACTGATCGGCACAGCCGTATTCCTTGCATCTTCTGCATCCGACTACATCAACGGCCAGATCATCTATGTCGATGGCGGCATGCTCGCTGTTCTCTAAGCGGCTTGCAAAACACGTCGAGAAAAGGAACCACGCGAGGCGTCGTTATCGACGCCTCGACCCGCTGTCATCCTTCACCGGGTCGCCGGCTCAGGCTGCCGCTTGGGCTGGCGGTATGGTTTCGGAGGCGTCGCGCCTGCAATCGACTTGTAGATTTCAGCCGTCCTCAGGCCAATCGTCCGCCAATCGTATTTCGACATGATGCGCGAGCCGTTCAGGCGAGATGCACGGGTAGCGGATTTGTTTTCCATTTTTGTTTGCAGCGAGTTCGACAAAGCGTGGATGTTGCCGAGCGGGAAGTATGAGGCGTCATCCAAAGCTAAAGCAAGATTGGCTTCGATGTCACTGGCTAGAACCGGCAGCCCATGCGCCATGGCTTCGAGAAGTGCAATCGGCATGCCTTCATGGCTCGAAGGCAGAACAAAAAGCCCGGCATTTGCGAACAAACTGGCGAGTTTACGACCTGACTGAACCCCAGTGAGAACGACATTCGGATTGTCGTTGGCGCGTGCCTTAAGCTCCGTCACATAGCCGCTCTCCAGATCGCCGCCACCGACGAGAACGAGCTTTGTGCCTTTAAGATTGGTGCGAGCGAAGGCTTCGACCAGATCGAGCTGGCGTTTTTCGGCAACCAGACGGGCGACGAGCAGGATGTAGCGACCTTTTTCCAGGCCGAATTCACCGAGAACGCTATCTTCCAGATTGCGTGTATCGACCTTCACGCCGTTCGGAATGAAATGTACGGGCGCCTGAAAATCCTTCTGCATCCTGTCTGCAATATGTTTGGCAATAGCGATGCGCGCATGCGAGAAGCGCATTCCGGCCCATTCGCCAAGCTGCAAGACGCGTTTTTCGAACGAATTCCATTTCTCGCGATCATAGTCATAACCATGGTGGGTAAAGACCACGCGCAGGCCCAATATGCGCGCCAGCGGCGCTACCAGAGACGGCCCGACTGCGTGAATGTGGACGATATCCGGGTGCAGAAACCGTGCTTTCACCAAGGCAAGGGCGGTATGAAAAATCGCCTCGAACCGGGTGCTGCGTGGTGCCCATAATGGATGAACGGTGATGCCGCGCCAGATGTAAGGCTTGGTGTCGGCTACATAGTTTTTGCGGGCAAAGACATGCACATCCGCTCCCAGATCGACCAGATTGGAAACCAGCTGTTCGACATGGGTTTCGACCCCGCCCTGCACGTCCGGAATGCCGCGCAGACCGATCATGCAGATGCGCATTTGATCGAGCATCCGCTTATCTTCATCCCGGCGATCAGCGGCTCCGTCCACCTCAAGTGCAGGCTGATCGTCTTGCGTGTGACCGTAATCCATAACCCGCTCCTAATTACATTAGAACATTAGGATATAATAACTTAAAATGAGGATTAGGCTAGTGGGGTCGCAACATCACCCTTTTGAACTCACCGACATAGTAAACGGCGTGGCTGTAGAAACCCGTCTTCTAGACGGCTATCTTCGACTCAGTATTATCCTCACGCCTAATAAACCTATACCCAAGGTTGATCATTGGCTTCTCCAAATACTCGTAGACGAAGACTGAGATAAGGATGGTGAGGACGAGGCTGGTAATCCCTATGGGTAAGTCCACCCATGTGCCTGTGAGCGGCAGGAACGAAAAAACCAGAAGTGCCGCGATGCCGTGGAACAGATAGATCGAATAACTGAGCGCGCCGAGCCATGAGAGCAGCGGGTGGTTTGGCATTCTCGTTTTGACCGAAAACACGAAGACGCAAAGTGCGGCGACATAGCTGGTCAGAATCGGAACAGAGCCGACCAGAAAGAAACCATCCTGCCGCGACAGGGAGAATTCCCCGATTGTCAGAAGAATGATGGCCTGCGTGATCAGCACGCATATTGCGCCGAACTTAGCACCCGCAAGCCTGTCGATCAGCGTCATCCGAAGCAGCAAGCCGAGATAGAGGAATGAAACGTGCAGGCTGATATATTGTACCGGCAGCGATGTCCCGTAGGAACGCAGAGCGATGGGAATGGCGGTGGCCAGCGCGAGCAATATGGCGAAGAGCGCAATGATCGCGGGCCGGTAAAGCGCGCCCAATGCAAAAAGGCCTGCGGACAGGGCGTAAAATACCAGTTCGATGGTGAGGGTCCAGTAAGCGCCGGACATCCATGGCTGCCGGAATGCAGCTGGCAGCATGGTCATATTCGCCAAAAATGTGGGCAGCGACGGCATTTGCCCATGGAAGAGCGACGCAACAGCCAGACAGAAAAGCGCCAGCCACATGGCTGGGAAAAGCCGGAAAAATCTCGATATTGCAAAGCGATGTAGCGGATAACTTCCCTTGATGCTGAAGGGAACGACGAACCCGCTGATGAGAAAGAACAGGACCACACCAAACCGACCGGCATCGAAATATGAGACGCTGGACGAGGCAACATGGACTGCGATGCCCTGCTGATCCGTTGCCTCCCGAATGATATCGCCGAAGAAGTGCTGAACCACCACAGCAAGGGCGGCAATTGCACGAAGGGCATCAATGTTTTCATATCGGTTCGCCGGTCTTCGAGCAGTGCCTTGATCGAGAACGACCGTGATCGGCACTGGCGACCCACTGGATGTAACGTCTGAAGACTGCATCGAACCACACCTCTCCGCTGTATCGGACCGCGCACTGGATTGGATCCGGCATTTGCAGATTTAATGTATTGCAGTAAATTCTAAAATAACTAATTCCCTTCTACGATTGCATGGATGTTGACGCGGCCCTTGAATATCGGCGCGTAAATATCTGAAATGCCGACGAACCGGCTGAATTCAACATTGCACGGGTCTGGAAATGCCAATTTTCTTACGGAATTTTCTGTTCAAAATTTTCGGCGCTGCGATCCTGTTCAGCGTCTGGGCCAAGCATCGCTTGATGGGGTATCGCAAGCCCAACACAGTATCGGCAGACGATCGGGATGCCCGGATCGATTACGTCCATGACGTGATGCAATCGTGGCTCAGGTTTTTGCCTGCGGATGTTTCGGTGAAAGACCGTGCGGTGCTGGAGCTTGGGCCGGGCTCTTCGCTGGCGACGGGCGGGCTTTTGCTTGCCCATGGCGCGAAGTCCTATACGGCAGTGGATGCCTTCAGGCTGGCAGCGGGCGAGACCGGAGACTTCAGGCGCGATGCAATTGCGCGTTTCAATGGCACGATGCAGCCTGATGACATCAAAGCTGCCAATGCCATGCTGGACGATTTTTCTCCGCCTTTTCAATATCATGTGGATGCCAGCTTCGACATTCCGGCCCTCTGCAAAGGGCAGACATTCGATCTCATCCTCAGTTGTGCCGCCTTCGAGCATTTCGATGCCATAGAGACGACCATAGATGGCCTGACAAAGGTCGCGAAAAGCGGCTGCGTCAGCCTGCACATCGTCGACCTTCAGACACACACCAACGCCATCCGCCAACGCGACCCCAACAACATCTACCGGTTTTCGGATTGGTTCTATTCGCTGCTCGCCTTTCCCGGCCAGCCGAACCGCAAACGTCCGATCGACTATGTCAGGGCATTCGAGCGAAATGGATGGGTGGATATCGAGGTGATTGCGGCAAAATCGATCCCCGAAGATAAGCGCAAGATGCTGACGGCGGGCCTTGCAGATCGGTTTCGTTCGCCCGAAATGGATATGAACATGCTGGATGCCGTCATCATCAGCCGTTATCCTTGAAGCCTCAAGGCCGAACGCCGAGTTCGCGGTAGAGTGTCGTCGTGCGGTCCAGATAGGCAGCCTGCGAAAAATCCTGCTGCACCCAGGCACGACCGCGAGCGCCCATGTCCCGGCGCGCGCTTTGTGACAGATCGCTCATGGAGGTCAGCACCCGGGCCAGATCCTGCGAATCGGACGGCTGCGCAATCAGGCCGGTCTCACCATCCCTGATCAATTCCGGGATGCCGCCGATATTGGTGCCGATGACAGGGCGACCAAGAGCATAGGCTTCAAGCAGGCTCACAGGCGCGTTTTCATACCACTCGGATGGCAAAACCAAAGCCTTGGTACCAGCAATCGTCTTATGCAGCGCCCGCCCCGTCATGTAGCCCAGAAACTCAACCTCCGCACCGGTCTCCTGCGCTAATGCACGAAGTGCTGCCTCGTCCGGCCCCGTGCCTGCAATGCGAAGACGTTGTCCGGACAGGCCCGCCGCCTTGATCAGCGTCGCGATGCCCTTTTCAGGTGCTAACCGTCCGGCAAACAGGAAATAGTCGCCTTCATCGACCGAGACCGGATTGTCGGTGATCGACTGATCCACGAAGTTTGGAATATGGACAAGCTGCTCGCTCGGCCAACCCCATTCCATGAGTTTGGCCTGATAGAACCGGCTGGGGACGATGATCTTGTCCAAATGGTTGCGATAGACGCCGAGCGTGCGGTGAACCGCCGTCTCCACCATCACAAGGCCGCTCAGCGCCACGGATTCCTTCATGCAGCGATTGACGAGCACGTTGTATATTTTGCCGCCCTTGCATTTCTCACAGATGCCCTGCGGCGATAGCATCTTATAGGCCGGACAGGCCAGTTTCAGGTCATGCGCCGTCAGAACCGTCGGTATTCCCCTTTTCTTCAGAAGCGGAAAAATCGAAGGGGAAATATGGTGATAGACATTGTGAGCATGGGCGACATCTGGGCGCACCGCATCGATCAGACGGTTCAAATGGGCGCGCGCTTTTCTTGAATAAATGACCTCGAGACTATGCTCGACCTTGGTCATCAAGCCGCTTTGGCGACCGAACTCGATCTCGGGAATGAAATAGGATGACCAATCCGAATTCAGATTGTTGGGATGCTGCATGGAAAACGGCACCGCCTGCCAGCCTGCACGCTCGAACATATCCATCTGGTCGAGAAAGATCGCCTCTGCGCCGCCACGACGGTAGAAGTAATTGTTGATTGCAAGCAGCGTCCCTCCCATCCTCTGGCGTTCCTATTCTGCAATGTGCTGAAGGGCGTCACGCACGGGCAAGACAAGACAGCCCTTTGAGACGGCGTAATGAACAAGCGTGGCGAAGGTTTCACGCCGACAGCCATAGGGGGTCGGCGTTTCGCTCACATCATGCGTGAAGAAAATCAGCCAGCCCGGCTGCGCAAGCACGGCATCGATCTGACTGGTGAGAGCCAGAGCATCGCTTTCCGGCTGCCTGATCTCCATGCCCCAGAGATAGGAGCGATTGACCACGCCGCGATTGATACGATCTCCACCACCGCGCGCTGTCGTATAGCGCTTCGCAAAGGCCTGCCGATGGCGAAGGGAGCCTCGATTATAGGGATAGGCAAAGTTTCGTCTCCCGATGTTGGGATCGAAGCTGTCCAGCATGTCCCTGTTGCGGTCGAGATCGCGTTCCAGCGCGTCGCCCGACAGGGTACGCACTGCACTGTGTGCAAAGGTGTGGCATCCAATTTCGTGACCGGCATCCGCAAGCAGCTTGCAGCCTTCAGCCGAGATCAACTCTCGGTCCGCCTCCTTGTTACCCAAGAGACCGCCCGCGATGTAAAACGTTCCCTTGACGCCATGTTCGTCAAGAATACGCGCGCCTGCGGAATGCGCCGTTTCTGGAACGTCGTCGAAGGTGAAGGACACGATGGGGCGCGTGCACGTCACGTTCAATGTGGAAACGGGAAAGGCGCGGACGGCCCGCTCCGCGACGCGATCCTGCACATGCTGCAGCTTTGAAACGGCCTTAGACAGCAACGGCATGTTTCCCCTCCCACTCGGCTTTTCGTTCTTCCACAAGGTTCATGCGCGACTGCATTTCCAGACCGAAAATGGAGACCAGGAGGAAAAAGCAGATCGGACTGCCGCTCTGGAAAAAGATAACTTCAAGACAACCGGCATAGATGACGTAGAGCCAGACGCGCATGAACAGGCGCGACAGCGCCGGGCTATTCGGAGTAGGCCCAAGCCGCCCCACCGCGCGCAGAGGTACGAAAATCACCAATGCGATGGTCAGGAGAAACCCCGGAATTCCAGTCGTCAGCAGGGCATCGACATAGGCATTATGCCCATTGAAGGCCTTCACAGCCCAAGTTTCCAGACCAGCAGAACTCTGCGTGATATCAGAGGTTTGCCAGAAACCCTGAAAACCGTACCCAAGAATGGGCGACTGGGTGATGGCGTCAAAGGCGATCTTCCAGATGTCGGTTCTGTTGGTGAAAGTGGGATCGACGCCGAGTGCCGCGATCAATCCGCGAAAGCCTTCGGACTGTGCCGCGCCGAGAGCCAGAAGATTGAAGGCCAGAATACCGCCGACAGCAATGGGCCATCTGGTCCAGCGGAATTTCTCGAAGACCCATTGCAGACCAAGGATCAGCGGCAGCATGGCGGTCGAGGATTTACCGCCTGTCTGAATGAGGAAGAAGACGGACAGGACGATGACCGCGAGCCCGCTCTTTTTGTAACCGACACTGCGAAAATAGAGACCAAAGAATGCGGCCACCAGCATGACGGCGGCGGCAAGATTTTTGTGGGAATATTGACCTCTCCAGAAGCCCGCATTCATGGGCTCGATCAACTCGTCCGCCTGATGGATCGACAGCCTTGGCAGAAAAATTACGCCAAAATAGGCCATGCCAAGCGTAATGGCCGTTCCGATCAGCATCAGCCTTGCGAACTGCTTTTCGGAGCGCGGGAGCAGTAGGAACATGCCAGCATTGGCGCAGGTCAATATGGCAAGGATGGTCCTTTTGATCCCATCAACCGGATAATGCGAAAGAGCGGATGAGATCAGGAACCATGAGAAAAGAGCAATAACGAGCCATTGCGGCTGGCATATTCGCGACCGCAGGGGATGGGTGAGCGCGGCATAGACCGTCAGTAACGTCAAAACAAGGAAGGTCAGCTGGTTGATGAGATTGGAGCCGCCGGTGGCATCCGACCCGCTGGCCTCGACGCTGACGAGATCCACGAAGGGATTGGTGGTGATCCAGAAAAACAGGAAGAGGCCCATGAAGACCAGCGTTCTGATCCTAGCCTGAAGCCCTGTTCCGTCCACCCCCAACGCCGCCGTTTTCTGCATCAGCCTGCCCGCTCAAAACGCCAATTGTTTTGCTTGAGAACGAGGAAGAGACGTGTTGCCAGAACGGCGATGACGCCGAGGATTAGCCCAGCGAGAACACCGCCGATGGCAAGAAGCAATGTTGGCGGTGGCCAGCTGCGTTTTTCGGGCGGCACGGGTTCTGTTACGATGCGGAGATTGGAGACGCTGATCTGCTGCTGCTCACTGGTTTCGCCGACGCGCTTCAGGAACGTATCGTAAAGTGCGGATTTTGCCTGGCTGTTGCGCTCCAGCTCCTGCAACTGAACCTGCGCGCTATCATCGGTGGAGACTCGTTTCTGCGCTTCTTCAAGCTGGGTGCGCAGCGTTGCAACAGAGTTTTCCGCCTGGTTGAGATCAACCTGAATGGTCTGTAGCGACCTCTCGGTCTCCCGCGCCATTTCAGCCCTTAGCGTACCGAGCTGTGCACGCGCGCTGACAAGCCTTGGATAACGTGTGCCGTAAGTCAGCGCCAGTTCCTCATATTGCTGCTTCAGCACGCTATATTGCGACCGCAGTGCAATCAGCGTCGGCGAATCCAGTGTGTCGGAAGGTGTCACGCCATCGGCAGCCGGTTGGCTCAGGCGGCGGTAACGTGACTGAACGTCTGACAGTCGCGACGACGCCTCATTCAAAAGCGTGTTCAGTTGCGACACGCTCTGAACATTAACGGAGCCCGTGCCACCGAGATTTTGAAGATTGTTATCCTGACGGAACTGCACAACGGCATTTGCCGCCTGCGTTGCCGCCTGCCTCAACTCCTCAAGCCGGTTGGAAAGAGCCTGGCTTGCATTTCTGGCAAGGTCGGTCTGTGTTGCCTCCAGCTCTTCCCGGAAAGACTGGGCCAGTGTCGAAAGAACACTGACTGACCTACCAGAATCTCGGGTCCAGAGGCTGATGGAGACCAGATAAGTGCCGCCCTGTCGGGCGACCTTGATGCGCTTGGCAAGGTTGCGCATGGCAACGACCACGCCATCATCTGCGGGGGCTGGGCTTGCCGGTTTCAACCAGCTGAACAGCCCTTCCTCGGTATCGACGGCGGAATTGAATTCCGGCAATTGCTGAAGATTCTCGCGCTCGACGGTCCGACGCAGGACATTGCCGGAGGTGATCAGCAGCAGCTTGCTGGAAATATCCAGAATTTGCGCGTCGCTTTGAATATTGGGTGTCGTCAGTTCATTCGGCACCACCTGACCCGTGGGCGGCGGCAAGAGAATGTCCATGCTGGATGTGTAACGCGGCTTCACCGCCATGCCAAAACCAACCGCAAGCACACCACCAAGAAGTGCAAAAACAACGATAAACAGCAGGCCACGCCGGAGCCATATCAGCAGTTTTGCAGGCGTTATCAAGGGTTCGGCAGTGGTCGAACCGCGTGGATGAACGCTTACGCGAGGCGCTGAATCGTCAAAAACGGGTTTCGCCCGCTTCTCGGCTGGGTACTCGTACATGCGCTACCGTAACCTCTATATCAATCAAAACGAAACGTTTTTAGTATATACGATCTTACTAAATCACATAGTCCGCTGATAAATAGTTTACAGCACGTCTATTTTTGCGGCATGGAGATGAACCGTATGAGCAGCAGCGACAAAAAGGACAAGCCACGGTTGATCGGCATGCTGCTGTCCTACAGCGCGTCCTCGGCCAGCCTATTGATTGCCAATGCAGCGCAGCTCGTCACCTTCGCGATTCTGGCGCGCTCCTTCGGCGCGGAGGAATTCGGGCGCTATGTCTCTTTCATCGCCATCACCAGCATCGCCGTGCATCTATGCGGTCTTGGCGCATCGGAATGCCTTGTCCGACGCGTGCCGCAAGACCCCAGCTGCTTCCCGCGTATTTTCGGCCACAACCTCATCCTTACTTTCGTCAGCGGTGCAGTTCTGTTGGCACTCGGCACCGCCATATTGCCGGAGTTCATAAGCTTTGGCGAAACGACCAGCCAAAGCGTTCTGACCACCTTTCAGCTGGTGCTGACCAATGTCGTGCTGGTGCGGCTGATCATGCTGGGCGAAAGCATCTTTCTGGCTCATGGCAAATACGGGGCAGCCAATGCGTCCGTGGTCGGCTTCGCTTTCATTCGCACGATTACGGCAGCGTTCGCCTGTTTTGCCTTTCATGTTTCAACGGTTGAAAGCTGGGCGACCTGGCAGCTTGCGGCCCATCTCGTCACACTCATCCTCTACGCCTTCATCGCGTTTCGCATCGGGCGTCCGAAATATGTCATTGAGCGAGACGAAATCCGGCTTGGGCTTTTGTTCGCGACGCCGTTTATTTTCCGCGCCATCCGCCAGAATGTCGATTTGCTGGTGCTTGGCTTTGTGGCTGGTGCCGAACTGGTGGGCAGCTACGGGGTTGCGCGCCGAATTACAGACAGCAGCTACATGGCCATCGATGCGCTGAACCGACTGGTTTATCCACGCCTTGCCGTGGCCAGCATGACCGGCATTCACAATGCCTTTCGCCTGACGATCCGTATTCTCGGCGTGGCTCTCGCGCTCGGTCTCGTGGCGGCTATCGTGATTTACGTCTCCGCCTCCTTCATGCCTTTGATCTTCGGCCCGGAATATGTCTCTCTGCCGCATTTCCTACGGATCATGGCGTGGCTCATCGTTCTGGTCGCCGTCTGGTCTATCGCCGTGGATTTGCTCGGAGCGGCAGGTCGGCATTCGTCACGCGCATGGGTTTTAAACCTGTCCAACGGCATCGGCGCGATCCTTATCGGAGCCGCCGCCTGGGCTTGGCCGCCCTATGGCATTTTCATCGCAGGTTACATGATTGAGCTGAGCATTGTCGTGGCGGCATGGATCGTCGTCAAAGTCCATGTCACGCGCTCACTGGAGAAAAGTCGGGAGGTCCAGCCATGACAGCAGATAACGCCACCAAGATCAGACCTGCGGAGCCGGCTGACGTTCCCCAAATCGCTGACCTGTTTGCCAGCGTATTTCGAAAACGCACGAAGCCGGACAAGGCCGACCTCAGCACCTACATGTCGCAACTCATGTTTTCGCACCCAAACTACACGCCTGAAAACGGCAGCATGGTGTCTGTCGATCATGCCGGCAATGTCAAAAGCGCACTGACGACCTTGCCGCTTTCCTATCGCATCGGCGAAAAAAGGGTGATCGCGCGGCTGGCCTGCACCTTCATGGCCGCAGAGGATGCCAATCCCCGCGGTATTGCGTCGCTTATTTTTCAGCTGCGGCCGCGCACAAACCAGATCAGCTTTTCCGATAGCGCCGCCCGCGTCAGCATTTCACACCTGAAGGCCATTGGCGGCACCGAACTTCCGGTCCAGGGCCTGCGCTGGTACAAGCTCTTCAAGCCTTTACCATCTGCGTTGGGCTATATCCGGCGTCGTGTCTCGCAGAAATATCCCTTCATTCTGAGCGCAGGCGCGCTGCCTGAACCTGTCACTCTTGCAGGGACGACAACGTCAGCAGGATATAGCGCCTCGCAGGCAACGCCTGCTGTCTTCGCAGAATACGCCAATCGTTTTCTCAGTGGCTTCGTCGTCGCACCGGTCTATACAGCCGAGGAGATCGAGTGGACGATCAACGCCTCAAGCGGTCCAAGTGGCCGTGGCAAGCTCGCTCTTACGCAGGTGCATGACGAAAATGGCGATACATGCGGCGTCTTCTCTTTCGCCGGCGCGCGCGGTGGTGAAGCGCAAATCCTCGACCTTCTGGCGCAGGATGGCAAACACGAAGCGGTATTGGAGACAGCTTTCGCGGCATTGAAAGAGGCCGGCTTCGCCTTCGCCTCAGCACAGCTTCGGCCGGAAATGATACCGTCCTTGTCGAAATATAATGGCATCTGGTATCGCCACGTCACCGGCGTTTCCGCTTCCTCCCGTTCCACTGAATTCAGGCAGGCCATGCTCAGCGGTCAGGCCTATATTGGCGGCATCGCCGGTGAAAGCTGGAGCCGCCTGGTGCGGGATTTTTACTGAGTGGTTTCTAGAAGAAAATAAGTGGTCGGACCTTGAGGCGTATCATTCGTCAGCGTCACCGCCTCCCCGCCTGCGGAACTAATCACCGGCGGATAAACCCGTCCATCCAGACCAACCGGAGAAATCCTGAAAGCACCGGTGGCTTTGAACGTCAGGCCAATCTCCATTCGACGGATCATAACCGGGAGCCGCCCGAAATCCTCGATAACCCGTTCATCCGCATCTCGAAACGTCATGCCCGTATTGTGGGCATCGGAAGCCATGATCAGCAATTGTCTCTTGCTGCTTTCCAGCGGCAGATCATCCAGCGATGACATTGCGAACAACCCACGCCCATCTGCCGATTGCACAGTGGCAAAGCCGAGATCGACAGGCTCATCGATCTTGTCGAAAGCCAGCGCCTCGGTCTTGGGCGAGCGTAGCGCAAGGCTTTTCTCCGGCGCATCCAGCTGTAATTCGCCGGTTTGGCTGACGACACGTCCCTGATCGAGATCGGTTGGGTGGGCAGCATCCAAAGTGCCAGCCTGCTTCAACTGCGCGACGATTTGCATCGGTGTCTGGCCACTGCGCACGGGTTGAACGGCGACAGCACCACCTCCGCCATTCCCGGGCTGAAGGCCAATTGCCCCGACCAACCCGAGACGGGTCAATATCTCCGGCTCCATATCGTTGATTCCATCAGGCAAACCAGCCTGCCCATCGACGAGAAACGGGATGCGAACTGAGGCAGCTGTCGCATCGCCCCGTCGAAAGACGAGTGCGCTCAATGTTTCTCCAGCACGCGCGACGGGATCGAGCGCGATGGCATAGGGAAGCATCTGTTTTTTGTGCGGAACATCTTCGCCATAAGACAGGATGATGGGACCGTGGGCATGCCTGCACAACACATCCCAATTCTGCAAAGCCGCGAAGGCAGGCGCGGCAAGCCCTGCCTCATATCGATAAGGGCTCCAGAACAGATGGTCATACTCGGTCACGAAAAAAGGCCGCCCCAGCCAGCGCGCAGCCCCTATGGTTCTGAGATAAAGCAGGCCGTCTTCCAGCGAGCTTTTGCCTTGAATGCTGGTGCCCGGCGCATAGGAATCGACCCAATCCTGATAGGTGTTCATCGCCACCGCATCCTGAATGCTGCGCGTGATTCCGGTCTGGATAGTCGGCCAGTTGTTGTAGGGAAGGATGATGCCCCGAAAGCCGAGGTCTCGAAACGCCTTCGTCACGCGGCCTGTGGCCTGTTGCTCCACCTCGATGAAAAAGGATTGCAGGTCGCGCATCCGCTCACTGCGCTCGTAACGATTGGTTGGCAGGGCGATAGAGCGGTTGAAAAGTTCGCCGCTTGTGGCCCACCATCCCCACTCCGCAACAAGCGCTTCTGTCGTGCCGTATTTCTTGAAAAGCCAATCGTTGAACAGCGGCTTCAGGCGCTCGGAAAACACGCTGCCCCGCACATTCTCCTGCATCATGGAGTCGAACTCCAGACCGTTCTCGTTGAACGGCACGATTGCGACGAGGGCTGGATCACGAATAGGCGCTACACCGGTATAAGGATTGACCTTGGCCAGAACGAGCTGCTGAAACTTGAGCCAATGCTCAAAATCCCGGTCATCGATCTGAACACCTAGCTTCAGATCACCCTTAACCTCCCACCGATCACCAAAACCGCCAAAGGCTCCGCGCGATGAGCTAAGCCCGTCCATGATCCAATAGATGCCGTTCCGCTTCAAGGCGGCCATGAGATAATGGATGCGGTTAAGAACCTCCGGATTAAAATCGAAATCCGTCGTGCGCCCTTCCATCAGCGCTGCATCGACATAGTGAAAACGCGCAATATTGTAGCCGTGCATCTTCAGCTGCGCCGCATATCGATCCGCCGTTGCGTGATCGGGAAACCCGCCGGATGCAGGGCTCCATGCCAGAGAGGCGCAGAGGAAGCGCTGAGATGTCTCACTGTCGCCAGCCTTCGCCAGTTTCCCGGCGGAATTGATGACAATCCGGCTAGCGTCATCGATAGGCGGGTTAGGAAGTATGGTGGAGAAATCCAGTGGACTGCCGGGCTGAACTTCCAGCGACACGTCCCGCACCGGCAGCCATTCAGCCGCACGAACCTGCTGGCAAAACAGCAGGCAGGCGACGAGGCTGGCTAAAACGGCATGCTTCATTGCGACTTCAGAAGTTTGCTTTCGATCCATCGGTCCGGCGGCTGGCGAGAACCAAAGAAGCCGAGCGGCAAGGCCGCGGCATGGAAGCACCATGCAACAACGGCATAAAACCCCAAAGACAGGCTTTTCTGCTTGATACTCATGAGAACGACCGGAAGCAGAAGGGCAACGAGAAATGCGATGAAGCCGTAAGCACTGAAGAAGCCTGCAATCAGACACACCAGCACTATGGCCCACCACAGATAAACACCGAACCACAGCCGTATCTCGGAAAGCTCATTGGTCAAAGCTTTCAATCGCGACTGTTCCGACCCGGCCCGCAAAAGCTCTCCAACGCCTCGAAGATATTTCGAGGACCAGCGGCGGGTCAGGAGCACATAGGAATTGATGCTGTGGCCGAAGTGATCGACAAATCTTCGGTCGAGACGGTAAAGCGTCCAGCCCCGCATGCGCAGACGCTGGCCCAGATCGAACTCCTCGTAGCCGTGAAGATTTCGATCCGAAAAATATCCCACCTCTTCAATCGCCGCACGCCGATAAAGCCCGCCCCCATTCAGTCGATCAAGAACACCGCTGCGATTTTCAGGCGCGTTTCTCTGCACTCGTCGGGTGAATTCAAGGTTGTCGAGATTGACCTCGTTGACATGCCCACTCACGCCCGCGACCTTTGGATTGTCATTCAGATATTCCAGAGCGGCGGGCAAAAACGCCGCATCCAGCAGCATGTCTCCGTCCATCAGGCAAACAAATTCGCCTTTGCTGTACTGAAATCCAAGCTGAGGACCAATCCCGCAACTGGCTTTGGCAGGCGCTTCAATCTGCGCGATGATGACGGGATAACCGGAGGCGATCTCAACAGTCCTGTCCCGCGACCCACTATCAGCAACGATAATCTCGCCGTCCATGCCCTGCAAAGCAGCCATGACGCTTTCGATAGCCGCTGCAATGCGCTTTTCTTCGTTGAGCGTTTTGAGGATGACCGATATCTTCAAACCCGAATCCTGCAACCAGTAAGCGATGAGGTGAAATTACACTCTGTGGGCGGAATGTATATACGAGTTTGCTTAAATTATTAACAAGGGTTGCGTGGCTTTGGGTGCAACACAGCTCATCCTTTGACGCCGGAGGATATCATGATTGCATCGGTTACCCGTCGCTGGAATATGACATAGGCGAGGATGACCGGCAGCGCCGCCAGCATGGCTACAGCCATCAGTCTGGCATAGGCCACACCGAAAGCATCGTTGACCTGCGTGATTCCAACCGGAATGGTCATCATGTTCTCCGAAGTGACGACGAGGAATGGCCAGAAAAATGCGTTCCACACAGTGATGAAGGTGACGATCGCCATGGCAGTGGTAATCCCCCAATTCAGGGGCAGATAGACCTTGAACAGGATCGTGTACTCACCGCCGCCATCGAGAACCACGGCCTCCCTCATTTCTTTCGGCACGCTATCGAAGAACTGCTTGTAGACGATGATGACGATGGGCGTGATCAGTTGGGGTAGAATGATGCCGGCCCAGGTGTTGATGAGGTTCAGATTTTTCATGAGAATGAACTGCGTCACCACGAGCGTCTGCGCAGGCACCATAAAGCTTGCAAGCACGACGCCATACAGCAAGCGCCGTCCGGGAAAACGTATCTGGGACAGCGCGTAAGCGCAAAGCATGGATATGAACAGCACGGACACTGTGACGATTACCGCTGTACCAATCGAATTCACGTACCAGGTCAAAAGCCGGGTGTTGAAGATCGCGTCAATATAGGCCTTTAGCCGAAACTCATCTGGAAAAAGCGACATATTGCCAGCCACATTCTCATCGGAACGTATAGACGTGACGAAGGTCCAGTAGAGGGGGAATATCCATACGATGGCCGCTGAAAATGTCAGCAGGGTCAGAATGACGTTTTCCAGTCTCTTCGTCGGGCTCATGCGTTTCTCCTTATGCGCAGCAGCTGGAATTGCAGCACGGAAACAATGACGATCAAAAGGAAGAGGACAGTGGCGACGGCAGAAGCATAACCACCATTGTTCAGCTGAAAGGCCTCGCGGTAGACCTTGAGCAGAAGCACGAAACTGGAATTGAATGGACCGCCGCCGCTCAGCAGGTAAATCTGGTCGAAAATCTTCAGTTGCAATATCAGCTGTAACGTCAGCACAAGCGCGGTGACCGGCCACAGCAGCGGCCAGGTAACCCGACGAAATTTTTGCCAGGTTGTCGCACCATCCAGCGCAGCCGCCTCATAAAGCTCTGTTGGAATATTTCTCAAACCAGCAATGAAAAGCAGAACATTAAAGCCATTCGTCCACCAGATGGTCACGACGGCAACCATAGGCATGACCCAATATGGATTCTTGAAAACGGCAATCGGCTTGC
This sequence comes from Agrobacterium sp. 20P9.1.2, assembly GCF_057799395.1. Taxonomy (NCBI): domain Bacteria; kingdom Pseudomonadati; phylum Pseudomonadota; class Alphaproteobacteria; order Hyphomicrobiales; family Rhizobiaceae; genus Agrobacterium; species Agrobacterium sp. 20P9.1.2. The sequence goes on from NZ_JBYOKI010000002.1 coordinate 175,551, forward strand.
CAGCAATCAACGAAATGACCGGCTGAAGAATGCCGAATTGCAGGTCGAGCATCCAGGCCCACATTTCTGTTACCACCGAGACTGGCAGGACATAGGGAAGGAAAAACAGGCTCATGACTATCGTCTGCTTCACACCCTTGAGACGGCTGACCGCCAGCGCTATCAGCAAAGCGATCACCGTCGTTGGCACAACAGTCAGCAGCACGAAATAACCATTGTTTTTCAGCGACGTTACGAACAACCGATCGCTGAACAGCTTCACATAGTTTTCAAAACCAACGAAATCGCCATCCCCGATCAAAGGCGCGTTGGTGAAACTCATTCGCACCATCTCGATCATCGGATAAGCGAAGAAGGTGCCGAAAACCACGATAAAGGGCGTCACCATTGAAAGCGCAATCAGCGACTTCTTACGCCTGTTTTCAATCATCGCCATGGGATGCCTCCGAGACTGCCAGCATTGTGAGATGTCCTCCGGCACTCACGCCGAAGGACAAATGCAGGTTATTTAAGTTTGCCCTGGAGCTCTTCCTTGATCTGCTCAACGGCGTCGGCACCACTCATGTAACCCTGAATGGATGGAGCGATGATGTTGAGTGCAGCGTCGTAGGCCGGTGATGCGACCCCTGTGATGGTGGTCTTTGGGTCGAAGACAGCGGCCTCGGCCAATGAGGCATAGGTCGCATTCGGCTGCATTGCCTTGTACTCACTGCTTTCCGTGACGGATTTGTAGGCTGGGATATGTCCGGCATCGGCCCAGGTGATGGCGTGTTTTTCCATCCAGCCAATAACCTTCATCACCGCTGTGCGTTTTTCACCGGAGATCGTCTTGTCACCCTCGTTTGGAATCGCGAACGCGTGGGAATCTGCCCATGTCGCACGTTTGCCCATCAACGGTGGAACCTCGACGGCGCTCCACTTGAAGCCCAGCTTTCCGCTCTTTGCCAGATCGTTGTAGGTCGGGACCTCCCAAACGCCGTTGAGCTGGAACGCGGATTTGCCCGCAGAGAAAAGCGCAACGGAGGCTTCGTATTCGGCCTGCTCAGGTGCCCACCCGTTTTCCCGCCACTTGGACATGATGTCGATCACCTTGGCTGCCTTTTCCGCGTTGTCCCCGACCAGCACCTCATTGTTGGTCACCAACTCACCGCCCTGCTGCGACAGCAATGTGTAAAAGACGCGCCAAACACCACCCTCACCGCCGGACTGATAGGTCAGAGGCGTTTGAACCCCGTGGTCCTTTGCCCATGCCAGAGCGGCTTCAAAATCCTCTATGAATTTTATACCGGTCAGTTTGCCGTCTGCATCGAGATAGGGCGAACCCTTCAGAAGGTCGGCATTATAATAGAGAATGAGCGCATGAATATCGAATGGCACTGCATAGAGCTTGCCATCATGCGTAGCAGCTTCAATGGGGGCGCTGAAGAAATCACTCGTCTTTAACCCAGCATCATCGAGGTCTTTCTGCGTGATCTCGCTCAAGACCTTTTCTTCCAGGCCAAGCGGCGCGCGCGACAGGTGATAGGTCATGATATCAGGCCCTTCACCCACGGCCGATGCAGTGCGAACCTTGGTGTAGAAGGGAACACCCCATTCAAGCGTCGTACCTTTGATTTGAATGTCGGGATGCTCCTTGTTGAAGGCACTGATCAGCGCCTTCATGCGCACGCCATCTCCACCCGCAAGGAAATCCCACCAAATCACGTCCTGTTTTGCCAGCGCAGGAAGCGCCGTCAGACCAAGGACCGTGCCAATAAGCAATGTCTTGATAAGTCGCATCATTCACTCCTCCCGTTTCATCATCGTCCACGTTTCAGGGATGTTTTGGTCCTGTCGATATGCGCCTCCTCCGCGCCTATCGCAGCCTGTTACCCTCGCTATCAAAGACCAGAATGTGCTGAGACAAGGCACTCAGCGTTACCGATTTTCCGTCCAGACTTTCGCGTGAGCCCTGCCTTTGAACGACGAGTTCTTTGCCGCTTTTTGTGCGGGTATAGAGATAGGAAACATCGCCCAACTCCTCGGCTACCTCGACATTGACGGGTAGCGCTCCGTCGACTCCAATCAGAAAATGCTCAGGCCTTATGCCAATCTCGATCCGCTGGCCCGTTGGAACCGCGTGAGACAACTTTGCCTGCAAAGGCTTTTCACCCCCTTCGATAGAAAATGTAACGACATCTCCCTGCTGAGAGATGATTTCAGCCTGCAGGAAATTCATCGCCGGAGAGCCTATGAAGCCTGCAACGAAACGGTTGTCCGGATCATCATAGAGGGTCAGTGGCGAGCCGGCCTGCTGAACAACCCCGTTTTTCAAAACGAAAATCTTGTCGGCAAGCGTCATGGCCTCGACCTGATCATGCGTGACGTAGATCATCGTTGCGCCGAGCTTACGGTGCAATCGTGTCAGCTCCAGCCGCATTTGCACGCGCAGTTCTGCATCGAGGTTGGACAGGGGCTCATCGAACAAGAACACCTCGGGCTGCCGGACGATAGCTCTGCCAATAGCGACGCGCTGCCGCTGCCCGCCGGAAAGCTGCGATGGACGCTTCTGCAGCTTGTCTTCCAGCTGAAGTACCTTTGCGGCTTGGCCTACCCTCTCATTGACCTCCGCTTTTGGTCGATGCGCCAGCCGCAAGCTGAAGGCCATGTTTTCGAACACAGTCAAATGCGGATAGAGTGCGTAATTCTGAAAAACCATGGCCACACCACGGTCTGCCGGCTCAACCGCTGTTACGTCTTTTCCAGCGATATCAATCTGTCCGCCGCTGGTTTCCTCAAGTCCGGCGATCATGCGCAGCAGGGTGGACTTGCCACAGCCGGAAGGACCGACAAAGACGGCGAAACTGCCGGTTGGAATTTCCATCGAGACGTCGCGGATCGCTGTGAACGACCCGAACGACTTGGCGACATGTGTGAGACGGACACCCATCAGAGCCTCACTGAACCTTTATCCGCAGGACATGGTAAGACAGTGCTGGAACCGAACCCCTCACGACCCCGTCCTGCACAGCGACACCCGCGCCTTGAACCGGCACGACACGATCAGGGTGATCCGGACCATTGCCGGTACGCAGATCATATCCGGCCATAGAAAGGTGCAATGCGAGTTCCGGCGATGCGAAACCCGTTAGGCTGACGTTCAGGTCTGCCGCTTCGGTCAGGTGGCGATTGAGAATGAAAAGCGTGACGAGACCCTCATCCTCATTATGAACGCCCGCGACATCGAGATATTTCACATCATCGGCGGCATTGCAGTCATATATCGGGCAATCGACAGCAACGTTCAGGGCGGTTCCTCTGCCATAAAGAGATGCGAACTGATAGGGGTAATAAATGGTCTGGCGCCATGCGGGCCCGCCCTTCTCTGCGCGGATGGGCGCGATGACGTTGACCAGCTGCGCGATGCAGGCAATACGAACGCGGTCCGAACGCCGGATGAATTCGTTCAACAGACCCGCGACGAAAAGCGCATCTTCGAAATTATAGGTTTCCTCCAGCAACGCAGGCGCTTCCGGCCAATCCCAGCTTTTGTAGCGCTTTCCGTCCTCTTCGCGAATATGGTACCAGACATTCCATTCATCGAAGCAGATAGTGACATCGTTCTTGGCGCGCTTCTTGGATTTCACGTAATCTATGACACCAGCAATGGTCTGGATGTAGCGTCCCGTTTCCTCGATCTTGCCGAAATAGTTCAGTGTATCGTGGCTGCTGTTGCCGAAATATTTGTGTAGCGAAATATGATCGACGTTTTCGTAGCACTCCTCCAGAACTTCGCGTTCCCATTCGGGATAGGTCGGCATGCTGTCATTGGAGCTGCCACACACGATCGCCTCTATCGTCGGATCGAAGCCTTTGAATGCCTTCGCGGTTTCATTGGCAAGCCGCCCATACTCCACCGCCGTCTTGTGGCCGATCTGCCATGGACCGTCCATCTCGTTTCCGAGGCACCACATTTTGACGCCATGCGGCTTTTCAACACCATGAGTGCGACGAAGATCGCTCAGTGTCGTACCGCCGGGGAAATTGACATATTCCAGAAAGTTGCGGGCGTCATCGAGACCACGCGAACCGAGGTTGATGGCAAGCATCATTTCAATGCCTGCAAGCTTGGCCCAATCGGCGAATTCATTGACGCCGATCTGATTGGTTTCCTTGGAGCGCCATGCGAGGTCAAGGCGGATCGGTCGCTGGTCGCGGGGCCCGATACCGTCTTCCCATCGATAGGCCGAGACAAAATTTCCGCCGGGATACCGAATGGCGGGAATTTTGAGATCCTGCACGAATTTCAGAACGTCTTTTCGAAAGCCGTTCTCATCTGCCTGAGGATGCCCTGGCTCATAGATCCCGCCATAAATGGCCCGGCCCATATGTTCGATGAAGGCAGAATATAGGCGATCGTCAATGCGCCCAATCTGGAAATCCCGGTGGACTGAAACCCGCGCTTTCATAGGCTCTCCTCCCATGCGCATATATATCTTAAAATATGATATAAACCATATTTCATGATATTGATGCAGAGAGACGGGCAGGATGTCAACCGGTAAAATAATACTAATTAGAAGTTGGGATGCACATCAACTTGCCGTGCGTAAGCGCAGAACGATGTCCTGATTATAATTGCCAAAGCCACGCCCGAAAATATTGAGCCCGCCGGGATGGCGCGCATCGGCCTTTACCTCAATGCGCAGTCGAATTGACCGGTGGCTCGAAAGGTCGATGTCAGACAGCGTGACATCCGAAATACGCGTCCCATCCACATAAGTGCCTTGGCTGGTAATCCGCCATGTTTTGAGCATTCCATATTGCGAGCCGGAAAGCTTCCACCAGTCCGGCGTGAATGTGCCTCGCTTATCCCCAAAGTCGCCGGGCGAGGTCCAGACGCCGATTTCCTGACCGTTGACGGATAAGGTGATATCGGACGGCCAGTTGGTGTGAGTGCCGGGAACTTCCGAACTCACCTCCATGGCGAATTCGACTTCCTCCACAGTCCGACCCTGGATTTTAGCGTTATTGGGAAACTGGTACTCTACGAACCCTGATGTAAACCAGAGCAATGCTGCCTTCATGCGGTCAGGGTCCATGAACGTATCTGGCACGTCAAGCAGACCTATGATTCCCTCCGGCGAGCAGATTCCGCAAGGGCCGGTAACGGCGCTTTGCGTGTACAGACCAAGGGGCATGGCGACGGCAATGTGATTGGACGCAGCCGGTTTTTCCGGCTCTCTAAACGAGATGACAAGTTCGTCGCATGTTGCAAAACAGATTTTCTGATTGCCCTTGCGCGCTTTTCGCGTCTCCGTCCGCAGAAGACCTGCCTCCTCCAGCATCGTGACACTGGCAGAGACGGTTGACTGCGGAAGCTCTAGTCGCTCGGCGATTTCATTGACATTGAGACCATGACTATCATGCAGCAGCTTCAATATCTGAACGCGCATCAGCGATGCCGCAGCCTTGACTATGTTGAAGTCTTTTTCCGCATCAATGAGAAGAATATTGGGCGCCATCGTCTCAGCTTCAGATTTTTCGATTTAGATCGGAAAATCTGGCCTGAAAACATGATCGTTGTCTAGGGGGTGCCCACAGGAAAACAACGTGCGTAAATCGATTTCCGCTCACCTAATTGGCTGCATGCCACAAGCGATCCGCAAAAAATCTCTGACGGGTGATGGCCATGATCGCTGCGTGCTTAGTCGGCAGATTGACGCTCTTCACATGGGAAAAGCCCGATTTCTGGAGATTGCGCAATTGCCGATGATGGTTGCTGCTTGGCTCCTGCACGATAGATTGAGTTCGGGGATCGTCCAGAAACATGAAGTGGAGAAGCGAAGGTAGCCATGCGGTGAACCAGTCACGACCACGGCAAGCTTCATCCCCGACGATCACATGGCAGCCTCTGCCGTAATCTCCGGCGTCGCAGAAGGTGCCGACAATATCTTCTTTAGCCCAATAGACTTCGAAATAGGCGAATGCCTTCCCATCGAAACGGCCAATCAGCGGCATGATGTGCGGATCGGCAAACATGCCCTCCAGATAGCGGCGATGCCTGTCTTCGTCGCCAGCCTCGTGCCAGAACTCGTTAACCCGTGGATCATTCATCCAGCGATGAACGATGGGCAGATCGTCAAGCGTGGCCACATCAAGCGAAAACACGCCGCCTAACCAGGGAATATAGCGAGCGTAGACGGTTCCCGTTGGCTTTGGTGGCCGCAAGGGATGCGCTATCCTGCCATCGAAAATGTCATGCCGTGGGAAAGCAGCTGCGGCAGACGACGTCCACAAGCCGGTGGTCTGCCAGAACATATCTGCAAGCACCACCAGCTCCGTAGCCGACGCATTCTCCTGCGGCCAAATTCCATTGCGTGATAGCTCATCCCGAAGGTCCGACCATGTCTCATCCTCAAGCACCAAAGATTGAAGCGCGGGCAGTGAAGAAAACAGATACTCGAAAACGGCACTCACCAACCGCCAGCGGCTACCCACATCGCTTGAAATATCGACAAGCTCAATATGCGCATGAGAACCGTTCAGAGCAAACCGGAACGTAGCATTCGCTCCTCGTTCGGAGGAGACGAACAAGACAAAATCTCTTCGACGCACCTCGACGGCATGCGGACCGTCGAGGCAAAAAGCTCGATACACGACAGGGTCGGACGCCCAAGCCGATGAAGGGCGTCCTAGGGTATTGACGATACCGTGCCGTATGTCACCCTGATGATCCATCAGAAGACTTTCGTCAGCGACACGGCGAAAGTACGACCGCGTCCCTTGTAGTCGAAGATTTCGTTGGCGACGGATTGACCCACCGTGCCGCCGTAAAGTGCTTTTGCACGGGAGCCCCAGACGGTCGTGTAATCCGTATCAAAGAGATTCTGAATACCAAAATTCAATGTCGTATTGGCTGTCTCAAATTTGTAGCCGCCCGTGAGATCGAAAAGCGTATAACCTTCAATTTTGAAGTTGTCGGCATCTGTCAGATCGAAAATATGCTGTCCTGTAAATTTGAGGCTGAGTGCATCGTTCGTCCAGCCGACATAACCGCCGACCTTGGAAACACTCGCATTTTGTACTGTTGCTTTTTCCCAGCCATTGTCACCCTTAACGTCGGTGCGAACCCATTGGCCCAACACCCCGACGTCGAAACCGTGATCGAGCTTTGCTCCGACTTTGCCTTCAATGCCGTAAACCCGCTTGTCTTCGTTCAGCACATTCACGGCAAGTGACGTGCGATCAAGCGTTATCGACTTATCAGATAGTGAATAATAAGCAGCCGTTTCCACGTTGTAAGTGCCATCATCAAAACGATATCCGACTTCTACGGAGTTCGTTTTAATTGCCTGAAGCGCAGAATCCGCAACATTAACGCTGTTGCCCAATACGTATCGACCAGCGCCGTTGAGCGTATAGCTACCGACACCATAGTATTTGGCGGGATCAGGCAGTTCTACGCCTTGGCTGAAGTTGGCATAGATTTGCTGGGCATTGGTTATTTCGTAAGTCGCACCGAAATTGAAAAGAAAATCATCATAGCTGACACTACCACCCGGGATGGAATCGGCCGAAGTTCCCACACCTTGAATGATTGCAACCTGCTGTGCAGCACCTACAAAGTCGGATACCTTCGTATAAACGAATTGGTACCGTGCGCCGCCAGTCAAAGTCAGCCGATCCGTGGCTTCGTACGACGCCTCTGCAAAGCCAGCGACGGTGGAAACCTTAATGTCTGGATAAAGACCCGCTATTCCAATCGTATCAAAATTAAGCCCGCCGCTCGAGGAGGCTGTTGCATAGTCAAAAACGTTTTGATGGGACGAAAGGGCATCATGGTCCGCGTCGATACCGTACGTAATTTTCAGTTTATCTGTTGGTTCTGCAACGAGCGCAGCCTTGCCGGAAAAGTAATCTGTATCCTGCGCACTGCCGCCAAAGTAAAAACCGTAAGGCGGTGATGAAGCGTTGGACGCCGGGAATGGGCTGAACGATATGCGCTCTTTACGAAACGCGCCTTGAAGCAACAATTGCTGACCGTGAAAATCTTCGTCCGTATAGGTGGCATTAAACATGGTGCGTTGAGTACGAGGATTAAAGTCCGACTCGTACCCATTTCGCGTTTCAAAAAGTGACGGGTTTCTGGTCAGGAAACCATTGAGATTGGCTCCGTAATAAAGACCGTAATCGGAGTCCTGCTTACTATCGTAATACTGCCCCGACAGCTCCAACCTCCGCGTATCGTCGATCTGGAAACCAACAGACCCTAAGAAATCCAAACGCTTGTTGAACGCCGTTGAAGTCTGAACAATGTCCGGTATGACCATGGTGCCACTACCGTCGTAGTAAGCACCACTGCGGTTGCCCGCGATGGAGAGACGTGCGTCCCAATTTTCTGCGTTATAGGTCACAGCGCCCTTGGCGAAGCGGTCGAAATCCTGGCTTCCGGCAAAGCCGGTTTCCGCACCAATGGTGACTTCGCTGTGCATGCCGGGTTGGGCGTCCTTGCCCTTTTTGGTGATGATGTTGATGATACCGCCGGTTGCGTTACCACCGTAGATGGCTGTCGCGCCGGACAAGACTTCGATGCGCGCGATATTGAAGGGGTCAATCGAGTCGAACTGGCGGCTCAATCCGCGTGCGGAGTTCATGGATACGCCATCGATCAGCACGAGAGCCGTACGACCGCGAAGGTTTTGACCATAAGAAGTTCTGGCACCGTCGCTGGCAGGGTCGAAGCTTGGGACCGTATCGGCAAGTATCTGCTGAACGGACTTTCCGGCATTGGCCTGCGAGGAGATTTCTTCGCTTTCCACGACGTAGATCGTCTTGGCGGTTTCGGAAATTTGCTGCGGTGAACGGCCACCCGTCACCACGATGGTTTCCAGAACCGTCGAGCCCCCGCTCGCCTGCGTATTTTCAGCCGCATCCTGCGCCTGCGCTGCTGCATGCAAACCCGTTGCAACGGCGATAGCCAACAGGCTAACACCAATATTCCATTTTCCGTTCATTTCGCCCCCGATGCACAAAAAATCCCCGCAGCCGTCCAACTGCGAAAAATACAAGACTATTTTTATCATGTTTTATGAGTTAAGACGTTGAAGCGCTTGGATGAGAACGAACACGTTTTGGATAATTGCGAACATCAACAATAAAGACGGGTTGATTTTTAATGGAAATAATTCGGCCTCTCAAACTCGGGACCATTTCTCTGCCCGACTCCGAAAGCAGGCTCGTTTGCCGCACCATTTTGCTGGATATGCTGGGTGAAGCGACGATCACGGTCGAGGATGGTGACTTGGCTGGTGTCACCGGGCTTTTCTGGAAACACGTCGATCTTTCGCTTGCAACGCTCTACCTTCCCAAAACACCACTGCGCCTCACCGCAAATGGCATTGGCACCCCTGACATCGTCATGCTTCGGGCGACGGACGGCCCAATGATCGTGCATCATCGCCAGCAGACATTCACGCTGGCGTTGAGGGACGTCATTCTGCTTCCGGCGGATACGTCTTCGGAAATTGTTTTGCCGGAGGGTGGCAGGTTCGATTGTGCGCATCTGCCGCATTCTGCCGTTGCGCCGGTTCGAAAATCGCTTGATAGCCTGCTGCTGCGACGGTTCCAGGCGGAGTGCCTGCCCCTGCAATTGCTCACGAATTATGCAGGCTATCTGTTGCGACAAGACCATCAGGACAAAGACCATGCCAGCATGATGGTCGCGCATTTCTATTCCCTGCTGCCGGTTCTCGCGCAGCAGGTGAAGGATGATAACAACCCGCCGGATGTGCCGCAAAACCGGGTGGAAACGATGAAGGCGCTGATTGAGGACAATCTGGCGGACGGCTCATTCTCCATCACCGATGTCGCCAAGGCCGAAGGCATTACGCCGCGAGCCATCCAGAAGATTTTCAGCCGGACGGGCACGACATTCTCTCGCTATGTGCTGGAACGGCGGCTAGTCCTGGCCAAGACCCTGATCCTGTCCGACACTGCAGCGACGCCGATCAGCCAGATAGTCTACAGCGTCGGCTTCAACGACCTGTCCTATTTCAACCGGACATTCCGCAGCCGGTATGGCATACGCCCCACGGATTTGCGGCGTATGACAGGGCAAAACGAAGAGGCGTGACGGAGGGCTTACGCCCTCCGCGATATTCAAGCTGCTTCTTTCTTCCGGTCGAAATGGACCAGCGGATTGCTGACCATGCCCTGGAAGTCCGGCACCGGGCGCTCGTCATCATCGGCATAGCCATGGGTGAAGAGGCGGACGCGGTTGAGGCAAAGCCTTGGATATTCGTCACCGAAGAGGTCGAAAATCTCGAAGCGGTCGGCCATATCCGGGAACCGAGCCTGATAACGCTTCACGGCGTCTCCAGCCAAGGCCCAGAATGCCTCTTCCGAAAGACCGGATTTCTTGTCCAGCAGCACCGACATGTAGCGGAAGACGCAAACGAAGAGCGTTGTCTGAATGAAGTGGATCAGGAAATCCGGCGGAAGGCGCAGGAGAACATCCTCGACTTTCGCTGGAAGGCTGGCAGTCTCTGGGAAGTTCAGGTCGCAGACGATGACATCATCGATGAAGTCGCGCAGCGCCAACCGCTCCGGCAAGCCATCTTTCAAAATCAGCGTCGCATTCTGGCCGTGGGCTGAGAAGGCCAGACCGTGACGTGCGAGCAGATGGAAGACGGGCGGCAGGACAACATCGAAGAACCGCGCCATCCAGGTTTCAACGCTGACACCAGCCTTTTCCGCCAAGGCCTGAACAACCGGCTTGCCATCGCTGCCCGCATGCATGAAGGCCGCCAATGGCATGCCGGTCTCACCGGCTTTGAGGTGACCGGCAAGGCTATCGCGCCACAGGCATCCCAGCATTTCGTTGAACTGGTAAGGCGCTCCTGGGATGTTGGAGAATTGCGGATGGACATAATGCATCCCCGCGCGTTCGCCGAGAAGAATAAGGCCGCATTCCTCGGATAGGAAAGTGTCGCTCTCCAGCAGCTTATCCAGCCACGTCGTGAAGGCGGCTGCCGTAAGGGCACGCTTGCCCGGAATGCCGCGATAAACCGCCGTATTGAGAATGGTCATGCACAGTTTCAGCGTCGATTTTGCGGGTGCGCTGACATTCGACATGGTCCGGACGGACTGCTGCGGCAGGTAGAGATCATTGCCGTCGCCCAGGAGAACGATATGCCCCGACGAAATATCCGCAGCGAAATGCGGCACGATCATGTGGTCCCACTGCCAGGGATGAACCGGCATGATGTCATGTGTCGTCAATGATGCACCGGCGGCCTCCAGCTTTTGCACGAAGGCTGCGAAAGCCTCGTCGCCAACAGCTTCAGTAACGAGTGCCTCATTCGTCATGCCATCTTCAGCAACGAAAGACGCGCGCTCGCGGCTGACGCCGATCCAGACGATTTTCATCGCTGCACGGTTTTCTGGCGTATAGGCCAGATAGTCGGCATAGCCCAGACCGATGCGGCCCTTGCTGACCGTGACCCAAGGATGGCCGGTCGTCTCGCCTTCCATGCGGATGTCGTCCAGCTCGGCCAGTTCGGCTCCCGTATTGCTAGCGCGGGCCGCGATATGGGCGTCTGAGACCAGTGTATTGCCAAGCTCACGAATGAAATGCGCAACCGTCATTGGCTTCACGCCAAGTTCGGGCAGCACTTCTGCGCAAAAGGCGAGTGGATCGTGAACCGGCATATCGATACCATCGGCATGTTTTACGATGCTGTGTGGCTCGACCGAGAGGTTGTCGAACACATAGCGCTTTGCCTTAAAGCTGTAGGATGCGTTGGAAAATTCGATCCGGTAATGGCCGGACTTTTCCTGCGTCACCGGGAAAACGCGCTCATAGGCGAATTCTTCGATAACCTTGGCCAGCAGGCGACGGGATGTTTCTTTCCACAGGGTCGGTGCGAAAGCGGGCTGAAAAGGTGCTTCAAACGGCGCGGGCATAGACATCTCCTGATATTTTCGAGGATTGGGCTGGGTCCTGTGGCACTCCAAAGCTCTGGAATGCAGAGCGTGCGGTGACCCGGTAATGCTCTTTTTCGAGCAACTGGTTGATGATGACGGCGTTGCGGAATGCGCCGAGCCCAAGATCGGGCGCGCCGACACCGTGCTGGAAAGTTTCGGCGTTCTGAACGAAGACAGCACCTTTGCCACCATCGCTGCGCTGCGCGCGGAAATCGGCGCCCACGACAAGATCGCCGCGCTCACATGTTTCCAGAACATCACCTTTCAGCCTGCCCAACCATTCGGGCCACGCATGGCGATATCCCGTCGCGGCCACGATTGCGTCGGCCTCGACAATGCTTTCCTCCTCTGAAAGATTGTGACGGACGCCAATCTTCAAGCTGCCGGAGAAGCCTGTGCCTTCGACATTGGTGACTTCGCAATTGGGCGAAAGGGAAAGGCCGGGATCGCGCCCGCCAATGGAGCGCTCATAGAGAAGGTCGAAGATGTCGGAGATGGTCGAGAAGCTGATCCCCTTGTAGAGCAGCCCCTGATCGGCAACAACATCGCGTCTTTTCGAGCGCGGCAGCGTGTGGAATGCTCGCATATAATCGGGCGTGAAATATTCCAGACCGAGCTTGGAATATTCCATGGGGAAGAAGCCTGCCGAACGGGTGATCCAGCGAATGGAAGCTCCGGCTGAAATCTTCTCAGGCGTCAATTCGTTGAACAGCGCTAGCACGCATTCAGCCGCGCTCTGGCCGGAGCCGATAACGGTGACCCTACGTGCTTTGGTCAGTTCCGCCTTGCGCTTTGCAAATTCGGCAGAATGGAAAATCGGCGCATTGCTGCGCTGCCCTGCCCATGCGGGCAAATGCGGTGCGGTGCCGATGCCGAGAGCAATGTTGCGGCTGTGATAACTGCGCAAAGCGCCGGTCGGAGAACGCGTCTCCGTTACGAAGGTTTGCGAGGCGGCATCGTGCCGCACATCGATGACGCTTTCACCAAATCGGCAGCTTTCCAGCTGCTGCGACGCCCAGCGGCAGTAGTCATCATATTCCTGACGCGGGATCAGGAAGTTTTCATAGAAATAGAATTTGTAGAGCCGGTCGTGCACCGCAAGGTAATTGAGGAAGCTCAAACGATGCGTCGGGTCCGCCATGGAAACGAGATCGGCAAGGAACGGCACTTGCAGCGTGGTGCCTGGCAGAATGAGGCCCTCATGCCAGCGGAAGCTCGGCTTGCGTTCCAGAAACGTGGCGGAAACCTCGGGGTGGGACGACAGAAGCGAGGCAAGGCCAAGATTGAATGGCCCGATACCGACGCCGGTCAGATCGAGTGTTGTCATGATCAAAGTCCAAATTGTTCGGTAAAACGCTGCCTGTGGCAAAACATCAGCTTGGCACGCTTGTCCGGCAGATCGATTTCGCCCTGCTCCTCAAAGGCGCAGACAGGGGCATAGCGAAGCAGGCGACGGGCGGCGACGCTCGGTTCGCCCACCACCTTTTCGGTGGCAGGATCATCAAGAAACAGAAAACGCGTGAAGGCGCGGATGACAGCGGGCGCAATGCCGTGGCCCAGAAAGGATGGCTCCCCCACCAGCATGTGCCAGCCACGATCCTTCTCCGCCGCCGGGTAATGGCGACCGAGAATATCATCCTTGGCCCAATAGGCTTCCCAATAGCTCATGGGCGAGCCATCAATGAAGCCGATATACGGGTCCTGATGCGGATCGGCCAGATTGGTGTCGATGTAGGCGGCAATGTCCTCTTTAGGCTTTGCCATCTTCCATTGCGGCACCACATGCGGCTGGTTCATCCAGCGCCAGAGCAGATCGAGATCGCGGTTCTTGTCCAGCATCCGGAAACTGACCGTGCGGCCAATATCCGGATCATATCTCGAATAGGCAAACTGGCTGCTGGCCGTGGTCAGATCAGCCATGAGCCTGCACCCGGGCGTTCTGAAACAGCGGATTGTCGATTTCCAGATAGACGGACTGCGTTTCAAGCGGCCCGACCAGTTCGTCCATCTGCGCAAGCCGAGTTCTGAGGTTTGCCTTGCATTGCAGAACCGGTGCCAGCATCTTGCTGACGAGGCGGGATTGGCCGCCTTCCTTGGCGTCCAGTTGCACCAGCGCCTCGCGTAGCATGGCAATCAGCCGTTGCTCGTCGATCAGTCCCTCGCGACCAAGCGCGCCGATCATGCCCAGCGTGGAATTGATGAAGCCGTAGTAAAGCACACGTTCGTCCACAGCTTCCTCGCCAAAGACGGATTCACTGCGTTCGCCAATGCCCGGAATGGCCGCATTCAATGGTCCATGGGCCCTCTCATGGTGGAAGAAGCCCTGATTGTCCCGGTAAAAAGCCGCGGCAGGATAACCCTCGGCAATTTCCAGCAGTATGTTCTGCTGGTGTGCTTCAATGGCGATACCGTGGCGCAGGTAAAGCGCAAATACCGGCGTGACGAAGACGGAAAGGAAACGGGCGAACCAGGCTTCCGCGACAGCCTCGACCGGGCGGTTTTCAATGTCGGCCCGCTTGCGGATCAGCGCCCCAAGCCGGCTGCCACGTTCCGGCAAATGCTCGCATAGCGCCGCCAGAAGCGTGACATTGCGGTCAACCTCCGCGCCATGGAACGGGTTTTCGCGCATAGACACGGACAGCCCATCGATTACTTCGCCGCCGACGGAGACACCGATATAAGCCGGGTCAGGCATGAAATTCAGACCGGGATAGTCAGTTGCGAGAGCGTTCCCCAACGCGCTTGCGCGGAAGCGATACATGTCATCGCCGCGCAAAAGCTCCCGCGCCAGATTGATGCGCACGGAATTGGTAATGCCGATACCAAGCGAGAGCTTCAGCATGAAGGGCGCATCGGGCCGGTAAAGCGTGCGGACAGAGGATGTGGGAAACCACGGCTTTCCGGCCTCTCCGCAATCCACGATTTTGCCCGAAGACAGCAGTGCGGCGACATTTGCATCTTTCAGCATGGCATCCGCCTGCCAGGGGTGCACCGGCAGAAATGCAAAGTCTCCCTCTGGCAACCGGCTGCGCAAAATGTCCAGCGTTTCGGCCTCTACTGTATTCAACCAGTCCTCGACAGAAGGCGAACCAGTGGAATGGCCGGCGTGATAGATGTCACGGGCAACGGCAAACCAGCGCAATGGAAAGCTTGCCGCGAATTCCGGTGAATATCGCTTGCCCTCTTCTTCCGTCATACCATCGCGGCTTTTCGGGCACGGGTGAATGCCGTGCCCGGCAATCAGGCCCTGTTCCGCCTCGATGAATGAAACGTCCTCACCGGCGAGTTTTTCGAGATCGGCTTGGCGATCCTGAAGTGCGGCTTCAACCAGCAGGCGGCTGGAATGAGCACGGCTCAAGAGGTCGCGACGGCCTTCGTCGGAGGCATTAGCCTCCAGCCGTTCGATGACGATGCTCATTGAATCGCTGGCGCTCACGGCGCGGGTGCCGTTATCATCGGTCAGCACAATTGGCTCGCCGAACAGGTGATGGCCAGTCGCGGAGCGATAAAGCACCGGAATTTTCAGACTGCCGCCGTGACCCGGAAAGTTCAACGTCAGTTTCTGGCCGCTACCGTCATGGCTCCAGACGATGCGGCTGGCATATTCGCGTGTCACGCAGTTGAGAAGAGATCGAAGGGCGAGTGTTGCTGCCTTACGGGCGTACATGGTCGTTCTCCAGTTCGCGCGCCATGGTTCCAACCGCATCCAGAACGCGGTCGATGACGTCAGGTGTCGAATTCGGGTTGAGAAGCGTCAGTTTGAAATGAACCCGCCCATCAAGGACGGTGGTCGCAAGTGCTGCGGTGCCGTCGCGGAAAAGCTGTGCCCGGATGGCCAGCGTCAATTCGTCGGACCGCGCAGCACCGTGCGGCGAGACGTAACGGAACAGGACGGTGGACAGGGTGGGCTGCTGCGCCAATCGCAGATAGTCGCGCTTGCGAATGGAATCAGCCGCAGCCAGTGCATTATCCAGTGTCCGGCAGATCAGGGCATCGAGACCGTCTTGACCGATGGCACGCAGCGTCATCAAAACCTTCAAGGCATCGCTTCTGCGTGTTGTCTGGAAGGATGATTCCACGAAGTTCGGTACATCACCGAAAATCGAAACCTCGGGGTTGAGGTAGTCTGCCTTCATCGACAGAGGTGAGAAATGCGCGCCGTCACGAAGCAGCAGAGCGCCGCAGCTGATTGGCTGAAACAGCATCTTGTGGAAATCGAGCGCGACGGAATCCGCACGTTCAATGCCGTTCAGGCGGTCCCGATGGCGGGAAAACAGAAGTCCGCCGCCATAGGCCGCATCCACATGCAGCCAGAGCCCATGAGATGCCGCAAGATCAGCCACCTCGCTCAAGGGGTCGATCGCACCGAGATCGGTCGTGCCCGCCGTCGCCACGACTACGAAGGGTACGCGGCCTTGCTCTTTGGCGTTATCGACAGCCTCTTTCAAAGCCGTAACCGACATGCGGCCTTCTATATCAGTCGGTACCGTTACAACGGCATCGCTGGCAAAGCCCAGAACGGAGGCGCTTTTGCGGATGCTGAAATGCGACTGCTCCGAGGTGAAAATCACACCCCGGCTTCTTGCCGCCGCACCATGACGTTCGGTTGCGAGATAGAGCGCCGTCATGTTGGACTGGCTGCCGCCACTGGTGAAGCTGCCGCTTGCCGCTGCGGGTAGACCGGAAAACTGCGTCAGCCACGTCAGCACCCGCTCCTCCACAAGCGTCGCGAAGGGCGACTGGTCCCAGGAATCGAGAGACTGGTTGGTGGCGGAAATCAGGACTTCCGCCGCCAGTGCGGGCACGGCGACCGGGCAATGCAGATGCGCCATGGTTGCCGGATTCCCCACATCAAGCGCATGCCGCACCGCTGGGGCGCCAATATCCTCAAGCGCTGCGGAAAGACCGGTGCCTTGCTGCGGGAAGACATCCAGCGAAGAGAGGAAGCCGCGCAGATCATCCGCATCCACACCAGAATGAACCCGGTGTATGGACGCATTCTGCACGACCAGATCCACCGCTTCGATCATTGCCTTGCGATAGGATGCCTGCGATTGGAGGCCGGGACCGAGGATGGACGCTGAAAGCTCATCCCCTGTGGCAAGCACCTGTTTGCTTTGCAATACGGTCACGTTCATGCCGCGTTGCGTCCAAGGCGCGAAAACGTATCGGACAGAATGTTCGACACCTGATCGATCTCGGCATCGGAAATGGTGAGCGGCGGCAGGAACCGCAGCACGCTGCCATGACGTCCACCGGTTTCGAGAATGAGCCCCGCCCTGAAGGCCTCGCCCTGCACTGCGCGCGCCATATCCCCACCATGCGGTGGCTGGCCGGAACTATCCGGCTTGCGCGTTGGGTCGATCATTTCGACACCGAGCATGAGACCCTCACCGCGCACATCGCCAATGTAAGGCGTCTGCATCCGAATGCGCTCCAGATTGGCGCGCAACCTGCGGCCAGCAATGGCCGCGCGTTCGACCAGACCATCCCGCTTGATGATTTCCAGCGTTTTGGAACCCGCCGCCATGGCCAGCTGGTTGCCACGGAACGTGCCGGCGTGGGCACCCGGCTTCCACACATCGAGACCTTCGCGGTATATCATGACAGCCATTGGCAGACCGCCGCCGATGGCCTTGGAAAGAATGATGATGTCAGGAACGATGCCTGCCTTCTGGAAGGCGTAGAATGTTCCGGTACGACCAACGCCGCTCTGCACCTCATCTAGGATCAGCGGAATACCAAGTTCACGCGTCACGGCACGAACCCGGCGCAACCACTCCACTGGCGCGGGGATAACACCGCCCTCACCCTGAACAGCCTCCAGAATGACGGCAGCGGGCCGATTGATGCCGCCTTCAGGATCACGCAGGGCAGATTCGAAATAGTCGGCGGCAAGCGTTGCGGTTTCGGCCCCGCCCCGTCCGAAGGGGCAACGATAGGCGTAGGGGTAAGGGAAGAAGTGCGTGCCCGGCATCAACTGGCCAACATCCGCCTTTGGCCCCAAAGACCCCATGAGGGAGAGCGAGCCTTGCGACATTCCGTGATAAGCACCCCGAAACGCGACGATATCGGTCCGGCCCGTGGCCGTCTTGGCAAGCTTTATCGCCGCCTCCACCGCATCCGTGCCGCTTGGTGAGCAAAACTGGATTTTTGCTTCTTCGCGCAGACCGGCGGGCAGCGTTTCATAGATATCCGATACGAATTTGTCCTTGACCGGGGTCACGAGATCGAGCGTGTGCAGGGGAAGACCCGAGGTGAGGACCTCTTGCAGGCTTGCGATTACCTCGGGGTGATTGTGGCCTAGTGCCAGAGTTCCGGCACCGGCAAGGCAATCGAGATAGGTTCGGCCTTCAACGTCGGTCACCATGCAGCCGGAGGCGGATTTCAGAGCCAGCGGAAAGCGGCGTGGATAGCTGCGGGCATTGGATTCTCGGCGCGCCTGACGCTTGAGATAAAACTCGTTATCGTGCCGTTGGAACGTGTCCATAAGATCAACTCCAGTGGAATCTTTCGTGGAATTCGCGTTCGTTCAGACACCTGCCGTAACAGGTGCCTTCGAACAGCGCCCGAGCCTTTGGAGAAACCAGACAGACAGCGCCATGCCAGCAAGCGAGATAACGGTCGCTGTGGAAAACAGCGCGGAATAACCCAGCTTGTCGGCAACGATACCGGCAACGGATGCACCAGCCATATAGATGATGAGTTCCGCGCAGGTCAGGATCGTGAAATCCGTGCCGGGCTGATCATGCGATGAGGATTTCATGAAGAAGGAATAGATGGCGACGAGTTCCATATAGCGGATCAGTGTCTGAAACGCCGAGGCCGACAGTGCCACCCAGATACCAGGCAAAATGCCAGCAGCGTTCAGCGTAAATGCCAGAAAGCAGATACTTCTCAGACCACCCAGAAGAATAAGCGTGGCCGTCAATCCTGCCTTGCGAATGAGAAATGCGGCAATCGCCACCCCAATCAGGCCAGCCGTTGCGGCAGCACCGCCGGAGAGATAACCGATCCAGTCTGTCGGCACCTTTATATCGACGAGATAGGTGCCTTCCATGCCGCGCACGAGGCCTTCGCTCGCGCGATATGTCAGCGCAAAACCGAGGATCAGCCAGGCATTCGGGCGACGGAAGAAGCCGAGCAGACTTGCGGGCTTCTGGCTTTTCTCCGCAGTCGGCGCTTCCGGCTGCATGGCGACAGCAGCGGCAAGCGGCAGCAGAGACAAGGCCGCAACAAGCAGGATCATGGTCTGCCATCCGGCAAGATGGAACACGACCAGAGCCGCCGTTCCGCCGATGATGACGCCCAAAGCCACGGCCCCCGCCTGTACGGCATTACCCATGGACCGTGTTCTGTCCGTCAGTTGCCGCACCGCATAGCCATCCGTCGCAATGTCCTGAATGGAGGAGATAACGGTGATGCAAATGCAGATGGCAAAGAGAACCGAGACATTGCTGGGGTCGACCAGAGCCATCGACGCAATTCCGGCGCTGACGAGAAGCTGGGTGGGAACCACCCATCCCCGGCGATGCCCGATCTTTGGCCAGGGCGACCAGCGGTCCACCAATGGCGCCACGAGAAACTTCAATATCAAGGGCAGCATCAGCAGGGAAAACAGCCCGATAGCCGTGCGCGATGCGCCGCTTTCTCGCATGATAGGCGGCAGTGCGACCAGCAGCAGGTATGTCGGAATGCCCTGAGCGAGATAGAGGCCGCCCAACACGCCCATCAACCGCCGCTCGAATGGCGTCGTCGAAACAGCGCGGTCAGAAATCGTGTCGTTGATGTGGGCCATGCAGGAACCGAATTGTTTGGCCGATATCGCAACAGACCTTGAAGGCTTGGCGTCAAACGCCATTGCGTACCGGTGAATTAAACAGGAGTAATATTATCATGTTTAATTCCAGACGATCCGTAAAGCTTGGATATGAGCGAACCCGGTTAAGACAATAACGAACCGTGATTGTCTGCGGGGATTTTTCATCGGCAATCGACTTAGGGCGTCAAGATAAATGGTATAAATGACATAACCTTATAATCTTTTAAATTGCGCCACGCGACCCGCTATGAGATTGTTCGTTCAGAAGCAGAAACGGTTTTGGGCGGAGCAAATGAGTGATGCGGGGCGCGGTCGCGAAACGATAGCGGTGATCGGCGGCGGACTGATCGGGACGAGTTGGTCTGCGCTTTTTCTGGCCTATGGATATGACGTGGCACTGTTCGAGCCCGCCGTTGCTGACCGCGATCACGTCGCTGTTCGCATCGATGCGGCAATGGCGCAGATTGCGGAGGTGGCCCAAACCGTGCCTGCGCCGGGCCAGCTCCGTTTGACGGAAAACCTTGCAGACACCCTATCCGACGCAATCTGGGTTCAAGAGAACGCCCCGGAAAACGTGCCGCTGAAACGTGAACTTTACACTGCGATAGAAACCTACGCCCCGGAGGGGATCACCATCGCCTCCAGCACCTCATCGCTGGTCTGGTCGGAGCTGAGTGCAGACATGACCGATCCGTCACGGCTCATCACAGCGCATCCCTTCAACCCACCGCATCTGATGCCACTGGTCGAACTCTATGGCAGTGATCGCAACCGCGTTGAGGCTGCGGCGTCTTTCTATCGCACGCTGGATCGCCATCCGGTCAGATTGAAACGGGAAGCAGTGGGCCACATTGCCAATCGCCTGTCTTCGGCGCTCTGGCGGGAGGCGGTCAATATGGTGGCGGAAGACATTGCCGAGGTCGAGGATATCGATGCAGCTCTCGTCTACGGCCCTGGCCTTCGCTGGTCCGTCGTCGGTTCGCATATGGCATATCATCTCGGCGGCGGCGCAGGCGGTATCGCACATTATCTTTCGCATCTCGGGCCCAGCCAGGAACGCCGTTGGCAGGACCTTGGCTCGCCACGCCTCGATGCAGCAACGCGAGAAAAACTCGTCGACGGCATCAGCTCGGAAACACGCGGCAGGAACATGTCCGAACTGGAGGCGATGCGCGATGACGGGCTAATTGCCGTACAGCGCGCATTAAAAGGTCGCCGCGTCTAACGAGCTTCGCTCACATCCTTTTTTCTCATCTCTATGGATCCACGCATATATGGCCGAACGACATTCCCCGACCCCGCTTTATCATCGCGTTTATGCGGTCATGCGCGAACGTATCGTCAAGGGCTATTACCCCATCGACGTACCGGTTCCGAGTGAAGCGGAGCTTTCCGAAAGCTTTTCCGTCAGCCGCATTACCATCCGCAAGGCCATGGAAATGTTGACGGCGGAGGGTCTGGTGACGCGCACGCGCGGACGCGGAACCTATGTCACCGACCGCTCAAAGGAAAACAAACTCAACCGCGTGGTCGTTTCAAATATCAACAGCCTGTTCAGCTACCTCAACACGGTGGGCAAAAACACGAGGCTGAAAGTGGTCAGCCTCGATCTCGGTGAAGCGCCACCGCGCATCTGCGAGCAGATGGGCGTCCCACCGACCACAGAACTGATACGGGCCGTTCGCATCCGCTCCCTCGACCGGCGCCCCTACTCGCTGTCGATCGCGTATCTCCTGCCAGAGATCGGCCAAACACTGAACCGTCAGGACCTGGCGACCACCAATATGATCGATCTGGTCCAGAAAACCGGTGTGGTGGTGGAACAGGTTGAACAGACCCTGACGGCCACGCTTGCCGATGATTACGCCGCTAAGCATCTGGAAATTCCTATCGGCGCGCCGCTGATGCTGGTCAACCGCGTGTTCTTCAACGCCGATCTGAAGCCGTTCTATGTAGCAGAAATTTTCTACCGGGCTGACCGCTATGAGTACCGCGTCTCGCTGAAGCGGGAAGATGGCAAGGATTTCTCGCTAGGGAATTGATCGTCTTCGCGTCAAAGAAAAGGCCGCACATCGGATGCGGCCTTCCTCTAAACTATGACATCAGCAGCTCTGAACCTATCGCTCAGCCCTTTGCTGCATTCTCCGAAACGGCTCCCGCCTTCATCATGGCGTGCAGCATATCCAGCCGCGGCTCGACCGGTGGCGGATAGACATCTCTGCCGTGGGTGAGGCCAAGCGCGAGAAAGGTCTCGACCAGCTTGTAGGTAAGAGGACCGGGATTAACCACCGGCACCGGCAGGTTCGCGGCGAGATATTCGCCGGCCTGATGCATGGTCGTTGATCCCAGGCATATGACCTCCGCTCCGTCTTCCTCGATACAGCGCATGGCAACGTCGCGCATGCGTGGGAAAACACTGTCTTCCTTGCCGCCCAAGAGGTTGGAAAAATCCGGCGGCTGATCGAAACTGCGCACCGAGGCGCATTGACGGTCGAAACCATATTCGCGGATGGCCTTGCGGTATCGCGGCAAAGCGGGTTCCCACTGCGCCAGTACCGAGAATTTGCCACCGAGCGTCAGCGCGTACAGCATCGAAGCCTTGCCCGCGCCGATGACGGGAATGGAGAGGATCGAGCGCAGCATGACCATGCCGCTGTCCGACATCGTGTCGATGCAAACGGCGTCAAAGCCTTCGTCTTGCGCCTTGCACCCGGCCTCGAAGATGGCGAGGTCCATCAGCCCCCAGTCATGCGGAGACATGAAGGATGTTGGGCCACAGGTGACGGGGCGATAGGTCAGCTCCCAATCCGCAGGCAGGGGCACGTATTGCGATTGCGCTTGGCGATTGCGCACACCTTCTTCATCCAGCGCGAAGGGAACGATGACGAGAATGCGGATCATTGGTTACCCTCCAGATAGGCCGCACCGGCAGCGCCGATGGCACGGATCATGTCATGCTTGGGAGACAGCGGGGTCGGCCAAGTCGCCTTGCTGTGGGTGAGGTTCAGGTCGAGCGCAATCGATGCCAGCTTGTAGGTCAG
This sequence comes from Agrobacterium sp. 20P9.1.2, assembly GCF_057799395.1. Taxonomy (NCBI): domain Bacteria; kingdom Pseudomonadati; phylum Pseudomonadota; class Alphaproteobacteria; order Hyphomicrobiales; family Rhizobiaceae; genus Agrobacterium; species Agrobacterium sp. 20P9.1.2. Next base: position 198,381 of record NZ_JBYOKI010000002.1, read on the forward strand.
CGGACCTGGGTTGATGACAGGAACGCCGATACGGGCGGAGAGCCAGGAGTGCGCCTCATGCATCGTGGTGGAGCCGAGGATCAGCACCTGCGCGCCATCCTCTTTGACGCATTTTTTCGCCGCGTCCAGCAGAAGCGGGAAGACTTCATCTTCCTTGCCGGCAAGCAGGCTCTTATTGTCAGGTGTCACCCCAATCGAGCGCATCGAAGCACATTTATGCTCCATGCCAAGCTCGCCCAGCGTCTTGGTGTAGAGCATTTTCCAGCGATCCCACATCATCAGGATCGAGAACTTGTCACCCAGCATCTGCGCCATCAGCATGGAATGACGTCCCGGCGCAATGACCGGAATAGTCAGAACCGAGCGCAGCATCGACATGCCGCTATCCGACATGGTGTCGATGCAGACGGCGTCGAAGCCTTCCTTCTCGGCGTCAAGACCGGCATCGAGGATCGAGAAATCGGCGAGCGCCATATCGTGCTGGCTCGAGTAGTTCTTTGGGCCCACCCGCACGGAACGATAGTGAAACTCGATGCCCGGGCCGAGATCGACGGCTTTCATCTGCGCTTGCCTGCGAGCCAGATCGTCCTGCCCCATGGGAAACGGTACGATGACAATAACCTTCTTCATCATGTCCTCCTCCTAATTGTGATTAGCTTTCAGCAGCAATCCGCGCAGCCGTGATGCCAGCCAAACGGCCAAAGCTGGTCGCCGTCAAAAGGCCGTTGCCGGACAGGTAACCGTAATTGGAATCGCCAGATACGCCCCGCGCCGCGCCGCCGCCTGCCAAAAGGTTCGGCAAAACAGTGCCATCTTCGCGCAGCACCCGCGCCTCGGCATCGATCACCAGCCCGCCCTGCGTGTGGAACAGCGCACCGTTGACCTTAACCGCATAATAGGGGGCGCTGAGCACCTGATCCTGCGTAAAGCTGCGACCAAAGCGGTCTGGCTCGCCGGTGCGTGCGGATGTTTCGATGGCTTCGAACTCTTCGCGGATGGCGGAAAGAGGAAGCCCTGTCACCGTGGCAAGTTCTTCCAGACTGTTTGCCGTCTTGATGGCACCCAGCTTGCGGATTTCACGGTAATCGTAAAAGCCCATCCCGGCCTCATCGCCCCTGGCATCATAGATGTCCCACGCGATATGGTCCGGCTGCGCGGCGACTTCTGCGGCATGTTCGGAATAGCCACGCATCTCGTTGGAAAAGCGCTGGCCTTGCGTGTTGAGAAGAATGCCGCCCTTGGTGATGACGGCCCATGTTAATGGCAAGGCATGCGGGTGCGCGACCGATCCATGACCTTGATAGGCTCCCATGTCGGCCAGCGCCGCGCCGATCTGGGCGCCCCATTTCACCGCATCACCCGTGTTGGAGAGGTGACCGCAGCGCTCGGCATCGGCAATTTCCGGGATGTATTTCTGCACCAGGGCAACATCGCCAGCGAAACCGCAAGAGGCGAGAACGAGCGCCTTGCAACCCAACATTTCCAACGCGCCATCCGGTCGACGAAAACGGACGCCGGTTACGCGACCAGACGCATCCACATAAAGGTTTTCGACGGACGCATTTGTAACGACATCGATATCGGCGTTGGACACGGCAGAAAGAAGCGACTGTTCCAAGTCCGCACCGGTGCGGCTTTTTGGGCCATGCATGCGAAGGCGCGAATGGCCGGGATAGGTGAACCCCGTAACCAGTTCGAATTCCACATTATGCGTGTCCATCAACCAGTCGATCATCGGACCTGCGGTTTGTGCCGCGACCAGCGCCATATCATGGGGCGTGTGGTCATGGGTCTTGGCGACGAGGTCTTGCGCGAAGAGTTCGGGGCTGTCCTCGATACCGGCCTCTTTCTGCAACCGGGTGCAGGGAGCCGGAATGAGCCCGGCGGACAGCGAGGTAGAGCCCGTCGGGTTCTCGTCCCTCTCCAGCACCATGACCTCTTGGCCCGCATCATGGGCCGCAAGGGCTGCGACCAGACCGCAGGCCCCTGCCCCGACGACCACGACCGGCATTTCAAAATCGAACGTCACGCCTTCCGCAGATAGCACTGCCATGGCTCAAATCTCCTGCTCAGTAGCTAGTGCGGCTTGCTTCCGGCGTGCCGTAGCGCGCTTCCAGTTCCTGAATTTCAGGCATCCGCGCCATATCGAAGAACTCCTTGAAGTTCATGACGTTGGGCGCGACCGAAGCGATGGTCTCTTCCGTCTTGAGAACCTGAAGCGTTTTACGTGCAGCCTCACAGGCCGAAAGCAGCAGCCAGTTCGGATAGATAATGAGCTTGAAGCCTAGCGCCTCGATTTCCGACCGCGTCAGGAACGGTGTCTTGCCCGAAGTCGCCATGTTGTAGAGCAGCGGAATGCCGGGGAAGCGCGGGGCGATATGCGGCAAGTCATCCGGGCCGGGGCTTTCAATGAAGATAACATCGGCACCAGCCTCGCGGTACATTTCCGCACGGTCGAAAGCGGCATTGCGGCCAAGCAGCGCCAACGCATCCGTGCGGGCGATGACGACGAAATTCTCGTCGATACGTGCATCCACGGCCGCCTTGACCTTCGCCACCATATCTTCGGCTGAAACGATCTGCTTGCCTGCCAGATGGCCACAGCGCTTCGGCAGGACCTGGTCTTCCAGATGCACCGCAGCCACGCCGCCACGCTCATAAAGCTGAATGGCACGGCGCACGTTGAGCGGACCGCCGAAACCATTGTCGGCATCGGCAATCAGCGGAATGTCGGATGCGTCGGCGATGCGGGTGGCATTATCAACCATCTCCGTCATCGTCAGCAGACCGACATCCGGGTAGCCAAGGCGCGTGGCAGAGGTGCCAGCACCGGTCATATACATGGCGTCAAAACCGGCTTCGGTCACAAGGCGGGCATACATGGCATCGACCACGCCAGGAGCCATGAGGGCTCGTTCGCCTGCCAGCAGCTGCCGCAGACGTTGGGTACGTGTAAGGGACATTGTATTCTCCATTTCTCTGTAAATTGGCCCCGGCTCACTCCATCCGGGGCCGTGGCTCACATTCCGAGATAGGCTTGGCGCAACTGTGGATCGGCCAGCAGTGTTGCGGCCTCTCCCTGCATGACGAAGCGGCCCTGCTCGATGACATAGGCGCGCTTGGCGACACCCAGCGACTGCATGACATTCTGCTCCACCAGCAACACGGCAACACCATCGGCATTGATCTTGGTGATCAGACCGAACATTTCTTCGACCATGATGGGGGACAGGCCGAGCGACGGCTCATCCAGAATGAGCAGTTCCGGCTCCGACATCATGCCGCGACCGATGGCCAGCATCTGCTGCTCACCGCCAGACAGTGTGCCTGCAAGCTGGTTCATGCGTTCGCGAAGCCTTGGGAAGATTTCGCAGATGCGCTCGAAATTCTGTTTGGTGTTTTTGCTGGCACGGCGAAACGCACCGAGCTTCAGATTTTCGCCGACCGAAAGGTTCGGAAAAACCTTTCGCCCTTCCGGCACATGGGCGATGCCAAGCGCCACGATGTCACGCGCGTTTTTGCCGGTTATCGTCACGCCCTTGAAGGAGATCGATCCCGCACTTGGCTTGATGAAGCCGGAAATGACGTTGTTGAGCGTCGTCTTGCCCACGCCGTTCGAGCCCAACAAAGCGACGATTTCGCCATTGTCGACCCGCATATCGATGCCTTGCAGCACGCTCATCGAGCCGTAGCCTGCGCAGATACCCTTGATATCAAGCATGGTTTTCCTCCTGCAGGCGGGCTGCGGCACCGTGGCCGAGATAGGCTTCCACCACGGACGGGTCCTTGACGAGTTCGCGCGGCGTACCGTGAGCAATCATCTTGCCCTGGTTCAGCACATAGGCCGTTTCGGCAAGCTGCATCACCGCCTGCATGACGTGTTCGATCATCAGGAAGGTGTGCCCTTCCTCGCGGATTTTTCTGATAATGCCGACGATCTCGGTGATTTCAGAGGGTATCAGGCCCGCCATGACTTCATCGAGCAGCAGCAACTTCGCACCGGTTGCCAGCGCACGCGCAAGCTCAAGCCGTTTGCGACCCGCAATGGTCAGCGAAGAGGCGGAGCGATCAAGCATCGCGCCCATGCCGAGCCGCTTACCCACATCCCGCGCCACCGACATGGCTTCGCGGCGGTCGTGGTGGTGGAGATAGGCACCGACAGCGATGTTTTCCTGAACCGTCAGCCCGGCAAAGGGCTGGACGATCTGGAAGGTGCGGATCATACCCAGCGCGCAGATGCTGTGCGGCGCAAGGCCGGTGATGTCCTTGCCCTGAAAGCGCACCGTGCCTTCATCAGCCTTGGTAAAACCGGCAATCATGGTGAAGCAGGTCGTCTTGCCTGCGCCGTTAGGGCCGAGAAGTCCGACGATGGAGCCTTCCGGCACATCGAGCGAAGCGTCCGTGACGGCCTTCAAGCCACCGAAGCTTTTGGAAAGATTACGGACTTCAAGCATTGTCGTCCTCCTTCTTCTTGAAGGTGCCGAGCTTACCCGCAAGGCCAACAAGACCATTGGGCAGGAAGCGCAGCGCGCAGATCAGCACAATCGCGTAAAGCACGAAGTTCAGACCCGGCGCATTGGGCAGCAGATGTTTGGCACCTTCTCCGAGGAGATGCAGGCCGAGTGTGCCGAGCAGCGGGCCCCAGATCGTCCCGGCACCGCCGATGATCGGACCGATCAGCGCTTCGATGGAAACGGCGCTGCCATAGACCACGTTGCTGTCGATGAAGAGCCAGAGCTGGAGATAGAGAACACCGGCTAGCCCCCCGAAGGCGCCGGAGATCGCCATGGCCTGCACCTTGATCTTGTAAGTGTCGATACCCAGCGCGCGGGCTGCATCCTCGTTTTCCCTGACGGCGATGAGATAGGCACCGAAACGGGAATATTTGATGAGAGCCGTCAGCGCCATGACCAATCCCACCACCACCAAGAGAGCGGTGTAGGCGATGGCACGGTCATTGAATTGCAGGTTGGCAACGCCGGGAACCAGCTTCAATTGCAGCCCGCTGCCGCCGCCGGTGAAATCGAAGGAGGAAGCGCAGATGCGCAGCACTTCGGCAAAGGCCAGGGTGACGAGCGCAAAATAGGAGCCCTTGAGGCCATAACGAAACGCCAGGGCGCCGATGAAGGCACCCATGGCGGCACCCGCAAGAATGCCAGCACCAAAACCGACCCATGCATTGACGCCGTACTGCACCTGAAGGATGGCCGAGGCATAGGCACCGGTGCCGTAAAGTGCGGCGTGACCGAAGGACGACATGCCACCGAAGCCGCCGGTGATGTTCCACGACAGGGCGACGACCGCGACGATCAACGCGTTGATGGTAAAGCCCATCCACACCGGAGAGGACGCGAAATAGACGCCGAAGAGATAGGCGAGAGCCGCCGCAATGAGGGCGATCTGCCCGATGGATTGAGGTCTCATGTCCTTGCCCTCCCGAGAAGCCCTGACGGTTTGAAGAGAAGGATAAGGATGAAGGCGAGGAAGATGCCGATCTGGCCAAGGCTTTCGCCAAGGAAGAGACCGCAGAGAGACTCGATGACGCCAAGAAGCAGACCTGCGACGAGCGCGCCCAGCAAGCTGCCCATTCCACCCAGCACCACCGTGGTGAAGGCGACGAGGACGAAAGTGTAACCAACCTGCGGCGTGATATAGAATGTCGGCAGCAACAGGCAGGCAGCGAGCGCCACACAGGCCGTGCCGATACCGAAACAGATGGCATAGGTGTGGTTGACGTCGATACCGACGAGTTCGGCCCCACGCTTTTCAATCGCCACCGCGCGAATTGCAGAGCCTGTGCGCGTATAGGCCATGAAGCACCAGAGGAGCGGTGCGACGGCGAGCGCGGCACCGAAGGCGATCACACGACCAAGCGGCAGGTATGCGCCCAGCACCTCGACCGTGTCATAGGCATAGGCGATATCCGCCGTGCGGGTATTAGACGTCCAGAAGTAGAGCGCCAGATTGTCGACGATCATCGACACGGCAAGCGTGATGAGAAGCACATTCTGTTCCGAGCCGCTGCTCATCGGCGCAATCAGGAAACGCTGCAACACGTAACCGAGCGCGAAGAAGACCGGAAGAACGATGGGAATGGCGAGATAGGGATCGACGCCGAAATAGAAGTACAGGAAATAGACGGCGTAAAGCGCCAGCATCAACAGGCTGCCATGCGCAAAGTTGATGATGTGGAGCACGCCATAAATGAGGGTGAGGCCCAGCGCCACCAGCGCATAGACAGCTCCCATCATCAGGCCGCTCAACACGGCAGGTAAGATCAGACTTGACATCAGGGCTCGCCTCTCTGTCGTTTGAAGAGCGCCCCCAGGGACATTGGCGTCCGTTGGGGGCGAGACCGTGTCAGTTTTTGGCAGGGATCGGGAAGACCGCTTCTGCGGTGGCATATTCCTTCGGGAAGACCAGTTCGATCTTGTCGCCACGGATCTGCGTGTTCACCGGCTGCGAGTTGACATTGTCACCATTGACGAACTTCGTCGGACCGTAAGGCATGATGGACTTGTCGAAGGTCGATGCGGCCAGAGCTTCGATCATCTTCTGGCGATCAGCCGAAGCGCCACGCTCCAGAGCGTAAGCGATGACCTGTATCGTCGCATAGGACACCATCACGTCATAGGTCAGGTCGAGCTTGGCAGCAGCAACGCTGGCGGCGAGCGCCTTGGACAGGTCCTTGGACGGATCGTACCAGTGATTGCAGTCCATCACATATTGGGCGACTTCCTTGTTCTCGCGAACGAACTTGATGTTGGATGCCGCGCCGCCGAGGATGGAGTAGATGGCTTTGAGTTCAACACGCTGCTGGTTCAGCGCACGCGCCATCAATGTGTATTCATTGATGTAGTTCGACGGAATGAGGATATCGGCCTTCGATGCCTTGACGCGGAGCGCGATGTTGGAAAAGTCACGCTGCGGTGTTGGGTGCGAGATGGTCTCGACCACCTCGATGCCCTGCTTCGGCAGCTGTTCGGCCAGGATTTTTGCCATATTGGAGCCGAAAGGACCATCTTCGTGGACGATGGCCGCTGTCTTGATGGAATTGCCAGCGCCTGCATTGAGCAGCTTGAGGTTTTCAAGCGCAACGCTGGTGCATTTGTTGACGCCCGGCGTGAAGCGGAAAACGTTGGGCAGGCCGCGCGTTACGACAGTTTCGGCGGTGCCGATGGAGAAGACCTGAGCGAGATTGTACTTTGCTGCTGCCTGCGAAGACGCAAGGCCGAGCGCAGATGCCGTTGCGCCGGTGAAGGCGCAGGCGTCTGCCTGAATCAGCGTATCGACAGCGGCGGCGGCGGCTTCCGGGCGGCTCTGCGCGTCCACCACGACGAGTTCGATCTTGGCGCCGCCCATGGACTTGATGCCGCCTGCGGCATTGATGGCTTCTGCGGCAAACTTTGCACCGGCAGCACTCTGCGTGCCGTTATAGGCAAGGTTGCCTGTCAGTGGTTCGATGACGCCAACCTTGATGGTGGGTGTCTGCGCGCGCAGAATAGATGGCGCAGCCAGGCTGACGGCTAGCGCTCCAGAGACCTTTAAAAGGTCGCGTCGTTCGATTTTGAATGTCATTTTTATGCTCCCAGTTTTTTTATGAGACGGCAAAAGAAACTCGCTGGTCCGCCCGTCAACGGCCCAGCCAGGAATGCGACGCCATTCGATCCGTTTCGAAGGCGGTGATCTGCTCCATGAAAGTGAATGTCATCTCGATCTCGTCCAGACCGCGTAAGATACAGTCGCGCGCGAAGGGATCGATGGTGATGGGGTGCGTGCCGAGATTACCCGGCAGGATCAGCTCGGCAGCCTCCAGATCGACCGTGACCTCCAAGTCAGGAAAACGGTTGAGGTGATCCGCTAGCGCTTCGCAATGATCTACGGACAGGCGAACTGGCACGAGCCCATTTTTAAGGGCGTTGTTGAAGAAGATATCGCCGAAGCTCGGCCCGATGACCGCCCGGATGCCGTGATCCACCAAGGCGTAAACCGCACCCTCTCGAGAAGATCCGCAACCAAAGTTATCCTCCACTAGAAGGATGGTCGCGGCATCGGCACCCGGCTTGTTCAGCGGAAACGATGGGTCCAGTTCTTTCTGTTCGTCGCGACGGATGTCGTGGAACAGGAACTGACCATATCCCTGCGCGCGGTCTGCCTTCAAAAAACGTCCGGGAATGATCTGGTCCGTATCGCAGTTCACACCGGGGATCGCTACTGCTGTGGATGTTTCGCGAATGAATGCTTTCATCATTTTGCCCTTACATCCTTCGCACGTCGGTCAGACAGCCGCTGATAGCGGCAGCGGCGGCCATGGCCGGACTGACAAGATGGGTGCGCGCGCCCGGGCCCTGACGACCGACGAAATTGCGGTTCGACGTGGAGGCACAACGTTCACCGGGACCAACCACGTCGCCATTGATCGCCGCGCACATGGAGCAGCCTGACTCGCGCCACTCGAAACCTGCTTCAAGGAAGGTGCGGGCAATGCCCTCCGCTTCCGCCTGCGCCTTCACCTGTGTCGATCCCGGCACGACGATCGCGGGTATCATCGCTTTCCGGCCTTTGAGAATGGAGGCCGCCGCCCGCAAATCTTCGATCCGGCTGTTGGTGCAGGAGCCGATGAAGACCTTGTGCAGCTTCAGACCATCCAGGGGTGTGCCGGGCGCAAGCTCCATATATTCCAGCGACTTCGTCACCGCCTTGCGCTTTTCGGCGCTATCGAATGTCGATGGATCGGGAACGCGTCCATTGATCGAAACGGCATCTTCCGGGCTGGTGCCCCACGTTACCATCGGCGCGATATCCGCAGCGTTCAAGGAAACGTCGGCATCGAAAAAGGCATCGCTATCGCTGGCAAGCGTGCGCCAATGGGCAACCGCGCCGTCCCACTCCTGCTCCGATGGCGCGAAATGACGGCCCTTGACGTAAGCGAATGTCGTTTCATCCGCCGCAACCATGCCGAAGCGGGCCGCAGCCTCGATGGACATATTACAGAGCGTCAGCCGTCCCTCGATGGAAAGATCCCGCACCACCTGCCCGGTAAATTCGATGGCGTGGCCACCGGCACCCGCCGCACCAATCTTGGCGATCAGCGCCAGCATAACGTCCTTGGCGGTCACGCCCTGCCCCAGCAAGCCGTCAATCGTCACCCGCATAGTCTTAGGGCGAGACTGCCACAGCGTCTGGGTAGCCAGAACATGCGCGTTTTCGGATTGGCCGATACCGAAGGCGATGGCACCCAGCGCCCCTTGCGTCGATGTGTGGCTGTCGGAACAGACGATAGTGAGGCCCGGCAAAGTAATACCCTGCTCCGGCGCCATCACATGCACGATGCCCTGTTCCCGGCTCGATATGCCGAAATGGCGCACGCCGCCCCATTCCATGTTTTCATCGAAAGTGTCGATCATGTGGGCGATTGCCGGGCTTGCCGCATCGCTCGATTTTCGGCCCAGCGTCGGCACATAATGATCGGCAACACCGAAGATTTGCTGCGGACGCCGAGGCTTCAGGCCCCGCCGCTTGAGATCGGCAAAGGCATGGAAGCTGCCTTCGTGAATCATGTCGCGGTCGATGTAAAGCAAAGACGGGCCAGCCGGATGGCGCAATATCTCGTGCTCATCCCAGATCTTGCCCAACATTGTGCGCGGTGCGACTGCTTGCGCCATGACCTTGTCTTCCTGTTATTCGGCTCGACGTTCGGCTTTAGCCAGCAGCACGAAACGCCGCGCAAATGTCACCCGCGGGTGCGTTCCACACACCCTCATGCGACAGAATGTAATCGAGCGCTTCGCGCAGATATTCGACGCGATAGGGCATGCCAGACACCCAGCTATGCAAAGGCAAGCTCATGACGCGACCGCCATACTGCGCACTTTCACGGTACAGCACGTCGAAGCGGTCCTTGACCTGCTGCACCCATTCGGCTTCCGACTGGAAATACTCATCGGCCACGACACGGTCATCCGTCTCATAGGCCATGGGCATGGCGAGCAGAGAACCGTTTTTCGTCTGCATCTCGTAGGGAAGATCGTCGTTTGCCCAGTCCAGGCTATAGGCAACACCGTTGCGCGCCAAAAGATCGGGCGTATTGAAGCCCTGCGCGCGACCGGGCGAGAGCCAACCCTCGACCTTCTGTCCGCTCGCGTCGCGCAGCAGGCTCAGGGCCTCGGCAATGATGGTATTCTCTTCGTCTTCGCCAAGGCCGGAGTGATGGACCTTGCCCATATCCAGACCGTGGGCAATGATTTCATGCCCGCCCCGCACCACAGCGTCGATAAGCGCGGGATAACGCGCCGCAATAACGCCATTGATCGCAAAGCTGGCTTCCAGCTCCTTTTCCGCAAGCAGCTTAAGGATGCGGAAAATGCCGATGCGATTGCCGTAGTCACGGTTCGTATAATAGCGAAAATCCGGGTAAGGCATCGACAAAGCGCCCGGCGCCTTGAACGGCTTCGAGGGCATATCAAGCGGAAAATGCTGGACGTGTGTGACGATGGATAGCGCGATACGCGCACCATCGGGCCACGAGATCGGCTTGCGGGCAAACAGGTCGCTCCACTCGTAGCGATCATGGTCCATGCCATAACGACGGGCGGGATAGTTGAGATAGTCTTCAGGCATAGACATCAACGCGCTCCCTTCCCGGAATTGTGGGTGACCATGGCGGCGCTCATGGCGTCATAGGCACCGGTGGCGTGATAGGCAGCTGCGATCTCACGGCCTGTCGTCTGCCAAACACCGTCATGGCTGGCGATATATTCGATGGCTTCGGCAAAGGCGTCGATGCGGTGTGGCTGACCGACGAGATAAGGATGCAGCGGAATGCACATGACCGTGCCGCTTTCATCGCCTTCCTTGTAAAGCTGATCGAACTGCCGCTTGATGATCTCACCGTAGTGGCGAGGCGTGACCTTCTGGCTGTTGTAAACGATGACGTCGTTCATCTCGAGCGAGTACGGCATGGAAATCAGCTTGCCGGACTTCACCTTGACCGGCATCGGCTGGTCGTCATGGAACATGTCGCAGGTGTACTGAATCCCCGCTTCCGAGAGAATATCCATCGTCCAGAAATTATTGGACAATGCAGGCGAAAGCCATCCCGCCAGCTCCTGACCGGTGTGTTTACGCACCGTGTCGAAAGCGTCGCGGATGATCGCGCGTTCCTGCTCGATATCGAGATTATAGACATAACGCGTGTTGTAGATGCCGTGAGAGAAGAACTCCCAGCCACGATCCGCACAGGCCTTGATGATCTCGGGATGGTGATCGCACAGGGCAACATTGAGCGAGACGGAGCCGCGAAAACCGGCCCTGTCCATCGCCGCCATCATCCGCTGCCAACCGGCGCGGTTGCCGTAATCGCGATGAGAATATTGCAGAACATCCGGGTTAGGCCGCGCCCATGGCGTGCGGGTGGGATTGTTCGGCGGATTGTATTCGTAGAACTCGATGTTGGGCGCGATCCAGACGGCAATCTTCTTGTTGCCGGGCCAGACGATCTTCGGACGGTTGGGCCAGGGCAGATAATCATAAAGCCCGAGGTCCGATTTCATTGCACTCGCCTCGTCAGCCATCTCAGCGCACCTCCGGCTGATAGGCCTCGTACCAAGCGATGGCATCCGAGACAGGGATCACGTCGCCATACTTCACCGAAATGTCGTAGAGATTGGCGAAATGCGGGCTCTCATGCTTGTCGGCCACGCACTCCTCGGGAACGATGACCCGGTAGCCGCGCGAAATGGAATCCACGACGCAGGCGCGGATGCAGCCGGATGTCGAGCCACCGGTCAGGACGACCGTATCGCACTGGTGCCAGACCATCAGCGACTGAAGATTCGTTTCGTGGAAGGGCGACGCCATGCGCTTGTTCATGACGATGTCCTTGACGTGATCGATCTCCAGACGCGGGTCGAACTCGGCTCTGCGCGAACCGACCTTGATGTTCTGCAGGGAATCCGGCGTGTCGGTGCGAGTGCCCCAGACGCCACAGTCCTCACCCGATTCCATGTAGGCCACATAGGTCCACGTCACCGGCAGGTCCTTGTCGCGGGCAAGACCGGACAGCGTATTGACGTATTCCAGCTGCCGGGGATCGGTCTCATATGCCGTCACGAACTCGCCGAGAGACGTGTAAGCACATTGCAAATCGATATTGATCAGCATCGGCTTGCGGCCGAACCCAAATCGTTTGCGCGTGGGGTTGGCTTTGGCCTGCTCGTACAATTGACGCGCGGTAAGCGATGAGTTTTCCATGACGGCCTCCTGTGTCTTGCGACCCTCCACACGGTCCGACAGGCGGGCCGCTTCCTCAGCAGAGGGGACGCTTTATTCTTTCTATTGTTATCACTTTATATCATTTGTAAAGCCACTTTTCGAAGCCATTTGATGTCTTTTTTAAAGGCGCATTTTGTCTGTGCAGATGCCTTGCAAGTAACGGATTCAATGCTGATAAATTGAGCAACTAGAGCTACCATGATGGAGAAAATGCGATGTCCCAATCCCCCTGCCCGCCGATCCGCGATGCGGAATGGCCCGAATCCATCATTGAGATGCGCAGCGGTTTTGCTGGTCAGCTGAATGTCTATCGCACCATGGCGCACCACCCTGCCCTTCTTCAAAGCTGGGCACCCCTTCGACAGCATCTTGTGAAAGAAAGCGCTCTTGGCCCCGCTCGATCCGAGGTGGTCATTTTGCGCACCGGGCATCGCCTTGGCTCGCATTATGAATGGGCGCACCACGTTAGCAGGGCGCGCACCTTAGGCTTCACCGATGAGCGCATAAGCGCCATCGCGGCCATCCCTGATGGAGAGGATAGCTTGCTCGTCAAAGCGGTCGATGCCCTGTTCGACCTCCATCGCATTCCCGCAGAACTGGAAGCCGAACTGGCAGCGGTCATAGGCCGCCAGGCGGTTTTCGATCTGATCGCAACAGTCGGCTTCTACATCGTCCTCGGCGGCATTCTGATGACCTATGAGACGCCCGTGGATGACGCCGTCGCATCGGAGCTGGCAGCAGTTCCGATATCGCCGTCTGCATGAGATCGCGTCAAGCGTCTTTCAGTTTGGGCGCGCCGTTCAACTGGTCGATAAGCGTTGAACTGGCTTCGTTCATACCCAGCACATCAACAGTCACACCGTGCTTTGTGAAGCGGTCCACCACCTTCTCAAGCGCGGCAACGGCAGTGATATCCCAAAAATGCGCCTGGGAAACGTCGATGACAGCAGCCATACCGGTTGCTTCCTCGATATCGAAGGCATCGACGAAGACATCCGCCGAGGCGAAGAAGACCTGACCTGACACACGGTATGTCACACGACGCGCAGTCTCGTCCCCGTCCGTTTCCACCCGCAACAGCCGGGCAACCTTGAAGGTGAAAAAGACGCCGCTGAGAAGCACACCCACGGCGACACCCAAAGCGAGGTTCGCGCTCAATACCGTCACGACGACGGTTGCGACCATGACCACGCTCGATATTTTTGGATGAACGACGAGGGTCTTGAGCGATGACCAGTCAAACGTATCGATGGACACCATGACCATTATCGCGACCAGTGCAGCAACCGGAACTTGAGAAACCCAGGGCTTCAAAAGCACCATCAGCACCAGAAGAAATGCGCCCGCAAACAGCGTCGACAGGCGCCCGCGCCCTCCATATTTGACGTTGCTGACGGTCTGGCCGATCATCCCGCAGCCCGCAATACCGCCGAAAAGGCTGGCCGCCGTGTTGGCTATGCCGAGGCCTGTGCATTCGCGGTTCTTGGAGCTGGGAGTTCCCGTCAGATCGTCAACGACGCTCGCGGTCATCATGGATTCCAGCAATCCAACCATCGCGATGGCCAGCGCCGGTCCGGCGATGATCTTGATCGTGTCCAGCGTGAGTGGAACAGCAGGCCAGCTGAAGATCGGCAGGGAATCCGGCAGTTTTCCAAGGTCTGCGATGGTCATGACCGGAAGCTGGAAGCCTACTGAAACGGCGGTCAAAACCAGAATGCAGATCAGAGGCGAAGGAACAGCCGTCGTCAGTCTTGGAACGAGGTAGATGACAACGAGCCCGGCAGCCAGCATGCCGTAGGCCAACCAATCGCCACCCAGAATATGCGGCAACTGCGCCGCGAAGATGAGGATCGCAAGCGCGTTGACGAAGCCAGTTCGCACGGATTTCGAAACGAAGCGCATCAAGACGCCCAGCCGCAACAGACCGAACAGAATTTGCAGCACACCCGCCAGCAGGCCGGCGGCAAAAAGATAGGGTAGTCCATGCGTATGGACGAGCGGCGCAGCGACCAGCGCCACGGATCCGGCCGCAGCCGAAATCATGGCGGGGCGGCCACCGGTAAACGCAATGACGATGCCAATGATGAAGGAGGCAAAAAGCCCGACTTGAGGATCAACGCCCGCGACGAAGGAAAACGCGATGACTTCCGGGATCAAAGCGAATGTCGCGACGGCACCGGCAAGCATTTCGCGGATGGGATTGGCAGACCAATCCCGACGAATAGAGGTGAGTAGCATGTGATGAGTTCTCGCAAAGCATGTCGAACGCGCTTGAGGCGTCATTAAAAAGGCATGCAGCTTTTGCGTTGTCTGGCGGATCGGCGGCCAGAAGAGCCACCCGGAGTTTCACCGGGTCCGTGGTGAGTGACTTTTTATGACCTCATCCGTTCTGCGATGCAACATGGTGCTCAAAAAATTTGACATCAAGACGCCAAGCGTCAGCTTATTCAGGCCTAGCAATACTCGCCATTAGCGGGAAACGTCTCCGTTTTATCCGCTCAAATGCCCTCGATTTTCCTAGCAGCCGCGCAGAGGAACCAATTGAGTTCATAGGCGTTTATCTCCGTCCCGCGAAGGAGAGCCCTCATGAAAATCTTCACTGCTGCTATCTGTTTTGTTTCCGTTGCCGTACTCAGTGGTTGTGTCGATGACCGTGGCTACCGAAGCGGCGGATATTATTCGACCACCGTCTACAGCCGGACCTACGACAATGATCGTTACTATCGTGATCGGGATTACCGCCGGGATCGTGGTCGCGACTGGAGAGACCGTCGTGGCGATTGGCGCGACAACGACCGTGGCCGATATCGCTACGGTGACAACCGTGTGATCTACGGCGTTACTACGCGCTAGTCGTATTTTCATGGGAGGCTCCGCAAGGTGCCTCCCCCTTCTTTAGTCAAACCTTAGACAGCCATTTTTTGAATTTTCCATTTTAGAATTTGCGCATCGCACTGGCGTCATCCCTTGCGACGAGTTCCAGGCCACATCGAAATATTTTATGAAGATGGAACCTAAGAATGGTCCTTTCGGTTAGGGGCCTAATGATTAGCATCATACGTGCGGACACCCGGACCATCGTTACAGGCGCTTGGAATTAACCATGGCATTCAACCAAGCCTGAATTCAGCCGATAATGCCTGCTTTGCGGTTGAGGGATACCCCACGTTGCCATACGAGTGGAAGGTCTGTTTGGTGGCCTGATCCGGGCCACCCAATCGCATGGGGGACTGGATTGATGCATGTGGAGAGCCTTGCCGTCGCTTATGAGGAGGCCGGAATCTATACGTGGTCGCTTGAGAATGACCGGCTCTACGGTGACACAGCGGTAGCCGCGCTGTTTGGCCTTGAGCCTGAGATGACTATACGCGGCCTGCCACTCAATTCTTATCTGGAACGAGTTCATAAAGATGATAGGGCCATGCTTGCGGCGCTCATAGCCAAAGCCGTCAGGGACGGTCTTCCTTACAGTGCGGAATATCGGGTGCAAAATGCGCTTGATGAGTTCGAACTCGTCATGGCTCTCGGGAGGTGCTTCCGAGACCCGAACGGAAACCCATCCATCTATTCGGGAATTATTTATCCCATAGACAAGCTCGGTAGAGACTAATACCCAACAACGGTGTCAGTCGGGCCCGCCTCTAATGACAGGCCCGACAAAGATCTTCTTAGGCGACCTCTGGCAGCCCGCCGAGGAGCTTATCGAGCGTCATCGGATAGTGCCGAACACGCACACCAGTCGCATTGTAAATCGCATTGGCAATGGCCGCCGAAACACCACAGAGACCCAGCTCTCCGACACCCTTCGCCTTCATGGGCGAAGACATAGGGTCTGTCTCATCCAGAAAAATCACATCCTGATGTGGAATATCGGCATGAACAGGCACTTCATATCCGGCGAGATCGTGGTTGACGAAGAAGCCACGCTTGGTATCGACCGCAAGCTCTTCCGATAGGGCACCACCGGCACCCATCGTCATCGCACCGATAACCTGGCTGCGCGCCGTTATCGGGTTCAAAATGCGGCCCGCAGCACACACCGCCAGCATGCGACGGATGCGTGTTTCGCCTGTTGCGGCATCCACACCGACTTCAACGAAGTGGGCGCCGAACGTGGATTGCTGATGCGTCTTGGTGAGATCACCCCATTCCATCTTGTCTTCGCCAACCAGTCCCTCAGCACCGGCTGCTTCAGCAAGCGGAACAGCGCGATTGCCAGATTTGACGGATCCGTCTTCAAACACCGCATCTTCGGAATTGAAGCCGAGCTTCTGGGCGATGGCTTCCCGCAGTTTCACGCAGGCGGCGTAAACACCTGATGTCGAAGAGTTCGCACCAAACTGGCCGCCAGAGCCCGCAGATATCGGGAAGCGGGAGTCGCCTAGCTGCACGGCGACCTTGTCGATGCCCACACCCATCATCTCCGCTGCCGTCTGGGCGATGATCGTATAACTGCCCGTGCCGATGTCGGTCATATCGGTTTCGACGGTGATGATGCCGTCCGTGCCAAGTTTGACTCGCGCTGCGGACGGCAGAACGAGGTTGTCGCGGAATGCAGCGGCAACGCCCATACCGATCAGCCAGTTGCCCTCTCGCTTTGATCCAACCTTCGGGCGGTTGTTCCAACCAAAGCGTTCCGCACCCAGCTTAAGGCAGCCGATGAGATCGCGGTGGGAGAATGGCCGATCGTGGTTTTCGGGATCGACCTGCGTGTCGTTGAGGACACGAAACTCGATTGGGTCGAGACCAACTTTTTCCGCAATTTCGTCGATTGCGATTTCCAAGGCCATCAGACCCGGCGCTTCACCCGGCGCACGCATGGCATTGCCTTCAGGCAGGTTCAGCGTCGCCAGCCGCATTGCCGTCATGCGGTTTGCACCGGCATACAAAAGACGCGTCTGATTGACAGCCGTTTCCGGCACGCCACCGGGAAGATCACCCGACCAGCTTTCATGAGCGATGGCCGTGATTTTTCCATCCTGCTCTGTACCAATACGAATGCGCTGGATCGTTGCTGGGCGATGCGTAGCATTATTGATCATGAAGGGACGCGGTAGCGCCACCTTCACCGGGCGACCAGCTTCTTTTGCGCCAAGCGCAGCCAAAACAGCATCGACGCGCAAAAACAATTTGCCGCCAAAGCCGCCACCGATAAAGGGTGACATCAGGTGGATCTTATCCTTCTCGACGCCCAATGTGGTGGCGAGATCGGAACGCCACCAATCGATCATCTGACTGGACGTCCACACCGTCACTTCATCACCATTCCACGCAGCGATGGAGGCATGCGGCTCCATCATCGCATGTGATTGGTCAGGAGTCGTATAGGATTGGTCAATCGTGACAGGCGCTGCGGAAAACGCGGCAGCGAAATCACCGACGGCGGTGTCAGGCTTCTGGGATTCGTCCGGTTTCTTTGCTGCGTCCTTTTGCGCACTCAGATCGAAAGCACCCTTTTCTTCCGCATATTCGACCTTGATCAGACCGGCAGCGGCACGCGCCTGCTCAAAAGTCTCAGCTACGACAACGGCGATGGCCTGATGGTAATGCTCGATCTCATCACCACCGAAAAGATTGGCGGTGTTAAACTCGCCCTTTTTGAGCTTGCCGACATCCAGAGTGGTGACAACCGATAGAACTCCGGGAGCCTTTTTGGCTGCGGAGACGTCCATGGATTTGATCCTGCCCTTGGCAATGGCCGAGCCGAGCGGATAGCCATAGGCATATTTCAGGTTGGGGTCATGCCACTCATAGGCATACATGGCTCGGCCCGTCGCCTTCAACTCGCCATCGATGCGATGGATCGGCTTGCCGACGACTTTCAAACGGTCGATAGGGTTGGTCGTTGCTGGCTTATCGAACTTCATGACTCAACCCCTTGCTTCGAACAGGACGGCACCAAGCGTGCGCTCGACGAGATCGACCTTGAACCGGTTTTCTTCAGTCGGGCGAGCGCCAGCAAGAATATGCTGTGCCGCCCCCCGCGCGCCCTTCGGCAGATCGGCTTCCGCCGCTTCAACGCGCCATGGCT
The DNA here is from genome assembly GCF_057799395.1 of Agrobacterium sp. 20P9.1.2. NCBI lineage: Bacteria > Pseudomonadati > Pseudomonadota > Alphaproteobacteria > Hyphomicrobiales > Rhizobiaceae > Agrobacterium > Agrobacterium sp. 20P9.1.2. The sequence goes on from NZ_JBYOKI010000002.1 coordinate 216,685, forward strand.
TGTGGGCAACACCGCCGACAGCGACGCGTCCCGTTCCATCTGGTTGGATGATAGCCCCGACTGAAATCAGCGCGAAGGCGTAGGACGCGCGGTCCCTCACCTTCTTGTAGATGTGCTTTCCGCCAATCGGCGGCGGCAGTACGACGGCGGTGATGAACTCACCCGGTTCCAGAGCCGTCTCGATGTGCGGCGTATCGCCGGGCAGCCGATGAAAATCAGCAATCGGGATGGAACGACGGCTAGCGTCTGCCTTCACCGTCTCTACCGTTGCATCCAGCGCGCGCATGGCAATCGCCATATCGCTTGGGTGCGTTGCGATGCAGGCATCGCTTACGCCAACAACCGCATGCTGGCGGCTGAAACCGCCGATGGCGGAGCAGCCACTACCCGGCTGGCGCTTGTTGCACGGCTGGTTGGTATCGTAGAAATAAGGACAGCGTGTTCGCTGCAAGAGATTGCCAGCCGTGGTCGCCTTGTTGCGCAATTGGCCAGACGCCCCAGCGACAAGCGCGCGTGACAACAGACCGTAATCACGGCGAACGGTTGTGTGGGCGGCGAGGTCGGTGTTCCGCACCAATGCGCCGATGCGCAGACCACCATCCTGTGTCGTTTCGATCTGGTCCAGGCCCAGCCCATTGACATCGATGAGATGCGTCGGCGTTTCGATCTCGAGCTTCATCAGATCGAGAAGATTGGTGCCGCCTGCAATGAATTTGGCGTTGCGATTGGAAGCGGCAGCTCCGGCTGCGGCCTCCACGGAAGATGCGCGTTCGTAAGTGAAGGCTCTCATGCTCTTATCCCTCCAACTTCTGAAATCGCATCCAGAATGTTGGAGTACGCCCCGCATCGACAGATATTACCGCTCATACGCTCGCGCACTTCCGCTGCTGTCAACTGTGCAGGGCTGTTGAGATCACCGGTAACGTGGCTTGGAATGTTGGCTTTGATCTCTTCAAGCACCGCCACGGAGGAACAGATTTGCCCCGGCGTACAGTAGCCACACTGAAAACCATCATGTTTGACGAAAGCGGCCTGCATGGGGTGCAGATTGCCGGGAGCGCCCAGCCCTTCGATGGTCGTTACGTCGTCACCGTCATGCATGACAGCAAGCGTGAGACAGGAGTTGATCCGTTTGCCGTCAACCATAACGGTGCAGGCACCGCACTGACCGTGGTCGCAACCCTTTTTCGTGCCTGTGAGATGTAGATGCTCCCGCAATGCGTCCAGCAATGTCGTGCGATTATCCACGTCAAGAATGTGGTTTTCACCATTGACGGTGAATTCAACTTTGGAATGATGGTTCATCTGGCTCCCCGGAGACTGCGCCACCGCCTGTCCGGCGACACCCGTGGCCGCGATTGTCGCAGCCGAGGAGATAAGTAAGTTGCGTCGGGAAAGTTCCAGTAGGATGCTATCCTGCATATCCAACTCCGCTTCAATTGTTTGAGGTGCTTGGTTAACGGGGCTGGCCGGTAAAAGTGCCGCGGACGAACGGAAAGTTGAACGCAGCCGAGTTCTGAGCACGCTTGTCAGTTACGGCGCATAATCAGTCTCGCCGCTCAACATCGCTTGCTACCTTCGCGCAGGTCTGCCATCACAATACAATCTGCATCTGCAACGACTGACCCTGACATCACATGCTAGTAGCCGCGATACTTTCCCTGTTACTTGTTGGCGACGGCGCCGATCTCGCCGCGACTTCTGGCGCGCAGGTCACCCCAGCGGTTGAGAAGACTCAACAGGAAACATCCACCAGCTTCAGCGCGCTTCGCTGCCAGGGCATGGCCGATCTCTCCTCACCCAGCCGCCCGGTCTTTGTTGAGAAGCAGAACGGTGAATGGGAGTGCACCTATCTGCTGGAATATTCCGAAACCGGCCACAGCCCTTCGGTGTTCATCCAGATCAGAGGCGTTGCAGCCGGAACATGGAACAGTTTCCGGCTGAAGCTGAATTTCGGCTCGCTTCTGTCGCGCCAAGTCCTTGCGACAAGAGCGGCCAGCCTCGTCAACAGCCTTTTCGGAACGAAAACTCCACTGACCGACTTGGATGGAATGCTTGCATCAGGACGCGAATTCGAGCTGACCTTCGACGGCGTAACGCTGAAATACCGGCAGGAACGCATGGACGAAAATCGTTTCAATCTTTTTGGCAGCCAAAACGTTGTTGACGCACGGAAGACTGATCCAGTGCCGGACTGAGCGAGGGGCGAAACCATGGACAACCCGACAGATGATCCGCTGACGACCGCTCAGGAATGGGCAAAAAACGGACGAAAGGTCGCGATTGCGACCGTCATCGAAACCTGGGGGTCGGCACCCAGACCTGTCGGCAGTCACCTCGTTATCGATGCTGACGGCAATTTCGAAGGATCAGTATCTGGCGGATGTGTAGAAGGTGCCGTCATAGCTGCTGCAAGCGATGTCATCGAAGACGGAAACTCTAAACTTCTCGAATTCGGCGTTGCGGATGAAACGGCATGGGCTGTGGGCCTATCCTGCGGCGGTCGTATCAGCGTTTACGTCGAAAAGCTGCCAAGCCTTGAACAGCTGAACGCGCTCCGTCAGGCTCGTCAGGCTGTGGTGGTCATAACTGAGATGGGAAGCGGCCAAACGCGTCTTGTTACTCATCACGACGAAGTTGACGGGCTTCTCGGGGAGGAAGTTACAGCGGCGTTTCGATCAGGCAAATCCGGCAGCGTCACGATTGAAGGCACACGTTACTTTATCAATGCCTATCTTCCCGCGCCATGTCTCGTCATCATCGGCGCGGTCCACATCAGTCAGGTTCTGGTTCAGATGGCCAAGCTTGCGGGTTTCGATGTCAGCATCATCGATCCACGCAAGGCCTTCGCCACTGCCGAGCGTTTTGCGAAAACCGATCTCGTGGCAGATTGGCCGGAGGATGTATTTCATACTAGGCCGCTTGACGCGCATACGGCTCTGGTCGCGCTGACGCATGATCCCAAGATCGATGATTTTCCGCTGGCGGAAGCGCTGCGAAAAGGCTGTTTCTATGTGGGTGCGCTGGGTAGCCGCAAAACGCATGCCGCACGGCTGGAACGTTTGAAACAACAGGGATTGACGGAAATCGATCTTGCAAAAATTCACGGGCCGATCGGATTGAACATCGGAGCCGTCAGCCCCGCCGAAATAGCCGTCGCTATTCTGGCCGAAATGATCGATGCCCTGCGATCTGGAAGCCTATCGAAGCGGAACAGTTGAGGACGGATCGACCAACACGCCGCCCGCTGCCGCAACTGCCTCAGGCGTATCGACATCCACCTGCGCCGCAGGACCGACATCCACATTGATGACCGGCAAGCCGGAGGTTTCGATCAGATGCCGCGCGCCCACATCGCCTTCCAGTTGCAAAACGCCGTCATGTAGAGAGCGCGGCAGAATAACCGGATTTCCTGGTTTGCCGCCCGAAACGGCACGGACAACGGCGGTGTTTCCCGATGTGTGGAAAGCTTCGATCAACTGGTTCAGGTGATGGCTAGTGATCTCAGGCATATCCGCCAGCATGACCATCACCCCTTCCGCGGCCTGCGCCTTGGCCGTAGCAAAACCCATGGCAAGAGAACGCGCCATTCCTAACGCGTAGTCCGGGTTGATGACGACGTCCACATCGACGCCGGAAAGAACATTCCGCATGTCGTCATTCCTGTGCCCCAGCACAACGGTCACAGATGAGGCTTCGCTATCGGCTGCGACCATAACCACGCGTCGCAGCAAGGGCACGCCGTCGAACTCGGCCAGCAACTTGTGCGGTCCATCTTTGCCCATGCGGCTCGACATTCCGGCGGCAAGGAGGACAATTGCAACGGCCATGTGATGTTCTCCGTGAAGTTTTATATGACACAGGGTTCAGCAACTATCGTTGCCCGCTTCACCGTTTTGCCACTCAATGGTCCTATGGTGCAATCCTGCATCGGTTGCGGTTGTGCGAACGGCAAAGGCTTCATATCTTGCTGCTGCGGTCGCAAAAAACATGCGTCCAAATCGGGAGGTAAAGCGTTACCGTCTGCAAAGACTGTGATCGCTTGTGAAAAGGAGATGTGGATGTCGGATGAAAAGACGGTGAAAGACTGGCAGGGGCTTGCCGAAAAGGAACTCAAACGATCACCGGAAAGCCTTGTCTGGCATACGCCTGAAGGCATCGACATCAAGCCGCTCTACACCGCCGAGGACACGAAGGACATCAAGCATCTCGATAGCCTACCGGGCTTTGCACCTTTCGTGCGCGGTCCGCGTGCCACCATGTATGCTGGCCGTCCCTGGACAATCCGCCAATATGCCGGGTTTTCCACGGCAGAAGAATCCAACGCCTTTTACAAACGCAATCTTGCTGCCGGACAGAAAGGCCTGTCCGTCGCCTTCGACCTAGCTACCCATCGCGGTTACGACAGTGACCACGAGCGGGTCGTCGGTGATGTCGGCAAGGCGGGCGTTGCCATCGATAGTGTCGAGGACATGAAGGTTCTCTTCGACGGCATTCCGCTCAAAGACATGTCCGTTTCCATGACCATGAACGGGGCCGTTATCCCCATTCTTGCGAGCTTTATCGTTGCGGGTGAGGAGCAGGGTTGCTCCAAGGCCGAGCTTTCCGGCACCATTCAGAACGATATTCTCAAAGAATTCATGGTCCGCAACACCTATATTTATCCGCCCGAACCCTCGATGCGGATCATCGCCGACATCATCGAATATACCGCCAGGGAAATGCCGCGTTTCAACTCGATTTCCATTTCCGGCTATCACATGCAGGAAGCGGGCGCGACGCTGGTGCAGGAACTGGCATTCACCCTTGCCGATGGCCGCGAATATGTGCGCGCCGCCATCAAGAAGGGGCTCAATGTCGATGATTTCGCAGGCCGCCTCTCCTTCTTCTTTGCCATTGGCATGAATTTCTTCATGGAAGCGGCAAAGCTACGAGCGGCACGCCTGCTGTGGTCCAAGATCATGGAAGAATTCGAGCCGCAAAAGGCATCCTCGCTAATGCTGCGCACGCATTGCCAAACCTCGGGCGTGTCTTTGCAGGAACAGGACCCGTATAACAACGTCATCCGCACGGCCTATGAAGCCCTGTCCGCTGCTCTTGGCGGCACGCAGTCTCTGCATACCAATGCGCTGGACGAGGCGATGGCTCTGCCAACCGACTTCTCCGCCCGCATTGCCCGCAACACCCAGCTTATTCTTCAGCACGAAACAGGCGTGACCAAAGTGGTCGATCCGCTGGCAGGTTCCTACTATGTGGAAAGCCTGACCAATGAGCTTGCCGAAAAAGCATGGGCTTTAATTGAAGAGGTCGAGGCGCTGGGCGGCATGACCAAGGCCGTAGATGATGGCCTGCCGAAACGGCTGATCGAGGAGGCCGCCACACGGCGTCAGGCTGCGGTGGACCGTGGCGAAGAGGTTATCGTCGGCGTCAACAAATTCCGTCTGGAGAATGAAGACCCGATCGACATTCTCGATATCGATAACAGTGCCGTGCGTGCCGGTCAGATCAAGCGGCTGGAACAGGTACGCCGTCAGCGTGACCCGAAACGGGTGGAAGCAGCGCTTGCGGCTTTGACTAATGTTGCGAAATCCCGCGAGGGCAATCTGTTGGAGATGGCAGTGGAAGCGGCCCGCGCCCGCGCTACCGTCGGCGAAATATCAGACGCCATGCGCACAGTCTTCGGCGACCATGCCGCCGTGCCGGAGGTGGTACATGACGTCTATGGCGCTGCCTATGAAGACGATCCTGAATATGCAACGCTCTGCACACGCCTTGGCGAACTGTCTTCCGTGGTGGGAACCAAGCCGAAAATGCTGGTGGCCAAGCTAGGTCAGGACGGGCACGACCGCGGCGCAAAGATCATCGCTTCCGCCTTTGGCGACATAGGCTTCGATGTGGTGGCAGGTCCGCTGTTCCAGACGCCTGAAGAGGCGGCGGAACTGGCCATCGAAAACAAGGTCCATGTCGTTGGCATGTCGTCACTGGCGGCAGGCCACAAGACGCTAGCACCGCAGCTCGTGCAGGCGCTGAAGGCGAAGGGCGCGGAGAATATTATCGTCATCGTCGGAGGCGTCGTGCCGCGTCAGGACTATCAATTCCTGCTGGATAACGGCGTCGCCGCTGTCTTTGGCCCCGGCACCAACGTGCTCGAAGCCGCCCGCGCAGTCATAGACTTGATGCAGGGGCGGCTTCGAAACGCTTGATTTCGTAAAATCGGCGGCCCTTTACAGGGTCGCCAGCAAACGGTTGTTCAACATGCCAGCCGATGCCGCCTGCATGTTCACTTTCTTCTCAATGGCTTCGATAACGGTATCGGTAAAGTCAACCTTGGTCAGATCACGGATATGCGCGAGCCCACCCGGCGAAAACACATTAACCTCCAAAATCTTATCGCCGACGATGTCTAGCCCCACGAGGAACATGCCGTCTTCCACCAGTTTCGGCCGCATCATTTCAGCAAGGGCGATAACCTCATCTGTCACCTCCACCGCTTCTGCCGTGCCGCTGGCGTGAATGTTGGAGCGCAGATCGCCCTTGGCCGGCACCCGGCGCAGCGCCGCATATTGGCCATCGCGCATCAGCGGCTCGCCATTCATCATGAAAAAGCGGATATCGCCATCTTTCGCAGCGGGCAGATAAGCTTGCGCAATGAGATAACCCTCGATGCTGACGGCTTCGAAAATCTGATTGAGGTTGGTTTCCTTACTGGAGCCGATCTTGAAGACATTTTTGCCGCCCGACCCCTGCAAAGGCTTCACGATTACGCCCTTCGGATGCGAATCCGCAAAAGCCCGGATTTCCTCGACATTGCGCGAAATCAGCGTCGTTGGCCGAACGATTTCAGGGAAACTCTGGAAATAAAGCTTGTTTTGCGCCAGTGCCAAGCCTTCAGGGTCATTCAGCACCACCACGCCGCGCTGTTCCGCCAGGCGACCAAACAGAATGCCGGAATGGACCGCCCATGGCCGCGCGGTCTGATCCAGCGACGGGTCGTTGCGTAACATTAACGCATCGATATCCTCGATGTTGATCGTTTCCCGCTCCAGCTTCTTTTCCTGCAAGACGGCATGGAAATTTTCGACCTTCTTGTACTTTTGACGCGGCAGCACGAGGCCGTGGACCACAAGCGAGTCATCCGGCCTCAGCGTAAAATCACCCGGTGTGAGATAGATGACCTCATGGCCGCGGTTGAGCGCGGCCATTGCCAGCAGTCCCGTGGCAAAGGTCGGTTGTTCGCCCTCGATTGAATTGACGAAAAATGCAAGACGCATATGTCCCTCCCTTATAAGGTTGCCATTTCTGCTATCGATAAACCTGATCGTATTTTTTCCAGCCGTTCATTGGCCTTTGCAGGCGCAAGAAAGGCTGGCCGTATGCCCGGTGGACGCAAAAGCCCACGAAGCGCAAGCTCCTGCATGACCGGGAAATGTGCGGCTGAAATCTTGCCCATCCAGAATGGATCGAGAGCGCCGCCTTTTCTCAAATGCTCGAGAATTTCGTTAAGACCGCGCAGATAGATTGCGTCCTTGGAAAGTCCGCCACCGCGATAGATCCTCAAGACCATGTTGAACGCACCGGCCTCATCGAAACCATGCTGCTCGGTCACAATGCGGAAGGTTTCGACAAAACTCGCACCATCAAGCATCGCCGCACAGCCAACCACGCGCCCCGCAATCAGCCGCAACCGCTCACGCGTCATGCCGCCAGCCAGATACTCTGCCAGCACCGCAAGGCCTTCCTGCACACCTTCGTAACCGGAAAGGCCCGTACGAAAGAGGCGTAGCCCCTGCGCGGAGCCATTGAAATATGTCAGCAGATGGACGCCAATCTCGTGATGAAGCAATGCTTCCACACGTCGGCGTTCCATCACCGTGTGGCGTGAGACAAGCAGCTTTTCACCGGTCACCATCAACCCCGGCGGCAGGTCATCGCGTATTTCGACGCGCGCCTTGAATTCGGGATTTTCATCCCGGTAGGCTTCCACCATTTCCCGCGCTCTATTCGTCACCTCGTAGCAATCGACCATAGCGATTTCCCCGACATTATCCGGGCGGGGACAGCGTGCCAGAACATCTTCGGCAAGGGTCAGTAGCGAAGGCTCTACCGAACCGTACAGCGCGCGGCTAAAATCCGAATACTGACGGCGATGCAGGTTGGCCAGCATCGTCAGCTGCAAATCGATCTCCTGCTGTTTTTCACGATACAGATGATACAGCACCGGGTCTTCAAGATGATCGAATGCTACGGAGTAGAGCTTTCGCTTCTGCTCCTCCACATCGACACCGAGCGGTCGATAAAGAAAATGCGGCGCATATTGGAAATTGCTTTCCTTGAAATCCGCAAAAGCCTTGCGCGCATTGATTGGCGTCACCGACAACAGAAAATCGAATGAAGCGGCAATATCGTCTATAGACCGGTCGGCGCGACGCACTGCATCCACAAATGCCTTGCGGCCAAGCGCGCGATGCGACGCAACCTTGAGGGCATCCGAGCCGGTTGAAAACGCCGCAAAGGCGCGCAGGCCCGCGTCAAACAAATCCGCGATCATCGTCTCGCGCAGACCTGGATAGTCCGCACCGGATTCCGGCTGGCGATAAATCGGCGCAAAGCGAACGCTGATGCAGGGAAACTCGAGCCCTGCCGCTTTCAGCTTCACGACTGGATCGTTTTCTTCATCGGGACGCGTTATGCGCGGCGTGCGGAAGCGTATCTCCACATCACACACCGCTTTGATAAATACCCGCTTTGCATTCTGCGTTTCCGTCTCTGCCGTCGCGGAAACCGCCACTTCATAATGCGGCAGAGACGGCGAGTCATCGGCCAGCAGAATATCGTGCTCAAGCTCGCCCATATCCAGAACGATGAAGGTGCCGAAACGCTTCTGCATTTCCGCCCCCACCGCCTGAAGAAGCGGCATGGCTTCAGCAATATTGGAGGCGATCAGATAAGAAGCATGCGCCGACGCAATATCCCGCGCCGCAAGATTTTTGGACCCATTGGTCAGATGCAGGCAGATAAAAGGCAGAGGTCTGTCGATATGCAGGCGTCCATCGACACCGATGTCCTGACGAACAGCCCTTCCGGCAACAAGGGCCTCAAGAACATCATCGAGTACGTCAGTGACAGCAACCTGCTTCTTCGCCTCAGACGCACTCATGTCCGCGTCCTCAGCAATTCCTCCAGAACAGGCTCCAGCGATGTCACGGCATCCCTGATATCCTGGATGATTTTCATATCAGGCTCACCGGTCCATTCGTCCATGAAGATTTTCTTGAACTCAATGGCAATCGCACAGCCGTTGTCTGGAAAGCGCTCATGGATAAATCGCGTTTGCTCACCCTTGCCCTGAAACGCTATATTCTCACGTACGTCCAAATGGCGACCGCCGATCAGAGCACCGCTGAAATGCTCAATAATCGTATCCACAACATCAGCCCAACGATCCCGATCCATTGAGATCGTACCAATATTGACATCCGGTGCATTTCGCTGAGGCGTAGGCGCGGCCTCTGCACCGTCTCGTCTGTGGTTATAGCTGTGCACATCCAGCACAACGAATGAGCCATAGCGCCGCTCTACGCTCTGCAACATCTCATACAGCATCGCATAGTAATCATCGTGGAAATTCAACGAGCAGCCTGAGACATCGTCATCTGGCTGCTCCCGCCAAACCTTCAAACCCCAAGCCTGTTCAGGCTTCAGGTAAATCGCCTGGTCTTTCGCCCTGTTTAAATCGATTTCAAAACGGGAGCGGTGAACAACGATCTGATTTGTCAGCCCCGAAATCATCTGTGCCGTAAAAGGGTCTTCCTCACGAAGCCGCTCATCATCCGAAAGCGCCATCAAAGGCAAAACGTCATCCCGCGTCCCATGCCCGTCATGGATAGCCGTCGCCACCACAGGCGATGCCCCACATTCAACCGACCAAAACCGCTGCTTATCTCTGTCTTCCCGCTCCGACGTCGCGCCCATCCTGCCCTCTTATTCATAGGCAGGGAAACACCAAGACGCGAAATTTAGTTCCGAATTGATTTCCAGCAAGGCAAAACACCTACCCCTTGCCAACCCAAATTCCCCCTTTTCACAAAAGCATCAAAAACTTGCGCAAGCACCACCACAACAAACATTTAGCCCTTGCAAGCACGCAGATTGCTGGTTATGAGAACGCCCGCACGACGCTTAAAAACCTCGTGCCCGCGGAGAGGTGGCAGAGTGGTCGAATGCACCGCACTCGAAATGCGGCATACCTGCAAGGGTATCGTGGGTTCGAATCCCACCCTCTCCGCCACTATGAATTTTGGCTTGTGCGCCTCACGCCAGTTTCTAACCCAGCTCGAAAATACTGTTCTATTTAGTCATCCCGACACGTATCAACTGCCGCTATCAACACGTTCGTTGACTTGAAAGCGCCGAACCACCATCTGTGCGGAATGCCAAAGCGTGAAAAAGATGAGATCGAACTGATCAGAACATGGACCCTGCCGGCCACGGTAACAATGGGGTCGGCCGTTCGGGCAAAAGGCATTCTTCAGGAAATACAGGCGAGGCTGCCTGCGATCTCTAAAAAGTCGATCTCGCTGGGAGGCGTCGATCTCACACTGGCAATGGCAGCCAGTGAGAAGACCGCCTTCAACGCGGCAGCGGCTATCGTCGCGAAAGTGGTGGGGGAGGCCATAACCCTTCCGGTCATTCCGCGCGAAATCGAAGACATCCTGACCATCAAGACGAGCGAGCGGCATCGTTGGCTTGCCGACGGTCGTTTGCGAAGCGCGGGTACGAGAACCGTCAGGCTGAACGGACGCGCCCGTCAGATCACATTTCATGTTTTCGACCTGAAGGTGGTGGAAGACCTTCTTGACCGTGGAGCTGTGGAAGAATGGCGCTTGGAGGATGCCGAGGCCAAAGCCGAAAAGAGGCAGAGGGCGGCATATCAAGCGAAGCTGACGCGTTCGCTCAAGAAACAGACTGCTAAGCGGCCCAGGAAATCAGGCGACAGTTCCGATGATCCAGCCCCGGAGCTGGGCGGCTGGGCGGAGTTCGACATTGACGGATTGCTCCGTTGAGCATTTTACACCCGCCGGGAAGACGATAACGTTTTTGCGATAAGCATATCAGACATCTCGTGTTTGCTAAAAGCGGTGCCTATGTAATTGCTTCCAACAGCACAGGAGAACGCATGACGGAAAAGTATGGGCCCTACAAACAAATGGGAATTCTTGCAGAGCGGATGGCCGCCCATTACCAAACGGATGCGAACCTGGAACTGGGACCACATCTTGCTCACTACATGGATGAGGTCCAAGTCAATATTGCCGCCCACCATTTCGACCATGTGGGGTTCATGAGAAAAATAGACGAGCGGCTAAAGGCAACCTTGGCAGCGACTTCAAACCCTCGGCGTGTAGAGTTCTTGCGCGCGGTTACGGTTGCGCTTCAAGACCGCATGGACGCTCATCCAGCGGTAGAGCATTAACTTGTGCGGTTCTACTCACGCGCTTTAGAACCAGCGCTCGCGTGTTATTGAGTTTCTATGATGTCGATTGGCATGCAACGGAAAACTGCATAAAATCTTACCCGCCTGTGATTATTCGAAACGTTTGCGAAGGAATGCGGCGGCCTCCCTCGACTCTGCCGGTGAAATCGTGTGTCCGACGCCGGGGAAGATTTCGGACGTCACGTCGAACCCTGCTGACTTCAGTTGGTTTGCCGCTGCTACTGTTGCTGCCGAAGGTATTGTCCTGTCTGCTTCGCCATGCATCAATAATATCTTCGTAGCCGATGAGGTTGAGGTCGGTGGTAGAGGCAGCAGTCCTGCGAAGCTGACGAGAGCACCGACCTTCCATCGACCCGATGCCACAGCGTCCAGCGCCATGATTGCTCCCTGAGAAACCCCGACGAAGGCCACCCTGTCCAACGCACCTTCGAAACCCTCTCGCTTGATGATATCCGAGACCATGTCATCGAACGCGCGTCGGGCGGCCTCTATTCGCTCGGGGCGCATGACTTGGTCATCGATCGCAAACCATTGACGACCGCCTGATCTGTGGGGAAACGGCGCGTCTGGCGCGACGTATTCTATATCGGGCAACGTTGCCTGCCAGGACTCGGCGACCGCTTCCATAACAGCGCCCCGCCCCCGAAGGCCGTGAAACAGGATCACTAGGTGGCGCGCGCGCAATCCTTTCTGCGCTTCCGCCAATTGTGCGGCGCGTCCTTTTACCTGCGTAAGCCTGAAGGTATCCACCGCACTCAAGGTCCTCTCCGGAACACTTCGGAATTCCCTGTCATCAGCCATGGCTTGGACCGGGCTTGCGACGGCGTATATCGATGAGATCGCGAGGACGAATAGGCAAAAAAGGGCGGCGGGATTTGACGATGTCATCGGATTTTCCTGTTGTGTCGTCCCAACCACGACGCTTAGGCGTTCGTTCCGCACAACTGCCGTGCCGAAACTGACAATCTCGTTATCTCCGCTCGATCAAGCGTATATTTCGGGGCGGGGCAAAAAATTAATTATCTGCCGTCTCGGATCAGAGACCATCCAATCATCAATCGCGATCAGCGGCAGGCCAGTCGGATGAGCGACATTTTCATCTCCAGCGAAAATATCCCCCCACAGCAACTGAACGATGCGCCAGCCCCTGCGTTATCTCCACTCGATAGGAGATCGCGCTATGAGACGTTTGCTTGTCGCATCTATTCTTTCAATCACGGCATCACAGGGGTTTGCTATGGATGGGTTGTCGGATTTCAACTGGAAAAACCGTGTCGTGCTGGTCTTTGGTGATGCTGGTGATCAAAAGGTCACACGGCAGATATCGCTGCTGGAACGCCAGAAGGGAGAATTGGCAGACCGGGACATGGTCGTTATCCAGGTGTCAGGGCAGCAGGCTCACGCTGTTTATGGAGAGGCTGCTGTCATGGATGCTGGAAGCCTGAAGAAGTCTGCGGATGTCAGCGGAAATGGTTTCCACATTGTCCTAGTGGGCAAGGATGGCGGTGTGAAGCTTCGAAGCGAGCACGTCGTCACGGACGTCGAAATGTTCGATCTCATCGACCGGATGCCGATGCGACGCGCTGAACGGAATTGACGTCTTATGGGTAAGGCGCTGCCCTATCCCGAAACGCCTGATGGAAGGTACTTCGTCGTTAAGGGACGTCTCTGGCGTAAGACCAACCCTAACCTTTCAAAGCCGGATGAAGAGCAGCTTGTACGTGAACTTATGGCGGCTAGGCGCGCCGTTCGCGCCAGCAAAGGCGATGCCGACGAGACTGTATCTGCTCGAAGCAGGGTTGACGCTGCAAAGATCGCTTTGGGTGAGCGAGGGCCGGTCTGGTGGGAAGACGGCGCGCCTGACTATAATCGCCACCTCGCTCGCAATACGCCCTATTCGGACTGGTTTGCCGGACTTACGGATGACTAGACATGCTGGACGGCATGTAAGGCAAGCTTGAATAATCGCGGGGTTACAATCCGTTCTGCGGTGGCAGGTGAGGCCATCGAACGAGCGCGTCGCGACATTTGTTAGTCCGTAGATGCCTCTCTCAAGGACGCTGGAACCAGCCATAGATATTCTACAACAGGATTTTCCCAGCTTCGGGAAAAGCTCTCGCTTACCAAATGTTCTGAGGCGGTCTGTGGCAAAGAGAATCTGAAGCCCCCGGGTTCATTGTTGTCGCACTATCTCAGTCAGCATGGCGCGCCATAAGCGACGGTACTTGTTGCTCAAAAAACTTTGAGAACGAGGCTATTCGAGGCGGCAGGGCCTGATAAGGCGGGTAGTAGAGCGTTAGCCAAAGGTCTGGCGGCGTCCATGCGGGCAAAACGTGGATGAGTTTTCCGGATTGAAGTTGCTCCTCTACATGAAACTTTGGGAGCAATGCTACACCGGCACCCTCTGCAGCCATGCTTGCAAGAACCTCACCGCTATTGGAGCTGAACGCTCTGCCCGCTGAGATACTTGCGCTTCCGCTGCCATCGGAGAGCGCCCAATTCTCCCTCCTGCTTTCCCCGCTATAGGCGAGGCAATCGTCCGGCGTCAGTTCACTTGGATGCTGTACATCCGCAAACCGGCTTCCCGGAGCCGCAACCAGAATACGCTTTACCACGCTGATTTTACGCCAGATCGTGAACTTGTCCGATGGTGCCGCCGAGATGCGGATCGCCAGATCGAAATCGTCATCGATGATGTTGACCAGACCATCACCGAGGGACACTTCGAAGCTGATCTTTGGGTAACGTTCGCGGAACCCGGACAGGATAGGCGGTAGGACCTGCTGGCCGAACCATGTGGGCGCGCTGATCCGCAGGCGGCCATGATCAGCCTTGTGGGTGTTCATCACGTCCTTTCGGGCGTTCTCCAACGCCTCGAAGGCGGGCTGTATCTGCGCCGCGTAGATTGCGCCGTCGGTGGTCAGAGAAACCTGCCGCGTCGTGCGCACGAAGAGCTGAATGCCGAGATCCTCCTCTAACGCAGCAACCGCACGCGTCACAGCCGCTGGCGTCATATCCAGTTCCCGAGCGACCTGCGCGAAGTTGCGCTTTTCCGCAGCCATCAAAAAGGTTCGCAACGCCTTGTAGTCGTTCATTGATTATTTCATCCAACGCAATTCATTGACAATTATTATTGCAATTCTTCTGCGTGATCAACTGGCTTAGATTTCAAATCACACCAGACAACGAACTCAGAAAAGGAAGGCCAGCAGCACGATGTCACTTTCAGACAATCGGTCGGCATAACCTTCAAGACTTAACGCCTCCCCTTCTCCATTCCCTTAGTCAACACATCAAAGGAAAGACGACAATGTCCAACAAGCTTCAGGTTCTCACGCCCCAGAACAGCCAGATCATCTTCATCGACCAGCAGCCACAAATGGCCTTCGGCGTGCAATCCATCGACCGGCAGGTGTTGAAGAACAATGTCGTCGGTCTTGCCAAGGCGGCCAAGATTTTCAACATTCCGACAACGATCACCACTGTCGAAACAGACAGCTTCTCGGGCAACACATTCCCGGAATTGCTGGCAGTCGTGCCAGATAATGACATTCTCGAACGTACTTCGATGAACTCCTGGGATGACCAGAACGTTCGCGATGCGCTTGCCAAGAATGCCGCAGAAGGTCGCAAGAAGATTGTCGTCGCCGGTCTTTGGACCGAAGTCTGCAACACGACCTTCGCGCTCTCCTGCATGAACGACACGGATTATGAAATCTACATGGTTGCGGACGCCTCCGGCGGCACCTCTGTGGATGCCCACAAATATGCCATGGACCGCATGGTTCAGGCTGGTGTGGTTCCCGTCACCTGGCAGCAGGTTCTTCTGGAATGGCAGCGTGATTGGGCACGTAAGGAAACCTACGATGCCGTCACAACCTTGGTCAAAGAGCATTCCGGCGCTTACGGCATGGGCATCGATTATGCCGTGACCCACGTCCACGGCGGTGCCGAGCGCGTTAGCCACGGCAAGCGCATCGGCCCAAACCCAGCCGCCATCTGATTTGAAGCTGCCCCGCCTGAATTGTCGGGCGGGGCGATCATTTTGGAAAAGGAACGCATCGATGAAAATTTACCTGCTCTCGCTTGCCGTAGGCCTTCTCGTCGGGGTTATTTACGGCCTTCTCAATGTCCGCTCTCCCGCTCCGCCTGTCATCGCTCTCGTCGGTCTTCTTGGCATTCTCGTTGGCGAACAGATCGTGCCGCTGGCCAAAACGATCTGGAACAAGGAGCCAGCAGCAGTCTCGTGGCTCAACCACGTCAAGCCGCACATGTTCGGCCATATGCCCAAAGGCGGACAGGCTACGACCGATATTGCCGCCTCCAGACAAGACGCTCCCGAAGGTAAAGGCTGATGACGACGCGCCGCACGTTCCTGGGTGCGGCCTCCAGCCTCGCCTTGTCCAATCTCTTCTCGTCGGCCAAAGCCGCGGATCCAAACAAGACCGGAGCAGCCACCATGCATCCCGATATCATCCTTCACAATGGCCGCGTGACGACGCTTGATCTCGCCAACCCCAACGTAACGGCCATTGCCATCAAAGACGGTCTCTTTAACGAAGTGGGCAGCGATGGCGATGTCATGGCGCTTGCCGGACCGGATACCAAGATCATCGACCTCAAGGGTAAACGCGTTCTGCCCGGCCTGATTGACAACCACACCCACGTCGTACGCGGCGGGTTGAACTTCAACATGGAGCTGCGGTGGGATGGCGTTCGCTCGCTGGCCGATGCCATGGATATGCTGAAGCGGCAGGTGGCAAACACCCCTGCCCCGCAATGGGTGCGCGTGGTTGGTGGTTTCACCGAACATCAGTTTGCGGAAAAGCGTCTACCGACAATCGAGGAAATCAACGCGATTGCGCCGGATACGCCGGTGTTCCTGCTGCACCTTTATGACCGGGCGCTTCTCAATGGTGCCGCCCTTCGCGCCGTTGGTTACACGCGTGATACGCCCAACCCGCCGGGCGGCGAGATCACCCGCGATCTCAACGGCAATCCAACAGGGCTGCTGCTGGCAAAGCCGAATGCGGGCATTCTCTATTCCACGCTTGCCAAGGGTCCGAAGCTGCCGCTGGACTATCAGGTCAATTCCACACGCCATTTCATGCGGGAATTGAATCGGTTGGGCATTACCGGCGTCATCGATGCCGGTGGTGGTTTCCAGAATTACCCCGATGATTACGAAGTCATCCAGAAGCTTTCCGACGAAAACCAGATGACGGTTCGTCTGGCCTACAATCTCTTCACGCAAAAGCCGAAGGAAGAGAAAGAAGACTTCCTCAAATGGACGTCTTCCGTCAAATACAAGCAGGGCAATGATTACTTCCGCCACAATGGCGCGGGCGAAATGCTGGTCTTTTCAGCAGCCGATTTCGAGGACTTCCGTCAGCCGAGGCCTGAAATGGCCCCGGAAATGGAAGACGAGTTGGACGAGGTCGTGCGGGTTCTGGCCGAAAACCGCTGGCCATGGCGCCTGCACGCCACCTATGACGAAACAATCACGCGAGCACTGGACGTTTTCGAAAAGGTCAACAAGGACATTCCGCTGGAAGGCCTGAACTGGTTCTTCGACCATGCCGAAACGATTTCGGATCGCTCCATCGACCGGATCGCGGCGCTCGGCGGCGGCATCGCCACCCAGCACCGCATGGCCTATCAGGGCGAATATTTCGCCGAGCGCTATGGCCACGGTGTTGCCGAAGCAACGCCTCCGATCCGCAAAATGCTGGACAAGGGCGTCCATGTCTCAGCCGGAACCGACGCAACCCGCGTCGCCTCCTATAATCCATGGGTGTCGCTATCGTGGATGGTGACGGGCAAGACCGTTGGCGGCATGCAGCTTTATCCGCGCGCAAACTGCCTGGACCGTGAAACGGCGCTTCGCATGTGGACGGAAAAGGTCACATGGTTTTCCAATGAGGAAGGTAAGAAGGGACGCATTGAAAAGGGCCAGTTCGCCGATCTCGTCGTGCCGGACAAGGACTTCTTCTCCTGCGCGGAAGACGAAATCTCCTTCCTGACCTCGGACCTCACCATGGTCGGCGGCAAGATCGTCTATGGCTCGGGTGACTTCAAGGCGCTGGATGAAACCGACGTGCCGCCAGCCATGCCGGACTGGTCTCCGGTTCGAAAGTTCGGCGGTTATGCCGCATGGGGCGAACCGGAAGGTGCAGGTCAGAGGTCGCTGCGCCGCACGGCCATAACCTCCTGCGGTTGCGCCAGTGATTGCGGTGTTCATGGCCATGACCATGCAGGTGCATGGACGTCGAAACTGCCGATTGCCGATCTCAAGGGCTTCTTCGGAGCGCTGGGTTGCTCGTGCTGGGCGGTGTGATTTCCCCTGCTTTAGCGAACGGGCCTTGCCGCCCGCTCGCTCTCATAATTACAAAAAATGCAATTAAATCGAAACTATTGATGCAATTGTTGGCAGCAATGTTTCGGCGCAAGATCACTCCATCGCAAGACGACAGCCCGTCAAACCGGCCCAACCTGCAGGAGCAGCCATGACCTACCAAACACCTACCACCAATCGACTGAAAAGAGGTCTGGAGGGCATTATCGCAACACCAGCGGCGCGTACCGTTGCGCTGCTCGCGCTCTGCGCCGCCTATATTCAGGGTCCGCTGACCAAAATCTTCGATTTCAACGGTGCCATGGCCGAGATGGACCATTTTGGCCTGCATCCAGCCGCCGTCTTCGCATTCGTCGTCATCATTTTTGAGCTGACGGCGTCTGCCATGGTGATATCAGGCGTTCTGCGCTGGGCAGGAGCATTAGCACTTGCGGGCTTCACGCTAATGGCCACATTCATCGCGCTCCGGTTCTGGGACATGGATCCCGGCATGGACCGCATGATGGCAACCAACGCTTTCTTCGAACATCTCGGCCTTGCCGGTGCGTTCGTCTTCGTTGCCGCCTCCGACCTCACCAAGGGAGCGAAGTGATGACCGCCCGCATATCATCCACCGGCGGAAGCTTCGCGCCGCTGCGCCAGCCTGTCTTTGCAGTCCTTTGGGCGGCAACGGTTCTGGGCAATACCGGCAGTTTCATGCGCGATGTCGCCAGTTCCTGGCTGATGACCGATCTTTCCGCAGCGCCCGCAGCGGTGGCTCTTGTGCAGGCCGCCGGTACGTTGCCGATCTTCCTTCTGGCAATCCCGGCAGGCGTGCTCTCCGATATTCTTGATCGCCGCAAGTTCCTTATCGCCATCCAGCTTCTGCTTGCCAGCGTCAGCATATCGCTGATGACGCTGTCCTATCTCGGCATGCTGTCGATCAGCGCATTGATTGGTCTCACATTTCTGGGCGGCATCGGCGCAGCCCTGATGGGGCCGACATGGCAGGCCATCGTGCCCGAACTGGTGCCGCGTGAAGATGTGAAAGGTGCGGTTGCGCTCAACTCGCTTGGCATCAACATTGCCCGGTCCATCGGACCTGCGGCGGGTGGTCTGCTGCTTGCGGCGTTCGGGGCTGCTGTCACCTATGGGGCCGATGTTGCCAGCTATATTCTAGTCATAGCAGCCCTCATCTGGTGGCCGCGTGCCAAAAATGCCGACGACGCTTTATCCGAAAACTTTCTCGGCGCATTCCGTGCTGGACTGAGATATACCCGCGCCAGCAAACCGCTGCATGTCGTGCTGTTGCGCGCCGCTATCTTCTTCGCCTTTGCCAGTGCAGTCTGGGCACTGCTGCCCCTCGTCGCCCGCCAGCTTCTCGGCGGTGATGCCAGCTTCTATGGCCTTCTGCTCGGCTCGGTCGGTGCGGGTGCCATTGGCGGCGCACTGGTGATGCCGAAACTGCGAGTGCACTTTGACTCCAATGGCCTGCTTCTTGGCTCCGCCATCGTGACTGCGCTCGTCATGGGCATTCTCTCACTTGCCCCGCCACAATGGCTGGCCATAGTCATCCTCCTGTTTCTCGGTGCATCCTGGATAACGGCGCTGACGACTTTGAATGGCGCAGCACAGGCTGTTCTGCCCAACTGGGTCAGAGGCCGTGGACTTGCGGTTTATCTGACGGTCTTCAACGGCGCGATGACGGCGGGCAGCCTTGGATGGGGTGCCGTCGGTGAAGCCGTGGGCGTTCCGGCAACGCTGCTCATTGGAGCAGCCGGATTGCTGGTGGCGGGGTTCATCATGCACCGCGTCAAGCTTCCCGCAGGCGATGCGGATCTGGTCTCTTCCAACCATTGGCCGGAGCCGCTGGTTGCCGAGCCTGTCGCACATGATCGCGGCCCGGTTCTGATCCTGATCGACTACCACGTCGAGAGACACAACCGCACCAAGTTCCTGCACGCGCTTGATGAGATGTCATCCGAACGACGCCGCGATGGTGCCTATGGTTGGGGCGTTACAGAAGACTCCGCCGACCCCGAGAAAATCACCGAATGGTTCATGGTGGAATCCTGGGCAGAACATTTGCGCCAGCACAAGCGCGTGTCCAATGCGGACGCGGATGTTCAGAGCAAGGTCATCGCATTCCATACCGGTCCTGAAAAGCCCGTGGTTCGGCACCTTCTGACAATCAACAAGCCGGGCAAAGCAAAATGACGGCATTATTGCAATTATCAAAATATATTCGAGAGTTTTATTGCAATTGTTAGCCGTTCGTTTTCGGCGCATTCTCTTCACATAGACAAACGCACTGCACACGAAACCACTTCGAACCAACAGTGAGCCATCATGGCCGACCACAATTTTCCTCTGAGCCGCCGTGATGCACTTCTTGTTGGCGCTGCCATGACTGCGGGAGTGCTGCTTCCAACCCGCCCGGTCCATGCTGCACCGGCTGCCACACATCCAAATCCAACCACAGGAGACACGACAATGGGCTTCGTTAAAACCACAGACGGCACCGACATCTTCTATAAGGACTGGGGTCCGAAGGATGCACAGCCAATCGTATTCCATCACGGCTGGCCCTTGTCTTCCGATGACTGGGACGCACAGATGCTGTTCTTCCTCGCCAACGGCTACCGCGTGGTCGCCCACGACCGTCGCGGCCATGGTCACTCGGCACAGGTGTCCGATGGCCATGACATGGACCATTACGCTTCCGACGCATTCGCCGTTGTCGAAGCACTGGATCTGAAGAACGCGGTTCACATCGGCCACTCCACAGGCGGCGGCGAAGTTGCTCGCTATGTTGCGAAGCACGGCCAGCCTGCCGGTCGCGTTGCAAAGGCTGTGCTGGTGTCCGCCGTTCCACCGTTGATGCTGAAGACAGAAGCCAACCCTGAAGGCCTGCCGATGGAAGTTTTCGACGGCTTCCGCTCAGCCACTGCTGCCAACCGCGCTCAGTTCTTCCGCGATGTTCCCGCCGGCCCATTCTACGGCTTTAACCGCGAAGGCGCGACCGTTCATGAAGGCGTGATCCAGAATTGGTGGCGTCAGGGCATGATGGGCAGTGCAAAGGCCCATTACGATGGTATCAAGGCCTTCTCGGAAACCGACCAGACCGAAGACCTGAAGGCCATCACCGTGCCAACGCTGGTTCTCCACGGCGAAGACGACCAGATCGTGCCAATCGCGGATGCGGCTCACAAAGCCATCAAGCTGCTGAAGAACGGCACCATCAAGACCTATCCCGGTCTCCCGCACGGCATGCTGACCACCAATGCCGACGTGCTGAACGCCGACCTGCTGGCTTTCATCAAGGGTTGATCCAGCTAAACATGATACCGACGGCCATGTGTCGTCGGCATCGTCGGCATCTTCAGCTTAGTGACGATTGCGCGAGCGCCATTCGTCCGGTGTGACACCCGCGGAATGCGTAAAACTTTCAATGAAGGTCACTTGGTCCGTGAAGCCACAGGCCTCCGCAACCTGATCGATACTCTCGCCGGTCTTGGTGAGGTAGGCCTTTGCCCTGGCAATCCGGCTGGCCAACAGCCACTCGCTAATGGACTGCCCTGTCGTCTCTTCAAAGCCGGAGGACAGTTCTTCCACCGAAAAGCCGCTGGCCACGGAAATATCCTCAAGGCCGATATCTCGGGAAAGATTGGTGTTTATGTAGGTCTTGATCCGCTTTTCCTGCAGGGAGGTGAGCTGCCCGGACGCCGAAAGATGTTGGGCGGGAGACCGGCCATATTTATGGGCAAGATGCGCGATGAAGGCGAGACCGATGTGGGGAACAAGCGTATCCCTTACCTCATCCGGCATGTCGAACATGGGCATAAGCGCTGCGCCCATATTGCGGATCACTTGATCATGCAAACCGCGACAGGTCAGGAAATCATCGATCCGAGGCTCGCCTGCTTCCTCGGCGAGTTCGGCTAGATGCGAAAACGGAACATGGAAGGCGAGCACATCCAACCGGCCATTGATGGAAATCGCCGCACCCTGTTTCAGGCTCACAAGACAGATGGAGGCCTTGGGATAGATCTTGATCGGTTCTAACCGCTCGTCCAACCCAATATCGGAATGCTGGGCATCCTCAAGATAGAGCATGACGAGGAATGCGTTATCAGGTTCCAGAATGACACGGCTGTTGCCATGCTCATAAAATTGCTGAAGGTGAACGACGGTGAGTTGGGCATCCCGTAATGGCCTGATGACCAATGCCCTTGCCGCTTCGACCCCAAAGCTCTCTGCAATTTTTTCACTGACTGCCAACCATTCACTCACATTCGTATTGTTCTTGCATAAACTACGTTGCAGGCCTCATTGCGGATCATCTATCGCAGTTTCCTACACATAATTTGTCACGCTATCTTGTATAAAAGCATTCTTGTAGAGTGGTTACAGTCCGTAAACTGATTGCAATGCAGGAACCCGTTGGGCCTATCAACGAACACCGTTGCTGCAATCAAAAGGAAGGTGGATTTCATGAGTGCCGGTTCAGACGATAAAGGCCTCCCCATCCCCGGCAAAACCTCCGACAAGTTCGGCTGCACGTTGACGCAACTGTCGATCAACCAAAGCCTGTCTTCCTCGAACATAGACATTTTCCGCAAGGCGACGCAATCCAACGCACTTGACCAGGTGAAGACATCGGCCAGCAATCAGGGTTTCGTGGTTGGAGTGTCATTACTCGCCGGGCATCAGCGGCGAATCTTTCACGAGAACCACGCAACCAGCCATGATTTTTCCGAAAACGCGATCTACATCCGAGATCTCTCCGACAACTACAAAGCCGATCTCAGCACGCCTTTCGATTTCATGCTATTTCAGATTTCGCCCTCTTCCCTTGCCAAGATTGCGGAAGATGCGGATGTGAGCGGCATAGCCCTGCTGACGACGGAAACAGCATCCAAAGACATCGTCCTTGCCAACCTAGCCCGCGCCCTGCTTCCCGCGCTTCAGCGTCCAGAAGAGGCGAATGCGTTGTTCGTCGACCAGATGACGACGGCCATTGGCACCTATCTGGTGCAGCGTTACGGCGGAAAGACCGCACCGACCGCCAGCAAAGCGCCGACATTGTCTCGCGCGCATTTGGAGATGGCGAAATCGATCCTTCTCGAACATCTCGAAGGCGAGGTGTCGATTGCCGACGTGGCCGAAGCCTGCAGCCTCTCGCGCGGATATTTCATCCGCGCCTTCCGCGAAGCAACGGGCATGACGCCCTATCAGTGGCTCCTGAACCAACGCATTGATCGCGCCCGGCACATGATCAGCGCCACCAATACACCACTTGCAGAAATTGCCGTGGCTTGCGGCTTTGCGGACCAGAGCCATTTTACACGGGTGTTTTCAAATATCGCAGGAACGACACCCGGCACTTGGCGTCGCAATTCATGATCGAGGCTCTCCCACCGGGTTCTACGCCTTGCCTGATCGGCTGATCCCAACCATCTCAAGTAAGCCAAGAGATAGTGGGTAAAGGCTGCGAACAGTCCGACGATTGACGCGTAGTTTACAAAGAAGCCCAGCGTTGGCTCGTTGAAGTCCCACATGTCGAGTGAATAGGTCAGCATCAGCTTCTCGCCGAACGCCATTCTAGAGAAACTTTTCACACCCCAGACGACCACGCCCAGAGTAAGGATTCGGAGTATCCATGTTCGAACCGGGTGCGGCTGCCGCATTCCGAAGGTCGTTCGGGACGCATTCATCACCACCGCCCAACGTGTTCCGAGATGGACCGCAATGATGAGCAGGACCCAATAGCCCGCAAACATATGAATTTCCCGGACAGCAAACGCGCCGCTCAAAGCCGTAAAGGGAAAGAGGTTTCGCGAAACAAGAAAGCTCGTGACCAGCATGATTGTCATTCCGATTACGAGACAGGCAATGGTCACGAGATTGATGACGCGTGTTGCATCCAACGGGCGCTTTGCCACCCCGCCGTACCAACGCCTGTTGAACACGTTGTGGACGATGACAAGCGCAAAAAGCGCCGTGCCAAACAGTTCGTGATAAAGGTTGTCCAGCCACCAATAGGCAAGGCAGGCGATCACGAGAGCGACGGCCAGAAAATCCAGCAAAAGACGGAGGCGGAAGGCGATCATTTGAGTTCGAACCGCCGCATCTCGTTGAACGTGTACAGGAAGTCCCTGTCGGCGCGGGACATGTGACAGCTCTGGCAGCGCGTGGTGTTCTCCGCCTCGTTGATGGTGCCATCAGGCTTGAACCACTGGAACTGCCAGTCGGCGGTGCGTCGGTTTTCTGGGTAGTCCTGCCCCCAGTTATCGCCTTTCTCCATGATGAAAGTACGGAAGAGCTTGCCGTCGCGGTAATCGACCAGCGCGACATGGGTGCCGTTGGGGATTGGTTCGCCGCGCTTCACCGCTTCGATTGCCTCGCGGGTCGTCATGATATGCTCGGTGACGTCGCCGCGTGTAACCGTCGTGTAGTGGATGAGCTTGTCGATGTCAGGCATCGTCGCGCGGGTAGGCTCTGCGTGAACCTGCATTCCGACCAGAATGACGACAAGCCCAGAGAACACAGCTCCTCCGCCTATGCCACCAATGAATTTTCTCATGAGCACCTCATCTGAGCGCGTGACCAGAGGTCACCGCGTATATTGTTTGTCGGTAACGTGTTCCAACCACTCGACCGTCTTCCCGTCCAGTGTCTCGGAAATGGCAATGTGGGACATTGCCGTGGTCTCGGTCGCGCCGTGCCAATGCTTCACGCCCGGCACTATCCACACGATATCGCCAAGACGGATTTCCTGCACCTCGCCCTCCCATTGCTGGACAAGGCCGACGCCTGCGGTGACGATCAGCGTCTGGCCAAGAGGATGCGTGTGCCAGGCGGTGCGCGCACCCGGCTCGAAGGTCACCGTCGCACCTCCGACAGTGGCGGGCGCCGTCGTTGCAAAACGGGAATCTATGCGAACGGCACCGGTGAAATAGCTCGACGGACCAACCGTTGAGGGTTGTGTTCCTGCCCGCAGTATCGAAACGGCTTCGTTGTTTTTAGCGGGCGAAGTTGCGGTTGTCTTGTTCATGGGTCACCTATCCTTGAGTTTAAGGGGCTGTTCGCGAACTATTCGGCAAAAACTTCCTTTGCGATAGCCACGGCAGACACCGCGCTCGGCCAGCCGGAGTAAAACGCCATGTGGGTGATGGTTTCCACGAGCTGCTCTTCTGTCAGGCCGTTCGCCTTGGCACGTACGAGATGTGAGCGAAGCTGGTCTGGACGGTTGAGCGCAATCAGCGCTGTCACGGTCACAAGGCTTCGGTCGCGCTGGGAGAGCTGCGGCCTTTCCCAGACATCGGCATAGAGAACATCATCCGTCAGTTCCGCCAGCTTGGGCGCGATATCGCCCATCAGTTGCTGAGTGCGTGACCGTGCGGAATCAAGGTTAGATGCTGGTTGCTGTGCCATGCTGGCCTCCGGTCCTGATCCCAACAGGATCGTTGCGCTCAAAATTCCAGATATGAGGTTTTTCACGTTTGCTTCCTCTGCTTCTTTTGCCCGTGGCTGTTAGGCGGCGGTTACGGATGCACTAGTGCCGATGCCTCAATCGAGCTTCTTGTCAGCGAGGAATTTGGATATCTGGTCGGCGATCTCGACATTGTTCAGGTCCGACATCAGAAAGTGGGTGCCGCCCTTGATGCCGATTTCCGGCAGGTGGATGAGCGTCGCATCGCCGCCGTGCCTGTCGACGGCCTCGACCCAAAGCTTGGCCATCGCCAGACGCACCCGCCAATTATCCTGACCGCGTTCGGTGGTCGGCTCGACAGGGAAATTGTCGCCGTAATAGATGACGATCGGCAGTTTGGTCAGTTTCTCGAAATCAGCGACCGGGACCGCCTCGCCCTTCAGCGTGCCGGCCGCGCTTGGCATGTCGGCGGGCACTTCGCCTTCGGGGAAGATGAAGCCACTACCGGGTTCAAGTGCGACGATACCCTTGACGTTCGGGTTCTTGATCGCGGTCCGCCAGCCGGGACCACCGGCCTGCGAATGGGTGAAGAGAATGCCGGGTCCAGTCTTTTCGAACAGAGCCGACATTGCGTCCGAGATCACCTTGGCATCGTAAGGGCCGGTGTTCGGAGTCACTGAACGGAAGAACTGGTCGAGCGTTTCTGGCCCACGATCGAACTGGACATTCTGAAAATAGTCCGGCCATTTTCCGAGGCGGAACTGGTCGAAGAAAAGCTGGTCATTGGGTGCCGGTTCAATCGTCGCTGCCACGGTAGAGTTGCCCGCACGGCCTCGGCGCGGTTGGTCTACGACATAGGTGGAAAAACCCTTGCGCAGAAAAATATTCTGGAAACCTTCGCGACCATCGGGGGTGGTTTCCCAGCTACGGCCGGACTGGAAGGCTCCATGCAGCATGACGATGGGCAAAGGTTTGGGGTTCTGCGGCACCTGATAGAATACATAGGCGTGATCGCCGTGAAGCGACTGCCCCTCCGCCGTCGGAGCGTTGTTGTTGTAAGTGCCAGCGGTCTTCGCGACCGTCCCGCCCACCGCAAAGCTACCTTGCTCCTGAATGACCAGCGGTTGCGGCTTCGTTCCAGAT
Organism: Agrobacterium sp. 20P9.1.2; assembly: GCF_057799395.1. Classification (NCBI taxonomy): domain Bacteria; kingdom Pseudomonadati; phylum Pseudomonadota; class Alphaproteobacteria; order Hyphomicrobiales; family Rhizobiaceae; genus Agrobacterium; species Agrobacterium sp. 20P9.1.2. The sequence continues at coordinate 243,091 of NZ_JBYOKI010000002.1, forward strand.
TGTGCATGGGCTACGCCGGAGAGTGCGATGGCGCTTGAGAAAGCGAGGGCAGAAAGAGTTTTGGCAAATAAGGGAGGCATATCGATCTCACAACATTAAGTTGGGAGAAGGCTGCTTGAGCATCGACAGGATGATTAGATACCTATTTACGATTGAAGCCATAAGCCCTGCTAATCAATCACAAACGGTTGATTAGCGCGTTATCCACGATATCGAAGGGCATCAATTACCAGCGCGAAGGCGGGAGACGTGTGTCTTCGGTTGGGGTAGTAGAGGTGATAACCGGGAAATGGAGCGCACCAGTCTTCGAGTACCCGTATCAATTCACCCTTGGCGATCTCCTCCGCCACCAGATCATCAGGCATATAGGCTAGCCCAAGTCCTCTTTTGACGGCGTCAAGCCGCATGGCAATGTTGTTGAACACGAGTTGGCCCTCAGCCTTCACCCTTAGTTCATGTCCATCCTTCTCGAACTCCCATGAGAGAATATTGCCGTGGGTCGGCATCCTGATCTGGATGCAATTGTGCCCTGTCAGGTCCTCGGGCTTTTCGGGCCACGGGTTCTGCCGGAAATAGGATGGCGCGCCGACGACTGCCATGCGCATCTCCGGGCCGATACGGATCGCGATCATATCCTTGGCGACCTGCTCGCCCAGGCGCACGCCCGCATCATAACGCTCAGCCACGATGTCGGTCAGGCCGTAATCGACAGTGATCTCGACCTTCACGTCCGGATTGTCGGGTAAGAATTTATCCAGCGCGGGAGCGAGAACAGAAATCGCGGCGTGTTCGCCAGCCGTAATCCGCACCGTCCCGGCAGGCTTGTCCCGCATCTCGGTGAGCGCCGTCAGTTCGGCCTGAATTTCCTCGAAGCGCGGGCCAGCCGTCTGGAGAAGACGCTCACCTGCCGCTGTGGGAGAAACGCGCCGTGTCGTCCTCGTCAGCAACCGCAGGCCAAGCCGTTCCTCAAGGCCACGAACCGTCTGGCTAAGCGCAGACTGCGACACGCCCAGCTTGACGGCGGCTTTCGTGAAGCTTTCCTCCCGCGCCACCATTACGAAGGCAACCAGATCGTTGAAATTCTCCTGCGGCATTCATTAGGCATCCTTATAGCTTCATCCCGATTACTGCCCCTAATCCAAATGGTCGGCAAGGGTTATCTTGTCCCAAACGAAACAGAGGCCCCGTCGTGGAGGACGGTGTGGTCGATCTTGAATGGAAAACGAGATGCCAATAGGCCAGGCTGTAACCGCCTCACAAAACAAGACCGCCATCCTTGCGATCATCCTGATCAGCTATGTGATGATCGTGCTCGACATCTCCGTCGTGCTGACCGGCCTGCCGAAGATACATCAGGAACTCAGCTTCACCGATGCGGGCTTGGCCTGGGTGCAGAGTGCCTACACGCTCACGTTCGGTGGTTTCCTGCTTCTGGGTGCCCGTGCGGGCGATATCCTCGGTCGCCGCCGGATGTTCATCCTTGGCATGGCGATCTTCACGCTTGCCTCCATCGCAATCGGCGCTTCGCAATCATCCGCCTGGATGCTGTCGTGGCGTGCTGTCCAAGGTCTTGGCTCCGCAATCCTCGCACCATCGACGCTGGCTCTTCTTCAGACCAAATTCGACGAGGGCGAGGAACGTGTCCGCGCCGTATCGCTCTACAGTGCTGCCGCAGGGGTCTCGGCGACCATCGGGCTGATCGTCGGCGGACTTCTGGCCGACTGGCTCTCATGGCGCATCGGCTTCTTCATCAATCTGCCGATCGGCATTGCCATGATCCTGGCCGCTCGGCTCTATATTCCCGAAAGTGCCAAGCGACCGGGAGCCCTCGATATTCCCGGCGCGATCACCTCCACTCTTGGCATGAGCGCGCTGGTCTATGGTTTCATCCGCTCCGCGCAGTCTGGCTGGGATGCAATGACCATCGCCACTCTGGTTGCTGCCATCGCTCTGCTCGCAGCCTTCGTGCAGATCGAGCGTTACGCCAAACAGCCGATCCTTCCGCTTCGCCTGTTTTCGGACATTGAGCGGTCAGGAGCCTACGCGGCGCGTGTTCTCTATCTTGGCGCAATGGTTGGCTTCTTCTTTTTCACCACGCTGTATTTGCAGGAAGTCGCGGGCTTCCGCCCGGCGGTAACGGGCCTCGCCTTCGTTCCGGCAACAATGCTGCATGTCCCGATCGCCATCCTTGTCCCGCGTCTCATCAATCGCTTTGGCCGCAACGCCGTCCTCGTGTTCGGTATGGTGATCGGCATTATCGCCATGGGCTGGTTAAGCCGCGCGGGCATCGGATCGAACTATTGGACGGCGGTGGCATTACCCATGCTGTTGATCGGGATCAGCCAAGGCCTGACACTGAGCCCGCTCACTTCTTCGGGCGTCGCCCGGGTCTCCAAAGACGACGCTGGTGCCGCATCTGGCGCGGTAAACGTGGCACACCAGATAGGCAGTTCAGTCGGCCTCAGCGTTCTCATCGCCATAGCCGCCTTGGGGTCGGCGGACCTGACCGGGGCTGATCTCACCGCATTCCGCGTCTCGCATGCCTTCGACGCCGGAACTGTGATGTTGATGCTCGCGCTTGTCATTGCCGTCATGACCATCATCCCTGCCGCTCGTCGGCTGGACAGAAACCAGGAAGAGCCCGCGATTGTGAAGAGCGCGGCGTAATCAAGGAAGATTGACATGCAAAAACGTAAAATCGGCACTCTCGAAGTCTCGGCTCTCGGTCTTGGTTGCATGGGCCTTAGCCACGGTTACGGTGCGGCGACCGACACCAAGGACGCGGTCGCCCTTATTCGCGCCGCCCATGATCGTGGCGTGACCTTCTTCGATACCGCGCAGGTCTACGGGCCGTTCACGAATGAAGACGTGGTCGGCGAAGCACTCCAGCCGATCCGCAATAAGGTCGTCATCGCCACCAAGTTCGGCTTCGAGCTTCCAAGCACCGATGGCGGCCAGCATTTAAACAGTCGCCCGGATTACGTTCGCCAGTCGATCGAAGCCTCATTGAAGCGGCTGCGCACCGACGTGATCGATCTGCTCTACCAGCATCGTGTCGATCCGAACGTGCCAATCGAGGACGTCGCGGGCACGGTCAAGGACCTGATCGATGAAGGCAAAGTAAAGCATTTCGGCCTCTCGGAAGCGGGCGCGCAGACGATCCGCAAGGCGCACGCTGTCCAGCCCGTTACCGCCCTCCAGAGCGAGTATTCCCTGTTCTGGCGCGAGCCGGAAAAGGAGATCATCCCGACGCTCGAGGAACTGGGCATCGGCTTCGTGCCCTTTAGCCCGCTCGGTAAAGGGTTCCTCACGGGCAAGATCGACGAAACGGCAACATTTGGCCCCGGCGATTTCCGCAGCGTCGTGCCACGCTTCCAGGCAGAGAATCTGAAAGCCAACAAGGCCCTCGTCTCAGCGCTGACCCAGATTGCCGAATCCAAAGGCGTAAGCCCTGCACAGATCGCGCTTGCATGGCTTTTGGCGCAAAAGCCGTGGATCGTGCCAATCCCAGGCACCACAAAACTTCATCGCCTTGAGGAAAATCTTGATGCGGCAACTGTCGAACTGTCGGCAAAGGATGCCGCAGACATCGCAGACGCCCTCGCAAAGATCGACATCGTCGGCGACAGATACCCCGCGCATCTTCAGGCACGCGTCGGCAAGTAAAGACATGCGGTGAGCTCCGCGCTCCCGCTTCCAACGAAAGGAAATCAACATGGCTCAATCAGTCCCCACAGTGACCCTCAACAATGGGATCGAGATGCCGATCCTGGGCTTCGGTGTCTTTCAGGTGCCCGATCCCACCGAATGCGAACGCAGCGTGCGTGACGCGATCGATGTCGGTTATCGTCTCCTCAACACTGCAACGTCTTACGGCAATGAAGAGGCGGTCGGCAACGCGATCCGCAATCACGGCATTGATCGAAGCAAGCTATTCGTCACGACCAAGCTGTGGATCGAAGACGCGTCCTATGAGGGTGCCAAGGCCGCCTTCGAACGCTCGCTGAACAAACTGCAACTCGATTATCTTGACCTTTGGCTCATCCACCAGCCCTATGGCGATGTCTATGGGGCATGGCGTGCAATGGAAGAGCTGCACAAGGCGGGCCGTATCCGCGCCATCGGTATCAGCAACTTCTATCCCGACCGCCTCGTGGACTTCGCGCTTCACAACGAGATCGTGCCCGCGGTCAACCAGATCGAAATCCATCCATTCCACCAGCAAAACGACGCGCAGGCAGTCCTTCAGGAATACAAGGTCCAACCAGAAGCCTGGGGTCCTTTTGCGGAAGGTAAAAACGGGCTGTTTACAAACGAACTGTTGCAGTCGATTGGCAGGAAACATGGCAAGAGCACCGCGCAGGTCGTGCTTCGCTGGCTGATCCAGCGCAACATCGTTGCCATTCCGAAGTCCGTGCGCAAGGAGCGGATGGCTGAGAACTTCCAGGTCTTCGATTTTCAACTCGACCAGGAAGATGTCACAGCCATTGGCTCGCTCGACCAAAAGGCCAGCAGCTTCTTCGACCATCGCGATCCGGAAAAGGTGAAGTGGCTTGGCACACGCAAGCTGTAAGCCAGTGCCATCCGCCGAACGCGTGGAGGTCTTCCGTCTCAAGTTCGATGCCATCGGCACGTCCTGGGAGATCGACACGCCAGCACCGCTCGAAGCGGAGATCGAACGGCACATCCTCGAACTGGTCGAGCGTTTCGACAGCGTCTATTCGCGGTTCCGGGAGGGCTCCATCGTCACCCGGATCGCGGCGGCAAACGATGGCGGGACGTTCAGTTTACCGGACGATGCGGTCCCCATGTTCGATCTCTACGACCGACTTCACGCGGCCACTGATGGAGGCGTCGATCCGCTGATCGGCAGAGACCTCGAACTGCTCGGCTATGACCGGACGTATTCGCTGACGCCTCGGGAGACAGAACGCGACCAGCTTCGACCATCCTGGCATCGAGACATCGTCCGGGACGGGAGGACATTATCTACCCGTGGCCCCTTGGTCATTGATCTCGGCGCAGTCGGCAAAGGATACCTTGTCGACTTAATGGCCAGAACTCTGGAGACGAATGGCTTCGAGGACTTCGTCATCGATGGCAGCGGCGATATCCGTCATCGCTGGAGCGTTGAACTGGCGGTCGGTCTTGAGCATCCTCTTGATGCGGAGATGGTGATCGGAGTTGCCAATCTCAGAAACAACTCGATCTGCGCCTCCGCATCCAATCGGCGGCATTGGGGCGATGGCCTCCACCATGTTCTCGATGGCCGCACCGGACGACCGACCAACGACGTTATCGCCACCTGGGCCATTGCAGCGGATACGGCGACGGCGGACGGGCTGGCGACAGCACTCTTCTTCGGCCCTTCGTCACGACTTATGCAGAGCTTCGACTTCTCCTTCGTCCGCATGTTCGCCGATGGACGCGTCGAAGTCTCGGACAATTTCGATGGCGAAATCTTCACCTAAAAAGGAACCATCATGCGCAATCAGACAAACAATCTTTTTCTGACCACCGCCCTTACATTGACGCTTGCGGGAAGCGCGGATGCGCAGAGCACCAGACCCACCCGATATGCGGACGGAGTCTACACGGCAACGGGAGAATATGGTGGCCAGCCTTCGCACATCACGGTCAAGGCGACGCTTAAGGACGGCGTCATCACTGCGGTGGCTGTGACCCCGCATGCCTACGTCCCCCGTTCTGTCGAACTGCAACGCGCCTTTGCTGCAGCGGTGCCGAAAGTCGTGGTGGGCAAGCGCATTGATCAGGTTAAGGTTGGCAAGCTGGCCGGATCAAGCGGCACGCCCAAAGGGTTCAACGATGCCATCCGCCAGATCAGGGAACAGGCCGTTCGCGGTTAAAGCGCATGCCTGATTTCTGTGTCAGCCCATTCCAGCGCTCGACCACCGGCGGAAAGTAATTGAAGTGGTGCGACCGGGTCTTTTGTCTCGCTATCCACCAAAACGGAACGCCGTTCGTCGGCTCGATACAGATGCGCTTCGCCCCATTGCCTAAGCGCGACGATCACCAGAAAGAGATTCCGCCCTTTCGTGGTCAGAACATACTCCCGGTACGCGCTGCCATCAGAAGCAGACACCAACTCAAGCACACCGGCTTCAACCAGATCACGCAGACGCGATGACAGCATGCCTTTTGCGATGCCGAGATTCTTTTGGAAATCGCTGAAGCGCGTGATGCCATCGAATGCATCGCGGACGATCAGCAGTGACCACCAGTCGCCGATTGCATCAAGCGTGCGCGCCACAGGACATTCCGCTTCTCGAAAGCTCTTCCTTTTCACTCCATCACCTCCACTAAACTGGTTCTAAAATAGAACTAGAACATGCGTGGCGCAAGTGGTCTTATCTTAATACCAGACTGGAGCATATTCGATGGACAAGATGACAGCAACCAATCACCCGCCCTACGATGAAAGAATGGAGGTCCAGGCCACGCCGGCAGTGTTGCCAAGATGGCTGGTCATGATTTTCGCTGTCACCTGCGGCATCAGCGTCGCCAATATCTATTATGCCCAACCGCTGCTCGATGCGATCGCCTCCGATTTGGCCATAGATCAAGCAAAAATCGGTCTCGTTGTCACGCTGACACAGGTCGGCTACGCAGCGGGTCTCTTCCTCGTGGTGCCGCTGGGTGATCTTGTCGACCGCCGCAAGCTCATCCTTTCCCAGACCATCTTATCGGCCATTGCACTCGCCCTTGTCAGTCTTTCGCCCAGTGCCAGCATTTTCTTTAGCGCAATGATAGCCGTCGGCCTTCTCGCAGTCGTCGTTCAAGTGCTGGTCGCCTTCACGGCAAGCCTCGCGGCTCCGGCGGAAAGGGGCCGCGCCGTCGGCCTGGTGACGAGCGGAGTGGTTACTGGAATTTTGGCTGCCCGGTCTGTAGCCGGACTAATTGCCGACTTCGGAGGCTGGCGCGCCGTCTACCTCACATCAGCCGCGCTGATGCTCTTGATGGCGACAGTCCTCTTCCGCGTTCTTCCCCGCCAACAGGCGTCCAAGACTTCGGACACTTATGCCACCATCGTGAAATCCATCCCCGCGCTCTTCCTGCATGACGGTCTGTTGCGCCAGCGCGCAATATTCGCCTTTTTTGTATTTGCAAGCTTCAGCACGTTATGGACGGCCATGGTGCTGCCGTTGAGTTCAGCACCCTACGAGTTGTCGCACACCGAAATTGGCCTGTTCGGACTGGCCGGACTTGCTGGCGCATTGGCCGCGAATGCAGCTGGCCGACTGGCAGATCGTGGATTTGCGCAGTGTACGACAGGACTGTCGCTAACCCTGCTCACCCTATCCTGGCTTGGGATCGGCTTTCTGCCTCAATCTTTGCTCGCCTTCCTTGTCGGCGTCATCCTTCTCGACTTTGCAGTCCAGGCTGTTCACGTTACCAATCAAAGTCTGATTTTCGCAGCGCGCCCTGACGCCCACAGCCGGCTGGTAGGCGGGTACATGATCTTCTACTCACTCGGCAGTGCGGTCGGCGCCGTCGCCTCGACAACCATCTACGCCAGCTGCGGATGGACCGGCGTTTCCATCCTCGGCGCCGCATTCAGCGGCACCGCTCTGTTGTTCTGGCTCGTGAGCCGGACGCGTGCCGGACGAAAATTCCGCTCTTTTCCTAACTCTTGAAAAGATGCGCCTTACCGAGAAAGGAAACGGAAACGGCTTCTCCGCTACTCATTGTTTCATGAGAGGGAAGGTTCACATGGAAGGACACGCCACTGCTTTGCAGCGTGACCTTTGCGGTGAAAGCTGGCCCGCAGAAGCTCACGTCATTGATTGTGCCAGATGACTGCTTGTTGCTGGTCGCTCTCGTTACGACAATCTGTTCCGGGCGGATCATGATCTGGGCTTTGCCGCGGTAGAGGTCATCCTCGACAGGCAGCCGACCGAGCTCACTATCGGCATGGCCGTCAGCAACATCTGCCGGAACAATAATTGCGTCCCCTAAAAACGTCGCCGTCGCGGGATCAACCGGGCGGGCGTAGAGTTCTTGCGGTGAACCGACCTGGGCAAAACGGCCCTTTTGCATCACCACCAGCTGTTCGGCAAAAGCAAAAGCCTCACTTTGGTCATGCGTGACGAGGATGGTCGGAATGCCTGCGGCGGATAGAACCTCGGTAACCGCTTTTCGTGTGGCGACCCGCAAACCGGTGTCGAGCGCGGAAAAGGGTTCATCCAAAAGCATCAGACGCGGCTTTCTCGCTAATGCACGGGCCAGCGCGACACGTTGCTGCTGGCCGCCCGAGAGCTGGTCGGGTTTGCGCGACAGCATCGCGCGGTCAAGCCCGACCATGTCCATCAACTCGGCTGCCTTGCTGTGTCTGACTGCCCTCTCTGCATTCACGCCAAAGGCAATATTGTCTGCGACCGACAAATGCGGAAACAAGCAGCCGTCCTGGGCGACGATGCCGATATTGCGACGATGGGCCGGGACTTTCTGGCTATCGCCGGCCATCACTTCGCCATCAAGGGTAATCGTCCCTGAATCAGGAACGTCAAAACCAGCCACGAGCCGCAGCAATGTGGTTTTTCCGCAGCCGGACGGACCGACGATGGCGGTGCGGCTGCCTGCCTTTACGGAAAGATCGACGCTATCCAGCGCGACGACCGAACCATAGGATTTGCGGATGGCTTGAAGCTTCAGAAACGTCATCGCCCTGAGATCTTTCGAGATTGATTATGGAGCAGAAAAGTCATGGGCAAAGAAAAAAGCACCATCAGAAGGGCATAGGGTGCCGCACCCGCATAATCGATTTCATTGGTCATGGCCCAGAAAGCCATGGCCAGTGTGCGGGTACCGTTCGGTGCCAGCATTTGCGCAGCGGTCAACTCGTTCATGATACCGAGAGCGGCTAGAGCAGCACCTGCCGCTGCACCCGGGGCTGCCAGCCGCACGGTCGTAGACCAGAGTGCGCGGGCTGGCGAACGTCCGAGACTTGCCGCAGCCTGTTCCAGCTCCACCGGCACCTTCGCTATTCCCGCGCGAAGGCTGACCAGTGCGCGGGGCAGAAACATGACGACATAGGCAAGAAAGATGGTGGTAACGGTCTGATAAAGCGGCAGAATGACCCGAACCGTCACCGTTACAAGCGCCAGCGCAATAACCACACCCGGCATGGAGCTTGCCAGATAATAGCATTTCTCCAACAGGGCGGAGGCCCGCGTCGAGCGGCGGACGGAAAGCCATGCGATGGGCACTGCTGCGGCTGTGACGACAACGCCGCCGATGAGGCAAATCTCTATGGTCTGCCAAAGTGCAAGGCCGATTGTATCCACCTTCCATACCCCTGCCCCGCCCGCAATAAGCCAACGCCCGAGTGTGAGAGCCGGGATGCCGAGAGAGAACATGGATACGATGATGAAAAGGGCAAAGGCGGGATATTTCCATCGCCCAAGCGGAACCAGCCCGTTGCGACCGGAAACGCCTGAACCCACACGCGCACTGCGACTTTTGCCGCGAAACCTAGCCTCAAGTGCAAGGAGCAGAACGCAGCAGAACACGAGAACCACCGCCAGCATATTTGCTGCCGCGCCGCTATAGGTCGATTGGAACTGATCCATGATCGCCGTCGTGAACGTATCGAAGCGGATCATGGCGTAAAGGCCATATTCCGCCAGCAGATGCAGACCAACCAGAAGCCCGCCGCCACAGATTGCCAAGCGGAATTGCGGCAGCACGACACGGCGAAAAACTGCAAGCCGGTTCAGCCCCAGTGATGCCGCACAATCTTCAAAGGCTGGATCAAGCAATCTGGTCGCAGCCGACACTGGCAAATAGACAAATGGAAAATACGCGACGACCGAGATGGCAATACCGGCGGGCAGTCCGTTGAAGCTGGGCCACAGGCCAACCCAGGCGTAAGAATGCACAAAAGCGGGCACCGCAAGCGGTGCAATGGCCATCCATGACCAGATTCTCGCACCGGGAAGATCGGTGCGCTCCGTCAGCCAGGCCAGCGTCACGGACAGGAGTATGCAGATGGGAAGGGTGAAGAGGATCAACAGCACGGTGTTGACCATCAGATCGCCGACGCGGGCGCGGAAAATCAAATGGGACGCCGTTTCCCAGCTGGTTTCGATGCACGCCCACAACACGAAGCAGAATGGCAAAAGCGCCAGACATGCAACAAAGATTGCGATCAGGATCGTCCATGGCAAATCGACCACCGGACGCGGTCTGGAAATGGAAAGATGACCGGTTTCTACGACAGATTTCATCCGTGCCTCGAAAATCGAAAAGTCATCGCAGACAAGCTGCGATGACTTTTGTCTGAGTTGAGGATTTAGAGCAGGCCAGCTGCCGTCATCAGGTCGGTGACTTTGGCATTGTCAAGCGTGGATGCCTCTACCTTCGGCGCCTGAAGATCGGCAATCGGTACCAGCGCCTTGTTGGAGGCCTGACCGTTGCCAACAGCATATTCGAAAGAATCGCCATCACGCAGGATCGTCTGGCCGCCCTTGCCGGTAACCCACTTCAGGAAAGCCTGGGCCTGTTCCTTGTGCTTGGAAGAGGCGAGAATGCCGCCGCCGGAGGTCGAGAGAAACGCACCCGGATCCTGATGTTTGAAGTAGTGCAGCGCGACATTCTTGCTGTTTTCGCCAGTCTTTGCCTGATCGCCGAAGTAGTAATAGTGATAAATCAACGCGCCTTCGACTTCACCGGCATTGACGGCCTTCATGGCTGTTGAGTTGCCGCGATAGGCCTTGAAGTTTTCCTTCATGCCCTTGAGCCATGTGGTGGCTTCCGCTTCACCCTTCAGCTGTACCAGCGCACCAATGATGGCCTGGAAATCCGCACCCGTTGGAGATGCAGCCCAACGGCCCTTCCATTCCGGCTTTGCGAGGTCCAGCATCGACTTTGGCAATTTGTCTTCTGTGAGCTTGGTCTTGTCATAGGCAAAAACGGTGGAGCGAGCAGCAATGCCGACCCAATGACCATCCGCAGGGCGGAACTGCTCGGGAACCTGCTCGAGCGTTTCCTTAGCGACCGGTTCGAACAGGCCCTTGCTATCGACAAGCGCCATGGCTGGCGAGTTTTCCGTCAAAAACGCGTCCGCCGGAGAATTGGCACCCTCCTGCACGATCTGGTTGGCAAACTCCATGTCGCTGCCCTTGCGGAGCGTGACCTTGATACCCGTTTCCTTCGTGAAAGCTTCTGCCCAGGCAATGCCCAGTCCTTCGTGTTGCGCGTTATAAACGACGATTCCATCGGCATCCTGCGCATGCGCGGTGCCAGACAGGCACGTCGCGGCAAAGGCAGCCGCTATCAAAAGATTTTTTCCAGATAGTTTAGTCACGTATGTCTCCCGATCAAAACAGGCCGCGATGGACCATATTTTCCGTGCGATTTAAGCGTCCGAACACGCACTTGAAATGCGCTTAAAACTATTCGGATAAACTCCACTTATACCCGCGAAACGGTTCGAGCTATGGGGACTAAAGTCCCTATCGGGAGATGTGCTGAGAGGTCATTATCCCCCGATCAGTCTTTTGATCGGGCTTCTCGGAGATAGATCGCAGCCTCGGTTCTGTTGCGCAGTTTCAGCTTCTGCAGAATGCGCGTCATATTGTGTTTGATGGTCTTTTCCTGAAGGTTCAACAGCCGGGCAATTTCCTTGTTGCTGTTGCCAGCGGCCACGAGTTCAAGAATCTGCTCCTCTCGGGGCGTCAGACTGGCGAGGGCTTGCGCAGGGTGCCTGACGGTTTCCAGCCCCGCCACGGCATCGCGCGTCGAAGACGACGCGATGCAATCCTCACCAGCAGCAACCCCCGAAATCACCGCAACAAGTTCGGATACACCGACGCCTTTAAGAACATAGCCCTTTGCTCCCTCGGCAAGGGCTTGCGCGATATCGGAATCATGTTCCGAGGCCGTCAGAACGATGACGGAGGCCGCAGCGTCTCGCCGCAGAATAACGCGCAACGCCGAATGTCCGCCACCGGGCATGGAAAGATCCAGCAGCAGGATATCCGGACGGTGCTGGTCAAACAGTGAAATCGCATCGGCAGCACTGGCGCCTTCTCCAACCACTTCAAAACTCGGCTCATCTTCCAGACTGCGCGACAACCCGCTTCGAAAAATCGGGTGGTCGTCCACGATCACGATTCTGATTACACCCGGTTTCATGCGTTAGCCCCACCGGGCAGGGTCATGGAGATCGATGTGCCTGATCCGACTTCGGAAACAATTTCCAACCGCCCGCCTAGCCCTGCGACCCGCTCCTCTAGCCCAGCCAGACCAAGGCCGTCCTCATTATCACGCCGAACAAAACCGACACCGTTATCACGGACACTAATGATGATTTCGCTATTCGTTTCGCCTGCTGAAACAGCGATGTTAGTCGCCTGCGCATGCCGGGTGGCGTTGCTGAGAGCTTCTTGGAGGAAGCGATAAGTGCAGATTTTCATGGCCTGGGAAGTAATCTCCAGCGGAGCGATATCTGCTTCTACAGATCGTGCAGAATGCTTTTCGTGAGTGGCAATCACGCGGCGTACCACATCCTCGCCGGAAAGCCCTTCAAGCTCCGGCAAGGTCAGGCCACGGCAGATACCCCTGATCTCTCTGACCGCTTCATCAATGGAATGTTGGACCATGGCTTCGTCGTCTTCTCTTGCCCGTCCGGCGCGGATTGCCTCCAGCCGTAACGCGGCAAATCCCAGGAGCTGGGCCGGGCCATCATGCAGCTCGGCAGATATTCTGCGCAGATAGCGCTCGTTGAGTGCCGCGGTGCGCTGAGTTGCCTGATCGATACGTCGGCGTAAACCTTTGTTGACCTCAAGCATGCGCGATAGTTCCGTTACCTGCAGATGCAAAGATCGTTTCTGCTCCTCGATCAGGCGGCTCCCTTTCGCGACGATGCCAAACAGCAGCACCAGCATGCCCGCCGTCACGCCGGCAACGACCAGCCAACTTTCGTAACGCGCATTATCTAGCTCCGACATGAGATCGGCAGAGCGCTCGTAAAATTCCGCGACGGCGATGACCCTGCCGGACACGGCATCGCGAATGGGGCTATGAATTTCCAGCAACATCTGGCCGCTTTGCTTTTCCTCGGCATGCTCTTCACCTTCCAGAGTATCGAAAGCGGCATGAACCGTGCCATTGAAGGCGGTAGAAAGTCCGACCGATCCGTCAAACCTCTTGCCGATCAGGCTGGGCTCGCTACTGAAGACTATCGTGTTGTCCTTGCCCCATATTTTGAAGGAAAACAGTTCACCTCTCAAAGGTCCCTGATTAAGCGTGTCGAGGATTTTGCCTCGCGCATCATCACTGAGTGACGAACCGGTCGCTAGTTCCTGCGTCAGCGGAGAGACAATGCCGGCAACATAGAGAGCCGTTCCGCTTGCCATGTTGCGCACGGCTGCGTTCTCGATTTTGGACGTTACCCATAGCCCGATCAGGATCATGCCGAGCAAAAGAACGACCGTCCCAGCCAAGGCGAATTGCCAGGCTAGCGTTGGCCGACGTCCAGACAGACGAAGAAACTGGCGTACAGCAAAATACTTCATGGTCGTTCCGGAGCCGCAGCGTACATCTTCGACTTTCTGTTCCAGAAGGCCGCCGATTGCAACGCTCCAAATGTTTGGAAACGGAAGCACCCTTTGCCACCGTGCCGAAAGGGTGCTTTTTGCCTGACTTTATCTGACGCCGGACACAGGTGAGATCAGTTCGGCGTATTTACCCGCTGCATCTGTCGGCAGAGTTGCGATAGGTCCGATTGCCTCCATCGCCTCACGAGTTCATTGGCATCTACAGCATTCGACAAAAAGTTTCCCAGTTCGCCACCAATCTGAATTTGAGCATCGGTAATCCTGCATGCTCTTTCGTCGATTGAAACGGCAACGGCAATTTCTGCCTGCATTGGCGGCGTGTTGAAAAGTGCGTCTGGAGGGCTTTCGCAGGTCACGAAGGCAGTCGCTCTCAGAGAGGCGTTACGATCCGCGCTGCGACACAATTCCGCTGACTGTACGTGGAAACTTTGCGTGTGATTGGGTCCGGCGGGAAGCTGCTCGCAAACCTTCGCTGACGACAAAGCCCGCGCAATCGTCGGCCATTCGGGCCGTCCAACCAGCGAAACGCAGTTTGCCCATGCGGGAGCAATGGAGGCGGAGAGCGACACGGCGCACATAAACAGCGTTGCAAAAAGGTGTTTCACGGATCACGCTCCTCACTGTCGTTCAGACGCTCGTAAACCCGCTTTGCGACTTTTTTGCTTCGAACAAAGCTCGTCGTGTACACCCTTCGAGTTACAAAAGTTCCTTCAGGCAGGACGTTATCAACGCGTGATCTTCGACATCAGGCAGACCACTGACACCCACCGATCCAATGAGCGTTCCGCCGTTTAAAACCAACGGAAATCCGCCACCGCTTGCCACGTAGTGACTGGTTGGCAACCCGAATTTCGTGTTGAAATCATAGCCCTTCGCTTCCGCTTCAAGCCGGACGCGCAAAGAACTGCGGTGGAACCGATGGACAACAGCGCATTTGCGGCTGGTCCACCCAAAATTATCGATTGTCGCCCCCGGAAGAAGGGTCGCGAATACCACATCAGCGCCATGCCTGACTTCGATAGCCACTGGCAGTTTCAGAGACGCCGCTCTTTGCCTGATATGGCTGCCCAACATCCACGCAAAATCATAGTTGAAGCGATCCAGTTTAAGATTGGCTTCTTCGGCCAACACGGCTTCTATACTAGGCGTTTCTACGGCCATGTGGCTCCCCTAACATGATGATATCCTTACCAACCTCCATTCAAACGCCCGAAAAGTCAAAGGCTGGGTGGGTTGAGCACCCCTTTTGCGCTCACTAGGGCTGCAAGCCCGCACAACGCGCCGTGTTGCGAATATGCGCCTCCATTTCGCTACGGGCCAAAGCTCCGTCGTTTGCCCTCAAAGCTGCAATGATGCGGCGGTGTTCTGCAATGGATTGCCGCATCCGTTCCGGGTCGGTGATCGGGATCGGCTGGCGCTGGGTTTCGGTCACCTGATCCCGAACCGTTTGGTAAAGCGCTTTCAGCATGGTGTTGGAGCAGGCAGACACGATGGTGCCATGAAACTCCAGATCGGCATCGACATTGGCGAGCAAATCCTGATTGGCCCAGCAATCCTCCATGATCTTGGTGGCCTTTTCCATCTTTTCCAACTGTGTCTGGGACAATCGCCCGGCGGAAAGCCGCGCAATCTCGCCTTCCAGCAGAATACGGGTCTGGAAGACGTCGAAGACGGAATAGCTTTCGGAGTAGCGCCATGGCGCCATGCCCGATTGGCCAGCCGCCCCATCACCAGCGGCCACGAATGTCCCGCGCCCGGCCTCCGTTTTCAGCAGACCTAACGTCTCAAGCGTCAGCAAAGCTTCTCGTAGGGATGCCCGGCTGATACCGAATTTCTGGGAGAACTCGCGCTGTGACGGGATTTTCTCGCCGGCCTTCAATTGCCCAGCTTGGATCATGGCCTGTATTTCGCGGGCAACCGATTGTGGCACAAGCGTTTTGTTGAGCATTCGATCCCTGTTCCCTGAAAGCCGCCACCGGCTCTTCCGATATATTTTTTAAGTAACATCTTGCAAAGCACAAAAGCGCGTGCTTGTTTGGTCGGACTGGTCTGACCAGTTAGACCAACGTAGATTGGCTTAAAACATAAAACAAGGGGTTCTCGCATGCTTCACGTTTCGCGCATCAAAAGCACATTTCTCGCCGGGCTGGTCTCAGCACTCGGCGTGTTCAACGTTCAGGCCGCCGATCTCACGGTCGGCGCCAATATCGGCAACGTGCCCTGGGAATTCGAAGATGCCAGCGGCAAGGTCACCGGCTTCGAAGTCGACCTCGTCAACGAAATCGCCAAGCGGCTCGGCAAGTCGGTGGAATTCGTCAACACGCCGTTCAACGGCCTGTTCCCCGCCGTCCAGTCCGGCCGTATCAACATGGCCATTTCCTCGATCACCATCACTGAAAAGCGCCTGGCATCCGTCACCTTCGCGCAGCCCTACTACGACAGCGACCAGTCCCTGACTGTTACAGCCGCTTCCGGCATCACCGGCCTCAAGGGTATGAGCGGCAAGGTCGTCGGCGTCGATACGGGATCGACAGGCGATATGTGGGCCGAAGCTCATAAGGGCGAATACAAGCTTGGCGAAATCCGCAAGTTCGAAGGCTTGCAGCCCGCCATGCTCGATCTCGTAGCCGGTCGCATCGACGGCTATATCTCGGATATTCCTGCCCTGCTCTATTACGCAAAGGACAAGCCGGAGTTGAAGGTTGTCGAGCGCATTCCGACCGGTGAAAAATACTCGATCATGTTCAACAAGGGCGATCCGCTCGCCACTGAAGTCAACAAGGTTATCACCACGCTGAAGGGCGAAGGCTTCATTGCCAAGCTGCATGAGACATGGTTCGGCGCAAAGGCAGAGGACACGACCTCGACCGTTGCCGTTCTCGACATGCCCAAGGCCAAGTAAGGCTTGAACCGCATCCGGCGGGGCCAAACGCGCCCCGCCAGATTGCCAAGGGAGCCACTCCGGCATGAACCTCATCAATACCTTCTTCAATGTTCCCGTGTTTCTCAACAGCCTGCCGCAGCTGCTTTGGGGTCTGGTCGTCACCATCCAGATCGGCATCACCAGCATTCTCTGCGGCCTGATTGGCGGCCTCTTTCTGGCGGTGGCACGCCTTTACGCGCCGGCTTTCTTCAAGCTGCTGATCCGTGGCTACATCGACATCTTCCGGTCGATCCCGCTATTGGTGCTGCTGATCGTCGTCTACTACGCGCTGCCCTTCGTCGGCATCCGGCTGTCGCCGTTCCTATCCGCTGTCACTGCACTATCGCTGGTATCAGCCGCCTATACCGCCGAAATCTTTCGTGCAGGCATCGAGGCTGTGCCGCATGGGCAATTCGAGGCGTCCGCAGCCCTTGGTCTCTCTAACCGCAACACCATGGTCGATATCATTCTGCCGCAGGCCATCCGCATCGTCATTCCACCGCTGACCAACAACTGCATCAACGTCATGAAGGACACCGCCCTTGCCTCGGTGGTAGCCATGCCGGACCTGTTGAAACAGGCGACGCAAGCGCAGGCGCTGAACGCAAACCCCACGCCGCTGATCGGTGCTGCCCTCATCTATATCGCGCTGCTATGGCCGATGGTCGCCGTCGTGGCACGCCTTGAAAAACACTTCAGCCGGGGGAAACGTTGATGGAAAAGGCCACCTCCCCTCTGATTTCTATTCGTGGGCTGACCAAGGCCTATGGCACCTTCACCGTGCTGCACGGCATCGATCTCGATGTGGCCGCAGGCGAAGTCGTCTGCGTCATCGGCCCTTCCGGGTCCGGCAAATCGACGCTCATTCGTTGCATCAACCATCTGGAAGCGTTTTCGCCAGATAGTACCATCACCGTCGATGGGATTCGCGTTGCACCCGGTCCGGCCCTTGCCAAGGTGCGCGCGGAAGTCGGCATGGTGTTTCAGTCCTTTAATCTGTTTCCGCACATGACGGTTCTCAGAAACGTTATGATTGCCCCCATGCGGGTGCGAAAGACGCCGGAAGCGGAAGCCGAACGTAAGGCGCGCGAGCTTCTGGCCCGTGTCGGCATTTCCGAGCAGGCGGAAAAATTTCCCGGCCAGCTCTCAGGCGGCCAGCAGCAACGTGTGGCAATTGCGCGTGCGCTTGCCATGGAGCCGCGCGTTCTTCTGTTCGATGAGCCGACATCAGCGCTTGACCCCGAAATGGTCGGCGAAGTGCTGGATGTCATGCGCAAGCTGGCGGGCACCGGTGTGACCATGGTGATCGTCACCCACGAGATGGGCTTTGCCCGTCAGGTCGCGGACCGCGTCATCTTCATGGACGGCGGCAGGCTGGTAGAGTCCGGCACGCCTTCAGACATTTTCGACAATCCACAAGAGGCAAGGACACGCGGCTTCCTTCGCGCCGTCCTCAACCATTGAATAAAAGACCACTCGGGAGACACCAGGAATGACCACCCCTTCACCGCTTAACCTCGATTATGTGCGCAGCCAGTTTCCAGGCCTGTCACGCGGTTGGACTTTCTTCGACAATGCCGGCGGATCGCAAATACTGAAAGGCGCGCTGGAGCGCATCAATACGTTTCTCATCGAAAAGAACGTGCAGATCGGCGGCTCCTACGCGGTTTCGCAAAGCGCAGCCAATGCGCTCTACGAGGCCCGAACGGCCGCCATGCATCTGGTCAATGCTTCGAGACCGGAAGAAATCGTGTTCGGCAGTTCCACCACGGCGCTCTTGCAAAACCTTGCCCGCGCTATGCAAAGCCAATTGTCTGCGGGCGATGAAATCATCGTCACCGTCAGCGACCACGAATCCAACATCGGCCCTTGGGACCGTTTGCAGGATGGCGGTATCACGCTCAAATTCTGGCCGCTGAACAAGGAAACGCTGACGCTCGATCTGGCCGATCTCGCACCACTGATGAGCGAACGCACAAGGATGGTCTGCGTCACCCATGTCTCCAACATTCTCGGCTCCATCAATCCGATCCGCGAGATCGCCGACTTCGTTCATGCGCGCGGCGCAAAGATTTGCGTCGATGCCGTGGCCTATGCCCCGCACCGCGCCGTCGATGTGCAGGCGTTCGACGTCGATTATTACGTCTTCAGCCTCTACAAGACCTATGGCCCGCATTATGCGCTGATGTATGGCAGATACGATCTGCTGCTCGAGCTTGATACGCTCTACCATTATTTCTACGGCAAGGACAAAGTGCCGGGCAAGCTGGAGCCGGGCAACCCGAACTATGAACTGGCCTACTCTACCTGCGGTATCGTCGATTATCTGACGGCGCTGGGCGAGCAGGCGGGCGAGACCGGCACGGTGCGTCAGAAAATCGAGGCGGCCTTTGCAGCCATCACAGCGCAGGAGAACCTCCTGACCGAACGATTGCTAACCTACCTGCGCTCCCGCAACGATTGCCGGATCGTTGGGCAGACCACCAACCATGATGAAACACGCGTGCCGACGATTGCCTTCCGCTTCGATGGCCGTGAAGCTGGCGATCTCTGCAAGGCAATGGACGGCGAAAACATCGCCATGCGCTTTGGGGATTTCCACTCCCGTCGGCTTGCCGAATATCTCGACCTGACAGACCATGGCGGCATGCTGCGGGTTTCCATGGTGCATTACAACACGCTGGAAGAGGTTGATCGCTTTACAGCTGCGCTTGACCATATTCTGGCTGGCGATGCGGGATTTGCGAAAGCAAGCTGAGCTGTGAACGACAGGAAGGATAGGGAATGATGCGTTTCGATACGGTGATCAGGCACGGAACCGTGGTGACGGCAAGTGACACCTTCGTCAGCGATGTCGGCATCAAGGATGGTCGTATCGTCGCACTTGCCGCTGAACTGACCGACGCCGACGAAGTGATCGACGCCACCGGCCTTTTCGTCATGCCCGGCGGTATCGACAGCCATGTCCATCTCGACCAGCCCTCCGGCGATGGCATCGTCATGGCCGATGATTTCGATAGCGGCACCCGCTCGGCCGCCATTGGCGGCAACAGCACGGTTCTGGCTTTCTGCATGCAGGAAAAAGGCCATTCACTGCGGGAGGCGTTGAAGGTCTATCATGCAAAGGCCGAAGGAAAATGCCATGTGGACGTGTCCTTCCATCTCGTTATCACCGACCCGACTGCCGAAGTTCTGGGGCAGGAGCTTCCGGCGCTGGTGGAGGATGGCTACACCTCACTGAAGGTCTTCATGACCTATGAGGGCTTGCGGCTCCGCGACGATGAAATCCTCGCGACTCTGGATACGGCACGCCGCACCGGCGCGCTCGTCATGGTTCACTGCGAGAACGAGGATGCCATTCGCTACCTCATCGGTCGCCATGAGGAAGACGGCAAATTCGAACCGAAATACCACGCCACGACACGACCCATCGCTGCCGAGCGTGAGGCGACACACCGCGCGCTCTCGCTTGCCGAAATCGTCGATGTGCCCATCGTCATCGTCCACGTCTCCAACCGAGAGGCGATGGAAGAAATCCGCAGAGCCCGTCATCGCGGTCAGAAAATCGTCGGCGAAACCTGCCCACAATATCTGATGTTGACCGCAGACGATCTCGACCAGAGCGAGATGGAAGGTGCCAAATATGTCTGCTCACCGCCCCCGCGCGACAAGGCCAGCCAGGACGCCTGCTGGGAAGGTATCGAACAGGGCGTGTTCGACCTGTTCTCCTCCGACCATTGCCCGTTCCGCTTTGATGACCCGGAGGGAAAACTGAACGAGAAAGGCAAGCGGAATTTCCGTTGGATTCCGAACGGCATTCCCGGCGTCGCCACCCGCCTGCCCATCCTGTTTTCGGAAGGCGTAATGAAGGGCCGGATCGACATCAACCAGTTCGTCGCCGTGACCTCGACCAATCACGCCAAACTTTACGGCCTCTACCCGCGCAAAGGCACCATCGCTGTCGGTGCAGATGCTGACATCGCCTTGTGGGACCCGAACAAGCGCGTCACGCTCACCAATGACATGCTGCACCATGGCGCGGATTATACGCCTTACGAGGGGCTGGATATTAGGGGTTGGCCAGTGCGTCTGCTGCTGCGCGGCAAGACCATTATGGAGGACGGAGCTTTTGCCGAACCCACCCCTCAAGGAAACTATCTGCCGCGCGAACGATCGTCGCTTACGAAGCAGCGTTCCGAAGCGTTGAGTTGAAATCGCAAAGCATCAGGCTGATTTCTTCGCAAGCAGGTGCTCGGCATATGCCATCATCAACGGACCCACGCCCTTGGCATCGTCACTGACCACTGGCTCGGTCAGATAATATTCCTGTGAGCCATCGCGATAATTACCATCGAAACCACCGAGACCAGCGACGTGGACGATCCCGCACAATTGTGTTCGTCCGTGCGAATCTTGCTCGAGTTTAGTCTCTATCAACGCATTCAAAGCGGTGCCTCCCCCCTTTCGCGCCCTCTCCGTTTCGTCTGCGTCCAACAGCTTCAGTCGCGATGCCCGCAGCAGGGCATATGCGAACATGGCAGAAGCCGACGTTTCTTCATAATTGCCGACAAGATCGGGCGCGTCGAAGACCTGCATCCACAGGCCTTTCTCTGTTTGACGCTCCATGATTGCCGCCAGAAGCACCCGAGTGCGTTTTCGCAGCGACGCGGTTGCCTCATCGTCTGGTAATATCGTCAGGCAGTCCACGAGGGCCATGGCCAGCCACCCCAAAGATCGCCCCCAAAGGGCTGGCGAGCGACCAGTCACGGGATCGGCCCACCTCTGGTCGCGGCTATCATCATAGCCATGAACGTAAAACCCACCCGGATTTTCTGTCAGGGCCAGCGCCGTCGAAAGCTGTTGCAGCGCGTCTGTAATCAGTTCGAGACGGCCTGTCTCTTGCGCGTATTCGATCTGGAAGGGTAATCCCATGTAAAGGCCATCCAGCCATAGCTGATGCGGATAACGCTTCTTGTGCCAGTAATTTCCAGCCGGAATTCTGGGATGCGTCTTGAGCTGACCTGCCAGATGATCAGCAGCCTTCAGGTATCGGCTGTTACCCGTTGCAGCGGCCAGAGGAAAGAGAACGCGCCCCGCCAATATGTGATCGATGTTGTATTCGTGCGGATCGTAACCCGCCAGCGTACCATCTTCTCCAATCTGCTGATCCGCGAGGCGATGCAGATGATCGTCCCAGCGCTTCTCAGCCGTTGCGTCATGGAGAAGCTGCAAGCCGCGATAGATGCAGCCATCTTCATAACACCAGCTGCCACCTTTGTAGTGCTGATAGCGGCTGGCGAATTGCTCAAAATAGTCGATGACTGTCATCTGTGGCTCAATCGGCTTGTGAAACATTGGAAATGGGAGCGCGACTTAGCAACGCGGGGTCATCGCAGGATATGTCTGCCTGCTCGCAGACGATCATCTCATGCAGCATGGAACGCACCTGATCCGCCATGATGGGCGCTGTCGCCACCGCATCGGGATCAAGAGACACGACTTTCAGTCTTCTGATCTCGATGTCGCGGATCGGCGCTTCGGGAAGCCCGAGGAAAACGCCTACGGCATGGGACAGTTTTCGAATCTCGATATCTTCCACGAAGATTTTGTCGATCTGCGGCGTGCCGCTATCGACCTCAGCGGGCAGTCTCGATTGTACCCGGTCGCTATGACCATCTGCATCGCAGTGATAATGCGCGTTGGTGGAGAGAGCAGTATGGACACCATCCAGCAGGACGCGCCGCATCGTGATATTGCTGACGGTGCCGCCGCGTCCGCGCCGCGTCTTGAGACGCAACCCGCGATCCGTGCCGATCATCTCGCAGTCTTCCATCGTCACATCTTGAACGCCGCCGGACATTTCCGAGCCGATCACCAGCCCTCCATGGCCACGCTCCATGAGGCAGTGGCGGATACGGATCGCCCGTGTTTCTGCCAGATGATCCTCTTCGCCATTGGACCCGCGCTTGCCCGCTTTGACCGCGATGCAGTCGTCACCGACCGAGAAACGCACGCCCGCAATCTCAATGTTGCGAGAGCTCTCCGGGTTGAAACCATCCGTATTCGGACTGTCGTGAGGCGCCATGATGGAAAGGCCAGCGGCCACGAGACCATCGCAACCCTGTGGGTGGATTGTCCAGGACGGCGCGTTTTGAATGGTGAAGCCAAAGAGCTTCACATTGTTGCAGGAAACGAGATGCAGGCCGCGCGGTCGGCGCGCGCCGTCGCGGGTTTCCTTCGGCCATGTCCACCAGTCCCCCTTGTCACCGGAACCATCCAGAACGCCCTCGCCTTCAATGACAAGGTTGTCCGCTGCGATGGCGTGAAGAGGAGCAGCAAAACAGGCATCCGGCAGTCCTTCCCAGCTGCCCAGCATACGACCATCCGCATCACGCGCCGGTAGGATCGGCCAGCCTGCACGGGTAGAGGGCGGGCGAAGCACAGCCCCCTTGGCCAGATGCAGGGACATGTCGCTCTTCAGTCGCAGAGGGTAAGAGGTCCATGTGCCTGCCGGAATGCGCAAGCTGCCGCCTTTCGGAACGGCTGCAACGGCTTGCGCGAAAGCATCTGCATTTGCGCGTGCAGCCTCGGCATCGTCCAACGCCACATCGGGCACAATCGCAAATGCAGCCGCATCCACGAGACCGGCGCAAGGCGTCGTCCGGAACTCGAGGCTTTCGAAACCATCCGCCTCGAACCGGAAACGCGTATCAGGCTGCAAATCATGCAACAGCATCACGACCGTATGGGTGTGGCCAAACCGCTCGCCATGATCGACGTCAGGCGTGGACAGCCGCCAGGCAATCGCCGCGGGGAGATGATAGCGCGCGCCGGGAACGGGAAGGCATAGCGCCGCCGTTCGTGCAGAATGCGCGATGAGCGAAGGTCGGTTCATGTTCGGTCTCGTGTTGTACAAGCCCCCGCCCTAAACGTCGGCGGAGGCAGTGCTTGGTCAGCAAAGAGTGGCTGGGCCGCTGTGATCGACAACGGCCCGGCCGCATCAGTCGAATTTCGCCAGAACATCGTTGGTGGAATCGATGATCTGCTCGGCGGCCTCCTCAGCCGTGAGCTGGCCATAGGCATATTCTTCCAGCGTATCGATGAAGGCCGAGCGGATTTCCGGGTGTTCGTTGAAGGGCGATACGACGGGGCCGGAGGCTGCCATGACGATGGCGTTTGCTGCACGAACCTCCGGCTCGCCCTTTTCGCCGAGACGCTGTGCTGCCGCCTTGGATGCCGGAAGACCACGCGAAGTGCCGAGCGCATCGATGCCTTCCGGTTCGTTCAGCAGGCAATTGACGATTTGCGCCGCAGCGTCAGGGTTCTTGGAGTTGCGCGAAATCGAAAACACCATGGACGGCTTGCGATAGACGCCTTCGGTCACAGCATCAGCCTGCTTCAGCATCGGCACGGGCTTCAGGACCTGACCCTCCTTCAAAGGATCGGCATATTTCGAATAAGTCGAGTCCCACTCATAGGAGCCGGCAATGCGCCCCTCAGACCAGGACGGTTTCTCATAGAGATTGACGTTGCCGTCACTCGCCTCTTCCTTCTGAGACCGGATGGCACCGCTTTCAACCAGTTTGCCGAGGAAAGAAATTGCGCTCGCAAGCTCCTCCGGCGTCCATGCAACCCGGTTGGTCTTTTCATCGACCAGATCCTTGCCGGTCTTCTGGACAACTGCGAGCGTGACCAGAAGCTGGGCTGTCTCTTTCACGGCATTGAAAGTGTAGTAGTCCTTGCCAAGCTTTTCTTTGATGGTCTTGGTGGCGGTAAAGAATTCGTCCCAGGTCTTCGGAATGGCAACGCCAGCCTTTTCAAAGGTCGTGGCATTGAAGAAAAACACGCGGCCCGTGGTGGATACCGAAAGTCCCTGCAACACGCCATTCATCGACCCGGCCTCGAGATCGGTTTCAGCCCACTGCGACAGATCGAGCGCTTTGAGCTGTCGCAGATCCGCAAATCCCTCGCCATTCTTGGAAAACAGCGGCAACCACGGCCAGTTGACCTGAACGATATCGGCCTCTGTCTTGCCCGCCATCTGCGTCGTCAGCTTTTCCAGATAGCCATCAAAGCCAGTGAATTCGCCCTTGACGGTGTGCCCATGCTTCTCACCGCAGGCGGCAATCGCCTTCTGGGTCGCCACATGTCGGCTATCGCCGCCCCACCAGGACATGCGCAGTTCTGCGGCATTGGCCATAGGGGCCACAGCCATCGTGGCATAGGCACCGGCAGCCAGCAGGATCGCGGTTCTTTTCAGCTTGCTCATTGTGTATTCCTCCTCCTCAAAAACTTGAAACTTCGCGCCGCGCTCATATCGAAACGTTGCGGCCATCGGCCTTGTCGAAAATGTGCAGCTTCTCAGGGTCCGGTTTCAGCCGCAGATCCCCTGACTTGCCAAGCTCCTCGAACTCCGCAGCGCCCACCACACTCACCACCTTCTGGCCGCCAAGATCGGCGTGAAGGTAAACCTCGTGTCCCATGAACTCCGCATTGGTGAGCTTGGCCTGTAGCGATGGCCCCTCATCCTTCATCGCAAGAGAAAGATGCTGAGGCCGGATGCCCACGACGGCGTCCTTCGGTCTGGCGGTCAGGCGCTTTTCCAGATGGTCGCCGATTGGCAGCCGCTGACCTGCAATCAGGAAGTCGGACCCTTCTATCGTAACGTCGATCAGGTTCATTTCCGGCGAACCTATGAAGCCTGCGACGAAGAGATTGGCAGGCTGGTTATAGAGTTCCTTCGGTGTCGCGACCTGCATGATGCGACCGTTCTGCATGACGCAGATGCGGTCCCCCATGGTCATGGCTTCGGTCTGGTCGTGGGTCACATAGATGACGGTCGATGACAGACCATCCGCCTTCAATTGCCGGTGAAGATCGGTGATACGCACGCGCATCGAAGCACGTAGTTTGGCATCCAGATTGGAAAGAGGCTCGTCGAACAGAAACACTCCGGGCTTTTTGATCAATGCGCGCCCCAGTGCCACGCGTTGCGCCTGTCCGCCGGAAAGCTGCTTCGGCAACCGGTCCAGAAGCGGCTCGATCTCCAGAATGCGGGCGACGTTGTCGATGGCCTTTTCGATCTCCGGCTTCGCTACACCTGCGATTTTCAGTCCGAAGGCCAGATTTCCGCGGACCTTCATGTGCGGGTAAAGCGCATAGTTCTGGAAAACCATGGCGATGGATCGCTTGCCCGGCGGCAGATCATTGACGCGCTGATCCCCGATCAGGATTTCGCCTGCGGTAATTTCCTCGAGCCCGGCCACCATGCGCAGGGTGGTGGACTTGGCGCAGCCGGAAGGCCCGACAAACACCATGAACTCGCCGTCTTCGACCTCAAGGTTGATGCCATGGACAGCTTTGAAGCTGCCGCCATAGACTTTTTCGAGATTTTTTAGTTGTACGCTTGCCATGTTCAGCCCTTGACCCCGCCAGACGAGATCCCTTCAATGAAATACCGTTGTGCTGCGAAGAAGACGATGAGCGCGGGCGCAATCGTCAGGACCGACATCGCCAGGATGCGGTTCCACTCGAAGGCTTCAGTGGTATCGATGGAGAGTTTGAGCGCGAGGCTCACCGGATATTTTTCGACCGAGGACAGATAGATCAAAGGCCCCAGAAAATCGTTCATCGTCCACATGAACTGGAACAGGCAGACCGAAATCAGGGCCGGTGCCAGCATGGGAACAACAATATAGATCAACGTTTGCAGGCTGTTGGCACCATCGACCCGTGCGGCCTCTTCCATATCCGCAGGCAGCGACCGCAGAAACTGCACGAGCATGAAGACGAAGAAGGCGTCGCCCGCGAATGCCGAGGGCACCCATAGCGGCAGGAAGCTGTCGAGCCAGCCGAGATCACGGAACAGGATATATTGCGGAATACGCGTCACGACATTCGGCAAGAGCAGAATGGCAATGACCGAGCCGAACAGGATTTTCTTGAATGGAAAATCAAAGCGGGCGAAGGCATAGGCAGCCATGGTGCAGGAAATTGCCGTACCAATGACCTTTGGCAGAATGATCAGGAACGAGTTCCAGAAAAACCGACCGAATGTATAGGGCGTCGAAGTTTCCCAACCGCGTATATAGCCATCAAGCGTCGGGTTTTCGGGAATGAAGCCAGCGCCCGAAAAGATTTCCGAATTCGTCTTGAAGCTTGCACCCACCAGCCAGATCAGCGGGTACAGCATGATGAGACCGACAGCGAACAAGAGCACATATCGAACCGTTGTCGATAGAAGCCTTACCCGTGCGCGGCGCGCAGTCTGAAGGTCGTTTAGGGTTGCGATATGCGTCATGGCATCAGTTCCGCTTGTCGCCAGCGTAGTAGACCCACTTCTTCGAGGACCAGAAGGCCACGAGGGTCAGTACGGTGATGATGGTGAAGAGGATCCAGGCGATGGCAGATGCATAGCCCATGTTGAACTTCTTGAAGGCCTCGTCGTAAATGTAGAGGGGCAACAGGTAAGTCGATTTCAGCGGTCCACCCTGGGTGATGATGTAGGGGCCGTTGAACTCCTGAAACGCCTGGACCATCTGCATGATGAGATTGAAAAAGATCACTGGCGTCAGAAGCGGCAGGGTGATGAAGAAGAATGTTCTGACCTTGCCAGCACCATCGATGGCCGCAGCCTCAAAAAGCGATTTGTCGATGGATTGCAGGGCTGCAAGGAATATCACCATCGCGGAGCCAAACTGCCAGCAACGCAAAAGCGTGATGGTGAAAAGCGCATTGCCGGGATCACCGAACCAGTCCACCGGGGACAGACCGATTGCTGCAAGCGCCATGTTTGCCAACCCTTCTGAAGCGAAGATATAGCGCCAGAGCACTGCGATCGCGATGGAGCCACCAAGAATCGACGGCACGTAGAAGGCGGTTCGGAAGAAATTGATGAACTGCAGCTTGTAATTGAGTATGGCCGCGATGAAGAGAGCGAATGCGAGTTTGATGGGAACCGTCAGAAACACGTAGAACAGGGTCACGTTCAACGATTTCACGAAGGTGCGGTCACGGGTGAAAAGGCGCTCGTAATTGGCCAATCCCGTCCATGTCGGGTCGCTCATCAGGTCATAGCGCGTGAAGCTGAGATAAAGAGATCCGAGAAATGGTATCGCCGTGAATATCAGCAGGCCAATGATGTAAGGCGCCAGATATCCCAGGCCCAGAAAGCGTTGAGATTTCACGGCTTCCCTCCCCGCGCCCCGGAGGAGCGCGAATGATAAAATACGATTTTGTACAAGTGTCTCTCCCAAGTCGATCAAGGCGCGCGCGAATTTTGTCGCTCCCGCAGCCAAAACCGATCTCCTCCTCGGTGTTAAGCATCGTGTCGCAAGTTGTGGCGTGACAAAACCAAAATTTACGACCAAGGTGAATTAACAAAGTCGAGGAAAAATATGGACGAAATTGAAGGTGGCATATTGTCCTCCATTCCCCCGGCCGCCTTGCAGCTCAACCTGACGCGCGCCACCATCCGGATGGAGCATTCCCGCACATGGCAGATCGACAAATCCAATCAGGTGGATGATCTCATCATCTGCCTGGAAGGACAGGGCCATTATCTTGTGGATGGCGAGGCACGGGTTCTGGAACCCGGTGATGCCATGTTGATCTATCGTGGACAGCGCTTCGTCGGCTGGAATGAGCAGGCCACGACCTACAGGGGTGTCGCCCAGCATTTTTCGCTGGACATCTACGGCAGACACAACCTTGTCGCGCAGATGGAATTGCAGCCCAAGATTCGTCTGAGTCGATGGGCGCTTCTTGAGCCTCTGGTGCGGCACTACCGCCAAAGCGCCCCACCCTCCTCCGTCACGCTCGGCCAGCATCATCTGTTCATGGTGCTGTTGATCGCCTTCATCGACGATGCCTTCATTGGATGGACAGACCGCCGGAGTTTTCAGTCAGACGGAACGGAGGCCCTGGATCTGGCCGTAATGAAAGCCGTCACGATGATTTCGGCAAACCCGCTCGACCCGGACATTGCTGGCAAAGCCGCGGATGCCGCACCCTACAACCGCGATTATTTCCTGCGGGAATTCCAGAAACGCGTCGGACGAACCCCGCGCAAATACCAGGAATTCAAACGAATGGAACGCGCGATGCATTTCCTCGAGGCGGGACAGTCGGTCGCGTCTGCAGCAGCCGAGGTCGGCTACTCCGATCCCTTTTATTTCTCCCGCATGTTCAAGCGCACGCTGGGTTTGAGCCCCAGAGACCACATGAGAAAACTTCGCCGCAGCCAGCATGGCAATCTATTGGGCTTTGACGAACACGAGCAGGAGCAGCTTCTTGCGGCACAGCCCGATGGCCTTGGCGAACAGCGTTAAATCCTGTCAGCTTCAGGTGTGCCGACGAGCTTTGCTGCGGCTGCATTTGCTTTTTGAAGCGCCTCGTTCATCGTTTTACCGGATGCAATTTCTGCAGCGAGGACGCCGATGAACTCATCTCCCGCCCCATGCGTGCTTTCGACCTTCACCTTGACGGCTTCGATGGCAATTTCTTCCCCGTTCTGACTGACATAGGCAACGCCTGAACCGCCTGCGGTGACAACGACCTCTGGATAGACCTTCGCGAGCTTCCTTGCAGCTTCAAGCGCGCCTTCAAGCGTTTCCACGACCGGAACGCCTGCCAGCATTTCTGCTTCGATGGCGTTGACGACGAGGATGTCGATCAGCGGCTGGAGATCGCTGGAAAGAGCGCGCGCAGGCGCCGCGTTGATCAGCACCCGGCCACTGGCCTGCCTGACGGCCTTTGCGCCTATGACGTTGGCCGCATCGGGAATCTCGTTCTGGAGGACAAGCAGTGTCGTCTTTGACAGCAGATCATGAGCAGCTCTCACGTCGGCTTCACCAAGGGTCAGGTTGCTGCCAGAAACGATAACAGCGCCGTAATCGCCCTCGTCATCAAAAATGGCAACGCTCATGCCGGTGGATTGGGAGGCATCGCGCCGGACGAAAGTATGATCGACGCCTTTGCGTTCCAAATTAGCAAGCAGGAAACGCCCGAAATCATCATCTGCGACGGCTCCGATCATCGAGGTCGCAACGCCGGTGCGTGCTGCCGAAACCGCCTGATTACCGCCCTTGCCGCCGCTCTTGGGATGCCATGATGTGCCTGTTACCGTCTCGCCTTTGCGTGGCCGTGATGGCCCCATAACGGCAATATCGTAATGAAGACTGCCGAAAACAGTGACGAGAGGCGAGGATGTCATGAAGGTTTATCTTTCCGTTTGGATTTGACGGCAGACATGGTGCGGTCAAGATTTCGTTCAGCCGACTGATAGTCGCGTTGCGCCACTGCCATGAAAACGGCGTCGAGAATATTCAGCTGCGCGATGCGCGCCGCTGCGTTCTCCCCCATCAGGGGAGAGCCCTGTGCCGTGGAACAGAGGACGACATCAGCGGCCTGCGCCAAGGCAGAGGAGTTGTAGTTGGTAACCGCAATCGTCTGCGCGCCGTTGCGCTTGGCGACTTGAAGCCCCTCGATGATGGCCGTCGTGTTGCCCGAATGGGAAAAGCCGATGGCGATATCGCCTTCGGACAATAGGGCTGCCGACATCAGCATCATGTGCACATCATCAAACACGCTGGCGCGCACGCCGATGCGCAGAAACTTATGGGCGACGTCCCGTGCAATCTGCGCCGAACCGCCGACACCGTAGAAATCCCGATGTTTCGCGCCGTGAATGAGGTCTGCGGCTTTTTCGAACGCAACCATATCGAGGATCGAAAGGGTTTCTTCCAGGGCATGGATCGATGTCCGGAAAACCTTTTGCACGATCTCCAGCGACGTATCATCGACCGAGAGTTCCTGGTGCATTTCCGCAGTCGGCTGGCGATTATACTGGCTGACTGCCGTGCGAAAATCACGATAACCGGCAAAGCCCAGTTTCTTGGTGATCTTCACCACCATGGCTTCGGACACACCGGCATCGTCTGCGATCTGTTTCAGCGAAGTCTCATCGCTGAAATCACGCATGGCGAACACGGTATCGACAACCTTGGCTTCGAGCGGCGTCAGCAGGGGCATCATCATGCGGATGCGTGGGCCGACGGCCTTTGTGTCGAAGCTTTCGGAATTCATTCTCTTCCCCTTGTCGCACGATCAATCATCATGGCGACGAGGATTATAAGGCCAGTGGCGAGCAGTTGATAGAAGGCCTGAACATTCATCAACGTCAAACCATTGCGCATTGCACCCAAGATGATCGCGCCCAGAATGGTGCCGAGAATGCTTCCCTTGCCGCCCATCAAAGATGCGCCGCCTATGGCTGCTGCCGCAATGGCATCCAGTTCCCACAGATTGCCGAGAATGGGTTCGGCTGCGCCAAGGCGGCCGATGAGGATGAGCGAGGCAAGTGCCGCGAGACCACCGGAAATCACATAGGCCGTGATCTTGGTGCGGGCAATCGGAACGCCCGCGACATAAGCCGCCTCTTCATTGCCACCAACCGCCATCAGATATTCGCCAATCGGCGTCTTCTTGAGCAGAATCCATGCGGCAACGGCAACGACAGCGACGATCAGGACGGGTGTCGGGATGCCGAAGAGATTGCCGTTGAACAGCGAGCGGAACCCTGCGGGAATACCGAGAACTGGATTGCCCCCCGTGTAGATCAGCGCGATGGCGCGGTAGGTGCTGAGCGTGCCGAGTGTGACGATAAAGGGTTGCAGTCCGACATAGGCAACGAGGCCGCCATTGATGAAGCCGCAAAGGACGCCAACGCCGAGACCCGCGAGGATCGCCAACGGTATCGGTGTGCCAGCAACCAGCAGGCTGGCAGTGACGACCGCAGAAATCGCAGCCGTCGGGCCAACAGAAAGATCGATGCCACCAGAGATGATGACCAGCGTCATGCCGAGCGCCAGGCAGGCATTGATGCTGGATTGCTGCAGAATGTTGACGAGGTTCCTCTCGGAAATGAAGCCCGGAACCAGTGCGGCAAACACCGCCATGATGACGATGAGGCCGATCAGCGTTCCCGCATCGCGCAGCGAGAATGAAAAACGGCGGAAAGCCGGAGCGGAGGTGGCGGGAGCATTGGAAGTGCTGGTCATGGGTTGTCCTGTAGGTTCACACGGGTCGCGCAATGCGCGCGTCATCCGCATCGGCATTCGCCCCTGGAATGGCATGCGCGACAATCGCGCTTTCGCTCAGTTGATCACGTTCAATCGTCGCAGCAATCCGCCCTTCGCGCATGACCAGCACGCGGTCAGACAGACGAATGACTTCCGGCAGTTCGGAAGAAACGACGATGATGGAATGGCCCTCGCGGGCAAGGTCTTCGATCAGGTGATAGATTTCAGACTTGGCCCCGACGTCGATGCCGCGTGTCGGCTCATCGAACAGCAGAATTTGCGATTTCGCCGCCAGCCAGCGCGCGATGATCGCCTTCTGCTGGTTGCCGCCGCTGAACAGGCGGATCGGGCGATCAAGCTGGAAGGGCCGCAGATTGACACGCTTCAACAAATCCTTCGCGGTCGTGTGAAGCTTGGAATTGTTGATCATACCGCCGGACGAGAAGCTGCCGAGGGAGGCCAGCGCCATATTGGTGGCGACAGGGCGCAAGGGAATGATGCCTTCCCGCTTGCGCTCTTCCGGCACCAGTCCGATACCGGCGGCAATGGCATCACGCGGATTGGCGAAGCTCTGCTCCTTGCCGTCTATGCTGATCGATCCTGCGCTCAGGCGGTCGACACCCGCCAGAAGGCGCAGGAGTTCCGTGCGGCCAGAGCCGACGAGCCCGGCAATGCCTAGAACTTCACCCTTATGCAATGTGAAGGACACATCACGAATTCTGGTGGCCGAAGAGAGATTTCTGGCTTCGAGCTTGACGCTATCGGTGACGAAGGAATTATGCTCTTCCTGCATCAATTCACGACCGACCATCTTGGCGATCACGTCGGTTTCAGACACCTTGGCAAGATCGACAATGTCCACCAGCTTGCCATCGCGCATGATGCTGGAGCGCTGGCAGATACGAAACACCTCATCCATCTTGTGCGATACGTAGATTATGGAAACGCCGCTTTGCGACAGACTGGCGATGACTTCGGCCAGACGATCGAACTCGCTGGGTGTCAGGCTCGATGTCGGCTCGTCCATGGCGATGACCTTCGCCTTGTCGAGAAGCGCGCGACCGATTTCGACGATCTGGCGCTGCGCGACCTTCAGCGACGATATCGGTGCTGAGGGGTCGATGGTCTTGTCGATCATAGCAAGCGCTTCGGCAGCGCGGGCTTCCTGCTGGCGGCGGGAGACGAAGATGCCGCCCATATGCGTCAGCGAGTGTCCGAGAAACATGTTCTGGGCGACGCTCAAATGCGGCACCTGCTGAAGCTCCTGATGGATCATGGCAATACCGGCGGCACGCGCATCCATCGGCTTTTTGAAGGCAACGGCCTCCCCGTCCACGAAGACGGTGCCGGATGTGGGGCGAAACACACCGGACAAAATGCGCAAAAGCGTGGATTTGCCGGCGCCGTTTTCACCGAGAAGTCCATGGATTTCGCCGGGAGCCACGTCAAACGAAACGTCCGTCAGCGCGTTGACGCCGGGAAAGCTCTTGGAAATCGTCTCGAATCTCAGTCGTGGCGTCATCGTTCCACCTCTTGGCTGATGGAGATGCCGAGGATAGGTCGGCATCTCCTTGAGCATTGATCACTTGGCAGTCTTGGCATCTTCCATCAGCACGGCGCGCACATCGACGCCCTGGCCCTGATAGCGGCTGAGATTGTCTTTGGTGATGAGGGCCTGCGGCGTGGCGACCACGCGCGGCAATTTCTGACCGGCGACGAGACGCAGCGCAGTTTCGAGTGCGACTTCGCCCGTCAGAACCGGGAAGCTGTCCACCGTGCCGGTGAGTTCGCCTGCCTTGATGGAGGCATAAGCGTCGGAGATACCATCAGTGCCGAAGACTGCGACTTTACCAGCAAGACCGGCAGCCTTGACTGCTTCAACAATACCCAGCGCCATGCCGTCATTATTGGCGTAAAAGCCGATCAGGTCAGGATGCTGGTTGAGAATGTTGGTGGCAGCGTCATAAGATGTCTGACGATCCCAGTTGCCGGGAACGCTCGCAACGACCTGGAACTTGTCGTTCTGGGTAATCGTGGATTTGAAGCCATCCGTGCGCTGAACCGCCGCGTAAACGCCAGCCTGACCTTCGACAATGGCCACCTTGCCGCCCTGCGGACGGTTTTCGATAAACCACTTGGCAACGCGCACACCATTATCGCGCTGGACGTTACCGACATAATGCTCAGCCTGCGGAATGACGGCATCATTGACGTTGACGACAGGGATATTGGCGGCCTTGGCCTGCTCGATAACCGGCTGAAGATTGGCATCCGTCTGCGGCGAGACGAGCAGAACATTATAGCCCTGCGTGATCATGCCTTCAGCAATCGTCAACTGACCCAGCTGGTCGCCTTCACTCTGCGCGGCCTGATAGGCAACTGGAACGCCGACCTTCTTGCCGAAAGCCTCGTATCCCAAACCCAGCGAGCGCCAATACTCATTGGTCAGCGTCTTGGAAACCGCACCTGCCTTGGTGCCCTCAGGTAGTTTCGGGAAAGGCCCGAGCTTGGCTTCCAGCTGCGACCAGTCCATGCGGTCCTTTTCCGTATCGGAATTCAGCGGCGCAAGTTCCTGCGCAAAGGCTGCGCTGAACAGGAAGCTGGCGGCAAGCCCGGCAGCCATTGTCGTCTTCAAAAAGGTTTTCATCGGTTTCCTCCCAGATGGAATGTGTCGGCACGCCTTCGGCATGCATTGTGACGAGGTTTTTGGATTTTCTTGCGCAGATCAGCCGAGCATCAGCTCCTGAATGACGGCCTGCGCGGAAACGGCATCCTGACGTTCAATGGCACCGGACAAGCGATTGTCCTGCTCAATACGATCCACCACTTTCAGCATCCGCTTGACGGTCTGGATGTTGACTTCGCATTCGTGAACCGGGTCGAGACCCGTCATGTCAGGGAAGGTGTCGAAATAGATCGCGCCATCATAACCGTCCTTGCGGATTTGGCGCAGAAGCTCGATTGTCTGCTG
This sequence comes from Agrobacterium sp. 20P9.1.2, assembly GCF_057799395.1. Lineage (NCBI taxonomy): Bacteria > Pseudomonadati > Pseudomonadota > Alphaproteobacteria > Hyphomicrobiales > Rhizobiaceae > Agrobacterium > Agrobacterium sp. 20P9.1.2. Next base: position 277,645 of record NZ_JBYOKI010000002.1, read on the forward strand.
CGTATGAACAGCCCCAACCATAAGGCCGTCGTCACGCTTGGCGTAACCGTCATTGAGGTGGACGCCGAGAACGCGGCTGTAGCGGGCAATCAGGGCGGCGGCGAAAGCAGGCTGCTCGTCGGCATAGAGCACATGAGCGAAGTCCAGCGTCACACCAAGGTTGGGCATATCCACATCCTTGATGGCCAGAAGCGTGGTCGCGCAATCGGGCATCAGGCTGTAAGAGCGCGGCTCGTTCGGCTTGTATTCGATGCTGACGAGACAATCCGGATCATGCGCACAAACTTCACGAATTCCATCGATCTCGTGTTGCCATAGCGTGTGATAATCGGCCTGGAAGGCGTAGTCGAAACCATCTTGCCCCAGCCACAGCGTCATCAGGTTACTGCCGGCGGCGCGCGCGGCATCGATGCCCTTCTTCGTCAGATCAATCGCCTCACGCCGCACAGCCGCATCAGGATTGGTAAAAGCACCGATCTTGAAGGCCGGATTGGTGTAATAGCGCATGGCAAAGCCGTTAATCGCAAGGCCGAGATCGCCGATCTGGCGAGCAAGAAGCGCCGGATCATCGGCCACATGGTCAGGATAATTCAGATCTAGATCCGTCAGACCATCAACTTTCGCAGCACGCTTTGCCATCTGCAGCATGGTCGGCTTGCCGGAAAGATCAGGCCACTCGGCAGCAGGCTTCGAGGCGAAGGAATTCAGTCGGGTGGCGAATTTCAATTGGGTCACTGGTCTTGCTCACTTCGGTCGTTGTTGACGCAACTTCACAAATTAAAACTATTTTGTAAAGCTATATATGTTGTGCATCGCATCAATTCGTTTCGGAGACGCCGTTTTTCGACCTTATTCCGCGCCATCAAGACGCGCGAAATCCAGCCGCCAGAATTCCTGCAGCCCTCAACGGTTCAGGCATGACAAAGGCAACCAGTTGCGCAGCCAAGCCCCGTGGTGTCAGCGCGCCACCACGGCCTCGATTTCAGACAGCATCGGCATTGCGGGGGCCGTGCCACGCCGGGTCACCGCAATACCGGCGGTCGCGCAACCGAATCGAACCGCCTGAAGCGGCCCAGCGCCACGCGAAAGCGCAGCCGCAAAACCACCCACGAAAGCATCCCCCGCACCGGTCGTATCGATGGCTGGGCCGCAGGACATGGCGGGCACATGCACGGATTGCCCCGGCGCATGAAACAACACGCCCCGCCCGCCAAGCGTGATGATAGCCACGCCGACACCGCGAGACAGAAAAATGTCGCCCGCACGCTCGGCATCATCAATCGTGTCGATTGGAAAACCGACAAGTGCTGCGGCTTCCGTTTCGTTGGGAATGATGAAGTCGCAAAGGCTGTAAATCTCTTCCGGGAAGGCTTCGGCTGGGGCTGGATTGAAAATCGTCGTGACATTGGCACCGCGTGCGATTTCCAGCGCATGGCGCGCAGCCTCGACCGGCTGTTCCAGCTGGGTGACGAAAACGGAAGATTGCGCAATCGTGTCGCGTGCCGCTTCCACATCGCCAACACCAATCGTGCCTGCGGCTCCCGCATAGACGATAATGGCGTTATCTCCGGTGCTGTCATTGACATAGATGAAAGCAGCACCGGTCGGCTGATCGTCCATGACCGTCAGCTTCGCAGTCACTCCGGCCTCGTCATACGTTTTCAGTGCCAGATCGCCGAATGTGTCGTGGCCAATCTTGGAAATGAAAGATACCTGCGCACCGGCCCGCGCCGCCGCAACGGCCTGGTTGGACCCCTTGCCGCCCGGACCGACCGAAAAGCCGCTGCCGGTAATGGTTTCGCCCAAAGCGGGCATGCGGGGTGCTAGATAAGCGGTATCGGCAACAAAAATACCAAGAATGGAAACGCCAGATTTCATTCCAGACCTCATTTTACGGCCCCTGCGGTGAGGCCCTTAACGATGTAACGCTCCAGGAAGATGCCTACGAGAACGAGCGGCATGATGGCCGCCGTCGCAATCGCCGCCATCGACCACCAGTTGATGCCCTGCGACCCCGTCTGGCTGGCCACCATCACCGGCAGCGTCTTGGCATTCGAACTCGTCAGCAGCGCGGCAAAGAAATATTCGTTCCAACACAGAATGACCGAGAGAATGAAGGCCGCGACCATACCGGGCAATGCGATGGGCAGAACGATGCGCAAAAACGCGCCCCAAATCGAGCAGCCATCCACCAGTGCTGCCTGCTCCAGTTCCACCGGGATCGTGTCGAACTGATCGCGCATGATCCAGATGACGATGGGCAGCACCATCAGAGTATAGACGAGGATAAGGCCGACTAGCGTGTCGAGCAGCATGAGGTGCTTGTAGAGAACCAGAAACGGCATTGCCAACACCACGGGTGGCAGGATGAGCTGCGACAGGAAGAAGAAGGAGATGTCCTTGTTCTTCATCCAGAGAAATTTGTAGGAAAACCGGCTGAGTCCATAGGCCGCCAGCGAACCTATCAGCACGGCCAGAAACGATGCGCCAGCCGAGGCCACGATACTGTTGAGAAAGCGGCGAATGAATTCATCGCGAACCGTCGATTGCACAAAGATCGTATCGGGCGAGAGACCCAGTGAGCGCCAGCCCTTCCAGTCCGGGGTGAAGTCAACAAAGGGAATGAGATGCCCCTGCGTCACATTCACCGCCGTCTTGAAGGATGTGGTGATGGTCCAGTAAATCGGAAACAGCGACACGAAAGCCCAGAACACCAAGGCAGCATAGATCAGCAGACTGCTGGTCAGAAACTGCGGACGCCGGGACCAGAGGCTTGGTCGTGGGGTGGATGTTTCAACAGGTGTTGCCATCGGCTCAGCCTCAATTGTCGCGTTGCATCCACCGGCTCGCCCCTTTGAGGATGAGCGCGACGAAAATGATGATGATGACGAGATAGAATTCCGCAAGCATGGTGCCGTAGCCGACATTGGAGCGATCACGGTACTCGCGGAAGATGAAGCTGGAGACGGTATCCGTTGCGCCGCCCGGCCCACCTGCCGTGACATTGATGACGATATCGGCCAGCTTCAGCTGGAAGATGATGCGCAGAATGATGACGGTGATGCTGACCGGCAACATCAGCGGAAAGGTGATTTCCTTGAAGCTCTGCCAGCCGGATGCACCATCCACCTTCGCCGCCTCCTTGATTTCGGAAGGCAAGGCCTGAAGGCCTGCCAGCAGCAGGATCATCATGAAGGGAATGGACACCCAGGCATCCATGGCCATGATCGAGGAACGCGCCAACCATGGTGTAGAAAAGAACGCAGGATTGTCCCAGCCCAGATGTCGCGCAAGCGTAGCCGCCGGGCCGAACCGATATTCCATCAGCGATTTGCCAATCATCCAGCTGACGGCAACGGGGCTTAGCATCAGCGGAAGCAGAAAGGCGACACGGAAGAATTTGCGCGCCTTGATCTCCGCGTTCAGCAGCAATGCCAGCCCGAAGGCGATGGCATATTGGACCAGCACCGACAGAACATAATAGACCATGTTCAGCAGCGCGTTCCAGAAATAGCGATCCGCAAACAGCGTGCGCAGATTATCCAGCCCGTTGAAACGGCGGCCCGCCACCGCACTCAGGTTCCAATCGGTAAAGGCGATATAGAGGCCAAACACAGTGGGAAAGACCACCATGGCAACGGTAAAGAGAACGGCAGGCAGCACGAAAGCCGCCCGCTGGCCCGCCTCCCCGCGGATCATCACTTGTGCTGCGCAAAGCGCCACCGCCCAGATGATGTAGGCGAAAAGCAGTGGTCGCCAACTGACGAAACCAAAACCCGTGATGCCTGCTACGTCGGTTATCTGCGCAACGAGGACGCCAAAGAGCAGCACCGTCGCGGCCACCAGCAGCAGCTTTCCGCGCCGCGCGGAGCTGGGTGGAACGATGGTCCGCTCCACGGGGCTGATGGTTTGCGTGATCGTATGCGACATGGGCAGACCTCTGGGCTGGTGAGCCGAACGGAAGACTTCGTGGCTCAGGCGGCGAAACCCCGCCGCCTGAACGATTGCAAACTAAAAGCCTGCACCGGGCATCATGCCCCAAGTGAGGCCTTGTAGAGTGCAATCTGCTTGTCGCGCCCAAGCTGATCCGTCAGCTTTTCCCACGCAGCAGCAATGGCGTCCGCTCCGGCCTGTGCGCTGGCCTGACCGGCAAACACCTTGGCAAGCTCATCTTCCGCGATGCTGTAATATTGGAAGATGCCGGGAATACGCGGCTCGATGGCAGCATTGGGGTGGTTGTAGGAGTTGGACTGCGAGGCGAGGTAATTCGAGATGAAGGCCTCGTCATAGCCCGCCGTCACCCATTCCTTGATGTCGAACTGGCTCTTGCGATAGCACTGGAAGCCGGATGGGTACGCCGCCGTCCATAGCGCGATGTCCTTGCCGCCCAGATGGGCTGCTGCACTCCAGGCAGCCTTCTTCTTTTTCTCATCGCTATCGACCCGCGACATGACGTAAACGCCCCAGCCAAGATAGGCCATGTTTGGCGCATGGTTCGGGCCGCTGGCAAGCTTTTCCCATTTGCCGGTCTTCGAATTATAGACATCGTCAGAACCCGGCAGAATATCAAAGCCGATGGTGTCGCCCACGACAGAACTATCGCTGGTGCGTGCGGCAGCCCCCACATCACCCCACCACGACACCATCGATCCGGTTCCGGCCAGAAACTGCTGGAAGGCCGTGGTGCCGGGGTCGGCGTTCAGCTGGTCACCCGCTTCCGATGGCAGCGCATCGATAACGTCCTGAATGGCGCGAACCCAGGCAGGGTTGTTGATGCGCGGCTTCATCGTGTCAGCGTCGAACAGCCACGCCTTGTCATCCGGGTGCTTGGCATAGGCGGTGGCACGGCTGCCGAGGAAGTAGAAGCCAAAACCACCCCAGGCCTTCGGCGCATCGAGATAGCCGATAGCATCCCCACCGGCGACAGTCTTGCCCTTGAGGAATTTGGTAACTTCCTGAACCTTTTGCCAGGTTTTCGGCACGCCCCACTCGCCCTCATGTCCCTCGTCCTTCCAGGCTTTGGCAAGGTCGGCATCGGTGAAGTAATCGGTGCGGTAATTGAAATTATGGCAGTCGCCATCGACGGACACGCGGTAGGTCTTGCCATCCCACGTCCCAACAGGCGCTTTCAGGTAATCGACATAGTCATCCATGTCGATCTGGGCCTTGACCCAATCAGGCATCTCGGAAGCCAGCCCCTTGCCGCAGACATCACCCTCAAACGGCGCGCCCATTTCCAGAATGTCGAAATCGACCGTGCCGGTAGCGATGGCCTGCTGCAGACGTGGATTGTAATCCGCCTGCGCCAGATCGATCCAGGTGATCTTCGCGCCGGTATATTCCTCCCATGGCTTCAGAAAGCCGCGAAATAGAACGTTGTGAAGGTTCTGGTTATTGAGGCCCATGAAGGAGAGTTCGACACCGGCAAATTCGCCCTGCTTGACGCTCTTCTTCGTCGCTTCCAGACACATTTCGCCAACCTTCTGCCAATCGGCATCGGTTGGAGAGCCCTTGCCGACGCCCGGCACCTGCAATATCTGCGTGCGCAAAGATGCGTCCTGCGCATAAGCTGCTCCAAACGGACCCAGCATACTGCCTGCGGCAGCCACAGCACCCAGGCTTGCGCCCGTCTTCAAGATGGCACGGCGGCTTAAGCCGATCGCCATCATTCTCTCGAAATCACTGACTTTCATGCGGTTCTCCTCCCGTTGATTAGATATCGTCGCGTTTCTCCTCGCCGCGACGAAAAGATTTCACTCCAGCCTCAGCCAGTTTTCCCCATCGAAAAGATGGACCAGCGCAACATTTGGCGTCATCGCAATCGTGCCGCCCGCTGGCTCTTCCACGCGGTCGCGAAACACGCCGATGATCTTTTGCTGGCCGAGTTTTGCAAAGACCTGCGTTTCAGACCCGGTCGATTCCACCACCGTTACCTGCGCGCTGACAGAACCGCCAAGCGTGAAATGCTCCGGCCTGATACCGTAAAAGGCAGACCTGCCATCCGAGTTGACAGGCGCGCGCGACAGCGGCAGGCGAATGCCATCATCCGTCTCGAAATAGGGTTCAGCGGCACTGCGAACATGGCCCTTGATGAGGTTCATGGATGGAGAACCGATGAAGCCAGCCACGAAGGTATTGGCTGGCTTATCATACAGCGTCAGCGGCGAGCCGATCTGCTCCACGCGTCCATCGCGCAGCACGACGATACGGTCGGCCATGGTCATGGCCTCAACCTGATCATGTGTCACATAGATCATCGTCGTTGCCAAGCGACGCTGGAGTTCCTTGATCTCAGCCCGCATCTGCACACGCAGCTTCGCATCGAGGTTGGACAAAGGCTCATCGAACAGGAACACCTTGGGATCGCGAACAATCGCACGCCCCATCGCAACACGCTGGCGCTGACCACCGGAAAGCTGTCGCGGGTAACGGGCCAGATAAGGCGTAAGATCAAGAATCTCAGCCGCTTTGTGGACGCGGGCATCGATATCCGCCCTTGTTTCTCCACGCATTTTCAGCGCAAAGCCCATATTCTCGGCCACCGTCTTGTGCGGATAGAGCGCGTAGCTCTGGAACACCATGGCGATATCGCGATCTTTCGGAGGCAGATCATTGACCACCTTTCCGTCGATCTGGATATCGCCAAATGTAATCGGTTCGAGCCCCGCCACCATCCGCAGCAGGGTCGATTTTCCGCAGCCGGACGGCCCCACCAGAACGACGAATTCGCCGTCGGGTATTTCAACGGAAACGCCATGGATCACCGTCAGGCTTCCATAGGCTTTTCCGACATTGACGATGTTCATCGATGCCAAAAGCTGTTCTCCTCCCACGGCGTCGCACTCCCCGCGACACTGCGCCTCCCTGTAAAATGGGCGAGTACAGCCCGCCAGCTGCACTCGCCATCATCATGTTATCCTTGGGAGGACACATCCGTTAACCGAACTTCACACATATTTATATTTTTGTAAATTAGAGTTTTGCTAACTTTTGAGAATTCTTTAAATTAGCTTGAGAGCAGAGGTTTTATCAGAGAATAAACGGGAAATGTTGCCTAAGCAGCGCGATATCGCCACTCTCGCTTGCACATTCTGACCTAAAGCAATTGCAGACATTACAAATATGATATAGTTCGTGAAGAATAAGTCTGCAGTTCCTGGGAGGAGAAAGCAGTGCTCAAAGGGATCGACCCTATTATTAACGCGGAACTGATTCATGCCCTGATGTTGATGGGACATGGCGATCAGTTGGTTTTATGCGATATCAATCATCCTGCACAAACCATCGCGCGTCAAACGACTTATGGCCGCCTGATCGATGTTTCCGGCTGCGGCCTGGAACGTGCCGCAGAAGCCATTTTAAAGCTTTTCCCGCTGGACACATTCGTCGATGCCCCAGTCAAACGCATGCAGCTCGTCGGCGATCCAGACGGCCAAGTTCCGATCTTCGCAGCCATGCAGGCGGTCATCGATCGTTCCGAGGGCCACCCCGTTTTGATAGAGCCGCTGGAACGCTTTGCGTTCTACGAAGCCGCCAAGAAATCCTTCGCAATCATCAGAACCTCCGATCCCGGGCCATACGGCTGCTTCATTTTCAGCAAGGGCGTTTGCTAGGTAGACCCGCCGCCCGAGTGGACGGCGCGATCATGTTACTCCTTAGCAGCGGGTAATGCTCTCAGCGACGCGAAGGTCACGATGCAGTTATTGGTACATTTTCCAAAACATCAGGGTTTTGGGATAACGGTTGCGAGCTTGCGAAATGGTGAGAGGATTTCGAGACGGCTTGGCACGCCTTTGGCGATGCTGACAATCGAGCCTGGGCCAATCTTCACCGAGACGGCGTTGGCCTGCGAATACATAGCCTCGCCCTCAACCACGACAAAGGTTTCTTCAAGGTCTCGACCCGGATAGTTGTAGGTTCCAGGCTCCGCTTTCCAGACTGCGACGATAGTGCCGTTTTCAGTCTGGTCTTGCCATATATGTCGGCGGAAAGAGCCGCCATCATGCCCCTCTGCCGGCATGGCTGGAACAAGGTCGACGTCGTCGGAAATATTGAAGATCGGCATCGTCATAGCATTCTCCCTGCTGTGGCTAAAAAAAGTCGCATGGGCCTCATAGCCTTGCGGATATCAAGCATGGGGTGGCAGATCTGCCCCTGCGAGTTTCGTAAATATGTTGTCGCGCAGCCGGTAGTAGCGCAGCGCCATCGCGGGTGCGAAGCTCATGTAGAAAGGAGCGGCCTTCAACGGCTCCAACTTGAGCGCCAGTTCGTTTTCCGGCTTTCCAAGCGCCCATTCCGAAAGAATGGAACCAAGCATCGAGCCGGTTGGCACACCGCGACCCGAAAGACCGGTCAAGGCCACAACACCCGGCGCCAGATCATATAGACGCGGAACGGTACGATATTGCATATCGAGTTCGCCAAACCAGAAATAGTCCCGTCGAATTTCTTCTCGGAGTTGAGGATGCAGCCATTTGAGACGTTCGCTCATAATCTGTTTTGTATAGGCCATGTCCCGACCGCGGCGTCCCATGGGAAACATCGATGCAACAAGCCGGCCTTCGGCATTGTATTTATAAACATAGATGTCACCACGGCCATCGTGGATCGTCGTGTTCTGCGGCAAGACGGTCCGGCGCGTCTCTTCTGACAAAACTTGCGTCGCTGCAGCGAAGACACGCTGAATTTTGAAGGTCCGATCAAGTTTCGGCCAACCGCCGACGGTGTAGGCGCCTGTGGTAAAGATCACTTTCGACGCGACGACTTCTCCGCCATCCGTCTTGACTTTCCAGCCTCCGCCCATGTCGCGCTCACAGCCCGTTACAGCAGAGTCAGTGAATATCCTGCCGCCCTCCTGAATGACGGCCCTGGCTAGACCGCGAGCATAACCAAGCGGATTGAGATGACCTGCCTCCTCGTGCAGCCAACCGCCGTGGAACCGGGGGCTGCCTGTCACCGCAGCCACCTCGTCGCGGTCTAGAAGCCAGGTTTTCGCGCCTGCCGCATTGTAGGTTTCGACTTTGCGCCTGATATCCGCCATTGCCCCCTTGTGCGACGCGCCCATCACATAACCGTTCTGAACCCATTCGCAGTCGATCTGGTAATCACGGATCATGCTTGAGACACGGTCATTCGCCCGTGTCTGCCGTTCGATGAGCCGTTCCGCCCAAGGTTCTCCCAGCATCCTACGCAGCTCGGGAAGGCTGTAGTGTGTAAAGGTTGGGGTGCAATGTCCGGCATTGCGGCCCGAACCGCCGAACCCGACCTCCTGCCGCTCCAGAAGCACGACATGGACACCGGCTTTTGCGAGTTCCAGTGCGGTTGTCAGACCGGTATAGCCCGCACCCACAATGCACACATCGGTCTGCACGCGACCGGAGAGGCGCTCCGTCTGCGGCGCGGAAGCTGCGGTTGCGTACCACGGTGTCACGTCAAAAGGTGAGAACGAGACCATTCTGCGCTGTCCTCAGTTCAGATCACTGCGAGCATCAAGCGCATCACGCAACCCATCGCCGATGAAGTTGAAACTGGTAACAGCAAGCGTGATGGCAACGCCTGGTACGATGGCGAGCCAAGGAGCCTTGTCGAGATACTGCTGGGCTCCATTCAGCATATTGCCCCAACTCGGCAGCGGCGGCTGGATACCGTAACCGAGGAAGCTGATATAGGCTTCCAGAAGAATGGCACGCGCTACCGTCAGCGTAGCGGCCACGATGATCGGGCCGACAGCATTCGGCAACAATTCCCGAAACATAATCCACCCATTGGGCAGGCCGAGCATCCGGGCAGCCATTACAAAGTCACGCTCGCGCAGCGACCGGACCTCCGCCTCAACCAGGCGGGCAATCTCCATCCAGCTCGTGACGGCAATGATCAGCGTGATCATGAATGGACTTGGCTTGACGAATGCCGCAAGCGCAAGAAGTAGAAAAATACTTGGGAAGGATAGAAAGGCATCGACGAAACGCATCAGTATCGTGCCGACGCGGCCGCCGTAATAGCCGGCGACGACACCGATGACTGTACCGATTAGCGTCGATAGAACCATGGCAAAGAAGCCAACAAGCAGCGAGATACGACCGGCATTGAACAGTCGCGCCGCTATATCTCGCCCTAGCGGATCGGTACCGAATATATGATATCCCGTCAGAGGCGGCGCAAAACGCGCGCGTAGATCGATAAACAATTCGTCGTAAGGCAGCAGATATGGCCCTACGAAACAGGCGAAAATCATGATGGTGATCATGATGAGGCCAAGCACGGCCAGTTTGTGGCGGGCAAAACGACGTAGAGTACGGTTCTGCCACCAGTGGAACCGAGGCGCAGCCTGCGAGGGACGGAGTGTTGCAGCGGACATGATCTTTCCTTCGGTTGATTGCGGCATTCGTGGATCGGGCCCTATCCGAGGCGAATACGGGGATCAACGAGAGCGACCATCAGGTCAGCGAGCAAGCTGCCAAGCAGTACAAGGATTGCGGAAAACATCAGAAGTCCCATGACCACCGGATAATCGTGATAACCGAGGCTATCGAGGAACAGGCGGCCCATGCCTGGCCAGGTAAACACGGTCTCCGTGACGAGAGCGCCACCGAGGATCGTCGGGAGTTGTAGACCGGCAAGAGTGATCATCGGGAGAAGCGCATTACCGACAACGTGTTTCATCAAAACCCGACGCGGGGTTAATCCCTTGGCGCGGGCGGTGCGGACGAAATCCTGATTGATGACATCCAGGGTTGCGGTCCGCATATAGCGGCTCCAGACGGCGATGTTGACGAGGGCAAGCACGAGGCTCGGCATGATCAGGTGAATGGCATAATCGTAAAACGACTGATCGCCGATCGTATACATGTTTCCCGCTGGCAGCCATTTTAGTCGCAGCGCAAAGACGTAGATGGCGACGAGCCCAAACCAAAAGGTGGGAATGGAAAGTGCGACCATTGCACCGACCGTCGCGGTGTAATCGAACAGCGTGTAACGTTTGGTGGCTCCCTTGATGCCGAGCCAAGTGCCAACAAGGATTGATACGACAGTCGATGAGACCATCAACAGCAATGTCGCGAACAAATGCCCCGAGATGATATCGAGAACCGGGCGCTGGTCGCGATAGGATTTACCCCAATCTCCCTGAAGCAGGCGCCATGCCCACTCGAGATATTGGACAGGCAATGGACGATCAAGGCCCATCTGGTGGGCGATGCGATCAAGCGCCTCCCGTGTCATGCCCGGTGTCAGCGCAAATTGCGACAAGGGCCCGCCGGGCGCGAGATTGAGGACCGCAAAACCGATGATCGAAACAAGAAACAAGAGCACAAGGCTCTGCCATATCCTGTGAAGAAGAAAACTCAGCATGATGAAACTCCAGGTCGCATCGCAGAAGTGAAAGCAGACCATCCGCGAATAGTCGTTTGGGTGCCGGCTGCATTAAAGCCGGCACTTTCCACGTCGGTCAGGCTCGTGGCCCTGTATGGTCAGCTTTAAGCCAGGTGCCAGGTCGCAACGTTCCAGGTGTCGATGCGGGTATTGACGTTAGGCTTCACATTCTCGATGCCCTGCTTGTGCCCACGAACGGTTGCGTACTGGAACAACGGCAACAGTGGCAGTTCCTTGCGCATAATCTCCTGAATCTTCAGGTAAACCGCCTTACGCTCTTCCGGTACGAACAGGCTGCCACCCTTGGCAAGAAGTTCGTCAACATCCTTGTTGACGAACTGCCAGGTATTTTGACCAGAGCCGCCTTTCGCAGCGCTCGATGTCGAGCGGAAGAAATCCGATGTATCGGGATCGGGGCCAGTCAGGAAGTCGAGACCGACGATCACAGAATCGAACTTCGACAGCATCCAGTAGTCGCCCCACATGACAGCTGGCGGCAGGTTGGAAATGGTCATTTCCACACCCACATCCTTGAAGGATTGCTGCATATATTGCTGGACCTGTTCACGAATGTGATTGCCCGCCGTTGTTGAACATGTGAAGGCGAGCTTTACACCATCCTTGGCGCGGATACCGTCGGCACCGGCCACCCAACCTGCGTCATCAAGCAGTTTTTTGGCTTTCTCAACCGAATACTCATGTTTGGGAAGATCGGGATTGTAGTAGAATGACTGTTGCGGAACATAGCTTTCTGTGGGTGTCGGCAGACCGTAATAAAGCGCGTCGATGATCGACTGCTTGTCGATGGCTGCGTAGAGCGCCTCTCTCACCGCTGGATCCTTGAACTGCGGCCGCTCCATATTGAAGGAGAGTGATTCAATCGTTGATCCCGGGACGACATTGACCACCTTGCCTGCGAGATCCTTGGCTTCCTCGTAGTGATCAGGTGTGATCCATTGCAGACCTGCGACGTCAATATCGCCCGTCTTGAACTGGGTATACATGACATTCAGATCGGGCACGTATTTGTAGATCAACCGCTCAATATGCGGGCCGTCGGCAAAATAGTCGGTATTGGCCTCAAGAAGAATGTAATCGCCTGCAACGCGCTCTTTCCATTTGAAGGCGCCCGTTCCCACCGGTGCGTTGTTATAGGCAGAGGTGTTGCGGTCAACTTCCGCTCCCAGCAGGTGCTTGGGGGTGATGAAGGTAGACGCGAGGATCGACGGATAGGGAGCGAAAGGTTTTTCCATTTTCCAGGTAATTTCCGTCGGTGACACGATAGTCAAATCACGCACGAATTCGTGGCCAGTCTTACGCCATGAACGGAAATTCGGATCAACAAGAAGCTCTAGAGTGAACTTCACGTCTTCTGCGGTGAATGGCTTGCCATCGTGCCATTTGACGTCATCACGCAGCTTGACCTTCCAGTTGAGACCATCAGCAGAGATACCGCCGTTTTCAACTGTCGGCACTTCAGCGGCAAGCGCCGCAATGAACGCTCCTTTATCATCGACATAAAACAGCGGGTCGAAGATGCTGAAATGGATGCCTTCGTCCACTTCGATATGCGGCATATGCGGATTGAAAACGGTTGGCTCCTGCGAGAAGCCGACTGTGATCTGGCCCTTGGCGGCTTTGTCCTGCGCAATAGCGCGAGAAAAACCTGGAAGACCCGATAAGACGACACCGGATGCGCCGAGGGCCAAAAGGCCGAGCGCCTGGCGGCGGGTGGTATTGATAAGCGGCTTGTTCTGGTCGGACATTTTTTGGTTCCCCTTGATCCGATGGTTGAACATGACGATTATTGTTGCTTCCGCCTCTTTGGGCGGTACTACTCCCATCGGCAGTTGCCTGCCTCATGCCTGCTAGGAACGGTGGTGCTTGAGACGCCTAACCTCTCCTTTCAAAATCCGCTGACCAGTTCGATCTTCGAACCGTCGCTGAAGCGGCTGAAACGAAAATCGTGACGATCAACGATCGGATCACGGCCGGTAACGATATCGGCCATGAGTTTCCCTGCCGCTGGGCCAATGCCGAAGCCGTGGCCGGAAAAGCCGGTCGCAACATGAAAGCCAGGAATGGCGTCGATACTGTCGATGACCGGAATGGCGTCCGGCGTCACGTCAATCATACCGGCCCAGCGTTGCGAAATTTCGGCCTTTTCGAATACCGGAAACGCCTGCTTCAGCTTCGCAAGCGCGCCGTCCGTCATACTGACCGACGGAATAGGATCGAGCACACGATTATATTCGAAGGGTGATGGTTCATCGAGTGACCACCGCCGTGGAATGCGCCATTCGTCGTAAAACCGACCGGTCAGGCGCAGGTCAAGCGAACGCCACTCATGCCGCAGCGCTGGCAGAAATTGTCGCGCATAGCGGAACGACGCGGGCACGATATCGACAATGTTCTGGAAGCCGTTCGCGATGGTATACCCGCCGTCAAGGCGCTTGCGGATAGCAAAACCGTTCGACCAGATCGCTTCTTCCGGTCCGCCTTCCAGCGGCTTCGTCCGCAACACGGAATTCATGACCTTGAGCTGGGGCAGATCGAGACCGTTATTGCCAAGAAACAGGCTGGACCAGGCGCCGCCGGCCATTACCGCTGCCTTGCAGGCGATTTCGCCGCGCTCCGTCACCACACCAGAGACCTTGCCACCGGAAAGCTGGAGCCCACGCACCGCGCATTCGGTAAGAATGAAGGCGCCACGGTCGCGGGCGGCTTCCGCAATGGCAGGAGCGGCCCGCTGCGGCTCAGCGCGGCAGTCACCTGCGGTATAGAGCGCACCGGCGACATTCATGTTTGAGCCAGGATACTTCGCCTTGAATTCCGACGCGCTCAGCATGCGGCTATCAATCTGGTAGCCCTCCAGATTGCGGTTCCAGCGTTCGTGCTCGGAAAATTCCTTGTCGGTCGCGCAGGTGAAGACGATGCCGGAACGCGCGAAACCCGTTTCTCGTCCGGTACGGCGGTTAAGATCGGCCCAAATACGCAGCGATTCCGCCATCAAGGGAACTTCGCGAGGATCGCGGCGGGAAATGCGGACCCAACCCCAATTGCGGCTCGACTGTTCATGACCGATCCCACCTTTTTCGCAGAGCGCGACACGCAGTCCCTGATCAGCAAGTTCAAGCGCGGTGGACGTACCGATAATACCGCCGCCGATGACGACGACATCGACTTCTTTCGGAAAATCCGTATCACCGTGGACGGGAACGACATAAGGACCGGGCATATCAGAAAAACTCCTCAAGCTGGCAATTGATAGCGAATTCGGCGACGGAAGCCTCGTTCGGCAGGGACAGCAGCATGGCAATGATGCGGGCAAGATCAGCAGGCTGAGTCATTTGATCTGCCGGTCGTTCGGAGATGGCTGTGGCCATATCGGTTGCGACGAAGCCCGGACATATGGCTGTGGCGCGTACGCCCTTCTCGAAACCCGTCTGACGGATGGCGTGGGCGAGCGCAACGGCGGCAAATTTGGAGAGCGAATAGCTGCCAGCCGACGCAGATTTTACCCGTTTTCCCGAAAGTGATGCTAGAATGATGACCCGGCCACGGCCGCTCTCACACAACGCTTCCCAGGCGGCCTTTATCAGCCTTCGCGGTGCCTTGACGTTGACAGCGAGCATCGCGTCGATGTCATCGTCATCCGCTTCGATCACAGTCTTCGGGATCATGATACCAGCGTTGGCTACAACCGCGTCGATACGTCCTAAATGGCGCAGAGCATCGTCCGCCCATCGCTTTTCTGACGTGATATCATTGGCATCGTAAGCAGCAAGATGGACGTGGTCTTCGTGACCTACTGCCCACTGCGGCAATACGGGGTTGCGCATACCCAGCGATACGGCCCAACCTTCGGCAAGAAGTGCATAGGCAACATGGTCGCCTATGCCGCGGCTTGCGCCAGATATGAGAGCGACGCGTTTTGTTGTTTGATTGGTCATTCCCGTCCCACAATATGACGGTAAGCACGACGCAGAATGTCAATGACCTGTTTCTGTTCGTCTTCCGGAATGAAACTGAAGAAATCGCGCGATTGCTGCGGAACGATTTCTCTGATTTTCATGGCAAGTGCAGCACCTGCTTCGGTTATGTAAAGCTCCTGGGCACGGCTATCCTCTTGCGATACCTCTCTCCGTATCAGATCATGTGACACCATCTGGTCGATGACCCGACCCATGGCTGAACGGTCCCGCATCGTCAGATGCGCGATGACAGAAGGGCGAATTCCCGGATAGTCGTCTACCAGCAGCAAAGTCGTGATCTTTCCTGTTCCCTTCGCCACATCCAACCCGTCCAGCCGGATATCGAGATCACGCGATACGGCAAGGTTGATGGTGCGTATGTAGAAGCTCAACGTATCTTCAAGTACGTCGAGATTGACGTCCGTTGGCGATATCGGCGGTTTTGCAATGGGTTTGGACATGAAGTTTCCGTTTGAGTGGTCAAAAATGGAGCCTTAGCAGATGCGCTTTTCAGGGCGCACCACAGAGCAATTTTTCGGCCATGTCGTATTGCAGTTTTGTGACGATATGAAATGCCAATTAGTGGATAAGTGCAACTATTTTTTTAAAAAGTTTTGATATTTTCCTCTGATAAAACAATATCTTAACGTACAAAAAGCCCGCCGCCGGATCTGCAGGAGACTCCGGCGGTCTAACTGGTTTTTAATGTCGCGCGACGCCGAGGACTGGCTTTAAGCAATCCTATCGGCAGACTCCAATATTACGTGCCGACGGCCGTTGCCGCAGGTTCCCAGTCTGCACCGGGAATGGCCGCGACGAGTTTCTGAGTATAAGGGTGCGTCGGCGCCCGGAAGATTTTTGTCGGCGGCCCCTGTTCCACGACCGTGCCCTTGTGCATGACTAGAACCTCGTCGCAAATCTGGCTTGCTACCCTGAGATCATGGGTAATAAAGATCATCGCAACCTTCATTTCTCTCTGCACCCGCGCCAGAAGCTCCAGAACCTGCGCCTGTATGGAGACATCCAGAGCAGACACGGCCTCGTCGGCGACAAGAACTACGGGATCAAACATCAGGGCACGGGCAATGCCTATGCGCTGGCGCTGACCGCCGGAGAATTCATGCGGGAACCGATCATACGCCTGCTCGTCCAGACCGACGAGGTCCAGAGTCCGAAGAGCTTTAAGCCTTGCCTCATGCAGCGCCATTCCATGGGCAACCGGACCAACCGTCAAAATCCTTCCGATGGTATGACGCGGATTGAGTGAGGCGAATGGGTCCTGAAAGATCATCTGGATATAGGGTCTCAAAGACCGAAACGCGGCCTCATCCATTGCAGCGATGTCGCGACCATCGAAACAAATCGAACCGCCATCCGGCTCCAACAACTTGAGCAAAACACGCCCAAGCGAGGATTTACCCGATCCGCTTTCTCCGACGATACCAAGTGTCTGGCCTTTCCGGAGCTTGAAGCTAACACCGTTCACGGCTTTGACTACCCTGGCCTTGCGGAAGAATGAGCCGGAACTGCGGTATTCCTTCTCCAGATTTTGGACTTCGAGCACGACCGGAGCTTCCTCACTGATCGCCCGTTCAGAGCTGCGCATACGCGGAACTGCCGCGACCAGTCGCTGGGTATAAGGATGAGCAGGCTTAACCAGAACCTGATCCGCCCTCCCCTGCTCTACAAGAAATCCCTTCTCCATCACCACCACACGATCAGCTATCTCGGCAACCACACCAAAATCATGGGTGATGAACATGACGCTCATCTTCTTCCGCCTCTGTATCTTGCGGATGAGTTCGAGAATCTGCGCCTGGGTCGTAACATCGAGCGCAGTGGTCGGCTCGTCAGCAATTAGGACGTCCGGGTCCAGCGCCAGCGCCATGGCGATCATGACGCGCTGCCTCTGTCCGCCGGAAAGACGAAACGGGTATTGCAACCGCATCAACGGTGGGTCTGGAAGACCTACTTCTTCAAGGAGATCGAGGACTTTGGCCTTGCGGCTTTCAGGTGTTCCTTTGCCGTGGGCCACAAGCACCTCGGCGATCTGATCGCCGATGGTCATCAATGGATTGAGTGCAGAAAGCGGGTCTTGGAAGATGATTGAAACCGCCTGACCTCGCAGCGGCCGGATACGCTCTTCTTTGGCCGAAAGCAAATCCAGTCCCTTGAAATGGATTTCGCCGAAACTGACGGTGATCACCGGCGATAACAGCCCCATGATCGTGCTGGCCGTGACGGATTTGCCGGAACCGGATTCACCTATGATGCACAGGATTTCACCTGCATGGAGGTCGAATGAGATGTCTTTTACCGCGTGAGTGCGTTCCATTCCCGAAGGGAGATCCACCGTTAGGTTACGAACGGACAGCACCACGTCGGGCGACGTGGTTTGATGCGACATAAGTTCCCCTTGTTTTTTTGTAACTTTGTTCGCTTTGTCCGACGCGTCATGCGCCGAAGGCAATATAGTGGACGACATCCACTATATTGTCCAGACTTCGGTCTTCAGCGATTTCGTTATCCGCATGGCGGCTTCACTCCGTGTACAAGGTGCATCCATCCAGACCGACAGCGCTTGCCAAACATCTCTACAACCTCCAATTTATCTGTGTTGCGACGACTGTTTTAAACTGCCGATAACATTCCTATCGCAACGTGCTATATGGCCCGGATTGTTTCAGGCCGTTCAGGCTCTGGGTGTCTTTACGGTTTGGAGAATTCGGGCAAATGGCAAGAAAAGCGCAGGGCTCTACCGCTGTCGAAAACGCCGTGGTCGAGCCGCGTGAGCGCATTATCAATGCAGCCCGTGATGTCTTCATAGAGCAGGGTTTCGATCTGGCCACCGTGCGTGAAATCACGTTGCGGGCGGATGTGAATGTGGCTGCGATCAATTACTACTTTGGCTCTAAGGATGAACTGATCAGCGAAGTCCTCAACATCATGATGGAGCCCTATACGAATGCGCGCGTGGCGGCGCTCGACGCATGCGAGGCAGCGGCGGCTCCGGCTACCCCCACACTTGAAGCCGTGGCCGAGGCTCTGGTGCGACCCATGGTTCAGTTGAGCCGCGACGCCGATGGCGCGCGCCCATTGACCCGGCTCATCCTGCAAATCCGCTCTCGCCCTCGCGAAATGACGACTCGATTTTTCATGCGGCGGGTCGATCCGGCAGTCTTCCGCTTCATCGACGCTTTTGGAAAAGCCCTGCCGACGCTGTCGCGCAGCGATGTCTTCTGGCGTTATAATTTCTCCATCGGTGCGGTGATGCAGATCCTGATCGATTCCGATCATGCGACATTTCGGCTTAAACAGCTCTCCGGCGGCCTGTGTGACACGGATGATGACGAAGAGATCATTTCTCAGCTGGTAGCCTATATCTGCGCCGGGTTCTCTGCGCCGCAGGTGCAAGCGATCCGCCCGAAACCTTAACCCACCAAAGGCAGATTCTTCCAAAAATGCCGCGAAATTGGGCAAATCCTGCCTCGATTGCGGGCAAAATGACTATTCAAAATCGTTGACGGTCTCATAATTAAAACTATGTTTGAAATATTGTTTATTTCCATAGGAGCAAGACCAGATGTCCGCAGCCGCCAGGAAGATAACCGGTTCCTTCGTCGCCCTCATCACACCGTTCGATCGTTCCGGCAATGTGGATATCGGCGCGTTTCGCGAGCTTCTTCAGTTCCACGAGACCAACGGTACGTCGGCTGTGCTCATCATGGGGTCTACTGGCGAAGTCTCGATGCTTTCCCAGGATGAGAAGCGCCGGATCATCGTGGAAACGGCGAAAATGAAGTCGGAAAAAATGCCGATCTTCTACGGCTGCACCGGCAACAATACCGATGTCACCATCGACAACGTGAAATTCGCCCGCGACAATGGTGCGGACGGCGCAATCCTTGCGGCGCCCGCCTATATCTGTGCGCCGGAGGCCGATATCGAGCGATATTTCCTTGAAATCGCCGACGCAACCGACCTACCGCTTGGCCTTTACAACAACCCGCCCCGCGTCAAGAGCGACCTGCATTGGGATCATCTTCTGCGCATCTTCAAGCATCCGAACTATGTGATCCACAAGGAGTCCACGGCGCGCGTGGGTCAGGTTGCGCAGGTGCTTGCCGCACGTCCTGACGTCTCTGTCATGTGCTGCGACAGTCCCAATCTCGGCCTCGTGGTACCGACGATGAGCCTTGGCGGCCACGGCACGGCCAATATGAGCGGCAATATCGCACCGGCCGAAGTTGCCGTCATGTCTCGCCCATGGGCGAGCTATACCGAGGCGGAAGGTTTCCGCGACACCTATCTGCGCCTGCTGCCGCTGCTGCATTTCAATTATTCGGCCATCAACCCTGTTGCGGTGAAGTCACTGATGAAGGCGGTCGGTCTGCCAGCTGGCGAGTTGCGCCGTCCACTCACGGGTCTGGAAGGCGAGGCCTTGGCGCGCGGCGTTCGCATCGTGCAGGAACTCGGCCTCGACAAGGTCTACGGCTGGAAAATCAACCCTTCCGCTCTGGCTGCGTGAGGGCGCCCCGATGGATCTGGGGATATCCGGTCGCCACGCACTCGTCACTGGTGCCAGCCGCGGCATGGGCAAGGCCGCAGCGCTTGCACTCGCACGGGAGAATGTTGAGCTGACCATTCTTGCCCGCACGCCAGAAATTCTGGCGGCAACGGCGCAGGAGATCCGCGACCTCACCGGCGCGCGGGTCACGACCGTGGTGGGCGACATCACCACTGTTCAGGGTCGACAGGACGCATTGGCTGCCTGCCCTGCGCCCGACATTCTGGTGAACAATGCCGATGGCGAACTGCCGGGTGACTTTCGCAACTGGGCGAGAGAGGACTGGCTGCGCGGTATCGACCGCATGATGCTGACGCCAATCGATATGATCCGCTTGACAGTGGACGGCATGATGGAGCGCGGCTTCGGTCGCATCGTCAACATCGTGTCGCGCAGCGTCAAGATCGCCCAGCCGGAACTGGGCATGTCGAATGCGGCCCGCTCCGGGCTCGTGGGTTTCGTCGCCGGTCTAGCGCGGCAGACCATCAGCCGGAACGTGACGATCAATAACGTGCTTCCGGGCATCGTCGCCTCGGATGGTCAGCGCCAGCATGTCGAGGTTCTGGCGCAGGAAAGTGGCCGTCCTTTCGATGACATCTGGCGCGAGCGCGCAAAGCAAAATCCTGCCGGGCGTTATGGCGAACCGGCGGAAGTGGGTGACTATATCGCCTTTCTGTGCTCGACGAATGCTGGTTTCGTCACGGCACAGAATTTGCTGATCGATGGTGGTCAATACCCCGGAACCTTCTGAGGAACCGGAACAGCTTTACACACGACGCTCTGTCGATCGTCGCGCAATCCGTTGGTGCAGCCGTGCCGCGAACCCATACTCGTGTCCGCAAACAGGAAGGAATCGTTCAGTCATGAAGACCATTGGATCACTTTTGCTCGCCGCGACCATCGCGACCGTGACAGCCGGTATCGCCGCAGCCGCGGACTATCCCGAACGGCCTGTCAGCATCGTCGTGCCTTACCCGCCAGGCGGCGCGGTCGATGGCGTGGCGCGCGTGCTGGCAACAGAGCTTTCCGCCTCCACCGGCAAGACCTTCGTGGTGGATAACCGTGCAGGCGGCGCAGGCGGCATCGTCGGTTCATCGGAAGTCGTCAAGGCCGCGCCCGATGGCTACACGCTTCTCCTGAACGCCTCCATCCACGTCGTCACCCCGCTAATCAACAAGAACGTTCCTTTCGACGTCCAGAAGGACTTTACGCCGATTGCCGGAATTGCCGCCGGCCCGCTTCTGGTGATCACCAATCCCGAGACCAAGGCCAATACACTGAAGGACTTTTTTGCCGAGGTGCAAGCGGACCCGGACAGCTTCAATTTCGCAACGTCCGGCTACGGTTCTGCAGGCCATCTCGCATTGGAGGCGTTGAAGGCCCAGGCGGATGTCGATGTCGATATCGTCACCTACAAAGGTGCTGGCCCGGCATTGACCGACATGATGGGCGGACAGGTGCAGTTGATGGCCGACCCGATGCTGTCTTCGCTTCCGCATGTCAAATCCGGTCGCCTGAAAGCGCTTGCCGTGACCAGCCCGAAGCGGTCTCCCCTTGCGCCGGATGTTCCGACGGTCGAGGAGAGCGGTATGCAGCCACTGGATATGGTCTCATGGTACGGCGTTTGGGGGCCGAAAGACCTTGATCCCGCCGCGGCCGAATATCTGGGTGCTGCGGTCAGCAAGGTCGTGAACTCCGGCAAATTCAAGGAAAAGCTGACCGTTTTCGGTTTCGAGCCGATGTATAAGAACAATGCCGATCTCAAGACATTCGTCACCGATGAGACGGAGCGTTACCGCAAGATCGTCGATTCAGCAGGCATCAAGGTTGAATGATATGAGCAAGGCTCCGGTGAATTTCAGCGATATGACGCAGGGCCCGGAGCCTTCGCAACACAGGCGTGTCGTGGGAACCCACTGGGGTTTCTATGCGCCGGGACCAACGCCAGATCGTCTGGAACCATTGAAGGATGACCCGAACCCGGCTTTCTTCGGGACCGACCTGATTGCGGACCGTCTTGCACCGTCGCGAATCTTGAGACCTGCGGTGCGTCGCTCCTTTCTGGAACATGGCGGCGCGACACGCCATGGACGACGCGGGGCCGAACCGTTCGTGGAAGTGCCCTGGGATGAGGCGCTTGATCTGGTGGCTGCCGAAATTACCCGCGTCAAAACTGACTATGGCAGCGGATCGATCTTTTCCGGCTCCTACGGCTGGTCCAGCGCCGGACGCTTCCACCACGCGCAAAGCCAACTGAAACGGTTCTTCAATGTGGCAGGCGGGTCGGTGCGATCCGTCCAGACCTATAGTTATGCGGCGGGGGAGGTGATCCTTCCGCATGTGATTGGAACGACGAACGGTCTGATCACGGGACACACGCCGTGGAGCCAGATCGTCGGCCATGCCGAACTGATTGTCATGTTTGGCGGCACGCCCTTGCGCAACGCGCAGGTCAATGCGGGCGGCGTGACGCGGCATATGGCTCGCGAGGCACTTCTGGCGTGCAAAGCATGCGGCACGCGAATGATCAACATTTCACCCGTCAGCGACGATGTGGAGGAAAGCCTTGAAGCGGAATGGCTGCCGCTTCGGCCATGCACGGACACGGCTTTGATACTGGCGCTGTCACACACATTGATTTCTGAGAGCCTTCACGACGTGGCATTTATCTCCCGATACACATCGGGCTTCGAGACATTCCGCGCCTATGTGATGGGTGAGAAAGACGGCATCGCAAAGGACGCGATCTGGGCCTCCGGCATCACCGGCATCGAGACGCAGGCCATCGCCGATCTGGCGCGGCAGATGGCAGCGAAAAAGACCTTCATCATGATGGCCTGGGCCTTGCAGCGCGCCGACCACGGCGAGCAACCCTATTGGGCCGCCATCGCGCTCGCCTCACTACTGGGCGGCATCGGTCTTCCCGGCCAGGGCTTCGGCTTCGGCTATGCCTCCGTTGCCAGCATCGGCCAGGCGGCGTCCAAGGTGCGCTGGCCATCATTGCCGCAAGGCCGCAATCCGGTGGCAGACTACATTCCCGTTGCGCGTATTGCCGATATGCTGCTTTCACCCGGAAGCGAATATGAGCACAATGGTGAAAGACGGACCTACCCGGATATCCAGCTCGTCTATTGGGCGGGCGGCAATCCGTTTCACCATCATCAAGACCTCAATCGTCTTGTCGAAGCGTGGCAGAAGCCGCAAACGATCATCGCGCACGAGCATTTCTGGAACGCCCACGCACGCCATGCCGATATCGTGCTGCCCGCCGCAACGTTTTTCGAGCGAGATGACGTCGTCGCAAGTGGCCGTGACAACTTCATCGCCTATTCCACGGCCATCGCGCCTGCGCCCGCTGATGTGCCCACGGACCACGAAATCCTCCGTCGGTTAGCCAGTCGCCTTGATGTCGAAGAGGCGTTCACCGAAGGCTTGAGCGAAGAGCAGTGGCTACGGCGCCTTTACGACGACGCCAGCAAGGACGCCGCGTCTCGGAATATCCAATTGCCGGAGTTCTCAGGATTCAAGGAAGACAGTATCGTAGAGGCCCCGCAGCACAAGGATGAACCTTTCCTTGCCGCCTTCCGTGCCGACCCGGAGAAGGCAGCGCTGCGCACGCCATCGGGACGTATCGAACTTGCGTCCGAGGTCATCGCCCAATTCGGCTATGATGACTGCCTCGGCCATCCGGCATGGCTTGCACCGCGCGAATGGCTAGGCGCGGCATCTGCAGCAACCTACCCTTTGCATCTTCTCTCCTGCCAGCCGCATGACAAGTTGCACAGCCAGTGGGATCACGCAGCGCCATCACGGCGCACGAAAGCGGGTGGCCGCCAGCCGCTGCGCATCAATCCGGCGGACGGGAAAGCGCGGGGTGTCGAAGATGGAGACCTTGTCGAAGTCACCAATTCACGCGGCACGTGCCTCGCCGTTGTCGCGATCAGCGACGACCTCATGCCGGGCGTGGTGCAGCTTGCAACCGGCGCGTGGTTCAATCCCGTCGATCCCTCGCAGCCCGGATCGCTGGAACTCAATGGTAATCCGAATGTGCTGACCCCGGATCATGGCACCTCCCGGCTGGCACAGGGGCCAAGTCCCAATGCCTGTCTGGTCGAGGTGAAAAGATATCACGGCGACGTGCCGGAAGTGACAATCTACCAGCCCATGACCTTCGTTGCAGACCCACGCCAGTCAACGCCCGCCGAATGAACGAGGTAGAACAATGTCTCGACGCATGAATGCCGAATTGCTTGCCGGAGTTTTGTTCATGGTGATTGGCGCCGCCTTTTTGATCGGCAGTTTTCAATTGCCATTCGGCACGCTGCGCCGCATCGGTCCTGCGGGCTTTCCGACCATGGTGGCATCAGGCCTGATCGTCATGGGCATCATTGTCCTCGTGCAGTCCTTCAAATCAACGGCCTCACGCGAAGCCCTGCATTTCGATCTCCAGAAACTCGGCGTCATCGTGCTGTCCATCATCGTCTTCGGCATCACCGTGCGCGGTGCGGGGCTGCTGGTTTCCGTTGCCATTTGCAGTCTGACTGCTGCATTGGCTTCACGCCCCTTCCGCCCGCTGCCGATGGCGATCTATGGCTTGTTCCTCGGGATCGTCTGCGGGCTGGGTTTCGTAACGGGCCTTGGCATGCCCGTCGCCATCATCGGTCCCTGGTTCGGCATCTGAGGAGAGATCAATGGAAACCGTTCACGCGCTGCTTCTCGGTCTCGATCAGGCAACGATGCCCAACAATCTGTTCTGGTGCTTCATCGGAACGTTGCTCGGCACACTTGTCGGTGTTCTTCCGGGGCTGGGACCGGCTGCAACCATGTCTATTCTTCTGCCCTTCACCATCGGACTTGAGCCGGTGACATCGTTGATCATGCTTGCCGGGATTTATTACGGGGCGCAATATGGCGGCTCCACGACGGCGATTCTGCTCAACCTGCCTGGAGAAGCCTCATCCGTGGTGACAGCCATCGATGGATACAAGATGGCGCGCAAGGGCCGGGCGGGCGTGGCTCTCGCCACTGCTGCCCTCGGCTCATTCTTTGCGGGAACCGTGGCGACACTTCTGCTTGCGCTTTTTGCACCCTCTCTTGCCGAATTCGGGCTGTTATTCGGCCCTGCCGAATATTTCTCCCTGATGATCCTCGGCCTTATTGCATCCATCGTTCTGGCGCGGGGATCGTTACCCAAGGCGCTCGGCATGGTCTTCATCGGCATATTGATCGGATTGGTCGGGCAGGACGTTCAAACAGCAGCACCTCGCTTTATGCTTGGCTATGAAGAGCTTTCGAGCGGCGTCAATTTCGTCATCGTTGCCATGGGGCTGTTCGGCATCGGCGAACTGGTGCGCGATCTGGAAAATACCGGCAGTCGCACGGCCATCAAGGCACCCTTCTTCTCCATGTTGCCGAGCCGCGAGGATTTTCGCCGCATGGCTCCGTCTATCCTGCGCGGCACCGGCATCGGCTCCGTGCTTGGTCTTCTACCCGGCAGCGGAGCCCTGCTTGCCGCCTTTGCCGCCTACGCCGTCGAAAAGCGCGTGGCAAAGCCCCCGGAAGGCTTTGGCGAAGGTGCCATCGAGGGCGTGGCTGCGCCGGAAAGCGCCAACAATGCCGGAGCGCAGACATCCTTCGTGCCCCTGCTGACGCTCGGGCTTCCGGCCAATGCCGTCATGGCGCTGATGTTCGGTGCCCTGATCATGCAGGGCATAGCCCCCGGCCCGACATTGATCAGCGATCACCCGCAAATCTTTTGGGGTGTCATCGTTTCCATGTGGGTTGGCAATCTGATGCTATTGGTCTTGAACCTGCCGCTGATCGGCATCTGGACCAAGCTGCTGACGGTGCCGTTCCAGTATCTTTATCCCGCCATCATCGTGTTCTGCACCATCGGCGTCTTTTCCCTCGGTAACTCGGTGTTCGATCTGTGGCTGCTGGCGATATTCGGTGTGCTTGGCTACGTCTTCGCCAAGCTCGATTGCGATGCAGCACCTTTGGTCATGGGCCTTATACTCGGCCCTCTGATGGAAGAGAATTTTCGCCGCGCCCTGTTCCTGTCCAAAGGCAGCGTGTCGGTATTCGTTGATAGGCCCATTTCGGCGGTTCTTCTGGTTGCCGCTGCCGTCATTCTGGTTCTGATGATCCTGCCGAAATTCGGCTCCGTTCGGCAGGAGGCGTTTCAGGAATGACAAAGCATGTTGTCATTATCGGTGCCGGGATTGTCGGTGCAGCAACCGCCATCGAACTGCTAAGGGATGGTCATGCGGTGACCATTGTGGAGCCAGGCCAGCCAGGTGGACGACAGGCCGCGAGTTACGGCAACAGCGGCTGGCTAAGCCCGGCATCGATTATCCCCATTTCCATGCCGGGCCTTTGGAAGAGACTGCCGGGTATGATGGCTGATCCTGCCGGGCCGCTAGCCATTCGCTGGCGCCATATTCTTCGGCTTGCGCCATGGCT
The DNA here is from genome assembly GCF_057799395.1 of Agrobacterium sp. 20P9.1.2. Classification (NCBI taxonomy): domain Bacteria; kingdom Pseudomonadati; phylum Pseudomonadota; class Alphaproteobacteria; order Hyphomicrobiales; family Rhizobiaceae; genus Agrobacterium; species Agrobacterium sp. 20P9.1.2. The sequence goes on from NZ_JBYOKI010000002.1 coordinate 304,018, forward strand.
CCTGCGCTTTGTTGCGGCGGGCGCGACCGTTGCCAAGGTGGAGCGAACGGCAGGCATTCTCTCCACGCTGCTTCACGACGCACCGGAAAGGCACGAAAAGTTGGCGCAAGAGATCGGCCGCTCCGATCTCATTCTGCGCAAGGGACTGATCTACGCCTATCCCGACCGCGCGGCCTTCGACGCAGAGGCGCTGGCATGGTCATTACGGCGCAAAAACGGTGTCGCTTTCCGCGAGCTATCCCCGACTGAACTGCACGCCCTCGAACCCAATCTTGATCCACGCTATGGCTTCGGGGTGATTGTCGAGAAGGGCGGCCATTGTGTCGATCCGGGCGGCTATGTCACCGCCATTGTTGCGCATGCCGTTGGGCTGGGTGCGAAACTCGTCACGGCGAAGGTGACAGGCTTTGAGCTGACGGGGCAGAAACTGACTGCCGTCCAGACAGAAACAGACACGATTGCATGTGACCGGGCAGTCATCGCTGCGGGTATTCATTCCAAGGGTCTGGCAGCGCTGGCGGGTGACACCGTACCGCTTGAAAGCGAGCGTGGTTATCATGTCGTCATACCCCATGACATCGCCACGGGTACGATGCCGATTATGCCTGGGGACGGGAAGATGGGGAACAATCCGACGCTGGCAGGCTTGCGGATCGCGGGTCAGGTTGAACTTGCCAACAGCAGCGCGGCGCCTGACTGGGCGCGCGCGGATATCCTGCTACGGCACGCCAAACGCACCTATTCCGACCTCTCGGCTCCCTTCGATGAAAGCCGCATCGATCGCTGGATGGGGCATCGCCCATCCACACCCGATGGGCTGCCGGTCATCGGCCGTTCCAGCCAAACCCCAGACATCGTCTACGCCTTCGGTCATGGCCATGTCGGTCTGGCAACAGGACCTGTCACCGGATGCCTGGTTGCCGACGTTATCGCAGACCGGCCATCGCCGATAGATCTGGCCGCGTTTTCAGCAGGCAGGTTTTAAAACAAGAGTCCTGTTCGTCTCAAAAACAACAATCATGACGAATCCCGCAACATCCGGGACATAGGCAGTGCAAATCCAGTTTTGCCATGAAACGCTTGATCGAACTCTACCTCTTGAACTGATGAGGCAGGCGTCGATGCTTGACTGACAACCCTCATCCACCTGCGCCCTGATATCGGCGCTGGCAGGCCTTCCATACCACGGAAGCCACCAACACGGCTGCTGGACCTGCCAAAATGGAAGCCAGCGGTGCAGCCTCACCAATAAGCGGTACGGGCTTGCCCAGCAATGATGCGACTGGCACGTAGGCCATGTAGCCGAGAGGCACCACCGATAAGAGGAGGAACTGGAGGGGAAGCGCAAAAATGGTCAGCGGATAACGCGACAGTTCCCAGAAATCGAAATAAATGCCGAACAGATAGCGTGAGCGACTGAGCACCAGCGCCATGGCGCCGACAATTGTCAGCATCGCGCCAGTCAGCAATGCTGCGCTGATGAGGCTTGCGGCAAGCTGCAGTGCTGTCAGCACCGACCAGTCTATGGTCAGTTGCGGCAGCGCCCACACCATCAGTCCGATCCCAAGCGCAATATGGCCTCCATATTCGATATTGATTCCGGAAAAAGCCAGAAATGCCCAAGGGCTGACCGGCCGCACCAGCAGGGTATCGTAAGTGCCCAGCCGCACCAGCTCTTCCATATTGCGCAGCTGTACCAGAGTGAAAACGGCGCCAAGCGCGTAACCGAGAACATGGAAGCCGAGCATAAAAGCAATTTCTGGCCAGACCCATCCTCCCAGCCTTTCAAACCGGCTGGCGATGATCCAAATGGTCGTATAAACGCTGGCATAACCGAAGGCCTGTGCGACCCAGCCGATGACGAGGTTTCCACGATACTGCAGCCGGGTGCGCAATTGCATGCGCATGATATGCATATAGAGCGAAAGCGTATGTCGCATTTCAGCCTCCCTGCACGACCATGCGGCGGCAGGCAGCCCGCCACATAAGGCCCACGATGCAAATCAAAAGCACGGCCCAGATCGCGCCGTAGAAAAGATGCAGCACACTTGCTGCCAAATCCAGCTCACCGAGATAGATCGCCAGCGGATAAAATGTGATCCAGGCGAAGGGCAGATGGAGGACTGAGCTGGCCAAGGCATCTGGGTAAAACCACAGTGGCACGAGGCCGCCGGAAAACAGCGCGAGTGTGCCACGCAGCAACCATTCCAGCGACAACATATCCATAACCCAAAAGCCGATCATGGAAACGGCAATGGAGATCGTGAACAGCAGCAGCAGTGACAGCCCGATAGCGATGACGAACAGCGCGGCATGCCCTAAGCTCGCTGGTGGCTGCACGCCGTAGATTGCGCTCATGAGAATGAAAACAGGGATACCAACCATAAGCATTTCATGACCACGCACGCCCAGCTGACGCGCGAACAGCGAGACAGGGTAGCTGTAAGGCCGCATAAGCTGGCTGATAACATCACCGCTGCGGATATCCGCGCCGATCTCGCGCAAAATCTGGTTGGCGTCCCAGGTCGAAAACATGGTTGCACCGAGGATCGAATAGGTGATCATCTGCTGAAGGCTGATATCGGTCGAGGCCGCACCATGGGAAAGCACTGCCTGCCATATCGAGACGCGGGCGACCACGTTCAGCACGCCCCCGAACAGCTTGAACCAGAACTGCGCGCGAAAACTTGCCTGAATGCGAAAGCCAGCTGAAGCAAAAGCGAGAAACATGGTGCTACCCCGCACGCTTTGACATCAGCACGGACTTGGCAGCGTCCGGTTTTGTCGATGCCTCCCTGGACTGATAATAGGTGCGGATGACCTCTTCAATATCCGGTTCGTGCAGGTGCACGTCTACCAGCTTGGCGTCGGCCACAAGTGTGGTGACGATATCGACCAGCGAGCGATTTTCATCCGTCAGCCAGAATGTGCGAACAATCCCCTCGCCACCTGCCGGCTCGGCATCGGCAAGCTTGACCGTTCCGGGGTCGGTAGCGAATTCCAGCGTAAGTTTACGTCTTGCACCGAAGGACGCGTTGAGGCCTGCCAGTGGTCCGTCGAACAACAGCTTTCCATCATCGACCATGATCAGTCGAGGACATATTTCCTCGATATCACGCAGATCGTGAGTGGTCAGGATGATCGTCGTGCCACGCTCCCGGTTGATACGGGCCAGCAGTTTGCGCACCACATCCTTCGCCACGACATCGAGGCCGATTGTCGGCTCGTCGAGAAACAGGATTTTGGGCTGGTGCAACAGCGTCATCGCAATCTCGCCGCGCATGCGCTGACCGAGGCTCAGTTGCCGCACCGGCCTATCGAAAAAGGGGCCGATCTGCAGCATATCGACAAGGTCAGCCTGAGCTTTCTCAAATTGCGCCTGTTCGATCCGGTATATGCGCCGATGCAGCTCGAAACTTTCAAAAAGTGGCAGCTCCCACCACAACTGGCTGCGCTGGCCGAACACCACGCCGATGTCGCGCGCATTGGCGATGCGATCCGCATGGGGCACACGACCAAGCACCTCGACAGAGCCGGATGTCGGCACCAGAACACCCGTCAGCATCTTGATCATGGTGGACTTGCCCGCGCCGTTGGGACCGAGATATCCCACGGCCTCTCCAGCTTCGATGGCAAAGGATATGCCATCCACCGCCTTGACCTGCTTCGTCACGGGCGCCAGAAAGTTGAGCAGCGCCCCGTAAAGGCCCGGCTGCGGCACCCTTTGAGCAAACCATTTTTTAGCATTATCTGCATGAATGATGGGAGGCATGGCAGCGAATCCGGCGGGAGGAAATCAGCAGGTACACGCCCAGTATGACTGTTATACGACGACCGGCAATGCTGAATCCAACGCGACCTCACCGCGTCACGGAACCGCTGTAAAGCTATACGGCTCCGCACTTCTAACCCTGACGTCGAGGCCAAACACTCAGCCCGCAGAGCCCGTCGCCTGTGGTTGTGTCAACGGACGTGGCTTCGGAACCGGCACGTCAATTGCCGTGTCGCTCGCCCATGTGATGATTGCACGGACCTTGCCTTCGATCTGGTCGTTCAGATAGGTCTCGTGGCCTGGCAGTCCCATGGGGTAAAGCGCTTCACGCTCGGCTTCGTAAGCCACGCTTTTGTCGGTGCAGAGCCGGATGCGCATGTCCTGCGGCGCGACATCCGTGCGGTTCTGTAACGCCTCTAAAGGGCCGGAAGGGTTCAAGCGACCGTCGAAGGCCTCAGTCAGATATTGCGCGGATCGTTCATTGCGTTCGCGCTCCGTCGTCGCGCCCAGCATCACCACCATCACACGCTTTCCATTTCGTGTCGCAAGGCCGACATAGTTGCGGCCAGATGCGCAGAGGAAGCCTGTTTTCATGCCAACCGTGCCGCTGAAGCGGGTCAAGAGGGCGTTGTTGGATTTGATCTCTTTGCCGTCAATCGTGACGGCAGAATCCTGAAAGAAGCGGCTATATTCCGGAAACGCCCGGTCGATTTCCATGCCAAGCAGCGCAAGATCGCGCGCGGTGGAATAGTTGCTGCGGCTGAACAGGCCATTGGGGCTGGCAAAATGCGTTCCTGTCATGCCAAGGCGCGTCGCTTCGGCATTCATTCTTTGAACGAAGGCAGCTTCGTCCGATGCCACGGCTTCTGCGAGAGCGACTGCGACGTCGTTTGCCGAGGCGGTCAACGCTGCAAAGAGCGCGTCCTCAAGTGTCATCGTCCGGCCGAAGGTGAGGCCCGATTCCAGAAAGGCCTGCTTCGTGGCATTGCGTGTCATCATCACGGGCGTCGTCAGCGTGACGTCACCGACTCGCAGCGCTTCGAAAACAACGAGCGCCGTCATAAGCTTCGTTGTCGATGCCGGATACCAGGGCACTCCCGCATCCTCCTGATAGAGGACTTGGTGACTTGCAGTGTCCACGACCAGAACAGGCGTTGCATTGGCAATGCCGCTTGCAAAAACGGATGCTCCAAACGCCAGTCCTGCCCAAAAGTGTCCGGCCACGATGGTTCTTATCATTGTTCAGTCTCCACGGCTTGTGCCCTCATGGCATGAGAGGCCTTTCGGGCACAAGCCTCTGCTAAGGCGTGACTTTGGCAAGTCAAGGACAAAGCAGCGGCTTGGTGTATGGATTTGAGACGTTCACGAAGAGTTTTTCGACGATATGGCAATCACCGTCGTTCTGCGCGTGATGCGACACTGCTATCTCTAGACGCACAACCCCTGATCTTCCAAGCATTTCAGCGTTACGGAATCTTCTCAAAACTGTCGCAACACCGTCATGTAGCGGCTTCATACGCGCCTTCGAAAAGGAGCGCAGAATGCAGCCTCAATCGCTAAATATTTCGGGAATAGGAAAAGGCTTTGGAGCAGATGATGTGCTCAAAGGCATCGACCTTTCCATTCGTCCCGGCGAATTTCTTTCGCTTGTGGGCATGTCTGGATGTGGCAAGTCCACATTGCTGCGGATCATCGCGGGTCTGGAAGCGGCAGATCGCGGCAGCGTTTCCATCGGCAGCCGCGATGTGACGGATGTCGATCCGGCGGATCGCAACCTTGCCATGGTGTTCCAGTCCTACGCGCTTTATCCGCACATGACCGTGCGCGACAATATTGCGACGCCGCTACGCATGCGCCGCCTGTCGTTCTGGGCAAGATTTCCGCTGATCGGACGCATGGTCTCCAATGCCGAGATAGTGCGCGAGATCGACGCCGCAGTCATGGATGCGGCAGATGTTCTCCAGATCAGCCATTTACTGGATCGCAGACCCGCCCAGCTTTCCGGCGGACAACGCCAGCGCGTGGCGCTTGCCCGGGCGCTTGTGCGTTCGCCTGCTGCCTTTCTCATGGACGAGCCGTTATCGAACCTCGATGCCAAGCTGCGCGCCCATATGCGCGGGGAACTCACCAATCTGCACAGCCGCCTTGGCGCGACATTCATTTATGTCACCCATGACCAGATCGAAGCGATGACGATGTCCGACCGCATCGCGCTGATGTCGGAAGGCCATATTGAGCAACTGGGCACGCCGGATGAGCTTTACCAGCAGCCCGCGACGCTGACTGTAGCGCGGTTCATCGGCACGCCGTCGATCAATCTGCTGCCTGTCGAAACGGATGCATCCGGCGAGATCGTCCTGTTCGGGCGCAAACTCGGTCTTCGCACCTCAAACATTGCCTCTGGCCCGGCAACGCTTGGCCTTCGTGCCGAAGACATTTTTCCTGCCGCTGATGGCATTGAAGCGCGTGTTCTGCGCACCGAAACGCAAGGCGCTGACCGTTTCGTGACCTGCCAGTTGAGCGATGATGACTCCATCCATATCGTCATGCGCCAAAGGGCGGGCGATCAACTGGGCGCTGGGAGCGAAGGCAAAATTCGGCTTGGCTTTGCCAAGGGCAATGCGCATCTCTTCGGCTCCGACGAGAAGCGCTGCGAAATCACGGTTCACGAACAGGTGCCGGCGTGAGCATGGTCACCCCAATTACCGAGACCATTTCCAAGACGAGATCTCAAAGATCATCGACGGCGCGGCGCATGGCATGGCGCGGCATTCTGTTCGTCTTGCCCGCAGTTTTGCTCCTGCTGGCGATCTATATCATCCCGATGATCGTCCTCGCCGTCTTCTCGGTCACCGACTATCAACTCGGCGCGCTATCGACAAAATTCGTTGGCTTCCATAATTTTCAGAAGGCATTCAGCGACCCCGTCTTTTTGCGCGCTTTGGCGAATACCGTGCTTTACGCGGTCATCGTGATTCCCGCAGGCGTGTTCCTAGCGCTCGGCATCGCGCTTCTGGTCTATAACCGCAAGCGTAGCCGTGCTTTCTGGGAAATCGCCTACTTCCTGCCCGTCACGGCGACGCTGGTGGCTATGGCAACGGTGTTTCAGTTCCTGCTCCACCCATCGCTTGGTCCCGTCAACGCAGCGATCAAATGGATGGGTTTCGAGCCCGTGGGCTTTCTATCCAACCCGTCGCTGCTCATTCCGACCATGGCCATTATCGGCATCTGGCAGGTGCTCGGCTTCAACATGGTTCTGGTTCTGGCTGGCCTGACGGCCATTCCGAAGGACTTGCATGAGGCGATCCGGCTAGATGGCGCAAAGAATCCGATCGACCGCTTCTTCAAAGTCACATGGCCGATGCTGGGACCGACCACGATGTTCGTCGTCGTCACCACCTCGATCTCCGCCTTCAAGGTTTTTGAGACGGTGGCGGTTCTGACCAAGGGCCGGTCCGGATCGGAAGTGCTGCTGTTTGCGCTGTATCTCGAGGGTTTTGAGTATTCCAACACCGGTTACGCAGCCGCCCTGACGCTGATTTTCCTCGTCATCGTTCTGGTTCTGTCAATCGGTCAGACGCTGCACATGGACCGGAAGGTGCATTACTGATGGTCGCGCTTCGCAAATACCTGCCGCATGTCATCCTCACCGCAGGCGCATTCGTGATGCTCCTGCCGTTCTACTGGATGTTTCTGACCTCGATCCGCTCGCCAGCGGAAATCTTCAGCGTATCGCTCTGGCCGATCCCGCAGAATTTTGACGCAGTGGACAATTACACGCGCGCTGCCAGCCAAGTGCCGATGCTGCGTTTCATGATGAACGGCGTCATTGTCTGTTTCGGCATTCTGATCGTGCAGATTCTGACCGCGGTTCCGGCGGCTTATGCCCTGGCGAAACTGCGTTTTCCCGGCCGCAAGCTGCTGCTGACACTGGTGATTGCCGCACTCTGCGTACCCATTCAGGCGCTGGCACTGCCGCTATTCGTTGGGCTGGCAAAGGCGCAACTGCTGAACACCTATTTCGCGATGATGATGCCGTTCCTGCTTTCCGTCTTTGCCATCTTTCTCTTCAATCAGTCTTTCCGCAGTTACCCCGATGAAATCATCGAGGCGGCGCGCATGGACGGGTTTTCGGAGTTGGAAATCTGCTGGCGGCTGGTGCTACGCGGGTCGCTGCCTTCGCTGGCCGCTTTCTCCGTTTTCTCGCTGGTGGCGCATTGGAACGACCTTTACTGGCCGATGATCGTCGTTACCGATACCAATCTGGCCCCGCCCCCACTTGGCATGCTGTTCTTCTCGGATGTCGAATCCGGAGCGAATTACGGTGCGCTGATGGCGGGCGCAACAATCATCACGGCACCCATGGTCATCTGCTTCCTGCTGGCCAGACGACATTTCATCGCGGGCATCACCATGACCGGCGTGAAGTAACTTCCCTCTCCTCCTCCCCAACCGAACTCTCTGGAGACCGACATGAAAATCAACCGACGGACCGCTCTTGGCGGCCTGGCCTTCAGCCTCGCTCTCGCTGGCGTTTCTACGCCAAGCTTTGCTGCCGATGTAACGCTCAACGTGCTTTACAACCTGCCGGGCTTCACCAAATTCCATCAGCCGCTGGCCGATGAATTCATGAAGAAAAATCCGGATATCAAGATCAACTTTCTGGCTCCGGCACCGGGCTACAATGAAGGCCAGCAGCAGGTGCTCCGCGCTGCCGTCACCGGCAATCTGCCGGACGTCTACTTCTCCGGTTACAATCTGACGGCGGAACTGGTGCACACGCTTGCGCCTCGCAACCAGATCACGGATCTGGCTCCCTTCATCGAAGCCGAAGGCGGTCAGACGTTTCTCGACAAGAACTATACGCCGAACATGGCGGCTCTCGGCAAGATCGATGGCAAGCAGTACGGTCTCCCGGTCAACGCTTCCTCGCCGATCATCTACATCAACGCCGAACTGGTGCGCAAAGCCGGTGGCGACCCAGACAACATGCCGAAGACATTCGATGGCCTGATTGCGCTCGCCAACAAAATCCACCAGCAAGACAGCAAGATCGCTGGCATGGGCTATGACATCAACCTGTGGCCGGATGACTGGTTGTGGCAGGCGCTGATCTTCCAGCAGGGCGGCAAGCTGGTAGACGAAGCCACCAAGACCGTAGCCTTCAACAATGAAATCGGCCTCAATGCCCTGAAGCTGACCCGCCGTTTCGTCACCGAAGGTGGCCAGAACCTGCTCGATTGGGACCAGTCCCGTCAGCAGTTCGGCGCAGGTCTCACAGGCTTCATCTTCTCCACGCCTGCCCATGTGCAGACCGTGGAAGGACTGGTCGGCAACCGCTTCGAGCTGAAGACATCGACCTTCCCGCTCGACAACCCGGAAAAGGGTGGCGTACCCACGGGCGGCAACTCGGCTGTCATGCTGACGCAGGACAAGGCCAAGCAGGATGCAGCCTGGAAGTATCTCAAGTGGATCACCGGTCCGGAAGCGCAGAACGTCATCGTTCGCATCACCGGCTACCTGCCAACCAACAAGCTGGCCACTGGTCCAGACTTTCTGGCGCCATACTACGCCGAGCATCCGAATGTGAAGACTGCTTCCTTGCAGGCTGAGCGCTCGCTGCCATGGGCCGGTTATCCGGGTGGTGATTCCGTCCGTATCTGGCGCACCCAGCGCGATATCATCGGCACCGTTATGCGCGGCGAAGTGACGCCAGAAGACGGTCTGAAGCAGATTGTAGAGCAGACCAACGGCCTGATGAAGTAACCCTTAGATATATCACCCACGGCCGCGGAGTTTCCCTTCGCGGCCAGTTTCAATGCCGGAAATCTCCATCATGAAAATCATCCAGATCACCGATACGCACCTCATGCTCTCCGGTCAGTCCGTCAACGGCGTCGACCCAGAAAAGCATCTGCGCGCGACCATGGCCGATATACTGGCCAAACATGCGGATACTGATCTGCTTGTTATGACCGGCGACCTTTGCAATTACGGTGATCCGGAAGCCTACGACATCCTGCGCGATATTCTGTCCCATGCACCATTCGATGTACGCCTGATGCTCGGCAACCATGATGACCGGGGCAACTTCATCGCAGCCTTTCCCGACCATCCCCTCGATAGCAAAGGCTATATCCAGTCTTATCTCGATACCGATTTCGGACGGCTGATCTTCCTCGATAGCCACGAGGCTGGCGTTATCGGCGGTATTTTTGATGACGACCGGCTGGCCTTCCTCGCAGATGCGCTGGCGAGTGCTGGCGACAAGCCCGTCACGGTCTTCATCCACCATCCGCCAATGGATTGCGGCATCGCCCATTTCGACAAGATCGGCATGCATGATGATGGTGCCGTGATGCGCCTGCTCGCTGCGCATAAGGGCGGCGTCCGGCACATCGTCTTCGGCCACATCCATGTGCCACTGGCAGGCACCAGCGCGGAAGGCATCGCCTTCAGCTCTGGCCAGGCCTGCGCGCATCGCTTCATTACCGATCTGACGAGCCCGATACCTTTCTGGACCAGCGGCAATCCGTGCTACCGCATCATCACGCTCGATGCGCAGGGCTTTCGCGCTTATGGCGTCGAGGTGGGTGAGGTTGTGACGGGACAGGCACCGGTCTGCGACGGGCCGTAATCTTGGGTGCAAGGACGAGGCCGGATCGGCGTCTTTGCCAATTTGATCAACCGAACGCTTGGCTGGCAAGCGCCCATGTTTTGGGTCGCAATGCCTGATCCTCGTCCTGACCCGGCATCCAGCGCCCGCCGAGCGACATAGTGGTGACGGTGTCGAACACGGCGAGGCCCGATTGTGCGAGGTAATGTGCGAAGGCGCCGCTTTCTTCGCGCGTGTCGAGGCGCAGGAAGTTACCCGCATGCTCCACGACATGTGGATGCGTGACTGCGATTGCATCCTCTTCGTTCAATGCGACGACGGGGCCAATCAGCGCGCCGCGCCCAAAACGCCGACACAGCGAGAATGCTTCGATGCGCTGGTCACGCACCAGCACCAGACCTTTGGATACGGGCAGTAAGGCGTTGAACAGCGTTGCACGACTGGCACCAAAGGCCTTGTCATCCAATGCAAGAATGGCTTCCACATCGCCGGATGCCAGCGCCCGCAGCTCCGCACCACCGGAAACAACTGGCGTTGCAATGGGTGTTGCCTCGCCCTGACACTGAAACACCGTCTTTTCAATCGTAAAGCCCATGGATTGGTAGAGCCGCTTTGCCGCGCGCGTGGCGTTGAGGCCGAACCGTCGCTTTCCCGCCTGCTGCATCACATGCAGCATCATCCAGCTTCCCGCGCCCCGTGCCTGAAGCCGGGGCGGGATGATGACCATGCCGATGGTGGAAAAGGCCGAGCCGAAATCGAACCACATGGCAGATCCCGCCAGCCGTCCTATGGCGTCCACGGCCACCACACCCCTGCCGTTTTCCAACAGCATCTGCCAGTCCTTGGGCCGGTGCGGCCAGCCGACGCCGATGGACAAAGCATGCAGCTTTTCGATATCCACATCGGCAATGTCCTGAAGCGTCAGCTCAAAGGTCTCCAGCTGTATGGTGTCATGATTGGCCACAGCGCCCCCCTCGCAGGTTTCTCGCCATGGCGAACCTGCCTCTTCCGTCTGTCCGGATTCTGAAACCCGTTTTCAAGCTTTAAGCGATCCCCAGCAAATATTTCACTCGAATCTGGCGCAGTTTCAGCAGTTTACGCTGAAACGAGCGTCCTTTTGGCGGAAATTGGAGCGAGCAGGCCTTATTTTGGCGAAAACGATGAGAGGCGATGATGACGGCACAAGACATCCTGGAACGCTTGGTTTCTTTCGCCTCCGTGGTAGGCACGCCCAATGCCGATATCGTTGCCTGGATTGCCGATTACGCGCAAAGCCATGGCGCGCATGTCACGACGGCGATCGGCCCGGAAGGAGATCGCGCCAATCTCTTTGCAACCATCGGCCCACGCAATGTGCCCGGCGTTATTCTGTCCGGCCATATGGACGTCGTTCCGGCAGGCGAAGCGGACTGGTCGAGCGACCCGTTTTCTCTGCGTGCCGATGGCGACAGACTCTACGGACGCGGCACCAGCGACATGAAGGGCTTTCTGGCCTGCGCACTTGCCGCCCTGCCAGAATTTGCGACAATGCCCTTGAAGCGGCCCATCCATCTTGCCTTTTCCTATGATGAGGAAGCCGGTTGCAAAGGTGTGCCGCATCTCATCAAACTCATCCCCACGCTGTGTGCGCTTCCGGATATGTGCATCATCGGCGAGCCAAGCGGCTTGCGAGCCATCCGCGCACACAAGGGCAAAGCGGCGGCACGGATTACCGTCCGGGGTCGCTCGGGCCATTCCTCACGACCCGATCTTGGCCTGAACGCCATTCATGCCATGAGCGAGATACTGACAAGCGCCGTGAACGCCGCCAACGCGTTTACGCATGGTCCTTTCGACAGCAATTTCGAACCGCCCTACTCCTCGCTTCAGGTCGGCACGATCAAAGGCGGGCAGGCCGTCAACATCATTCCCGACCTCTGCATCGCCGATATAGAAGCAAGGGCAATTTCCGGTGTCTCGCCCGCCAGCCTGCTCGAACCACTGCGCAACGCGACAGCAGCGTTGCAAGCGGATGGTTTCGACGTCAGCTTCGATACCTTGAGTGAATACCCGGCCCTTTCACTCGCAGCAAGTGCACCTCTAACCGCTCTCATGCGAAACCTGACCGGCATCGAGCCACTGGCTGCCGTCAGTTATGGCACCGAAGCGGGGCTTTATCAGGCAGCCGGCATCGACAGCATTATCTGCGGTCCCGGTGATATCGCACGCGCGCACAAGGCAAACGAGTTCATTACCCGCGACGAACTCGCCGCCTGCCACAACATGCTGCGTGAGCTTGGAACGAGATTGAGCGCCTGATGCGGCCAAATCGGTCAGATGTGCTGCGATCCATCGTTGCTTCAGTGCATCCTGCCGTTTGAAATACGCCAACTTCGAGCGACTGAAAGACGAGGGCTGGCGCATGACATTTCTGTTCAATTCCGACGCAGCGCGCGCGAAAATCTTCGCCGAGCACTTTGCGCAGGAGCTGCCAGAGGTGCCCTTTGTGTCCGATCCGACCTCCGTCGATCCCGATAGCGTGCGTTATCTCATCACCTGGACGGCACCAGCGGACCTTGCGCGCTACAAAAATCTGGAAATCCTGTTTTCCATCGGGGCCGGTATCGACCAGTTCGATACATCGGTTCTGCCCGCCCATGTCAAACTGGTGCGCATGGTGGAAGACGGCATCAGCAGAATGATGCAGGAATATGTGACGCTCGGCGTTCTGGCACTCCACCGTCGCCTGCCGGACTATCTGGCACAGCAGGCAAAAGCCGAATGGAAAGCGCTGCCGGTAAAGCAGGCGCATCAGCGGAGCGTTGGCGTGCTGGGTCTCGGCCATCTCGGCAAGGCGGTTCTGGAGCGGCTGAAACCGTTTGGCTTTCCGCTCTCTGGCTGGAGCCGCAGCGCACATGCCATCGATGGCGTGACCTGCCACCACGGCGCAGATCAGCTTGATGGCTTTCTGGCGCAGACGGATATCCTCATCTGCCTGCTGCCGCTGACACCTGAGACGCGCGGATTTCTGAACGCCGAACTCTTCGCAAAGCTGCCCGCTGGTGCGGCCCTCATTCATGCCGGGCGTGGGCAGCAGCTCGATCAATTAGCGTTGATAGACGCGCTCAACAGCGGTCGTCTGTCCGGCGCGGTGCTTGATGTGACCGACCCGGAACCGCTGCCTGCGGACCATCCGCTGTGGCAGCACCCCGGCGTCATCATCACACCGCACATCGCGTCCGTCACGCAGCCGGAAACGGCAGCGATGGCCGTTATCGACAATATCCGCCGCCACACAAACGGCCTCGACCCCATCGGCCTCATCGACCGCAGCCGCGGCTACTGAACAGCACAGAAAGGACATTCCATGTCACTCATCACCCGTATCGATACCAACCCGCAGACGACGCCGAAAGAGGCGCTGCCGACTCCGGAGCGTCTGATTTCCGGCAATCCATCCTTCAAAACATGGGCGCTGGATGATTGCCGCGATGGCACCGTTCACACCGGCATTTGGGAAGCCACGCCCGGCGAAACACACTCCATCAAGGGCACGACCTACGAGTTTTGCCACATCATCTCCGGCGTTATCGAGCTGGAAGAAAAAGACGGCGACACCGTTACCTACCGCGCAGGCGACAGCTTCATGATGAAGCCCGGCTTCGTCGGCATCTGGCGCACCATCGAAACGGTTCGCAAAATCTACGTAACCGTGACGGACCCGGCATAAGGGTGACAAAGCGATGACGCTCAGCTTCGATCCAGACACGATTTCACTGCCGCATTACCACTTCATTGGCGGTGAGAAGGTGAATGCCAGCGAGGGCATTGCCATGCACCGCCCTTCGGATGGCGTGGCATTTGGTGATTGCCCGGTCGCCAGTGCCGATCTTGTGGATCAGGCCGTTCAGACTTCCAAAACGGCGCTTGAAGCCAGCAATTGGGGTGGCGTGCGCCCGCGAGACCGCACCCGCGCCATGCAACGCTGGGCGGATTTGATCGAGCAGGACGCGGAATATCTGGCGAAGCTTGAGGCGGTTTCCTCCACCCGTCCCGTCGGGCATCTGGTGGTAGGTGATATCGCCGTCACTGCTGAGCAAATCCGCTTCTTTGCCGAATTCGCGGACAAGGAAGGCAGCGATCTCGTTCCGACCTCCGACACGAGCCTCGGCATGATCATGACCGAACCCTACGGTGTCGTCGGGGCCATCACCCCGTGGAATTTTCCGCTGTCGATGGCAGGCTGGAAGCTCGGCCCGGCCTTGGCGGCAGGCAATGCCGTGGTGCTAAAACCATCCGAAATGACGCCGTTTTCGACATTGCGCATTGCCGAGCTTTCGGTCGAGGCAGGCATTCCCGCCGGGCTTATCAATATCGTTCTGGGCGATGGCATGGTCACCGGCAATGCGATTACCGGCCATGCGGATATTTCCAAGGTCAGCTTCACCGGCTCCACCGCCGCCGGTGCCGCCATCATGCAGAATGTCGCGCGCACCGGCATCAAGCCGATGACGCTGGAGCTTGGCGGCAAGAGCCCGCAAGTGGTCTTTGCAGACGCCGATATCGAGCGCACAGCCAAGGCGGTGGCGCAAAGCATCATTTCCAATGCGGGCCAGGCCTGCGTGGCAGGCTCACGCCTCATCGTCGCCAAGGAGATCGCAGAGGAACTGATTGCTGCGATCACCGCCATCATGCGCCGTGTCGAAACCGGGCCGACCTGGGATGAGAAAACCCAATACAGCCCGATCATTTCGCAAAAGCAGATCGAACGTATCGATGCCATCGTACGCGCTACCATTGGCTCCGGTGCCGAGTGCCTGACGGGCGGGCAGATCATGGATCGCCCCGGCTATTTCTACGCCCCGACTTTGCTTGCCAACGTCACACAGGATTCGCCTGCTGTGACGGAGGAAATTTTCGGGCCGGTTCTAACGCTGCAGACGTTTCAGGATGAAGACGAGGCTCTCGCCTTGGCTGACCATCCGACATACGGTCTGGCAGCAGGCGTCTTCACGCGTGATCTTTCGCGGGCGATACGTGTAACGCGGAGGTTGCAAGCGGGCACAATCTGGGTCAATCGTTATGGACGCTCGCGCGATCACATTTTGCCGACCGGTGGCTACAAAAGCTCCGGCATCGGCAAGGATCTGGGGCGTGAGGCCTATATGGCAAACCGGAAGTCCAAAAGCGTTCTTATCGATCTCTAAAGCGGATATTACATATGAAAAATCATTCCATCGCACTCATTCCCGGTGACGGCATCGGCACTGCTGTTATCGATGCCACCTGGGCCGTGTTGCAGGCAGCAGCCAAAAAGCAGGACACCTTCACGCTGAGCGAGACAACATTCCCTTGGTCTTGCGCCTTCTACAAGGAAACCGGCGCGATGATGCCCGCGGATGGAATTGAAAAGCTGCGTGGTTTCGATGCCATCCTGTTGGGTGCTGTTGGCTGGCCAGCTGAGGTGCCGGATTCTGTTTCTCTGCACGGTCTGCTGCTGCCGATCCGCAAGGCCTTCGTGCAATATGCGAACATCCGCCCCCACCGCCTGCTGCCGGGTGTCGAAGGACCGTTGAAAAAGGATGCCTTCGATATTCTCTGCATCCGTGAAAACACGGAAGGCGAATATTCCGGCGCGGGTGGCCGCGTTCATGTCGGAACGCCGGATGAAGTGGCTGTCGAAACCTCGATCTTCACCCGCACGGGCGTAGAGCGCATCTTGCGCTTCGGCTTCGAGCAGGCACGCTCTCGTCGTAAAAAACTCGCGTCAATCACCAAGTCGAATGCCCAGAAATATTCCATGGTGTTCTGGGATGAAATGACGGCGAAAATCGCTGTCGAATATCCTGACGTGGAGGTGATCAACTATCACATCGACGCCATGGCAGCGCGCATGGTCATGGCACCGGAAACGCTGGATGTCGTCGTCGCTTCCAACTTGTTCGGCGATATTTTGACCGATCTGGGTGCGGCCATTCAGGGCGGGTTGGGCTTTGCGGCCTCGGCCAACATTAACCCGGATCGCTCGTCACCCTCGATGTTTGAGCCCGTTCATGGCTCGGCGCCCGATATCGCGCATCTCGGTATCGCCAATCCCATCGCAGCCATCTGGTCGGGCGCGATGATGCTCGATCATCTCGGCGAAAAAGAAGCTGCCGCCGATATCATCTCGGCCATCGAGGCGACCACGGCCAAGGGTGTTGGAACGGTGCCTGGCAAGGACAAAACCGACGTGATTACCGCAGCCGTGCTGAGCGCATTGTCTTAGAGGAGAATGGAATGAATGCTCTAAAAGATCAGGGCCTGTTTCAGCAGCAAGGTTTGATTGGCGGTAAATGGCTGAACGCGGCATCTGGCAAAACGGTCGATGTCATCGATCCCGCTACGCAAAAGGTTCTGGGAACCGTGCCGGATATGGGCGGGGATGAAACCCGCGCGGCCATCGATGCCGCGGCCAAGGCCTTCGCGCCGTGGAAAGCCAGAACCCATGCAGAGCGCGCGGCGCTTCTGGAAAAATGGTATGCGCTGATGATCGAGCACGAAGACGACCTCGGGCTGCTGCTGACCATGGAACAGGGAAAACCCTTAAGCGAAGGCAAGGGTGAAATCCGCTATGGCGCATCCTTCGTCAAGTGGTTTGCCGAGGAAGCACGGCGTATCAATGGTCACACCATTCCATCCCCCACAAAAGACCGCCGCATCGTCATCCTGAAAGAAGCGGTCGGTGTCTGCGGCATCATCACGCCGTGGAACTTCCCTAATGCCATGATTACCCGCAAGGTCGCACCAGCGCTTGCCGCTGGCTGTACCGTCGTCATCAAACCTTCCGAGTTCACGCCCTATTCGGCGCTGGCACTGGGTGTGCTGGCAGAGCGGGCCGGCATTCCGGCAGGCGTCATCAACATCGTCACCGGCATGCCGACGGACATCGGTAACGAATTGCTGTCCAATGAGACGGTCCGCAAGATTTCCTTCACCGGCTCCACCCGCGTCGGCTCGCTCCTGATGCGTGGTGCCGCAGACAGCATCAAGCGTCTGAGCCTCGAACTCGGCGGCAATGCACCTTTCATCGTGTTTGACGATGCCGACATTGATCTTGCCGTCGAAGGCGCGATTGCGTCCAAATTCCGCAATGGCGGCCAGACCTGCGTCTGCTCCAACCGCATTCTGGTACAGTCTGGTGTCTATGATGCCTTCGCAGCGAAGCTGTCGGCGCGAGTTTCGGCCATGAAGGTCGGACCGGGGACTGAGGCCAATATCGATATCGGTCCGATGATCAACGCTGCCGCCATCGACAAGATCAACCGCCATGTTGAAGACGCCCTTTCCAAGGGCGCTGAAATCCTGTCGACGCGACCGACATTGCCTGCGGGCGATCAATTCACCGCACCCATCGTGCTGGGTGGCGCCACGACAGACATGCTGCTAGCCGGCGAGGAAACTTTTGGACCTGTCGCACCGCTCTTCCGCTTCGAGACGGAAGAAGAAGCGATTGCCATCGCCAACGGCACACCTTTCGGTCTTGCGGCCTATTTCTACACGGAAAGCCTGAAGCGGTCCTGGCGCGTGGGGGAAGCACTGGAATTCGGCATGGTCGGGCTCAACACCGGTTCCGTTTCCATGGAAGTCGCACCCTTTGGCGGCGTCAAGCAGTCCGGCCTTGGTCGTGAAGGCGCACAATGCGGTATCGAGGAATATCTGGAAACCAAGGCCTTCCACATCGGCGGCCTGAACTGAAACGAAGAGGCCCGCAGCGTGATCGTTGCGGGCCTATCTTTCACTGAAACTTGTCGAGCATCTTGTAATAGAAGCCGACCACAGGCAGGAACCAGGGCTTGCCGGAATAGCCAGGCACGGCGTTCCAATCCAGGCCCTTTAGCGGATTACGATCCGGTCTGCCCAGCAGCTTATCGGCAATCAACGTGCCCATATGGATCGACATCTGTGCGCCATGGCCCGAATAGCCCATGGCAAAGTTCACGCCTTCGACTTCGCCTGCACGCGGGAAACGGTCGCTGGTCATGCCGACCAGACCGCCCCAGCAATAGTCGATATCGACGCCACGCAGCTGCGGGAACATCTCGGCAAGGCCGCCCTTAAGTATTTCACCGCTTTTGGCATCAGAGCGCGCATCCGACGTTGCCGAAAAACGCGCGCGGCCGCCGAAGATCAGACGGTTGTCTGGCGATAGCCGGAAATAGTTGCCGATATTCATGGAGGTAACGCAGGTGCGGTTGCCGGGCATGACAGAGGCGACTTCAGAATCGCTGAGCGGCCGTGTCGCCACGATGAAGCTACCGACGGGAATGATGCGGCGCTTGAAATAATCGAACGGGCCGGATGTGTAGGCATTGGTGGCAACGACGACATTGCGCGCGTCGACAAAGCCGCGCGGTGTGGTCAGCCGATGAATGCCGCCCTGTTTGCTGCGATCCGTGACCGGAGCCTTTTCGAAAATGGTCACGCCGTGGCGCACGCAGGCTTCCGCGATGCCATGCACGAAACGGCCCATATGCATCATGCCGCTTTTCTTCGACAGCATCGCGCCGTGAAAATCATCCGAACCAATTTCCGTCTTGAGATCAGCCTTGGAAAGAAGCGCAGTATCGAGATCGATCTCGCGATGGACAACCTCGAAATTCTTCGCAATCGCATCCATGTGGGCAGGTTTCGATGCCAGTTTCAGCTTGCCGGCACGGCGGAAGCTGCAGTCGATGCCCTCTTCTGCAACGATCGCCTCGATCGTATCGACTGACGCGTCATAGGCACGGTAGAGCGCGCTGGCGCGCTCTACACCTAAATGCTCCTTCGCCGAGATGAAGCTGTGCGCGATGCCGTTGTTCAGATGCCCGCCATTGCGACCGGAGCCGCCAAAGCCAACATGCTGCGCTTCCAGCACCACCACTTTCGCGCCGCCCTTGGCCAGACTGCGGGCCGCCGAAAGTCCGGTAAAGCCGCCGCCGATAATGGCGACATCGAACGTGCCTTCCACCTGTCCCGTTGCCGCAGAGGTAAAAACGGGGGCCGTGTCGTGCCAGTAGGATTTGAACTGCATCGTCCTCATTCCCCTTGTTTACTGCGTTAAAGCCCGACGACGCCCGCGAGACCCGATATATCCTTGATTTCCGTATAGCCGTAATAGGGATTGGCCGGTTCATGGCCTCTGTTAACCCAGACCTTGTTCTTGATGCCGAGATCATGCGCAGACATCAGATCGTAGCGGAACGACGAGGAGACGTGGAGAATGTCTTCCGGGTTGCAGCCCAGCATGTCGAACATATATTCGAATGCCTTGAAACGCGGCTTATAGGCAGTGGCCTGCTGCGCGGTGTAAACCGCATGGAATGGCGCGCCCAGCTTTTCCACATTGTGCATGATCTGCTCGTTCATGGCGTTGGACAGGATAACCAGCGGAATTTCCTTGGCCACCTTGGACAGACCGGCGGGAACATCCGCATGCGGACCCCAGCTCGGCACCTGCTCGTAAACGAAGCGACCGTCCTCGTCCTTGAAGGTCACACCATTCTTGCGGCAGGCGCGCTCCACGGCGTTGTGAACGACTTCATTATAAGGCTTCCAGTCTCCCAGAATCTCATCCAGCCGGTAGGCCGCAAAGTTCTTGATGAATTGCGCCATTTGCTGTGCATCCAGCCGGTCGCCATAAAGCGCCTGCGCCGCTTCCGCCATCTGGAAGTTGGTCAGTGTACCGTAGCAATCGAAGGTGATGTACTTGGGGCGAAACTGGGTCATGTCGTTCTGTCCTCTGGATTGGCCTTAGGGCTGCGCTCTTTATGAAGCCATAATAGTTGCCGGAATTCGGCTGCGGTCACCGCAATCACCCTGAAGCGAAGCAGATTGTTGCGTAAAGATGCGGCGCTTTGGCAGAGAGTTGCGCAAACTCGTCTCGTCAGGGCGATCCTCCAGACCATCAGCCGTCGCCGCAGCATAAGATGCGGCAGCCCCCGCCACAGACAGCGCAAACTGATTAAACCGACGCTGAGGTCAGGACGATCTTCTTTGCACCAAGGGCTATCAATGAAGAAAGCAAACATGCCGCGAGGGAATACGCCATGCTGGCGAGCCAGATCGATCTCGTTGAATTCACGCCCGACCACTTGGAGGGTGCACTGGCACTCTCGCAACAGGCGCAATGGCCGCACCGGATCGAAGACTGGGCCATGGGCCTTGCGCTCAGCAAAGGCGTCGCTGCCGTGCATCAGGACCGCGTTCTCGGAACAGCCATGGCAACGCTCTATGGCGATGATGTCGCGACCATTAATATGGTCATTGTCGATGAAACCATGCGTGGGCTCGGTATCGGCAAGCGTTTGATGGATTTTGCGCTCAACGCCGCAAGTGGGCGCGAATGCAGGCTGGTTGCCACGCAGGACGGATTACCGCTCTATGAAAAGCTCGGTTTTCGCGAGACACACCGCATCGTCCAGCATCAGGGGCAGGTTTCGCCCATCCAGCCAAGTGAAGGTGTGGAGTGGGCAGGCACGCAGGATTTGACGGAATGCCTGAGCCTTGATCGCGCAGCCTGCGGCATGGATCGCCACAATCTTCTTGGCTACCTGGCCGAATATGGCCGCCTTGCCGTCATTCGTCGTGGCGGCCGCATTTCCGGCTTCGGCGCTATTCGCAACTTTGGGCGTGGTGAGGTCGCCGGACCTGTCGTGGCAGAAAATGCCGTAGATGCCAAAATGCTGCTTTCCTTTCTGTTTGCCGGAAAAGACGGACGTTTTCTCCGCGTCGATACAAGCGAACAAACCGGCCTTGCGCCGTGGCTAACGGACCTCGGTCTGTCCCATGTCGGCGGCGGCATTGCCATGGTGCGGGATGCAAAGCCCCGCGACCACACCACCACTCAAACATTCGTCCCTCAAACATTTGCATTGGCCAGTCAGGCCCTCGGTTGATCCTGGAGATCGTTATGCTCAGCAATTCCCTTATCGAACTCGACCGCGCACATCTGGTCCATCCCGTTGCGTCTTACAGAGGCCATGAAAAGCTTGGCGTCCGGGTGTTGAAATCCGCCAAGGGCGCCACCGTGACCGACATGAGCGGCCATCAGATGATCGATGGCTTCGCCGGTCTGTGGTGTGTGAATGCCGGTTACGGCCACGAAAGCATCGTGGAAGCGGCTGCAAAACAGATGCGCGAGCTTCCCTATGCGACGGGCTATTTCAGCCTAGGTTCGGAAGCCGCGATCCGTCTGGCATCGGAACTGGCAGATCGCGCGCCGGGCGATCTCACCCACATCTATTTCACGCTCGGTGGTTCCGATGCGGTGGACAGCACGGTTCGCTTCATCCGTTATTATTACCATTCTCTCGGTACGCCGCAGAAGGACCAGTTCATCTCTCTGGAACAGGGCTACCATGGTTCCAGCACGGTCGGTGCGGGCCTGACCGCGCTCCCGATATTTCATGCGGGCTTCGGTCTCCCGTTCGATTGGCAGCACAAAATTCCGTCGCATTATGCCTATCGCAACCCTGTCGGCACCGACCCGCACGCCATTATCGCCTCTTCCGTTGCCGCTTTGCGGGCGAAGATCGAGGAGATCGGTGCGGAACGTGTCGCTGCCTTTTACGTCGAGCCCATTCAGGGCTCAGGCGGCGTTCTGGTGCCGCCTAACGGCTGGTTGAAGGCCATGCATGAAGTCTGCAAAGAGTATGATGTGCTGCTGGTGGCCGATGAGGTCATCACCGGCTTTGGCCGCACCGGTCCACTCTTTGCGTGTTCCGAAGATGATGTCGTGCCGGATTTCATGACCACAGCCAAAGGCCTGACATCCGGCTACGTGCCGATGGGTGCTGTGTTCATGTCCGACAGGGTGTATAATGTGATTGCAGATGGTGCCGGTGCTGCTGCAATCGGCCATGGCTACACCTATTCGGCCCATCCTGTCAGCGCAGCTGTTGGGCTGGAAGTGCTGAGACTGTATGAAAACGGGCTTCTTGAAAACGGCGTCAAAGCCGGTGCGCGGTTGATGGCTGGACTTCATAGCCTTGCAGACCACCCGCTGGTCGGCGACGTGCGCGGTCGCGGCATGCTGGCGGCCATCGAACTGGTGACGGACAAGCAGAAGAAGACGCCTCTGCCTGCCGCTGCCGACCCATCGCGCCGCATTTTCGACCGCGCCTGGGACAATGGCCTCGTCATCCGCGCCTTCGGAAACGGCGTTCTGGGCTACGCACCGCCGCTCTGCTGCACCGAAAGCGAAATCGATGCCATCATCGAACGTACGCGCATGACGCTGGACCAGACGCTGGAAGACCCGGACGTGCGCGCCGCCATGGCTTGAAGGGGCTACGCTGGAAATACCGCTTTGACGGCATATTCAGAATATTGTGCCGCAGGGGTCTGGTCTTTCAGCGAATCCCACGATCAATTCTTGCGATGATGGGCGGAAAGAAGGCGGGAAAAGCGCAAAAAGCCACCGCCCAAGCCGGGAACAAAGCGATTACGGATCAAAACTGACAGCACAGAATTCTGCGACGACATCAAGACCCATCCGTGATCCGCTTGCAAAACAGGAGCATGACATTGCCGAAGAGTTTAGCAGACTTCAAATATCTGAGCTTCGACGTGGTCGGAACGCTGATCGATTTCGAAAGCGGCCTGACGACATGCCTGAAGCAGATCGCTGAAGAGCATGGCGTGTCCATCGATGCCGAAGCTGCGCTGACCCTCTATCGCAAGGCTCGCTATCTGCCTGATGTCGGCCTGTTCCCGGATGATCTCGTTCGCGTTTATCTGGTGATCGCGCCGGATCTCGGCCTGCCCGCCGAACGCGCCCTTGGAGAGCGGCTCCGCGATTCCGCAAAAAGCTGGAAAGCCTTTCCCGATAGCGCAGACGCCCTTGCGCGCCTGGCCAAGCGCTACAAGCTGATTGCGATGACGAACGCCCAGCGATGGGCTTTCGAATGCTTTTCCAAGGAACTCGGAAATCCCTTCTACCAGGGCTTTACGGCTGACGACACCGGCACCGAAAAGCCCGACCCTGCCTTTTTCAATTATGTCTTCGAGTTCGTTCAATCCGAAGGTAACAGCAAAGACGATATTCTGCACGTCGCCCAGAGCCAGTACCACGACATCGGAATTTCCAGAAAGCTGGGCATGACGAATTGCTGGATCGAGAGACGCCACGCGCAGAAGGGCTATGGCGGTACCATCGAGCCGGAAAACTTTACCGAACCTGATTTCCATTTCACCTCCATGGCAGCACTTGCCGATGCTGTTGAGGAGAAAGCCAACGCCTGACACTGCCCTCCATGGGTAAAAGCGGCGCGCATAAGCCGTTCGACCCGCCTGAACTTAACAAAAAGGGGAATGAACATGACCGATAAAACACTCATCAACTGGACCTCCGCCGATGATGCGATGGTCGAAAACGCCATTCGCCGTGGCGCGAGCCGTCGCGATCTTCTCAAGATGCTGATGGCGGGCGGCGTCGCCATAACCGCCGGCTCTGCCATTCTGGGACGCGCCGGTCAGGCCCTTGCGGCTGCCCCGGTTTCCGGCGGCTCGCTGAAAGCGGCTGGCTGGTCGTCGTCTACCGCCGATACGCTCGATCCGGCCAAGGCATCGCTATCCACCGACTACGTTCGCTGCTGCGCATTCTATAACCGCTTGTCGACTATCGATCAGGCCGGTATGACGCAGATGGAGCTGGCCGAAAGCATCGATAGCAAGGACGCCAAGGTCTGGACCGTCAAGCTGCGCAAGGGCGTGACTTTCCACAATGGCAAGTCGCTGACCTCGGCAGACGTCGTCTATTCTCTCAAGCGCCATCTCGACCCCGCCGTTGGCTCCAAGGTCAATTCCATTGCCAAGCAGATGACCGGCTTCAAGGCTGTGGATGATCTGACCGTCGAAATCACGCTTGAAAATCCGAATGCCGACTTGCCGACCATTCTGGCATTGCACCACTTCATGATCATTGCCGACGGCACCACGGATTTCGCTAAGGCCAATGGCACAGGCGCTTTCGTCTGCGAAGTCTTCGAGCCCGGCGTTCGCTCGCTTGCCACCAAGAACAAGAATTACTGGAAGTCCGAAGGACCTTATCTCGACTCCTTCGAGTTCTTCGCGATCTCCGACGACACAGCCCGCGTCAACGCGCTTCTGGCTGGCGATATCCAGCTTGCCGCATCCGTCAACCCACGCGCCATCCGCCTGATGGAAGGTCAGCCTAACGTCGTCATCTCCAAGACGACATCCGGCAACTACACCAACCTCAACATGCGTCTCGACATGGCACCGGGCAACAAGGCCGATTTCGTGCAGGGCATGAAAAATCTGGTCAATCGCGAGCAGATCCAGAAATCGGTGCTGCGCGGTCTTGCGGAAATCGGCAATGATCAGCCGGTTTCGCCTGCCAATATGTATCACAACAAGGATCTCAAGCCGAAGTCCTTCGATCCTGACAAGGCGAAGTTCCATTTCGAAAAGTCCGGCCTCATGGGTCAGTCGATCCCGATCGTTGCTTCAGAGGCTGCAAGCTCCTCGATCGATATGGCTATGGTGGTACAGGCAGCGGGTGCGCAGGTAGGCATGAAGTTCGATGTCCAGCGCGTACCGTCAGATGGCTACTGGTCAAACTACTGGCTGAAGGCACCGGTCCATTTCGGCAACATCAACCCGCGCCCGACACCGGACATTCTGTTTTCGCTTCTCTACGCATCCAACGCGCCATGGAACGAAAGCCAGTACAAGTCGGAGAAGTTCGACAAGATGCTGGTGGAAGCACGCGGCCTGCTCGACATCGAAAAGCGCAAGACGATCTACAACGAAATGCAGGTGATGATTGCCGAAGAAGCCGGCACCATCATTCCGGTCTATATCTCCAACGTCGATGGTATCTCTTCCAAGCTCAAGGGCCTTCAGCCCAGCCCGCTTGGCGGCATGATGGGTTACGCGTTCGCCGAACACGTATGGCTCGAGGCCTGATCCCGGAACTTTGCCCGTCGCAACAGGCGGCGGGCAAAACTCCGTCTGCTCCCCGCATTGCCATTGGCGCACTTTGGCCGGACAATGATTTTCAACGGGAGCCAGGATCGTTTCCGAAAGAGAGGCCGCATGAACAAACATGTCCTTGCACTTGTGATAAACCGGCTCTTTGTGGCGATCATTACCCTCTTGATCGTCGCCTTCACCGTGTTTTTTGCAACCGAGATGTTGCCGGGCGATGTCGCGCAGATTCTGCTCGGACAATCCGCAACGCCGGAGGCCGTGGCGGGTCTCAGAACCGCAATGCATCTCGATGACCCGGCCATTTTGCGTTTTCTTCGCTGGCTAGGGGGATTGTTCGTCGGCGATCTGGGCAAATCCTACGCAAACAACATGGCCATCGTGGATCTTATCGGCGGACGTCTGGCCAACACGATGAAACTGGCCGCCGTGACCGCGCTGTTTTCCATTCCCATTGCGCTGACGCTCGGCATAACCGCGGCCATCATGCGGGGCACGATTTACGACCGTGTCGTCACGACGATCACCATCACGGTCATCTCCGTTCCCGAATTCATGGTGGCAACCTCTGCCGTTCTGATTTTCGCGGTCTATCTGAAGTGGCTGCCAGCGCTTGCTTTTGCCAATGAGGTTCATTCCTTCGGCGAATTGCTGCGCGTCTTTGCGATGCCGGTAATAACGCTCAGCTTCGTCATTTCCGCGCAGATGATCCGCATGACACGCGCAGCCGTCATTGAAACCCTCGACACGCCCTATGTGGAAATGGCGCTGCTGAAAGGCGCGTCACGCTCCCGCATGGTGTTGCGCCACGCTCTTCCCAATGCGCTTGGCCCCATCGTCAATGCTGTCGCGCTTTCGGTCTCCTACCTGCTGGGCGGCGTCATTATCGTCGAGACCATTTTCAACTATCCGGGCATTGCCAAATTGATGGTCGATGCCGTTTCCACCCGCGACTTGCCCCTTATCCAGACCTGCGCGCTGATTTTCTGCCTCGGTTATCTCATATTGATCACCATTGCCGACATCATCGCCATCGTCTCCAATCCGAGGCTCCGCTGATCATGGCAGGTTTTGCTCTTTCCCCCCGCAGGCTCGGATATCGTTTCAACGCGGTAGGTATTGCCGCTCTGACGGTCATTCTCTTCTGGGCCGTCATCGCGATTTTCGCGCCGCTGCTGATCCCCTATCCCGTCGGCGATATTGTCGATTTCGACTATTTCGGCCCGATGTCGCAAAAGTTCATCATGGGCACCGACTACCTCGGCCGCGATATCTTCTCCCGCATTTTGATGGGCGCCCGCTATACAGTCGGCATCTCGCTGGCCTCAGTCGCTATTGCCTGCTTTTCCGGCGTGACACTTGGTATGTGCGCCGCCGTTACAGGCGGATGGTTCGACACATGCCTGTCGCGTTTCCTCGATGCGCTGATTTCAATTCCCAGCAAGCTGTTCGGCCTCGTCATCGTGGCGGCCATGGGGCCATCCATTCCAGTCCTGATCATGACAATGGCCATCATCTATACGCCAGGCTCATACCGCTTTGCCCGCTCGCTGGCCGTCAACATCAACACGATGGATTTCGTAACGGTGGCCCGTGCGCGTGGAGAAGGCGTGTTCTACATCATCCGTTCGGAAATCCTGCCCAACATCTTGGGGCCGGTGCTGGCCGACCTCGGCCTGCGCTTCGTCTTCATCGTGCTGCTGTTGTCTGGCCTGTCCTTCCTCGGCCTTGGCGTGCAGCCGCCAAATGCAGACTGGGGTGCGCTGGTGCGGGAAAACATCGGCGGGCTTTCCTACGGCGCACCTGCCGTGATGTTTCCATCCATCGCAATCGCCACACTCACCATCAGCGTCAACATGCTGATCGACAATCTGCCGCAGAAAATTCGTGACCGGAGTGCTTGATGGCCAATCTCGTTGAAGTTCGTGACCTCAAGGTCGAAGCGAAAACCGACACTGGCCGGACGGTGGAAATCATTCGCGGCGTCAGTTTCGATATCGCCGATGGCGAAATCGTTGCCCTGATTGGTGAAAGCGGTTCCGGCAAAACGACCATCGCATTGACGATGATGGGCCACACCCGCCCGGGCTGCAAGATCGTTGGCGGCTCCGTTCGTCTTGGCGCCAATGATATGGCCGCGACGTCACGCAAAGGGCTTGCGAAACTGCGCGGCACGGAAGTCGCCTACGTGCCGCAAAGTGCCGCTGCCGCCTTCAATCCCGCACAGCGCATCATGGATCAGGTCATTGAAGTTGTGCGCATTCACAGCCTGATGAGCGACGAGGCCGCGAAGGCCCGCGCCATCGAGCTATTCCGCGCACTGGCCTTGCCCAATGCCGATACGATCGGTGATCGCTACCCGCATCAGGTTTCCGGCGGCCAGCTGCAACGGCTTTCCGCCGCTATGGCACTGATCGGCAATCCACGCCTGATGATTTTCGATGAGCCGACAACCGCACTTGATGTCACGACCCAGATCGAAGTTCTGCGTGCGTTCAAATCCGTCATGAAAGCCGGCAATCTCGCAGGCGTTTACGTCTCGCACGACCTTGCAGTCGTCGCGCAGATTGCTGATCGCATCGTGGTTCTTAAAGGCGGCGAAGTGCAAGAAATCGGCACGACCGAACAAATCCTGACCGCGCCAAAACACCCCTATACGCAGGAGCTTCTTGCCGCCTTCAAACCTCACATCCACGCCAGTGCCGCGGAAACTGAAGGCAAGGTGCAAAAGCCGTTGCTGGAAGCCAAGGGTATCTTTGCCGGTTATGGACCGATCCAGCCCAACGGCATGCCGCTGGCGCTGGCCTTGAAATCGGTCGATATCTCGCTGGAAGAGGGCCGCAACCTGGGCATTATCGGCGAATCCGGCTGTGGAAAATCGACCCTTGCGCGCGTCATCGCAGGTATTTTGCCGCCCGTTTCCGGCCATATTATCTTCGATGGCAAGGAGCTGGCCCCGGACGCCCGCCAGCGCCGGCGCGAAGAGTTGCGCAAGCTTCAGATCGTCTTTCAGTTTGCCGATACGGCGCTCAACCCCTCCAAGGCGATTGGCGACATTCTGGAGCGGCCGCTGGCCTTCTATCACGACATGAACAGAGCCGCGCGCGAGGCACGGATCGATCAGCTTCTCGACATGGTTCGCCTGCCACGCACCCTGAAGTTCCGCCGTCCGGCAGAATTGTCTGGCGGACAGAAGCAGCGCGTCAATCTGGCCCGCGCTCTGGCTGCCGATCCGAAAATTATTCTTTGCGATGAGATTACCTCCGCACTCGACACAGTGGTGGCTGCTGCCATCATCGACCTGCTGAAAGAACTGCAGCGGGAGCTAAAACTCTCCTACATCTTCATCAGCCACGATCTCTCCGTGGTGCAGGCCATCTGCGATGAGATCGCCGTGATGTATGCGGGTGAAAAAGTGGAGCAGATGCCGCCATCCGCCGTGGGCAATGCCAATGCTCACCCCTATTCGAAGCTGCTGTTCTCCTCCGTTCCCAAACTCGATACCGGCTGGCTGGACGGTCTGGAGCGGGACCCGGAACTGGTGCGGGCTTTCGCGCAGCGCTGAAGCGCTGCCGTTACATCGGGAACAGGCTGGTCAGCGGCATATGCGGCTTGACGATGGGGGATTTCAGCACGACGAAGCTGAAATATTTGTCAATGCCGATATCCATGTCTATCAGCCGTTCCATGATCGTCTGATACTCGCCAATGCTGCCGGTGACGAATTTGAGCAGATAGTCATATCCACCTGATACGAGATGGCATTCGATGACCGAGTCCAGCTTTTCCACGGCGGCGAGAAAGCGTGCAAAATCGATCTGTCGGTGATTTTTCAACGTTACCTCGGTAAAGACGGTCAGTGTCTGGCCAAGCTTGCCGATATTGATCTGCGCCGAATAGCTGGTGATGAACCCTTCGGCCTGTAACTTCTTGACGCGCATCAGGCACGGGCTGGGCGAGAGGTTGACCAGTTCCGCCAGCTCGACATTGGTGATGCGGCCGTTCTTTTGAAGTTCATGGAGAATCTTGATATCGATCCGGTCAAGCTTCATTTCACCAAACATCCTGCTGCGCCATCATCTCACAGCATAATATGCGGCAAGGCCACTTGCGCAAGCAAAACCACCCATACAGAGCCGTTCAAAAGCGTGAAAATCCGATTTTGGCAGAATGATGCGCGGCAAGATGCCGCTACAGAATAAAATGCTGCTCGTTGCTTATCTTGCGGCAGGCGGGAGATGACGCGACTGCTAGAATGGCGCGTCGACAGGAGAAAGCAATGCCCGCACCGCTGTATCGGATAGAGTCCTCCCCGCAATTGCCCAAAGAAGCCGACGTTGTCGTGATCGGCGGTGGCGTAGCAGGCGTGTTCTCGGCCTATTATCTGGCAAAGCGCGGGTTGAAGGTGGCGCTCGTGGAAAAGGGCCTTGTTGGTGCTGAGCAAAGCAGCCGCAATTGGGGCTGGTGCCGCCAGCAGAACCGCGATGCCCGCGAGCTCCCCATGTCCACCCATAGCCTGACGCTGTGGGAACGCTTTACCAAGGAAACCGGCGAAGACACCGGCTTTCGCCGTTGCGGCCTTCTTTATTTGAGCAATGACGAGGCCGAGCTTGAAGGCTGGGCCCGCTGGCGTGATTTTGCCCGCACCGTTGGCGTCACCACCCATATGCTGAATGTCGAAGAGGCAAAGACGCGAGGCAAAGCCACGAGCAGAGACTGGAAGGGCGGCGTATTTTCACCGACCGACGGCATCGCCGACCCTTCGCGGGCGGCACCCGTCGTGGCGCGGGCCATTCTCAAACTGGGCGGCACGGTGCACCAGATGTGCGCCGCGCGCGGTCTGGAACTTCAGGCTGGCAAAGTCAGCGGTGTCATCACCGAAAAAGGAACGATTGCGACCAAGACTGTCGTTCTGGCGGGTGGCGCTTGGGCCTCCTCCTTCTGCCACCAGCTTGGCATTCGTTTCCCGCAGGCATCCACCCGCTCCTCCATTCTGTCTGTGACACCCGGCGCGCAGGGTTTGCCAGACGCCCTCCACACTTCGGAAGTCTCCATCACCAGCCGTGGCGATGGCGGCTATACGCTGGCGATCAGCGGACGAGCGCGCATCGACCCCACCCTGCAAATGCTGCGTTTTTCCCGCGAATTCGTGCCCATGTTCCTCAAGCGTCGCAAAAGCCTGGCACCCGGCGGGCT
Organism: Agrobacterium sp. 20P9.1.2; assembly: GCF_057799395.1. Lineage (NCBI taxonomy): Bacteria > Pseudomonadati > Pseudomonadota > Alphaproteobacteria > Hyphomicrobiales > Rhizobiaceae > Agrobacterium > Agrobacterium sp. 20P9.1.2. The sequence goes on from NZ_JBYOKI010000002.1 coordinate 334,557, forward strand.
GGAAGGCTGGAAAGCGGGTCACGAATCTCTGAGCAAGTGGCGCGTGGATGCGATCACACCGATGGAAAAGAACCGTATTCTCGACCCCAAAGTCGACCAAAGCCAAATTGACGAAACATTCCGCCGGGCGCTGAACCTGCTGCCGGAATTGCGTAAGACCACGATTGCAAACGCCTGGGCAGGGTATATCGACAGCACACCGGATGGCGTGCCAGCAATTGGTGAGGTCAGCGGCGTACCGGGCCTGATCCTTGCTGCGGGCTTCAGCGGCCACGGCTTCGGCATTGGACCCGGCGCGGGCCATCTCGTTGCCGACATCATCACTGGCGCGACGCCCATCGTCGATCCCATCCCCTACCGCCCAGACCGATTGAACACCTCGGTCTGGGGTAAGGTCGCTGAGTTTTAAGCCGGGTTACGCAGCAATCTCAGGGCGTTCAGGGTCACCAAGACCGTCGCACCCGTATCCGCCAGAATTGCAGGCCAGAGGCCGGTGATGCCGAGAATGGTGGTGACCAGAAACACCGCCTTGAGCCCGAGCGACATGGCAATATTCTGGTGAATATTGCGCATGGTGCGTTTGGATAGATCGACCATTCGCGCGACATCGCCGACGCGTCCATGGAGAATGGCGGCATCCGCCGTTTCCAGCGCCACATCCGTACCGCCGCCCATGGCAATGCCGATATCCGCAGCGGCGAGCGCTGGTGCATCATTGATGCCATCCCCAACCTTGCCGACGATGAAGCCTTGAGCCTTCAACTCGCCGACAATGCGCTGCTTGTCTTCCGGCATCAATTCGGCACGAACCTCGATGCCAAGCGTCTGGCCAATGGCCGTTGCTGTCCGGGCATTGTCGCCGGTCAGCATCACGATCTTGACGCCTCTGTCCTTGAGGGATTTCAGACCTTCGGCAGCGTCCGTCCGTGGCTCGTCACGCATGGCGATGGCCCCGGCCAAAGTCTTGCCGATGATCAGCACCGAGACCGTCTTGCCCTCATCGTTTAGCGTAGAGATGGTCTTCCAGTGTTGCCCTGAAATGGCAACACGCTCGGCAGCGGCCTTGGGAGACCCGAGGAAAACCTCCTGATCGGCTACGATTGCGGTCACACCCTTGCCGCCCAACGCTTTCGCATCCGTAGCTGAGGGAATGTCGATATTGTTCTCGACTGCCCTCGCCAGAATGGATAACGCAAGCGGGTGGCTGGAACCGGTTTCGAGTGCGGCAGCAAACTTCAGCACCTCTGCTTCTTCCGTGCCGAAAGATACGATATCCGTGACCTTCGGTTTGCCCTCCGTCAGCGTGCCGGTCTTGTCCAGGGCGACAGCAGTCAGCTTGCCCAAACCTTCCAGAACAGCACCGCCCTTCATCAGCAGCCCGCGCCGCGCACCGGCGGAAAGCGATGCTGCGATGGCAGCGGGCGTGGAGATGACCAGCGCGCAGGGGCAGCCGATCAACAGAATGGCGAGGCCCTTGTAAATCCACTCGTTCCAGTCAGCGCCAACAAAAAGCGGTGGAATGATCGCGACAAGAGCGGCGACGAGAACCACAGCGGGGGTGTAATATTTGGAGAAGCGGTCGATGAAGCGTTCGGTTGGCGCCTTTTTCTCCTGCGCTTCCTCCACCAGTTTCACGACGCGGGCAATGGTGTTGTCCTGCGCCGTTGCGGTAACTTTTACGCGGAGTGCTGCATTGCCGTTGACCGTACCGGCAAAGACGACGTCGTCCTGCTTTTTGTTGACCGGCACGCTCTCCCCCGTTACCGGGGCTTCATCCACGGAGCTTTCACCGGAGAGGATAACGCCATCAGCCGAGATGCGGTCGCCCGGGCGCACAAGAATGGTGGCGCCGACGCCCAGACTCTCTGCAGGCACTTCGCGCGTCTTGCCGGCTTCCTCCAGAAGTGCGGTTTTGGGAACGAGAGCAGCGAGCGACTTGATGCTGTCTCTTGCCTTGCCAGCGGCAACACCTTCCAGCAATTCACCGACCAGAAACAGGAAAACGACCGCTGCCGCCTCCTCGGTTGCATTGATGATGAGCGCGCCGATAGCGGCAATCGTCATCAGCATTTCAATGGAAAACGGCGTTCCAGCAAATGCCGCCATGATGGCGCGGCGCGCAATGGGAACCAGACCGACCAGCATGGCGAGCACAAAGGCGTAGATTTGAATGGCGGGAAAGAGGTGGCCGATACCATAGGCGATTACCAGCGCAAGACCGGCCAGAATGGTCATCCGTCCCTTCTTGCTCTTCCACCACGGGCCGATGCTGGGGCCGTGGTCATGACCGTGCAAGCCTTCGACCGCAGCCACAACACCCTTCTTATCAAGGGAGGCGTGGCTGTGATCGTGATGGTCGTGATTGCACGCCGGACCGTGTTGATGTGTCGCTTCAGACGTACTGGATGACCGGGCTGCAAGCTGCTCGACCGCATAGCCCAAGCCCGTAACCTTCTTGCCGATGGCCATCAGGTCACTGCTTTCGTTATGACTGACGGTCATCGTGCCTGCGGTGACGGAGACCGAAACATCGTCTACGCCGGGGATGCGGCGAACAGCGGTGTCGATCTTGGCGGCGCAGGAGGCGCAATCCATGCCATCTACGCGAAATCTGGTCTGTAAAGACGTGCTCATATGCCATTCCTCTCAATTACAAACCACGTCTTACGACCTCTAGTAACTAGAGCTGCAAGAGCGAAAATCAGCTATTTTCATTTAAGTTGAAGCGGAGAAGATGGGACGCGTCCGATTTTCCGCGAAATATCGGCACACGCAAGTTCTTTTCCTAAGGCGGGTCTTTGAAGCAAGCTTTGCCTCTTGATTGCAGGCGCTATCATGACTTATGTTCATTTTGTTCTCAGGGCGGGGTGTAATTCCCCACCGGCGGTATCGGGATTTTCCCGGAGCCCGCGAGCGCTTTCGGTGGAAGCCGAAAGGTCAGCAGATCCGGTGAGATGCCGGAGCCGACGGTATAGTCCGGATGGAAGAGAACAAGGTGACAGAACCCGCACACTGCGGAGGACCGTCGCGTTGTTCGCCCAAGGGAAATTTGGCGTTTTTAAAAAACGCGAAAGTGCTGGAAACGGCATAACCCTTGAAAGGCAAGACATGACTATTTCTAAAATTGAAGATGCGGTTGCAGCCATTGCACGCGGTGACATGGTCATCGTCGTGGATGACGAAGATCGCGAGAATGAAGGCGACATCATCGTCGCTTCAGACAGCATCACCGCCGAACAGGTTGCTTTCATGATGAACCACGCCCGTGGTCTCATCTGTGTGGCCATGCCGGGTGAGCGGCTGGATGAACTCGATATCCCCTTGATGGTGCCGCGCAATACCGAGTTCCACAAAACGGCATTTACCGTTTCGGTGGATTACATTCCCGGCACCACGACCGGAATTTCCGCCAGCGACCGTGCCAAGACGGTGCGCGCGCTGGTTTCTGCGGAAGCAAAGCCGGATGACTTTGCGCGTCCGGGCCACATCTTCCCGCTGCGCGCCAACCCGCTGGGCGTTCTTGGCCGAACGGGACATACGGAGGCAGCGGTTGATCTCTGCCGTCTCGCTGGCAAGTTCCCCTCTGGCACGATCTGCGAAGTGGCCAATGACGACGGCACGATGGCGCGTCTGCCGCAGCTGGAAGTCTTTGCGGAACGACACGGGCTGATCGTCGTGACAATCAAGGATCTGGTCGATTATCTCACAGTGCGCGAGCACGGCGACATCGCCGAAAAGCAGGTCGCCTAATCAACGCAGCATTCCGTGAAAGCAAATGCGCCCTGATGGGGCGCATTTTTGTTTGTGTATTTTGGCTCAAGGCGAGCGATCAGTTCGGATAACGCGATGCGTACCATGCCTTGAACAGGGCATACTGGTTTTCCAACTGGCGGCGCTGGGAGGCGCTAAGCTCATCCGTCTCGTTAAAATGCAGCGCGTATTCGGTGTCGCCGTTCAGAACCATCAGATATTTGTAGTGAAGCACAAGGTCCGGACCTTCGTCATAGGCGGAAAGCACAGTCAGCGCTTCTTCCAACTCGCGTGCATCGCGACGCGCAGTCGCATCGCCCTTCGCGGCTTTTTCGCACAGGGAAACGAGGTGTAGGACTTCCTTCGGCAACGCGTTGCCAATGCCGGTGATGGCACCGCCGGCACCGCAATTGACGAAGCCATGGTAGACGCCGGTATCAACGCCGACCATCAAAGTCAGGTCATCATCGCCTGCGGTGATGTTTTCGGCCGCATAGGTCATGTCGGCTTTGCCGCCAAATTCCTTGAAGCCGATGAGGTTGGAGTAGCGCGAGCGGAGATCGAAAAACAGGTCGGCGCGGGTGGCAAAGCCGTAATAGGGGCTGTTGTAGATCACCGCTGGCAGGCCGTTTGCGGCTTCCAGAATGGCCGAGAAATGCGCCTTTTGCGCAGAAGACGAGGACCCGCGCGAAAGCACGCGCGGAATGACCATCAGCCCCTTCGCGCCAACCTTTGCCGCATGCGCAGCATGACTGACGGCAGACCTGGTGTTGATAGCGCCGGTGCCGACGATGACGGGAACGCCCGCTTCCGCCAGACGACGCACGCCTTCCTGACGCTCTTCATCCGTCAGCAAAGGCCAGTCACCCATGGAACCGCAATAAACAACGGCAGACATGCCAGCAGCAATCAGCGCCTTGCCCTTCTTGACCAGCGCATCGAAATCCGGCGTGCGATCTGCCTTGCAGGGTGTCATGAGAGCAGGAATGCAGCCAGTGAATATCGTATCAGCCATGTTGTCAGCCTCTTTAAGCCAGGGGCGCCAAGGCCCAATCAATCTCTGAACAACCATCTAACACAGCGTCGAATTTTTGTCGACAAATAAAATACAGAGATTAAGGGCGTGTGAAATCACCTGCGTCAGGTCGGCAATCTTAGAGAGGCAGGCCCACGCTCTGGCGCGTATCGGCAGCGATGTAAGAGCGGATTTGCTGGACGATCTGGTCCGCATGAGCAACCGCGATGCGGTCTGCTTTTTCCACGTCCCGCTCGATGATCGCCTGGATCATGTCTTCGTGTTCAGTAACATAATGGCGCGGCAGAACATCGTTGAAGGACGAATAATAGAGACGCAGAATGCGGCGTCCCTCATCCAGCAATCGCGTGAAAAGCTCCGTGTAATGGCGGTTGCCGCCAGCAACGGCGATGGCGAGATGGAAATCGCGATTGGTCGCGATCATGGCCACAACATCCCGCTCGTTCACAGCTGTCTCGAATGCGGTTTGAAACGCCTTGATCTTGGCGATGTCTTCCTCAGCATGTCTTGCAGCGGCTAGCCGCGTTGTTACGCGGTACATCAGCGTCAGCGCGTCGAAAAACTCCGGCAGTCCGAGGAAGTCGATCTGAGATACGATCGTTGCGCGGTTCGTCAGGGTGGTAATCAGCCCTTCGGCAGACAGTTTGACCAGTGCCTCACGGATTGGCGTTCTTGAAAGCTCGAAACGTTCAGAAAGCTGCACCTCGTCGATGGGGCTGCCCGGGGCCAGTCTCAGTTCGATGATTTCATTGCGCAGCGTCTCGTAAACGGTGGAAACGCCAAACCCTCTGCGGTGGGTCTGTTTTTCCTTCTCGTCCACTTTATCGCTTACGCTCATGCCGTCATATCCCCGCAACCTTCTAGATAGGATCATTTACGATATTCAACGGGATAACGAAATCCCCAAACAGGCCCATGCCGGAGGCCATTGGTGCCGAAAGGAAGGTTTTGCGCAATTTTCGGTAACGCTATTCCCCTGACCGCTTTCCCATCGAGAAAAAACTGTTGCGACCTTCGCCTTAAGTGAGCATGAGTTACTAAAGGCGATTCTAAATCGTCTCATATCGCGTTCATGGTAAGGGAGGAAATTCCATGAAAGTCGTTCTCACTTCGGTGACATCCGCAGTTCTTGCTACGCTCATGGCATCCAGCGCCATGGCCGCCACGGAAATCCAGTGGTGGCACGCCATGACTGGCGCCAACAACGAAGTCGTTGAACAGCTTGCCAAGGAATTCAATGAAAGCCAGTCCAATTACAAGGTTCTGCCGGTTTTCAAAGGAACCTACCCGGAAACCCTGAATGCCGGTATTGCCGCATTCCGTGCCAAGCAGCCGCCTGCGATCATTCAGGTCTTCGACGCCGGTAGCGGTGTGATGATGGGTGCGCAGGGCGCAATCGTGCCGGTGGCCGATGTGCTGGAAAAGGGCGGCTACAAATTCAACAAGGCCGATTATCTGCCTGGTATCGTTGCTTATTATTCCAAGCCTGATGGCACCATGCTGTCCTTCCCCTACAACTCCTCGTCTCCAATCCTTTATTACAACAAAGACATCTTCACTAAAGCTGGACTGGACGCGGAGCATCCGCCAAAGACATGGCCAGACGTGTTCGAAGCCGCCAAGAAGATCAAGTCCAGCGGCGCAGCGCCTTGCGGCTTTACCTCCACATGGCTGACATGGATTCAGACCGAAAACTTTGCCGCCTGGAACAACCTGTCCTATGGCAGCAATGAAAACGGCCTTGCTGGAACGGATGTGAAACTGGCGTTCAACGCCGAGCCTTTCGTCAAGCATTTTCAGTCGATTGCCGATCTCGCAAAGGACGGCACCTTCCGTTATGGCGGTCGCACATCCGAAGCAAAACAGCTCTTTACCTCAAGCGAATGCGGCATTCTGACCGAGTCCTCGGGCGGTTTGGGCGATATCGTCAAGAGCGGCATGAATTACGGCATCGGTCAGCTTCCCTATTACGAAGGCGACGGACGTCCGCAGAACACCATTCCCGGCGGCGCCAGCCTTTGGGTGTTCGGCGGCAAGTCCGATGATGAGTATAAGGGCACGGCCGAGTTCTTCCACTTCCTGTCCCAGACCAAAATCCAGTCTCGTCTGCATCAGGTCTCCGGCTATATGCCTGTGACACTTGCAGCCTATGAGGACACCAAGAAGTCCGGCTTCTACGAAAAGAACCCGGCCCGTGAAACACCACTGCTGCAGATGATGGGTAAGCCGCCGACAGCAAACTCCAAAGGCGTTCGTCTCGTCAATCTCCCGCAGGTCCGCGACATCATGAACGAAGAGTTCGAGACGATGCTGGCGGGCAAGCAGGATGCGAAGGCTGCTCTCGACAAGGCCGTCGAACGCGGCAATGCCGCCATTCAGCAGGCTATCGGTCGGTAATGCGCTTTTGGCTGCGTGGTCTTCCAGGCCGCGCAGCCAAGGCTATCGAGCAGAGTGGAGATTCCATTTCGCTTCACGCATTCTAAACCCAAGACCACCTTAGCCGTCTCATAGAACGCCTTTCGATGTTCTAAACCTCTATGCCATGCCATTCCATTCGCAGAGCCGCTTGCTGGACCTGTGCTAAAGGAGCCCGACTTTGCAAAGCGTTGTCTTTCCAAACAAGATTCTTCCCTATTTTCTCGTCGCTCCGCAAATCGTCCTGACCGTCGTGTTCTTCTTCTGGCCAGCAAGTCAGGCGCTTTATCAATCGGCGATGCGGGAAGACCCGTTCGGACTTCAAAGCACATTCGTTGGTTTCGCGAATTTCTCGGCCATTCTTGCCGATCCCAATTATCTGCACGCGCTTCAGGTCACGGTGGTTTTCAGCGTTGCCACGGCGCTGCTGTCCATGGGCGTGGCGCTTTTGCTGGCAACGGCGGCTGATCTGGTGGTGCGGGGCAAGGGCTTCTACCGCACCATGATGATTATTCCCTATGCGGTGGCACCGGCGGTGGCCGGCATGCTCTGGCTGTTCATGTTCAACCCGGCCATGGGCACATTCGCCTATATTCTGCGCCGCAACGGCATTGCCTGGGACCCTCTTCTGGACGGTAATCAGGCCATGACGCTCGTGGTAGCTGCCGCCGCCTGGAAGCAGATCAGCTATAACTTCCTGTTCTTCGTCGCGGGCCTGCAGGCCATACCGAAGTCGCTGCTGGAAGCTGCCGCCATCGATGGCGCACGCGGCGCGCGGCGTTTCTGGACCATCATCTTCCCGCTGCTGGCGCCAACCACCTTCTTTCTGCTGGTGGTCAACACTGTCTATGCCTTCTTCGATACCTTCGGCATCATCCATTCCGTCACCGGCGGTGGCCCGGCCAAAGCCACGGAAACGCTGGTTTACAAGGTTTACAATGACGGCTTCGTCAATTTGAACCTCGGCTCATCCGCTGCTCAGTCCGTGGTTTTGATGGTCATCGTTATCGCGCTCACGGCCTTCCAGTTCCGCTTCGTTGAGCGGCGCGTGCATTACGGTTGAGGGAAAAACAATGATCCAGAACCGCCCTATCGCAACCCTGATGGCGCATCTGATGCTGGTCCTCGGCATCATCATCGTCGCCTTTCCGATCTACTATACCTTCATCGCATCCTCGGCGACGTCGACCGACATTCTTCGCCCACCGCTGTCACTGCTGCCTGCGGGGCATCTGGCGGAGAATTATCATGAGGCGATTTCCGGCGGCGTCGAGCGGGTGGTTGGCGTCAGCCTTGAGCGGCTGCTGTTCAACAGTTTCGTGGTGGCCATGGCGATTGCCATCGGCAAGATCATCATCTCGTTTCTGTCGGCCTTTGCCATCGTCTTCTTCCGCTTTCCCTTCCGCATGGGCTTTTTCTGGATGATCTTCATCACCCTGATGCTGCCGGTGGAAGTCCGCATTCTGCCGACCTACAAGGTGATCGTTGATCTGGGCCTGTTGAACACCTATGCCGGTTTGACGCTGCCGTTGATGGCGTCAGCAACAGCCACATTCCTGTTCCGGCAGTTCTTCCTGACGATACCTGGCGAAATGGTGGAAGCGGCGCGCATCGACAATGCCGGACCATTCCGCTTCATGCGCGATATTCTGCTGCCGCTTTCCACGACGAATATCGCCGCCCTTTTCGTGATCCTCTTCATCTATGGCTGGACCCAATATTTGTGGCCGCTGCTGGTAACGGATCGCGCTGAAATGAACACGATCATAATCGGCCTGCGCCGCATGGTGGATTTCACCGACGCCTCGACACCCTGGAATTACGTGATGGTCACGGCAATCCTTGCCATCATCCCTCCGGTTCTCGTCGTGGTGCTGATGCAGCGCTGGTTTGTCAAAGGCTTGGTGGAGACTGAAAAGTAATGGCGACAATCGAACTCAAAGACGTTCGCAAAGTCTATGGCGGCAATGTCGAGGCGATCAAAGGCGTATCGCTGAGCATTCAGGATGGTGAGATGATCGTTCTGGTCGGCCCGTCCGGCTGCGGAAAATCAACGCTTCTGCGCATGGTCGCCGGGCTGGAAAGCATCAGTTCCGGGGACATCGACATTGCGGGCAAGCGGGTCAACGATCTCGAACCGGCAGAACGCGATATCGCCATGGTCTTCCAGAACTACGCGCTTTATCCGCATATGACCGTGCGACAAAACCTCGCCTATGGTCTGAAAAACCGCAACACACCGAAAGACGAGATCGACCGCCGCATTACCGAGGCGGCACGCGCACTGGAAATCGAACAGTTTCTGGAGCGCAAGCCTCGGCAATTGTCGGGCGGCCAGCGCCAGCGCGTCGCCATGGGTCGCGCCATCGTGCGCAAACCTTCCGCGTTCCTGTTCGATGAGCCGCTTTCCAACCTTGATGCGAAGCTGCGCGTGCAGATGCGGGTGGAAATCCGGCGGTTACAGCGATCGCTGGCGACCACCAGTATTTACGTAACCCATGATCAGATGGAAGCCATGACACTAGCCGACCGTCTTGTGGTGCTGAATGCAGGCCGCATCGAACAGGTCGGCACCCCAATCGAGCTCTATGAAAAACCCGCGACCAGCTTCGTTGCCACATTCATCGGCTCTCCATCCATGAACCTGTTGCCGCTCAACGGCTCGGTCTGGAAAGCGCCTGAGAATGGAACGATACCGGCCAATGCCAAGACAATCGGCATCCGCCCGGAAGACATCACCATTGCCGATGGCGTATCAAATAGCCCATTCCAGATTCCGGTAACGGTGGCTGCCGTGGAGCTGGTGGGGGCGGAAAGCTATGTTCACGGGGAAATGTCGGATGGAAGCCCGATCGTCTTTCGCGTGCCGGGCCGTTCCGCGATCGAGATCGCAGAGACGCTGACCATCACCGCCGATCCTAGCCGTTTCCACCTTTTCGATGCGGAAGGAAAGCGCATCTGAACGGATGCGCTTTAGGCTTGGACCACAGAGACCGGCATTGCGAAGGTGAAACGCGTGGCGACATCATCGGAATGAACGGTGATCGTCCCCTTATGCGCCTTGGCAATTTCGGACGCGATGTAAAGCCCTAGTCCCAGACCTTGCATGCTGGGACGCACATCGCCGCGGCGGAACGGTTGGAATAGCTTTTCCAGCGTGTCCGGTGGGATGGGCGTGCCGGGGTTGCTGACGCACAGTTCCAGATGATCGCCATTCACGGAACCGGTGATGGTGACAGGGCCGTTCTCGATACCATGCGTCAAAGCATTGGACACGAGATTGGAGAACATTTGCGCAATGCGCAGTCGGTCTATCAACAGCGGTGCCGGGATGTTGAAATCGACATCGATGTGCCTTTCGGGATGCGCGACCCGGAGTTCGTCGATGATGTGGGACAGCGTCGTCGCGACATCATGCTCGGCAAGCTCCAGCGAAATACCGCCGCCTAGCCGTGCGCGCGCAAGGTCCATGACGTTATCGACCAGCCCGCCCATGCGGCCAATGCTCGATTTCATCAGCTTGAGAACCAGCGGACTGCGCTCCGTCCAGCCTTCCTTCAGCAGGCGCGATGTGCCCGCATCGACGGCGGCGATGGGGTTGCGCAGGTCGTGGCCGAGAACGGCAATGAACTGCTCGCGCAGTTCCGAAACCTGACGTTCACGCTCCAGCGATTTCTGCGCCGCCTTTAGCCTGTCATCCGCATCGAGGTGATGGCCGATCAATTCGGCAAAAAGCCTGAAGGCGCCCAGAACCTGCGGATTGTTGACCCGCGCCGGATTGGGGTCGATGGCACAGAGCGAACCGAAGAACTGACCATTCGACAGGATGATCGGCACAGATATATAGCTGCGCAGGCCATAAATGCGCGGCGTGTGATGATCCTTGTAGAGAGGATCAATGCTCGCATCATCGAATACGACTGCTTCCCGGTGATCACGGATTTCGTTACACAGCGTGCTTTCAATCGGCAACTCGTCGCCGGGTTTCAAGCCAAAACCGAGATGATCAAGCGACTGGCAGGTGATCCATCTTTCCTTCGTCACACGGGCAACGGCAGCAAAGCCCATACCCGTCATGCGAAGCACGACATCCAAAATGGTAGGAACAGCAGCAATACCACCAACGCGCTCGATGTCTTTCGAAAAATCGTCCTGGCTGTCGCTATAATCCGGTAATTGGCTACGCGCCTGCGCCAGATCATTGGACAGTGAATCGATGAGGTCGGCGGTTTCGAAGGCGGAGGCCGCCGCACTCGCCAAAGCTTCGAGCGTTTCGATTTCCCACTGCGTCGGCTCGTAGGCGTGAGACCAATATGCACCGATGGCTCCGACAGGATTTTCCATGCCGACGGGTGCCATTGCCAAAGCTTTGACAAAGGTGCCTGCATAAAGGTCATGCGGAATGCGCTCGTCCTTCACAATATCTGGAATGACGGCGGTCTTCTTGTTCACCATCGCCCAGCCGCTGATGCAAGCAACTGTTGGAAATCTCTGGCCTTTCCAGAGCGGGCCGATGGCGTCCTCTTCCACATAGTGGCAAAGGTCTCTATCGCGGCGGATAATGGCGATGCCTTGGCAGCCGATCAATGCACGTGCGGAAGACCTCACCGTCTCGATCACTTCGTCCCGCGTGCGGGCGCGCGAAATCCGAGCGGTTGCCTCAGTCAGACTGGCCAGCGACGTCACATTGATGGATGTAAAGTCCTGCAGCGCCATATCGGTCTTCTTTCCCGGTACTATGGCCGTGTTGCATATAGATCAGCACTTTCGCACATGTCCGCGACGAGAGCAAATACATTGCATTCCAAGCCAATAGAGCCTGCTCGTTCATGTCGGACTGACGTCTCGTTGAGGCGTCAGCCCGACTTTTCTCATGTCAAGTTGGGCGTCGTTTCCGTAACAGGCTTGTGCCGCCCACGGCTCCACAGCGATTTGATGAAATCAGACAGCCGTTCGATTTCCACAAACACGACAGGGGTCATGAAGAGCGTCAATATCTGGCTGACGATCAGCCCCCCGACCACCGCGACACCCAAAGGCTGGCGCAGCTCCGAGCTTGCGCCCGTACCAAGCGCAATCGGCAGCGCCCCGAAGAGAGCGCAGAAGGTGGTCATCATAATGGGTCGCAGGCGGCGCACGGCGGCTTCGTGAATGGCCTCAAGCGTCGGCATCTTCTGATCGCGTTGCAAGGTCAGCGCCACGTCGATCATCATGATCGCGTTTTTCTTGACGATACCAATCAGCATCAAAAGACCGATCAGGGCGATGATGGACAGGTCAAACCCGAAGAGCTTGAGCGTGAGCAGAGCGCCGAAGGCAGCCGATGGCAGGCCCGAGAGGATGGTGATCGGATGCAGGAAGCTTTCGTAGAACACGCCAAGCACGATATAGATGGTGAGAACCGCCGCCCCAATAAGAAGGCCGGTGCTATCGCTCGTCTGCTTGAATATCTGCGCGGCACCGGCAAGGTTTGTCGTGACGGTTGCCGGAAGATTGATCTGCTGCTTCAAGGCATCGATCTGCGCCGTGGCAGAACCCAGCGAGACACCCGCAGGCAGGTTGAACGAGAGAGTAACGGAGGTTAGCTGTCCCGTCTGGTTGACGGTGACCGGACCCGATACGCGCGACACAGTCGCAAAGCTCGACAACGGAACCAGTGTTCCGGACGAGGAGGCCACTCGGATTGCGCCCAGAGCCTGCTCCGTCCATTCGATGGACTGGTCATATTCCAGAATCACATCATAGCTGTTGCCGGTGGTCTGGATTTGCGTCGCGACATAGCTGCCGAAAGCGGCTTCCAGGGTCTTTCTGATCGATTCCGACGTCACGCCCAAGCTGTTTGCCCGGTCGTGATCGACCGCGACATGGGCTTGCAGGGCGTTATCCTGCAAATCCGAGGCGACATCCACGAAGTAGCTGTTGTCGGCACGCATGGCGTCGGCCAGCGTTTGCGACCATTGCCGCGCAGCTGGCGCATCGATGGATTGCAGCACGACCTGATACTGGCTTTGGGTGCTGCGACCGCCGAAACGAAGGCTCTGCTGTGGGGTGATGAAGGTTCGCAAGCCGGCAATCGTGGATAGCGAATGGCGCAACTCGTTGAGCGTGACGTCAAGCGCCGGGCGGTTTTCGGCGGGCTTCAGCTGCACCAGAAGCGTGCCCGAATTCAGCGCCGAGCCGCCGGGGCCGGAGCCAAGCGTGGAGGTGACATGGGCCACGGACTTATCTGCAGACAAAATCTCCGCTGCCTTGGACTGAAGAATGCTCATCGCCTTGTAGGAAATATCCTGCCGCGCCTGCGTGGAAACCGTCAGCAGGCCGATGTCTTCCGTGGGGAAAAAGCTGCGGGCGAGGCTTGAGAACATCCAGCCGGAACCGATCAGCGTCAGCACGAACATCAGCATTACCACCATGCGGTGCTCAAGGCACCAGCCGACAGACCAGCTGTAAGCATCCGTCGCGCGGTCGAACAACGTCTTTTTGGCGTGTTCCGGCTCTTTGTGATGCGGCAGACGCGCGGCCAGCATGGGCGTGACCGTCAGCGAAACGATGGCAGACGACATGATGGCCAGGGTGACGACGACACCGAATTCGTTCAGCACACGACCAACGATACCGCCCATCAACAGGATCGGCAAAAACACGGCGACGAGTGAAATCGACATGGAGATAATCGTGCCGGTGACTTCCTTGCTGCCTTCCACGGAAGCCTGAAATGGCGGCATCCCCTCTTCCACTTTGCGCACGATGTTTTCGAGCATCACGATAGCATCATCCACCACCAGACCGACGGAAAGCGTCAGCCCCAGCAGCGAGATGTTGTCGATGGAGAAACCCAGCGCATACATGGCACCCAGCGTTGCGACCAGCGACAGCGGAACGGCCAGACCCGGAATAAGTGTGGCCCAGACCTGACGCAGAAACAGGTAGATGACGAGTATGACAAGGCCGAGTGTGACCATCAGCGTCGTTTCGACATCGGCCACGGCGGCGCGGATTGAGACCGAAGCGTCGTTGACGACATTGATATGCATGTTGGCGGGCATGCTGGCCTGAAGCTCGGGAAGCTTGGCCTTGATTGCGTCCACCACCTGCACCGTATTGGCACCCGGCTGACGCTGTACGGAAAGCACAATTGCGGGCGTGCCATCCAGCCAGCTGCCCTGATTGAGCACTTCCACGCTGTCATTGACGGTCGCAACATCCTGCAGGCGAACGGCCCGCCCGTTTGGATTGGCGATGATCAACGTGCGAAAGGACGCGGCATCGGTACGCTGCGTAGACGCATCCAGTGTCAGCGCCTGCGACGAGTTCTGCAACGTGCCGATTGGCGACTGGTCGTTGGCGGCTGCCAGAGTGTTGGACAGCCCATCCAGCGACAGCCCACGATTGGCCAGTTTGGACGGATCGACTTCCACACGCACGGCGTAGGTTTTCGCACCGAAAATCTGTGCCTGCGCCACACCTGAGATGGTCGATAGTGCCGGGGAAATGATGTTTTCGGCCAGATCGTCCATTTTCGTCAGATCGGCACCGTCGCTCGTCAGCGCCAGAATGATCACTGCCGCATCGGCGGGGTTGGACTTGCGGTAGCTCGGGGTCGAGGTCATGTTGTCGGGCAATTGCCGCTGCGCGCGCGCAATAGCTGCCTGCACATCCGCCGCCGCCGCATCGATGTTGCGCGACAGGTTGAACTGGATGGTGATTTGCGTGTTGCCGAGAGAAGAGCTGGCAGTGATCGTATCGATACCGGCGATGGTTTCGAACTGCTTGATAAGCGGTGTGGCGACCGAGCTCGCCATCGTATCGGGTGCAGCCCCGGCAAGCTGGGCAGAGACGTTGATCGTGGGGAAGTCTGCTTGCGGCAGGGCCGCGACCGGCAGGTTCTTATAGGCGGCGGCACCGGCAAGTAGCACGCCGATGATGAGAAGTATGGTCGCTACCGGTCGGCGGATGAAAATCTCGGAGATATTCATAGGGAAACACCGTTTTGAGATATTTCCGCCTTGGTATCGGCAGGGTCTGCGGTCTGGTTGACCACCACATGGCTGCCATCGGTCAGGCTCGCCTGCCCTTCGGTCACGACCAACTCACCCTCTGTTATGCCTTGGGAAACACCCGCAAGATTACCATTGCTGAGCGCCAGGGTGACCTTTCTCTTCTCAACGGTCTTGTCCGGCTTCACGACGTAAGAGACATAGCCGCCCGCCTGTGGCTGAAGCGCAACCAGCGGCACCGTGACCAGATTGTCCATCTGCCCGGCATTGACGGTGACCTTCAGCGACTGGCCCGGCCAGAAGGTTTCGCTCTGATTGTCCAGCAGAACGCGCAGTTTGAAAGTGCCTGATGCGGCATCGACATTGTTATCGAGAAACACGACGCTTCCCGAGGCGGATGCATCCTTGCCCTGAGCCTGCGTTGGGTAGACATCCGCAGTCAGGCTTTTGCTGGCGAGGTTGGAACGGGCGAGATCAAGGTCCGGCTCCGGCAGCACGAATTCCGCATAGACGGGTTTCATCTGCGTCAGCAGCACGACGTCAGCACCGGGGGCGACATAGGCGCCTGCCGACAGAAGCACCGCACCCAGTTTGCCATCAAAAGGCGCACGGATCTGCGTTTGCGACAGCGTGACATTGTCTGCTGCCAGATTGGCCTGATCGACCGCAACCGTGGCCGCAGCCTGTTTTGCGGCGGCAGCGGCATCGCTGAATTGCTGTTGTGTATCGACGCCGGATTTGCTGAGCGATTCCACCCGCGCCAGCGTCGTATTGGCTGAATCCAGCGAAGCTTGGTCCTTGGCAAGCTGCGCCTCATCGCGCTGGATATTCGCCTTGATGGTGCGGTCATCCAGTTGAACCAGAAGATCACCGGCCTTGACCTCTGCGCCATCCTTGGCCAGCACATTGGCGACGATACCGGAAATTGGGCTGGTCAGCGCTGTCGATGCCACCGGGACGATGGTACCGATTGTCTGGCGAACCACCGGAATAGAGCCGGACTTTGCAACGGCCACTGTTACGGCAGATGTACGCGCGCCTGCCTGCGCTGCGCCGCCTCGCTTATCGCCATTTCTGGTCTGGCCATTGGCCGCAGAATGGGTGGCACCCGAGGTTGTCTGTGTCGGGTTCGCCCATGCCGGCAGATAGGCCTCAAACTCTCCGCGATAAACAAAGAGCAGGAGAGAAATGGCGGCGACCAGCAAAATTGTAACGATGTATTTCATGCAGAAGTCCTTTGAGGAACCAAATCCGATGGACAGAAGGCACGTATGACGACGAGATTACACCAAGCAAAACCTAATTTTCACTTGCCGATGCTTGCCGTTGATCGATGCGTATGCAGTTAACTTCGAATTGAATAATAAGCGCGGACGGTCTGGTGGGCTGCCGAGATGACCATGCCTCTTCAAGCTTTCACTATACAAAGAGGTCGGCAGACGGCGCAGCTGCCATTCTTCCTGGCGATCACTTAACGCGCCAACACAGGAAAACGAAAGATGATGGAAGATTAAATTACTGTAATATGTAAGCTATTTGGAAAGTAACGCTCTCGGATTAACTCACGCGAGGGACCGAGTTTTACCGCAGTTTGCTCTTCGCTGACTGAAAGAAAGCGGATTTTTATGTTTGCCAGGAACGACATAGCGCGCGGTCGGATCGGCTCGCAGTACCGCGAAAACTTCTTCGAAGCATGGGAGGCGGCGACCGGTACGCTACTCGATCAGCTTGAATTCCAGCATCACATTTCGTTGCAGGAAGGAGTAGTTATCGTCAGAGACGACGATCAGATGCGTCGAGCCGTCTGAAGCCTTAACGACATCGAGGCCTTCCATATTGTCGATCTGGTTGGAAAGATCGGCTTCGATGATGACGTCACCATCCACGATAGCGCCGGGCTTGATGGTTTCACCAACAATCCGGCGGATGCGCATGCCGACGCCCTCGGCCAGATTGAAGCGTCTCTCCAACAGCAGCAAATCACCATTGTCCAGAAATGCACCGTCCGTGACAGCGAAAGAGCCGCCCTTGATGACGGAGAAGAGCCCCTTGCGCTTTCCTTCCAGAGTAGCGGCGTAGAGATTGCCGTGGCCATCGACACTCGCCTCTGCCACCGTGACCATGGCACCCCTCAGCGGGCTGTTGGCGGGAGATAGAGCAAGGGTTTCCATCCCTGCATTGCGGCGGAATTCATGATCGGGAATGAGATGCGGCAGTTGCCCGACTGGCTTGGCCGTTGCGAGGTTGTCCGCATTGTAAATGTCGATGCGAGGTCTCTGTTCATAGCTGACAAAGGCCTGTTTGCCGCGTAGCGCCAGCCCTTCCGCATCCATATCGACCTTGCGCTTGGCCTCGCGTCCGTTCTCATCCAGCATGGGGTCGATGTGAACATTGGAAAGACCGGACAAGGCACCGGCCTGATTGCGCTCGATCTCCCCCTTCATCCAGTGTCCCGTGTCCAGCACGGCAAGAAAACTCCGGCCATCCGGCATGAAGCGGATGCTGGAGATGGCACCGAACAGCGGTTCAGGCGAATCCATGATCAGCCCACCGACGAATTCCAGTTTGCCGAAGCGCTTCTGATCAGACCCAACTTTGAATGCCGAGATCGGTCGCGCAGTGACCTGCACGTCAACTGTTGCTGCGGCCATGCCGGAAGGAAAAAGCGCCCCCACGAGGAGGGCCGCAATTGCGAAGAGTTGACCGCGGATAGGATTGCCAGACCGTATCGAACCACGGTCGCCGCGCGGCTTAGCCCGCACGGCGCATCCTGCCGGCACGACGGGGCGCAGTGCTGGTATCTTCAAACAGCGCAGCAAGCTGCTCGGTCATTGCTCCGGCCAGTTCGTCCGCATCCACGATGGTAACTGCGCGGCGGTAGTAGCGCGTCACATCATGGCCGATACCGATCGCCAGCAGCTCGACAGACGAACGTGTTTCGATCTGCTCGATAACCGCCCGCAAGTGCCGCTCCAGATAGTTACCGGGATTGACCGATAGCGTGGAGTCATCCACCGGTGCACCATCAGAGATCATCATCATGATCTTGCGCTGCTCAGGGCGATTGATCAGGCGGTTATGCGCCCACATTAGCGCTTCACCGTCGATGTTTTCCTTCAGCAGCCCTTCGCGCATCATCAGGCCGAGATTGCGGCGCGCGCGGCGCCATGGAGCATCCGCCGACTTGTAGATGATGTGGCGAAGATCGTTGAGACGACCGGGAGACGGTGGCTTGCCGCCCGCCAGCCATTGCTCACGCGACTGCCCGCCCTTCCAGGCCTTGGTCGTAAATCCAAGAATCTCGACCTTGACGCCCGACCGTTCCAGCGTGCGCGCGAGAATATCGGCGCAGGTGGCAGCAACAGTAATGGGACGGCCACGCATGGAACCGGAATTATCGATAACCAGCGACACGACCGTATCGCGGAACTTCGTGTCACGCTCTTTCTTGAAAGAGAGCGGCTGCATGGGGTCGATGATGAGGCGCACCAGACGTGCCGGATCGAGATAGCCCTCCTCCAGATCGAAATCCCAGGAGCGGTTCTGTTGCGCCATCAGGCGGCGTTGCAGACGGTTGGCCAAACGACCGACCGCACCCTGCAAATGCGCAAGCTGCTTGTCGAGGAAGGCGCGAAGGCGGTCGAGTTCGGCTTCGTCGCAAAGTTCTTCGGCCGAAATCTCCTCGTCGAATTCCTGCGTGAAGATGCGGTAATCAACCTTCTCGTTGAAATCGTTGAATGGGCTGTTAGGGCGGCGTGTCTCACCGGGTGTTTCGGAATCCTCATCGAGATCGTCGGACATTTCGTCCTCCGACATCTCGGCTCCGTCCATTTCGCCGTCTTCCATCTGCTCCTGAGAGGCTTCGCTCTCTTCGGCAGGGGCAGCATCGGAACCGGCGTCTTCTTCGACCTGTTCGTCCTGCGTCTCGTTGCTGGCGGGCTGGTCTTCGTCGGTTTCCGCTTCCTGGGTATCGGGCTCTTCCTCGTCGCCGAAATCCTCCGCCATCTGCATGGAGGTCAGCATTTTGCGGATGAGCTTGGAAAACGCCTTCTGATCTTCGACGACGGTCGAGATATCGCGAAGGTCGGCGGCAGCCTTGTCTTCGATGAAGGGGCGCCACAAATCCAGCACCTTGCCGGCACTTTCCGGGGGCTTTTCGCCCGTCAGACGCTCTCGCACCATCATGGCGACCGCTTCGGACAGCGGTGCGTCTTCCTGGGTATTGATGTTGACGAAATTGGCCTTGGCGTATTTCTCGGTGTTCATGGCGCGTATGTTGGAGGCCATGCCCGGCATGCGTCGCGCACCGATGGACTCGACACGCGCCTGCTCCACCGCATCGAAGATCAACCGGGCATCAGCACCCTGCGGGGCCATGCTGGCATGCACGTCGCTGTCATGGCAGGCAAGGCGCAAAGCCATGGAGTCGCCGAGACCACGGGTAACGGCGATTTCCTGAGCCGTCGGCTTCTTGGAAATTTCCGGCAGGCGCATACGCTCACCGGCAAGGCCCGGACGCTCATTGGCGAAGACGACTTCAACTTCAGCGTCGCCAGCAATCGAGCGCACACATCCGGTAATGGCCTGACGCAACGGTTCGGTGTCGATGACCATCCCCGATTTGGGTCTCACATTATCGCCGCGGCCTGCCATTGTCTTTCCTGTCGATTCTGGACGTTACCCGCCAGCCAGAGGCGGAAGGGTAACGTCTTCAACTCATCGGTGATGTTCTCCGGTCAAACCGGGGAAATCAGGCGCTCAGAACGATGTTCGCAGCGCTTTCCTTCAGTTCAACGCCGAATGCGCGCTGATACTGCTCAGCCACCAACGTCCGCTCCAGCTCGTCGCACTTGTTGAGGAAGGTCACGCGGAAGGCAAAGGCGATATCGCCGAAAATATCGGCATTTTCCGCCCAGGTGATGACCGTACGCGGGCTCATGACGGTGGAAAGATCACCATTGATGAACGCCGAACGGGTGAGGTCCGCCACGCGCACCATCTTGGAAGCGGTTTCGCGACCCTTGGCATTGTCGAGGCTTTTGACCTTGGCAACGACGATATTCACTTCCTGCTCATGCGGCAGATAGTTCAGCGTGGTCACGACAGACCAACGGTCCATCTGCGCCTGGTTGATCTGCTGCGTGCCGTGGTAAAGGCCGGTGGTGTCACCAAGGCCAACCGTGTTGGCGGTCGCGAAAATACGGAATGCGGGGTGAGGACGAATGACGCGGCTCTGATCGAGCAGGGTCAGGCGGCCGGAGGATTCCAGCACACGCTGGATAACGAACATCACGTCCGGGCGACCGGCATCGTATTCATCGAAGACCAGCGCGACATTGTGCTGGTATGCCCAAGGCAGAATGCCGTCCTTAAATTCAGTAACCTGCTTGCCGTCCTTCAGAACGATGGCGTCCTTGCCGACGAGGTCGATACGGCTGACATGGCTGTCGAGGTTGACGCGCACGCACGGCCAGTTCAGGCGGGCCGCGACCTGTTCGATATGGGTGGATTTACCCGTTCCGTGGAAACCCGACACCATGACGCGTCGATTGTGAGCAAAACCGGCAAGAATGGCGAGCGTCGTATCGCGGTCGAACAGGTAGTCGGGGTCTAGATCCGGCACATAGGCATCACCCTGCGTATAGGCAGGGACGCGCAGGTCCGTATCGATGCCGAAAACTTCGCGCACGGAAACAGTCGTATCCGGCAGGTTGGTAATATCCAGGTCAATTTTGCTCATAACGTCTCCAAGGCGGGTAGCAGCCACCCGGCCACATATCTTTCAGGCGATCACACAAAAGGGCTTAGCAGAAACCGGATTGCTTTAACAATTGGTAGGCTTGAATAACAGCACGAAAACGCTCTTCCGATCCGCGATCACCCCCATTAGCATCAGGATGATGCTTTTTGACAAGCTCCTTATAGCTTCGTTTTATATCTTCTTTCGCTGCATTGACGGAAAGACCAAGCGTATCGAAGGCTTTCTGTTCCAGCGTCTTCAACTTGCGGCTCTGCTGGTAACGCGGCCCGCCGCTGCGTCCCTGCCCTGCAAATCCGAAGGGATCGCGGATGCGCGCATTGGCCGCGCCGGAGCGAAGTGTTGAATGCAGCGGGCTGTCACTGGCGGTTTTGTTCACGCCCACAGTCCAGGTGGGGCGGTGGCCGGTGATGGCCTCTTTCTGATAGCGCGCGATCTCGCTGTCCGACAGGCCGGAGAAATAATTATAGCCCTTGTTGTAGTCCTTCACATGCTCGAAACAGAACATGAAGAATTGCCCCTCGGCATTGCGGCCGACGGGAGCGCGGTGAACGCCCGGCTTGTCGCAGCCATCCCACTGACAGGTCACGGTCTGAACCTCAGGTTCCCGGTCCCGTTTGCGGCGCGTGCGAATGCGGTCGAAATATTTCGAATCCAGTTTCATGGTAACCTGATTATGGTGCGCGAAAACGCGCACAACAAGAATTGACAAAGCGGAATGTTACAGGTTTCTAGAGAGCCCCTTTTCACAGACAAACATCGATTTGGAGACCGAACAAATGTCCCTGCGCGAGCACATAGAAAACAAGCTCAACGAGACGTTTTCGCCGGTCCGGCTGAATGTGATCGATGAAAGTCACATGCATGCAGGGCATCAGCCGGGCATAACCGGCACGGGCGAAACACATATGCGTGTTCAGATAGTGTCGGAGAGCTTCTCCGGCAAGTCACGGGTGGACCGCCACCGCGCCATCAATGCGCTGCTGAAACCGGAGCTGGATGCAGGGCTGCATGCACTTGCCATCGAGGTCGCGGCACCGGGTGAGCCCACCCGGTTCTGACGTCGTGCCGTTAGCCCGGATGCTTCTCGCTGAGGAAGGATTGCACTTCCGACGCTGCCACATCATCGGCCACGAATGACTGACCGATGCCGTGGGTCAGGATGAAGGTTAGCTTGCCGCCCTTGACCTTCTTGTCCTGCGCTATTGCAGTCATCAGCGTTTCCACTGGCGGCAGCTTACCCGGGATGTCTTTCATGGTGGTCGGCAGGCCAACGGCCTTCAGATGCGCCTCGACACGGGCGGCATCATCAGGGCTGGCAAGGTTGAGCCGCGCGGAGAACTGGTGCGCCAGCACCATTCCGATGGCCACACCTTCGCCATGCACCAGACGCCTGCTGTCATATTCCGTTGCTGCTTCCAGCGCGTGACCGAAGGTATGGCCGAGATTGAGAAGGGCGCGGACGCCATTTTCCTTCTCATCTGCCACGACAACATCCGACTTCGCCTGACAACTGATTGCAATGGCCTGAATGCGGGCCGGGCCGCCCTTGAGAACATCCCCCCAGTTCTTCTCCAGCCATTCGAAAAAGTCCGGCTTGTCGATGAGGCCGTATTTGACGACCTCCGCATAACCGGCGCGGAATTCGCGTGGGCTCAGCGTGTCGAGGACGGCGGTGTCGGCCAGTACGAGATCAGGCTGATGGAAAACGCCGAGAAGATTTTTGCCGTGGCGGGAGTTGATGCCTGTCTTGCCGCCAACGGAGGAATCCACCTGCGCCAGAAGCGAGGTCGGTATTTGCACGAAGCGCACGCCGCGACGCACGATGCCTGCAGCAAAGCCTGCCAGGTCGCCAATCACCCCGCCACCGAGCGCAATCACGGCATCGTTACGTTCAATGCGCGCTGCGAGTACGGTATCGCAAACCGTACCCAGATGCTCGAAGCTCTTGGTCTTTTCACCAGCAGGCAATGTTAGCGAAACGGCTTCGATGCCATCCGTCTGCAGACCATCCATCAAGGCTTCCAGATAGAGCGGCGCGACATGCTCATCGGTGATGATGGCGGCGCGCTTGCCCTTGAGGCGAGAGGAGATTTCCCCACCGGCACGCCCCACCAGACCCGGCCCGATCAGAATGTCATAGGCGCGTTCGCCGAGCGGGACATGCACGAGGCGTTCTTCGATGTGGGTGTCGTGAGCGGTCATGGATCAGGCCTTCTGTTCGGTGCCGGCGATGGCTTCCAGCACTTCATTCACGATGATCTCCTTGCGGACATCGCGCGATTCGATCGTTATGTCGGCTTCCTCGTAAATCGGGTAACGCCGTTCCATCAGCGCCATCAGCGTGGCCTTGGGGTTTTCCGTCTTGAGAAGTGGCCGGTTGTCGCGCTTATTGACCCGCTCCCACAACACGTCAAGGTCAGCCTTCAGCCACATGGAGATGCTGCCGCGCTTGATATGCCTGCGGGTGCTCTCATTGACGAAGGCTCCGCCACCGGTGGAGACGACCTTCGGCCCGCCACGCAACAGGCGCTTGATCACCCGCATTTCCAGCGCACGAAACTCATCTTCTCCATAGGACGCGAAAAGCTCTGAAATCGTCATGCGCGACACGCGCTCGATTTCGACATCCGTATCGATGAAAGGAACTCGGAGTTGCTGTGCAACCATCCTGCCAATTGCGGACTTGCCCGCACCCATCAATCCCACGAAAACGAGGTTTCGTCTTCCGAGCTTAGCCCGTGCCCGTTCGCCGATACTTTTCTCACCCATACCGGGGTGAACCGCTGTGTTGGTTTCGCTCATGAATGATGGCCCGTTTGGCATCGGTATCTGCAAATGTTTACCAAGCGTCAAGCCTAATTGCGCCTTATAGAAAGAGAATCAGCTGGAAGACGCGCCTCTCGGCAGGGCATCGGCCTTGTCCTTGCTTCAGGCGCATCTCATATTATGCCCAAGACGTGCACCGGAGTGTCCATGCCTACCCTTTTCCGTTTCATCTTCGTGCTGGCTGCCATTGCGGGCATCATCTATGGCAGCATGGTTTCGCTCGTCATGCTGGTCCAGCCACGCGAACGTGAAGTGACGGTGCGCATTCCCTCCGAACGCTTGAACCCGCCCACCCCCTGACCCTAGAAAAAGAAGACATCCATGGCCGGTCAGGATGCCGCAAGGCTCGACAGTTTTCTGGAGATGATGAGCGCCGAGCGTGGGGCTGCGGCCAACACGCTATCGTCCTACGACCGCGACCTGAACGACCTCAGAGATTTTCTGCAACAGCGCAAGGTGCCGATGTCTGACGCGGCGACCAGCGATCTCTCGGCCTATCTCGAACATCTTTCGGCACAGGGATTTGCCGCATCCTCACAAGCGCGCCGATTGTCCTCCATGCGGCAGTTCTACAAGTTTCTCTATTCGGAAGGTCTGCGTGGCGATGATCCGACGGGCATATTGGATGCGCCCAGGAAAGGTCGCTCCCTTCCCAAAACCATGAGCGTTGCGGATGTCACAACCCTTCTGGCTCAGGCATCCACCGAGGCCAGCAAGGAAGGGCCCGGTCAGGTCTCGCGGATCCGCATGCATCTTCTGCTGGAGCTTCTTTATGCCACCGGCATGCGTGTCAGCGAACTCGTGTCGCTGTCTGCAAAGGTTTTGCGGCATGAAGGGCGTTTCCTGATGATCCGCGGCAAGGGCAACAAGGACCGCATGGTACTGCTCTCCCGCGCTGCCATGGAAGCCATGGACACCTATGACCGGGCGCGCAAAGCACTTATCCCCAAAAAAGAGGGCGTGCCGGAAAGCCCGTGGCTGTTTCCTTCCAACGGCAAGGAAGGACATCTGCCGCGACAGGTTTTTGCGCGCGACCTGAAAGACATCGCCATCCGGGCGGGTCTCTCGCCTTCGGCAATTTCACCGCATGTCATGCGCCACGCCTTTGCCAGCCACCTTCTTCAGAACGGTGCGGACCTGCGCGCGGTACAGGAACTGCTGGGCCATTCGGACATTTCCACGACACAAATCTATACACATGTGCTGGAAGAACGGCTTCAAGAGCTGGTACAAACGCACCACCCTCTTGCCAAACAGGCTAAAAACCTTGAATAGAGCGACCGGAACCGCCGGGACCACCCGGTCAAACCTTGCGCAAAACGATCGGAAACGGATCTCATGCACAGCTACCTCGACTTCGAAAAACCTATCTCGGACCTGGAAGGCAAGATTCTTGAGCTGAAAAAGCTCGCTGCCGAAGACGAGAGCATAGATACATCGGAGGAGATTTCGCGTCTTGAATCCCGCGTCAACGACGCGATGCAGGACATTTACTCCAAGCTGAATGCCTGGCAGAAAACGCAGGTCGCGCGCCACCCGCAGCGTCCGCATTTCGTGGATTATGCCAAAGCCCTGTTTACGGATTTCACGCCGCTTGCAGGCGATCGCAAGTTTGCCGAAGACGCCGCAATCCAGGCAGGCCTTGGCCGCTTCAACGGACAGCCGGTTGCCATTATCGGCCAGGAAAAGGGCAGCGACACCAAATCGCGCCTGAAGCACAATTTCGGTAGCCCGCGCCCCGAAGGATATCGCAAGGCGATCCGCGTGCTGGAACTAGCCGACCGCTTCTCTCTGCCGGTCGTTACGTTGATCGATACGGCAGGTGCCTATCCGGGTGTTGGCGCGGAAGAGCGCGGACAGGCGGAAGCCATCGCCCGCTCGACAGAAATGTGCCTCAACGCGAAAGTTCCGATTGTTTCTGTGGTCATCGGTGAAGGTGGATCTGGCGGCGCAATCGCCATCGCCACCGGCAACCGTGTCTATATGCTCGAACATGCCATCTATTCGGTCATTTCACCGGAAGGTGCCGCTTCCATTCTCTGGCGCGATTCCACTCGCGCGAAGGAAGCTGCAACAAACATGCGCATCACTTCGGACGATCTGAAGGCGCTGGGCGTGATCGATGCGATCATTCCAGAGCCCATGGGCGGCGCCCATCGTGATCCAGCGAAAGTGATCGAGGCAACCGGCAAGACAATCGAAGCCGCACTGAAGGAACTCCTGCCTCAGTCCGGCACCCAGTTGCGTGCAGAACGCCGCCAGAAGTTCCTGGATATTGGCCGCAGCCTGTAATCCAACTCTATCGATGAAAAACAAGCCCACTGCGTGACAACGCCGGTGGGCTTTTTGTTTGCGTATAGGCTGTTGACACCCGAAAACAAAAAGGGCGGCTGCAATGCGCAGCCGCCCGATTATTCAAGACGAAAGACCTGACCGGCCTTACTTCTTCAGTGCTTCCAAATCGATGTCGAGCTTGAAGTCCGGGCCAAGACCGAACTCTGTGAGTTTGCTGATGCCGAAATCGACGCCGTTGAAGCCACCCGTTGCGGAGAAGCCGGTCTTGATCTTCGTCGCATCCCATGGAAGCGGCGATTCATTGTTCCATGTCACGTCGAGCGTAACGGGCTTGGTGGTGCCAGCCAAAGTAAGGTCACCGGTGACCTTCGCAGTCTTGTCGCCGGTCTTTTCGATGGCGGTGCTGGTGAAGGTGATTTCCGGGAATTCCTCGACATTCAGGAAGTCCGGGCTCTTGAGATGCGTATCGCGCTTCTCATTGTTGGTGTCGATGCTGGCTGCATCGATCTTCAGTTCGATGGAGCTTTTCGTCACATCTTCCTTGTCGAAGGAGATGGTGCCGGAAACCGTCTTGAAGTTGCCATGGGCATTCGACCAGCCTGCATGGTTGGTCTTGAAGTTGACCCATGCGTGGGTCGGGTCGATTTCATAAGCATCGGCAGCGAGAGCTGTGCCGGCGAGAAGGCCGAAAAGGGCGGCGGTCGTTGCAAGAAGCTTCATATATGTCTCCATTTGGGAAGATATCCGACGACATGTCGGACGGTTATCAGCCGGAAAATTGAACTCCGGCGATGAGGATGCCCGCAATCGCGGGAACGGCGGCCAGCAGGCCGAACAGAATGGGGCGCAAGCCTGCGGGAACGTTGGGCAGACGGCTGATATGGGCGGATAGGGGCAACAAGCCGAGCGTCAGTCCTGTTGCGACGAGAGCAGCAGATGACGCGACTGGCGCGAGCATCGCGGTCGTGAGCAGGCCCATATAGGCAACCCATGCAAAGGCAAATCCACTGACATGACCCAGCGCAAAAGCTGTGCGGTCTCCGCGCAGGTAGGCGATGTAGGTCACCAACAGATAACCGCCGGACAGTGCCGTCAGCGCGCCGTTGAACATCGCCATGCCCATGTAGCCGCCAAGAATGGCGACGAGGGAAGTGGCGAGCGACGTCGCAAAGACGGCTTGCGGCAAGACCGGGTTCTGCACGCCAGTCTCGGCCTTGCGTTTCGATGCGAACCAGATAACCCCGGCAACTGCAATGGCAACAAGCGCCAGCGTTACGATCAGTTTCTGCTGGTTGCTTGCGAGAATGTTTTTGCCGATCCACCAGACAGGCAGACCAAGAGCAATCAAGGTTGCGACACCTGAGATAACAGCGGACTGGACGCGCAAGCGCCAAGAAGCGACAGCCAGAACCAAGCCGCCGATTACCAGGACATGCGGCAGCTTGTGGAGGGCACGCACCGGCGGGAAGGCCGGAAACCCTTCAAGAATAATGAACACCGCTGCTGCGCAGACGGGAACGAGCAGTGCGAGAATGACCCCGCGAGCGCCCGGCAACTGTCGGGCCAAAAAGGCAATTGCAACACCAAATACCAAGGGAATGGCAATGATTGTCAGAAGCATGGTTTGCAGCATTTTTGTCGCTATACCTTTGAAATCTAAATTAGAATATTGAGCGAAGCAGTGCACGAGCGCTGCCCGATCTGCGCGCGACGCTAGTCCGAGTTTCAGCGTGCTTGCAACCGCGCTTCAAACACGAACCCGTCACATCGACGTGACATGAGGGGTGACGCTTTGTTCGATAAAAGTGAACAACTTAACCAATGATGCAGCAACGACTTGCGCAACCCATCAAGGCTGGACTACTTACGAAATATCTTAAAAACTGCGGGGCATGCGGTGGCAAAATTATCTGCGTTCATTCGCCGAACACTCATAATGTTGGGACTGGGTGTTGCGTTGCTTGTCGGCATGGTTGCGACCTCACTCTGGCTGGTGCAGGCAAACAACAAATACTCGCAGGAAACTGCCGAACTGCGCAGGCTGCGCGCCTCCATTCTGGACGTTCTGACAATGGTGCAGGATGCAGAAACCGGGCAGCGCGGTTTTCTCCTGACCGGCGACGAGCGCTACCTCTCGCCCTATCGGGAAGCTCTGGAGACGCTTGGCAAGAAACGTGCGCTTCTCGTCGAGCGCATCGGCGAGCGCCCGGAATATGTCAATGATCTCCCCAAGCTCCAGTCCAATCTGGATGCGAAACTCGCCGAAATCGGTCGCGGTATCGACCTCGTGCGGGATAACCGTACACAGGAGGCCATCGACCTCGTTCGCAGCGATACTGGCCTCGCTTATATGCGGGAAATTCGCGGCACCCTCAATCGCTACCAGCAGACGACCGATGACCGTTTGCGCGTCATCGTCGCAGACCAGCTGTCTGCGGCGGAAAACCTGCGTTGGGTAACGATCCTCGGCGCCGTTGCCATCCTTGCCGTGATTGGCGGTGCGCTTGCGCTGATCATGAAATATATTCGCGAGTTGATGCGCTCCCGCGAAGAGGTGGATGAGCTGAACCGCGGGCTGGAAGAGCGCGTAGATGAGAGAACGAGAGACCTCATTCGCGCCAATCAGGAAATCCAGCGCTTTGCCTATATCGTGACGCATGATCTGCGTGCGCCATTGGTCAACATCATGGGGTTTCTGTCGGAGTTCGATTCATCGCTGAAGCCGGTGCAGGCCTTTGTTCTGGCCGGTGAAAATCCGGTTTCCGACCGGGATGCGCAGGATGCGAAGATCGCGGTTGAGGAGGACTTACCGGAAGCCATTGGCTTCATTCGCTCCTCCACCCGCAAGATGGATCAGCTGATCAACGCCATTCTCAAGATTTCCCGCGATGGGCGCAGAAAGCTTCAGGCCGAAAAAGTCGACCTCAAGGAGCTTCTTGTGGGCGCAGCGGCCAGCGTTCAGCATCAGGTCAGCGCCGTTGATGGCACAATCGATGTGGAGGTCCAGAATTTCACTGTCATCAGCGACAGGATTTCTTTGGACCAGATCCTGGGCAACCTCTTCGACAACGCCGTCAAGTATCAGATGCCGGGCAGGCCATTGCAGCTTTCCGCCCGCATTCTGCCGCAGGGTCGGGGCATTGTTCGCGTTGACGTCAGCGACAATGGTCGCGGCATTGCCGACGATGATTTTGAACGCATTTTCGAACTCTTCCGCCGGGCAGGCGCACAGGACCAGCAGGGCGAAGGCATAGGCCTTGCCCATGTGCGCTCACTCATCAGAAATTTAGGCGGAGACATTACGGTCACATCCGAACTCGGCAAAGGCAGCACATTCCACCTGACACTGCCGACAGATCTTCGGAAAATCACGCGCGGGAGCGACATATGAAAGCCACAGGACAAGAAGTTACGATCGTGATGATCGAAGACGATGAGGGTCATGCGCGCCTCATCGAAAAGAATGTGCGCCGCGCTGGCGTCAATAACGAGATCGTGCCCTTCACGCTCGGCCACAAGGCGCTGGACTTCATCCTGGGCCCGGAGCGCGATGGGCTCGTCAGCAAGGATCGTTATCTGCTGATACTGCTCGATCTCAATCTCCCGGATATGTCCGGGATCAAGATCCTCGAGCAGATCAAGAGCAACGAATACACAAAACGTCTTCCGGTGGTTGTACTTACCACGACCGATGACGAAACCGAGATACAGAAGTGCTATGATCTTGGCGCAAATGTCTATATCACCAAGCCTGTAGACTATGAGGGTTTTGCAACCGCTATCCGAAACCTCGGTCTCTTCTTCTCTGTAATTCAGGTCCCGTGAAAGCTTGATGACGTTGCGAATACTGTATGTCGATGACGACCCAACGCTCGCAAAGCTCGCGCAGCGCGTGCTTGGTCGCCATGACATAACGGTGGTTCACGCAGCCTCGGTTCACGCCGGACTGGAAGAGTTTGGGGCGAATACTTTCGATGCGGTGGTTCTCGACCACTATTTCCAGAATGGAACGGGCCTTCAGTTCCTCGCCAGTATTGGTGACGCATGCCGGGATATCCCCGTTCTTTACGTTACCGGCGCAAGCGAAGCCCAGATCGCCATCGATGCGCTGAAGGCGGGCGCGGCGGATTACGTCATCAAGACCGTTGGTGACGACTTCTTTCCGCTGTTGCTGAACTCCATTCAGCAAGCCCTGGATAACTTCCAGCTGCGCCGCGAAAAGGAAGAAGCCGAACGGCAATTGGTGCAGGCGAAAGAACGCGCCGAGCTGATGGCCAAGGAAATGAACCACCGTATCGCCAACAGCCTGTCATTGGTGTCGGCAAT
This sequence comes from Agrobacterium sp. 20P9.1.2, assembly GCF_057799395.1. Taxonomy (NCBI): domain Bacteria; kingdom Pseudomonadati; phylum Pseudomonadota; class Alphaproteobacteria; order Hyphomicrobiales; family Rhizobiaceae; genus Agrobacterium; species Agrobacterium sp. 20P9.1.2. The sequence goes on from NZ_JBYOKI010000002.1 coordinate 364,963, forward strand.
GATTCGCATGCAGTTGAATGCGGTGGCGACTGAAGAGGCCCGCACGGCACTTCTGGAAACCCAAAGCCGCATCTCAGCCATCGCAGGCGTTCATCGCAGTCTTTACACCGCTTACAACGTGGGCGAAGTGGAGCTTGATTCCTATCTCTCCTCCATCATTCACGATCTCGCGCGCTCGGGCCAAGACAGCGAAAAAATCCGCATCGTGACCGATATGGAAACCGTCAAGGCATCGCCGGATCAGGCCGTGGCTCTCGGCGTCATCGTCACCGAATTGACCACCAATGCCATTAAATACGCCTACCCCGATGGTGTCGGCGACATTCGTATTCTGCTGAAAACGCAGGAGAACATGGTGCGGTTGGTTGTTGAAGATGACGGCATCGGAATCAGCGGCAACAACCCGCCAAAAGGCACGGGCCTCGGCACACGCCTGATTACCGCCATGGCACAAAGCCTGCGCGCAACTGTCAGCCAGTCTGCCACGCCTTCATCTCAGGGCGCGTCGATTTGCGTGCAGTGGGAAGAAAACACTCCTTCCCACTGATCTATTGCTCAACGAGCTTAGTAAGGCTCTGCCATCGGCACCATGGCGATGTTCTGCGAACCGGGCGTTCCTGACATCACCACAATCGGTGTGCGGTCTGGCACACGATTGTAGAGGTCGATAATGTCCTGGTTCATCAGTCGCACGCAGCCTGATGAAACCGACTTGCCGATTGTCCACCACTCCGGCGAACCGTGCAGACGGTAAATCGTGTCTACGCCATCCTTGAAAATATACAGCGCACGCGCGCCAAGCGGGTTCATGAGACCCGGCGCCATGCCGCCATTGGCCGCACTGTAGGGCTCAAGCTCAGGCTGACGGGCGATCATTTCCGTTGGCGGCGTCCAGCGAGGCCATTGGCGCTTATATTGGATGACGCCCCTGCCCGCCCATTCGAAACCGGCGCGACCGAGACCCACACCATAACGCATGGCCTGATTACCCTCATAAGTCAGATAGAGGAAATGGTTGGCTGTATCGACAACGATCGTTCCTGGGCGCTCACCGGTCGGATTTTCGACCATCTGGCGGTAGAAGCGGCGGTCGATCTTCTCATAGGGAATAGCCGGCAGCGGGAACTGCTCATCCGGCTTCGGGCCATAGATTTCCGCGTAGAAGGGATCAACCACAGGCCGGTTATTCTGTGCGACTTCGCGCGGCGTGGTAGTGCATCCGGCAAGCGCTGTCAGGGCCAGGCCTCCAGAGCTGAAGAGGAAAGACCGGCGGGTGGTGTCATGCATTGTCAATCGATGTCCTTGTCCAGATAATCATCTCGCACCCGCAAACGGGTCTGCGAGCGCCGCATCGGGGCGGCTGATGGGGTATTTCGTGCCGGAAACTTTTGCTGCCATGCTCGTTGCGCCATCGTTCTTCAACAAAGCGCGGAAGCTGGGGTGCATCCCGCCGTCGACATAAGCGTTGACCGCGCTCGAAGTTCCTTCGTTTAACGCAACTGTGAGCTTCTGTTGTTCGGCATCAAGCTTGGCGGCAATGGCCGGTTCCGGCTGGTTGATCGTCTGTGGGCAGCTCGCCAGCGGGTCGGATGGCTCACCGCCCGCAAATTCGCTGTTGAACACATAGCGACGGCCACAGACGGATACTTTCGGCTGACGCTTGGTCAGTTCGAAATAGTCATAACCTTCTTTCAGGGTTTTCCAGAAGGTGAAGTTGGGGTCGTTCTTGTACGCAGCCATATTGCGCGTCGTCATGCGAAACGGATAGGCCTGAACCTGGAACTGGTTCTGTCCACCCTTCAGGGCTCTATCGACAATGGCGTAGATTTCGCCGACCTGCTGGTCCGTCATGGCGTAGCAGCCGGACGATGAGCACGCACCATGCACCATCAAGGCTTCGCCCGTGTAACCGAGAGCCGACTCCAGCCGGTTCGGATAGCCGAGATTGAAAGAGACGTAATATTGCGAGTTCGGGTTCAGCATGCCTGCCGAGACATGGTAGAACCCTTCCGGCGCCTGCCTGTCACCGCTTTTGGTTTTCGGGCCCAGTTTACCGGACCAGCGGCACATGGGGTAGGTCTTGAACAGGGCGTAGTTGCCCGTCTTGTCCACTTTCCAGACCTCAAGTTCGCTCTCCTGCTTGAAGATGCGAACGAGCACCGGGCTTTCTGGCTTCATGCCCTTGGCGGACATGGAAGCTGCAACTTTCGAAGACAGCTTCGGCGGGGCTCTGTTGGCGGTATCAAGCCCCATGGATGTGCAGGCCGCGAGCGCGCCACACACAACAGCGACGGCTGTTGCCCTCGCCGATGCGTTGAATACGCTCCGCAGCTTCGCAGGTACGAACCTCGAAAGATGTAAAATGCTCATTAAAACGCCTTGCCCGCCTCTGTAAGCGAAACCGTACATAGAGAAGTTGGCCGCATGACGGCAACCATTCCGAGGGACAAAGAGTCGTGAATTTGCGTTACAGGTTCGTTAATCATACGAACACAACAAAGTGAGGCTTTCAGGCTTTAGACCAGTAGCCCCTGCCCGCCATCAATCCAGACCGGGCTACCGGTTATGTGTCGAGACTTGTCTCCTGCGAGGAAAACAATGAGATCAGCGACATCTTCACTTCTGCCCGGCTGGCCGCGCGATACCGGAATATTGCCCTGCGGCCACTCGACCGGAATCTCCGTCTCATCCTTGGAGCGAATATCCGTATTGTCATCGATTTCGGTTTCGATGGCACCGGGGCAGACGGCATTCACCCGTATGCCATAACGCGCCAGTTCCAGCGCAAGCTGCTGCGCCATGGCCAGTTGGCCAGCTTTGGTCACGGAATAGGCGGTTGCGCCGGGTGAAGTAAAGGTGCGGGTGCCGTTGATGGATGACACGATGACGATAGAGCCGCCGGTCGATTTCATATGCGGCACGGCCTTGTTGATGGTCAGATAGGTACCGCGCAGATTGATGTTGATCGTCTGATCCCACTCATCCGGTTTCAAATCCTCAATCGGCGCCCAGACGCCGTTGATGCCCGCATTGGCCACGACGACATCCAGTCTGCCGAATTTGCTGACGAGCTCGGAAGTGGCGGCACCCATCTGCTCTTCATCGGAAACATCTGCGAGCAATGTCATCGCCTCGAAGCCATTTGCCCGGATTTCATCCGTAACGGAATCAAGCTCATCTTTCGTGCGTCCCAAGAGGCCGATGGCATATCCTTCTTTTGCCAAAGCAAGCGCCGACGCTTTTCCGATACCCGAGCCTGCTCCCGTCACCAGCGCAACTTTTGCTAATGCCATGCTTTTCTTCCTTTATGACTATATCTTGCCTGCCGAACGGCTTAACTCAAACACAACAGCGTGGACTCCCGCGTTGTTCCCGTCAAACACGCGTGCAAACATGACCGTCCTTCCGCAAAGCTTTTATTCCCGAGACGCCGTGTTCGTTGCCGAAGCGCTCATCGGCTGCGTATTCCACGTCCAAAATACCGGCGGCATCATCGTGGAAACGGAAGCCTATCGCCCGGATGATCCGGCCTCGCACAGCTTCAATGGCCCGACGCCCCGCAACAAAACCATGTTCGGCCCGCCCGGCCATCTCTATGTCTATCGGTCCTATGGGCTGCACTGGTGTGCCAACATCGTCTGCACCTCTGGCTCTGCCGTGCTGATCCGCGCGTTAGAGCCGACGACAGGCATCGACCTGATGAAACTGCGTCGTAATATCAGCGACGTAACCAACCTCTGTTCCGGACCGGGAAAGCTGACGCAATCGCTGGGCATCACAGCCGAGATGGATGGCGTAGTGCTGACGAGCGGACCCATTCTCGTCAGAAGAGGCCCGGCAACGACTTCGACAATCGCCGGTCCCCGTATCGGTATTTCAAAAGCCATCAATCAACCTTGGCGTTTTGGACTGGACGGATCGAGGTTTTTAAGTCGAAAATTCTGAGAGGGGTATTGGCTCACCCCAGCCAGACGTCATTTTCTCGTTAGCCTTACTCGTGCCCACACAGGGCGACCCAAGCTCGCAACTCATCAACTATGCCGACGCCGGTCTGAATATAGGCGAAACGGTCGTTTGCGCCACCGCACAATTTTATGCCGTGACTATCGTAAAGTTCATTTTCGCGCTTTACGCGTAAGCCAGAATTTTCAATATTCGGTCATCACTATAAAGGTTGCGTCATGAATTATCACCTCGTTGCTGACTACACGGATGCCTATTCCAACGGCATTCACATTGCCGGTGGAGATCGCTGGCCTGCTGCTTGGGTCAAGCCTGCGGCAGACTATCGCGCGGCCATGTTGGCAAAGGGGCTGGCAAAGCTGGATGTCTCCTATGGGCCGGGTGAACGCAACGCTATGGATGTCTTCCTGCCAGAAGGCACGCCGCGCGGCCTCGTCGTTTTCATTCACGGCGGCTTCTGGAAAAGCCTCGACCGGAGCTACTGGTCTCATTTCGCAAATGGCTGCGTTGAGCGCGGCTTTGCGGTGGCAATGCCATCCTATGATCTTTGCCCGGATGTTCGCATCACAGAGATCGGTCGCCAGATGGGTGCTGCTATTACAAAGGCGGCGGAAGAAATTGCAGGACCGATCATCGTCACCGGCCACTCGGCGGGAGGGCATCTGTCGGCCCGCATGGTCAGCGCCGGTTCTCCTTTGCCCACCGCTATTCTGGACCGCATTGAAATCGCCGCACCGATTTCCGGCCTGCATGATCTACGCCCGCTGATGCGCAGCCAGCTCAATGAATCACTTCACATCGATGACGCAGAGGCGGCGGCTGAGAGCCCGGCGCTTTTGCGCCCGGTTGCCCATGCGCGCATCTGCGCTTGGGTAGGCGGCGCAGAGCGGCACGAGTTCATCCGTCAGAACGCGCTTCTGGCCAACATCTGGACCGGGCTTGGCGCGGAAACATCCTGCTATGCCGAGCCTAACCGCCACCATTTCGACGTGCTTGACGGAATGGCGGACCCCAATCATCCCCTCACCCGCGCGCTTACCGACATTTGACGCGCTGCATTGACGGCTGAATCAAAAAGGGCGTGGAGATCCCACGCCCTTTCGCTTCTCACCGAAAAGCTTGATCTGTTAGCCGCGGGAAGCAGCCACGGCGTCCAGTGCGCGTCCCAGCGCATCGAACATGTCATCGATCTGCTCAGCCGTGATGATCAAAGGCGGGCAGAAGCAGACAGCTTCGCCAACGGCACGGGCAATCACGCCCTCATGCTCCAGCGCTACGGTAACAGCCGCAGCCGCATCTCCTGCCTTCGCATCGCTCCAAGGCTTGATTTCCAGCGCGCCAAGCAGGCCAACGCCGCGTGAGGAATGCGCAATCGGGTGCTTCGCCAACTCTGCCAGACGGGACAGGAATTTCTCCTCCAGCCGCGCAGCATTGCCGACCAGATCACGCTCCTGAATGATCTTGAGATTTTCCAGCCCAACAGCCGTCGCCACCGGATGGCCGGACGCGGTAAAGCCGTGACCGAAGACGCCGATACGGTCGGATTCATCGGCTATGGGCTGATAAAAGCGGTCATTCATCAGGATGGCCGAGAGGGGCAGGTAGGAAGACGAAATCTGCTTCGACAGCACCAGCACATCAGGCTCGATACCATAGGTCTGGCACGCGAACATATTGCCGGTACGGCCAAAGCCGCAGATGACTTCATCGACAACGAGGAGAATGTCGTATTTCTTCAGAATGTCCTGTACGCCAGCCCAGTAACCATCCGGCGGCACCAGCACGCCGCCTGCACCCATCACCGGCTCTCCCCAGAAAGCAGCGATCGTATCCGGGCCTTCCTTGAGGATCAGGTCTTCCAGATCCTTCAACATACGCGCCGTGAAATCGACTTCGCTTTCACCGGCCTCACCGAAATGAACATAGGACGGGCAGGAGGTGTGGATCATCCGGTCGAGCGGCAGATCGAAGCTTTCATGGTTGCGCGGCAGGCCGGTGATGGAGCCTGCGGCAATGGTCACACCATGATAGCCCTTGATACGACCGATGATCTTCTTCTTGTCCTTCTTGCCGAGAGCGTTGGAGCGATACCACACCATTTTGCAGGCGAGGTCGTTGGCTTCGGAACCCGACGAGGTGAAATGCACCTTGGACATCGGCACAGGCGCGAGCTTGATCAGCATTTCGGACAGATCAATGGACGGTGCATGCGTCTTATAGGCAAAGGTGTGGTAATAGGGCAGCTTCTCCATCTGCGCCTTGGCCACTTCCGCCAGCCGCTTTTCACCAAAGCCGATTGCGACCGACCACAGACCCGCAAGGCCTTCGATATAGCGCTTGCCGTTATTATCGAAGACGTAAATGCCCTCACCGGATTCGATGACCAGACCACCGGTCTTTTCGTATTTCCTCAGGTTCACGTTTGGATGCATCTGATAGGCAATATCGCGGCCTTCGATGGAATTCGGCATAATGTTCACAAGCTTGCTCCTACGTTCCCTGTTATTGCAGCTCCGACCCTTGGTCTGGGACTCTATCCGTGCTTTGACTGGCATCCACCTGACACCCGTGACTGCATGCTATCGTCTGCTCTTTGCTTCACAAGCCATTTCTTGGCGAGATAATAGGAGGTCGCAATCGGCGAGCGCCGGAAGCTACCGCAAGACGCGCAAAACGATAAAGGGCGGATCAGAACAATCTTGCTCACGCCAAAAAATCCTTCCGCGAGAACCAAAAAGCGGCAGCGATGCAGAAAATAATATTCTGAAATCAGCATTCTAAGAGAAATCTATCTTCCGGCAGAGTTCCACCTTTCGAAAAGAAATTCTAAACAGGCGATAGAATTTAGTCGTTGGACCCCTCCCGATACGCTGCATATCGTCTCCTCAACAACAAGGTGAAAGGGGAATATCGATATGAAGTGCATCTCCATGAAAGTCCTTTCTGCTACTTTATTCGCGGCGACAATGCTGTCGGGAGCTTATGCAAGCGCTGCGGAAATCACCGTCATGGGCTACCGTGGCCCGTTCGAAGAAAACTACATGAAAGCCGTCGTCCAGCCCTTCATGAAGGCTCATCCCGATATCAAGGTGAACTATTACGGCGTGCAGAATGCAGCCACATCGCTCGGTAATATGCGCGCTCAAAGAGATGCGCCGCAGGTGAACGCCGTGATCTACGACCTTTCGGTGGCCAAGATCGCAAAGGAAGAGGGCCTCGTCGCGGAACTCGACACAGCCAAAACTCCGAACTACGCGGATCTCTTCGATATCGGCAAGGAGCTTGGCGGTGCCGCCATTCCATTGACCTATGATACGTTGACGCTGATTTATAACAGCAAGGCTTTCCCCACCCCGCCGGTCAGCTGGGAAGCGCTGTGGGATAAAAAGCAGGCAGGCAAGGTCATTCTGCCGGCGCAGGGTGGCGGTGACATTCAGGCCATCGTACTGACCATTATCGCCAATCGTCTGGCGGGTGAAGAAGATTACAAGAAAACCATTGATCCCGGCGTTGATAAGCTGGTCGAACTGGCACCGCGCGTTCAGACCTGGGAGCCCAAGCCGGATGCCTATACGCTCATTGCCAACGGTACGGCCACGGTTTCAATCGGCTGGAACGCACGCTCGCAATTCTATTTCGATCAGACGGAAGGCCGCCTGAATTCGATTGCCCCTGCGGAAGGCACCGCGTCGCAGATCAACGTCATCAGCGCCATCGAAAAGGCATCCGAAGCCGAGGCAACGCAGACCTTCATCAACTATGCGATTGGGCCGGAAGCACAGGCCGCCTTTGCGAAGGCTATGTTCTACGCGCCGACCAACAAAAAGGCCGAGGTGGACGAGGCCACGGCCAAGCGCATTCCGATGATGGACCCCGCTCAGCAGGAAAAGCTCATCAAGGTTGATTGGATGACCATCGGCGATATGCGCGACGATCTTCTCCAGCCATGGCGCCGCAAGATCATTCCAGCGGGTCGCTAAGACCTGAAAGCTGGAAGCGCGCTGCTCCTTACCAACATGACATTGGATCGATGACCGCAACGCGTGCCCGCACGCGATTGCAGCCACGTACCTAGAGTTTGGCAGCGCGTTTCCCTCCCACGATGACGACCTCAATCTGCGGATGGTGATGACATGTATACGCAACAACGACAGCTGGATGATCAGGCCGCCTCGCCCGCCGGTGATCAGACCTTTCTCAAACTTGAGGGCGTGACCAAACGTTACGGCGTCGATTATCTGGCAGTCGATGATCTCGCCATCGATGTTCCCAAGGGCAAGCTTCTCGGACTTCTAGGGCCGTCTGGATGCGGCAAATCCACGACCCTACGCATGATCGCGGGCCTGCTGGACATCACCAAGGGCAAAATCTCGATCGACGGCGACGATATCTCTCACAAGCCGCCGCATAAGCGCGATATCGGTCTCGTCTTTCAGAACTACGCCCTGTTTCCGCACATGACGGTGGCGGAGAACGTGGCCTTTGGTCTTGAAATGCGCGGCATATCCCGCATCGAGGCGCGGGACCGGGTAGAAGAGGCGCTGGAAATGGTGCGCCTGCCCGGTTACGGAAGCCGCAAACCCAAGGAAATGTCCGGTGGCCAGCAGCAACGTGTGGCGCTAGCCCGCGCCCTTGTTATCCGTCCGCGCCTTCTCCTTCTTGATGAACCGCTTTCCAACCTCGATGCCAAATTGCGCGACGACATGCGCATCGAAATTCGGGAAATACAGCAGCGTCTGCAAATCACCACCGTCTTCGTGACACACGATCAGGTGGAAGCGCTGACCATGTGCGATTTTGTCGGCGTGATGCATCGTGGCAAGCTTGCGCAACTCGGCACGCCAGAAGACATCTATGAGCGTCCGGCAGATCTGTTCGTCGCCAATTTCGTCGGCCGCACCAATGTTCTCGATTGCGAGATCGAAGCGCTGGACCGCGTGCGGATCGGCGGCTCCGTCTACCCTTGCAAGACGCAAGGGCTGACATCCGGCAAAGCCAAAGCCGCCATCCGTCCCCACCGCATCAGCCTGACTCCAAGCCGCGACCGCAGCCTCGTCAGCATCGCGACCAACTCCACGCACGGCAAGGTCGTGCGTGTGACCTATATCGGAGACGTCGTGCAATATGACGTCGATATCGGCGGCAACATTCTGACCACCGAAGTGCATACGGCCAGTGCAGGTCACAGCTTTCAAAGCGGTGAGAAACTTCTCTGTGAGTGGAAGCCGCAAGACATGCAAGTTTTCGGGAGCTGACCCATGGCAACCGTAACCGGCACTTTTCCAATTACCCAAGCGCCAGCGCGCAAGCGAACGTTTCCGTTTCTTATCATCGCTCTGCTGTTACCGATGGCGATCATCAATTTCATCGCCTTCGTGCTGCCCGTGGCAAGGTTGGCGATGATATCCTTCATCGAAAGCCGAAGCGGCGGCGTGCTGACGAACAACTACACGCTGGAAAACTACATCGATTTCTTCACCGATAGTTTCAGCATAGAGCTCATCTCCAACTCCCTGATCCTGGGCTTTGGCGTAACCTGCATCACGCTGTGCTGCGCCTATCCGATTGCACTTTTCCTGCACAGGGTTTCACCAAAATGGCGCAACATGCTGTTCGTCATCACCGTATCGCCGCTTCTCGTCAGCAGCGTTGTGCGCACCTATGGATGGATGGTCATTCTGGGAGACCAGGGCGTGGTCAACGGCATGCTGATGTCGTCCGGCATCATCGACAGCCCCTTGCGCCTGACCAACAACACGCTGGGTGTCTTCATCGGCATGGTCGAAGTGCTCATTCCCTATATGGCACTGTCGCTGATCGCCGGCTTCGGTCGTCTGGAAAATGTCTATGAGGAAGCCGCCGCCTCTCTCGGGGCCAATAGCTGGACCCGCTTTCGCCGCGTCATTCTTCCGTTGACGGCACCCGGCATCGCCCTTGGTTGCCTGCTCTGCTTCGTCCTTTCCATCAGCTCGTTCATCACGCCGAAGCTTCTGGGCGGCGGGCGCGTCTTTCTGCTGGCCACCGAAATCTACGATCAGGCCGTCATCCAGCTGGAATGGCCAACCGCTGCAGCGATCTCCGTCATCGTCCTCATCATCTTCGGCATCGCCCTTGCCGTCTACTCCCGCGTCGTCAAGCGCTTCGACTAGGAAGGAAATTGATATGATCGGCCAATTGAGCATTCCGTTCCGGCTTCTCGTCGCCAGCATCTATCTCTTTCTGCTGGCTCCCATTCTGATCGTGCTGCCACTCTCCTTCAGCAATGACAGCTACATGACCTTCCCACCGGAAAGCTGGGGCATACGCTGGTATGTGGCGATGTTCAGCCACAGCGGTTTCATCAACGCGCTTTGGATCAGCCTTACCATTGCCGTCACGGTAACGGTGCTGGGACTGGCAGCGGGCGTGCCTGCGGCCTTTGCCATCCGCCGGAGAAAATTCATTGGCCGGGAGTTTCTGTTGAACCTCTTCACAGCGCCCCTGCTTCTGCCATCCATCGTGCTGGGCCTCGCCATTCTCCTGGTGTTCGTTCAGGCAAGGTTGCTTGGCACATACACGGGCCTGATCATCGCCCATTTGATCATCACCACCCCCTATGTGATCCGCATCATGCTGACGGCGTTCTCCACCCTGCCGCCATCCGTGGAAGAAGCGGCGACCATGCTCGGCGCTTCCCCTTTCACCGTCGTACGCCGCATCACCTTGCCGCTGATGATGCCCGGTTTCATTGCCAGTGCCGCACTCTCCTTTCTCCTTTCCTTTGACGAGGTGGTCATCTCGCTGTTCATCACCGGCCCGCGCCTGCGCACTTTGCCGGTGGAAATCTTCGACTATGTGGAGAGCCAGACTGACCCGATGACCGCCGCCGTCTCGGTCGTTCTCGTGGCCGCCACCCTTGCCATCATCTTCCTCATCGAACGCACGCTCGGCCTTTCCAAGACCGTCGGCAAATAACGACTTTGCAATGGAGACTTCTGACATGGACAATATCGCGCTCTGGATGTCGCAGCCGCATTTCGGCTTTCTGGAAATCGCAAAGACCTGCGGCGTCAAGCAGCTGGTGATCGAACTGGAGCACGGCACATTCGACCTCGCCACGCTCGATCAGTTTCTGGCCTTTTCCAAATCGCTGGGCATCCCGACCCTGACCAAAGTCATCGCGCCGACGACGGAAGCCATTCAGCAGGCGCTCGATTTCGGGTCCGATGGCGTCATCCTTCCCCATATTCTCGGCGTCGATCATGCGCGGGAGGTGACGAAAGCGGCAAAATATCCGCTGCTGGGTATCCGCTCCTACGCCGGTGGCCGCGTCTTCGGTTATGCACGCCCCTCTTCCGATGCCTTCGAGGCAGAGAACAAACGTACCAAGTGCTATGCCATGATTGAGACGGCAGAAAGCCTGACCGACGTCGAAAAAATCATTGCTCTCGATACGGTCGATGGACTGTTCCCCGGACCATCCGATCTGGCACTGGCCTGCGGTCGTGGCGCCTACGCCTTCAACGATGCGGATCGCAAAGACCTCTCCCGCATTGCCCGTGCCGCGCGTGAAGCAGGCAAAAGCTGGGTCATGCCAGCCTGGACCCCAGCAGAGCGAAGCTTTGCGCTCGAAGAAGGCGCAGAAATGCTGGTCGTCGCCACCCAGACCATGACGCTGCGCGCAGGCATCATGTCCACCATCAACGCACTCAAGCAGGAAAAGATCGTCGCCTGATGGCGGTCGATACAACAGGAGGGAAATCCATGAAAATCAGCCTCATCCAGACCAACCCACAAAAAGACCGCGACGCCAACCTGAAGATCACCCGCGACCTGATGACGGAAGCGCTTAAAGCCGACCAGCCGGACCTCATCGTTCTGCCGGAATATTTCGAGGTTTATGGCACGACGACAGAAGAAAAACTCGCCCTTGCCGAACCCGCCGGTGGAGCCGCCTACAAGATGGCGCAGGACTTCGCCCGCGAGAACAAGGTCTTCGTCCATGCTGGCACCATCATGGAAAAGGTCGAGGGTGAGAACCGTATCTACAACACCAGCTTCGTGTTCGACCGCGAAGGCAAGCAAGTTGCTGCCTATCGCAAGATACACATGTTCGACATCGTCGCACCCGATGGTACGGCCTATAAGGAATCGGCGACCGTCAAGCCGGGCGAAGACATCGTCACCTATGAGATCGACGGCATGAAGGTGGGTTGCGCGATTTGCTACGACATCCGCTTTTTCGAACTCTTCCTGCAACTGGAAAAAGCAGGCTGCGATATCATCGTGCTGCCCGCCGCCTTCACCTTGCAAACCGGCAAGGACCATTGGGAAGTTCTGGCCCGTGCACGCGCCATCGAAACGCAAACCTATTTCGTGGCCTGCGGCCAGACCGGCAGCGTCACCGTCAATGGTGAAAAGCGGGCCTGCTACGGCCACTCGCTGGTTTGCGACCCGTGGGGCCACACGATTGCCCGCGCGTCAGATCCGGTCGGGTACGTCACAGCCCGCATCGATACAAAGGAAATTGCGCGGGTGCGCAATCTCATCCCCATGACCCAGCATCGCCGTCTGGCCTGCGCTTAAAGGAGGTTCGATCATGTATGTCATCAAGGACATGCCGGAACAGGTTCCACAGGAAGACCTCGATCTCTTGAGCGGTGTGGAGACGGCAACCGTCGGCCACTGGCGTCTGCTTGGCTTCATGGATCGCCAGATCCAGCCGCTGCTTCCCGGTCGTCGCGTGGTAGGTACGGCGGTGACGCTGGCCATCGCTGGCCCGGACTCCACGCTGTTGCACCACGCCACCGGGCAGCTGCGACCGGGGGATATTCTCGTTGTGGACCGCCTGGGCGACGACAAATATGCCTGCTGGGGCGGCGGGGTGACCGTTGCGGCCAAGGCGGCTGGAGCAGTTGCCGGGATCGTGGATGGTCCCTGCACCGACCTCACAGAGATTCAGGATTCCGATTTCCCAATGTGGTCACGCGGGCTCTCGCCGATCACGACCCGACTCTACGATCTCGGTGGCGGTTTCAACATTCCGGTCAACTGCGGCGGTGCCGTCGTCATGCCGGGGGACGCTATCCTTGCCGATGAGAGCGGCGTGCTGGTCATACCGCGCGACGAGGTGCGGGCTGTTTCCGAAGAGGCGCTAAAACGTCAGGAAACCGGCAAGAAGCGCGAAGCCAGCGTGCGAGACAAGGTGCAGAAACTCGGTGACATGACCGGGGCCAGCGCCAAGGTTCTGGCAAAGCTTGCCTGATGATTTTCAACGATGCGGTTCGAGCATATCGTCCGGGCCGCATCGTTGCGACGATCTCACAAACTCTACCGACCCGACGTTGTCATATTGCCCCTGCGGTGTAACGTGGTGACTGGGAACATAGTCTGTAAAAAACAGCAGCTTGCGACAATTCTTGCGCCACTTTGCACGATTTTGTCGAAAAACGGTGGGGCGCTTTTAAGCGATGAATATTCGTTTTCTGGAAACCGTGGTCTGGCTTGCCGAACTGAGAAGTTTTCGCGTCACAGCCGACCGCATGAACATCACACCAGCCGCTATTTCCAACCGAATTTCGGCCATGGAACAGGAACTCGGCATCCGGCTTTTCGAGCGCGATACGCGCGACGTGCATCTGACGCGTGAAGGGCGCGCTTTCGTCTCGGGCGCACGGGATATCATCACCCGCTACAATCGCCTGGTCTCTGACGTCGCTCCGCCGGAAACACTGGAGGGCACCATCCGCATCGGTCTCGTTCCCTCAATGGCGCTGGCAATCCTTCCCGGCATCATGGAAACGCTCCGGCAACGGTTCCCGCGCGTTCGTGTGGCTGTGACCACGGACGCGTCGCAGACAATTCTTTCCAAACTGGAAAAGCGGGAACTGGATATCATTCTGGGTTTCCACGGCACGCAGGTGGAAAAATACCGGATCGTCGATCTCTGCACGCTCGGCATGTTCTGGATTGCCAACAGCGCTTTCCCAGCCGACGAAGAAAATATGAGCCGCGCCGACCTGATGCTGCACCCGATTATTTCCTACGAAGTCGGAACACAGGCCTACAAGCGAATGGTCGAATATCTGCCGACCAACTCCTTCGGTCAGGGCGTGGTGCATTACTCCAACTCGCTTGCAACGACGATCAGCATGGTGGCGGCAGGCATCGGCATTTCAGTTTTGCCGCCCATCGTCATTCAGAATGAACTCAGGCTCGGCACGCTCAAAGTGCTGAACGTCCGCCACCCATTTCCGGCAACGGACTATTTTGCCGTCTATCTGGAAAATCCATCGTCCCGCCTCTCACCGCTGATCGCGTCGATTGCAGCCGAAGTCGCGGCCGATTTCTGCTCGCTTTATGACAATGCACTTGCGGTTCATCTGTAAACCGATCACTCCATCACATGTCACAAACAAATAAGCACCACGCCTGAAACAGGCGTGGTGCACTGATGCTGATTGTTGATCCGATCAGGTCGTCTGAGGAAGATCGACTTCGAATTCGCGCACGATCTGCTCTTCGGCGGCCTTCGGATCGCGGTTGGCCAGCTCCGCTTTCGCTGGATCGAACTCGTTGCAAAGCTTGGCAGTCACCACAGTCGCCACGCAGTTGCCGACGACGTTGCAGGTCGCGACCGCCATGGACATGAAGCGGTATACGCCAAATAGCAAAGCCAGGCCCTCGACGGGTATGAAGCCGGATGCGGTAACAGTGGCGGCGAAGACAACGAAGGTGCCACCGGATACGGTTGCCGCACCTTTGGATGTCAGCAACATGATGGCCATCAGTGTACCCAGCTGCGTCCAGCTGATGCTGATACCATAGGCATGGCTCAAGAAGACGACACCCATGCCCATATAGATGGACGTGCCATCGAGATTGAAGGCATAGCCCGTTGGCATCACCAGACCAACCGTCTGCTTGGATGCGCCGTAGCCGGGAAGCTTCTCAAGCAGCTTTGGCAAAACACTTTCTGACGAGGCCGTGCCGAGAACAACGATGATCTCGTCTTTGATATAGCGCAGCAGACCAAGGAGGTTGATCTTGAAGATGGCGCAGACTGTACCCAACACTATCGCAATGAATGCAATGATCGTCAGGTAGAAACTCAGGACGAGCCAAGCCAGCGCAATCAGGACGTCCGTGCCGTTAGCGCCAACGGCATAAGCGACGGCGCCGAAGGTACCGATAGGCGCAAGCTTCATGATGAGATGAATGAATTCGAAAAATGCTGTGGAGATTGTTGCCAGACCGCTTTCGATCGGTGCGCGTTTCGCGGGCTTCAGAGACAGCAAGGCAGCGCCGAAGATGATGGCGATGACGAGCACTTGAAGAAGCTCACCCTTGGCAAAAGCTCCCATGAAATTGTCCGGGAACACATTGAGGAAAAACTGGCTGAACGTCGTATGTGAATCCGCCGCTTTCTGTGCGGCGTCGGCAGCGCCTTTTGCTGCGCCCGCAGAAGCCGTTGTCTGCCCCATGCCGATACCGACGTCGAAGAGATAGGCAGCAGCGAGGCCGAACACGATTGCGATGGTCGAGATGATCTCGAAATAGACCGTCGCGATCAGTCCGACTTTTCCGACGCGTTTGAAGTCACCGGCAGCGGCAATACCTGCCACCACTGTGAGGAAAACGAGCGGTGCAACTGCGGTCTTGATCAGGCGCAGAAAGATGTCGCCGAGCAGCTTTAGAGATGCGCCGAATTCTGGCCAGATAAGCCCGACGAGAATGCCCAGCACCATGCCGATAACGACCTGGAAGCCGAGCCCACGCCACAGCGCAGGTTTTGGTTTAGGCAATGCTGTACCAGCATGCGGACGCGAAACATCAGTCATGAAAGTCCTCCCGCGCAATACCCTCCCGGCATGCGCACTGTAAATTTTAATGGATGAAGGGTGCAGCAGAAAGCAGCACCCTTGATGTGCTGAAATCAGCGACCGTCGACGGCGCGATCAACCATCTCACCACTCAGGCCGAGATAGTTTGCCGGATCACAAGCACGATCGATCGCTGCAGGTCCGCCTAATGCTGATACCACTTCGGCGTTTTCCTTGAGCAGGTCGGCAAGCATGCCGCCGCCTTCGATTGCCTTGCGGCAGGCTTCGTAAACCACGTCATGCGCGTGTTGACGCCCCAGCTTTGGAGCTGCTGCCATCATCACCGCTTCGGCGACGATCAGGCCCTTGGTCAGATTGAGGTTCTCGCGCATGCGCGCCTCATGGACCACGAGACCATCGAGCATATATCTGGCGTTGGCCAGGGCTGAGGCGGTGAGAATGAAGCTTTCTGGAACAGCGATCCATTCGAGATGCCAAGGGCCGGTCGCACGTTCGAAATCGTGGATCATGCCATCGAGCATCGTCGCGACCTGCTGGCGAACAGATTTGGCCGCAGCGAGAATGAGCTCGCTCGAAATCGGATTGCGCTTTTGCGGCATGGTGGACGATGCGCCACGGCCCGGAACGAAAGGCTCAGAAACCTCGCCGAATTCGGTCGACATCATCATCATGACATCAGTGGCGATCTTTGCCAGCGAGCCGGTTACCAAGCCAAGGAACGTCACGACTTCCGCGATACCGTCACGGGCAACGTGCCATGTGGCTGGTGGCTGTGCCAGATCGAGTTCCTTGCAGAACTCGGCCTGCATTTCGAGACCGCCCTTGCCGATGGAGGCAAGCGTTCCAGCCGCACCAGCGAATTCACCGAAAAGCACACGGCTGCGAAGCTGCTGTAAGCGCTCGGCATGTCTGTCGAGTGGTGCCAGCCATACGGCAACCTTGTAACCGAAGGTAACGGGAAGTGCCTGCTGAAGATGCGTGCGGCCCGCCATTGGCGTGTCACGGTATTTCTTGGCAAGACCCACGAGAATGCCGCGCAACGTCTCGATGTCGGCATCGATGATATCCAGCGCCGCACGGATCTGAAGGATATTGGCGGTGTCCATGATATCTTGGGTGGTCGCACCCCAGTGCACATAACCACCTGCATCGCCGGCGGCGTCAGCCAATTGATGCACCAGCGGGAGGATTGGATATCCAACGATTTCCGTTTCGTGACGAAGGCGGTCGTAATCGATCTGGATGGCGCGTGACGCGGCGTCGATCTTGGTACCGGCTTCGGCTGGAATGGCGCCGAGCTTGGCCTGCGCCCGAGCAAGCGCAGCCTCTGCTTCAAGATAGCGGCCAACGAGCGATGTATCGGAAAAAACGTTGCGCATTGCTTCCGTTCCGAACATATCCCGGAATAGCAATGAATCGAATACAGTGCTGGACATAAGCATTCCTCCCTTTTGTTCGAACAAAACATATTGTACGAACAATGTCAACCGATCTGCAGGAGCGATCATGAAGAAGCGATACGAGCAGGTGGCGAGAACACTCACAGCACGCGTGGCCGATGGCGTTTACCCGCTTGGCTCGACACTGCCGAGTGAGCCTGCTCTGGCGGAAGAACTTGGCGTCAGCCGCTCGACCGTGCGGGCGGCATTGTCCGAGTTGCAACAGCTGGGAATGGTCAGCCGCCGCCCGTCTTTAGGCACGCGCGTCGATTCCGTTCGCCCGGTCGGCAGCAGTGGTGGATATGCGCAGACAATCGAAACCATCGATGCTCTCGTTCAATATGCAGCCAAAACACGCCGAACGATTCTGGACATTGTCGATATTGTTGCGGATGACGTTCTGGCAAAAAAGCTGGATATTCGTGCTGGCAGCAGATGGCTGCGCGTCTCCCATCTACGACGAGACCCTACGGATATGTCCAAGCCACCTATCTGTTACACCGAGGTCTATATCGACGCGCGATATACAGAAGCGCTGAAGGAGCGGGTTCAGGATTACCCCGGCGCCTATTCAGAAATCATCGAAGAAGTATCTGGACGGCGTGTCGTGGAAATCGAGCAGACATTGTCCGCATCCGCAATTACAACCGAGACAGCCGAGAAACTCCAGGCTTCAGCAGGCCACCCCGCTCTGGAAATAACACGCCGCTATTACTTTGCAGGCAACGATCTTGCAGAGGTGACCGTCAGCGTTCATCCAGCAGACCGGTTTCAATATACGTCCCGGCTGAAGCGGGTGGAGAGCCTGTAGCACCTGGCGAGTCTGCGGCTGAACGCAAAATCCAGACGCAATGCGTCCGAGGATTTACCTAACTTTACAATCTCCTGACCGCACTTAACGTTGGCTCGAATAGCTTGCGATGAGCCGACTTTGACACGGGAAAGGGTGCCCGCCCCCCATCCGTTAAAAGCCTGCGGCTGGCTCTGATCGCCAGAGAGCCCTACGAGTGCCAAGAGCTCCCCCAGCTGGTCACTCGTGGGGCTTGAGTCGGTCGTCGCTTTATTGAACCACTGGAGGTTTGAGCGCGTGACATATCTGCACCCGGCAAAAGACGTGAAAAGCAGCGGCAAGATGTACCCTGTATCACCAAAAATCATCACAGCGGCATTGGCGCTCTTGGCGACACTCCTCGCTCTGCCGCCTGTTTTTTTAGAGCTGACGACACCACGCTTCGTCGGGTTGCTGGCTGGCGCAAACTTTTTGGCGCTCCAGTTTGGGATGTTTTGGTGCCTGCTGAAAAACAGTGCGGCCCACCGCATGCTTCACATTCGCGGCAATCGGGTAACAGATTAAATGCAAAACGCTGACATTGAGCCGAGGCTTCTCGAACATCATCGTGACATTCCGTCATCGCTCGCAAAAAGCCCGCCGTCTTTTTCGACCTTCTCATATTTCATTATCGGCTCTCATCTTCGTGCCCATGGCATGAGGCTGCTGATCAGTAGCACACTTGTCTGCGTGCTGGCGGGCTGCACGAATGTCGCGGTTGCGCCGCCACAGATCGAGACACCAAGTAAATTCGCCTATGCAGCATCGGAGACCAAAGCGCGATCCATTCAGAAAAACTGGTGGGCTGCTTTTGATGACAAGGCGCTATCGCGCTACATCGAGAAGGGACTTGCCCAAAGCCCGCAACTCCAGCAGGCGACAGCAAAGGTCGATCAGGCGAAAGCGAATGTCGGCCTGGCGAATTCCAGCCTCTTCCCATCCCTCTCCACAGGCGCTGGTGTTGCGCGAGGCGATAAATATGGCTTCGGCACCGCGCAAAGCAGCAAATACAGCACCTTGTCCACGGACTGGACGGTCGATCTCTTCGGCGGTGTACGTGCAAAGAAACGCGCTGCAGAAGCAGATTTGGCGTCAGCTTTGTCATCAAGAGACCAGACCGAGGACAATCTCGTTTCTGCAATCGCGTCAGCTTATGTTGATATACGATATTATCAGGCGCGAATTGCGATAGCCCGTTCTACGGTGGCCAACCGAGAGAAGAACCTGAAATCGGTGGACGACAGTCTCGATGCAGGCAACGCTTCGAAAATACAGGTCGTGAATGGACGGCAGCTTGTCGCCCAGGCTGAGGCGACTCTACCTTCGCTCGAAGTTCAGCTTGATTCATCCATTGCAACCCTTGCCGAACAGGTTGGAGACTCGGTCAGCCACGTCAAAGCGGATGTCGCACGCTCGACTGGGCAACCGGTGGTACGTTACAGGATCGGCACCGGTGTTCCGGCAAATGTCATCCGTAACCGTCCTGATGTCAGAATGGCAGAAAGCAATTTCGCCTCGGCAGCGGAAAGCGTTGGGGTTGCCAAAGCTGCCTTCTATCCTAGCCTCGATCTATCCGGCTATCTGACTCCGACGCAGATCCTCGAGACGGGCCACGTCAATGTTTGGCTGATTTCCGCCGCTTTGAGCGCGCCACTCTTTGATGGTGGAAAGAACAAGTCAAACCTCGCCAATGCGAATGCGAAGCTTGAAGAGGCGCGGGGTGCCTGGCGTGCAGCCGTTCTGACCGGCATCACCGATATCGAAAAAGCCCTGGCTGCTTACAATAAAGATGGCGCCAATATCGCCGCCCAGCGAAAGCTGGTGGCGACGTCGAAGGAAACCGTCGAAATGGGCCGAACGAGTTTCCAGCTTGGAGCAGATCCCATCTCGATTGTGCTCAATTCGGAAAAGGATTATCTCACCGCGCAAGAAGGTTATGCCGACGCGGTCAGGCAGCAGGCCCTGCATTATATCACCCTGTGCAAAGCGGCCCCGGCAGAGCGGCCTGATCACTTGCTCGAAGTGCGAAACACAGAAATTGCCCTCGCGAAGAAATAGACTTCGCGCCCTTAGCTCGGATCAACGCCTACCTGGCGCTTGCCAGATGTGGCCCTTCACGGACATCTGTAACCGCAGGCTTGGATGAATCGATCTCACGACTCCAGCCACCGCCGAGCGCCTTATTAAGCGAGATGTAGTAGGTCGCGACATCGGACCGTGTTTCGATCAAATCCTCTTCGACCGAGTAAAGCGACCGTTCCGTGTCCAGCAGACTGAAGAGATCGCTGTCGCCCGTTTTGTTCAGTTCGGTCGAAACCTGTAAAGTGTGTCGATATCGCTGCGCCGAAACGGCAAGCCGCGACTGACGAATTCTGGACTGATTGACTGCTACGATGGCGTTTTGAACGTCTTCCATGGCGGACAGGACAGCGGATTGATAGGCAAAATAATATTGGTCGCGCTGCGCCTTCGCGACATCGACGGCAGCCTGTAACTTGCCACCTTGAAATAGCGGTATGTTGATACTTGGACCTATCGACCAGCCGATTGTCGATTTTCTCCCGATATCACTCAAACTGCCGCCCGACGTATCGATGGAGCCGGATAGCGAAATGGAGGGATATCGGTTGGCCTGCGCCTGACCGATGCGTGACGTATATTGCGCCAGTTCGCGCTCTGCCTCACGAATATCCGGTCTGTTGACCAGAATATCGGCCGGTATTCCCGTCGAGGTCGATGCAGGTGGTGACGGTATCTTGCGCTTCTTTCCCAAGACGGCATCGAGCGCCGATGGCGGCTGACCCGTGAGCACACTCACCCGATGCACATACTGCGCGTAGGAAATTTTATAGGAAGGGATATCTGCTTCCGTATAAGCTGCCTGCGCTTCCGCCTTGGTGACATCACCCATGGTTGCGTAGCCTTCGTTCAGCAGTTTCTTCGTCAACTGTACCGTTTGGCGCTGCGATCTCGATGATCGCTCAGCCAGATCGACCAACTCCTGATATTCCCGCGCCTGAACGTAATAGGCCGCAACATCGCCAATCAAAGTCACCAGAGTATCTTGCAAGGCTTCTTCGGTGGCCTGCTCGCCAAATCTGGCCGCTTCGATCCCGCGCCTGTTTTTGCCAAACAAGTCGAGTTCCCAACTCGAGTCGAATCCCGCCTGAAATTGGCTTGATGTCGAGACGCTTTGATCGGTGCTGGCTGCGGTTTTGGCACGGGTCGCAGATGCTGAAGACGAGACGGTGGGGAATAGCCCGCCGACCTGCTCTCGCGTGGTTGCTCGCGCCTCGCGAATCTTCGCTTTCGCAACCGCCACATCCAGATTGTCCTGCACGGCCCGGGCGACAAGGTCGTCCAGCACGGGGTCATCAAGCCGTTTCCACCACTCATGTAACTGTGGCGCTTTGGCTGGTGACTTATCCTTCGAACTCCACTTTGCGGGCATCGAAAGAGACGGCTTTTCATAATCCGGACCGACGACACACCCCGTCAGCATCGACGTCACAAGCAGGAGTGAAACGCGACGATAAAGGCCGGAAATGTGGGATTTCGGGGATGTTTCCCGATCAGTGGTCAGCAAGGCGAGACTCCCTATAGACAATGATCTTCATCCATAGAGAGCCAAACGTTAAGCGCTGTAAACCGCGTGTAAAGTTGAGTAAAATTGTACGTTTCGCGGTCTACGATAACGCGCGCGATGACGTTATCGTAGAAGCTGTAAACCTCCTGCAGGAGGCATTACGAACAGACGCCAACTTCCTACGAAAGTGGCAATGCAGTCAGCGTGAAACACGCGTGTGAGTTCAAACGAGTTGCCCGCACGCCTTTGCAATTCTTGCCATGGCTTCCATCAACTCCGCTTCTGATGTCGCGTAGGAAATGCGGAAATATGGGGAGAGGCCAAAGGCCGAACCGGGAACGACGGCAACATGCGCCTCTTCTAGAAGGTAATCGGTAAAATCGCTGTCTGCTTCGATCCGCTTGCCTTTCGGTGTCGTCTTGCCCATGAGGCCTTGGCAGCCTGCGAAAGTGTAAAAGGCACCTTCCGGCGTGCGGCAATCGATGCCGTCGATGGCATTCAGTGCAGACACCACGAGATCGCGCCGCGCCTGAAAGCTTGCCCGACGCTCTTTCAGAAAATCCTGCGGCCCGTTCAGCGCCTCAATGGAAGCAGCCTGACCGACCGAGGACGGGCAAGAGGTGGCCTGACTCTGGATCACCGCCATGGCCTTGATCAGAGCTTTTGGCCCACCGGCATACCCGATGCGCCAGCCGGTCATGGCATAGGCTTTGGAAACACCGTTGATCGTCAGCGTCCGCTCCTTCAAAGCAGGCTCCAGCGCGACGGGGGTGACGAAGGCGAAATTGTCATAGACGATATGCTCATACATATCATCGACCATCAGCCAGACATGCGGGTGCTGCAACAGAACATCGAGAAGCGGTCTGTAGTCCGCGGCGCTATAAGCAGCGCCCGAAGGGTTGGATGGTGAATTGAGCAACACCCAGCGCGTCTTCGGTGTGATCGCTTTTTCCAGCTGATCCGCTTTCAGTCGAAACCCTGCCTCGGCGTCACAAGGGATCAATACCGGCACGCCGCCGCAGATTTCCACGATATCTGAATAAGAGGTCCAATAGGGTGTAGGAATGATGACCTCATCGCCCGGATCGATGCTGGCCATGAAAGCATTGAACAGGATTTGCTTGGCACCCGTTCCAACCGTGATTTCGTCCAGAGCGTAATCGACGCGGTTCTCGCGGCGGAATTTTCCTGCGATTGCTTTTTTCAGTTCCGGCGAACCGTCAAGGGCGGTGTATTTCGTTTCGCCGCGGTCGATGGCTGCCTTGGCGGCCTGCTTGACGTTTTCAGGCGTATCAAAATCCGGCTCGCCCGCTCCGAGAATGATGATCGGCAGGCCATCACGCTTCATCGCAGCGGCGCGTGCGCCTATCTGCAAAATTTTTGATACACCGATTGAGGCGATCCGCAAGGCAGGCCGAAACGCAGCATTTTCGATTTTCGTTTGCACATTCATGAGCTTTACTCGATTGGGCGGCCGTGCCGCTAGAAGTTGACTGTTCCAAGCGGTGCAGGCGACGTCATCGCCTTCAAACCAGCCGCCAAGCGGCGAACCTCTTGCGGCGTGTATTTGTCGTAGAAACTCTGGTTCTTGCGGCCAAGCGCGTGCTCGGCGCTGAAACTTCCGCCAAAATCCTCGACGGCAATCTTGAACACCCACTCTCTTAGAGAGTGTTCGAAACCAGTGTCCGCCAATCTAGCATCGTCTTTCGCGACCACGAGATTGAAATGAACGCCGCCATCGCCGATATGGCCAAAATCACAGATCGTAATGCCCGGAAAAGCCTGCGGCATCTCCAGCTTCATCCGCTCGAGGAAGCGCATGATATCGCCACGGCGGAAGGAAAGATCGAAAGCGATCAGCCGTCCCATGTGTTTCACACCTTCCGACAGCGCATGCCGAAGCGCCCAGATTTCATGCGGCGGGCCAACGAACGCATCGGCCAGCGGCGCGTCGTCGCGTTCCCAGATAGCGCCCAAAACCTCTTCCAGCACAGCATCCAGAGGCTGCTCACCCTCGCGTGGTGCGTTGGAGCGGGAGATTTCTGCCAAAATGACGAAATCCGGCACGGCTCCATTCTGGAACGGATTGCGCAGCGATGGCACATGATCCAGTGCTGCGCGCACCGCGTTGCCCGACATGCCTTCAAAGGCGGAGAGATAGCTGCCGAGCGCCTCTTCCATCGCGATTAGAAGTTCCGGCACTTGTTCGGGCGAGGAAGGAACCAGCAGCGCAGTTGCGCTCTGGCGTGGTGCGGGCTCCAGATTGAGCACGCATTCCGTCACGATGCCGAAGGCGCCGGACGTGCCAATGAAAACCTGTTTCCAGTCAATGCCGGTATTGTTCTTGCGCAGGCCCGAAGACAGGTCCAGCACCGTTCCGGCCTCATCCGCCAGCACAACCGTAAGGCCGAGTGTATTGCGGCGAACATCGCCATAGCGCAGGAAGCGAGACCCGCCTGTATTGGTGGCAATCATGCCGCCGAGCCGCGGATCGGCCCCGAGATCGATGGGAAAGAACAGGCCGCTTGCCTCGAGTTTCGCATTGAGGTCTGAAAGCCTCAACCCGGCACCGGCCTTGACGGTGCGATTGATGCGGTCGAGTTCATACGGTGCAGTCAGTCGGTCGAGACTGAGAATGCCCTGCTGCCCGGAGCCATCCGGGGTCGATCCCGACACCAGCCCCGTATTGCCGGACTGGGGCACAAGAGCGATCCCATTCTTCACGCAATAGGCAACCACGGCCGAAACATCTGCCGTCGATGCAGGGCGCGCAACGAAGGCTGCACGGCCCTGATCGTAACGGGCACCTGTCTCGTAGGCAACCATGTCGGACGCCGCAGTCAGCAAGCCCTTATCGCCAAGCATATGCGTCAGCGCTTCGATATGCCGAGGCTCCATCATCTCAGCACTCACTCCGCAGCAGCGGAACTGCGGACGACTGAGAGGCATGCCTCAAGCGAAGCGCGTTCGATGCCCGCATAATGCTGGAATTCGTCCAGCACCCCCGCCCCGAGATCGCGCTCGAACATGACCTGATTTGGGCTGGCGATGAATTCCTGCGCGACTTCATCACCGAGGTTCGACTGGAAGATGCCAGCCGCGCTGACAGGTAGGAAGTCTTCATAGACGATGGGATCGAAGCGGACATAGCCCTGATCGATTGCATCCTCCAGACCAAGCGCTGATACATTCGCAGCCTTGCCTTCATCCGTCAGGGAATAGTTGAAATAGCCGAGACCGGCCTTGCGAATGGAATTCCAGTCATCCGGGAAGGCTTTGAAAACATCGGCCAATGCGGCTTCATAGGCATCGGAATTGGAGCCATCGGCGGCAGGGCGCACACGTGCGCGAGTTTCGTTGAGCAAAGCATCGTAAAGCGCCCGTCCTTTAGGCGTCAGCGCCACACCGCGCTGCTCGATTTCGCCGAAACGAGCCGTGTGCGAACCTTCCTGCCAGGTGCCATCTGTCCCGATGAAAGATACGGCTTCTTCTAGCGCCTTGAAGGATGTCTGGCGCAGAAGGATTGGACATGTGCGTGTCGGCGGCCCCTCGACCACGGCCTTCGGCGCGATGCCCTCTTCCGGCATCAGCGTTTGAACCTTGTCGATGTCCAGCGTACGCGGGGTCAAATGGTTGATGTGAGGGCCTTTGAACGACACCACATCGGCAATCAACCGATGCGCATCATGCAGCCGCTTGTACATCTGCACATCGACGATGGCCTTGTCATGCCAACGGAAGGTTTCCAGCACCTCCTGAATGAAACGCGACGCATCGGCAGCATCGAGACCGCCATCTTTCTCAGCCTTTTCCACGAGAGCGACTGCCGCATCGGTAAAAATCTTGCGTGATGCCAGAACCTTCGCGGCTTCAGCGCGCAAGGCTTCATCAGCGATCAGATCAAGCCGGAGCAGAGAAGTGAAGACGCGGAAAGGATTGCGGTTAAGGCTCTTTTCGCCAACGGGGCGAAACGCCGTAGAATGAACGGGAACGCCAGCGGTGGAGAGATCATAATAACCGACCGGATACATGCCCATGACGGCAAAGACGCGCCGCATCATGTGCAGCTCCTGCGGCGTGCCAAGTCGGATCGCGCCGTGGCGCTCTTCCGAAATGCGCTCCAACGTATCCGTGGCTTCCAGCCGTTCTTTCAAATGCTGGTCGGCTGCAAGCGTTGCGTTGTTCACCTTGGCAACCAGTGCCATCAGCGTACCGTAAGCCGGCACTTCATCGCGATACATGGCCGACATGGCCAGAGAAAAATCAGAACGGATGTCGTCTGGGGATATAAAGGAAGTGGCGGTCACGGCGTTTACCTCGCGGCATTGAATGGTGAACTTCATGCGTTAGCGGCACCATACCAAGCCGCAAAGCGCAAATCTCGTGAGCTTTATGACTATGTTGATGCAAATATGGAATTAATGTCGTTTTAAAAAACACACAGGCAAGCGCAGCCACGTCCTGCGGGGCAAGTAAACTCTTATGTTCTGGAGCGAACCCTAGTCGTCCTACCTCGCCTTAAGAAACGATCAGGGACGATACGGTTCTGGCGGTTTCGTTGAGCAACGGTACGAGGCGATCCTTGACGGAGTCAGTGGAATGGCGAACCCGCAACGCAGACAGATTGATCGTGGCGATGACCTTGCCACGATAATTGTAGACCGGCACGGAAGCGGAGAGTGAACCGAGATCGAGGTCTTTCTCGGTTAAGGCGTAGCCTTGCTCCTTGACGATAGCGAGTTGCTCGCGAAACTCTTCAAAGCCGATATTGTCGATACGCTTGTGAGAGCCGGGCAAGGCCTTGTCGAAGATCATCTTGACCTCGTCATCCGAGGCATGTGCCAGAAAGACCTGCCCCGATGATGACGACAGCGTGGGATAGCGCGACCCCACCGGCAATGTAATGGCAGACCGATGCGGGCTTGGGACACTGCTCATCACGACGATGTCTTCGCCGTCCAGCTCCACCCAGGAAACGGTTTCTTCCGTCTTTTCGGCCAGCTGCGTCAGGAGATGGAACGAGGATTCCAGTGCGCTGTTGGCGGAAAGAACGCCCTGAACGAAGCGCAGGACGCGGTTTGACAGACCGAATTTGCGCGATTCCGGATCACGTCTGAGATAGCCGATCTTTTCGAATGTGTAGGCGAAGCGTTGGGCCGCACTGCGACCCAAGCCGGTTCGTTCGGCGATTTCCGAAATGGACAGCATACGATTGTTCTGGTCGAACGCTTCCATGACGAGCATGGCCTTCTGCACCGACCCTACGAACAATCGGTCGTCAATCGGAACCTGAACATCCCCTTCCGCCATCGTCTCTACCTTCATTGTAAGCACGTCTCTAAAATCATCAAAACAACCGAACCGCAAGCATGTTCAACACGCTCAGGCATTCTCGAAATGCTTCATATACTGGTTTCGCAATTCGCTTTTCTTGATCTTGCCCAAAGCGTTGCGCGGGAATTTGGTGACGATTTCAAAATGCTTGGGCACCTTATAACCGGCAAGCGAGTGGCGAAGCAATCGGCGCATTTCGGCGGGTTCGGGCAAACGCTGAGGCTCTGCCGTTTCGATAACCGCAACGACGACTTCTCCATATTCCGGATGCGGCAGACCGATGACCGCCGTCTCCGAAACGCCCGGCAATGTGTTGACGAGTTCCTCGACTTCCTTGGGATAGACATTCAGCCCACCGGTAACGATGAGTTCGCTGCCGCGCCCCAGCACGGTCAGCCGACCCGCGGCATCCAGCCTGCCAAAATCACCCGTTATCATCCAGCCATCATCGGTAAAGCTGGCAGCAGTTTTGTCCGGTGCATTCAGATATTGGCGAAATGGCATGGGCTGGCGGATCTGGATCATCCCCACCTGCCCTTCCAAGGTCGCCCCCCCGTCTTCCTGAACCAGACGGATGTCGCTGCCCGGTAGAGGATAGCCACTGTTTTCAGCGAGGCGTGCCTCGCCCGCCCTATTGGAAGTGATCAGAAGCGCCTCCGTCATGCCGTAACGGTCCAGCAGCGCGTGACCTGTCCGCTCGTGAAACGCTTCGAACAAATCCGGGCGCATCGGTGCCGAGCCGGTGATGAACAGGCGCATGTTGCGAATGCGCTCCAGCGTGAATTCAGGCGCATCGAGCAGGCGCTTGTAGACGGTTGGGACAGTCGCCAGCATGGTCGCCTGCGGAATTGCCGCGACGATGCCATCAATATCCGATCCCGGCAGGAACATGATGGATGCCCCGGCGGCATAGATGGGAAGCAGGGTCGCGAAAATGCCGAAGGCCATGAGATTGAGGTGCAGCAGAACGTCTTCGGAACTGATGTCCCATACATCGCGGACAGCGGATATATTCCACACCACCTGACCGCATCCAATCCACGCGCCTTTTGGTTTTCCTGTCGTGCCGGATGTGTAGACCAGCGCATTTGGGTGTTCGTGGTCACAATCAGCAAGCGTGGCCAATGGCGCGGCGGTTGCGGCTTCATCCGTGAAGCTGCCTTGCCCGCTGATATCGAGTGTGAGGGGCGGTTGCGGAAGCAAAGGTGTGACCAGCGCCTCGAACCGTGGATCACAGATGGAAAGCTTCGGCTTTGCATCCTGAAAGATGTGGGTTATTTCCGTATCCGTCAGTCCCGAGTGGACAGGCAGGAAAACCGCCCCGATCCTTGCCAGAGCCAGATAAAGCATCAGACCTTCTGGAGACTTGTCCAGCAGAACAGCGACGACATCTCCCTTGCCGATGGCCTTGGACTGAAGTGCACCGGCAAACCTTTCGGTCGCCTGTTCCATATCGCCGTAGGACAGAACCGTACCCGACATCTGGCGTATGAATGGTGCGTCGGGACTAAGATGTTTCGGTCTCAGCGCACCAAACACATTCCAGCGCCCCGGTTGATGGGGCGTTGGAACGTAAGCCTCTGTGATTTCCACCATGGTCTCAGCCTTCGAACTTGCGGCTGCTGCGGGCTTGCAGAAAAGCCCCGACCGCCATGATAGACAGAACGATCAGCAGAACGATGGTCGAGACCGCCGACAGTTGAGGATCGACCTGCATGGTGGCCGCGCTCCACATTTCCTTCGGCAAGGTCGCCGACATGCCAGCGGTGACGAACAGCGAGATGGTCAGGTCATCGAAGGACGTGACGAAGGCAAAAAGGAATGCTGCCAGCATGCCAGCCCTGACCAACGGAAACTGGATGCGCCAGAAGGTTTTCCAGGGCGAGGCTCCCATGGTCCAAGCGGCTTGCGTCAATCTGCGATCATAATTCTTGACCACGGCCATCACGGTAATGACGACATAGGGCAGAGCGATGACGGCATGACCGAGCATCAATGCGCCTTTCGATCCGATCAGACCCAAGGGCGCAAAGACATAGAACAAGCCGACCGCGAAGATCACATGGGGTACGATGAGCGGGAGAATGAGCAGCAAAAGCCAGGCCGAACGCCCCTTCACGCCCTCGCTGGCCAAGCCGATTGCTGCAAGCGAACCGACGATGGTCGCGACCAGGGATGCGCCGATACCGACGATGACCGAGTTGCTGAGCGCCCGCAGCCAGAGGGTGGAGTTGAAGAAGCCTTCATACCATTGGAACGAAAACAGCTTTGGTGGCCATGTCAGATATTTCTGTTGCTGCAAGGAAACGGGGATGACCACGAAAATCGGCAAGACGAGAAACACCAGAACGAGTACGGCCACGAACCAGACCGGCGCTTTGGCCCATGCACGGTTTGGACGATCGGCGCGAGCTGGAAAAATGTTACCGAAGAACTTCTCCACCGCCGTTCCAGCCCGGGCGGGAACCTCAAGTGCGGCGGCCCAGAAGCGTGACACACCGGCGGATTTGTTCTTGCTCTCACCAGCCAGATTGGAAATACCGACAACCCTGTCGTAAGCCAGAAAGAGCAGGCCAGCGGTTGCCAGCAGCAGAACCGAAAGCGCTCCGGCAAAGCCCCAGTCCAAGCCCTCTTCCACCTCACGGATGATGATGCGGCTGATGACCGTTTCCCCACGACCGCCCAGCAATGTCGGCGTCAGGAAGAAGCCGATGGAGGTGATGAAGACGAGGATGGCACCGGCAGCGACGCCCGGGACGGAAAGCGGGAAATAAATCTTCCAGAATGCCTGCGAATGGCTTGCGCCCATGGTTGCGGCGGCATTGGAAAGGTTGCGATCGATACGCGCCATTGTCGGCGCTGCCGCGATGATGAAAAGCGGCATCAGCGAGTGAACCATGCCGATCAGCGCGCCGTTGAAATTGTAGATAAGCTGCAAGGGCGCATCGATGAGGCCAAGGCTTTTCAATATGCTGTTTACGGCACCGGTACGACCCAGAAGGATCATCCATGCAAAACCGCGAACGAGGAAGCTGGTCCAGAACGGCAGCATGACGAGCACGAGAAGTTTGCGGCTGACGCTGTTTGAACTGGAGGTGAGAAGATAGGCGACGGGATAACCGCCGACAACGCAAATCACGGTGGTGATGAGGCCGAGCTTGAAGGTGATCCAGAGCGAGTCCAGATAGACCGAAGCCGAGAATATCTGCGCGTAATTGGCAAGCGTCAGCTCACCCGTTTTGCCATCCACGAAGCTGAGGCGCAGAATGTGCAAGACAGGCACGGCGAAAAGCAGCAGCAGGAACACCATCGCTGGCACCAGCAAAAGCAGCCAGCTGCGATTGCGTGCAAACCAGCTGGTCGAAGGAGCTCTGCCCTGCACGGTGGCAATATCCATGACGCTCATTTGCTCTCACCCTTTGGAAAATACCGTGTGAAAGACACCGGGAAGGAAAGAGACAAAGCGCTTCCGCGCTCCACACCTTCGGTAAAGAACTGCGACAGACAACTCATGGAAATCGGCGTCGATGCTGGACCATCGAAGAAGATGCGACGCGTGCCGCCAACCAGAACGGTATCTCGAACCGTTGCCGAAACCACATTATCCTGCTCCGGTGCCGCCTTGCCGGAAATGGTGACGTGTTCCGGGCGGAACATGATTTGAACCGATGTTCCTGGCGTCAGGTTATCGAGCGATTTCGGCGCGCGGAACTTGCTGCCATCAGCCGCCTCGATAACAGCGACCTCGCCTTCGTAACCCAGCAGGACTCCATCCATAAAGTTGCTATCGCCGAGAAAGCTTGCGGCGAACTGCGTGCGTGGGTGAAAATAGAGTTCCTGCGGAGCACCGAGCTGGACAATGCCACCGCTCTGCATCAGGCAGACGCGATCGGACATGGTCATGGCCTCATCCTGATCGTGCGTCACATAGATGATGGTGGTGCCCAGTTGGCGATGCAGTTCCTTGATTTCATACTGCATCTCTTCGCGCAGATTGCGATCCAGCGCACCGAGCGGTTCGTCCATCAGGATGATCGAGGGCTTGTAGACAAGGCAGCGGGCCAGTGCGACACGCTGCTGTTGACCACCGGACAGAGCCTGCGGCAACCGGTCGGCTACATGACCGAGGCGGATGGTTTCCAAGGCCTGGCGAACCTGAACACGGATTTCCGCTTCCGGGACATGGCGCATGCGGAGCGGAAAGGCGATGTTTTCCGCGACGGATAGATGCGGGAAGAGCGCATAGTTCTGAAACACCATGCCAAGATCGCGTTTCTGGATCGGCAGATAGGTCGCTTCGCGCTCGTCGATCCACAACTGGCCACCATCCGGTGTGGCAAGACCGGCGATCAGGGTGAGAAGCGTCGTTTTGCCGGAACCGGATGGGCCCAGCAAACTGACGAATTCACCGGCGCGGACTTCGATGGAAACATTATCGAGGGCGACAACGGGACCATAGTGCTTGCTGAGCTTCTGCGCACGCAGCTTGAGGGGATTATCCGATGCGGCAGACGCATGTATTTGGGTATTGGACACGTTCATGTTCATGGCTTTCGTCTCGCAATTCAGGTGCCCGTGAAAACGGGTGGTCGCTTGGCGGCAAATGCGGCCGCGCCTTCCTTGTAGTCATTGCTGCGATCAGCACGCTCCGACAGAGCGCGTATCTTGTCTTCGATTGCGGTCAACTGGCCAATCGCGATGGCGTCACAGGCGATTTTCGATGCTTCGATGGCAAGCGGTGCGTTACCGGTAAACTCTTCCGCAAGGCTGAGCGCCGAGCTGATGACATCGCTTGTATCGGTGCCAAGGCCGAATGCCAGCCCGCTCTCCACGGCCTGAGCCGCATCGAGCCGATTGCCGGAGTAAAGCATATATTTCGCAGTTGAGACACCGACAGCCGTAACCAGCAAGGCGGTACTATCGGCAGGATAGACCAGTCCAAGTTTCGCCGGAGGAATGGCAAAACTAGCGTTGCTTCCCACAATTCGGAAATCACAACGCAGTGCCAGCGTACAGCCACCGCCGTAGCAGGGACCATCAACTGCGGCGATGACCGGAACCGGTATGGCACTCACGGCAGCATAGGCTTCCATGATGCTGTCCCAGTAAACCTGCCGCGCAAGCGGATCGGCCTGCGCCGCCCGAAACGCCAGAATATCGTCACCCGCGCAGAACGAGCCATCCGTTCCCGCCAGTATGACCGCTCTAACAGAGCGATCATTGGAGAGTTCACGAAAGGCCTTGCCCAGATCGGACCAGCCCGACTGGTCGAGCGCGTTGCGCTTTTCCGGCCGGGAGATGGTGATCTGCGCAACGTTCTCCCGCGGACGGCTGACCTTGATGTAGGACAAGGCTGCGACCTTGGAAGCGGCGGCCGTCATGACAGCAACCATGCATCGAAGCGTGCTTCAATCGCTGCACGGTTCTTGGCCCAGAATTGCGGATCGACCTTGACCAGCTTGCTGAAGATTTCCGGGTTGGTCGGCAGACCGGCACCGGCTTCCGGCGTCATGAAATCGAATGCCTTGGGGTGGACGGGTCCAACGGCCAAGGCCGGTGTCCATTGCGCAAGACGCTCGGGATCCGTCGAGAAGCTGATGAACTCACGGCAGAGATCAGCCTTCGGCGTGCCACGCAGCATGCCCCAACCCGCGGTGTTGTAATAGCCCTGGTTCCAGACGAGCTTGATCGGAAGACCTTCGTTGATGGCAGGCTGAAGGCGTTGCGACCAGGTAGCCACCATGTCCACTTCACCGCTCGATATGACGTGGGTGGATTGCGGGCTGTTTTCCCACCAGACCGCGATGTTCTTCTTGGCCTTGTCGAGCTTGGCAAAAGCGCGGTCGACATCCAGCGGATAAAGATCGGCACCGGAAACACCATCGGCCAGAAGTGCCGCTTCCAACGTATCGAGTGCCGCGCGACGAAGAGAACGCCGACCGGGGAAGTCATCGAAATTGAAGAAATCGGCCCAGCTTTGCGGCGCGGCGCGACCGGCGAAGGCCTCCGTATTATAGCCGAAAATGCCGGGATAAAGATAAAGCGGAACATAGATGTTGGAGCGCAAATTGGCCGGTATGGCCGATACGTTCTTGTCATTATCCATATTGATCGGCTCGAGATATTGATCTCCGAGCGTCACGGTCGAGAGTTCTGCAAACTCCGCCATGTCCCAGCTATAGGTCTTGGTATCGACCATGCCCTTGATCATGTTGAGCGGGGCCTGACCCGAGGTCACCATGACGACTTCGATACCGGAGGCGGCCTTGAAGGGATCGATGATGAATTTCTTGTAGGCGTCTGCCAGCGCACCACCGGAAACGCGCAGGACGATGGTCTTCTCCTGAGCGCTGGCCGTGCGCATGATGGATGGTGCGAAAAGTATTCCGCCCGCTCCAATCGCGGCAGTCTTGAGGAATGTTCGCCGCGATGCCTCAAGGGCACCAGAGGTTTTTTTGGCTGATGATTGCTGTTCCATGTCAACTTCTCTCCAAACATAGGGGGACGGAGGACGCCTGTTTTGTTGAATTGCTCGCAACCTGAACATAGACGTAAAAATTGCATTGCAATTACCGTAATTATTTATCGACATTTCTTGCCTGTCAACCGGTTTTCCACTCTTGACGGAGTTATTTTAATCGAAATATAATTTACGCAATTGCATTACAATTAATTGAGGTGCGCAATGCTGACGAAGACGAGCCCGAAAACGGTTGATGACCATGTGGAACTGCCGACAGCCACGATTGCAGAATTGTGGACAGCCAGAGCGGCGCGGGACCCAGACCACGTTTACTGCACCTATGAGGGTGAGGACTGGACGATTGGCCGTATGCATGATCGCTCCAACCGCATCGCCAATGGATTGCTGACCCAGCTGGCTACCGGCGATCGCGTGGCCGTGATGCTGCCGAATGACCCGGAATATGCAGCTGTGATCTTCGGACTGGCCAAGGCTGGGCTGGTGCGCATTCCCGTCAACGTCCACCTGAAGGAACTGGCGCTTGAATTCATTTTCGAACGCTTCGACCCGCGAGGGCTGATTGCCGATGTCAGCTACAGGGCGGCGCTGGCACCGATTCTGGAAAAATATCCGGCATTGACGGTCATCTGGCGCGACTCGTCAGCACCGGAGGGCTGTGCACTCAGCACGCTCGCGGCAGCGGCGAGTGCGGAGAACCTTGAGGTCGGTGTTACGCCGGATACGATCATTGCGATCACGCCGAGTTCCGGCACCACCGGTGAGCCGAAGGGCGTGTTGAAGAGCGACCTCAGCCTTCGCGCCGGGCCGTTGGGTATCATCGCGCTGACCGATGCCGATGCTGGCGACGTGCTGTTGCACTGGGAACCGCTCTATCACGGCGCGGGTGTTGCAGTGCTGATCGCCGCCGTGATGAAGCCCTTGAAACTGGTGATGATTTCCCGTTTCAGTGCATCTCGCTTCTGGCCGCAAATCGCCGATAACGGTGTGACGTTGATCCACTATCTGGGTGGAGTTCTCCAGATATTGCTCGCACAGGCACCCCACCCTGCAGAAGAGCGGCACAAGGTTCGCCTTGCCTGGGGCGGGGGCTGTTCGGCGGAAGTCTGGAAACGCTTTACTGAACGTTTCGGCATTCCCATGCATGAAGGCTACGGCCTTTCCGAAGCCACTACCTTTGTGACGATCAATCGTGATGGCCCCGCCGGTTCCTGCGGCGTGGCGCTGCCTTTCTACGATGTGCGCTTGCATGACGACGGCGACGACGCAGACCCAGACGTCGGAGAACTGCTCATTCGACCGAAAACCCCGGGACTTGCGTTCAAGGGCTATTACGGCCGCCCGAATTCCGTCAGCGAACTGGTAACGGACGGCTGGTTCGCCACCGGCGACCTGATGCGCAAGGACGAGAATGGCTACTTCTATTATGCTGGCCGTCTGAAGGACAGCGTGCGCCGACGCGGTGTCAACATCTCGTCCTGGGAAGTAGAACGCGTCTTTCAGGCCCATGAAGAGGTCGAGGAATGCGCCCTGATTGGGGTGCCCGGCGAATTCGGTGACGACGATCTCAAACTCTTCGTCAAACGGTCCGATGGCGCGTCGATTACCGACGAGGGCTTGCTGTCCTGGGCAAAGGAGCGGATGCCCTATTTCCAGCTCCCGCGCTATCTTGCCTTCATCGATGCGTTTGAAAAGACGCCGACGCAGCGCATCATCAAGGCCAAGCTCTCAAAGGAAATCAGCGATTGCTATGACTATGAAGCCCAGGTGGGCCGTATCTCTGGCAAGCGCTAAGGTGCAGGAAACTTGCAAACGAGGTTGCCACTTTGACTTGGCAACCTCTCACTCCGTTTCGGATGGAAGGTTCATCAGCCGGTCACGCATCGTGATCAAATCCGACGAGACACGCTCGAGGTCGGACAGCGCAAATCCTTGCGCATGTGGCGTACCGGCCTCCTCCAGAAGCTCCTTCAGCCTGCCATGATAGCGCACCGCGCCGTTACTCACCGTCAGACCTTTTCTCTCCTCGAAGCCTTCATTCCAGTCGATGGCGTCTTGTTCGCTCAATCCTCGCGGCAAATCCAGCGTTAGTTCACCGCTTTCCAGCCGAACCGCGTAACCGCCGGGCAAACCGTTGGGGCCGGGTACATGGCCTTCCCATTGCTTGCCTGCAACCAGCGCACAGATCAGCGTCACGCCGGATGCGCCAGAAATCTCGATTGCCGGTTCGGGCGTCAGCTTGCACGATGCAAAGGCCTCGAACGGATTCTGTATCTCCTCATCACCGATGAAGACGCGTGGCGATGGCAGACCCGACCGCTCACTGGATGGTAAACGCCACGGGGCAAGGCATTGATAATGCGCCAGTACGCGCAGCTTGCCATCGGGCAATGCGTTACGCGCACCGGCAAAAATGTTGGATAGTATCGCGACGTTGCCGGTGCCGCACAACACGCGGTGCCCCAGCCCGACAATCATGCCGTTGACGACATCGGGAAAGGAGCAGTTTATCAGCTTTGTGTCCGGTGCGATCTCACTGATCGCTGCGGCCATTCGCGCGGAGATCACGGCCTGAAAGACGGCAGTCGCGCTCAATCCGCCCTTTGCAACGAGATCGGTCCATCGCGACCCCTTGTCCGAAATCACCGTGGAGGTCTGGATCGATGCGGCCTGCACGACCAGTTTGGGTGCATATTGACGAAGCAGGCCTGCACTGGCGGAGGGTTCAAGCAGATCGATTTCCTGCGTAGAGAATCGAGCCGCCGTACCGAACATGGCAGCACGCGCGTTACCCGCTGTGCGCAGCCAATCGAGGCGGGTCCGGTTTCTGCCCGCGATGACGACATCGATCGGTTCTTTCGCCGTCGCTGCAATATCCAGCGCAATACGTCCGGCGAACATCCCAGTCCCGGTTATCAGCACATCACAGCTCATGATCTCGCCCCCTGCTTCATGTCGGCCTTGCGGCTGGATATCGCCTCCCAGCGATTATCCGGCTCGTTGGGTAACAGATGTTTCTGGATGCGCTGGCTGGGCGTGCGCGGCATATCTTTTGTCAGCACGATGTATCGCGGGCGCTGGTGCGGTGCCAATTGCTCTGCCATCCAAGCCCATATCGAAGCGGGATCAGGATTGGTGCCGGCACGCGGCTCGATGAAAAGCTGGATATCATGCTCGCCGATATCGGCAGGCACGCCTACCATGGCGGCATCCAGAACATCCGGATGTCTTGCCGCGACACTTTCCACCTCGAACGCCGAGACGTTTTCGCCCTTGCAGCGCACGGAGTCCGTCATGCGTCCATGAAAGAGCAGCATTCCATCCGCATTCCATGATCCCAGATCTCCCGTATGAAAGCCGGTGCGACGGATGGCCTTTTGAGTTGCCTCAGGATTGCGGTAATAGCCTCGCGTGATTGCGCCCGGCAGCGACGTGCGCACCACGATCTCGCCGCGTCCCTCATCAGGCCCCAATATCCGTCCGGCCTCATCGATAAGGTCGATCTCGAACCATGGCATGGGCCGACCGACGGAGCCGACGACCCATTCATTGTTCCATGTGGTCAGGCTCGAGCATTCCGTCATCCCGTAGCACTCGCGGATCTGTACGCCGAAACGCTCCTCAAACGGACGCCAGGCATCCGGCGCGCAGCCCCCTCCCCAGGCAATGCGCACCTTGTGAGAACGCTCGAACTCACTGACCGGTTGCTTGAGCAATATCTGGATGATGCCTCCGAGATGATGAATATGGGTGCAGCCGGTCTCGACCAGTTGCTGCCAGAACTTCGACGCGCTGAAGCGCTCGGCAATGGAGAGATGAACATCGCGGATAAGCGGCAGAAGAAGCACCTGTGCACCACCGATATGGTAGAAAGGCTCCCACATGAACAGATTGTCGCCGGGCACCAGATCGGCGCAGAGCGCCACACCCTCAGCGGCCAGTTCCAGCATCATGTGACTGACCATGACGCCTTTGGCCGGACCGGTGGTGCCGGAGGTAAACATGATGGCTGCGAGATCGGCAGGTTCGGGAAACCGTTCATCGAGCGCGGGGCCAGCCGTTGGCAGACCGTGATCGGAAATGGTCTCGACTGGAATGCCGGATGCGCTGCCGCAAGCAAGAATGGATGCTTCCAGTCCCGCATCGCAAATGATGCGACTTGGCTGGGTGGTGCGGATCACGTGAGCAAGCGGCTCGCCGACCAAAGCCGGATTAACCGGCACCCAGACGAGCCCACCGCGCAGAAGACCGTAGATCGTTGCCAGCGACGCCACGCTGTTGGCCATCATCAGCACGACCCTGTCGCCTTTGCGCAGACCCTGCTCATGCAGACGCGCAGCAATGCCATTGGCTGCTCCCGCCAGTTCGCTGAAGGTCAGCGGGCTTTCGCCGATCTGCGCAAAGAGCCGTTCCGGCGCGGTATCGCCCAGCGCCTGCAAGCGATTTACAAGTCCTTGGATTTGCATCGAAAATTACCTTATATGCCGATCATGGGAGATCATCGCGTCTTTTGCATTTTTTGCGCGATGAGAAGGATCAATGTCACGATCACCAGAACCACGACCGAAACGGCCGCCAGCGTCGGATTGAGCTGCAGGAACATGTCGTCCCACATCTGTTTGGGCAGGGTTGTCTTGAGGCCGCCTGAGATGAAGATCGCGATGGTCAGTTCATCGAAAGAGGTGACAAAGGCAAAGAGTGCCGCCGACAGAATGCCTCCGCGAAGAAGCGGCAGCGTAATGCGGCGCATGACGGTGAACCGCCCGGCCCCCAGTGTTTCCGCAGCATCGTTCAGCCGCCAGTCGTAGCTTCTCAGCACTGCGCCGATGGTGATGAAACAATAGGGAATGGCCAGCAGCGTGTGGCCGATCACCAGTCCAAGGTCGGTCGCCACCAATCCGATTTGCGCCATGAGGTAGAAGAGGCCAACCGCCACCACGATGCGGGGCACCACCATGGGCGCCAGAATGAGCGCGAAGATCGGACCTTTCCACAGGGAGCGTGAACGACCGAGCGCGAGCGCTGCAAATCCTCCAAGAACCGTTGCACAGAATGCCGTTGCGAAGGCGACGCCGAAGGACCGCACGGTTGCGGCCAGCCAGACGGGCGACGACAGATATTGCTCGAACCAGCGCAGCGAGTATCCCGGCGGCGGAAATTGCAGGGACGTTGCCGAGGTGAAGGCGATGGGAAAGACGACCAGAAGCGGCGCGATAAGAAAGGCCAGTGCAAACAGCGGATAGATGCCCATGCCGCCGCCATCCGCGCCGCTGTGAGGACGAATTCTATCGAATGGTGCTGACACCCATGCCATGAAGCGAAGCACGCGACGTCCGCTGTTTCGAAGGATGCTGTTGCGATTGGGCAGCGTATTGCTTTCCCGGCCTGAAATGGCCGACAAGCCAAAGAGCCTGTTGTAAATCCAGATGGATGCCAAAGCAGTCACGACCAGAAGGCTGGCCAGCACCGCGGCGAAGGACCAGTTCACCAGTTCCTGCACCTGCGTAATGATCGCCTGCGCCAACATGGTCTGGCCACGGCCACCGAGAAATGCCGGGACGATGAAGAAGCCGAGCGATGTTATGAATGTGAGAAGCCCTGCCGCGGCAGCACCCGGCGCGGACAGCGGAAAATAGACCAACCAGAAGCGCTGCGACCTGCTGGCGCCCATGGTACCAGCCGCAAGGG
The DNA here is from genome assembly GCF_057799395.1 of Agrobacterium sp. 20P9.1.2. Lineage (NCBI taxonomy): Bacteria > Pseudomonadati > Pseudomonadota > Alphaproteobacteria > Hyphomicrobiales > Rhizobiaceae > Agrobacterium > Agrobacterium sp. 20P9.1.2. Next base: position 404,108 of record NZ_JBYOKI010000002.1, read on the forward strand.
ACAGCCTTTGGTCGATCCCATTCATGACAGGCAGCATTGTCAGCACCGCCAAGGGCATCATGGCGTGAACCATGCCGATGATAACACCGAGTTCGTTATACATCAGGCGCAATGGCCTATCGATCAGGCCGACATCGATGAAGAGTGTGTTGAGCACACCGCGATTGCCCAGCAGGATCATCCAGGCGAACGTCTTGACGAGATAGGATGTCCAAAACGGCAACAGAACCAGAAGCGCAACAGTCGCCTGCCGTCCCTTCTTCATCCGCGACAGCCACAGCGCCAGCGGATAACCAAGGAGCACGGAAAAGAGGGCCGTGAGAATGGCGATGCGGAAGGTGATGACGAGGATGCGCCAATAAACGGGCGTATCGAGCACCCGCGCATAATGTTCGCTCGTAAATGTACCGGTTGCCTGATCCTGCACGCCCAGCAGAAACAGCCGTGCCATCGGAAAGAGGAAGAAAACGGCGAGCAACACGACGGCGGGCAAGGCCAGCCAGATCGGGCCGAGACGAAATTGCTTGGGAGACGCAAGGTTCTGGGCGGTACTCATGCCACGATCCTTGCAAGAGATTTCAGCCAGTGAACATCGATCTCATCTCCTACAGTCGGCAGGGCACCCAAAGAGGGATCGTGTCGCAGCATGAAATCCGAACCATCGGCAAGCCGGAGCAACAGCCGCGTCTCCGAGCCGAGATAGATCAATTCGGACAAACGACCGCGCAATCCTTCAAAATCACCTGACGGAGAAGGGCCAAGGCGGATTTGTTCAGGACGGATAACGAGCGCAACCTCGCTTGTGGATGTATCGCGAGCGGTATAGCGGCCCGAAAACGTGCCATTGCCGGTCTGAACCGTTGCCGACTGCCCATCGACGCTCTGACGCGTACCCTTCAGCACATTGGAATTGCCGATAAAGGTTGCGGAAAAAATCGTCGTCGGGTCGGCATAGATTTCCTGTGGGGTGCCAAGCTGCTCGACCTTGGCATGGTTCATCACGCAGATCCTGTCGGACATGACCAGTGCTTCTTCCTGGTCATGCGTGACGTAGATGACCGTCGTGCCATATTCGCTGTGCAGGCGGCGGATTTCCAGCTGCATCCGCTCCCGCAATGCTTTGTCGAGCGCACCGAGCGGTTCGTCCATCAGGATGATATTGGGCCGGAAGACAAAACAGCGTGCCAGAGCCACACGCTGCTGCTGGCCACCGGAAAGCTCCTGCGGAAAACGGTGAGAAAAGCTGTCAAGCTGCACTTTGCGCAGCGTTTCCGCTACCTTGGCGCCGATATCCGCGGCAGGCAGTTTGCGCATCTCGAGCGGAAAAGAGACGTTTTCCTCCACCGTCATATGGGGAAAGAGGGCGTAATGCTGGAAGACCAACCCCATGCCCCGCTGGTTGACCGGGCGGTGTGTCCAGTCCTGACCATCCACCATCAAACGACCCGCCGATGGCTCGGCCAGACCGGAGATCATCTGCAAAAGGGTTGTCTTGCCGGAGCCGGACGGACCTAGCAGGGTCAGGAACTCACCCTCCTTTACGTCAAGACTGGTGGGTTCCAGCGCGGTAAAAGTACCATAGCGCTTCGACAGGCCTTCAAGCACAATCTTGCTCTCACCAGTTACCGTCGTCATCGTCGCTCCTGCAAGTCATAGTAGGCTAAAGCACCGGGATAGAGGGTGCGCCTGTGTTTCATCGGGCGGGCATCGCGAGGGGCTCTAAAGCCCCACACGAAAACGGCAATCACATCAGAAGCCAACCATTGAAGCGCTCCGTCAGTGCAGAGCGATTGGCTTTCCAGAAGGGTTCGGACGCCAGCGACATGGATTTCAGGTTCTGCGGAGCGGTCGGCAGGACCGAAGCACGTTCAGCGGAAATATGGTCATAGGCTTTCAGATTGGTCGGACCATAGGCCAGCTTGTCCGTAAACTTCGCCTGCATGTCGGCCTGAGCGCAGAAAGCCACGAATTCGCGGGCAAGATCGGCTTTCGGATTGCCCTTTGGAACACCCCAGCCCTCAATCGAATAAAGCCCGCCATTCCAGACGATCTTTGCCGGTGCGCCATTATCGATGGCAGCCTGAAAGCGTGCGTTCCATCCCGCGATCATATCGACTTCGCCGCTTTCCAGAAGCTGTGTCGATTGCGCGCCGCCCGTCCACCAGACATCGACCTTGTCGCGGATTTGGTCGAGCTTCTTGAACGCCCGGTCGACATCCAGCGGATAGAGATCGGCTGGTTTGACGCCATCTGCCATGAGGGCGATTTCGAGTGTGTCGATCGGGTTCTTGCGAAGGGACCGGCGGCCGGGGAAGCGATCGAAATCCCAGAATGCGTCCCATCCAGCCGGCGCATCGGAAAACGTATCGGTATTGTAGGCAAGCACGGTCGAGTAGACATCCGTACCAAGCATATTGGGATGGACCGCTTCGGGCATGACATCTGCAACCTTTGCCGGGTCGAGGTTCAACGGCTCCAGCAAGCCCTGCTCTTCGAGAATAAGGCGAGCCGAGAGCGTCAGGGTGCAGACGTCCCAGATGTAGGAGCCCGTTTCCACGATCGACTTGAATTGCGCGGTCGGCTCCGCGTCGCGGGCGACGCCATTGATGGAAATGCCGGTCGCTGCGGTGAAGGGCTCGTAAAATGCCTTGCGATAACCCTCGGTAAACGGGCCACCGGGATCGGCCACGACGAGCGACTCGTTCGCCCATGAGCGACGGGTCAGCATGGGTGTGGCAAGAGCGGCAGTCCCTGCCACCAGAAAGCCACGACGGGATAGGTTCAGTAAACTGGTCTTTGTCACATCATTCTCCTCTGTGGTTTTTTTGTTCGGCATCGTTGATCGACACTCGAAATTTGCGCTTCGGCGTTGCCGCCGAAGCGCTGTCACTCACGCCTTGCGAGCAGCCCGCACGGCCAAAAATTTCTCCATCATCGCCTGTGGTTCACCGGAAGCGTAGGCTTCGCGCTGGATGCGCACGCCGGAGGTCATGGCATCGTCGAAGCCTTCCTGCGTCAGTTCGGCAAAGCGCTGGCGGTTCAAACGCATGGCGCCTGGTGGCTTTTCTGCCAGGAATTCTGCAAGCGCCAAGGCTTCCGACTGAACCTTGTCCTCATCCACCAGACGGGAAATCAGTCCGAAGGAGAAAGCCTCTTCTGCTTCAAGCATGCGACCGGTCAAGGTAAGGTCGATGGTGCGAGCGGTTCCGATGAATTCCCGCATGATCCAGCTGCCGGTGACGGTGGCGATCCCGGAATTGATTTCGGGCTGTCCCATCTTCACACCGGCATGCGCCACACGAAGGTCGCACAGCAGCGAAACCTGAAAAGCGGAACCCGCCGCGATGCCGTTGAGGGCAGCAACGATTGGCTTCGAGCCGAGTCTGAAGAGGTTATAGAGCCGCTTCCACTCTCCCATCCAGCTAACCGCGCGGTCGGCATCAAAGCTCTTGCTTTCGGACAAGTCCTGTCCGGCACCAAAAGCTCGATTTCCAGCACCTGTCAGAACAATGGCCCTGACAGAACCGTCAGCCTCTGCCGCCTCAAGGGCTGCAATCAGGTCTGAACGCATTTCCGTGTTCCAGGCATTGAGTTTTTCAGGACGGTTCAGTGTCAGCCTCCGCACGGAACCAATTGTCTCAACCAGTACAAAATCCGACATGTCTACCTCATATTGCATAGCGATAACTTTTATCGTATGTTGATATCGACATTGGGAATGGTCAAGTTAAAAATGCACGGTCGATGATTTAGGTGGGCGTGGCATTGCAGAGCGGTTGGTTGTAAAGCTTTCGATCTGCCGCTTAGGGCGGAGTGGAAGCTCGAACAGAGAGCGCAGCGGTATCGCGAAAGTCGGACTAAGGCAGATATGGAAAACGACAGCCCACGGACCAAACGTGCAGAACCCTTGATGGTGAATTCCGTCGCCAAGGCGTTCAAGGTTTTGAATGTATTCGACAAGGGGCGTGGATCGCTGACGCTGTCACAGATCGCTCAGTTGACCGGCATGGATGTCAGCGCGGTGCAACGGTTCACCCACACGCTGACGCAATTGGGCTATCTGCGAAAAGACCCGCTGACGCGCCAATTCGAGCTGTCGATCAAGACACTCGATCTCGCGTACCACTACACACGCGGTTCGCGCTTGGTGGACCGGGCGATGCCGGTTCTCCAGCATCTGAGCAAGGAAACAGAAGAAGCCGTCAGCCTGACCATTCTAGATGGCACCGAGATCGTTTTCGTATCGCGCTTTCTCAGCCGTCAGTCTCTCAATACCGACGTCATTACCGGTTCGCGATTGCCAGCCTATTGCACATCGCCAGGCCGGGCCATTCTTTCGCGCATGTCGGAAGCAGCGGCCCGCGAGGTTCTGGACCAGACGAAGCTTCAGAACCACACGCCCTCCACGCCACGAACCATCGAGGAGGTGGTGGAGCGTTTGAAGGAAGCACAAAAAACCGGCTACGCTTTTGCTTTCGAGGAAATTTATCACGGCGATGCCTCGGTCGCGGCCCCCATTCTTGGCCCCGACGGCGAAGTCGTGGCTGCCGTCAGCATTGCCGTGCCTCTGGCGCGAATGAGGCGGGATGAGATTTTGGAGACCTTTCCGAAACTGGTGATCGCAGCCGCTCGCGGCATCTCTTTCACCTGATCCTCAACATTAGAAATTTCGACAATTGACAGCGAGTGCGATTCGGGATTGTCTTATTGCAATAATTTTTATTGCATAACGATAAGATGGCCGCATGTGTTCTCGTCGCCCGCAATTCTATCCAGCCGTCACCGTGACGCCCGATACCGTCATCCGTATCGACGGCGATGACATCCCGGCATGTGTGGGCGATACGGTCATAGCGGCTTTGTTGCAATATGGAGAAATCATAGGCCGATCCGAGTTTGATGGGACGGCACGGGCCGGCTTTTGTCTTATGGGCGCCTGTCAGGACTGCACGTTATGGACGGCATCCGGCAAGCGGCTGTGCGCTTGCATGACGACAGTCGAGCCGGGCATGGAGTTGCACAGGACACCGTTGATCGGAGATGCAGCGCCATGACCTCTCCAACGCCCCCGGTCATCATCGGCGCAGGTCCGGCGGGGCTGGCATGTGCCCGCGCTTTGGTTGAGGCCGGAATACGGCCGATCATTATCGAGGAAAGCATGCGTCCGGGCGGACAGGGGACACGACGCCTGTCCGGGGCGATGACCAAAGAAGCCACACGCTTCATGGGGCGTCGTGCAGCGGCAGAAGCCTCGGCTCGAGAACGCTCTGAAGACCAAATCCTTGCCGCTTGCGACTGGCGTCCGCAGACACTGGCCTGGGGCATATTTGCAGACCGGGTGGAGACAGTCAGCGAAGGTCGTCACGACAGCATTCCCTATGATCAACTCATGATTGCCGTGGGTGCGACAGACAGGATCATGGCGATGCCGGGTTGGACATTGCCGGGTGTGTTTTCGCTGGGCGGTGCGCAGGTGGCCTTGAAAACCCACGCGTCATTCATCGGGAAGCGCGTGGTTCTTGCGGGGGCATCGCCCCTGCTCTACCTCGCAGCCGCGCAATATGCGCGAATGGGCCTGCGCGAACTCACGGTCGTCGATACCGCTCGCTCCTCCGACAAACGGAAGGCAGCACTTGGCATGGCGATGACATCGCCATCGACGCTGCTTGAAGGCATCCAGCTTCTGCGCGAACTCAGACGCCACAAAATTCGCACCATAACCGGCGCGACCCTCGTCAAGGCATCCGGCATCGAACGGCTCGAAACCGTTCATTTTCGCCACGCGAACGGAGGATTGGAAGCGATTGATTGCGACGCGCTGGCCTTTGGATATGGATTGCGGCCAGAGACGCAACTTGCCGAATTGGCGGGCGCAGACTTCCGTTTTGACGACACGCTTCGCCAATGGTTTCCGGTTACAGACACCGATGGCCGCGCGGGGCCAAAACTCTGGCTCGCCGGCGACAGCGCATTGACCGGCGGCCGTGTGGCAGCAGCACGAAGCGGACGGCTGGCGGCACTTTCAATGATCGCGGCGAGAGAGAGCAAACCCAGCGATACGCAAGAGATGAGGCAATTGCGGACGTCCGTTTCGCGCCTGCGTCGGTTTCAGATGCACATGGCTGGCGCTTTTCCCTGGCCGCATGATGCAGCAAAGGACCTTCCGGACGACACCATCGTTTGCCGTTGCGAGCGTGTGTCCGCAGGCGACATTCGTGACGCTATTCGAAAAGTTACAGGGCCGGTCGAAGTCAATCGCGTCAAGGCAATTACCCGCTGCGGCATGGGCCGCTGTCAGGGGCGTTACTGCGCGCAGACCCTTCAGGAGTTGACGGCAGCCACCTGCGGGCGACCCGTGGCCGATGTTGGCCGGCTGCGGGCTCAGGCGCCGGTGCGCCCAATACCGATGAGTGTTGACGAGGACGGAGGCCACCAGCGATGAGCGGGGAGTTCGACGTCATCATCATCGGCGGAGGCCTTTTCGGCAGCTTCACGGGCCTTTTTCTAGCACGGGCGGGCAAGCGTGTTGCCTTGATAGAGCGCGGCTTCGTCGGTGGGCAGTCGAGCGGCGCCAACTTCGGGGGACTTCGGCTGCAAGGACGCTCGCCGGAGCAATATCCACTGTCGCTCATGGCCCAAAAACACTGGGAAAACTTCGAAACGCTCGTGGGCGAAGGATGCGAGTATGACCGCAACGGCATGGTCTACTTTGCTCACACCGAGGCTGGCAGGGAGCGCTTGCTGACATATGCCTCGCAATCACGCGCCTGCGGCCTTGAAGTCGAGATATGGGAAGATGCCGACATTCGCCACCGCATGCCCTGGCTGACAGGAAATGGATTGCTGGCATCTTATTCACCAAGATGTGCCGTCGCCAATCCGCGTATCAGCACACCTGCCGTGACACGCGCAATGGTGCGGGCCGGAGGTCATGTTTTCGAGCAGACCGAGGTGGTGGAGATTGACCATCACAATGAGATGTTCACGATCAGGACCGCCAATCGACCGCCAATGAAAGCACCTGTGCTTGTAAATGCAGCGGGAGGCTGGGCTGGATCGATCAGCCAGCATTTCGGCGAGACAACACCGCTGTTTTCCGCAGGCCCACCGCAATTCGTCACCGAGCCTATGCCCTATGTGCTGAGATCGTCAGTCTACGCCATCGAAGGCGATCTCATCCTGCGGCAGATTCCGCGTGGTAATTTCATTTTCGCCGGATATCCGCACACCCTTTCGAATGAAGATGGACAGCACACATTCGTCCCGCCACAGAAAACGCTAAACGGAATGCGCGCGGTATCACGGCACATGCCAGGCTTGCGAAACGCGGAGATCATCAGAGTTTGGTCCGGTGTCGAGGGGTATCTACCCGATATGTTGCCGGTCATAAGTGCCAGCGAAACCACACCCGGCCTCTATCACGCATTCGGCGGTAGCGGCGGCGGCTTCCAGATTGCCCCGGCGGTTGGAGAATGCCTTGCGCTTCAAATCTGCGGGCAGACGCCACCCGTTGACCTCTCGCCCTATTCCATCGGACGATTTCGATCTTCCATTAAGGCAAGCGACAAACTCGCGAAGGAGTTTGATGGCGCGCATAAAGGCTAGTCCTAATTTCTATCGAACCAGCGCGCGGAACAACTCTAAGAACCTGAGCAAATCCTGAAGGCCAGATGTTTTGACACTCTCCTCCACCATCGTGCCCGCACACAGGTCGCGATAAAATCCGATTTTCTCCGCAGACAGGCCATTTGTCGTTCCATCAGCGCGGAGAAAATAGAAATCATCCACCATTTGCCGAAGTGGCAGAGGCGTAAATTGCGGCCATCGCTCAGTCAGCCCTAAGGCGTCTACATCGAAGAGTTGCCCAATCGGGGTATCGAGAGTGGCTCGAAATTCTGGTGTCCAGTCTTCTGGTAGATGCCTATTCTCGATCAGGTTTTGCAGGTGGGCACGTAAAAAACCGGAGTAGTTTGGAGCGGCAAGAGCGTTAGTAAAGGCGTCATTGCTGGTATGTGCGGTCTGCGCGCGATAGGCGAGGAACGCGACGTCGTAACCGTGAACCTCATCAAGCTGGACGGTTTCTATGTCTACCTTGTCAGGGTCGGTATTTACGATGGCATAGCCACCCGGATAGGCGACGGGGGATGGCACCGCGATGTTGACAAGGCCATCCAGTTCAATTTGTCCACCAATATGCATATGCCCGCTGAAATGCCAACGGATGCCAGCCTTTGCGAGTTGTCTGCCGCTTTCCGGTGATGGCATGCGCTTTAGCCAGTCCGGCGTGCATGCGGCCTTTACGGCATCGCCTTCTCCGGCCAAGGCCAGCGGCAAAGCGGGGTAATGGGAGAAAGCCAGAAGGGTCTTGCCTGACTGGGCTGCACGCTGGGCGACATCGGTGATCCACGGCAGGAGGTATGGACGTGCCGCCAGAACATGGTCCCAGGCGGCATCTGCCCTGAGTTCCCAGACATTGCCGACCTTTTGAAAGACGTTGGCATCCAGCATGAGCAGCCACAATCCATCCTGCGGCTCCACTAGATAGGAGGCATCGAGTCCTGAGGCGTCGCTGCCTGCCGGTCGCCGGTCATTTAGTTGGTCGCTTTCGCCGAAGGGTGTTTCCCAGTGCAAGACATCATCTGGTCGCGCTACACCATAGTTGGCCATCACCTCCATGGCTTCCAAGGTGGACATTCCGCGCATGCCGGAGCGGATCAGTGCTGTCTCATCAGCATTCTCATCGCTCGTCACGATGACCGGCTGAAGCCCATCGGCCTTCGTCAGCCGCTTGGCCTGATGTCGTGGCTCCGGGCCGTAGCAATCGTGATTGCCGAAGGTGAGGAAAAAGCGCAAGCCGTGCCTTTCCTCATAAGACGACAGCACGCGTTTGACCGCCGATACGGCGCCCAGCTGACCATCGTCGGAATAATCTCCCAGCAAGACCACATCACGAATGCCGCGCTGAACGATATCGTCAAGCACCGCGATAAATGCCGGGTAGCTTTCGTTGAAGACACGCGTGGAAGCCATCGTGTCTTCAAGCGTGCGCAGGGCAAGCTCGCCGCTCCCCTCTTCCAGCATGCCGTAACCGCCGTGGAGATCATGCAGATGAACGTCGGCAACCACTGCAATCTTCATTATGCGGCGGCTCCGCGCAGTTCCCGGCGGGCGGACTCGAACAGGTCCGGGCGGTCGAGATTGATGTAATCGACGCCAGCCTTTGCAATCTCGCGATGAATGGCCATGTCGTCTCCGCCGTAATAGGTCATGACTTCAAGCCCGGCCTTGGCGCATGCCTGTAGCAGGCCCGGCCTGCGCATCTGCTCCACCGTTATTTCGATGATCGAAGCATGGTGAACAGCCCCCACCAGAGACGGTGATTTGGCGATGTTCAACGTCATCATCTTGCGAAACTCCGGCGCAATCAATTGCAGATCACGGCGCATTTCCTCGGAGAACGAGAAGTAGAAAGTATCGCGCACTATGCCGAGATCGCGCACCAGCGAAACCACCTTGGCGGGATCGCAATATTTAAGTTCGATGTAAACGCCTGCACGACCGCGCAGATGTTCAAGATAGGCATCGAGGCGCGGCACCACAGCACCCTTGAAGGCGTCGCCGAACCAGCTTCCGGCATCCAGCGCATCGATTTCGCTCGACAGCGCATGGCCGATGGGACCGGTGGCATTGGTGGTACGATCCAGCGTTTCGTCGTGGAAAACATAGAGAACGCCATCGGCACTCTCGCGCACATCGAGTTCGATATAATCAGCGCCCTGCTTGATCGCGAGGTCGGCAGCGGCAAAGGTGTTTTCAGGCGCAAAATGGTTTGCACCGCGATGGGATACGATCTTAGTCACGAAAAAGTCCTGTCAGTTTGCGGGTTCGAGTGTTTTGACCCGGATGTCTTGATGCGAAACATGGGCGTGGAGATCGACAATGCGATTGCCCGACACGTCGAACAGAAGCGTGAGGTCGGATTTGCACGCAATGCCGACGGACGCGCCCGGCGCGTGACGAACCAACTCGCCATACTCAAGCGCATGGATGGGCCCGGCCGGTGTATCGATGGTGTAGAACACTTCGCGGCCCATGGGCTCGACGGTGACGATCTGCCCCTTCAACGTTGCATCGGCATCTGAGCCAAGGGTGATATCTTCCGGTCGCAGACCGAAGGTCACCTCGCCATCATACTGCGAGGTGAGGTCCAGCGACGTATCCCCCAACCGCAATCGGCGTCCGGCAGACTTGCCCTTGATCAGATTCATGGGCGGCGTGCCAATGAAACCTGCAACGAACAGATTGTTGGGACGGCGGTAGAGATCATCAGGCGTGCCGATCTGGGCAATTTCACCATTGTTCATGCAGATGATCCGATCTGCCATGGTGATTGCTTCGATCTGGTCATGAGTGACGATCAGCGTGGTGAAGCCAAGCCGCTTCTGAATGCTTTTCAACTCTGCCCGCATGGTGATGCGCAAGGTGGCATCGAGGTTGGAAAGCGGCTCGTCCAGAAGGAGGATGTTCGGCTCCTTGACGAGCGCACGCGCCAGGGCCACGCGCTGCTGCTGCCCGCCGGAAAGCTGTGACGGGCGGCGGTCGAGTAGGGCGCTGATCTGTACGAGGCTTGCGGCTTCTTCCACCCGTTTCGCGATTTCCTGCTTGCCCATGCTTTTGAAACGCAGTGGAAAGGCGATGTTTTCCCGCACGGTCAGGTTCGGGTAAAGCGCATAGGACTGGAAGACGATGCCGACATTGCGGTCGCGTGCATCAATGCGGTTGACATTGTGCCCATCGAACGAAATCTGCCCGCCCGTCGGCGCGTAAAGACCCGCCAGTAGAAACAGCGTGGTGGATTTGCCGCAGCCGGACGGCCCGAGGACAGCGACGAATTCGCCATCTTCGATGGTCAGGTTCATGGGTTTCAGAACCTGGGTCTCGCCCCAGCTTTTGGTGACTTTATCGAGAGTGATCTTGGCCATGGAATTATCCCTTGATCCCGCCGAAGCTCATCTGGGTGATGTACTTTTGCGTGAAGGTGTAGAGGAGCAGCACAGGCAGGAGATAGATGATGCCGACAGCGGCGATCATGCCGTAGTCTGCGCCCATATTGTCCTGTGCGACGAAGAAGAGGTAGAGGCTCATCGTCATCTGGCTCTTGTCGATGAGCAGCGTCTGGACGAAGACATATTCCTCCCAACCTCTGAGGAAGGTGAAGGTCGCAACCGCGATCAGGCCGCTTCGTACCTGCGGCAGCACAATCATGCGAAACGCCTGCGAACGGGTCGCACCGTCCGTCACGGCACTCATTTCGATATCCCAGGGGACATTGTCGAAGAAGCTTTTGAGCACGAAAATTGCAAAGGGCAATTCCAGTGCGCTCATGACCATCACCACGCCTGCTAGGTTGTTGAGCAGGCCCATATAGTGAAGCTGAATGAAGATGGCGACGGTCAGCGCCAATGCTGGAAAGGCGTGCAACAGCAGCAGGCCCCGCAAAAAGCTTTCACGACCAGCAAAGGCGAAGCGAGACAGAGCATAGGCAGCCGGTGTTGCGACGAGCGTGACGATCAGCGTCTGGCTGACCGCAAAGATCACTGAGCTTCCCAGCGCGGTCCATATGGATGGCATCAGGTCTATGATGGTCGTTTCTGTTCCGGCGATGTCCCGATTCCACAAGAAACGGTAGTTATCGATTGTCATGTGCGGGGCGAGCAAAATCCCCACAAGAATGACGATGATGATTCCCAGTGCCGACCAGGACAGAGCGGGTTTGCGCAGACGATCAGCTAGGAAAGCCAAGGCAATCGCGCCGAAATAGGCAACGAGCGCAATTCCTGCGGTGCGCCATAGAACCAGCCGGCTGACAGCTTCATCCGATGATGTCAGCGATTTCACCAGCAGCCAGAGATACGGCAGGAGAACTGGGACGGAAACAATCGTCAGAAACAGGATGATTGCCGAGAGAAAACCGGCCCTGTTGGCGACACCGCGACGCTCAAGGCGCTGCCAGTGTGCGGAGGGGGCGGCAGGCATGGTATCGGTCTGGACGAGCGTCATCACAGCACCTCGATCTTTGGAGCAGAAAAGGTGGAGCGCATATTGCTGACACGCCACTGGATGAGCGTTACAACCACGCCAATAACCATCAAGCCAAGCGCCAGCGCAGCACCATAGGCATAGGCGCCGTTTTCGAATGCGCGACGGTAGATATAAAGCGCGTATGGGGTGGAATCGTAGACCGGGCCGCCGCCGGTGATAAGCAGAATGTACTCATAGGTCGTCATCAGCGAAAGCGCCTGATAAATGGTTATGAAGCGGATGGGCTGCGAAAGCGCAGGCGCCACGACATGCCGCAGCACACCCCATTCGCTGGCACCATCAACCCGCGCGGCGTTGGCAAGGTGGGACGGGATCGAGCGGATGGACGACGTCAGGATGACCATGGCGAAAGACGCACCGACCACGCCATTTGCGAGAATGACGAGCAAAAGCGGAAAGTCGTTGCGCAGGTTGAGCGTCGGAAGGCCGAAGGTGCTTGTGACCTGGTTGAGCAGACCTGATGGTGACGGATCGGCAATCCATATCCACAAAATGCCGTAGAGGACGGCCGGGCTCATGCGCGGCAGAAGCCAGAGGCCGCGGAAGAAATTGCCGAGTTTGTCAGGTATCGCCGTAGACGTCATCGCCAGCAGCGTGCCGAGGCCGATGTTGAAAATGAACAGTGTTGCGGTGACGTAAATCAGCGTCGTCAGCAGCACCATCGGCATGCGGGCATCCCGCTGCACGATGCGTTCGAAGTTCTGCGTCGTGAACTGCCCGACGCGCAGATTGGCACCCATATCGGTAAAGGCAATCACCGCATTGACGACGATTGGCGCCAGAAAAAACACGGCAAGCAGCGCTATTGCCGGCGCAAGATAGAGCATGGGCCGTGCCGGACGGTGCGCTCGGAGCTGGAATTGGGACATTGTGAACTACCGGTGAGAAAAGGCGTTGCCGCCCGGCATCATGCCGGGCGGCAGGCAATGAAGTGAAATTTTAGTTGCTGGCGCTATCGCGGATTTCGATGTCCTTGCCGAACTGCATTTCAAGCTCGTCGGCGATGAAATCGACAGCCTGTTCAGCGGTCATCTTGCCGGTTTCAACAGCCTGAAGACCATTGAACAGCACCTTATTGTAGCTGCCGAACTGAGTGTGGTTCGGAACGAACTGAGCATTCGCCATCATCGGAGATGCAGCAGACAGGACCCAGTTTTCCTTGTATTTTGGCATCGCCGTCTGCGCGTTGCTGATTGCCGTGTGATAAGACGTCACGGCATGCTCATTGTTGAAATAGGGCAGCGATGCAAGCGCTACGAGGTCGGCAGCGATTTCCGCATTCTTGCTCTTCGGGTTGACGGCGTAAAGAATGGGGTGGGAAAGGTTGGCAGGCTTGCCGCCCTTTTCTGCGGCAGGAGCAGGCAGCCAGCCGATCTTGTGGAAGTACCCTTCCTTGTCAGTCGGCCACGTTGCACCGTTCTTTTCACCAACCTGCCAGGCAACAGCCCAGACGCCCTGATGGAAGATGAAGGCCTTTTCCTGCTTGAACGCGCCCTGGATCGCTTCCCAGCTCATGGCCGTATTGTCGATAGGCGTGACGCCTTCCTTGGCATTACGCTCATACCAACCCAGCGCCTTGGTCATTTCAGCCTTAGGGAACACCAGCTTGCCGGTCTTTTCATCCATGAACTTCACGCCATAGGCCTGGAAGACCATGAGATAGTCGATACCGACATTGGGGCGATGCAGCATGCCGTACTGGGCAGCCTTACCGTCTACGACTTCCTTGGAGAGCGCGGTCAGATCATCCAGAGTAAACTCGCCGGCTTCGACCTTGGCTGGAAGGCTTTCGATGAAGGCTTCGTCCTTGCCGATCTTGCGCAGCATATCCTTGTTGTAGAAGAACATGCGGATTTCGGCATCCTGCGGAACGCCGTAAATCTTGCCATCATTGGCCTTGGCGGAGTTCCACAGCACCGGCAGGATATCGCCGTAAACCCATGGTGACGCAGCGATCCGCTCATCCATCTGCATTGCATAACCATCTTGGGCAAACTGATCGATCCACTCGTGCGGCACGGTGTAGATGTCTGGACCCTGACCGACAGAGAATGCCTTCAAGTTTTCCAGCGCCAGATCGTCCCAGCCCTTTACGGCGCTGTTGTTGGCTTCAATGACGATGTGCTTGTCCACGCCTGCCGACTTGAACTGTTCGTTCATGATCTTGGCCGCACCTTCAATATTGGTGATACGACCCGGTGCCGTCTTGTCGGCCAGGGTGGAAATCTTGATCTTGATGTCTTCCGCATGCGCTGCGCCTGCGACGAGAGCGGAGATCGCAACGGATGTGAGAAGGGAAACGAATTTGGTCATGGAGGTGTGATCCAGTTGAAGAATGATTATTTAATTAAGTTGCTTAAGTAATAGATTTATGACATCGCAAATTAAATATGTTGAGGATGGACGACTGTGCTGAAACGACTGCGCCCGCTTGACGAGATTGGCGATACACAAGCTGCGGTGCTGAGATTTCTGCGCCGCAGGGGTTCTGCCTCACGCGCGGAGATTGCTGAATTTTGCCGCGTTACCCCGGCAGCCGTCAGCATGATGGCGCGTGACCTGATCGAACGCGGTATCGTCATAGAAGGTGCACGGCGTGCCGGCGGACGTGGTGCGCCACACATCGATCTGATGCTGGATGGCAATGTCGGCTATGCGCTGGGCGTCCATGCGAACCGCTATACGCTGACGATGACACTCCTGGATTTCTGCGGCAAACGGGTTGGAGAGCAGCATTTACATGGCCCTTACGACACGCTCGCCGACATCCAGACATCTCTGGGCAGCCTCAAGACGAACCTTCTCACGGCACATGAAATCGATGAGCGCCTGCTGATTGGCGCTGGTATTGCCATGCCGACCCGCTTCCGTCAGGGCGCAACCGTTCTCGATCTGGCAGAGGAAGTGATTTCCTGGGCAGGTTCCGATCTGACGTCAACGCTCAACGAAGCGCTCGGCTGTCCTGTCATCATTGAAAACGATGCCAACGCCGCAGCTATGGGTGAGCTTGCGCTGGGCAATGCGGATGAACATGAGAACTTTGCCTATCTCTACCTATCCGAGGGCATCGGGAGCGGACTCATCATCGGCAAAGAGCTTTATCGCGGCAATCTGGGAAATGCGGGCGAAGTTGGCGCGCTTCGCGCACGCGGCTTGACCCGCCCGTCTTTCGAAGACCTCGCAATCTGGTGCAAAGAGCATGTCGGGCATATTCCAGATGGCCGCGCGTCCGACCGATGGACAGCCTATCTCGAGAAAAACCGTCCTGTCCTCAATGCTTGGCTGGAGCGCGCCGGACCGCAGACCGCGCAGCTTGCCTTCTCGATAGCGGCTGTTCTCGCTCCCTCCGCGATCTACATCGGTGGCACACTTCCGCCAATGGTTCGCGAAGAGCTGGCCAAATGGCTGGACTTCGCGACGTCCAAACCGTTCGAAGGCGCGCGCGTTCTTCAACCTGACATCCGCATCCCGCAAATCCCGGCAACGGACTCCGTCGCTTTCGGTGCCGCCGCCATGATACTGCACAGCATTCCGCGACAGAATGCCTGACCCCGAACTGCTGGTTTCAAAACGAAAAGGGACCGAGCTCAACGCTCAGTCCCCTGTGTGTTTTGGGCTGTGATGGCTTACTTACGGATTTCCGTCAGCTCGGCAATGATCGAGTCGACAACGTCAGGGCCGATCTGGGCCTTGTGCTTTTCATAAACGACCATCGACTTTTCGCGGATACGTGCCTGTTCTTCCGGCGACAGCGTATTCACCTTAAGACCGGCTTCCCGAATCTTTTCAAGCGACGTCTTGTTCAGCTCCTGAATGACCTTGCGTTCTTCATCACGACCAACCACGGCGCATTCACGAAGGGCAGCCTGCTCTTCCGGCGTATAGGTATCGAAAATTGCCTTGGAGAACAGAAGCAGGAATGGTGTGTAGGCGTGGTTCGTCTCGGTGATGTATTTCTGGACTTCGAAGAACTTCGACGTATCGATCGTCACATAGGGATTTTCCTGCGCGTCGATGGCGTTGGTTTCCAAAGCCGAGAAGACTTCACCGAATGCCATCGGCGTGGGGTTTGCGCCAAGGTTCTGGAATGTATCGAGGAAGATGTTGTTCTGCATGACGCGAACCTTCATCCCCGAGAAATCTTCCCACTTGGTGACGGGGCGTACGGAGTTCGACAGGTTGCGGAAACCGTTTTCCCAATAAGCAAGATTGACGAGACCGGCGCCTTCCAGCTTCTCGTTCATCATATCACCGAATTTGCCGTCAAGCACTTTGTAGGCTTCCTGCGGTGTGGCGAAAAGGAACGGTAGGTCAAAGACGCCAAGCGCTGGAATAATGCCGACCAGCGGTGAGGACGAGGTGACGACACCTTCCTGTACGCCGGAGCGAAGAGCCTGCGTCGCCTGAAGGTCTCCACCCAGTGCACCGCCCCAGAAAGCCGTGATCTTTAGCTTTCCGCCCGACTTTTCGTCGAGGCAGGCCTGCATTGCCTTGATGCCATTTCCGACGGGGTGGTCTGCGTTGATGCCGTTGGAAATACGAATATTGCGGGCGTTGAACTCGGCAAAGGCCGGAGCAGCGGCTGAAAGGCCAAAAGCAATCGCCGTCGTGGCTAGAAGCAGTTTTCTCATAATATCCCTCCCTGGATTATTGAAAACATCATGTATGGATCGCCAGCTGCTATCGCAGCCAGCGGGCAGGCACGAGTACGAGGTCCGGAAACACGACCAACAGGAACAGCACGATGGTCTGCGCCAAAAGGAATGGCCACACACCTATGGTGACCTTGCCGAGCGGGATGCGTCCAACACCGCTGACGACATTCAACACGACACCAACCGGCGGTGTGATAAGGCCGATACAATTGTTCATGATGAACATCACGCCGAAATAGACGGGGTCGATACCGGCCTGTTTGATGATCGGCATCAGCACCGGCGTCAGGATCAGAATGGTTGGCGTCAGATCCAGCGCCGTGCCGACAACCAGCACGAGGATCATGATGACAAACATCAGCAGCATCGGACGGTCGATCAACGGTTCGATATAACCGGCGATTTCTGCCGGAATATTCGCGGCCGTGATAAGCCATGCCGAGACCAAAGCTGCACACACCAGAAACATGATGACCGAGGTCGTTTTGGCGGCCTGCAGAATGACGCGCGGCAAATCTTTCGGCTTCAGTTCGCGGTAGATGACCATGCCGACGAACATTGCATAGGCAGCAGCGATGACCGCCGCTTCGGTCGGCGTGACGATACCAGCCTTGATACCACCCAGAATGATGACGGGCATGCCCAGCGCCCAGGCAGCGCGCCCGGTTGCGTTCAGCCGTTCCGACATCGGCGCCTTCGGCAAGGGCTCGACCTTGTCTTTGCGGACGACGATCAGCCAGGCGATGACAAGCGCCAGTCCCATCATGATGCCTGGCACGATACCGGCCATGAAGAGTTGCGTGATGGAAACGTTTGCCGCCACACCGAAAACAATGAAGGCCATCGATGGCGGGATGACCGGCGCGATGATGCCGCCAGCGGCAATCAGTCCGCCAGCGCGCGGCACGTTGTAACCGGCTTTCGCCATCATCGGCAGAAGAATGGCGGCAAGGGCTGCCGTATCAGCGGCGGCTGATCCCGAAATACTGGCCATGATGATCGCCGCCAGAATGGCGACGATGCCGAGCCCGCCGCGGATGTGGCCGACGCAGGCAATCGCAAAATCGATGATGCGGCGGGAAAGACCACCGGAATTCATCAACTCACCGGCCAGAATGAAGAACGGAATGGCCAAAAGCGTGAATGTATCGGCACCGGCAATCATGTTTTGCGCAATGATCTGCGTATTGAACATGCCCATGAACCACATGAGCATGACGCCGCAGAACATCAGCGCAAAAGCAACGGGTACGCCGATCACCATCGCTCCCAGAAGCGACGCGATAAAGACGAGAAGGGTCATATCAGGTGCGCTCCGCCAGCTGCTCGATTGTCAGGTTTTCACCGGCAAAGGCAGCGATTTCATCATCTGTGACGCGGCCCGTCAGCAAGCGGAACAG
This sequence comes from Agrobacterium sp. 20P9.1.2, assembly GCF_057799395.1. Taxonomy (NCBI): domain Bacteria; kingdom Pseudomonadati; phylum Pseudomonadota; class Alphaproteobacteria; order Hyphomicrobiales; family Rhizobiaceae; genus Agrobacterium; species Agrobacterium sp. 20P9.1.2. The sequence continues at coordinate 422,265 of NZ_JBYOKI010000002.1, forward strand.
GCGCTCGAGCGCAATGATCGTCATGCCTGCGCCTGTGAAAAGGCCGATGCCATAGACCCAGATCATCGACATGCCCGTGACCGGGGCCGCCATGCTGGCATTGATGGGAAACTGCTTCCATGTGCCCCAGAAGAAGATGGCGGAGCAGGCGACGATGACCAGATTGGACAGGATCATGCAGATGATGCGACCGCGACGCGACAGGAACATCACCAGCGTTTCGATGCCGAGATGGCTGTGTTCGCGAAAGGCGACGACGGCGCCGATGAAGGTCAGCCAGACGAAGAAATAGCGCGACAGTTCTTCGGATACGTTAAGACCCGAATTGAAGCCGTAGCGCATGATCACGTTGACAAAAACCATGATTGCCATGCCGGACAGGAGAATGATCAGCAGCACTTCAAGGAAGCGGTAAAAGAGGTCGATTGCTCTTTGCATGCCTCACACCTTTCCCAGAAGACCGCGCCCGGCCAGATTGCGAACCAGCGCACCGACACCGAAGCTCCATTCCGGGCAGACATCCGTGCGCTCGACCCAGTTTACAAGACGACCGAGTTTGGCTGTCGAGATTTCCACCCGGTCACCCACTTCATGGGTAAAGCCTTCGCCAGCGCCGCGACGATCCTTTACCGGCGCAAACATGGTGCCGAGAAACAAAACCGCGCCATCGGGGTACTGATGGTTCCGGTTTCTGAGTTGCGAGGCGAGGCTTTCCGGCGAACGGCTGATTGCTTCCATGGGGCTTTCGCCTGTCATCTCGAAGCCGTCTTCGCCATGAACCTTCAAAGCAACCCGGATCTGACGCAGGTCATCCATGGTGAAACCGTTATCGAACAGGCGAATGAACGGGCCGATCGAGCAGGAGGCGTTATTGTCTTTCGCTTTGCCCAGAAGCAAAGCGGAGCGCCCTTCGACATCCCGCAGGTTCACGTCGTTGCCCAAAGTGGCCCCGACGATGGTGCCATCGGCGCGCAGGACGAGGACGACTTCCGGTTCAGGATTGTTCCACTGCGAAATGGGGTGAATGCCGACAAGGTCGCCACATCCGACTGACGACATGGGCTGCGACTTCGTAAAGATTTCTGCATCGGGGCCAATGCCGACTTCCAGATATTGCGACCACAGGCCCATATCCTGCAGCAGTTTCTTTACCTCGGCAGCCTTTTCAGAACCGGCAACAAGCCCGCGAAGACTATCGCCCAGAACCGGAGCGAGTTTGGCGCGGATATCCTGAGCGCGGCGCGGATCGCCCTTGGCCTGCTCTTCGATGACGCGTTCCAGCATACTGTCGGCAAAAGTGACACCAGCAGCCTTGATGGCCTGGAGGTCGGTGGGGGCAAGGATTTTACCGGTTTCACCGGACAAAAAACTTTGCAGGCTACCGAGGTCAGGCAGGCTGGACGCGGCATGCAGCGTTTGCACCAGACTATCCATCTCCAGAAGTCCGGACATGGTGGCGGCAATTCCGGTGAGGTCGAGGACGCGCCCGTCCGAAATCAGCACCGGGCAAGGGCCAGCGCTGGTATTCGACCAGACACGCCCAACCAACAGAGCCTCGGCTGCGTCATCAGGCAAAATGGATTCTGCGCGCAATATACGTTCGGAATTCAAAACTCGTCCTCCACATTCCCCAGGCAAATGCGCCCTCCAGCGCCGCTTGCCCTATTGTCAGGATGTCTGACAATGCTCCTGGTTGCATTTCTAATATGGCTTATTCGCTATGTCCAGCGCTCTCGCGCCAGTAAAATTGTATAGGCGGCGGATACCCCGCAGACCGTCGCAAACCTCAATAGACTTCGAGCGTCAGATCAAGGCGTTGCGCAGCACCAATCAGGTGGTGGCGCATTGCCGCACGTGCCTTCAACGGATCACGCGTCACCAAGGCATCCCGGATGGCGACATGTTCGGCGATGGTGGTCTCGACAATTTCTTCAAGAACAGCAGCGGCGCGCGCGGCGTTGATCGCAAGGCTGATCCGTTCGGCAATGAAGCCTATGAAAAGAGAGAAATACTCATTGTGCGTGGCCGCAGCCAAAGCACGGTGGAAAACGAGATCCGCAACGATGCCCTGATCCGTCCATTTCTCCGCACCCGTCATCTGCGCAAGCGCATCATCGAGCTTTTGCAGATCGGCATCGTCGTGGTGAACGGCAGCAAGACCGGCGGCCTCGATTTCGAGCGGCATGCGAAGCTGGAACAGGCTGCGGAAGCTTTCCCGATCATACAGCGCGTTCTGCTCAATGCGGATGGAGCCCCGCCCCTTGGCTTCGGTCACGAAAGCACCGATGCCCTGGCGGGTTTCAACCAGTCCCTCATTGCGCAACTCGGCTATGGCTTCCCGCACCACCGAGCGACTGACACCAAAAGTCTTGGCAAGAATATGCTCTGTCGGCAGCTTATCACCGGGCAATATCCGGCCTTCCGCGATTTCTTTGCCGATGTGACCGGCAATGCGCGCCGGGAGATGTTCATTCCGTCTGATCTGGCTAAAATCCGCCGTCATGCACTTGTCCGCCTTTGATGATGCCAGACTATTCTACGATATGTCGTTGAAATTCAATTGGCAGCCCGGGTTCATCACCATCGAAGGATCGATTGCCCTTTTGACCGCCGTCAGCAAGGCACGCTGCGGCGATGGCAAACGCTCTTCGAAATCTCCCCGCTTCAAACGACCGATGCCATGCTCGGCACTGATGCTGCCGCTATAGATGTCCACGACCTCGTTCACCACGACCTTTGCTCTGTAGATCATGGCATTTACCTCATCAGCCAGCAGGCCGGATGGCGGCAGGACATTGAGATGCACGTTGCCGTCCCCGACGTGTCCGTAGGAAACGCTGACACAGGTTGGAAGCGCAACCGACACCGCCTTTTCTGCGTCGCGAACGAAATCCGCAAGGCGTGAAAGCGGCACCGAAATGTCCGTGCGCATATGCGGACCGCGCTTGGCCTGCCCCTCATTCATGCCTTCACGGATCAGCCAGAGATTGCGTGCCTGAGCCTGCGAGGACGCGATCACGCCATCGACCACGAGGCCATCCTCCATGACACCGCCCAGAAAACGCTCCATCAGATCTGGAATATCGACAAGGCCAGAGCCGGAAATTTCCATCAGCACATAGGCTGGATAGTCACCCGCAATCGGCAAAGGCAGATCGGGCATCGCTTCGCGAGCGAGAGTAAAGGCGAGCGGCGGCATGAATTCGAAAGCCGACATCAGATCGCAGCAATCGCGGCGCGCGCGGCGGTAAAGAGCAATGACATCATCGAGCGAATTCAGACCCAGCAACGCCGTTGCGATCTGATCGGGGTTCGGCATCAGCTTGATCGAGACTGCGGTGATGATACCGAGTGTGCCTTCTGCCCCGATGAAAAGCTGTTTTAGGTCGATGCCGCGATTGTCCTTGCGTAGCGTCGAAAGACCATTGAAAATCGTGCCATCTGGCAATACCACCTCAAGCCCCAGAACCAATTCCCGCGTCATACCGTAGCGCAAGACATTGATGCCGCCTGCATTGGTCGACACGTTGCCGCCGATGCGGCATGAACCCTGTGCACCAAGCGCAAGCGGGAAATACATGCCCTTGGCGGCAACCTGCTCTTTCAACTCTGACAGAATGCACCCGGCCTCGACCACCGCAGAAAAATCATCCGCATCGATGTCGCGAATGGTCGCCATGCGCTCTAGACTGAGGATCACCTGGCGATCAGGCTGATCGGGAATCGCGCCTAGCACAAGCCCGGTGTTACCACCTTGCGGAACGATAGAAAGCCCAAGGTCCCGGCAGGCAAGAACCGCAGCGCTGACGCCTTCTGTCGATCGCGGGCGCAAGACCGCAATCGCGTCACTGGTCACGTCGCCATGCCAATCCCGACAGAAGCGCAGCATTTCGGCCCGATCCGTCAACACGATATCGCTGGTCAGTGCCGCGCGGAGAGATTCCTGCAAATTCCAAACAGCGCTCGCGACATCGCCTGTCATAGTTCCGCCTTTCCAATCGTATCGCAGCTTCAGAAGCCACGCCGATGTTCCTCAGCGCGGTCTGTTTTTGCGGGGCATAAGTCAAATCCCTGTTTTCAATCCAGCAATATATGGTTATCAGACAACCTTACAACGAAAATTTTCGGCGTTATCTGAGATGCTTGTTGTCGTTACGGAGGAGAGACGAAATGCATATTCTGATCATTGGTGCGGCAGGCATGGTGGGCCGTAAGTTGACGAACCGCCTTTGCAAAGACGGACAACTGGGCGACCGACTAATTTCCGAGATGACGCTGGTTGATGTCGTCATTCCAGACGTTCTGCAAAGCTTTAGCGGCAAGGTGAACACCAAGGAAGCCGATCTATCGGCACCGGGCGAAGCTGAAAAATTGGTGGAAGCCCGGCCAGATGTCATCTTTCACCTCGCAGCCATCGTCTCCGGAGAAGCGGAACTCGATTTCGACAAGGGCTACCGGATCAATCTCGACGGCACGCGCTATCTCTTTGACGCCATCCGTTTGGCCAACGGGGTGGACGGCTACCGACCACGCGTCGTCTTCACATCCTCAATCGCGGTTTTCGGCGCACCTCTGCCATACCCCATCCCCGACGACTACCATACGACGCCGCTGACCAGCTACGGCACTCAAAAGGCAATCTGCGAGTTGCTGCTGTCGGACTACAGCCGCCGCGGTTTTCTGGATGGTATCGCCATACGCCTGCCGACAATCTGCATTCGCCCCGGCGTCCCAAACAAGGCGGCATCCGGCTTCTTTTCCAATATCCTGCGAGAGCCGCTGGTCGGCAAACCCGCCGTCCTGCCTGTTTCTGACGATGTTCGCCACTGGCACACGTCGCCACGCTCGGCTGTTGGTTTTCTCATTCACGGCGCGACAATAGACTTGGACACGGTCGGCCCGCGCCGTGCGCTTTCCATGCCGGGCCTCAGCGCCACGGTGGGTGAACAGATCGAAGCGCTACGCCGGGTAGCGGGCGATAGTGCCGTCGCATTGATCCGCCGCGAACCCGACGACATGATCATGAAGATGGTGGCTGGCTGGGCTCCGGGTTTTGATGCAAGCCGCGCCACATCGCTCGGGTTTCAGGCAGAAACCTCCTTCGACGACATCATCCGAGTGCATATAGAAGACGAGCTTGGTGGAAGCATCTAAGCAGGTTTGGGAGTGGAAAGGCGGTCATGACGGGCCGCCTTTTTGTATGCAAACCCAAATGGGTCACGAGTTATCCACCGGTCCGGAATTTTAAGGTAGCAAAGAGTTCCAATTCTGAACCCTCCAGAAGTAAATTAAACTACTATGGGCATTTTTTACGCAACATCGTTTTGAGTCTATTTCCTAACCAAATCTTTCATTTACATTTCAATAAAGCCATCATAGCATCCTCATAATGCAATTTATGAATAATGAGGCCTCAGGGTGACAAGCCTTGGAAACCAGCGTCCGGACTCATTGGAAGCTCTCGAAGAGCGGCTTCAGCTCGACCTTCTTTGGCTGAACCTGCCGCCAAAGACATGGATGCCTGCGCTTACCTCAGACGGTCAGACAGTGCTGGATGTCGCTGTCATCGGCGCCGGTCTCTGCGGCCTCGTCACCCTTGCAGCGTTGAAAAAACTGGGCATCGAAAATGCCTGCGCTTTCGACCGTGCCTCGGAAGGCCGCGAAGGACCGTGGGTGACGTTTGCCCGTATGGAAACCCTGCGCACCCGCAAGGAAGCCGCAGGCCCGGCTTTGGGTATTCCGTCCTTGACCTTCAGGGCTTGGTTTGAAGCGCAATATGGCGCGCAGGCCTATCTTGATATGGGGCTTATTCCGCGCATAATGTGGATGGACTACCTTGTCTGGTACCGGCGGGTTCTGTCTCTGAATGTCGAGAACGATACCGACCTTCAGACAATGCAGCGTCGTGATGACGGGCTGATTTCACTGTCCTTGCGAAATGGCGAAACGATGAAAGACGTTCTCGCCCGCCGTGTCGTACTCGCCACGGGTCTTGATGGCTTAGGCGCACCGACCATGCCAGAGGTCGCCGGGCGCGTGCCATCACGTTTCATCCGCCATGGCGCTGACTTGATCGACAGCGCGGAATTCAAAGGAAAGCGCGTTTCCGTCGTGGGTGCGGGTGCTTCTGCCATGGATAATGCCGCAGCAGCGCTCGAAGCTGGTGCATCCCGCGTCGATATCTTCATTCGTCGCGCCGATATTCCCCGGATCGACAAATTCACCGGTGTCGGAAGCCAGGGCATGACGCAAGGTTATGTTGGCCTGCCGGATGCTGATAAATGGACCTACATGGTCGCGGGCGAAAGGGCGCAGATTCCCCCTCCCCGCCACAGTGTGCTGCGCGTTTCCAAACATCCCAACGCTTTCTTCCATCTGGCAAGTCCCATCAAAGACCTTGCGGACAATGGTCACAGCGTATCGGTCGTAACACCGAAGGGGCGTTACGAAACGGACCTCGTAATTTTTGCCACCGGCTTTTCCGTCGATTTTAGCAGGCGTCCTGAATTTGCGATGCTCGCGGACACGATCAAGCTCTGGCGCGATGCCTATACGCCGCCGCTGGGCTGGGAACATGAGGGCATAGGTTCAATGCCCTATCTCGGCCCATCGTTCGAGTTTGTGGCCAAACCCGGTATGGACGCGCAGACCGCGAATGCGGTGTCCAACATCTTCTGTTTTGCCTATCCTGCCGTGCCATCGCACGGAAAAATCACCAGCGGCATTCCATCGATCAGCGATGGCGCCGCCCGCCTTTCCACCGGCATTGCGCGCTCTCTTTTTGTGGAAGACCGCGCTTACCATCTGGATCGCTTCACCAATTTCGAAACGCCGGAACTGTTTGGCGACGAGTGGAGCGATGCGGATCAGCTTCAGGAGATAAACCGTGCAAATGGATGATACCAAGCCGACACTCCAGATTTTCTACGGCATTTCTTCACCATGGGCCTATTTTGGCGCGCAGAAGGCGGCAGCCGTTGCGCGAGACAATGGTGCGAAGATCAAACTTCGGCCCATTCGCATTATCGAGGCGAATGGCGGTATTCCGCTGAGAAAACGCCCGGATGCGCGACAGGCCTATCATGATGTCGAGTTGCGGCGCTGGCGGGAATATCTAGACATTCCGATGAACTTGAAACCAAAATTCTATCCGTGCCGCACGATCGAACTCGCCGCCCAAGCCGTTATCGCGCTTCAGAATGCAGGGCTGGATGCCATTTCATTTTCCTTTGCCGTGCAACAGGCACTCTGGGCTGAAAACCGCGATATCGCCGATATTGTCACGCTGCAGGAGATCGGGCAGGAAACTTTGGGATGTGCTGCCGTCAAGCTCATCGTTGAAGAGCAGCCCGAAGCCATCGTGGATGAATGGAACGGCAATCTGGCGGAAGCGGAACGGCTCGGCATTTTTGGAACGCCGACCTACGTTCTGGGTAAGGAATTGTTCTGGGGACAGGATCGTCTCGATTTCGTTGACCGGGCACTCAAAGCTATCAAGCAGAAGAACGAAACATTGAAGGAACTGGCCGAATGACCGATACGCAATTGCACGACAAGGCGATCATCGTCGATGGCTTGCAGACCTGCCAGTGGAGCCGCGAGATTTTCGAAGAAATGCGCGCCGGCGGGTTAACCGCCGTCAATGTCTCTTCTCTGCTCTGGGAAAATTTTCGCGAAGGCATCGCCTATGTCTCGGAATGGAAGCGCTTTATCCGCGAGAATGACGATATTCTGCGCCCGGTTCGCTCCGTCGCCGATATTCATGCCGCAAAGGCCGAGGGCAAGACCGGTATTATTATTGGCTGGCAGAACACCTCTCCGCTGGAAGACAAGCTGGATTACGTCGAAATCTTCAAGGATCTCGGCGTTGGCATCATGCAGATGACCTATAATACCCAGAACTATTCCGGTGCCGGATATCTGGAAGAAGTCGATAGCGGCCTGACAGGGTTCGGCAAGGAAGTGCTGTCGGAAATGAACCGCGTCGGCGTGTTGTGCGATCTCAGCCATGTTGGCGACAAGACGTCGGCGGATGTCATCGCGCAATCGAAGTCGCCCGTGTGTATTTCACATATTCTTCCCCGCGCATTGCGTGATGTGAAGCGCAACAAGCCGGACGATCTTTTTCTGGCATGTGCGGAAAAGGGTGGCCTGATTGGTGTCAGCCTTTTTGCCCCGGGCCTCGCGGCTGGAAATGACGCGACCGTCGAAGACTATCTCGATGCCATGGCCTACATCATCGATCTCGTGGGTGAAGATCATGTCGGCATCGGCACGGACTTCTCACTTGACCGCCCACGCCCCGGCCCTTGGCTGTTATGGGCCAATAAGGACAAGGGAACGGCCCGCAAGCTGACAGAATTCGGCAACGTCAAGATCAACAAGCCGAAGGGCATTGAGCGGATGACGGATATGCCAAACCTGACATCGCGCATGCTGGCGCGCGGCTGGAGCGACGAGCTGGTTTTGAAACTCCTGGGCCAGAACTGGCTGCGCGTGCTGGGTCGTGCCTGGACACCAGCGGCCTGACAGTTGTAGTGGCGAAAATCATAAACCGCAGATATGACTAATCGACCTATTCGCAGTCACAAATACCATGGCGCACATCGCCAAAAACGGAACTGGAGAGAGGAAATGAAGAAGACTATGCAGAGTGGAATTTCCAAAACCCTTCTCCGCGCCGGCGCAGTGGTTGCGGCCTTCGCGGCATTGATGGGATCGGCATCCGCACAGGATGCATCGACCAAGGGCACCGTCAACATCGTCGGTTTTTCCGGCGTATTTGCCGATAACTATCAGAAATTCATCATCAATGCCTTTAAGGAGAAATATCCGGGCATCGACGTCACCTATCAGCAGAGTAAAAATTCTGCCGAAACACTCGCGCTTTTGACGCTTCAGCGCGCCGACCCGAAGGTTGATGTCGCGTTGATCGACGTTTCCGTAGCTATCAAGGCCAGCAAAGAGGGTATCTTTTCCAAGCTGGACGCGGCAAAGGTTCCCAATATTGCCGAGGCACCGGACTGGGCCCGCATCGATGGTGACAAGGCCATCGCCTTTTCTCAGGACAATCTGGCAATCCTTTACAACACCGACGCCGTGAAGGAACCGCCAACCAGCTGGAATGATCTGACCGACCCTAAATACAAGGGCAAGATCGCAGCAAAGCTGGGCGATACACGCGGCGTCATTCTGCTACCGATCCTCAGCAAATTGCAGGGCGCGGATTACAAACAGACCATCGATCCCGGCATCGAGAAGCTGACGGAAATCGCCCCCAATGTTTCGACATGGGAACCGGCACCGGATTGCTATGCGGTCGTGCAGAGCGGCGAAGTCGATCTTTCGATCTGCTGGAATGGTCGCGCGCAGTATCTGCATGATACACAGGGCGGCAAGATCGCAGTCGCGGCACCGAAGGAAGGCTCCATCGGTCAGACCAACACGATTGGTCTTGTCGAAGGCTCCAAGAATGCCGAAGCGGCGCAGCTTTTCGTCAATTATGCGCTGAGCGCCGAGGCACAGGCTGCCTTTGCCGAAAAGAGCTTCTATGGCCCCGTTAACACCAAGGTCAGCCTGCCGGACGCTGTCGCTGCCCGCATTTACGGCTCCAAGGAAGCGCAGGCCGCGCAAATGTCGCTCGACTGGAACTTCGTTGCCGAGAAATATTCGGCATGGATCCAGCGCATCAACCGCGAAGTCATCGCACTCAACTGATCTTTAAAGGAAAACTGGACGCCATGGCTGAACAGCACGTCATCATCGACAATCTCGTGAAGACCTATGCGGGCGCCCAGAAACCCTCTGTGGATCACGTCAGCTTCTCGTTGCCGCGCGGCGAGATGCTGGCGCTGCTCGGGCCCTCCGGCTGCGGAAAGACGACGATCCTGCGGATGATCGCCGGTCTCATCGACCCGACATCCGGTGCAATCCGGGTCGATGGCAAGGATGTATCTTCGACACCGGTCTACAAACGCAACATGGGCATGGTGTTTCAGGCCTATGCCCTGTTTCCGCATATGACGGTTGCCGAAAACATTTCCTTCGGTCTGGAAATGCGCAATTTCGGTCGTGCAGAACGGGAAGAGCGCGTCAACAAAGCGCTCGATCTCGTGAAGCTGACGGGGCTCGGTGCACGCAAGGTCGCCCAGCTTTCCGGCGGGCAGCAACAGCGTGCGGCGATTGCCCGTTCGCTCGTCATCGAACCGGAACTGCTGCTTCTCGATGAGCCGCTTTCCAACCTCGACGCCAAATTACGTGACGAGATGCGCGATGAAATTCGCGAAATCCAGGCCCGCACCGGCGTTACCGCCATCTTCGTAACGCATGATCAGGACGAAGCATTGTCCATGGCGGATCGCCTTGCGGTCATGTCGAATGGCAGGTTGGAGCAGATCGGCACGCCGCGCCAGATATTCGACCGCCCACAAACCGAATTCGTGGCGTCCTTCATCGGCGCCGGAACATTCTTCGAGGGAGAAGCCGTCGAACCGGGGCTTGCCGTCGTCGATGACCTGAAAACGATACGCTTTACCGGCACCGCACCGGTCGGTGCCCGGGTCAAGCTGATGATACGCCCGCACCGCCTTCGCCTTGCAGAAGGCGCGGCGACTGCCAACACCTTCAAAGGCACGGTGGAGCATGTCGTATATCGCGGGCAGATTCTGACGATGAACGTGCGATGCGGCAAAAAGCTTTTGCAAGCCGATCTGCCGACGCATGCCGGCTCTCTTCCCGAAAAGGGCAGTGAAGTCACGCTTTCCGTCGCGCCTGAAGATGTCACTCTCATCGGTGAGGAAGCACGATGAGTGCGGCGGTCGCGACAGCAACGGGCAAGCAGTCTTCCGGTGCGCCGCGCGGCGTGCTTCTCCTGCTGCTGGTGCCGGGGCTTGCCGCCCTTGTCGTTACTTTCGTCTTGCCATTGATCTGGCTGTTTCGTGCTTCCTTTGCGTCTTCGACCATCGCTGCCTTCAGCGGCGGTGACTGGACTGCGCAATCCTATTCGACTGTGGTCTTTGATCCGTTTTACTGGCGCGTGGCGTGGAACACGCTTGTTCTCGGCTTCAATGTGGCCCTGTTTGCCGTCATCCTGTCCTATCCAATCGCGCTGTTTCTGGCGCGCACCGAAAGCCGCTGGCGCGGCGTGTTGACGGCACTGGCGGTTGCGCCGCTGCTGACGTCATCCGTTGTCCGGACTTATGGCTGGATGGTTATTCTGGGCGATAAGGGGGTCATCAACAGCACCCTGCAATCTCTATCCTTGACCGATGGCGTCATCCGGCTGACGAATAACAGCTTCGGCGCGACCGTCGCGCTTGTCGAAATCCTGATGCCCTACGCCATCCTGGCCATGCTCAGCGGCTTCGGTCGCCTGAATGCGCAGTTGGAAGAAGCCGCAGCCATGCTCGGTGCCAATCGCCTCAAGGTTTTCACCCGCATCATTCTGCCGCTCAGTTTGCCCGGCGTGCTGACTGCGGCACTTCTGGTGTTCGTTCTGGCCATCTCGGCCTTCGTCACCCCACGATTGATGGGTGGAGGGCGCGTTTTCGTTCTTGGCACGGAAGTCTTCAACGAAGCGACAGTGACACTGAACTGGCCACTTGCGGCAGCGCTTTCCGTGATGCTGCTTCTTCTTTTCAGCAGCATCATTGTCATGTACCAGCGCGCGTTGCGCTCTCTGGAGGCGTGAGGCGAACCATGCGCAACAATCTCCTCGGCCGCATCACTTGGAACAGCCTGATTACGCTGCTTTATCTGTTCCTTCTGGCCCCAATCATCATCGTCTTCATCATTTCCTTCGATACGCGGCAATATCTGGCATTCCCGCCCGAAAGCTTCTCGTTCGGCTCCTATGTGAAGGTCTTCGAAAACGCGAAGTTCATCTCCGCCTTCTGGCGCAGCCTGATCATCGGCGTCATCGTCGGTTCTGCCGCCGTTGTGTCCGGCATGCTGCTGTCCTTTTCGCTGGTGCGGTACAAGTTTCGCGGCAAGGGCGCGGTCAATTTTCTGATCCTCGCACCGTTTCTCGTCCCCCATATCGTGCTGGCCGTCGGCATCATGCTTGTCATCGCACCGATTGGCCTGCTGGACAGCTATCCCGGTATCGTCCTCGCACATCTTGGCATCACCATTCCCTATACGGTGCGGACCATCACCATGAGCCTGATGGCGGTCGATATCCGTGTCGAGGAAGCTGCGCTCGTCCACGGCGCTTCACCAGCAAAGGTGTTCTGGCGCATCACGCTGCCATTGGTGCGACCGGGGCTGATTGCCGGTGCCGTCATCGCGTTTCTGATCTCATTCGATGAGGCGACAATTTCGCTGTTCATCGTTTCGGTCAAGGCATCGACGTTGCCGACTGAAATCTATCACTACCTTGAATATTCCACCGATCCGCAGATCGCAGCACTCTCCGTCATCCTCATTCTCATTTCGATTACGGTTGTCGTGGCGGTCGAGAAACTGATCGGTCTGCGCAAGGCATTATAAGATGACTGTCGAGACCAAAGCCGGGCGGGTCGAAGGTTTCGAGGAAAACGGATATCACGTTTTTCTGGGCGTACCTTATGCTGCGCCCATTACACCGGAGCGTCGTTTCATGGCGCCGCAGCCGGTTGATCCGTGGTCCGGCGTGCGACCGGCAAAACACCTCAGTGCCGTCTGCCCGCAAATCCCCACTTACGGACCGGTGGGCAAGGCCGCGACCTCAAAGCTTGAATTCGGCACAGATTTTCTGACGGTCAATATACGCACGCCTTCGCTCAGTGGCTCAGCGCCCGTGCTGGTCTGGATACACGGCGGCGGTTATGCGGTGGGCTCCGCCAATGAGGCCGTGTTGCAAAGCGGCGCTTTTGCCTCAAGCGGGATCGTGGAAGTCACGGTCAATTATCGTTTGGGCGCGCTTGGCTTTCTGCATCTAAACGATGGCTCGCCTGACAATCGCGGGCTGCTCGATCAGATCACGGCAATGGAATGGGTTCGCGACAACATCGCTGCCTTCGGCGGAGATGCTGAACGCGTGACCTTTGCCGGACGCTCGGCGGGTGGCTTTTCCGTTGCAGCGGTGATGGCGATGCCAAAAGCCAAAGGCCTGTTTGCCAAGGCCATGCCGCAAAGCGGCGCCAGCACCGGCATCGCGACAATGGAGGACGCAAAAAAACTCAATCGTCGTCTGCTGGAGCGACTTCAGGTGACGGAAGCGGAACTGATCGATGTGCCGCTCGAAACACTGCTGATCGCCCAACGCGATCTCTGCAATCAGTCCTATGAGGGTCATGACTTCGAGCGCGACGGGTCAGCGGCGATGTTGGGCGTTCCCTTCGTGCCGGTCATCGACGGCGTTTCACTTCCGGGTCACCCGGAGGAACTGGCTGCAAAAGGCGAGGTCGCGCAGGTGCCGATGATGATCGGCTGCACGACGGGCGAATATGTCACCCATGCCACCGCCCAGCCGCAAGACATGGACTTTGCCGGTACTGCCCAACTTCTGCACGAACGCATGCGGCCCATGGGTTTGACAGGTGAAGAGATCGTTGCACGCTATCGTCATGCTCTTTCAGACCACAGCCCGCTCGGTATCTGGCGTGCAGTGGCGGGCGATCTGGTTTTTCAAAATCCGGCAACAAGCTTTGCGCAATTGCATTCCCGCCACCAGCCCGTTTACAAATATCTCTATGGAACGCTGGAGGCTGACGAGCTTGGTGCGCCGCATGGTGCGGAGGTCGGCGCGGTCTGGTATCGCCAAGGCATGGATGTGAACAGCCTGCCCGAACGGCAGCGTCCGAGTGACACAGTATTTGCCAAGGCCATCCACGATATATGGGTTTCGTTCATCCGTGATGAGGCGCCCCAAACGCCAGTTGGTTCCTGGCCGCGTTTCACGGCCGACACACCTACCGTGCTTCATGCCGACAACGGAGATTTCTGCTTGGCGACCGATCCTTTCCAAGATAGGACAAATTTGTGGAAAGATATTCCACAAAACCATTCACAGAGAGATGAAGCATCGTGACAACCATCAGTCGAGCACCGCGAACCCGCCAGACACAGCGCTTCTTTTCTGCCGGATGGAGTGCTGCGTGATGTCAGATTGCCTCTCCACACCGCCCATCACGCCCCTGCCCGCCTGCGAAGACCGTGACTGGGCTCGCCGCGCCATCGGCATTCTTCAGGGCGATGGTCGTCGTTCTGCCGATACGCATCTTGTGAAGCCCGTGTTCAAAGGCTTGCGCGGCATTTCGATCTATCTGAAGGACGAGTCCACGCACCCGACCGGCAGCCTCAAGCACAGGTTGGCACGCTCCCTGTTTCTCTACGGCATCTGCAACGGCAAGATTGCGCAGGGCACGACGCTGGTCGAAGCATCATCCGGTTCCACGGCGGTTAGCGAAGCCTATTTCGCGCATCTGCTCGATCTGCCCTTCATCGCGGTGATGCCGCATTCCACCAGCCCGCAAAAGGTGGAAGCCATCGAGCGCTTTGGCGGCAAGTGCCATTTCGTGGATCGACCTTCCGAAGTCTATACCGTCGCAGAAAAGCTGGCTGCCGAGACAGGTGGACATTATCTCGACCAGTTCACATATGCCGAACGCGCCACCGACTGGCGCGGCAACAACAACATCGCCGATTCCATTTTCGAGCAGATGAGAAGCGAAGAACATCCCGAACCCGAATGGGTGGTGATGAATGCCGGAACCGGCGGCACATCAGCGACGATCGGTCGCTACATTCGCTACCGCAACCTCTCCACCCGCCTCTGCGTGGTGGATGTCGAACATTCTGCGTTCTACGCATCCTATATGACCGGCGATAGAGACGTGACCTGCGCGACGCCATCGCGCATTGAAGGTGTTGGGCGTCCTCGCGTGGAGCCGTCTTTCATTCCCGGTGTGATCGACCACATGATCAAGATACCGGACGCCGCCTCCATTGCGGCCATGCATGTTCTGTCCGACCGGCTTTTCCGGCGCGTTGGCGGCTCGACGGGTACTAATTTCTTCGGCCTGTGCTGGATTGCCGCCGCGATGATGAAGGAAGGCAAGGAGGGCTCGCTGGTATCACTGATCTGCGACAGCGGTGACCGCTATGCCGCGACCTATTACAATCCCGACTGGCTGGCGAAGAACGGCATCGATATAACACCCTATCGCGATATGCTGGAAACCTTTATCGATAGCGGTGAATTCAGGAGTTTCGATGCCACCGGATTACCTTGATACCCGCCAACTCGAAGCATTTGTCGCCGTAATTTCCATCGGCAGCATGACAGGGGCCGCAAAAGCTCTCGGCAAGTCGCAACCCGTCATTACCCGCCTGATCCAGGATCTGGAACAGGAACTCGGATTTTCCGTCCTTCACAGAAACGGTCCGCGCATCGCCCCAACAGAACAGGGCGTTGCCTTCTTTGCTCAAGCGGAACTGTTTCTAGGTGGTTTGCGCACAATCAGCGAAAAAGCGCGGCAGATCGACAAGGCGCAGGCACGGCCCATCGAAATCGCAGCCATACCGGCTCTTGCCGCCAGCATCGTGCCGCTTGCACTTGGGGATTTGCCAAAGGAAAACTTCCCGCATCATGTGCATGTGCAAAGCACGGCGTCGGAAAATGTCGTCCAGTCCGTGGTGGCTCGCACCGCAGATATCGGCATCGCCAGTTTACCGCTCGATAATCCCGGCATCGATGTGCACTGGATTGGTGAGGTTCCCTGCGTCGCCATCGTCTCGGAGAACAGCGAACTGGCGGCCAAAGACATTCTGCATGCCGCCGACCTGAGAGGACACAGGCTGATTGCCTCCGCCAATCCCTACCGGCTGCGCATGCGCATCGACAAGGCGCTGGCGGAACATTCAATCGAGCCGCGCGGTGTTATCGACAGCAATGCGACCTATGTGTCGCTTTCGCTGGCGAGGGCAGGTCTTGGCGTTGCGATTGTCGAGTCCACCACCATTGCGGGCCTGCCTATCGAAGGGCTGAAGATATTGCCGCTTGATTTCCACATCCCGTTTTACTGGGGCGTCATCACCGCGACGGGGCTGCCTTTGCCGAACACGGTCAGAACCTTGATCGCCGCTATCGAGCAGCGCGCGTTCACGCTGCCCAGTTTCCGAAAGCACGACAGCCTGCCAAACCTGTATTGAGTGCTTAGCCTCAGCTAGACCCTGCGACCATCCGCACCGAAGACATGGGCGTTGGCCAGATCGAAGGACAGAGGCACCATTTCACCGATCCGCAATGGCTTCTGCCCATCCAGCAAAACGGTGACTGGCTGTCCATCTGCGGTGTTGGTGTAGATCACCGTCGATCCGCCCAGATGCTCCACCAGCTGAATGTTGCCATCGCCCAGGCTGGCTGATTGTGCCTGCGGCTGAATGTGTTCGGGCCGGATGCCGAAGGTCAGTGCCTCACCATCCTCAGCCTCCAATGGGCGATCCAGAACAATCTGCTGACCGGATATTTCTATGGTCCGGCGCGATGTATCTGCAGCCACAAGCTTTGCGGACAGGAAGTTCATTTTTGGCGAGCCGATGAAGCCTGCCACGAACTGGTTGGCGGGATGATTATAAAGATCGAGCGGTCGCCCAACCTGCATGATGCGCCCCTCGCGCAGAACCACGATCTTGTCGGCCATTGTCATGGCTTCCACCTGATCATGGGTCACATAGATCATGGTGCTGCCGAGCGTCTGGTGAAGCTTGGCGATTTCGACACGCATCTGCACGCGCAGTTCAGCATCCAGGTTGGATAGCGGCTCATCGAACAGGAAGATTTTCGGCTCACGCACGATGGCTCGACCAATGGCAACGCGCTGACGTTGGCCGCCGGAAAGCGCTTTCGGCTTGCGCTGCAAAAGCGGGCCGATCTGCAGCACATTGGCTGCCTTTTGCACCCGCTCCTCGATTTCCTGCTTTTTATAGCCAGCGGTCTCGAGGCCGAAGGCGAGGTTCTTGTAGACGCTCATATGCGGATAAAGCGCGTAGGACTGGAAGACCATGGCAATACCGCGCTTTGAGGCGGCGGTTTCATTCACCCGCTCACCATCGATCAGGAGATCTCCGGCCGATATTTCCTCCAGACCGGCAATCATGCGCAAAAGCGTGGATTTGCCACAGCCCGATGGGCCGACGAAGACCGTGAATTCACCGGGCTCAATCTGAAGGTCAATGCCATGAATGACGGGGAAAGCGCCGAAGCGCTTGACGATTTTGTCGAGAATAATGCTGCTTGCCATATCGTTCCTCCGCCCCGCGATTAAGGTCGCCAGCTTATGTATTTTGGATGACCTGTGGTGATGGGCAGGGTGACATCCGAATTCGTATCACTGGAGTGATAGATTGCTGCGATGAGCTCCAGAGAGCCCCGCGCATCCGATGTGCGAACCGGCGCCGGTTCGCCCTTTTCCAGCGCATGATAAAAAGCCTCCATCTGCCCGGTAAAGCGCCGACCAACCGGCGGCATGTCCGCCAACAGCGCGTCGATCTTCTGGCCAATCTCCTCGTTGGCTGGAAGGATGCGCCAAGGGCCGTCACCCGGCGAATAGGCGGCGTGATTGCTTTCGAAGGTGACATTTTCAAAAGCCAAACGTAGACGGCTGATTTCTTCCTGAGAGCCGAGTGTGGTGGTGAGAGACACCAGCGCGCCGTTCTTCATCAGCAGGCTTGCAGACACACAATCCTCAACCTCGATATTATTGACGCGGGTATCTGTGCGGGCAAACACACGCTCAACCGGCCCCATGAGATAAGTCAGCATATCGTGAAGGTGGATGGCATGTGTCATCAAGGTGCCACCCAGTTCAGTCGCCCATTTCCCACGCCAGGGATTGTCATAATAGGCCGCGTCCCGTTTCCACAGCGTTTCGGCGGTGCCGACATACGGCTTTCCGGCCAGACCGCTTTCGATGATGCGGCGGGCCTGCTGCACACCATCGCCGTAGCGATACTGATAGATCGGCATCAGAGTGCCCTTGGCACTCTTTTCCGCTGCAACGACCTCATCCAGTTCCGCCAGCGAACCCGTCAGCGGCTTTTCACACACCACATGTTTGCCAGCGGCCAGAGCTTGAAGAATGAGCTTCGTGTGAATGGCAGGTGGCGTGCAGATATCGATGATGTCGATGTCCTCCATCGCCATCAATTCATCGGAAGACCGGGTGCGGCCTTGCACGTTGAATTCATCGGCAACCGCATTCAACCGCGCTTCGTCGAGGTCACACAGGACGGCAACTTCGTATTTATCCGGATGCGCCGCATATCCTTCCTCGATATGGGATCGACCGATGCCGCAGCCGATGACGCCAACTCTATAACGCTTAGCCATTCTGGCGACCCTCCGCGATCTGCTGGGCTTTCAGCGCAATCTCCATCGCCGCAAAGCAGCGGGCCTGCGGCATGGCCGTTTGCGTGCGGTTGCGAATATCGTCCAGAAGCTGCGGCCCATAGGGCAAGGGCACATCCGCACAATCGAAGTGCCGAACGCTGGTTTTGTCGGTCAGGAACAGGTGATTGCCGCCATCGCGCCCGGCAATATCGACATTCTTGCGAATTTCGATCGCGCCTTCCGTGCCTGTTATGAACAGACGTCCATCGCCCCAGCTTGGCAACCCGTCTGGCGTAAACCAGTCTACACGAATGAAGCCGTCCGCATCCCTGGTGGAAAGATGAATATCGCCGCTATCCTGCAAACCCGGCGATTGCGGATTTGCGCGGTTCGAGACTTTGGCCGAGAGAATGTCGGCAGTGTCCGAATTGGTGAAAAATAGGAACTGCTCGCACTGGTGCGACGCGATATCCACCAGAATGCCGCCATAACGCTGCCGCTCGAAAAACCAGTCCGGTCGTGTGCTGGCACGCAGGCGGTGCGGCCCGAAACCGGCGGTGGATACGACTTTGCCGATGGCACCGGCGGCAATCAGCTCGCCAGCCTTGACGGTGGCGCGGTTTTCGAAATGTTCGGAATACAGCACCGAAAAAATACGGCCTGTCTCTCCCTGGACTTTTCTGACCTCATCCAACTGAGCGAGCGTTACCATGCCCGGCTTGTCCACCATCACATCCTTGCCAGCGCGCATGGCGTCGATGGCAAGAGGCGCGCGCTCATCGGGAATGGCGGCGCTGATGATGAGGTCGATGGACGGATCGTCCAGCAGTCTGCGCTTGTCATCGACACGCTGCACGCCTGAAAACGTCTCGGCATATTCCTTTGCCAGATCATCTTCGATGGCGTGGAAGCCGACGAGTTCAGCGCCTGCATTCAACAGGCAGTTCGTCTGGCCGAATATGTGATTGTGGTTGATACCGATTGTCGCAAATCGAACGGGTTTCATTGTCCAATGCCTTGATGTGTCAGCGTTTCATGCCTGTGGTGGCGATGCCCTCGATAAGGAGGCGCTGGAAGAAGAGGAAGAAAAGGAAAACGGGGATCAGTGAAAGGTTAGACATGGCAAACAGCGCCGTCCAATCCGAGCTGCCGGTGGAATCCACGAAGGATCGAAGGCCAAGCTGCACGGTGTAGGTATTGATATCGTTGAGGTAGATCAGCGGCCCGAAGAAATCATCCCAGGTCCAGATGAAGGAAAAGATGGCCGCGGTTGCCAGAACCGGCGAGGATAACGGCAGCATGATTTTCCAGTAGATGCGGAAGGGGCTACATCCATCCATGACAGCAGCCTCGTCCAGCTCTCGCGGAATGCCCCGGAAGAACTGCACCATAAGGAAGATGAAGAAAGCATCTGTCGCCAGATATTTCGGGACGATCAATGGAAGCGACGTGTTGACCCAGCCCATTTCCAGAAACAGGATATATTGCGGGATCAGCACCACATGATAGGGCAGCATCAAGGTGCCCAACATCAGCGCGAACCAGAAATTCCGCCCGCCGAAACGAAGGCGAGCAAAGGCGAAGGCCGCCAACGAGCAGCCGACGACATTGCCGATGGTCGCAAGCACGGCGATGAAGAACGAGTTCCAGAAGAACTGCCCGAAGGACACCTGAAGTCCGGTCCAACCGCGAATATACCCGCCAAGATCAAGCGCCGAGGGAATGAGCGACGACGATCCGAACAACTCGTCCTGCGGGCGGAAAGAACCGGATATCATCCAAAGGATGGGGTACATCATGGCGATGGATGCAAGGATCAGCGCAGTGTGCAGAAGCACTGATTTCCAAAGCGGGCGTTGCACCGCCTGACCGGGGCGAAGGGAGGTAACGGCATCAGTCATCGTAATGCACCCAATATCGCGCGCTAAGGAAGGAAAAGGCCGTGAAGAGCGAGATGATGACGACCAGAATCCAGGCCAGAGCCGAGGCATAGCCCATGCGGAAGAAGCCGAACGCTTCCTGATAGAGATAGAGCGTATAAAACAGGGTCGAGTTGATCGGCCCGCCGGAGCCTTCGGAGATGATGAAGGCAGGGGTGAATGCCTTGAAGGCATCGATGGTCTGTATCACAGCGTTGAAGAAGATAACGGGTGTCAGCAGCGGCAGCGTGATGCGGAAGAACTGGCGCATCTTGCCTGCACCATCCATCTCCGCCGCCTCATACATGTCCTGCGGAATCTGTCGCAGACCGGCGAGGAAGATGATCATCGGCGAACCGAACTGCCAGACCGACAGGATGACCAGCGTGTAGATGGAATAGTCAGGGTTGGAAATCCAGCTAGGACCTTCATAGCCAAACAGCTGCCACAGCACCATGTTGACCAGACCATCCGAGGCGAAAAGCTGGCGCCAGAGAACGGCGATGGCAACGCTGGAGCCCAAGAGCGACGGCAGATAGAAGACGGCGCGGTAAAGCGTCAGCCCTTTCATGCCGCGATTGAAGGCCATCGCCACCATCAGCGCGAAGATGAGTTTCAGCGGGACCGAGAGAAGAACGTAGGTGAAGGTCACCTTCATGGCCGCTGCAAATTTCGGGTCTGCCGTGGCGATCCGAACATAGTTGGACGCGCCCACCCAATCCGGTGACTGCAGCAGATCGTAATTCGTAAAGGAGAGATACAGCGAGGCCAGAGCGGGGCCAAGCGTCAATCCAAAAAAGCCGATCAGCCATGGCAGCAGGAAAACGTAGGCGTGGACGTTGCGATCGAACATCTTTCGCAGTCCACCCTTGGGAAGAGCCGCAGAGCGGCCCTCCCTCGCTATCGTATCGGATCGAAACGCCATTGATCGTTACTTCCGTTTGATAACTGTTTCCGCTTCTGTAACGAGCTGCTTTCCGCCCTGCTCCGGCGTCATTCTGCCGAAAGCAACCTCTTCGGCGGTCCGCTTCAGCACGAAAGCAAATTCACCGGCGCCCGGAGGTGGTGCTGGTGGCAGAGGTCCAACGCCCGGCGTAACCTCGGCAATATATTCGACCATGGCTTTGCTGACGTCGTTGAGTTTGGGGCTGAGCTGGTTACGCATGGATTCCGACGCCGGAACGCCACGCTCCACGCCCAGAATATCCACGCCTTCCGGAACGGCCACGAGGAAGTTGATGAACTCGACGGCTGCCTCGATAACGGCACTGCCATTGGCCACGCTCATCAGCATCGATGGCTTGAGATAATGACCGGACGGTGAATCCTTGGACACCTTGGGGTAGGACGTGATCGAGAGCTTGGCCTTGTTGACCGCCTGATAACCGACGAACTGGTTGGAATGAGCGAAGGCTGTCGCGGCCTTGCCTGTGGTCAAGGCGTTGCTTTCGATGTTCAGCTGGTCGAGAGCCTGAATGTCGGCTGGCACGCAGGCGCCTGCCTTGCGCATATCGGCCCACATGGTGAACCAGTCACCCGCATCCTTGGCGTCATAACCAAGTGCGCCTTCTTCACTGAATAGCGCCTTGTTCTGCTGGCGAAGCCAGTTTTCGAAACTCGGCTCGACGCCGCTGGCATCCGCCGTAGCGAAATAGCCGGGCTTCGGTTTGTTCTTGCCAAATTCCGTGGCGCTTTTGACGAATTCTTCCCATGTCTGCCCGGCGCTCGGCGGCTTAACACCGGTCTTTTCCCAGCCCGCCGCATCATAAAAGACCGCACTGGAGTTCACGCCGAGATTGATGCCGTAAAGTTTCCCATCCACGCGACCTGAATCGATATTCGGCGCACCGAAATCATCGATTTTCAGAGCCTTGCCAAGATACTCATCCAGCGGAGCGAGAGCGCCACGGCGGGCATATTCAAAAATGTAACGATAATCCATCTGGATCAGGTCCGGCGCATTGCGGCCCGCGACCTGTGTGGCCAGACGCGGCCAATAATCCGACCACCCCGCAAACTCGCCAGCAATGGCAAGGTCAGGTTTTACCTGCTTGTAAGCCGCAATTGCCTTGTTGGTGCGGTCTGCTCGTTCCTGCGAGCCCCACCAGAGAAGGCGAAGGCGGGCTGCCTGTGCGAAAGCGGGTCCTCCACCCACCGTCGCCAAAGACAAAGCCGCGAGACCCGCTGATAGAACAGCACGTCTTTGAAGCATCATGGACATTGGCAACTCCTCCCTAATTGACTGCCAAATTGAATGATGATGGTAAACAGCGCTTGCCGTTTTATAACTATCTGGTTACATGGGATCATTGATCAGCAACATTGTCAAGCGGCCATTAAACATGGATGACACCGGCAAAACAGTTTCGGAAAAAGCAGACGACGAGCCCGTTCAAAAGGCGGCACCGGCGCGCAAAAAAGCTGCAGCTCAATCTCGCAATCCGGAACGTACCCGTGCCGCCATTCTGGAAGCCGCCCGTCGCGAAGTTGCGGCCAAGGGGCTTGCGGGCGCGCGCATCGATGTGGTGGCAAGACGCGCAGGCACCAACAAACGGATGATCTACCACTACTTCGGAGACAAGGACGCACTGTATCTCGCGGTTCTGGAAGACGCCTACCAGCACATCCGCAATGCAGAACACCGACTGGACCTCGCCCGCAAACCACCGGTAGAGGGTCTAAGAGAACTTGCCCTGTTCACATGGCATTATTTTCTCGACCATCCGGAATTTCTCAGCATTCTGGCGACTGAAAACCTCAATCAGGCCAGATACTTGCGCCAGTCCGACTTCATACCGGAGATGCATTCCAACTTCATTTCGGAGTTGAAGGACGTTTTGCGGCGCGGCGAAGGAACCGGCGATTTTCGGCCCGGGCTGGATCCTGTTGACGTATATCTAACGATCGCGTCGCTCGGATTTTTCTATCTTTCGAACCGCTTTACGCTGTCTACGATCTTTCAGCGAGACCTCGCAGCCCCCGCAGAACTGGAGCGTTGGGGCCAGCATATCGTGAACACAGTTATTGCTGCACTGCGGCCAATCTGAGCGGCCATTCCAAATTACCCAATAAGAACAACCATCCTTATCTTCGCACATGCGAAATATCGAATGTTAGGGTAGTCGCGACGAAGCCCTACAGATTTTTCCGTATCATTTCCTCGGTCAATTTTCGCATCAAAATCCTCTTGACAGAAACATCCTTTCGCGACCACAAATAACCAAATGGTTACAAATTCTAACCGGAAGACTGTGCCCTGACGGGAGTGGGGCGCTCTTGGAGGAGGTTTCATGCAACGTATCGGCGTCATCATGCACGGCATCACTGGCCGCATGGGATATAATCAGCATCTTGTTCGTTCCGTTCTCGCAATCCGCGACCAGGGCGGCGTAACGCTCAAGAGCGGCGAGAAGGTCATGCTCGACCCCATTCTGGTGGGTCGAAATGGCGAGAAAATCGAGGCGATTGCCAAAAAGCACAATGTCGCCCGTTGGACGACGGATATCGATGCGGCACTGGCGAACCCTGACGATACGCTGTTTTTCGACGCTGGGACCACCCAGATGCGCGGCAGCCTTCTGACCAAAGCGATCAAGGCCGGGAAGAATGTGTACTGCGAAAAGCCTATCTCCGATAATATGGAAGAGGCAATTGCCGTGGCGAAGCTAGCCGAAAGTGCTGGCATCAAGCATGGCGTGGTGCAGGACAAGCTTTTCCTGCCCGGCCTTCGCAAGTTGGCCATGCTGCGCGACAGCGGTTTCTTCGGCAAAATTCTTTCCGTGCGCGGAGAGTTTGGCTACTGGGTTTTCGAAGGCGACTGGCAACCAGCCCAGCGCCCCTCCTGGAACTACCGCGCAAAAGACGGCGGCGGCATCATTCTCGATATGCTGTGCCACTGGCGCTATGTGCTCGACAATCTGTTCGGCGAAGTCAAAGCCGTCAGCTGCCTTGGTGCAACGCACATTCCGCAGCGTTTCGATGAACAGGGCAACGCTTATGTTGCCGATGCGGATGATGCCGCCTATGCAACGTTCGAACTCGAAGGCGGCGTCATTGCCCACATCAATTCATCCTGGGCCGTGCGCGTTCGCCGTGATGACCTCGTAACATTTCAGGTGGATGGCACCCATGGCTCTGCCGTTGCGGGCCTGACGAAGTGCTTCACGCAGCACCGCACCAACACGCCAAAGCCCGTCTGGAACCCGGACCAGCCGCAGACCATCGATTTCTACAAGACATGGCAGGAAGTGCCGGACAATGTCGTCTACGACAACGGCTTCAAGGCCCAGTGGGAAATGTTCGTGCGGCATCTGGTAGACAACGACCCATGGCCTTACGGGCTGATGGAAGGCGTCAAGGGTGTGCAGCTTGCCGAACTCGGTCTGAAATCTTGGAAGGAGCGCCGCTGGCTCGACGTTCCGGCCATCGCTTGAGGAGGTTCACATGACCCAACTCAACCTGCCCACAGAAGACCGCTCGATTGAGCTTTACGCACTGAGCGGCACGCCTATTGCTCTGGAAAAACGCAGTGCGGCAGATTTCAATCGCATTGCTTTTGCCGCTGCCCATGTGGTGGCCGACCCGTTTGCCGATAACGACCCCTGGCTGACACCGGCAATCGATTGGGACGCCACGCTTCGCTTCCGGCACCGGCTGTGGGATTTGGGTTTGGGCGTGGCGGAAGCCATGGACACGGCCCAACGCGGCATGGGGCTGGCATGGCCGCAGGCACAGGAGTTGATCTCCAGGGCCTTGAAAGAAGCCGCGAGCCGGAAGGACGCACTGATTGCCTGCGGCGTCGGTACGGATCACCTGACCGGCACGGGCTATAATCTCGATCAGATTGTCGATGCCTATCAAGAACAGCTGGATTTCGTGCAAGGCGAAGGCGGTCGCGTGATTTTAATGGCAAGCCGCGCGCTGGCCGCCAGCGCAAAATCGCCCGACGATTATCTGGAAACCTATGCCCGCGTGCTGGCGCAGGCCAAGGAGAAAGTTGTCATCCACTGGCTCGGTGAAATGTTCGACCCTGCGCTTGAGGGCTATTGGGGTTCTAGTGACCACATGACTGCGATGGACACATGCCTTGAGATGCTCAAGGCCAATGCGAACAAGATCGACGGCATCAAGATTTCGCTTCTGTCGAAAGAAAAGGAAATCACCATGCGCCGCCGCCTGCCAGCGGGGGTTCGTATGTATACGGGCGATGACTTCAACTATGCGGAACTGATTGCGGGCGACGAACAGGGGCATTCCGATGCCCTGCTCGGCATTTTCGATGCGATTGCTCCGGCAGCGTCCAAGGCGTTGGCGAGCTTGAAGCGCGGGGCAAATAACGAGTTCTTCGATATCCTCGAGCCGACCGTTGCGCTGTCGCGGCACATCTTCAAAGCCCCTACGCGCTTCTACAAAACCGGCGTCGTATTCCTGGCCTATCTCAACGGATTGCAGGACCATTTCACCATGATCGGCGGGCAGGAAAGCACGCGCTCCACCCTCCATCTTGCCGAGCTTTTCCGGCTGGCGGACAAGGCAAATGTGCTCGCTGACCCGGATGATGCTACGCGACGCATGAAGGCGATTCTCTCGGTCAGGGGTGTGCATTGAGATGGCTGGAGTGCCAATATTAAAGGTCAAGGATACCTCGATTTTCGAGCGGCGCCTGACCATGCGGATGCCGTTCCGTTTCGGAGCGGCGACTGTGACCGAAGCTGCGCAGATTTTTCTCTGCATCGATATCGAGGATGCGCAGGGGCGGATCGCCACTGGTTATTCCGCCGAGTTGATGGTGCCAAAATGGTTCGACAAAAACCCTACCCTCAGCAATGCGGATAATGAGCAGCAGCTACGCCGCTCGGTGCACATGGCGGCAGCACTTGCCAGAGAAACTCCTGCTTCCTCAGCCTTCGGTCTTCACTCAACGCTGGAACCACAGCAGCACGCGCAGGCAGCATCGGAAAATCTCAACGGACTGATCGCCTCGTTCGGTCTGGCACTGGTGGATCGCGCCATTCTGGATGCGCTTTGCAGGCTGCATGATCTGCCGCTGGTGGAAGTGATCAAGTCAAACCTCCCCGACATCGACCTGTCGACTACACCCGATCTCAATGGGTTTGACGTGGCCGGTTTTCTAAAGCAACTGAAACCACAGAAGACTCTCTATCTACGCCACACCGTCGGTTACATCGATCCGCTGACACCACAACAGATAAGCGGGCCTCGTCGCGACGATGGCTTGCCCGAGTGCCTGAGCGAAGAGATCGAGACCTACGGCATCAAGTATTTCAAACTGAAAGTTTCCGGCAGACCGCAGGAAGATACGGAACGATTGAAGGATATCGCCGCTGTCCTCGATCGATTACCGGCTTACAAAGCCACACTGGATGGCAACGAACAATTTGCTGATGAAGCCGCCGTCATCGATCTGATGGACCGCATCGAGAAAGAGCCCGCACTCGCAAGGCTGCGGCAATCGCTGCTTTTCGTGGAGCAACCGATCATTCGTACTGTGGCGCTGTCTCAACCTGTCAAGACGCTGGCCAAGCGGGTGGCGCTGGAAATCGATGAATCCGACGGCACTAAAGATGCGTTTCTCGAAGCGCGCGAACAGGGCTATCTCGGCGTCTCTTCCAAATCCTGCAAGGGTTTCTATCGCTCGCTTCTCAACAAGATGCGGGTTGAGAAATGGAATGCGGAAACGGGTGGTGGCTATTTCATGTCGGCTGAAGATTTGACGACGCAGGCGGGCATTGCCGTGCAGCAGGATCTGGCACTGGCATCGCTTCTCAACCTCGGACACATCGAGCGCAACGGGCACCATTATGTCGATGGCATGCAGGGCGCATCTGCCCCGGAGAATGCCGCGTGGCTTTCCGCCCATGGCGATCTCTACCGCGATCATCAAGGGCATGCGCGTCTGACGATCCAGAACGGCCAGCTTTCGCTCGATACGGTTCTGACGGCCAAGGGCCTGGGCGTCGCGCAAGCCGCTGGGCAGGCAACATTTCAGACGCTTCAAGAAAAGGAGAATGCCGCATGAGCCTTGAAGGTCTTTCCATCAATTTCGCCACCATCAAGCAGGGCGGATCGTTCGGCACGCTGGTGGATGCCTGCTTGGCACAGGGCATCACCACCATCTCCCCTTGGCGAGACCAGGTGCATGGCGTCGGGCTGGACGAAGCGGCGCGCATCGTGGCACAGAATGGCATTCGCCTCAGCGGACATTGCCGTGGCGGATTTTTTCCCGCGCCAGACGCGGAAGGACGCCGCAACGCCATCGAGGACAACAAGCGCGCAGTGGATGAGGCCCAAGCCTTGAATGCCGATTGCCTTGTGCTGGTGGTCGGTGGCTTGCCAGCCGGATCAAAAGACATCAAAGGCGCGCGGCAGATGGTGGAAGACGGCATGGCAGAGCTTCTGCCCTATGCCAGACAGGCTGGCATTCCACTCGCCATAGAACCACTGCATCCGTTCTATGCAGCAGATCGCGCCTGCTTCAACACGCTGAAGCAATCGCTCGACCTGTGCGATAAATTGGGTGAAGGCACCGGCGTTGCGATCGATGTCTATCACGTATGGTGGGACCCGGAGCTGGAAGAGCAGGTTGCCCGGGCCGGTCGCAATGGCCAGATATTTGCTCATCACATCTGCGACTGGCTGGTGCCGACAACGGACCCGCTCAATGACCGTGGCATGATGGGTGACGGTGTTATCGACCTCAAGGGCTTCCGCCGGATGATCGAAAAGGCTGGCTTTTTCGGCCCGCAAGAGGTGGAGATATTCTCCTATAACTGGAACGCCCGGCCTATCGATGAAGTGCTGTCGACCGTCGTTGAGCGTTATCAGACTGTCTGCCAGCCTTGAATTAGATTTCCCTGACGACATCAAAAAAAGGGCGCGTAAACCACGCGCCCTTTGTTTTGCGTCATCGCTTTGAAGCGATTACCGCTCCTTGGTCACGACTTCAAAACGCGAATACCAGGGGCTGACGATCATGCCTTTGACATCGCTGCGATAAGCCGCCGTATCCACCACTTCCGAGAACGGCTGGATCGAAATGACCAGCTCATCCATATAGGCCTGAATGTCTTCGTAAGCCTTGGCCTGCTTGGCAGGGTCGCGCTCGACAAGTGCCTGCTCGATCATCTTGTTCAACTTTTCATCGTAGAAGCTCGTGCGCCAGCCTTGATAATTCGTGAGCTTTGCCTCGTCGGCATTGTTCGGATTATAGACCATGGCGCGTAGATTGTTGTCCGGGTGCGGCTGCTGCCCACCGCCGCCACGACCGACGAGCAATTCGAACTTACGGTCACGCATCGCGCCGTAAATCTGGTCGCCGGAACCGCTGATCAGTTCAGCCTGAATACCAGCCTGACCCAGCGTGTTCTGTATTGCGGTCGCGGCCTTCATGAACGGATCTTCGGACAGCACGCGCAGCGTCGTTTTAAAGCCGTTTGGATATCCGGCTTCTGCAAGCAGAGCCTTTGCCTTTGCTATATCCAGTTTGAAACCTTCGTCCGGCAGAGCGCCAAGAACCCCAGTGCTGATCGGGCGCTGGTGCAGCTTGCCGTAATAGGGCATGACGGCCTTATCCAGACCTTCATAATCGATCAGATAACGAAGGGCTTCGCGCACTTTCTTGTTCGCGTAACGCTCGTCCTTCATCGAAACGCCAAGGTAATAGAAGCCCGAACCCGGCGTGGATTCGATGGCGATTTCCTTGTCGGCCTCAAGTGACTTCAAGTCCGGCGCCTGCAGAGAGTAGGCAACATCGATGTCACCTTTTTCCAGCATGAGGCGCTGCGACTGCGATTCCGGCAAGTGGCGCATCAACACCCGCTTCATGGCAGGCTTTTCACCCCAGTAATCGTCGTTACGGGTGAGAATAATGAACTCGTTGGATTTCCATTGTCCCAGTTTGAAAGGACCAGAACCTGCGGAGTTCAAGGTCAGCCAACCGGCTCCGAGATCTCCGTCCTTTTCGTGTTCCAGCACGGCTTTGCTATCAAGGATCGAACCCGGTCCATTCTGACCAAGGATCATCAGCAACAGGTTCGGGTCATCCGGCTTTGGCATGTTCAGAACGAATGTGTATTCATCCTTGGCAACGAACAGCTTGTCCGCATCCTCGACCTTGTAACCGCGAGTTTTGAGGAAGGAGGACTGCGCCAGATTGCGGGTAAGAACGCGCTTCAGGCTCCAGGCGACATCATTGGCCGTGACCGGATTGCCGGATGCAAACTTTGCATCCTTGCGCAGGTGAAACGTGATGGAGTTGCGATCTTCGGAGATTTCCCAGCGCTCGGCAAGGCGGGGCTGAACGCTTCGGTCTTTCTCGGAGAGAATGACCAGTGTGTCATAAACGTTATTCAAAACCTGAACGGTCTCGCGACCCGTGATGGCGGCAGGGTCGAGCGTCAGAATGTTGCTCATGGTCGTTGCAACGACCAGCTGATCCTTCGGCGTTTCCGCCAGAGAACTCAGCGGCATGGCACCGATCAACAAGGCACCGAGCGCTACTGTTGTAAAAAACTGTCTCATGTTTCCTCCCAATGAGCCGTGTTTCATGACGGCGTTCAAATTACGATCAGGCCACACTCCTCTGCAGCGATGCTGATCAGCACAAAATGGCGCGAACGGGTGCAACAAGCGCCCGCCCTATTTTTGCAGTTGTCTCGGCGTCGAGGTGAACGCCATCGACCGATGACGCGCGCGCAACCGTACCTGCATCGAAAAATGCGCAGTTGGTTTCACCGGCAAGCTTCTCGTAAAGCGGCGCCAGACGTTCAGACTCGGCAATTCTCCGTCCCGCCGCTGGCGCACCGGCTGGCCCCGCAACACATGGCGGTGGTGCAACGATGAGCACTTTCGGCAGCGCTAAGCGCGGCTTGTAGGGAAAGGTCTCCACGATCTGGGCCAGGCGTCGCATGCCGGATACGGCAGTCTCAGCTTGTCCACCGTGAACGGGTTTCAGATCATTTGTTCCCAGCATGATGATGACGAGATCGAGCGGCATGTGGCTGGCCAGCGCAACTTCCAACGCTTTTGCACCGTTGCGGCAGGCCGGGCCAGCATGGTCGTCATAACACGTGGTGCGCCCGCCCAGGCCTTCCGCCAGAACCTTCGCCTCACCAGCAAACTCGGCTTCCAGCACCTCCGGCCAGCGATATTGCGGCGGGTGGCGCAGTCCAGTTTCCGGGTCTGCGCCCCATGTCAGGCTATCGCCAAATGCAAGTATGGTCTTCATCGCAACATTACCTTACGCGGTTGTTCTCGATGAAATTGAAATCTATGTCCTCACCAAGACCGGGACGATCCGGCACATGCACAAAGCCGTCCTTATCCATCGGGTCGGACAGCGACTTCAGGTAATCGAAGCCGTCATCATATTCGAGGAAGGGGTGAAGCAAGCCGCGCTCATACCATCGGCAGTTCTTCGTTGCGGCCACCACATGCAGGTTCATCGCCGTATTGCCGTGGACCTCGCACTCCACGCCAAAGGCTTCGGCCAGATGCATTGTCTTCAGCGCGGGCGTGATGCCACCGACGTCGTTGACGCCGGTTCTGAGAATATCGCAGGCACCCGCCTTCAGCCACTCCGCGCGGTGCCAGTGCTTGCCGGCGGCGCTTTCCGGACCAACGACGGGAATGTCGAGATTATCGGCCAGCCATTTGTAGGATGACATGGACTGCTCATCCATCGGCTCCTCGATCCAGTCGAAATCGAGCTTTTCAAGACCGCGACCCAGCGCCATTGCGTCCGTGCGGGAATACCAGTGGAAGGCATCGATCATCAGGCTAATATCCGGACCGACCGCTTCGCGAACGGCGGCGCAGGCCTTCAAATCCATCTTCACATCTGGAGCCCAACTGACAGGTGGCATCCAAGTGTGCAGCTTGATGCCTTTATAGCCGCGCTTGACCAGCGTCTCGGCGAAACGACCGTAGTCTTCCGGCGTCGCCAGACCGCCCTCCAGCTCGTCTCCGCACATGATAGAGCCATAGGCCAGCACCTTGTCGCGATAACCACCAATCAACTTGTATACAGGTTGGTTGAGTGAGCGACCCGCCAGATCCCACAAGGCGCAGTCTACGACGGCTAAGGTGCGGTCCGTCAACTGCGCCGCAGAGCCGCGCTGCCAGTGGGCAAGGTCTTGCCACAAGCGCTCACGGTCGCGGTGATCCTCGCCGATCAGCACCTTTTTCACGAATTTCTCGATGACATGCGACCGCACGATCTCCGGCGCCGTAAAAGAGTGACCTTCTTTGCCGTCTTCGGTGCGGATCGTCAGCATCGCCTGCTCTACCTGATGCGCAGGACCGGGATGAGCGTGGCCGGCGCTATCGGAATGGCGACGCGTTGTCGTCTTGAACACTCGCACTTCGACGTCGGTAATAATCATCTGTCCTCCCAATGCAGCCCGGCGGCCAACGGCAATCTACTGTGCTTCTTATTAGACAGATATTCGAATAATTGTCAAACATGTATGACATGTTGTTTTTGGCACTTATTTGTTGGAGAGGCTAATTTAGACTTGCGGCAATTGATGCCAGCACATCGAAATCCCTCACTTTCTCTGTTTTGCATCCGGCAATAATCGTCTAAGAGGTTCAGACATCTCCGCTCATCGTCTGCCCAATCAGAGTTCCCAATGCCTCCTCAATCCGTAGGTTATCTTTACGCGTTAGCGGCTTTCACGATTTTTGCTGCGCAGGATGGCATCTCGAAACATCTTGGTTCCGCCTATCCGCCCATATTCGTGACGATGCTGCGCTATTGGGCCTTCGCCGTGTTCGTGACCATTCTTGCGTTGAGATCGAAAGGTGGAATTCGGCAGGCTGTCGCCACGAACCGGTTCTGGCTACAGGCAAGTCGCGGCGTCATTCTCGCGGTCCAGATCGTTCTTTCGATCATATCCTTCGCGGCTGTGGGTCTGGCTCACACCCATTCCATTCTCGCCTCTACGCCATTGATCGTTGCCGCCTTGTCCGTCCCTATTTTGAGCGAGCAGGTCGGCTGGAAGCGCTGGTCGGCCATTCTCGTCGGCTTTCTCGGCGTCCTCGTCATTCTCAAACCCGACGAAAACGGCTTTGACCCGATACTAATCGTGACATTTGCCGCGGCATTCCTGCTTGGCCTCTACGGCGTGCTGACGCGGCTCGCCAGCCGCACGGACAAAGCGATGACAAGCTTCTTCTACACCGGTGTTCCCGGCGCTATTGCCTTGACGCTGGTCGGGCCATTTTACTGGGTAAACATGGCGTCCTATGACTGGGGCTGGATGCTGGCGCTGTGCATAACCGGCATGAGCGGCCACTATCTGCTGATCCGCGCCTTTGAGCTTGCGGATGCCGCGTCCGTCCAGCCTTTTTCCTATTATCAGCTGGTGCTGGTTTCCATTCTCGGTGTCAGCTTTTATGGGGAAGTGCTGAGCACGCATATGGTGGTCGGCGCGGCAATCGTGGTTGCCGCTGGCCTTTTCACCATATGGCGGGAGCAAATGGCGGCCCGCAAAAAACGATTGGAGCGGTTATAATACTGCTTCGGGCTGGAGTGGCGACGCGGCTTTCGTCGATGCTTCGCAGCGCAAAAGCATGCCGTAGAGATCGCGGGGCTCGTCAGGGTCTGCGAGCAAATCCAGTTCCTCATAAAGACCCGTCTCGGCAAGCTTCGATCTGACATAACGAAGCGCAGAAAAGTCTTCAGTGGCAAAGCCGACGCTATCGAACAGCGTGATTTGCCGATCCGTCTTTCGCCCAACCGTTTTGCCGGTAATCACCTGCCAGAGCTCGGTCACGGGATGGTCCTGCGTCAATTGCTGAATTTCGCCTTCGATTCGGGTCTGTGGCGGGTACTCCACGAAAATGTCGGAGCGGAGCAGAATATCCTTGTGCAACTCTGTTTTCCCAGGGCAATCGCCACCCACTGCGTTGATGTGAACACCGGGGCCGACCATGTTGTCTGTCAGAATAGTCGCGTATTGTTTATCCGCCGTCACGGTCGTGATGATATCGGCACCTTCGATCGCCTCTTCGGCGCTCTTGCATATCGTCGTCAAAAATCCCTGCCCCTCCAGATTTCGCTGACATTTGAGGCTGGCAGCAGGATCGATGTCATAAAGCCGGAGCTGATCGACGCCCAGAATAGCCTTGAAAGCGCGGGCCTGAAATTCGCTCTGCGCGCCATTGCCGATAATGGCCATTGAGCGCGCATCCTTGCGGGCGAGATATTTCGCCGCGACTGCCGAGGTCGCCGACGTCCGCAACGCCGTCAGGATCGTCATCTCTGTCAGCAGCATCGGGTAACCGTTACCAACATCTGAGAGAACACCGAAAGCGGTTACCGTCTGCCTGCCCTGTCTCGTGTTTTTCGGATGCCCGTTGACATATTTGAAGCCGTAAAGCTTACCGTCACTCGTCGGCATCAATTCTATGACGCCCTCTTCCGAGTGAGATGCGATCCGCGGAGTCTTATCGAACGTCTCCCAGCGGCGGAAATCCTCTTCGATCGTATCGGCCAGTTCACGAAGAAACGTGTCGATGCCGACCGTCAGAACCAGCTTCATCATGTTATCGACGCTGATGAATGGGACGATGTTGAGATTGGGTGTTGCTGTCATCATGCTGTTCCTCCTCAACCCGCTCTCGTCGGGCGATCCATCACACGCTTGCCCATCAGGCTAGCGGTCAGGTCCACCATCAAGCGTGCTGTACGCCCCCGCTCATCAAGGAAGGGATTGAGTTCTACTAGGTCGAGACTGGAGACCAAGCCGCTGTCACACAGCATTTCCATAACCAGATGCGCTTCCCGGAATGTCGCGCCCCCAGGCACGGTGGTGCCGACAGCAGGAGCGATTGAAGGATCGAGGAAATCCACGTCGAGGCTGACATGCAGCAGGCCGTTCGCAGTTGCGACACGCTCCAGAAACGCACGCAACAGCACACCCATGCCGTGCTCATCAATCATACGCATGTCATGAATGGTAACGCCGGTTTCGCCAAGCGCTGCGCTTTCCGCCGGATCGACGCTGCGGATGCCGATCATGCAGATATTGTCTGGATCGACGGGGTTGGTTACCGGCGGAAAGTAACCTTCGAACCCTTCGCGACCGCTATAATAAGCGACCGGCGTGCCATGCAGATTGCCGCTGCGGGTGGTCTGCAATGTGTGATAATCCGTATGCGCATCCAGCCATAAAACGAAAAGCGGCCGCCCCCGCTCTGCGGCACGCCGCGCAACACCTGTTACGCTGCCCGCCGAGATGGCATGGTCGCCGCCCAAAAATATCGGCATCGCATTTTCGCTTTCGCGGTAGGCAACCTCCACCAACGCTTCTGTCCAGGCCACCGTTTCCGAAAGATGATGAACGGCGCTGTTGGGATGGTTAAACTCGCGAAACACAGCGGGCGCGACATTGCCTACATCCACGACGGAATGACCCAGCTCTTCCAGAGCGGTTTTCAACCCGGCAATGCGAAGCGCGCTTGGCCCCATTTCGCAACCCAGTTGGCCTGCACCGATTTGCAGCGGTACCCCGATAAGCCTGCATTCCATGAAATTTCCCCCTATACCGTTCAGGGAATTTCACCACGGCAACATGGCAGATTGAACAATGAATATTGGCAAAACAGTCCGCATAACTTATCATTTTGATAATTCGATTTATCATAATGGCGCCAATGGACGATCTAGATAAAAAACTGGTCACGCTTCTGCGTCACAATGGCCGACGCAGCATATCCGACCTTGCGCTGGAAACAGAGACATCGCGCGCAACCGTGCGCGCCCGCATCGAGCGGCTGGAGCAGAGCGGGGCGATCATTGGTTACACGGTCATATTGCGCGCCGATGCTGTGGAAGAGGCGGTGCGCGGCATCATGATGATCGAGATCGAAGGGCACGTCACGGATCGCGTCATTCGCGCCCTTGGCGGGTTTCCGGAGATTTCGGAAATCCACTCTACCAATGGCCGGTGGGATTTAATTGTGGAACTCAGCGCTTCAACTCTGGGGGATTTCGACTCGGTCCTGCGCCGCATTCGTCTGGTTCCCGGCATTACAGGCAGCGAAACCAGCCTGCTGCTTTCGACTGCGCGCTCCACGAAAGCCAGACTGTAAAGATTACCGCGCCATTGCAATCAGCCTGCCGCTCGAGGGCTGGCGGATGATGTCCATCGGCACATCGTAAATCCGCAACAACTCGTCTGTGTTCATAATCTCCTCCGGCCTTCCATGCGCGATCAAGTGTCCCGAATGAAGCGCAACGATTTCATCGCAATAGCGCGCGGCCATGTTGATATCATGCAGCACCATGATGATACTGATGCCCTTCTTGCGGCACAGGTCGGCGGTCAGTTCCAGAACATCCAGTTGATGGCCGATATCGAGAGCGGAGATCGGCTCATCCAGCAAAAGGCAGGTCGCATCCTGCGCAACCAGCATGGCGAGCCAGACGCGCTGGCGTTCACCGCCTGACAAACTGTCCACCATGCGATCTGAAAACTGGCCGATGCCGGTCAGTTCAATCGCCTCATCCACCTTGTCGCGGTCTTCCTGCCCGAAACGTCCGAGCGCGCCGTGCCAGGGGTAACGGCCAAGCGCGACGAGTTCCTTGACCAGCATGCCGGGTGCAGATGGCGTGCGCTGCGGCATGTAGGCAAGCCGGCGCGCGAAGGCCCGGTTGCCCCAATCGCTCAAAGCTTTGCCCTCGAATTCAATCGAGCCACCCGTCGGCATCTGTTGGCGTCCGATCAATTTGAGGAGTGTCGATTTGCCAGACCCGTTATGACCAATGAGTGCGATGGATCGGCCAGAACCAAGTTTCAACGTCAGTGGATGAAGCAATGTTCGGCCTTCGACCGCAAAGGACACGTCCGACAGAGACAGAAGTGGCGCGTCGATACGCGTGGACTTTTGCTGGGCATTCAAAGGCATTGGAATTCCGCTGGGTAGATTTCGAAGATTGAGGAGCTCGATCTTTGGCCAAGTTGGAGCAGGGCGTCAATATCGCTTGCGGGCCGCCTGTTGAATACAACCAGAAAACTTGATAAAGACCCGCAACTTTTAGCGCTTTATCTCCCTTGAGTCCGTAAATGACCTTTCAGCCGAGAATGCAGAACCAGATTGAAGGCTTCTCTGTTGTGGGAGGGCTGCGCCGCCGATACTGGAATGGCATCACTGCCGATCTGTGGGATGTGGAATGCGCCAGCTATGCAGGCGGGCATTATATCGCCCGCGATCCGCGTCTCTTCATTCTTCTCGATCAGCGCGGCCGTGGCCGCCCCTCCGTCAAGCGCTCGGCGCGAGAACCGGGAATGCCGCAGGATTCCCATCTGAGCCCGATCTCTTACGTCCCGGCGGACATGGACCTTTGGGTGGATATCAAGGATGTCCAATCCATTCGCCACCTCGATATCCACTTCGATGTCGATGCCATCAGCCGCCGTCTGGGTGATGATCTCGATCCCTCGCTGCTGAGAGAACCAAAACTTCTCTTCGCAGACAGCCGGATCGTGACATTGGCGCAGCTGATTGCCGCCGAAATCGCCAGTTCAGATCCGCTGCACGACCTTTACGGCGATGGCCTGGCGCTTTCGCTCTTGATCGACGTATTCAAGCTCGCCAAGGCGCAGCCCCGCAAACGCGGTGCGCTGGCCCCTTGGCAATTGAGGCGCGCAAAAGACTTCATCGAAGAACATTGCCTGCGCAATATCAGGCTGGAAGAACTGGCCGCAATCACCGGCCTGTCGCAATCGCATTTCAGCCACTCCTTCAAGGCCGCCACTGGCGTGGCTCCGCATGATTGGCAGATGAGTGCGCGGTTGGAACGCGCGAAAGACCTGCTCAAGTCAGGTCGACACATGTTAACGACGGTGGCCGCGGAAACGGGTTTTGCAGATCACGCCCATTTCAGCCGCACGTTTCGCAAGCATACCGGGCTGACACCTTCCCAGTGGAAAAAGGCACAATGTGAATAAAACCAGTGAGCAAATGCGCTTGAGCGTGAAATTTGCCCAAATTCGTTCAATTCCCGTGCATACGGACAAGCAGATAAGTTAAATCTGAGTTAACCACTCACCTTATCGAGAGGCCGCCTGAGAGAGCGGTATGAGTGGGGCGCAGAGTGAAGACATTGATCAAATCTTCCGCAATGAAAGCGGGCCTGTTGGCGGGCGTAGCAACGATTGTTCTCAACACCGGAGGGCAAGCTTGGGCGCAAAGCGCAAGCGATACCGGCAACACGACAACCCTCGCCCCCATCATTGTTCAAGGCAACAAGGAACAGGGCGGCACCGGGCCAGTGAAGGGCTATGTCGCCAAGGAAACGACGACGGGATCGAAAACCGACACGCCGCTGAAGGAAATTCCGCAGTCTGTTTCGGTGGTGGGCACACAAGAAATGAACGACCGGGGCGTCCTCGATAAGGTGGACCAAGCCCTGCTCTACACGCCGGGCGTATTTGCTCAGCCTTTTGGCTCAGATCCAGATACTGACTGGATTTACGTCCGGGGCTTCAATGCCAGCCAAACCGGGCTCTTTCTCGACAATATGGCACTAACGAGCCATGCCTTCGGAAACTTTCAGATCGATCCATTTATGCTGGAGCGTGTCGAAGTTCTCAAAGGCCCAGCATCCGTTCTGCTCGGCGGCGCCAACGCTGGCGGCGTGATCAACATGGTGCGCAAGCGTCCCTCGGACGAACCATACGCCTATACTGAGATCGGGATCGATAGTAACGCAAACGGTTTCTTCGGCTTTGATTTCTCAGATAAAATGCCAGGAACAGAGTCCGTAAACTATCGTTTAACCGGCAAACTTTCCGGCGGCAAAGGTTATTCCGATAAGCAGGAAGATATTCGCGGCACGTTTATGCCGCAGATCACCTTCCAGCCAGATGACACCACCAGCCTGAACATCTGGGCCTATATCAGTCATCTGGACCAGACGCATACCTCAAACGGACTTCTCCCCTATTCCGGCACCGTTGTCGCCAACCCATTCTTTGGCAAAATCGACCGAGACGCATATTTCGGACGCAAAGACTTCGACATCGGCTTGGCGACGCAGGCACTGACGGGCTACGAATTCCAGAACGAATTTGAAAACGGGTGGAAATTCACGCAGAATATGCGGCTTGGATATCTCAACAAGCGAGAACGCCAGCTATACCCCTTCGACTTCGCCAACCAAGCAGATGACGAAGTTATGATGTATGCCGATGATGTCCGGTCGAAGGCATATTCCGTCAATATTGATAATCGTCTTGAAAATGAATTCGAGCTCGGCGGCACCAGCCACAAGCTGATGGCTGGTTTGGATTATCGCTCGTATCGACTCGACAATGATCAGCTGGCCACACCGTGGGGTGCATATCCAACTCCAATTAATCCAGATGACCTGCCATACAACCTGCCTTTACCGCCGCTTACACCTTTCACGCATCAGGTCTACACAATCCGCCAAGTTGGCGTTTACGCGCAAGACCAGATCAAATTCGGCGATGGATGGATTGCGACACTGAATGGCCGCTACGACTATCTCGACAGTAAAGTCGATGACCGTCTCGGAACCGGCGACTTCTCAAGAAACGATGCCGCGTGGAGCGGTCGCGCGGGTCTGGCCTATGAATTCGACAACGGCATTACCCCCTATGCCAGTGTTTCGACATTCTTCAGCCCACTCGTGGGAACATCGTCAGACGGAGCACTAAAACCGGAAGAGGGCGAGCAGTACGAAGCTGGCGTCAAATATGAGCCAAGCTGGCTTGATGGCAGCCTGACAACTTCCGTATTCCAGATCGACAAGAAGAACTATACCGTCAACATAGCGGGGACGTCTAACAGCAGGCAGTTTGGTGAGGTTCGTTCCCGTGGAGTTGAGGTCGAAGGGAAATTCAACCTGACGGAAAATTGGAAAACAATTGCGTCGGCCTCCTATACCGATCTTGAGTTCACCAAAAATCCCGGCGATCCTAGCATGGAGGGGCTTACTCCTTTGCTAGTCCCTAATTCGCAAGCGTCGCTATGGCTGGACTACACCGTTACGGAAGGCCCTTTGACAGGCCTCGGCCTTGGTGCGGGCGTGCGATATCGCGGCAAGTCTTGGGCTGACGACGCCAATACATTGCGTGTTCCAGACGCAACCGTTTTTGATGCCGGAATTCGCTACGAAAAGAATGACTGGAAGGCTTCGCTCAATGTGACCAACCTGTTTGACAAGGAATATGTTGCCGGTTGCAACACCATGTCCTTCTGCGGTTATGGTGAAGCGCGGACCGTCAGTCTTAAACTCAGCAGAACCTGGTAAATGCTTCTGCGAAAGTGGCGCAACAATGCATTTAGAGGGAAGGTCCGAAAGGGCCTTCCTTATTGTCGTTGGAGACAGATGTGAATTCCCATTTTCTGTTCTCCCGTCGAGCCTTTCTCGCAGGTGCCACCTCGTTCGCAATCACGCGCTCTGCACATGCGGAAACGCTGCCACGAACGGCGACGCTCGATTGGGCCTTGCTGGAAACACTTCTCGCCTTGGGCTCCAATGTCGTTGCAGGGCCGGAGCTTCGGCAATTTCGCGAAGTGGCGGTCGAGCCGGCGGTGCCGGAAACGGTTGCCGATCTGGGGCTGCGGGGATTGCCCAATCTGGAAACGTTGTCCTTCGCCAAACCTGACATCATCTTCAACTCCAATTTCTACGCCTGGGCTGATCCTCTGCTGTCCGGCATCGCGCCCACACACAATCTTGGCATCTATCTCTCTAGCGAAGACCCTTATGTCATGGCTCAGCGGGCGACGATGGCTGTGGGGAAGCATCTCGACATCACATCCAAAGCCGAAACCTATGTTGCGGGTACCGCCCAGCGGCTGGTCGATCTGCGAGAGAATTTGGCGAGGGGTGATCGACTTGCCGTGTTGCCCATCAATCTCGGCGATTCCAGGCATTACCGTGTGTTCGGCTCAGACAGCATGTTCGGCTCTACGCTAAAGCGGCTGGGATTGGAGAATGCATGGACCGGGCAGACGGCCTATTCGGCAGCTGCGCCCATGGGCATCGAAACGCTTGCCTCCATGCCGGATGCCTGGATCATTCTCATCCCACCGCATCCGCTTGATGCGGTCATGGGTCTGGAGCGAAGCGCCTTCTGGAACGCCCTGCCCGCCGTTCGGGAAAAGCGGGTCATCACGTTGGGCTCCATCAATCCCTATGGGGCGCTACCCGCTGCGCGTCGTTTTGCCGAAGAGCTTGCGAAAGGTCTGACCGATGCCGGGAACGGCTAGCGCAGCCTCGATGGCTACAGGCTCCCGTCGCGCCATGATTTCTGTGGTGGCGATTTTTGCCGCGTGTGCTGCCATGCTGGCGCTTCTCATCGCCACAAGGCCAACGGTGCCGGGGGATCCGGTCATAGCAAATGTGCTCGGCCAAATTCTCCTATGGAATAGTCTGCTTCCGCGAACCGTCATTGCACTTTTGGCAGGTGCTGCGCTTGGATTGGCTGGTGCGCTGTTGCAACGGGTGCTGCGCAACCCCATCGCGGATGCGTCCACGCTTGGCATTGCTGCCGGAGCGGAGCTTGCGCTGGTAGCAGGCCTTAGCTTCTCGCCGCTTCTGGCCGGATTTTCGCGTGAATTGGTGGCTTTCTCTGGCGGGCTTGTCGCCGTCGGCCTGGTATTGGCGCTGTCGTGGCGGCGATCATTCGATCCGGTAACGGTTGCGGTATCGGGTCTCATCGTCAGCATGATCACCGCCTCGCTCACCATCACCTTCATTCTTGCGCGCGGTGAATATGCGCTTTCCGTCAGCATTTGGGGTGCGGGTTCCCTGAGCCAGCAGGATTGGCAGGGCGTGCTGTCCTTGGCACCCCGGATCTTCATCGGTGCCATCGCTGCCGCCATCCTTATTCGCCCCCTCAACGTTCTGGCGCTGGACGATACAAGCGCCAAAAGCCTTGGCCTCTCGCTTGTGTGGCTGCGACTGGCCATTCTGTTGCTCGCCGTATGGCTGGCGGCTTCCGTTACCGCCACGGTGGGTGTCATTGGCTTTCTCGGGCTTGCAGCGCCTGCAATCGCGAGGCTTTGCGGTGCGCGAACGACGGGGCAGGTTTTGATCGCAGCACCGTTTACGGGCGCCGCACTGCTGTTTCTCACGGATGCCATCAGCCAGTTGCTGGGCCCAGGTTTTTCCGATCTGGCACCAGCGGGTGCCGCAACCGCGCTCATGGGCGGGCCTGTCCTGCTTTTTCTCTTGCCAAGGCTGCACGCCATCTCGCCCGTCACGGCCTCCGCATCTTCCACGGAACGACGCTTGGCGCGGCCCGACTTATACATCGTTTTTCTGGTGGTGTTGATCGCTCTGCTCATGCTGGCGGCACTTGTGGTCGGCCCCTCCCCCACAGGCTTGCGCTTTGCATTTGGACAGAGCCTATCCGAGCTCATGCCCTTCCGGCTGCCGCGCATTCTGGCTGCTGGGGGTGCCGGGGCACTTTTGGGGGCCGCCGGCTACATCATGCAGCGCGTGACGGGAAATCCGATCGCGAGCCCCGAAGTGCTGGGCGTTTCGGCAGGCGGTGGCGCTGGACTGGCCGCCACGCTCTATCTTTTCGGCTCCGGACCGCCAACCGTGATGCTGATGGGCATGGCATTGGGGGCGCTAGCAGTGTTCTCCATCATGATCGCCATCACCGCAAGCCGCGAACTGTCCGCAGAGCGCCTGCTTTTATCCGGCATTGCCATGAGCGCGATATCCATGGCCATCGTTACCATCGTGCTGGCACAAGGCGATATGAACGCCTTCATTTTGTTGATGTGGATGGCAGGATCGACAAATCGTGCTGGCGCATTCGAGGCATGGACATCACTAAGTGCACTCGTTCTATTCGCGGCACCACTGCTGTTCATGAGCCGCTGGTTGACGATACTGCCACTAGGGTCCGTCGTCTCCAAGGGCGTTGGCCTTGGCCTCACATCCTCACGACTCACCCTCGCCATCCTCGCAGCGCTGATGACGGCGGTCGCCTCTTTTCTCGTTGGTCCACTTAGCCTAGCCGGGCTTGTCGCCCCGCATCTTGCCCGCCTGATCGGGCTGACCGGCGCGCGCCAGCAGCTTTTGGCGTCGTTGCTAATCGGCGCTGCGATGTTGATCGGCGCCGACTGGCTGTCCCGCGTCGTCATCTATCCCTATCAGGTGCCGGTCGGCGTGTTTGCGGCTCTGATCGGCGGGCCATATCTTCTGTGGCTCATCTCCCATACCGGAAAACGGTAGGGGCCGGGCACATCAGGCCACGCGATTTCCCTCACGCCAGACACCTGCAATGAAGGGTGGAAGTCCCTTTGTGGCCCGAACCCGAACGAGATCCGCCCGACGACCGATCTCGATCCGTCCACGATCATCGAGCTTGGCCGCTTCGGCTGGGTTTGCAGAGATCAACCGGATGGCTTGGGGCAGGTCGATGATCTCTTTCTCCCAAAGCGTGAATGCCGCCTGCACGAGGCTGAAGGGCACATAGTCGGACGAGAGGATATCCAGAGCACCCTTTTCCAGAAGCTCAAGCGCCGAGACATTTCCGGAATGGGAACCGCCGCGCACCACATTCGGCGCACCCATCAGCACTTGAAGACCGGCCTCACGCGAAAGCTGTGCCGCCGTGACCGTCGTCGGGAATTCGGCCAGCGAAATGCCAAGGGCGATCCCTTCCGCCACATGCTCGGCGGTCGCATCATCATGGGAAGCGATGGATATGCCCGCGGCGTGACAACGCTGCGCAATGAGCTGCCGGTGTTTTGCCGAATACATTTCAGACTGCGCGATGCGTCGTTCGCTGAAGGCAGCAAAATCCGCGTCTGAGAGCTTTTTCTTGCCCTGATAATAAATGCGATAGGCTTCGAGACTGACGAACTGGCGCTGGCCGGGCGCGTGGTCCATCAGCGACGCGAGCTTCACGCGGTCATTGGACTTGATCTCATCGAAATGCTCCGCAGCATCAGGCATCGATACCTCGCAGCGAAGATGGATGAAGTGTTCCGCGCGCAAGCGGTTTGCTGCCGTTGCCGCCGAAATGGTCTGCGCCATGGCCGACATATCGTCCGAACCAAGTTCGGTATCACCATCCATACCAACCCGCAGAGCATCGAACACAGTCGTGATGCCAGCCGTGGCGATCTGTCCGTCATGCGCCTGAAGGGCTGCATCCAGATTCCAGCGCACTTTCGGGCGCGGCTGGACGTGGGTTTCTAGGTGGTCCGTGTGCAGCTCGACGCAACCCGGAATCACGAAATCACCATCCAGATCCGTGCCCGAGGATGAGTTGCCCTGAGTGACATCGGCGATCTTTCCATCGCGGACGAGCAAGGTGCCGTTGATGATTTCCTGCGGGAGAACGATGGCGCAATTGGTGAAGACGATATCTTTTTGCATGATGTTCATTCGGTTGATGTGCCGTTGCGAAACGGCTGTGGAGAGCGAAAAAGTTGCAGTTGGGCTCAGATCACGATCCGGCGCAGCTGCTGCGAAATGAGGTCCATCAGCGTAACCGTCAAAACCACGATGATGATGATGGCGGATGCCTGCGGGTAATAAAAACCGCGGATCGATTCAAAGAGAACCTGACCGATTCCGCCAGCGCCGATAAGGCCCAGCACGGTTGCTGAACGAATGTTCGATTCCAACCGGTAGAGCGAGAAGGAAATCCACAGCGGTAAAACCTGCGGAATGACGCCGAAAATGACCTGTTGAATGCGCGATGCACCGGTCGTGCGGATGGCCTCGACGGGACGCGGGTCAATGGCTTCGACCGCCTCGGAAAACAGCTTTGCGAGAATGCCTGTTGTGTGGATGAAGAGAGCCATGACACCGGCAAAGGGGCCGAGCCCGACCGCCACCACGAAAAGGACCGCGAAGACGACCTCATGGATGGCGCGGAACATGTCCATCAGGCGTCGCACCGGCTGGTTGATCCACCACGGTGCCATGTTGTGGGCAGAGAGGATGCCGAACGGGATCGACAGAAGCACGGAAAGGAAAGTGCCCCAGAGCGCGATCTGAACCGTAACGATCATTTCTTCGAGGTAATATTGCCAGGTGCTGAAATCCGGCTTGAGGAAATCCTTGGCATAGGCGGCCATGTTGCCGCTGTCGCTGAACAGATAGGTCCAACGCCCCATTTCGGCAGGGCCCCAGCTGATGAGCAGCGCGGCAACCAGCCCCAGCGTGAGCAGTCCATTGCGCAGGCCGCCCGGCTGTTTCGCTACCGCCATGGGCATCGCTTTGTTTTGCAGGGGTGTTTCACTCATTGTCGTCAATCCGGTGCCAGAGGGCTGGGCGGG
Source organism: Agrobacterium sp. 20P9.1.2 (assembly GCF_057799395.1). Classification (NCBI taxonomy): domain Bacteria; kingdom Pseudomonadati; phylum Pseudomonadota; class Alphaproteobacteria; order Hyphomicrobiales; family Rhizobiaceae; genus Agrobacterium; species Agrobacterium sp. 20P9.1.2. The sequence goes on from NZ_JBYOKI010000002.1 coordinate 466,809, forward strand.
CCTTTGAACCCGCCCAGTAGATTTTGAAGAGATCAGGTCTTGGAAGCTGTTGCGAGTTCGGCTTCGAACTTGCTCTTCTGTTCCGTCAGATCCTTGACCTTTGCAGCTTTGGCTTCAGCGGAAAGCGATGCATCGGCATTCGCCTGGGCAATCGACTTCGACAGTTCCATGACGCGGATCGGCAGAAGCTGCTTGTCGGTGGAAGCGCGGAACGGAGCCCACTTCAGACCGGCCAGTATCTTCTTCTCTTCGGCAACATTTCCGGTGGACTTGTCGGTGCCGTAGGTCAGGAAGAACTCGCGGATCTTTGTCTTGGTGTCGTCCGACAGGTCCTTGCGCCATACGATTGGGTCAGACGGGATCAGCGGCGAACGCCAGACTTCGCGGATATTGGCGAAAGCGTCCGGCTTGTTCTGCTTGATCAGCGCCATGTTCTCGGTGTTGTTGGCAGCAGCATCGACCTGCTTGTTGGCAACGGCCATGGCATTGGTTTCATGGTTGGCGTTGGTCACGTTCTTGAAGCAGGACTTCGGGTCGATACCGCGTGGGCCGAATACGAAGGTCATCGGCACGAGGTAACCGGACGTGGAGTTTGGATCGCCCAGACCGAAGTTGAGCGACTTGTCGCACTTCAAAACGTCGTCGATGGTCTGGATCGGGGAATCCTTGGGAACGATGACAACGGACCAGTAGCCAGGCTCGCCGCCGACAGCAACGCTCTGCACGAAGACTTCGCCATTGGCGCGGTCAACGGCTTCCATGGCAGACTTGTTGCCGTACCAGGCGATCTGCACCTTGTTGAAGCGCATGCCTTCGATAATGCCGGCGTAATCGGAAGCAAAGAACGCCTTGACGTCCAGACCGGTCTTTTTCTTCATGTCGGCCAGAAGCGGATCCCAGCTGGTCTTGAGGTTCTGCTGAGACTCGGTCGAGATGATGCCGAAATTGATCGTGTCCTGAGCCAGGGCTGCGGACGTCATTGTAAAGGCGATAGACATCGCCGCCATGCTTTTCAGTATCGCGTTCATGAGAGGTCTCCGATAACAGGGGAAGTCAGGCGGTGGTAAACGCCGGCTGACGGTTGGGCAGCTCCGTGGCAGTCACGGGAGCCGATTGCTCCGCCGGGGCATCCGGCAGGACCAGTTCTTCCGATGCCGAACCGTAAAGTTCGGCCAGAAATGCGTTGGACAGCGAGGTCGAAGGGCCATCGAAGACGATAGCGCCGTTGCGCATGGCGATGGTGCGCTTGCAATATCGACGGGCATATTCGACCTGATGCAGAGAGACGAGGACCGTAATCCTGTCCTGCGTATTGATATCGGCCAGCACATCCATCACCCGGCGCGCCGATGATGGGTCGAGCGCCGAAATGGGTTCATCGGCAATCAGAATTTCCGCACCCTGCACAAGCGTGCGAGCGATTGCCGCGCGCTGCTGCTGCCCGCCAGACAGTGTGGAAGAGCGCTGCACGGCAACCTGTGGAATGCCTACGCGTGCAAGGGCTGCACGGGCTGCGGCTTTTTCCTCCGCATTGAACAGCCCCAGCGTTCCGCGCCAGCGCGGCACCCGGCCAAGAAGACCGATCAGCACATTGGTCAGCACCGAAAGGCGACCGACGAGATTGAACTGCTGGAACAGCACCGATACGGCACCGCGCTTCACATAGCCTGTCAGGCGACCGGCCTTTTGCGAAACCGTGTCCAGAATCTCGATCCGCCCATTTTGACCGTCACCTGTTTCGAGGCCAGCGATGTGGCGAATGAGCGTGCTTTTGCCGGAACCGGACGCCCCGATCAAAGCCACCATCTCGCCCCGCTCGAGCGTCAGATTCACGCAATCGAGAGCACGCGTATTTCCGTATTTTTTCGAAAGATTGGATACGGTGATCGCAGTCATTTTTCGCTCCTGATGTCTGTCAATTAGAAAGACATTGGGTGATGTTCGATGATCGCTTGGTGACGGTTCGGTGAAGTTTTTATGTCAACCGCCGTAGCGGCTGAGGAATTCTTCCGCGCCCAAAGCTCGGAAGTCGGCAAGCGCTTCGAAAAGCTTGTCGTGCGGCCAATCCCACCAGGCGAGTTGGTCCATTCGCGCGCCAATTTCAACCGCAAACCGTTCGCGGATTACGCGGGCGGGCACGCCACCAACGATGGTGTAAGGCGCGACATCGCGGGACACGACGGCCCCTGCGCCGATAACGGCTCCGTTGCCGACAGTCACACCGGGAAGAAGTGTTGCCCCATGACCGATCCAGACATCGTGACCGATCACCACCCGCTTTGCACGGCGGGCAGTGAAGAAATCCGCCTCATTGCCTGCACCTTCCCAATAGTCACCAGCGCGATAGGTGAAATGATGAAGGCTGGCACGGTCCATGGGGTGGTTGGTGGCATTGATGCGGACGCTGGCCGCGATGTTGACGAACTTCCCGATCGTCGCGCACCAGACCTGGCCGCCGCGCTCGATATAGGAATAGTCACCCATTTCGGTTTCCGAGATATGGCAACCCGCAGCCACTTCCGTATAGCGTCCAAAAACGCAATCCTTGACCTGCGCGGTTGGATCAATCAGCGGTTCAATGGAAAGCTTGGTCATGCTGCTGCCTTTCTTGCAGAGAAGCCCGATACATCAAGCATGCGCGTGGCAACGGCGTTGCGAACCGGCAGGTCATGGAAAATACCGAGGATCGCCGTGCCTTGGCTAAGCTTTTCCTTGATCATATCAACCACGACATCGCGGTTTTCAGCATCCAGCGAAGCCGTTGGTTCATCCAGCAGCAGGATGGGATGATCGGTGATGAAGCCGCGTGCGATGTTGACGCGTTGTTTCTCACCGCCCGAGAACGTCGCAGGCGGGAGGCCGAACAGCGCTTCCGGCAGGTTGAGTCTGGTCAACAACGCCGCTGCGCGCGCAATGGCGTCTTCCTTGCTGACACCGCGCGCCGTCAAGGGTTCCGCTACGATCTCCAGCGCCGAAACGCGCGGGACCGCGCGCAGAAACTGGCTAACGTAGCCGATACTGTTGTGCCGCAGCGCAAGGATCAGTCTCGGATCGCCGCTGCCGAGATCACTCATGGTGTTGGTCGAACCGTCGCGAACCAGAATATGGCCTTGGTCGATAGCATAGTTGCCGTAGACCATGCGCAGGATCGATGACTTGCCGACGCCGGATGGGCCACCAAGCACGACACATTCTCCGCGATGGAGATCGAAGCTGACATTGCGCACCACCGGCAAAACGATGCCGTCGCGCAGATGCATGGTGAAAGATTTGGCGACATCGCTGACCGAAAGAACGATCGTCTCTGCAAGTGCCGACGTGGGATGATGAAGCGTCATTTCAGCTCTCCGGTATCGAGGCGACAAGAAGCTGGGTGTAGGCATGCTGCGGATCGTCCAGCACCCGGTCTGTCAGTCCCTGCTCTACGATTCGACCACTCTTCATGACGATCATCCGTTGCGACAACAGGCGGGCAACAGCCAGATCATGTGTGACGATGACCACCGAAAGACCGAGGTCGTTGACGAGATTGCGCAACAGGTCGAGCACACGGGCCTGCACGGACACATCGAGGCCACCAGTCGGCTCATCCATGAAAATCAGACGTGGATGGGTGACGAGATTGCGGGCAATCTGCAATCGCTGGCGCATACCGCCGGAAAAAGCCACAGGCTGATCGTCTATACGATCCACGGCAATTTCGACACGCGACAGCCACTCGCCGGCAGACTTGCGGATATCACCATAATGCCGCTCGCCAACTGCCATCAGCCGCTCACCGACATTGGCACCGGCAGAAACCCGCATGCGCAGACCATCTGCCGGATTCTGGTGCACGAAGCCCCAGTCGGTACGCATCAGAAACCGGCGCTCGGCCTCTGAAAGCTCCTCAAGATCAGGAAAACGCCCGTCCCGCATGCGGTATTGCACGCTACCCGAGGAGCGTTCGAGCCGCGCCGATATGCAATTGAGCAGCGTTGTTTTGCCGGAACCGGATTCACCGACGATGGCAACGACTTCGCCGGGCCAGACATCGAACGAGACATCCGTACAGCCGATGAAGTCACCGTAACGGCGCTCCAGATTTCGAACAGAAAGGATCGGGCCTGTCATGGCTGTTCTCCCATCGCCAGTTGGGGCAAGCCTGGGCCGTGATGACCCTCTGCCTGGCGGGTTTCGCAATGGTCGGTATCGGAGCAGACGAACATCCGGCCCCCGCGATCATCCGTCACCACTTCATCGAGATAGACGCCGGTGGCGTTGCACAGCGCGCAGGGAGCGCTGAAACGCTGAATAGCAAAAGGGTGATCCTCGAAATCGAGGCTGACGACTTCGGTGAACGGCGGCAAAGCATAGATGCGCTTCTCGCGCCCGGCACCGAACAATTGCAGCGCAGGTGAATTGTTCATTTTCGGATTATCGAACTTCGGGATCGGTGATGGGTCCATCACATAGCGCCCTTCAACCTTCACAGGATAGGCATAGGTGGTGGCGATATGGCCGTGTTGGGCGATGTCCTCGTAGAGCTTCACATGGATGAGGCCGTATTCCTCAAGCCCATGCATGACACGCGTTTCCGTTTCGCGTGGCTCCAGAAACCGCAACGGCTCGGGAATGGGAACCTGATAAACGATTGTCTGGCCAGCTTTAAGCGGTGTTTCCGGAATGCGGTGACGTGTCTGGATGACCGTCGCCTCCTCGGTCTTCGTCGTCGTGGCAACGCCCGCCATCTTTGCGAAAAAGGCGCGGATGGAAACGGCATTGGTGGTGTCGTCGGCCCCTTGGTCTATGACCTTCAGAACATCATCCGGCCCCAGAATGGCAGCGGTGACCTGAACGCCGCCGGTTCCCCAGCCATAGGGCATCGGCATTTCCCGCGATGCGAACGGCACCTGATAACCGGGAATGGCAATCGCCTTCAAAATCGCGCGGCGGATCATCCGTTTGGTCTGTTCGTCAAGATAGGCGAAGTTGTAGCTTGGCAGGTTCATTCTGCGGCCTCCTTGGTCGCCAGCAGTTCTTCGTTTTCGCGCCGAAGCATGCGCAATAGGCCCAGTTCCGCCTGGAAATCCACGTAATGCGGCAGTTTCAGATGCTCGACAAAGCCGGTGGCTTCGACATTGTCGCAATGTGCAAGAACGAATTCCTCGTCCTGCGCGGGCGCGGCGCGCTGCTCCTGAAACTCGTCGGCGCGGAGAGCGCGATCGACAAGGCTCATGGCCATTGCCTTGCGTTCCGACTGGCCGAAAACGAGGCCGTAACCGCGTGTGAATTTCGGCCCGTCCTCACCCTGCCCTTTGAACTGTGAGACCATCTGGCATTCCGTGACGCGGATGGAGCCAAGGCAGACGGCAAAACCAAGTTCCGGCACATCGATCTCGATATCGACCATACCGATCCGCACTTCGCCGACGAAGGGGTGAGTGCGGCCATAACCGCGCTGGGTGGAATAGCCGAGCGACAGAAGAAACCCTTCATCGCCGCGCGCCAGGGCCTGCAAGCGCAGATCACGGTCAACCGGGAAAGCGGTGGGATCACGCGTGAGATCGGCAGGCTCCTTGTCCGAAGCAACGTCCGGCTCGATCAGGCCTTCATTGTTGAGGATATCTGTTACGCGTGGGTAAGATGGTGCACCATCCAGCGGTCGTCTGGCGGGTTCATCCACCGGCGCGTCACCGGCCATGTCGGGATCGATCAGACGGTGCGTGTAATCGAAGGTTGGGCCAAGCAGCTGCCCACCCGGAATATCCTTGTAGGTTGCCGAGACGCGTCGCTCGATACGCATGTTATCCGTTGCGATAGGCCGCGAATATCCGAAGCGCGGCAGGGTCGTGCGATAGGCGCGCAGCAGAAAAATCGCCTCGATGAGGTCCCCGCGCGACTGGCGCACGCACATGGCCGCAAGTTGTGGATCGTAAAGCGATCCCTCGGCCATGACCCGGTCAACCGCCAGTGACAATTGCCCGGCGATCTGTTCGAGCGTCAATGCGGGCACTTCACGATCACCACGCCGACGATCCGCCAGCAGCTTATGGGCTTTATCGATGGCCGCTTCGCCACCCTTTACCGCGACATACATGGATCAAACCTCCCGAATACGCGTGGTGCGCGGCAAGGCAATCGCCTCGGCACCGCAAACAAGCAGAATGTCAAAGCCCAGCGGATAGCGGGCGGCGTTGGCGTCCATGGCATCCACAAACCCCTCAGGTAGTCCGACGGGCGCGATGTTGGAGGAGGCTTCGATGCCGGGGCCTGTCAGTTCAAGCGAGGGGCCGCCATCCATCGAGCGGACGGGCAGAATGAGGGTCGCGGAACGGTCCGGATATTCCATCGTTCCATGCGCGAAGCCCTGCCATTGCGCCACGTCACTTGCTTCAGACAGAAGAACGAAGCTCGCCTTCTCTGGCTGCTGCGCAATGGGTGCGCCGCTGTGGAAGGTTAGCCAGGTGGCAACATCCTGAGCTTCCAAGTCCTCAATCCAGACAGGCGTGTCGTAGTCAGCCAAGGTCAGCAGAATGGCCGATGCCGCAGCGCAGAGCGGTGCAGGGCCCGAAGCCCGCTCACCGAGATCGGCGACCGATCCCGGTCTGGAAAAGGCATGCATGACGGCGTGGAAAACATCCTGCGAAGCAAAAACTGGATCGGCGAAACCGCCATCGAACGTGACTGTACTCATCAGTCTTCTCCTCTCGCGACCGTGAAGAAATCGACCCTTGTCGCTTCGGTCTCTTCGGCCTTGCGACGCTGCTCGTCTTCCATCACGGCCAAAGCCGGACGGACGATTTCGCCATCGATGCGCGAAACCCAGTCGGGACGTTGACGCAGCGCGTCGAGATGCGCGACGATGCGAGCCTTGGCCTTGTCCCTGCCCAGAACAACCGAATGACCGACTTCGCCGCTCTCCAGCTTGACGGTCGCGCGGGTGACGCTTGCTTCGCCAAGATTGAATGCCGCGCCGCCACCGCCGATCTTGCCGCGAACCATGACGGTGCCGATTTCCGGTCCGCGCACAGGGGTCGCCGCGGGCATGTCGGATGCCATCAGGTCATAATGCTGCAAAAGAACATCCGCTGGTGCGCCAGCCAGAATATCCAGCGCCTGCTTTCGATCAAAACTGTTCATCGTTGGGTCGCCATCTTCATTCGTCAAATTTGTCTATTTGTATAGACAACCATTCTTATTTGTTTTATACACCCTTAATGATGACGAAGGAATGACAATGGGACGTTTGGCTTGAAATGAATGCAAATGATGATGGCATATCGCGGTGGCGCCGGGTCGCGGACGGCATACGCAGTGCGGTGTCCGAAGGGCGGATCGGCGAGCAATTACCACCAGAAACAGAACTCGCGGCACAATTCGGCGTCAACAGACACACGGTAAGGCGCGCCATCGCAGTTCTTTCGACCGAGGGGCTGCTGCGCGCTGAGCGGGGGCGCGGCACCTTCGTCAACGCGGTCCAGCCGCGTGTTGTCTATCCCATCGGCACCAGAGCGCGTTTCTCCGAAAACATGATGCGCCAGTCGCTCGAACCGTCTGGACGGCTTATCCATGCGGAAGTCATCGCTGCAGATGCCGTTCAGGCAAAGCTTCTTCTGTGTGGAGCAGGCGCACCCCTGCACCGTGTCGAGCATCTGGCGGTGGCTGCCGGCGCGCCGATGTCCCGCTCTGTCTCCCTGTTTTCAGCCGAACGCTTCCCCGGCATTATTTCCGCCTATGCGGAGAGCGGCTCCATCACCAAGGCGCTGGAGCGCGAGGGCTTGGCGGATTATCGCCGCAAGGAAACGCGCCTGACGGCTGAACGGGTGTCTACACGCGATGTGGAACTGCTCAATTGCGCATCTGACAGTATCGTCCTCGTCAGTCAGGCCATTGATGTCGATCTGGAAGACAGGCCTATCCAGAGCATCGTCACCCGCTTTCTGGCCGACCGCATGGAGCTGGTTTTCACAAACCCACCAACGCATTCCAACTGAAGCGATACGGGAGGCGTGGGCAATCGGAAGGCGATGCGCACGGAACTCATCCCTCCATCGCTGGTTAGACCGGGGAGCACGTCATCCCCCCAACCGCACGATTGGAAGTTTCATGTCCGATATCAGCCGTCCTATGCCGCCCTTTTCTGAACAGCAGCAGGAGCCACCGGGGCTAACGGCAAAAATGCAGCCAGTGCCTGATCACGGTGAACGTTCCTATCGCGGAGACGGCAAGCTTACCGGCAAAGTCGCCCTCATCACCGGTGCCGATTCCGGTATCGGCAAAGCTGTCGCCATCGCCTTTGCGCGCGAAGGTGCCGACATCGCAATTTCCTATCTCAATGAAGATGAAGATGCCAAGGACACGGCGAAATGGGTTGAAGAGGCAGGCCGAAAAGCCATTCTGATGCCCGGCGATATCAAGTCAGAAGATCACTGCAAATCGCTCGTCACGCAAACCGTCCAGAAGCTTGGGAAAATTGACATACTGGTCAACAATGCGGCGTTTCAGCGGACCTACGACTCTATCGAGGACATCACCGCTGAAGAATGGGATGAGACGTTCCGCACCAATATCTATGCGCCGTTTTTCCTGTCAAAAGCCGCCGTGCCGCATATGAAATCCGGAAGTGCCATCATCAACACGACATCGATCCAGTCCCGTCAGCCATCTCCAGCGCTGCTGGCCTATGCGTCGACAAAGGGCGCGATTTCGAACTTCACCGCCGGACTTGCTGAGATGGTGGCAGACAAGGGTATTCGAGTAAACGCAGTCGCGCCCGGTCCAATCTGGACCCCTCTCATTCCATCGACAATGCCGGCGGAAAAAGCTGCGAAGTTTGGTGAGAAAACCTTGATCGGTCGCGCTGGCCAACCGGCAGAACTGGCTGGCGCTTATGTGCTGCTTGCTTCTGAACTGGGAAGCTACATGACCGGGGCGGTCGTTCCAGTCACCGGCGGCGAGATCATGATCTGATGTGATCAGAACTATTGAAACATAAATAAATTTGGCATGCCGCAACTGAAATCAGTCGCGGCATGCTTCTTTAATTACATATCGACCTTGGCATTCTCGCCCATGTCAGGCCGCGTCTTGCTGACAGCAGCTGCCGCCATCTTGATGTAGCTGATGACTGTGCCGGGGCTATCCCAATATTCCGCGAAATTCGGCGTTACCTTGAGGATACGAATGGATGGGTCATCCGCGTCATCCCACCAGGCCTTTGCGGGCGTTGCCCACAATTCACGAATTTTCTCACGGTCATTCTGGACCTCAGCAGCACCGGAAATGGAGACGTATTTCTGGCCCTTGGAATCCGCAAATGCCAGGCAGACATTTGGCGCTTTGGAAATTTCCTCGTCCTTGTGGCTCGCCACATCTGTCAAAAAATAAAAGGCATTTTCCAGCTGCTCAGCATAGGCAGACATGGGCCGCGCCCGCAGGTCGCTGCCAGTCTGCGTCGTCAACATGCAGAAGCCAATCTTGTCTGCGAGTTGCCATACCTTGCTGATATCGTCATCGGTGTTGGTCATGCGTCGTCTCCTTTGTGTGTCAAGGAAACGGCATTGGCAGATCAACGTTCCAATGCTTTTTTATTCCACCAGACTTGCCTGCAAACGGCTTGGCACCGCAGGATCGTCAAGCGATCCCAAAGCGCTTTTGTGCAGCAGCTTTGCGATCCAATCGACAAAGACACGAACCTTGTTCGTCACATGTCGTGTTTGCGGATAAACGATATAAACCGGCATCGGCTCCTGCTTCCATTCAGGTAAAATGCGAACGAGATTGCCCTTGGCCAGTTCACCCCTGATCGTAAACGGCACGAGTTGCCCAATGCCCATGCCGGCCAGAACGGCATTTTGATAGGTGCGGCTATCATTGGCGGAGACGATGTAGCGGGCATTGATCTCCACCGACCGTGTGCCGTTGTCGAAAGCCATGGTCATGATCTGCCCCGACGTCGCGTTGAGATAGCCGACGCTGAAATGGTCGCCCTCCAGATCTTCCGGTTGCTGCGGCATGCCGAAGCGCTCGATATAGGAAGGTGCGGCGCATGTGACGAAATCGAGTTCGGAAACCTTGCGCGCAATGAGCGACTGGTCTCGCGGTGTGCCGACACGCAAGGCGCAATCGACGTTTTCGGCAATGTAGTCCACCAATCTGTCGCCGACACCGAGATCGAGACGAATGAGTGGATAGCGCTGGTAGAAATCGCACAGATTGGGAATAATGATATTATCGGCAAATGCACCCGCCATCTCCACCCGCAAACGGCCTGATGGCTGCACATTGGCGTTGGAAAGGCTTCCGTCCAACTCGTCTATTTCAGACAGAATTTGTATCGCGCGTTCATAATAGAGTGCCCCATCCGTCGTAACCATGACGCGGCGGGTCGTGCGGTTCAAAAGCGTTGTGCGCAAGTGCGCTTCAAGGCCTTGCACCATATTGGTAACGGTGGTCTTTGGCATGTTCAACGCGCTGGCCGCGCGGCTGAAATTTCCCGTTTCCACCACACGCGCGAAAACACGCATTGCTGACAGTTGGTCCATGGCATATTGCCCTTTGATCGATTATCCGTGATTTTGGAATAGTGTTTCCAAATTTGCATGCTTGTGCAATTTCTCCCGAACAATAATATCTGTTTTAGAAATTGCTGCAAGAGGCCGCCTTTAACGGCCTCCGAAGGAAACAAGATGAACACGCAGTGGCACACGATTGAGAGCAGCGGAGCGGCACAGCCGCCTCTGTCCGTTCGTGTTTACAAGGGTGCTGGCGAAAACCGGACGCCGCCGCTGGTGCTTTATCTGCGGGGCGGCTCGTTCTTGGAAAAAGGCGGTCAGTGTCCGGAATTACCGGTTGCCCGAGCGCTTGCCGATAACGGCGCTGTGGTCATCGAGGCTGATTACAGCACGACGTCCTGCAACGAGTTTCCAGCGGTGATCGATTGTGCATTCGATGCGCTGGACTGCCTGAGCAACCATCGCAAGCAATATGGCAGCGCGAAATCGCTGCTGTTTGTGGCGGGTGAAGAGGCGGGCGGAAATGTTGCGGCCGGTCTTGCGCTCAAAGCAAGGGATCGGATGCCGGGAAAGCTGGCGGGGCAGATTTTGCTCTCGCCGATGATAGACCCGCTGATGGCGACGACGTCTTTTCGGGACGCCGACAAGATTGGCATGCGGCAGCGCTGGGCGGAAGGCTGGAGCCATTATCTGGCAAAGGCCTGCGGATTTGCCCACCCCTACGCGGCACCCTGCCACTGTACGCGGCTGAACCGCGTGGCACCGGCGCTGATATTTACAGCCGAGGACGACCCTCTGCGCGACGAGACCGTGAATTACGCTGGTCGTTTGAGTGAGGCGGGAGTTCAGGTTCGGCAGCATGTTTTCCCTGTCGGTTCCGGCTGGACAGGGCTTTATCGCGGTGAAGGTGGCAAATGGCTTTCCGCTGTTTGCACCGAGTTTGCGGATTTCGTTCAAGACCTGAAGCATTAGCATTTATTTACAGTAACTGATCGGCTCCGGATGGAGCCAAGGAGATACCCATGACGCTGAAGAACAAGCGCCGGGCCCTGGCGGGCGCCGGTATAGGCCTTGCTGTGTCCGTTGCAGCGGCGGCATTCCTATTCGAGTTTCCAATGACCACCGGTGCGGTAGCCGCATCCGGCCCGGCGGAAACGCCAGCCATCCCTGTGACGGTTGCCGTTGTCGAAAGCCGTGACGTCACCCATTGGGAACAATTTTCCGGTCGTCTGGAAGCCGTCGAGCGGGTCCAGATCCGCTCACGCGTGGCTGGCCAGATCCAGGCCGTCCATTTTCGTGAAGGTGCTTTGGTGAAGGCGGGTGACGCCCTGTTCACCATCGACCCCGCGCCCTATCAGGCAACCGTTGCCGGTGCTGAAGCGCAGGTTGCCTCTGCCGAAGCCAAGGTCGGTCTTGCCAGAACCGAACTGGAGCGCGGTCGCAGACTGTCAGACAACCGCACCATTTCGCAAAGCGATCTGGACCAGCGCCAGAGCAACGTTGCCGATGCGGAAGCACAGTTGCGGGCAGCACGCGCAGCCCTGACGACGGCGCAGCTTGATCTGGGCTATACGGAACTACGCGCCCCTGTCTCGGGTCGCGTCGGCAAACTTGATATCACCGTTGGCAACCTCGTTGCTGCTGGCTCTTCATCGCCCGCACTGACCACGCTGGTCTCTGTCGATCCGATCTATGCCAGCTTCAATGCCAGCGAAGAAATGGTCGCAAAGGCTCTGTCGCAGCTTCCCGTCTCGGACGGTGCGCTTCAGGCTCTGGAGCAGATCCCGGTCGAGGTGGGAACGCTGGCTGATGAAGGCACGCCGATCAAGGGCACCTTGCACCTCATCGACAATCAGGTCGATAGCGCAAGCGGCACGATCGGGGTGCGGGCCGTGTTCGCCAATGCGGATGGGCATTTGATCCCCGGCCAGTTCGTGCGTGTCCGCATGGGCGAGCCGAAGTCGGAAAACCGCATCGTCATCACCGACCGTGCCATCGGCACGGATCAGGACAAGAAGTTCGTCTTTGTGGTGGATGGCGAGAACAAGGTGAATTATCGCCAGATCAAGCCCGGCCCAGCGGCTGATGGCCTACGCGTTGTCGAAAGCGGCCTTGCCGCCGGAGACAAGATCGTCGTCAACGGTCTTCAGCGTATTCGCCCTGGCGCAATCGTTGCCCCGCAGACCGAAGAAAAGGTCGCGACCTCGCAGTAAACATTCATGGCGGGCCCCTGAAGGCCCGCCAGCATAATCCAACAGAAGAGCGATCCGCCGGTGGCCCAATGTCACCGGAGCGGTTTTCTGCATCCAAATTCCACCCGGAGGCGAGAGGGCCTTTGCTATGAACATCTCCAGATTTTTTGTGGACCGGCCGGTTTTCGCTGGCGTGCTATCGGTTCTAATCGTCGTCGCGGGCCTTATCGGCATGCGCGCCCTGCCGATTTCTGAATATCCGGAAGTCGTGCCACCATCCATCGTCGTGCGCGCCACCTATCCCGGTGCTAACCCCAAGGTTATCGCCGAAACGGTGGCAACGCCGCTTGAAGAACAGATCAACGGCGTCGAGGACATGCTCTACATGTCCAGCCAGGCGACATCCGATGGCGTCATGACGCTGACGGTGACGTTTAAGCTCGGCACCGACCCGGACAAAGCCCAGCAGCTGGTGCAAAACCGCGTCTCGCAGGCCGAGCCACGTCTGCCCGCGGAAGTCAGAAGCCTCGGCGTTTCCACCGTCAAAAGCTCTCCCGACCTGATGATGGTCGTGCATCTGGTTTCACCCGGCAACAAATACGACCTGACCTATCTGCGCAACTACGCGGTCCTCAACATCAAGGACCGTCTGGCTCGCATTGAAGGTGTGGGACAGGTGCAGATATTCGGTGCAGGTGACTACTCCATGCGCGTCTGGATCGATCCGCAAAAAGCTGCCGAACACAATCTGGCTGCCGCCGATATCAGCAACGCCATTCGCGAGCAGAACGTGCAGGCCGCCGCTGGTACCATCGGTGCTTCACCAAGCCTCAACGGCATCGACCTTCAGCTCAACGTCAATGCGCAGGGCCGTCTTTCCACGCCGGAAGAATTCGGCAATATCATCGTAAAGAGCGGCACGAATGGCGAAATCACTCGCCTGCGTGACGTTGCGCGCGTCGAACTCGGTGCGGCGGATTATGCGCTGCGCTCTCTGCTGGATGGCGAGTCTGCCGTTGCCATTCCCGTCTTCCAGGCTCCCGGCTCCAACGCCATCACCATTTCCGACCAGGTAGCTGCCACAATGCAGGACCTGCAAAAGGCAATGCCTGATGGGGTGAAATACGAGATCGTCTACGATACAACCCAGTTCGTGCGCGCTTCCATCGACAAGGTCATCGACACGCTGCTCGAAGCTATCGCGCTCGTCGTCATCGTCGTCATCCTGTTCCTCCAGACATGGCGTGCCTCGATCATACCGCTGATTGCCGTGCCCGTATCCATCATCGGTACGTTCGCGGTGATGTATGTCTTCGGCTTCTCGATCAACGCGCTTAGTCTCTTCGGGCTTGTGCTGGCCATCGGTATCGTCGTGGACGATGCCATCGTGGTGGTCGAAAACGTCGAGCGAAACATCGAGAACGGCCTGTCTCCGCGTGACGCGACCTACCGCGCCATGAAGGAAGTGTCCGGCCCGATCATCGCCATCGCACTGGTGCTTGTCGCCGTGTTCGTGCCGCTAGCCTTTATCTCCGGTCTGTCGGGACAGTTCTATCGCCAGTTCGCGCTGACGATTGCCATCTCGACGGTGATTTCGGCCATCAACTCGCTGACCCTGTCGCCAGCTCTGGCAGCGCTGCTGCTGAAAGGCCACGACGCGCCGAAGGATTGGCTGACGCGAGGCATGGACAAGGTGTTCGGAAAGTTCTTCCGCGGCTTCAACCGTGCCTTCGGTGCAGCCTCGAATGGTTATGGCAAGAGCGTGGGTGGGTTGCTGAACCGCAAGAGCATCGTGATGTTCGTGTATGTGGTTCTGGCCGGTGCGACCTACGGCATGTTCAGTGCGGTGCCGGGTGGTTTCGTGCCTGCACAGGACAAGCAATATCTGATCGGCTTTGCCCAATTGCCGGATGCCGCCAGTCTTGATCGCACCGAAGACGTCATCAAGCGCATGAGCGATATCGCCATGCAGCAGCCGGGCGTCGAACATGCGATTGCTTTCCCGGGCCTGTCCATCAACGGCTTCACCAACAGCTCCAACGCTGGTGTCGTCTTCGTTGGCCTCAGCCCCTTCGAAGAGCGGACAACACCTGAACTCTCCGGCGGTGCCATTGCCATGGCGCTCAACCAGAAATTCGGTGCGGTTCAGGATGCCTTCATCGCCATGTTTCCGCCACCACCGGTCAACGGCCTCGGCACGACGGGTGGTTTCAAGATGCAGATCGAGGACCGCGCAGGCTTCGGCTATCAATCTCTGGACGAAGTCACCAAGGCGTTCCTTGCCAAAGCCTATCAGGCGCCGGAACTGGCGGGACTGTTCTCCAGCTTCCAGATCAACGTGCCGCAGCTCTATGCCGATCTTGATCGCGCAAAGGCTGAACAGCTTGGAGTATCTGTCACCGACGTGTTCGAAACGCTGCAGATCTATCTCGGCTCGCTTTACGTCAACGACTTCAACGCCTTTGGCCGCACCTACAGTGTGCGGGTGCAGGCAGATGCGAAATTCCGCGCCCATGCGGAAGATATCGGTCAGTTGAAGGTGCGCTCGTCCAACGGCCAGATGATACCGCTCTCGGCTTTGCTGAAGGTGGATGCCACGACAGGACCGGAACGCACGACCCGATACAATGGCTTCCTGGCCGCTGATATCAATGGTGGTCCGGCTCCGGGCTTTTCATCGGGCGAGGCGCAAGCTGCCATCGAGCGGATCGCTGCCGAAACCCTGCCATCCGGCATCTCCTTTGAATGGACGGATTTGACCTACCAGCAAATCCTCGCCGGAAGCTCGGGCCTGCTCGTCTTCCCGCTGGCTCTGCTGCTGGTTTATCTGGTGCTGGCTGCGCAATATGAAAGCCTGACCCTGCCGCTTGCCATCATCATGATTGTACCCATGGGTGTGTTGGCTGCCATGACCGGTGTCTGGTTGACAGGAGGCGACAACAACATCTTCACCCAGATCGGCCTCATCGTCCTTGTGGGTCTGTCGGCAAAGAACGCGATCCTGATCGTGGAATTCGCCCGGGAACTGGAGTTCGAAGGCCGCTCTCCCGTTGCCGCCGCCATCGAGGCAAGCCGTCTTCGTCTGCGGCCTATCCTGATGACATCGCTCGCCTTCATCATGGGCGTGGTGCCACTGGTAATCTCCACCGGCGCCGGTGCAGAAATGCGCTCGGCCATGGGTATAGCGGTGTTCTCCGGGATGATCGGCGTTACGATCTTCGGCATCTTCATGACGCCGGTGTTCTATGTACTGGTGCGCAAGCTCTCAGGCAACCGTCCGCTGATCCAGCACAAGCCGGAGGAAGCAGCGAATACGGACTACAAGATGGATAAGGCCGTCTGACGAGCTGATCTCCACCTCAGACAAATAGAAGCCGCAGGATAATCGTCCTGCGGCTTTATACTGCGCACTAAGCGACAAGCTCACAAGGCCCGCCTCCAGTTGGAGCTGATCATCTTGATTGTTATCCAATCATCGATATATCTGACATTAGGGAAAATCTCAGAGAGTCGCATGAATGCTCCAAACCTTGTCGAATGAGACCGTTGCGGAGAGCAGCTATCGACGGATACGTTCGGACATCATCTTTGATAGATTACACCCCGGCCAGAAGTTAAAGCTGGACAGTCTCAAAGACGCTTATGGCACAAGCATCAGCACACTCAGAGAAATCCTGAACCGTCTTTCTGCCGACGGATTTGTATTGGCTGAAGGTCAGCGGGGTTTCGAGGTTGCGCCGGTATCGGCAAGCGATCTCAAGGAAATTGCAGCCCTGAGATTGCTGCTGGAAACCCATGCCCTGTCTCAATCCATTGCCGATGGCGACACAGAATGGGAAGCACGGGTTGTCTCTGCGCATTACAAACTGACGCGCATGGAAGACGTGATGACCTCAAACGACGAGGACAGTGCAGAGGACTGGAAGCGTTATGACCGGGAATTCCACCAGTCGCTGATCTCTGCCTGTGGCTCTAATCTGCTGATGGAAACACATTCCAACGTCTTCGACAAATATCTGCGCTATCAGATGGTGACGCAGTCCTACCGCGGGAACGTCGCTTCCGCGGAACACCAGCAGCTACTGGATGCCGCATTGGCGCGCGACGAAAAGACCGCGAAAAAAGTCCTGACGATGCACATTCAAAGCGGCATGGAACACGCCTTGGCGTGTGGCAAGCTCGGCTGAAAAACGCTGCGAGAAAGAGCAGGAAACCCAATGTTGAAACAGAGCCATCCCCCAGCCGAGACCGTTGGTGACATCGTCTTTCGGCAAATCCGCCAGGACATCATTTCGGGCCATTTGCCACCCGGCTCTAAGATCAAGCTGGAACAGGCCAAGGAACATTATCAAATCAGCATCTCCTCGCTGCGGGAGATTCTGAGTCGCCTAGCCATGGAAAATCTCGTTGTCGCGGAGGGTCAGCGCGGTTTTGAAGTCAGTCCCGTATCGCGAAAAGAACTCGAAGAGTTGGCAGACCTGCGCATCGTTCTGGAAACACACGCCATCGGCTTGGCGTTTACGGAGGGCGACCTTGAATGGGAAGGCCGCATCGTCGCCGCTCACCACAAACTAGCGACCGCAGAACGCAAACTTCTGACGGGCGACGTCTCACGCACGATTGATTGGGTGCGATATGATTGGGAATTTCATCAGGCCATCGTTTCCGCCTGCAACTCCGTAACGTTGATGGCAACCCTGTCCTCTGTATTCGACCGGTTTTTGCGTTATCATCTATTTGCAAGAACGTTCAGAGGCCCCGCCGTGGTCGATGACCACAAATTGCTATTCGAAGCGGCGCTCAAAAAGGACGTCGAGGGTGCCAAAGCAATCGTGCGCAAGCACATAAAGAGCGGCGTCGATCACGTTTTGCAAAGCGGGTTTATTCCGTAATCGCCCTCGCGGTTGCCACTTCCATATCCCTTATTTCGAAATCAGGACTGAAACGATCGCCCTCGTGACGGTCGTCGTTTGCCTGTGCAAAGCGCTCACAGCAAAAAGCAAAAACATAAGAAATTATTTTTAGTCGTTATATTTATTATCATCATATGTTTTTAAAAAACTCTGTTGATTTATGTTTCGCTCTCTGCAACCATGCCTTCCAGCAGTCAAAGGTGAGGAATAGCTGCACGGTCGTTTCACGGCCGCCGTTACAGGAGGAGGAAATATCATGATCAGATCGAAGTTGACTCGTCGGCACCTTATGCTTGGCGCAGCCATCCTATCAGCGGGCCTCGGCCTCGCGCAGCCGGCAGCGGCCATCACGCCTGACGAGATCAAGGCCAGGGGTAAACTCATTGTCGGCATCCAGGGCGACAATCCGCCATGGGGATTTGTGACCAGCGCCGGAAAGCAGGACGGGCTTGATGCAGACATCGCCACGCTGTTCGCCAAGGAACTGGGTGTAGCGGTGGAATTCGTTCCGCTGGAAGTGAACAACCGCATTCCCGCGCTGACAAGTGGCCGCGTCGATCTGCTTTTTGCAACCATGGCCATGCTGCCGGATCGCGCCAAAGCCGTACAGTTCAGCAAGCCTTACGTCGCAAATGCCATCGTACTGATTGGCCCCAAATCCATGTCGATCAAGACCAATGAGGACATGGCGAACCTGACGATATCCGTTGCAAAGGGCGCTGCGCAGGATACGCAGGTAACGAAGAACGCTCCTTCGACCGCAACAATCCGCCGATATGACGGCGATGCTGCGAGTGTTCAGGCTCTGGCCTCCGGTCAGGTTCAGGCGCTGGGCGGCAACATTTTCTACATGGACCGGGTTGAGAAGGCTCGTCCGGGCGAGTTCGAAAACAAGCTCGAGTTCCAGAAGCTCTACAACGGCGCCTGCACGCGTCTTGGAGAAAAGGAAATCAACGCCGCTCTCAACACCTTCATCGACAAGATCAAGGCAAATGGTGAGTTGAAGACGGTCTACGACAAGTGGATGAAGGTCCCCGTGCCGGAATTCCCCGAAAGCCTTGAAGGCATTTCTTTCGTCGCAAAGTAAACTTCGGTCGGCCTTGCTGACAGAAACGGTGGACATCGCCTGATGTCCACCGGCACCCTTCTCATGCTTGCGAGATCATCTCGGAACTAGTCCAAGAGTATGACCATGAGCCAAACCATCTTCATCTTGAACGGACCAAATCTCAACCTCTTGGGACAGCGCGAGCCGTCCATCTACGGCACGACGACGCTGCTGGACATCAAGGAGCGGTGCATTGCCAAGGCTCAAACGCTCGGTTTCAATGTCGAATTTCGCCAGACAAATTTCGAGGGCGAATTGGTCGAGAGCGTCCATCAGGCGCGCAATGAGGCCTGCGGCATCATCATCAACCCTGCCGGTTACACCTTCACCTCGATTGCGCTTCTCGACGCACTGAAGACATTCGATCCGCCGAAGATCGAGCTTCATATTTCCAATGTCCACGCCCGCGAGAGCATCTACCACAATTCTCTCATTTCCCGCGTCGCCACGGCCATCATGATCGGCTTTGGAGCGGCGGGTTACGAACTGGCCGTGGAAGCCATGGCTGGCATGGTCAACAAAGCCGCACCTTCTACCGAGCGAACCAGAGAAGCGTCATGAATTACCAGCTGGATTTCACGCCCGTCATCGACGGTTTGCCGAGCCTGCTATCGGCCTGCCTCGGCACTTTTACGCTTGCCTTGTGCGGCATGGTTCTCGCCATCATCATTGGCATTGGCGGGGTGGCGTTACGCGACTCCCGGTTCAAAGCCTTCCGCTGGCTCGTCATCGGCTTCGTGGAGTTGATCCGTAACACGCCGTTTCTGGTGCAAATCTTTTTCATCTATTTTGCACTGCCACTCGCCGGTGTCCGCCTCGACCCGACACCCACCGCCATCATTGCGCTCGGCATCAATGGCGGAGCCTACGCAATCGAGATCATCCGCGGTGGCGTCCAGTCAATATCGAAGGGGCAGATGGAGGCTGGTCTGGCGCTTGGCCTGCACAAGGCGCAGGTTTTCCGCCTGATCATTCTCAAGCCCGCCCTTCGCGCCATCTATCCATCGCTGACAAGCCAGTTCGTTCTTCTGACACTGTCTACCAGCATCGCCTCGGCAATCTCCGCCTACGAGCTGACCTCTGTTTCCCAGCGGATCGAATCCGAAAGTTTCCGAAGCTTCGAGATCTATTTCACCATCACGGCCCTCTATCTGGTGATGTCGTGGATGATGATGCGCCTCTTTTCACTCTTTTCGGCGCGCTACTTCGCCTATCCCGTCAAGTAGGAGCTGGTCATGGGTTACGATGAATTTGTCTTCCTGCTGATTGGGCTGAAATGGACCGTTGCCCTATCTGCTGTAGGCTTCGTCTGCGGCTGCATCGCGGGCCTGCTGGTTGCACTGGCCAGAACATCGGGCATTATTGTGCTGGAGAAACTGACATCCGGCTATATCGCTGTGTTTCAGGGCACGCCGCTTTTGATGCAGCTTTTCGTGGTCTATTATGGCCTTGCTCTTATCGGCTTCCGGCTGGATGCCTGGGTCGCGGTGGCGATTGGCCTCACGCTCCATGCCAGCGCATATCTGGGCGAAATCTGGCGCGGCTCCATCGAGGCCGTGCCGAGAGGCCAGATCGAAGCCGCGAAAGCGCTAAGCCTCCGCTATTATCACCGCACAAAAGATGTGGTCCTGCCCCAGGCCATCCGCATCTCGCTTCCCGCAACCGTGGGTTTTCTGGTGCAGCTGATCAAGGGAACGTCGCTGGCATCCATCGTCGGCTTCACCGAACTGACGCGAGCAGGCAACATCATCTCCAACCAGATATTCGAGCCCCTGACGGTCTTCAGCATCGTCGGCGCACTGTACTTCGTGATGTGCTGCCCGCTGACGATTTTCGGTGCACATCTTGAACGGAAGTTTGCGGCGACAACACGCTGAATGCGCGCCGTCGCAGCCTCCAATCAGACCGCCTTTAAAACGGCACCAAGCGTATCCACCAGAAGATCGGCATTTTCGCGCGAGAAAACCAGCGGTGGCCGGATTTTCAGAATGTTAGCATTGGGGCCGGAGGCGCTGATAAGGATGCGGCGGTCGCGCAGACCGTTGACGATGCGGGTTGTCAGAGCCGCATCCGGGCACTTGGTTGAAGCGTCACCGACAATCTCGACGCCGATGAACAGGCCCGAGCCGCGCACATCCCCGATTGCCGGGTGGGAGAGGCTTTTCAAACCATCCACCAGGTAGCGTCCAACCTCGAGCGCGTTCTGCTGAAGGCCTTCAATGCGGATCGTATCCAGAACGGCCTTGCCTGCGGCAGCAGCTACCGGATTGCCACCGAAGGTATTAAAGTATCTGGCACGCGGGCCGAAGTCGGCAATGACTTCCGGGCGCAGAACGATGCCCGCGATGGGATAACCGTTGCCCATGGGCTTGCCGATCGTCACCATATCAGGAGCAACGCCATGCCGTTCGAAACCCCACATGGTTTCGCCGGTGCGACCAAAGCCCGGCTGTACTTCGTCGGCTATGAAAAGACCGCCCGCTTCGTGAATTGCGTCCACAGCTGGCTTCAGGAAGCCCTTTGGCCCGGCAAAAATTCCGTCGCTCGAAAAGATCGTATCGGTGATCAACATGGCTGGCTTAATGCCGTGACGTTTCAGGTCCGCGATTGCGGCGCACACATCCCGCCCGAACTTTTCCATCACCTCTTCCGGTGAATTCCGGTAGCTGTCTGGCGCCGGGATCGTGCGGACATGCGGACCAAGCGTGACGGATTCACCGAGCGAGGGGGAAAACTCCGCCGTCGCACTCGTCAGGCCGTGATAGGCAAGTTCGGTGGCAATGATGCCGGTGCCGCCGGTGACGAAGCGGGCGATGCGCACGGCAAGATCGTTGGCCTCGCTGCCAGTGCAGGTAAACATGGCCTGGCTGAGCGCGTCTGGAAACGTCGCCGTCAGAGCTTCGGCATAATCCACGATGCCTTCATGCAGATAACGCGTGTGGGTGTTGAGAATAGCGGTCTGCTTTGTAATCGCTTCCACGACGCGCGGATGGCAATGTCCGAGCGACGCGACATTGTTATAGGCGTCGAGATATTTCTCCCCGGCGCTGTCGTAGAGAAACACACCTTCACCACGCACCAGATGCAATGGCTTTTCGTAAAACAGCCGGTAGGCTGGACCCAGCACCTTTTCCCGACGGGCAATGAGCGCACGTTCCGTCTCATCCAACCGGTCAAAATCTTCGCGCGAGAAAGCATTTACCATAGACATGATTCAAGCCTCGGAAAGGTTGGGCACGAGCGTTTTCAGCCGTGCCGGTGTTAAATCGGAAATGTTGAGGATGCCCTGCCAGGCAGAAGCGTGGTTGCGCATGATATAGCTGGCATTCTCCGGCACCCGCGCCGAGCGCCATTCCGCGATGATGATCGACATGGCCAGCCGCGCCCGGGTTAGCACGGGCAGAAGCTCCAGTTCAGCAGGCTCAAGCGTGCGCGCCGAGCGATAGCCGTCGAGGAAAGCGCCGGTTCGCGCAGCCCAGTTGTCTGTTGCCAGATGATAGGAGAGCGCCACGGCAAGATCATTGACGAGCGGTGCGTACACCATATCGCCGAAATCGATGATACCCGCGACCTCGGTCTGTTTTGCCGGGTTGAGCAGAATGTTGTGCGGGTTAAAGTCGTTATGGATGATCTGGCGACGCGCGAGCCCCTGAATAGCAGGCAGGGCGCTCTCGAATTCACGAAGGATCGCCTCCACCCGTGCGCGACGCTCCGGCGCGACATGGTCAATGACCCCTGTCAGATCGAGCGTGTGGGAAATGTCCCACATCAGCTTTCCGACAGGCGGGCGTCCATCGTAATCTTCCAGACCGATACCCAGTTCAGCCAGCGCCCGGCCGACATTGCGGCTCTGCACTTCGCAGCTTTGCGTACGGTACTGCAATTCACCGCGGAGAAATGTCAGCAAACGCATGATCCGTGGGCCGTCCTGAGTGTCCAGCGCGTGGCTGCACTCACCGTCATTCGTCAGGACAAGTCGCGGCACGGGAACATTTGGTGCTGCCGAGGCCAGATGCAGCAACGCGCCATCCTGAAAATCCAGCGCAACGGGGTCTTCTGCGGGATTGGCGATTTTGAGAACAAATTCCGTCGCATCGTCGCGCGTAAAAAGAAAGGTTTCATCGCGCTCGCTGGAAAGCCGCTTCACGGTGCCGGTAAATCCATAAACACGCTGGACGGCAGCCTCGGCTTCGCCAAGCGATGTCACATTCCATGTGGCCAACATGGAGTCCGGTTTTTTGGTAGCAGCCGATGGCTCCGTCATGCGTCCTCCATTGCGCGCGGTTGCCCGCATCTCCCCAAGGCCTTTGCTGCCAAAAAATCATGTTTTGCAGCAGCAGACCGATGCATTCCCGATCACTCTGTGAGAACATTAGCAAACGAAGCTTGCATCACGCAAGAAAAGATGCATCAAATATCATAATAATCGAAACCTGGACCAGCGCATGCCCGAATTTTCCACACTGGAATATGAAAACCTCAACAGCGCCGTTTACGGCAAGCTGTGCGATGCGCTCATTCAGGGGCAGTTCCAACCGGGCGACCGCCTAAAAATTCGCGATCTTGCCGAACAGTTCGGGACAAGCGTGACCCCTATCCGAGATGCGATATTGCGGCTCGCGAATGATGAAGCCATCATCTTCCGCTCTCCGCGTGATATTCGCATTCCTGGAATGAGCGAGAGCCGCTACAAGGAAATTCGCGCGATCCGCATCAAGCTTGAAGGACTGGCAGCAGAAACCGCAGCGCAGGTGGCGACCGGCGCGGATATTGAGGTTCTGGAGCGTATCGTGCGGGAAAACGAGCAGGCAATTGCTGACGGCGACAGATTACGCGGCACAGAGCTCAATCAGGCTTTCCACTTCATGCTGCCGAAAATCGCCCAGCTTCCGCTGTTGAATGGTATTTTGAGACGCCTCTGGCTGCAGATGGGGCCGCATATCTCCGATGCCTATGTCCAGGGTGGGCGGGAAATGATAAACCATCATTATCCCGTGATCGAGGCGCTGAAACGTCACGACTCCCCCGCTGCTGCCATGGCCATCGTTGACGATATTCTGCTCGGCGGTAAACCTATTCTTGAACGTCTGGAACGGGGAGACGAGCAGCAATTGCGTCAGGCATAGTTTTCACCACAGAAAGCTTGCATTTCAAAAATCCCCTATTACGATGTATCAAGCATCAACGGAGAATGTTCGCATGACCGAAGAACGCCGCTACATGTTATTGACTGGTGCAAGCCGCGGCATCGGACACGCAACCGTCAAGCTCTTCCAGTCAAAAGGCTGGCGCATCCTCACCGTTTCCCGCCAACCGTTTTCCGAAGAATGCGCGTGGCCATCAGCCCGCGAAAGCCATATTCAGGCGGACCTCGCGGATTTGACGCAGATCGACCGCCTTGCAGAAACCGTGCGCGAACGCCTGCCCAATGGTCGGCTGCATGCGCTGGTCAATAATGCCGGCATATCACCCAAAGGCCCGGAAAAGAGCCGCCTTGGCGTCATGGGCACAGACGCGGACATCTGGACGCAGGTGCTGAATGTCAATGTCGTCTCCACAGCCCTTATTGCCCGCGCCCTGATGCCGGAGCTTGAGGCGGCCAAAGGGTCCATCGTCAATGTGACCTCGATTGCCGGAACACGCGTCCATCCGTTCGCCGGTGTCGCCTATGCGGCGTCCAAGGCAGCACTCGGCTCACTGACGAGAGAAATGGCCCATGAATTTGGCCGCCGCGGGGTCAGAGCCAACGCGATTGCTCCCGGCGAGATCGAAACTTCAATCCTTTCGCCCGGAACAGATGCGCTAGTCGCGGCGGAAGTACCAATGCAAAGGCTGGGAGACCCGCGGGAAGTGGCTGAAACCATCTACTTCCTCTGCACGGAACCATCCTCCTATATCAACGGCGCAGAAATCCACATCAATGGAGGGCAGCACGTCTGATTGCGAGCCAATGCCGAACCGGCAGGCATCGCAACATCTCTATCGGTTGCAGGCATCCAAGGGGAAATGGACGCAACAACCGGAAAGACTGCGCAGCACCGGTACGCCAAAGGCGACGGTGAGAGCGGTTTATATAAAGCACCATCAAAACGGGACTGCAGGCTTCCTGCAATAACCAAGAAAAGGGGAATACAATGAAAAAATTTATGAAACCCAGCGTCATGACGGCTGTCGCCGTCGTATTGTCTGCAAGCCTCGTCTCACCGGTTTTCGCACGGGATTTGACCGTCGTTTCCTGGGGCGGCAATTATCAGGACGCTCAACGCAACATCTACTTCAAGCCTTTCGCTGAAAAGACCGGCAAGCCGGTTCTCGACGAAGCCTGGGATGGCGGGATCGGCGTCATTCAGTCGAAGGTCAAGGCTGGCGCTCCCAACTGGGATGCCGTGCAGGTGGAGGCCGAAGAACTGGCGCTTGGCTGTGCAGACGGCCTTTATGAAAAGATCAACTGGGACAAGATGGGTGGCAAGGACAAGTTCCTCGATTCCGCCGTCAATGACTGCGGCGTGGGCGCCATCGTATGGTCCACCGCTATTGCCTATGATGCCGACAAGCTGAAGGCAGGCCCAACATCCTGGGCGGATTTCTGGGACGTCAAGAAATTCCCCGGCAAGCGCTCCTTGCGCAAAGGCCCGAAATATACGCTCGAATTCGCATTGCTTGCCGATGGCGTTTCGAAAGACGAGCTTTACGATGTGCTGGCAACCGAAGAAGGCGTGACGCGCGCGTTCAAGAAGCTCGATGAGCTGAAGTCCAACATCGTCTGGTGGGAGTCTGGCGCGCAGCCGCTGCAATTCCTGGCGTCTGGCGAAGTCGCGATGACATCGGCCTATAACGGTCGCATCACCGGCATCAACCGCACTGAAGGCAAGAATTTCAAAGTCGTCTTTCCGGGCAGCATCTATGCCGTGGATAGCTGGGTCGTGTTGAAGGATGCTGCCAACAAGGATGCTGCGCAGGACTTCATCGCCTTCGCAAGCCTGCCTGAAAATCAGGCCAAGCTGCCGGAATTCGTGGCCTATGGTCTTCCCAACAAGGCAGCTGCGGCCAAAGTCCCGGAAAAATTCGCCAAGGATTTGCCAACCGATCCGGCAAACATGACGGATTCCATTCCGCTGAATGTTGATTTCTGGATCGACAATGCGGAAACACTGACCCAGCGCTTCAACGCCTGGCTTGCCAAGTAAGACAATCCTCGCGGAAGGGTGCCGCGCAGGTACCCTTCTCCTTTTGCCAGACGCGATCTCCCGGTTTTATGGGAGCGCCGCCTCCTGCCTCAAGTGATGGAGTGTTCCGTGGCGGAATTCATTCGATTTGACAATATTACAAAATTTTATGGCCCGCTCTGCGTGGTCGAAAACCTTGATCTCGGCATCGATAAGGGCGAATTCGTCAGCCTGCTCGGCCCCTCCGGTTCGGGCAAAACCACATTGCTGATGATGCTTGCCGGTTTCGAGCAGGCGACCTCCGGCAATATTCTGCTGGACGGGACGGCCATCAACAACGTGCCCACCTACAAGCGCGACATGGGCGTGGTGTTTCAAAGCTACGCGCTGTTTCCGCATATGTCGGTGGGGGACAATGTCGCCTTCCCGCTCCAGATGCGCGGCATGAACAAAGCGGAGATTGCACAACGCGTGGCGCGGGCGCTGGACATGGTGCAACTGTCGGCCTTCGCAAACCGTCGCCCTTCGCAACTGTCCGGTGGTCAGCAGCAGCGCGTGGCGCTGGCCCGTGCGCTGGTCTTCGAGCCCCGCGTCGTTCTGATGGACGAGCCGCTTGGAGCATTGGACAAGCAATTGCGCGAACAGATGCAGCTCGATATTCGCGACCTGCATCGCCGTCTCGGCCTCACCATCGTTTTCGTCACCCATGACCAGTCTGAAGCGCTGACCATGTCTGACCGGGTTGCCGTGTTCAACAAGGGCAAGATCGAACAGATTGGAACACCGCGACAGGTCTATGACGAGCCCGCGACGAAGTTCGTCGCGGAGTTCATCGGCGAAACCAATCTCGTGGAAGGTGTCGTTGAAACAATTCAGGCTGGGCAAGCGGTTGTGCGACTACCCTCCGGCGCTGAAGTCGTGTCCGTTGTTCCCGCCAATGTTTCGACAGGGCAGAAGGTATATGTCTCCATTCGCCCTGAACGGGTCGATCTCACCGAAATACGTGGCGATGCGCGCAACTGCCTGGAGGCGGAGGTAACGGACTCCGTCTATCAGGGCGATCATTTGCGGGTGCAGTTGCAGAATGCATCGCATCAGCTGATTGCGAAACTCGGGCGTCGGTCGCGGGAGTTTCAGCCGGGCACGAAGGTCTATGCCGCTTTTTCAGCGGATGATTGCCGGGTCATAGCACCATGAGCGCAATCACCTCCCGAACCAGCCGGTCGCTGCTGTTGCTTGCGCCGCTGTTGATTTTCGTTATCGGCTTTTTCGTCTGGCCACTGTTCAGCATGATGTCGCAGTCGGTGTCAGATACGGCAGTGCTGCGCCTGTTGCCACGTAGCGCCGAAGTGCTGCCGGAATGGGACCGCGTATCGCCACCCACCGCTGCCATGCAGACGGCGTTGATGGATGACTTGAAGGCCGTCAATGACGATCAGGCATTGGGTGATATGGTGCGTCGTCTCAACAGCGCGCGCTCCGGTTTCCGCACGCTAATGTCCAAAACCACCAGCGCGCTTGGAGATGCGGCAAACCCGCCAGCCGATCTCGTCTCCATCGACAAACGCTGGGAAAAGCCAGACTTCTGGCTGGCCATTGCCGATGCGCTCTCGCCGCTGACCGACCGCAATCTGCTGGCCGCCGTCGATCTCGGTCGTAACGCATCAGGCGAAATCGAACACCTGCCCGCCGATCAATCGGTCAACCGCGTCATTCTCGTGCGCACTTTCTGGATCGCAGCGCTCGTCACCTTCGCCTGTGCCTGCATCGGCTTTCCTTATGCAATCATTGCCGCATCGCTGACCGGGCGGAAACGAGACCTTATGCTCGGAGCCGTTTTGCTGCCGCTTTGGACCTCGCTTCTTGTGCGCACGGCGGCCTGGTTCATTCTGTTGCAGGAAAAAGGGTTGATCAACGATGCTTTGCAGGCAATCGGCCTGATCGATGGTCCGTTGCCGCTGATCTTCAACCGCACAGGCGTCATCATCGCCATGACCCATGTGCTTTTGCCGTTCATGGTGCTGCCGATCTATTCTGTGCTGATCACCATACCGAAAAACCTTATGCCGGCAGCGGCCTCTCTCGGCGCCCATCCGCTGCGCGCCTTTCTGCGCGTGCTTCTGCCGCTCAGCCTGCGCGGCGTCGCATCGGGTAGTCTACTCGTCTTCATTTCAGCCATTGGATACTACATCACGCCTGCGCTGATCGGTGGGCCGGGCGATCAGATGATCTCCTCGATCATCGCCTTTTATGCCATCGGCTCGGCAAACTGGGGCATGGCGGGTGCACTGGGCGTTGTGCTGCTCATCGCGACATTGCTTCTCTACAGTGTCTATGCGCGGCTTTCTGCCGAAGAAGCGGAAAGGTATTGAGCCATGCCGATGAAACTCACCAAATTCACCTTCGCGGCACTGGCCATGCTGTTCCTTGTGGCACCGCTCATCGCCATCCTGCCGCTCGCCTTCACGTCGAGCGTCATCCTCACCTATCCGATACCATCCTGGTCGCTGCGTTGGTTCGAAGAGCTGTTCACGGCGGATGCCTGGCGGCGCGCAATCGTCAACAGCCTGATCATCGGCACCGGCACGACCCTGCTCGCAACGGTGCTGGGCACGACAGCGTCACTCGGTTTGCGCAACCGGCTCATCTTCTTTCGTGGAACGATGCGAACGCTGTTTCTTCTGCCTATGGTCGTTCCCGCAGTCGTGCTCGGCGTCGGCATGCAGGTGCTGCTTGCGCGGTTTGGCCTGACGAACAGCTATCTGGGCGTGATCATCGCACACACCGTCGTCGCCGTTCCTTTCGTCGTGGTCAGCGTCACTGGTGCCTTGACCGGTATCGACAAGCGCGTAGAGCTTGCCGCGGAGAGCCTTGGCGCTTCTCCAATTACGGTCTTTCGACGTGTGACTTTGCCGCTTGCCATGCCGGGGGTTCTATCGGGGGCCGTTCTGGCTTTCGCAACCTCGCTTGATGAAGTGGTGCTGACACTGTTCGTGGCAGGCCCCAATCAGCGAACGCTCGCACGGCAGATGTTTTCCAGCATCCGGGAAAATATCAGTCCCGCAATCGCCGCTGCCGCTTTCCTGTTTATCGCCGTCACGGTCATTGTCGGCGTGATCGTCGTCATATCTCGGCTGATGCTAGCGAAAAGGTTAGGCCGGGCGTAGTGGCAGCAAATAGCTGCCACTACATTTCAAACATTAGAAACGATAGTTCACGCCACCTTTGACGACATTATCGCTCAGGTCTGTGTGGGATGCAGAACCATTAGCAAAGGTGCGAACGTCACCGGTCGCAACATAATTATATTCGACCTTGCCGGAGATTTGCGGCGTGAAGCGATGCTCAACGCCAGCGCCCAGCAGATAGCCTTCCTTCATGCCATCAGGGCCTGTAACGCCATTGCCATCACGCAGACTTGTGACTGTCACGCCGGCCGTTCCGTAAACAAGCGTCTGGTCAAGCTTGACGCCAGCCTTTGCCTTTACGGCAGCGCGCCAGCGCTCCTTCAGGTGACCGTTGGGAACTTTAACCTGCGCATCGCCAAGATGCGTGGCTTCGACTTCACCGCCGACGACAGCAGATCCCAGGTCATAATCGTAACCCGCCTGCGCACCCAGTGCCAGACCCTTGCCGCTGCGGAACGGATTTGCACTCGGCATCGCCGCGCCGATATGACCGCCGACGTAAGCGCCCGTCCACGACGTCGAGGCGGGAGCTTCATTGTAGGCAGGAGGAGCCTCATAGGAGTTCAAATCTGCAGACATTGCAGGAGCTGCTGCAAACGAGACCAGCAAAACGGTGGCGAGGGATTTCAGACCATAGGACATTTTATACTCCATACATTGTCCGCCCACTTGACGACGAGAGGGCTTAAGGCATTTGCAGAGCTACCCCGGACAGGCACCTCGTTGACGCCCGTTATGGCGGGAAATCATGCGAAGATAAGGCAAAATCGAGATTTCATTCGAATTTGACTAAAAGCTTAAATGTATGATTAACAATGGATTAATCAGGTCAACCCAGCCGTGATTGGCCACTGCAATGCACCCTACAAACGCCTTTCCGCGGTTAGCTCAGCACCAGATGTCCCGGCGAAACCTCGGTATAAAGCCTGTTCGGTGCTTCATACCCCACCGGCCTGATCGGGCTTTTTAGCTCGTCTGTGCCAGCATTGCGGCGAATGCCACGCCGGGCCGGATCGGGCACTGGAACCGCCGCCATCAGCTTTTTGGTGTAGGGATGTTGCGGGTTGGCGAAGATATCCGCGCGGGGGCCGATCTCGACGATCTCGCCCAGATACATGACGGCAACGCGGTGACTGACGCGCTCTACCACTGCCATGTCGTGGCTGATGAAAAGGAAGGCGATCTTGAATTGCTCCTGAAGGTCCATCAGCAGATTGCAGACCTGCGCCTTGATCGAAACGTCCAAGGCGGAAACGCTTTCATCCGCCACGATGACCTTGGGGTTGAGCGCTAGCGCTCTGGCAATAGCCACGCGTTGCCGCTGGCCGCCTGAAAACTCGTGCGGATAGCGATCCATCATCGCGGGTGAGAGCCCAACCCTCTCCAGAAGATCAGCGGCGTTCTTGCGCGCCTGCGACGATGTCGCCGTGCGATGCTTGATCATCGGCTCCGCCACGGCAGCGCCAACCGTCATGCGGGGATTGAGGCTGGAAAACGGGTCCTGAAAGATCATTTGCACGCTGCGCCGCATCGCGCGAAGCCCCTGCGGGTCCAGCCGCAAGACGTCGTAGCCATCAAGCGAGACTTCGCCCGACAGTGGTTCGACCAGACGCGTGATCGACCGACCAGTCGTGGATTTACCGCATCCGGATTCACCCACGAGCGAGAGCGTTTCGCCCTGAAACAGATCGAAGCTGATATTCTCCACAGCATGCACTGCACCCGTTACACGGCCAAACATTCCCGAGCGGATGGCAAAGCGTGTGACGAGATTTTTGACGGACAGAACCGGCGTCATGCCACCCACGACCGTATCGCCAAGTTCAGGGCTGTCGCCCACAGCACCCGTCGTCATATCGACTTTTGGAAACCGCAGTGGCCGCTCATGCCCTTCCATGGAGCCGAGTTTCGGCACCGCGGCCAACAAGGCGCGGGTATAAGGGTGCGATCCGCGATGGAAGATGTCGGCGGTTTCTCCGGTTTCCACCTGATCACCCCGAAACATCACGATTGTTCGGTCAGCAATCTCTGCGACGACAGCCATATCATGAGTAATGAAGAGAACGGCCATGCCCTCTTCTTCCTGAAGCGTCTTGATGAGATCGAGGATCTGACCCTGGATTGTCACGTCGAGCGCCGTGGTCGGCTCGTCCGCAATCAATAGCTTGGGACGCGATGCAAGTGCCATGGCGATCATCACACGCTGGCGCATTCCGCCGGAAAACTGGTGGGGGTATTCGTCAAAGCGGCTGGACGCATTGGGAATACGAACCTTCTCGAGAAGACGGATCGTCTCGGCTCTGGCCTGCGCTTTGTCCAGCCCCTTGTGACGAACGAGAACCTCGGAAATCTGTCGTCCAATCGTGAAGACGGGGTTGAGCGACGTCATCGGCTCCTGAAAGATCATCGCGACGTCGTTGCCACGCACATGACGCATGTCCTGTTCGGAAAGCGACAGGATGTCCTTGCCGTTCAACTCGACACTGCCTTCGATCCGGCTGTTCTTAGGGTCCAACAGGCGCATGAGGGACAGGGAGGTCACGCTTTTTCCAGACCCACTCTCGCCGACAATGGCAACGGTTTCGCCTGCCTTCACCTCAAATGACAAATCTCGAACGACACTCTTCCATTCATCATCGATCCGGAAAGATGTGGTCAGATTCCGGACGCGAAGAACTGGCTCTTCATTGCGTTCACTGTTTGCGGCCATTCTCATCGCCCCACTGCATAGGCTTGCATCAGGCGCGGCGTGGCAGCGGCGCGCAACAGCCCATCCGCGTCACGACGCGCCGCCGTCAAACGGCCAACGGTCCATGGATCGGCAGGCGTAATATCGTGCCCACGCTGCTTCAACTCATCCAGCACGCCCTGCCCGATACTCGTCTCGATCATGACATTGCCGGGCTGTCTTGTCCGCGGATAGAAGGAGCCGGGAAAATGAGATGTGTGGAACAGCGGCAGGTCGATGGCTTCCTGAAGGTTGAGGCCGAAATGCGCGTAGCGCAGGAAGAAGGACAGCTGCCACTGATCCTGCTGATCTCCACCCGGCGTGCCAAAGGCAAGCGTCGGGCGACCCTCGAACAGGGCAAGAGAGGGCGTCAATGTCGTGCGCGGGCGCTTGCCCGGCGCAAGTGAGGTCGGCAACCCCGACTGGAGCCAGAACATCTGCGCGCGCGAATTGAGGCAGAAACCAAGGCCCGGCACGATGGGTGAGCTTTGCAGCCAGCCGCCGGACGGCGTGACCGACACCATGTTTCCTTCGCGGTCGATGACGTCGATATGGACGGTATCGCCCCGCTTTTCGGTGAGATGCGACATCGTCGGTTCATAGACCGCGCCGGTGCCTTGCATGGAGTTGAGCATGGAAAGCGTCAGGTTGCGTTGATTATCGAAACCGGGAATGAGGCCCGGCCTCAATTCCATCGAAGCTTGCTGCGTTATCAGTTTACGACGTTCGTCATTATAGCCATCGGACAGCAAGGTTTCGACCGGAACCTGCGCGAATTCCGGATCGCCGTAATAGACTTCGCGGTCAGCATAGGCGAGCTTCATGGCTTCCACCACCGTATGCACGAAGTCCGGACCGGCGGGGTCCATTTTCGCGATATCGATACCCTTGAGAAGCGCCAGGGATTGCAGCAGAACAGGCCCCTGCCCCCATGGTCCGGTCTTGGCAATCGTCCAACCATGATAATCATAGGTCGTTGGCGCTTCTATCGTGGCGTGCCAATTGGCCATATCGTCCGCGGTCAGCACGCCCTTATGGCGCGCGCCGCTCGCATCCATGACTTCGGCGTCTTTCAGATAGTCGGCGATCTTTTCTGCGACGAAGCCGCGATAAAAAGCATCGCGTGCCGCCTCGATCCCGGCCTCGCGGTCACTCTTCGCCTCCGCCTCTTTTACGATCCGCTTCCACGTCTCCGCTAGAACCGGGTTCTTGAAATTGGAAAGCGGCTGCGGCACGGAACCGCCCGGCACCCATGTTTCATAAGACGTCGGCCATTCCTTTTGGAAGAAGTCTGCCAAGCCAGCGATAGAGGCCGAAACACGCGGCAACATGGGGTGGCCGTTTTCCAGATAATGGATAGCCGGCTCCAGCACCTCCCGCACGGTCATGGTGCCGTAATCACGCAGCATCAGCATCCAGCCATCGAAGGCACCGGGAATGACGGTCGACAGCAGGCCGTCGCCTGGAATGATATCGATGCCTTCGCTTTTATAATGCTCGATGGTCGCGCCAGCAGGTGCAGGGCCCTGCGCGCAGATAACCTCCACCTTGTCCTTTCTCTTGGAATAGATCACAGCGGGCATATCGCCGCCGGGACCGTTCAGATGCGGTTCCAGCACTTGCAGAACAAAGCCGGTGGCGACAGCAGCGTCAAAAGCATTGCCGCCTTTTTCGAGCATGCTCATGCCAACGGAAGAGGCGATCCAGTGCGTGGAAGTGACGACGCCGAACGTACCGAGGATTTCGGGGCGGGTTGTGAATGCAGTCATGTCTATGTCCTTCGGTCCGTAAATTTCAGTGTTCGCGTGGGTCGAGCGCATCGCGCAGGCCATCACCCAAGAGGTTGAAGCCGATAACCACGAGGAAGATTGCAGCGCCCGGCCACATGGCCATCCATGGCGCCTGTGAAAGGTAGTTCTTGGCCACGTTCAACATCGACCCCCAGCTCGCCGCCGGAGCCTGTTGGCCAAGGCCCAGGAACGAAAGGCTGGCTTCTGCGATGATGGCGGTAGCCACCGTCAACGTTGCCTGCACGATGATCGGCGGCACGATGTTGGGTAGAATGTAACGCAGCATGATGTCGTGATGGCCAAGGCCAATCGAACGCGCGCCCTCGATGTAATCCTCAGTTTTCACCGCCAGAACCTGAGCACGCGTCAGCCTGATGAAGATCGGCATGGCGGAAAGACCAATCGCAATCATCGCATTGCTGAGGCTTGGCCCCAGAAATGCGGCAAGTGCAATCGCCATGATGAGGAAGGGCATTGCCAGAAAGGCTTCCGTGATGCGCGAAATGACCTGATCGATCCAGCCTCCGAAATAGCCCGATACGAGCCCCAGCGGCACACCCGCCGCGACCGCGATGGCAACGGAAATCACGCCCGCCATGAGTGAAGCCTGCGCACCCCAGATCATGCGCGAAAGAATGTCTCGCCCGATATCATCCGTACCCATCCAGTGCGCGAGCGACGGTGCCTTGCGGATTGCACTCCAGCTTGTGGCATAGGGATCAGCCAGCGGCAAAAGCGGCGCGACGACAGCCAGCAGCGCGAAGAATGTTATGATGACAAGCCCGGCAATGGCGCTTTTGTTGCGCTTCATTTTTTTCCAGGCGCGGCTCTCGGACTTTTGGGCGACTGGACCTGTCTCTATGGCGGCGCTCATATCGCAGTCCTCATACGGGGGTTGAGCAAGACGGTGACGACATCGGCCAGCAGGTTCATGAGAATGAAGCCGACAGCGGTGCAGAGAACGACGCCCTGAACGACGGCGTAATCACGCGTGAAGACGGCATCGACGATAAGTTTGCCAAAGCCCGGAATGGTGAAGATTTGTTCGGTCAAAACGGCACCGGCCAGCAGTTCGCCAAACAACAGCGCTGCAAGAGTGATGATGGGCAAAAGCGCGTTGCGGAAAGAATGACTGAAAATGACCTGCCAGTTGGAAAGACCCTTTGCCCGCGCCGTGCGAATGTAATCCGACTTCATGACAGACAGCATGGCCGAGCGTGTGTGCCTCATCAACGTTGCCGCCAGGGCGTTTCCCAGAACGAAGGACGGCATGATCATGGTCTGGATCGACCGCACGGGATCAACGAAAATCGACTCGTAGCCCGATGCAGGCAGCCATCCCAGCTGCACCGACACCAGGAGAATAAGCATGATGCCCAGCCAGAAGTTCGGGATCGAAAGTCCTGACAGTGCGACGATGTTGGAGACATAGTCGATCCATGTGTTCTGCTTGACCGCTGCCAGAATACCAATCGGTACCCCAATGATGAGCGCAAAAAACATCGACATGAGCGCAAGCTGGATCGTAACGGGAAGCTTCTGTCCAATCAGTTCGAGAACCGGCTGATTGGTCCTGAGCGAAATTCCGAAATCACCCTGCAACAAGGAGCCGAGCCAATAGAAATACTGGTAGATGAAAGGATCGTTCATCCGGTATCTCTCCCGCAAAAGCTCGATGACGACAGGATCGCGCTCTTCGCCCGCCATGGCGAGAATAGGATCGCCGGGTAGCAGTTTTTGCAGAGAAAACACGAAAATGGAGATGATGAGCAGCGTCGGAATGGCCACCAGAAGCCGCTTGCCGATGTATATATGCATGGGATGATCCTTGTGGCGCGCAGGCCGTGTCGGGATTTCCCGATACGCGGCAAGCACCACGCATCGGGAAAACAATCGTCGTCTTACGAACCCTTTTTCACGCCGGTCAGCCGGATCATGCCATCAGAGGAAGGCTGGAAACCGGTGACGGCTTTCGACGTCGCATAGAGATAGGCCTGGTGGCCCAGATAGATCAGCGGAAGATCCTCATCGAGAATCTTGGTCGCAGCGTCATACTTCTCTTTACGCACCGCATTGTCTGTCGAGGCACGAGCCTCGTTCAGCAGCTTGTCCACGTCTGGATTGCAATATTTCGTGTCGTTGATGCCACCCTTGCAGGTCACGAACTGGTGGATATTGCCATCCGGGTCGGACCGGCCCGACCAGTCAGAGCGCGAAAGCACGTAATTGCCTGCCGTCTGCTCGGACAGCAGCGTCGCAAATTCCGTCGCCTTCAGCTTTACGTCGAAGCCCGCTTCCGCCACCATGGCCTGAATGACCTGCATCATCTGGGTCTGCGTGGTGTTGTTGGCGTGCTGCAACTCGATTTCGAAGCGGTCATAGCCCGCCTCCTTCATCAGCGCCTTTGCCTTCTCAACATCGCGGGCTGGCACCGGGATATCCTTGTTGAACCACGGGCTGGTCGAAGGCCAAGGCTGATTTCCAGCCAACGCAGTTCCCTCAAACACGACCTGATTGATCGCCTCGCGGTCGATCGCCAGCGAAAATGCCTGACGCAAACGCTTGTCCTTGCCGAACGGATTTTCGGCACGCGCGCCATTTCCAATATTGGCATACATGGCCATGTAACCGGGACCGACAACCTCGCCATAGGTCAGCTTCGGATCGTCCTTAACCGATGCGGCGTCAGACGCGGAAATGCGCTCTGCCATATCGAGATCACCGGCGCGCAGATTGGCGAGACGCACGGTCGTATCCGGGATCGGGAGGAACGTGACCTTGTCGAGGAAGATATTGTCCTTGTTCCAGTAATCCGCGAACTTCTCCAGAACGATGCGGTCCTGCTGAATGCGTTCGACAAATTTGAATGGCCCGGCGCAAACCGGCTTAGAGCCAAAATTGGCGCCAAGCTCTTTTCCGGCCTTCGGAGAAATCATCATGCCCGCGCGGTCGGAAAGCTGCGCAAGAAGGCTCGCATCGGGGCTTTTGAGGGTAAACTTGATCTGATACGGAGCAGTCGCCTCGACTTTTGCGACCGAGGCAAGCTCGCTCTTGCGACGCGATTCCGGCATCGTCATGTTGCGTTCGATGGTATAGACGGCGGCTTCAGCATTGAAGGGCGTTCCATCGTGGAAGACAACACCTTCACGCAAATCCATGGTCAGCGTGCTGCCATTATCACCCCAGGCCCATTTCGTTGCCAGCTGTGGAACGACGGCCAGATTGTTGTCGAGATCGACGAGCTTGTCGCACATGCTGGTGTAGACGAGACGCCCGACGAATGTGCGAGATTGGGCAGGATCGAGCACATCGGCATCATCCTGCAAACCAATGCGGATGTCTGCCGCGTGAAGTGTGGATGAAAGGAGTGCTGCTGCCAGCAAGTAACCGGAAAATTTTATCTGTCTTTTCATATCTTCGTTCCTCTGGTCGGTTTGTTTGGCAGCCGGTTTTCCGGTTCTTGCCGTTACGGAGGGCTTCCCCGCATCTGTCAGTCAGCCATCTCCCTTGGATGTATGGTCAAGGTGATCCATGGAGGTCTGGCGGATAAGGCGTTCCTGAAGCGTCAGCAGATGGTTGCGCATCGCCTCACCCGCTTTGGAAGGGTCC
The DNA here is from genome assembly GCF_057799395.1 of Agrobacterium sp. 20P9.1.2. Lineage (NCBI taxonomy): Bacteria > Pseudomonadati > Pseudomonadota > Alphaproteobacteria > Hyphomicrobiales > Rhizobiaceae > Agrobacterium > Agrobacterium sp. 20P9.1.2. The sequence continues at coordinate 503,999 of NZ_JBYOKI010000002.1, forward strand.
CGCTCGGCAATCGCATCGATGATCTCGTCGTGCTGGTCGCGCGATTCCTTCAAGGTCCTGTCAATGCGGCGGGCGCGTTCTCGCACCGCCTGCCAGGACGGATCCTGGCGAACGCGGTTGACCACGTCGAACAGTGAGAGAAACAGCTGGTTTCCGGCGCTTTGCGCGATCAACCTGTGCAGCGAGCCATCCCACAATTCACGCCAGTCGGCATCCGTGCGTTCGTAAATCTTGGCGCAGGTCTCGCGCATACGGGCGATGTCGGAAGGCTTAGCGCGCATGGCTGCGAGCTGCGCCAGCTGTGGCTCGAGACGAAGGCGAACCTCCATGATCTCCATGAAATTGGTTCCGTCAACGAGGCTCGCCGCGTGGTCGCCCCAACTGTCCGGCTTTTGACCGAGAAATGTGCCTGCACCCTGCTTGCGCCAAATCAGACCTTCAGCCTCCAGCACTTCCAGCGCCCGACGAATTTCACGCCTGCCTACGCTGAGACGCTCGGATAGCGTCCGCTCGGTCGGCAATTTCCCGTCTCGACCGAAAGCGCTGACAGCAATCAGCTCACGCAATCGCTCGAGTGCGTAATTGGCGTTTTCCGGTCCGAGGATTTTGGAGTTATCGGTCATTGGTTCGTACCAATTATCTATTGGTTCAAATCAATCCGTAAAAAGAGGAAGCGTCAAGCTTAATTTTTGATCGTGCGCGAATTTTATGCATTGACGCTAAAGTGCGGGACGTGGGCGCTCTACTGGGTCCGCGATGCAATCCGGTCTTTCATGGCGCGGACAATGTTCGCATCGGTCTGCTTGATTGCAGAGGCGGAGAAGCCAAAATCGACGACCGCAGAGTTATTTGAGACAACGCTTGATGAGCAGGAGGAATGCACTTCGGAAACATCGAGCTTAGCAAGCAACCTATCGATCGTCTCGAGATTCACGCCTGAGCCCGGCATGATCGAAATCCGCCCGGCAGCAGTCTTTATCGCCGTCTTGAGGTCATCAATTCCATCTGATGCCGACACCGCACGACCCGAGGACAATATTCTCTCGAAACCACAGGCTATGGCGATCTCGATTGCCTCTTCCATATCCGGCACCAGATCGAACGCGCGGTGCAAGGTGCGCGGCATGGAGCCAATCACCTCTGACAATTGCATCAAAGCGTTCTGATCCAGCCGCCCATCGGGCAGACTGGCACCGAAGACGACGCCAGCGATGCCGCAGGATGCCGCAAACCTTATATCGTCTTCCATGACCGCCAGTTCGTCGGCGGAATAGACGAAGTCACCGACACGCGGGCGGATCATCGCGTAGCAGGGCACTGGCGAGCGTCCGGCAAGGCTCATCAATCCCACCGATGGCGTCAGCCCGCCGACGGAAAGCGCGCTGCAAAGTTCGATCCGGTCCGCACCGCCTTTGATTGCGGCTTTGAGACCGGCAATGTCATCGACACAGACTTCCAGCAAAATATCAGCCATGGGAGACCTGACGCAGCGATTTTACGAAGGCAGAACGAAGCATCATCGAATGACGTTGCCATCAACGTCAAACCGATGCGTAGCATCTCCACTGGGTGAGACATAAACCACATCGTCCGGCGCATAGGCATGTTCACCAAACAGCCGCACCGTCAGAAGGCCGACGGCATCGCTTTCCAGATAGACGATTGTGTCGGCACCCAGATGCTCGACATGCACGACCTTGCCGGACCATGTGCCGCTATCGCGCGACAGCACGATGTGTTCAGGACGAATACCCAGCGTCTTGTAGCCGCTTTCACCCAGTCGTTCGGCATCGATAAAATTCATCTGCGGCGAGCCGATGAAGCCTGCGACGAACAGATTGGCCGGGCGGTTATATAGTTCCATAGGCGAACCGACCTGCTCGATGCGACCGGCGTTGAGAACGACGATCTTGTCGGCCAGCGTCATCGCCTCGACCTGATCATGCGTCACATAAATCATCGTCGCCTTCAGGCGGCGGTGGAGACGGGCAATTTCCAGGCGCGTTTGGACGCGCAGTGCTGCATCGAGATTGGAAAGCGGCTCATCAAACAGGAAAAGCGTTGGTTCGCGCACAATTGCGCGGCCAATAGCAACGCGCTGACGCTGTCCGCCGGACAGTTCTGCCGGACGTCGCTCCAGATAAGGTCCGAGCGACAGCAGGGAGGATGCATTGGCAACCCGCGCCTCTATTTCATCCTTCGGCGTTCCGGCCTGTTTGAGACCGAGACCCATATTATCTTTCACCGTCAGATGCGGATAAAGCGCATAAGACTGGAAAACCATGGCGATGCCGCGCTTGGCGGGGGGCACAGCAGACACTTCCCGACCATCAATGACGATTTCGCCGGAGCTGATATCCTCAAGCCCCGCAATGGTTCGCAGCAAAGTGGATTTGCCGCAGCCCGATGGGCCGACGAAGATCACGAACTCGCCGTCCTTGACCTCCAGATCGATGCCTTTCAGCACATCGACAGTGCCAAAGGATTTTGCGACGGATTTGAGTGTCAGATTACCCAAGGATTTTCTCCAGATTCAAAGATCGACCATGCGACCGGTTCGCGCGCTTTCATCCGCCGCAAGGCAGATACGCAGCGATTGGACGGCATCGGTCATGTGCCGGTTGAGATCGATATCTTCGCGGATGGCTTTGAGAACATAGGCCTGTTCCCGGTCGCACAGCTCCTGATGCCCCGGCTCACCCTCCATCTGCAGAAACTGATCCGGCTGGATGAACTGGCCATCCGGTCCCGTCTGCGCCTTGTGAAGGCGGATGGTTGAGGTCTTTGTATGCGTATCGATATCGTCGGATTTGGCATTCGGGTCCATCACGATAGAGACCGAGCCTTTCGGTGACATGACGTCTTTGACGAAGAATGCCGTTTCCGAAATCATCGGGCCCCATCCCGCCTCGTACCAGCCGATGGAGCCGTCATCGAAGGTGACCTGAAGGTGGCCATAATTATACATGTCAGGCGCGATTTCATCGGATAGGCGCAGGCCCATGCCGCGAACCGACACCGGTTTCGCATCCGTGATCTGGCACATGACATCGACATAATGCACCCCGCAATCAACAATCGGCGGCGTGGTCTGCATCAGCGCCTTGTGCGTCGCCCATGTCTTACCCGATGACTGCTGGTTGAGGTTCATGCGGAAGACGTAAGGGCCACCAAGCTCCCGAGCGAGCGAGATCAGTTTCATCCAGGATGGATGGTGGCGAAGAATATAACCGACCACCAGTTTTCGGCCATTGGCGCGGGCGCAGGCAACGACACGTTCGGCATCGGCCACCGTTGTTGCCAGCGGCTTTTCAACAAAGACATGGCACCCCGCCTCCATCGCCTTGATGGCAAAGGCGGCGTGACTATCGGAATAGGTATTGATCGAGCAGAGGTCCGGCTTCAATTCCGCCAGCGCATCCTCAAAGGACGGCAGGATTGTGTGGCTCGAAAGCGGCGCAGGCAAAGCGGGTGTGGAGCGATTGACGAGACCGACGATTTCGAAGCCCGGATTGGCGGCATAGGCCAGCGCATGGCTCATGCCCATATTGCCGAGACCGGCAACCAGAACCTTGAGGGGTTGTTCGCTCATTTCACCGCTCCTGCCGTGATGCCGCGGATCAATTGCCGCGAGAAGATGGTGTAAAGGACGAGAACCGGGGCAATCGCCAGCGAAAGCGCTGCCAGAACTGCGTTCCAGTTCGTCACGAACTGGCCAATGAAGATTTGCGCCCCGAGCGTGATTGTCTTGGTCGCTTCGCTGGGCGCGAGGATCAGCGGGAACCACAGATCGTTCCAGATCGGGATCATGGTGAAGACGGCCACCGTTGCCATGGATGGGCGGATGAGTGGCAAAACGAGGCGGAAGAAAATCTTATATTCCGACAAACCATCGATTCGCCCGGCATTCTTCAGATCATCGGAAACCGTGCGCATGAATTCCGACAGAATGAAGATCGCAAGCGGCAGACCCTGCGCCGTGTAGACCAGAATAAGGGCGGTGCGCGTATTGACCAGCCCCGTCGCCACCATGCCCTGCAAGATGCCGATGGTGCCAAGGCGAATGGGGATCATGATACCCAGCGCCATATACAGCCCAAGCCAGGTGTTGCCCTTGAAGCGATACTCCGACAGCGCAAAGGCCGCCATCGCCCCAAAGAGCAGAACAAGGGCAATCGACACGACGGTGACGATCAGCGAATTTTGCAGGTAATGCACAAAATCGCTTTGCCCCAGTACGGTGGTGTAACCCACCAGATCGAAGGTCGATGGCAGCGGCACCTGCATGGGATTGCGGAAGATGGCGTTTCGCGACTTGAACGAATTGATGATCGTCAACACCACCGGAAAAAGCGCGATGGCGGTATAGGTGAGAAGGATCGCGTGGGCGGCGACTGTGCGGGCGATGGAGGAACGGGCTTTCGACATGTCTGCTTCCCCTCTCAGAACTGATAGCGGCGCATGCGGCGCTGAATGGCAAAGAGATAGAAGCTGACACCGGCGAGAATGATGAGGAACATCACTGTCGCAATCGTCGCGCCCATGGAGCGATCTCCAAGCTGAAGCTGGAAGCCGAAGAAGGTTCGATAGAGCAGTGTTCCCAGAATGTCAGTCGATCCATCCGGCCCGGCAAGCGCGCCCTGCACGGTGTAAATCAGGTCGAAGGCGTTGAAATTTCCGACGAATGTCAAAATGGAGATGATGCCGATGGCGGGAAGAATGAGCGGCAGCTTGATCTTCCAGAACTGGCTCCAGCCCGTAATCCCATCCATCTCGGCAGCCTCGATCACCTCATCGGGAATGTTCAAAAGCGCCGCATAGATCAGCATCATTGGGATGCCGACATATTGCCAGACCGAAATCAGCGATACGGCGATGAGAGCCGAATTAGGCCTGCCGAGCCACGGGGCAAACAAGAATTTCAGATGAACGAAATCCAGCAGCGTCGGCGCGATGCCCCAGAGCGGCGAAAGGATCAGCTTCCATATGAAGCCGACGATCACGAAGGAGAGCAGCGTCGGAAGAAAGATGGCGGTGCGGTAAAAGGCCGAAAAGCGCAGCTTTGGTAACGAGAGCAGGGCCGCGAGAGCAACACCGATGGGGTTCTGCACCAGCATGTGGATGATGAAAAAGTAGATGTTGTTGACCAGCGCATTCCAGAAGCTAACAGACCAGCGATCTTCGAAGAACAGCGCTTTGAAATTCTCCATGCCGACGAAAATTCTCTGACCGTCCACTTCCCGGAAGAAGGAGAGCCACAAGGTGCTGCCAAGCGGAATGATCATGACAGCCGTGTAGACCAGAAATGCCGGCAGCATGAATATGAGAATATGCCAGCGAAACGGCCGCCGGATCGATCTTTGATCGTTGGAAGTGATATCGGCGCTCATGGGATCGGTCCGAACTGTCTAAAAGGAAAATCAATCATCGCGCCATGCGCTTGGATGCTGCCAGCAATCCGCACCTGAGACAGCTTGCCAGCAACGGCAAGATGCTCAGGCTGGATATGGTCGATAGGCTGAAGGTGCATGGCGACTTTTGATCGCCATGCACAAACCCAGACTTACTTTGCAGGCTTGTACCAGCTGTCGAGACCCTTCTGCAGCTTCTCAGCAGCAACGGTCGGTGTGTCCGTACCGTTGATCACGTTGGCGGATTCAACCCAGGTCTCGTTTTCGAGGTTAGGCGTGCCACGTGACAGGATCTGATAGGTGGAGCGGATCGTCGGCTTGCACTTTTCGCGCCAGGACACGAATTCCTGGGCAAGCGGGTCGGCCATCTTTACTGCGGTTTTGTTCAGGCTGAAGAAGCCCGGGAGCGCGTTGGCATAGAGATCGGCGAACTCCGCAGAGGCAACCCATTCCAGGAACTTAGCAGCTTCTGCCGGGTGCTTCGACTTGGCATTGGCACCCATGCCGATGTCGGTATGGTCAGAAATGTAGCAGGTATCGCCTGCCTTTTCGACCGGCGGCGGGAAAGCACCCATCTTGAACTGGGCCTGCGTGTTGAAGCCGGAGATTTCCCAGGAACCAGCAGGATAGATAGCAGCGCGGCCGAGGGTGAACATATTCTGGCTGTCAGGATAGGTCTGGGCTTCGAAGCCGTCGCCAAGATAATCCTTCCACTTGGCAAGCACTTCATAAGGCTTGACCCAATCGGCATCGGTCAGCTTCTGCTCGCCCTTGATCAGCGCCAGACGGCCTTCTTCGCCCTTCCAGTAATTCGGCCCGATGTTCTGGTAGCCCATGGTCGCGGCTTCCCACAAATCCTTGGTGCCCATTGCCATCGGAACATAGGTGCCGTCAGCTTTGATCTTGTCGAGCGCTGCAAAGAATTCAGCCTCCGTCTTCGGGACCTCAATTTTCAGCGTATCGAAGGCTTCCTTGTTGTAGATGAAGCCGTGGATAACCGATGCCATGGGCACGCAGAAGGTCTGATCGCCATCGTCTGTAGACCATGCAGTTTTCGCAACGTCGGAGAAATTCTCCATACCGGGGTTCTTGGACAGATCGCTGAGATAGCCCTTCTTGAAAAGCTCAAGCGAGGCATCGAACGGACGGCAGGTGATGAGGTCGCCAGCGGAGCCGGATTCCAACTTGGCATTCAGCGCGGCATTGTATTCGGTCGGTGCCATGGGCTGGAACTGGAGCTTGATGCCCGGGTTTTTGGCTTCGAATGCTGGAATGAGCTTGTCTTTCCAGATGGCCAGATCGTCGTTGCGCCAGCTTTCAATGGTCAGCGTCACGTCTGCTGCCGATGCCATGCCAGCATAGGCAAACAGGCTTGCGCCCAGAGCCAGCGCCTTGGTGAGATTACGGGTCATGTTGTTCTCCCTCTTGGTGTAACGCCGCCACGGCGTTCATCAACTATGGTTGTTGCAGTCTCATCCGCCGATCAGCTGAAGCGCGCGGCGAACATTGTGGCCGCTTGTCTCAAGCATGGTTTCGGCTGAATTCTTGTCTTTCGCGCCTGCCGCCAGCAGAATCGCGATCTTGACGGAGCCGGACGCCTTTTCCACCAAACGTCCAGCCTCGTTCATATCCACACCCGTTACGCCCGATACGATCCGTGCGGCGCGCTCGATAAGCTTTTTATTGTCTGCCCGCAGATTGACCATATAGCCGTCATGCACATGACCAAGACGGATCGCCATCAGTGTCGAAAACATATTGAGCGCGATTTTCTGCGCCGTGCCTGCACCCATGCGGGTGGAGCCGGATACGAATTCCGGCGGTGTCCGCAGCAATATCGCAACGTCGCAATCATCGAAAAGTCTGGCATCAGGGTTATTGGCAATCGCCACTACCCGCGCGCCCTTCTTCCGAGCGACCTCTGCGACGGCCAGCGCATAAGGGGTCGAGCCACTGGCGGAAATCGCAACGACGCAATCTCCTGCTCTAATTGCTCCTTCAGCATCCAGTCGCGCCTGATCGACATCGTCTTCGGGCGCACCCGGCATATCGGACAAATTGCTGGCGCCGCCTGCAAACAGGATGGCGATCTGGTCGCGCCCGATGCCATAAGTGCCGGGCAGTTCCAGCCCATCCGCCATCGCCATCAGGCCAGAGCTTCCCGCACCAGCGTAAACAAGTTTGTGACCGGACGCGATAGCATCAGCTGCGAGCGCGGAAGCCACGGCGATTGCGTCACGCACCGCATCCACGGTCCGTGCGGCTTCCTGCTGGCCTGAACTCAAAAGCGACAGAACATCCCCCGGCACCATGGTGTCGAGGCCCTTCGCTTTTTCGTGCAAACCTTCCGTTCCGCTTGCGCTCATCCAAAAACTCCCTGCATCAGGATTTAATGCCAAAAAAATACCAATTGTCCAGCGTCTTTTAAGAAATGGTTTATTTATTGAACCCAGCCGAATGCGGAAAGAGTGCAAATCTCTGTTATCATTGTAGATTATCGCAATCTCAGAAATTTTTGCTTTGCCACTTGGAAATTGGTATTTTTTTGGTATCTTCGCAACAGGAGACAATTTCATGCAGCGATATCTCGTGGGAGTCGACGGCGGCGGCACGAGTTGCCGGGCAGCAGTCGCAGACGCAACCGGCAGAATTCTCGGCCGTGGCAAAAGCGGCGCGTCCAACATCATGACCGCGCCCGATACGGCTATTCTCAACATTACAGACGCTGCGACAGCGGCTTTTGCAGATGCGGGCCTCGATACCGACCTCGTGAAAGATGCCTACGCCTTTCTCGGGCTTGCAGGCAACCACGTCGAAAATACTGTCGCCTATGTCATGCCGCGCCTGCCCTTCTACAATTCGATTATCGAGTCCGATGGGCTGATCGCTTTGCAGGGCGCTCTCGGTGAGGGCAATGGCGCGGTGGCCATTCTGGGCACCGGTACGATCTATATCGCCCGCACTGGTGCCGACATCCGCTACATCGGTGGTTGGGGCTATCATTTGGGTGATTTGGGAAGCGGTGCGCGGCTTGGCCAGTTGGCCTTGCAGGAAAGCCTGCTGGCCTATGATGGTATCTCGCCACAGACTGAAATGACCCGTGCGTTGCTGGACGCTTTCAACAATGAGCCACGCAAGATGGTGGCCTTTTCGCAAGCCGCAAAGCCCGGTGATTATGGCCGCTATGCACCCCGCGTGTTTGAGTTTGCCGCGGCGGGCGATGAAGCGGCCCTGACAATCCTGCGTCAGTCTGCTGGCGACATCGACCTCTCTCTGGACCGCGTCGCTGAGCTGACGGACGGCGGCAGGCTCTGCCTTCTCGGCGGATTGTCTGCGCTCTATGCACCCTATCTGGCGCAACGCCATCGCGAACGCCTCGTTCAACCGTTGGAAGATGCACTGGCCGGCTCCATCGCACTTGCGAAAAACGCTTTTGCCCACGTGGAAGAGGGGGCGGCATGACGGAAACCCTGTCCCAGTTCCTGACGCCAGACGATCTGCAATCCAACGGATCCGGCCCGCTTTACATGAAGCTTCGGCAATCGCTGGAAGAGGCTATACTTTCCGGCAAACTCAGCCATGGACAGGCCTTGCCACCTGAGCGCGATCTGGCCGAATTCGCCAATGTCAGCCGGGTCACCGTTCGCAAGGCGGTGGACGATCTGGTCAAGGATGGGCTTTTGACCCGCAAGCATGGGTCGGGCACCTTCGTCATGAAGCCGGTCTCGCGCCTGCAACAGCCCTTGTCGCGACTAACATCCTTTACCGAAGATATGGCACGGCGGGGTTATGTTACTCGTTCCGAATGGCTGGCGCGCGGGCTGTTTCATCCCTCATCCGATGAAATGATGATGCTCGGCCTCAAGGTCGATATGATGGTCGCACGGCTGGAGCGCCTGCGCATTGCCAATGAATTGCCGCTTGCCATCGAGCGCGCCAGCCTCGCCTCCGATATTCTGCCGGACCCGAAGGCGGTCGGAACCTCGCTTTATGCCGAGCTTCACCGCACTGGCCACAAGCCGGTTCGCGCCGTGCAGCGAATTTCCGCTTGCAATGTGAGCCGTGAGGATGCGGGCCTGCTGGCTGTTCCCGAGGGATCGGCGGGGCTCACTATTGAGCGGATATCCTATCTGGAGTCTGGCCGGGTGGTGGAACTGACCCGCTCGCTCTATCGCGGTGACGCCTATGACTTCGTCGCTGAAATGACACTGACAGAATGACCCGGATGGGCGGCTGATTTGCAGGCCGGCACCACAGGAAGAGAGAATACCATGCCAAGCCATATGCGCCAGGAAATCGATGAAATTCCCGATGCCGCCAGCCGTCTGCTGAGCCGCTCGCAGGATGCGCTACACGCAGCGGGCAAAGCGTTGCGCGAGCGTGACCCCGCTTTCCTCATTACCATCGCGCGCGGGTCTTCCGATCATGCAGCGCATTTCCTCAAATACGCCATCGAGCAACAGGCAGGCCGCGCCGTGGCCTCCATCGGTCCATCGCTTGCCTCCATCTATGGCAAATCGTTGAAGCTCGATCAGGCGGCAGCCATCTCCATTTCGCAATCGGGCAAAAGCCCGGACATCGTGGCGCTTGCCCAATCGGCAGCGGCCTCCGGCGCGCTGACGATTTCGCTGACCAACACTCAGCCCTCGCCGCTATCTGATGCTTCAGCCCATGCCGTCGATATCAATGCCGGGCCGGAGCTTGCGGTCGCGGCCACCAAATCCTTCTTCAACTCGGTGCTGGCCGGCCTGGCGATCCTCGGCGAATGGACTGCAGATGCGGATTTGCAGCGTTCCATCCAGCACTTGCCTGAAAAGCTTGCCGAAGCAATAAAGCTGGATTGGCACGAACTGGCGGCGGAATTGGGTGAGGCTGAATCGCTCTATATGCTCGGTCGCGGCCCATCCTTGGCCATTGCCAGCGAGGCTGCCCTGAAATTCAAGGAGACATCGGAAATGCATGCCGAGGCCTATTCCAGCGCCGAGGTGCTGCATGGACCGGTGGCTCTGGTAGACCGGCGCTTCCCCGTCGTGACCTTTGCGGCACGTGACGCGGCGCTCTCTTCCGTGCGCAGCACCGCCGACAGTCTTGCAGAAAAGGGCGCGCTTGCCTTCATCACTGCCGATGGTGCGGCCCATGCGCGCCGCCTGCCGTTCGTCGAAACCGGCCATCCGCTGACAGATTCCCTTGCCCTCATCGTGCCCTTTTACGGTTTCGTAGAAGCATGGTCGCGTTCGCGCGGCTTTAATCCTGACGCGCCAGCCGCCCTTAAGAAAGTCACGGAGACCCGCTGATCATGGCTCAAGCACTGACCAATGCCCGGATTTTCGATGGTTTGCAGTGGCACGACAACAGCGCCTTGCTAATCGATAGCGGCAAGGTCTCAGGCATCGTGGCGCAGGGTGAACTCGCATCCGGCATAGAGCAGGTCGATGCCGGGGGCACAATCATCGTGCCGGGCTTTATCGATTTGCAGGTCAATGGCGGCGGCGGCGTGATGCTGAACGACGATCAGTCTGTTGAAGGCATCCGACAAATTTGCGCCGCACACGCGAAATTCGGAACGACCGCGCTTCTTCCCACTCTGATTACCGACACGCGCGAGATAACGGCAGCGGCCATCGAAGCCGGGTTGAAAGCAAAGGAAGCGAAAGTTCCGGGCTTTCTTGGCCTGCATCTGGAAGGCCCGCATCTTTCCGTTGCCCGCAAGGGCACCCATCATCCGGGGCTAATCCGGCCTATGGAAGATGTGGATCTCGAACGCCTGCTGGCCATCGGCCACAGCTTCGAAGCGCTGATGATTACGGTCGCGCCTGAAAACACGACTGAGGAGCAGGTCAGAGCGCTGGCGAAGGCTGGTTTTACCGTCAGCCTTGGCCACACCAATGCGCCCTATGAGACGGCAAAAGCCTATGCCGAAGCTGGTGCGCGCACCGTAACCCACCTATTCAATGCCATGAGCCCGCTGGAAAATCGCTCGCCCGGCCTTGTCGGCGCAGCGCTCGATCTTGGCATGCTCTCGACTGGTATCATTGCCGATGGTTTCCACGTCCACCCCGCCTCGATGGGCCTTGCCCTGCGAGCAAAGCGTGGACCGGGCCGGGTCTTCATCGTCACCGACGCCATGTCCACCATCGGCACCGACTTGACCGGCCTGACGCTGAACGACCGGAAAATTTATCGCAAGGACGGACGGTTGACGCTGGCGGACGGCACGCTGGCGGGGGCCGACATCGACATGCTGTCATCGGTGCTTTTCGTCAATCGTCAGCTGGGGCTCGATTTTGAGGAAGCCGTGCGCATGGCAAGCCTTTACCCGGCAGAGGCCATCGGTGTGTCAGATCATAAAGGCCGTTTGAAAGCCGGTTACGACGCGGATTTCGTAGTGCTGACCGATGACCATCATATGAGAAGTACGTGGATTGGTGGCGAGCAAGTATTCGCTGCTTGATCAAGGTAGTTCGACAAAAAATACGCGGAGCATGATCGCCCCGCGTAATCTTCAGTTCAATCTTCCATATGGCATGGTCACAAACCAGCCATCACCTTGTCCAGCGTCATCGGCAGATCACGAATACGCACGCCCGTTGCATTGTAGACTGCGTTGGCAATCGCCGCTCCGACACCCGTGATACCAATTTCACCGATGCCGCGTGCGCCCATGGGTGCCTGTGGATCTGGCTTGTTGGTGTAGATGATGTCGATGGGTGGGACATCCATCTGCACCGGTACATGATAATCCGCCAGCGAAGCATTGACCACGCGACCTGTTCTCTCATCGAAATTGGTTTCTTCGGTGAGTGCAAGGCCGATGCCCATGATGATACCACCCTTGAACTGGCTGGTGGCCATCTTGGCATTCAGTATCTGCCCTGCATCAAAGGAGCCGAGGAGCCGCGACACCCGCGTTTCGCCCGTTAGCGCACTGACCCGCACCTCGCAGAACTGTGCGCCATAGGAGTGCATCGAAAAAGCCTGCATCTCCGCCGGTGCTGGTCCTTCCGCTTCACAGACCAGCTCTTCACGCCCTGCCCTGCGCAATATGGACTGATAGCTCTCGTAGCGGCTCTTGTCGTCCACATGGCTGAGACCGCCGTCCCGAGGTTCGACCTCGGAAAGCGACAGACCGGCCAGCGGTGAGTCATTGCCAGCAAGCTTGATCAGTTCCTCCACAAAGACTTCCGTCGCAGCGATGACGGCACCGCCAATCGAAGCGGTTTGTGTCGAGCCACCAGCAATCACCCCACGCGGCAGGTTGCTATCGCCATATTCGAAGGTCACATGGTCGAGCGGCACGCCCAACCGCGCAGCGATGTGCTGGGCCTGAGCCGTGGCCGTTCCCATGCCCATGTCATGAACGGCGGTAGAGACCGTCACATGACCCTCTGCCGTCAGCTTGATCCTCGCCGCACCACCGGGAAAACGATGGTAGGGATATGTTGCAGTCGCACATCCCATGCCGATCAGCCATTCGCCTTCTCGCTTCTGGCGTGGTGTCTGGCTTCGGCGATCCCAGCCAAATTTCTCGGCACCCTTCTCATAGGCTTCTATGAGATACCGTGACGAGAACGGCTTGCCGCTCGTTGGGTCTTTTTCCGGTTCGATACGGCGACGCAGCTCGATCGGGTCCATTGCCAGCTTGTCGGCTAGTTCATCCAGCGCGCACTCTAAGGCGAATGTGCCGACGGATTCGCCGGGCGCACGCATGAAGGTGTTGACCAGCATATCCATGTCGGCGACATCCTGCGCTAAGCGGAATGTCCTGGCGGCGTAGAGGTGCTTTGCTGGAAAGGTGAACTGTTCCGGGCAGGAATTGTGCAGCGTCATTGCCGCCGTTCCCGTGTGGATCAGCGCATCCAGTGTGCCATCGGATTTCGCACCGAGCCCCACCCGTTGCTCGGTCACCGTGCGACCGCCAATGATACGAAACACGCCTTCGCGAGATAGCATGATCCGCACAGGTCGTCCGGCCAGCTTCGATGCAGCGCAGGCGAGGATCTGGTGGTCCCAAAGACATTTGCCGCCAAAACCGCCACCGACATAGGGCGATGTCACATGGACCTTGCCCAGATCGAGATCGAAGATATCTGCAAGCTGACCCTTGGTTAGGTCCAGCAACTGGCTGGCATCATGCACACGCAATTCGTCGTCGTTCCAGGCAACGGTTGCCGCATGCAGCTCTATGGCGTTGTGATTATGGCGCGGCGTCCGGTAGATGACATCGACCTTGACCTCGGCGTTGGCGAGCGCCGTCTCGGCATCGCCAATTTCCACGACGGGCGGTTGACCAAGAAGGTTGTCCAGTTGGCGTGGTGTTTTCTTCGCCTCATCGAATGACGTCACCGCTGGCAGCACCGCATAGTCCGCCTTGATGAGCGAAGCGGCATAGTCCGCATGTTCCTGCGTTTGCGCCAGAACCAACGCGATTGGCTGGCCGTTCCAGTGAATTTCGTCGTTCTGCATAACCGGGAGATCGTTGGAACCTGCCGCTGTGGGAGACGACATCATCAATGACGGCGCTTTCATCCGGGGGGCATTTTTGTAGGTCATCACCAGAATAACGCCGGGCGCGGCCTCTGCGGCCTTAACATCCAGATCGGTTATGCGCCCGCGCGCGATGGTGCTGAAGGCAAGTGCTGCGTAACTGATGTTGTCATAGGGAAACTCTGCAGCGAAACGCGTCTTGCCCTGAACCTTCATCGGCCCATCAATGCGGGATACGGGCTGGCCGAGCGTGCCGTGTTTGCGCAGCATCGGGTCAGCGGTAATGGCGGGCTGCCAGCGGCCCGGCTTGCCTGCTTCTAGCTTGGTTTGGGTTTCGGCGCTCATGCGTTTTCTCCCTTCAATTCTTCAAGAACGGCAACGATGGTTCGTTTCGCCAGTTCGATTTTGAATGCGTTATCACGTAGGCCAACGGCATCCGCGAGTTCCGCCTCTGCAGCAGCGCGGAAACGATCCGCATCCGCCTTTTGACCTTTCAAAGCCGCCTCGGCTTTCAAGGCGCGCCATGGTTTGTGGGCAACACCGCCAAGCGCCAGCCTGACGTCCTTCACGATACCGGCTTCGTCCACATCCAGAGCTGCGGCAACGGAAATGAGGGCAAAGGCGTAGCTCGCGCGATCCCTCACCTTTCGGTAAGCAGACTGCCGCGCAAAAGCGAGCGGCGGAATTTCGACCGCCGTGATCAGTTCATCAGACTGGAGTTCGGTCTCCAAATCGGGCCGCTCACCGGGTAGACGGTGAAGGTCACGCAGCGGCATGCTGCGAGTGCCCGCCGGTCCCTGAAGGTGAACAACGGCATCCAGTGCAACGAGCGCCACACTCATATCGGATGGATGGGTCGCTACGCAGCTTTCGGAGGCACCGAGAATCGCATGGTAGCGATTGAAACCTTCCTGCGCGTCACAGCCCGCATGCGGCTGTCGCTTGTTGCAGTGGGCGGCATTGTCGTAAAAATACCGACAGCGGGTACGCTGAAGGATATTGCCGCCAACCGTCGCCACATTGCGGATTTGCGCACTCGCCCCAGCCAGAATTGAGCGGGACAGAAGCGGAAAATGAGTCCTGATGGCATCATGGGCTGCAAGGGCCGTATTCTTCACTCCGGCACCGATCAGCAGACTGCCATCGGCGCGCTGCTCAATGGTGCTTGGCAGATGCGATATATCGACCAGCGTTTCCGGCTTTTCGACGGTCTCGCGCATGAGATCGACAAGATTGGTGCCGCCACCCAGATATTTCGCGGCAGGGCCTGCCTGTTTGAGCGCGATGGCCGAAGCGGCATCTGACGCTTGATGATAGGAAAAAATGTTCATGCCCGTGCCCTCTCTTCAGTCGGCATCACAGTCTGATGTGCCAAGGTTTCGGAAATGGCTTCGACAATGCCGTTATAGGCGCCGCATCGACAAAGATTGCCGCTCATACGCTCGCGGATTTCAATGTCGCTGAGCGCAATGCTGTCTGCTGAAAGGTCGCTGGTGACGGCGCTCGGGATGTTACGCTCGATCTCTCCTGCCATCCCGATGGCGGAACAGAGCTGCCCGGGCGTGCAATAGCCACACTGAAAGCCATCATGTTCGATGAAGGCTTTCTGCAAGGCATTAAGATTGCCATTGTCGGCAAGCCCTTCGACCGTTGTGATGCTGCGGCCCTGATATTGAACCGCAAGCGCGAGGCAGGAATTGATGCGCTCACCATCCACAAGCACGGTGCAGGCACCGCATGCGCCCTGATCGCAACCCTTTTTCGTCCCGGTAAAACCCAGAGTGTTGCGCATGAGATCGAGCAGAGACGTGCGGATGTCCGCCTCGACCTCTATCGCTTCTCCATTGATGGTAAAATGCATAGGACATCTCCCTTGGCTGAAACGTATGGATATGATGATGGTCCGCAGGACGGTGAGGTGCCCACGGGTTCAGGTCCTCAATGGAGGACTGTCTGCTTGCCATGACGCCGCACGGACATGGCCCGGCGGGATGTCTTTTGTGTTCAGTCCGCCGTCAGCGCGGTCTGCCGACTGGCGGCAATATCGGCGACAACCGACAGCGCCAGCGAATGAGCGTCACGCGCGCGCCCGAAAAGCCCGATTGGCGCCTTGATCCGGTCTATTGCCTCATCCGAATGGCCACTCTCGCGCAGCCGCTCCACGCGTTTTT
Source organism: Agrobacterium sp. 20P9.1.2 (assembly GCF_057799395.1). Lineage (NCBI taxonomy): Bacteria > Pseudomonadati > Pseudomonadota > Alphaproteobacteria > Hyphomicrobiales > Rhizobiaceae > Agrobacterium > Agrobacterium sp. 20P9.1.2. The sequence goes on from NZ_JBYOKI010000002.1 coordinate 520,065, forward strand.
CGTGGGTGCGGGAACTGCCGAGCGCGCCGATATAGAAAGGCCGAGCCTTCAATGCAGCCTCCAGCACAGGCATTTCCAGCTCAAGATCATGCTGGAGAAGTGCCACAGCGGTATTCGCATCGATTACAGACGCGTCGCCCGCAGCATGCTCGTAAAGCACGACCTCGTAACCGGCAGCCTTCGCAACCTTCGACGCCATCTCGACCTCCAGAGTGCGGCCGAACAACACGACACGGACGGCTGGGCGATAACTGGTTACAAAGATATCTCCGTCCCAACCCGTCTGAGCCGACGTGGCACCGAGTGACAAGGCTTCCCGACCGGAAGCGTAAGACAGCTGCGCCTGCTTTCGGCTTTTCATGGCCTCCAGAACGGCGGAAATCGGCTCGAGATCGCGAAGAAGGTGGATGGCAACAGTAATGCCGCCCCCGCATGGAAGCACGATATCGAAGAAGGGCGATCCCTCACCCAGCATAACGAAACGGTCATGACCGGCTTCGATCGCCTGCAATGCTTCGGCCGCAACAGCTGCTTCGGTGCAGCCGCCGGATACATAGCCGCAATAGCGCCCGTCGCTGGCGACAGCCATATGCGCGCCAAGTGGACGAGATGACCCGCCGCGAATTTCGACCAGCGTACAGAGCGCCACCTGGCAACCGCTCTTGGCCGCCTGAAGTGCGAAATCGAGGATTTCGGCAGGACTATCCGTTGAAAACGCCTTCACCGGCAGACGTATTTCCTCCGGCATGGTCTTCAAGGCCAGCGGAGAGTTGGGTCGACAGAGAGGGAACGAATGTCCGCCGGGGTCGTTATGGAGGCTGATGTCGATGGATTGGGTCATTACAGGCTCCTGCTTGCGGCGCTGGATTGAACGCCTAAACCTCAAGAATGCCGGATGGTTCCGACATTGCGATTATTCAGCCGGCCCCTTGTGTGATTTCGGCATGACATCTGCCCCCGATTTGAACTAATGATTGAACGGCGCCACGCATAACCGGAGGCGCCTCCGTTTAATCTAGTGACTTGCGATCATTCGTCAAGCCTTTTCGTGTGGAGTGAATTTAAAGTGCCGAAGGAGCGCCCGTCGCAATCGCCTGCGCCGACCCAGTTGCGTGCAGACGCGCGTCGCAATCGTGAAAAGCTGGTCGAAGTCGCAGCAATTGCTTTTGCGGAACAAGGCGCCGCCGCGTCACTCGAGGATATCGCCCGGCGCGCAGGCGTCGGCATCGGCACGCTTTACCGGCACTTTCCAACCCGCGAACATCTGGTTGAAGTCGTTTATCGCCGCGAACTCGAGCTGATCGCCACGGCAGCGACCGAGTTGATGGCAGAAAAAGCGCCAGACGCTGCGCTTGAAGAATGGATGCTGCGGTTCGTTGGCTATATGGCAGCCAAGCGCGGCATGGCCAGCAGCCTGAAATTGCTGTTCACATCCAATTCCACGCTTTTTGCCGAAGGCTCAAATCTTCTGCAGTCCGCATTTGGAAAGCTCCTCGACAACGCGGTCGAAGCCGGAGCCATCAAGGGAGACATCCAGCCCGCGGATGTTCTGAACGCGCTGTTCGGCATCTACTCGATTCCAGATGGACCCGACTGGCGCGAGCGGGCGCACAGGATCGTTCGTCTTGTCATGGATGGCTTGCGAAACACGCCGTAGTGGCGGAGCCTAAAACCGATCTTGGAAAGGTTGGACATCTTTGCGTTTGCTGATATGTTCTCTTTTTGTTTCAGCATCTCTCGATCGTCTTATGAGCGCCATTCCCACACAGCCCGTCCGCAAGATCATCCATGTCGATATGGATGCTTTTTACGCATCCGTGGAGCAGCGGGACAATCCCGACCTTCGTGGAAAACCGCTCGCTGTTGGTGGGTCGGCGGCGCGCGGCGTCGTGGCTGCTGCTAGCTATGAGGCAAGAACCTTCGGCGTGCATTCGGCCATGCCGTCAGTCACCGCTAAACGAAAATGTCCCGATCTGATTTTCGTACCGCCGCGCTTTGAGGTGTACCGACAGGTTTCGCAACAAATCAGGGAGATTTTTGCGGAATATACGCCCTTGATCGAACCGCTCTCGCTGGATGAAGCCTACCTCGACGTCACAGAAAATCTGAAAGGCATGGAGATCGCGACCGATATTGCGCTGGAAATTCGTGCAAAGATCAAGGCTGTTACCGGCCTCAATGCGTCCGCCGGTATCTCCTACAATAAATTTCTGGCGAAGATGGCAAGCGATCTGAACAAGCCGAACGGCCAGGCGGTGATCACGCCGAAAAACGGACCCGGTTTTGTCGAAGCACTTCCCGTCAAGAAATTCCATGGGGTAGGACCGGCCACGGCAGAGCGGATGAGGCGACATGGCATCGAGACCGGGCTCGATCTCAAATCCAAGCCCCTCGCCTTTCTCCAGCAGCACTTCGGCAAATCCGGCCCCTATTTTTACGGCATTGCGCGCGGGATCGACGAACGACAGGTCAAACCCAACCGCATTCGCAAATCCATTGGAGCCGAGGATACATTTGTGGAGGATGTCGATGATTTGGGCCTTGCCCAAGCGGAACTGCGACCGCTGGCGCAAAAGGTATGGCGGCACTGCGAGGCGCACGACATCACCGGGAAGACGGTGACCGTAAAAATCAAATATTCGGATTTCACGCAGGCAACGCGTAGCAAAACGGTATCACTGGGTATCTCTGATATCGAAACGATTGTTGAGATGGCCGAAACATTGCTTGCCTCCGTCTTCCCATTCAAACGACCGGTTCGGCTGCTGGGTGTCACGCTGTCATCGCTCGACACGGAAGAAAGCGTCCAAGCGCCGCAACTGGATTTGGGACTGTAGAAAAGGGTGGCTCTAAAGCAGAAAAGCCTGCCGCGGGAGGAGGTGCGGCAGGCTTTCCAAAAAGAACCGAACAGCGACTGGGAGGAGGAGTGCCGCTGTTCCGACAGGCGCCCTTGGGAGGAGGATAGGGCTACCTGAATTCGAAGCTTTGCGGGAGGAGGTGCATCGCTTCGATGAGATTAAGATAGCAATTTTCACCGCCTATTAAATAGATTTCCTTGCAGTACAGACATGCGCAAAACGCATGGCTAGAACTATCCAGAATTTCTATCGGGCTGAAACGAAAACGCCCGCTTCATCAGCGGGCGTTTTCGTCATAAAGCAAAATTCAAAGCCGAAGCTTAGCGGCCAACTGCTGCGCGGGCTACGCTGCGGATGTCGGCGTGGTTGATGCCGAGGTCCTGAAGTTCGCGCGAGCTCATGCGGCCCAGTTCGGTTACGGTCTGACGGTATTTGCGCCAGTTGTTGAAAGAGCGTGCTACGTTCATGATGATCCCCTTTCGTGAGGCCTCTTGACGTTAGCAACCAGGCTTCGGTTCCAACGTCGTTTCGATGGTTGTGATATAGGCCTTATTGAGCTGCTTGATAACAGACAAGGATTCACGACCGCCATGCATATGACGCATGGGTAATATAGATGTGATGAAAAATCATGCGGGCAAAACTGTGATCAAAGACCCGTTGCAAACCTACTTGCGGCCGCGGAAGTCATCCATCGTGTGATATATTCCGAGCCATTGCCCACCAATCCTGTCGAACCAGCGGACCGGCATAAGCCCACGCAGCAGCGGCAAAAAGTTGATGATCCGTGGCAGACGCAGAAAAATACGATTGGATTTGACCGCAGCAATGATGCGGTCTGCAACATACTCCGCGTCCAAAATAGGAATGAACGGTGAGCGGACACCGGCAAACATGCCGGTATTGATGTAGTAGGGCGTCACCGTGGTCACACCGACACCGGTTTTTTCCTGCTCCATCTCAATACGTAAGGAATCGGACCAGCCGATGATGGCCCATTTGCTGGCGCAATAGACCGACATTTTGGGATTGGAGACCATACCTCCTGCGGAGGCGATGTTGACGATGTGGCCACTGCGGCGGGCAATCATGCCGGACAGGAATTCTCTTGCCACATAAAGCGGCGCTGCTGCGTTGACATCCATCGTCAGCGCGATGTCTCTGGCGCTGTGTTCCGAAAAAGTTTTTCCGATAATGACGCCAGCATTGTTGATGACAATATCGACCTCAACGCCCGCAGCCCGCATTTCTTCTGCTGCGGCTGCGATCCGTGCTGGATCGGCCAGATCCACAGAGTAGCCAGAAACGTGGAAGCCTTGCCCCGTCAACTCAGAAACAATGTCGTGCAGAGCCTGCTGCTGCACGTCCCAGATCACCAGATGCGCTGCGCCCTGAGCCAGAAACCTGCGCCCCAGCAACAGGCCGATACCCGATACCCCGCCTGTGATGAGGACCGTTTTACCGCGCAGTATCTTCATGGGAGACCTGCCAGTGAAAGTTGCTATGAAATAAGGAGAGTAATTACTCTCTTTTTATTCATAATAGGGACTGCCGTCAAGCGCAGAGATTTGATATGCGCGTAAAGTCTGATTTTCAGGAAAACCGCGCTGATGCCTTCTAGACCAACCATTGATGATGCCGACCTGCCCTCGTCTGTGCCACGGCGCGCGCCGGTTCAGGAACGTGGCCGCCGCCGCGTGCAGCAATTGCTGGATGCAGCGGTTGAGGTTTTCGTCGAGGTTGGCGTCGATAACGCGACCACCAATGCCATCGCCGCACGCGCAAAGACATCAGTAGGCCTGCTCTACAAGTTCTTCCCCAACAAGCAGGCGCTGGTGGAAGCGATGGCAGAGAAATATGTCGCCGAAATCGAAGGTTTGATAGGCCTGCAGGAGCAGGAAGGCATTGCCGAGTGGCCCCTTCGCGATGCCATCGACTGGATCGTGCGCGCGACATTGATGTTTCATGAGGCCAATCCGGCCTTTCATCATGTCCTGCGAGCCGTTCGTAGCAACAACACCGATAAAAGCACGGCTTTGCTCGATCATACGAAATATTTGATTTCGCACTTACTTGAACTGCGCGTGCCCACGCTTCGCAATGCCCGGGATCTTCACGCGTCAGTGGGTGTGGAAGCTGCTCAGGCTTTGATTGTCTATGCTTGCAGGCTGCCAGAAGAGGAGCGCGCAGCGGTGACCGAAGAAACGGTCAAGATGCTGACCCGTTACCTCGAGCCGGAGTATCTACCCACGGCTCGAGACGGGTAAACGCCTATTTAGCTTACTGCCCCAACTGTTTGATCACGTCCCGTGCAGCGGTGACGACAGCCTCGGTTGTGATGTCGAACTTCTTGTAGACATCCTCGATCTTTCCGGACGCGCCGAAGCGGTGCATGCCAACAAACTTGCCATCGAGCCCGATATAGCGATCCCAGGAATCCTGAACTGCGGCTTCAATCGCGACACGGGCTCTGGTTTCACCAACCACGAACCGCTGATAGGCCGCGTCCTGCTTTTCGAACAACAGCCTGCAAGGCATGGAAACGACAGCCGTCGGCACCCCTTCGCTCTGGAGAACATCGCGTGCCTCGACCGCAAGCTGCAACTCGGAACCCGAGGCAAAGATCGTCAGCTTCCGCTCGCCGCCTTCCGCATCCAGCAGCACATATCCACCTTTTGCGGACAGATTAGCATTGCCCGGCTCGCGCCTCAGCAATGGCATGGGCTGGCGAGAAAGAGCGATGAGGGCTGCCTGCCGCGGTTCGTCCAGAATGGATTCCCAGCACTCCGCAGTTTCGATGGCGTCGCCGGGACGATAGACTGCCAGTTGAGGAATAGCCCGCAGCGCGCTGAGATGCTCTATCGGCTGGTGTGTCGGCCCATCTTCGCCAAGACCGATGGAATCATGGGTCATCACGAAAATCGATCGAATTTCCATCATGGCCGCAAGGCGAATGGACGGGCGGCAATAATCCGAGAAGGTCAGAAACGTACCGCCATAAGGGATGAGACCGCCATGAAGAGCGATGCCATTCATGATCGCCGCCATGCCGTGTTCGCGCACGCCGTAATGGATATAGGACCCAGAAAACGCACCGGGCTCGATATCGGTCTGGTTCTTAGCTTTGGTATTGTTGGACGGCGTCAAATCGGCAGAGCCGCCCAGCATTTCAGGGATAGCATCAAACAAATGATTGAGGACGATGCCGCTGGATTGACGCGTCGCCAAATCCTTCTCGCTTTTCAGCAATTCCGTCTTCGCACCCGAGATCGCTTCGCGCCATCCATCGGGTAGCTCGCCGTCCATCCGGCGTTTGAAATCCGCTCCCAGTTCTCCCTTGGCTTGCTGTACCCGGTCCAGCCACTCCTGTCGCTTCGCACGGCCTTTGGCACCGATCTTGCGCCAGTCATCCAGCAAATTCTGCGGAATTTCAAAAGGCGGTGACGACCAGTCGAGTAGTTTGCGGGCTCCAGCGATTTCTTCTTCTCCGGGTGCATCACTATGCGCTTTCTGGGTGCCCGCCTTGGTTGGAAAACCAAAGCCGATGATCGTGCGGCAGGAGATGAGCGTTGGTTTATCGGTCACATTCCTGGCTTCGATAATGGCGTTACGAATGGCATCCGTGTCGTGGCCATCGATTTCCACCACATGCCAATTGGACGCACGGAAACGCGCAACCTGATCGTCGGACTCAGCGAGCCTGGTCGCTCCATCGATGGAAATCGAATTATTGTCGAAGAACGCGATCAAACGCCCCAGCTTCCTATGGCCGGCAAAGGATATCGCTTCCTGGCTTATACCTTCCATCAGGCATCCATCGCCCAGAAAGACGTAGGTGAAATGGTCGACCAGATCATCGCCAAAGGAGGCGTTCATGATTCTCTCAGCGAATGAGAAACCAACGGAATTCGCCAGCCCCTGACCAAGCGGGCCGGTCGTGGTCTCGATACCTGTTGCGTGGTGATATTCGGGGTGGCCTACCGTGCGACTGTCGATCTGGCGGAAACGTTTGATCTCCTCCAGCGTCATGTCTTCATAACCGGTGAGATACAGCAAGCTGTAGAGCAGCATGGAACCGTGACCGTTGGAAATGATGAACCGATCACGGTCAAACCAATGTGGGTCTTTCGGATCGAAGGTCATGAACTCGGAAAACAAGACGGTTGCGATATCCGCCATGCCCATCGGCATTCCGGGGTGACCGCTCTTGGCCTGCTGAACGGCGTCCATGGACAAAAACCGGATACAATTGGCAAGCTCCCGCAAATGCGGGTCGCGTGGCGGCGGCACAGATTTCTGTGGTGAAATGGTGGATTGGTCCTGCATGGGGGAACTCCTCGACATGTTCGCGGTTGCGACGTCATTGTGGAAAAGCCCGCTCCACCGTCAAATGTTCCAATGACCAAATGTTTTCACCCCTTTTTGAGGGCGGAAAAATTCGTCAACTCTCTCCGTTGTCACCTCTGTCAATCACAACATCGATATGTCGTAATCACTGGTGAAGTTTGGTGATACTGTTGCCCAGAAACCGGGAGAGCGGGATGGCAGATGACAGCCTGAGCATACAGTTCCAGCGACTGCGCTTCGAACATTCCAATCCGCCGGAACCTCCCTGAGCCATATGGTGTTTATCCTCACCCACGGTGTGCTCACGACATTCTCACCTCCCCACTGATCCGCACGCCGCGAAACACATCCGGAATTTCACAAGGAAAATCACATGCAGATCGGAATGATGGGACTGGGCAGAATGGGCGCAAACATGGTCCGGCGCCTGCTGAAAGGCGGCCACGAGTGCGTCGTCTACGATATCAACCCGGCAAGCGTTGCTGCTCTTGTTTCCGAGGGCGCGGTCGGCGCGACCTCCATGGAAGACTTCGTTTCCAAACTTCAGAAACCCGCATGCGCATGGCTGATGCTCCCCGCAGCCATCACCGGCGCGAATGTCGATAAGGTTGCGGCTTTGATGTCCGCTGGTGACATCATCATCGACGGTGGAAACTCCTATTACCATGACGATGTGGACAAGGCGGAGCAACTGCACGCCAAGGGCATCGACTATATCGATGTCGGCACCAGTGGTGGCGTTTGGGGCGTGGAGCGTGGGTATTGCCTGATGATCGGCGGACCGGACGAGGCTGTGCGTCACCTCGACCCCATCTTCGCAACACTGGCTCCCGGTGACACGCCAGACACAAAGGCGGCGAGTGAGGGCTTGCGCACCGCCCATCTGGGCTATCTGCATTGCGGCCCAACGGGTGCCGGCCATTTCGTGAAAATGGTGCATAATGGCATCGAATACGGCATGATGGCCGCTTATGCCGAGGGGATGAACATTCTAAAGGCCGCCAATGCCGGAAAAAAGACCCGAGATGTCGACGCGGAAACAAGCCCGCTGCCAACGCCGCAATATTATCAGTTCGATATCGATATGGCTGCGGTCTCGGAAGTGTGGCGGCACGGCAGTGTCATCAGCTCTTGGCTTCTCGATCTCACAGCGGACGCTTTGAAGCAGGATCCCGAGTTGGCGGCCTATGGCGGTCGGGTCTCGGATTCCGGTGAAGGTCGCTGGACGCTCAAGGCCGCCATCGATACCGGCGTCCCCGCTCCGGTCCTCTCCTCCGCTCTGTTCCAGCGGTTCAACTCGCAAGGCGAGTCGCTTTACGCTGACAAGCTTCTTTCGGCCATGCGGTTTGCCTTTGGCGGCCACCATGAAAAGCCGAAATCTGGCGCCTGAGCACAATCGAGGACATGACCATGACCGAGACACGATCCGACACGCTGGTGCTGTTCGGAGCAACCGGCGACCTTGCCTACAAGAAGATATTTCCAGCGCTTTACGCCCTTGTGGCGCGGGGCATGCTGAACGAGCCGATCATCGGTATCGCTTTTGAAGATTGGGATGTCGGGCAACTTCAGGCCCGCGCCCGCGAGGGCATAACCAAAGCCGTCGGCACCATCGATGAAGGTGTCTTCACGAAATTTGCCTCCTTGCTGCGCTATGTCAGCGGCGATTACCGCAATCAATCGACATTCGACAAGCTGAAGGACGCAATCGGCCCCGGCCGGCATCCGCTCTATTACCTGGCCGTACCACCCAGCATGTTCGAACCCGTTGTGCAGGGGCTGGAACAATCCGGCGGAGCCACGGGCGCGCGGCTGATGGTGGAGAAACCCTTCGGGCGCGACCTGCAATCGGCGCGATGGCTCAACCGTGTTCTGCATATCGTTTTCGAAGAAAAATCGATTTATCGGATCGATCATTATCTCGGCAAGGAAGCGATCCAGAACCTGCTCTATTTCCGTTTTGCCAACTCATTTCTTGAGCCAATATGGAACCGCGACCATATCGAAAGCATCCAGATCACCATGGCGGAAGACTTTGGGGTGCAGGGGCGCGGGCGGTTCTATGATGAAGTCGGCTGCATCCGGGATGTCATCCAGAATCACCTTCTTAACATTCTGCTGCTGCTTGCGATGGAGCCGCCATCCGGACGCTCGGCTGACGACCTAATCGATGAAAAAGTACAGGTTCTGAAGGCAATCCGCACATTGACGAAGGATGATGTCGTGCGCGGCCAGTTCGAAGGCTATCTCTCCGAGCCCGGCGTTCAGCCCGCCTCAAGCGTGGAAACCTTCGCCGCGGTACGTTTCTTCGTCGACACCTGGCGCTGGAAGGATGTGCCCTTCTTCATCCGCGCTGGCAAAAACCTGCCTGTCCACGCAACGGAAGTCGTTGTCCGCTTGAAGCCACCACCGCTCAATGTCTTCGATGACATCAAGCCTGCGGACGCCAACTACATCCGCTTTCGAATTGCCCCGGAAGTCTCCGTCGCCATCGGAGCTCGGCGCAAGGCGGCAGGCGATGCCATGCAGGGGGAGAAGATCGAGCTCTATGCCGTTGATGACGATCAGGGCGACATGGAGCCCTATGAGCGCCTCATCAGTGACGCGATGAACGGCAACGGCCAGCTTTTCACACGGCAGGATGCCAGTGAAATCGCCTGGCGCATCGTTGAGCCCGTGCTGGATGATAAGTCCACCCCGGAAACCTATGAGCCAGGAACCTGGGGGCCAAAAGACGCCATGGCCAGCTTCGGCCCTTCGAACGGCTGGAGCGACCCAGCTTAGAATGCCGCTATATGGACAAGATCACCAAGGCCCGGCAGCGTGCCTTGGTGATCCCCTGTCGGATAACGCAGCCTCATATTTCAAGCATAAAATATTTTCGCCCCAGCCGTTCGCTTTTGATTGACAAGCGCAAAATCCAAATTTACTTTAACCTTCAAATAAATTGCTTCCTCGACATTCAAAGTCGAAAACCGCGGAGGGTTACATGCGTATCGTCTGTATCGGCGGAGGTCCTGCGGGGCTGTATTTTGCACTGTTGATGAAGAAGCTGCACCCCGAACATCAGGTGACTGTTGTCGAGCGCAACCGTCCCTATGACACCTTCGGCTGGGGCGTCGTGTTTTCCGACCAGACGATGGCCTCCATGCAGGTGTGGGACAAGGACAGTGCCGACGAAATCCAGCAGGCCTTCAATCACTGGGACGATATTGAAGTTTTGTTCAAGGGCACGCGCCAGCGGACCACCGGCCATGGCTTTGTCGGGATTGGGCGCAAGAAGCTGCTCAATATCCTGCAGGCGCGCTGCGAAGCGCTGGGTGTGGAGCTGGTGTTCGAGACAGAGGTCGAGAGCGATTTGCAATATCCGGACGCCGATCTTCTGATCATTTCGGATGGTCTGAACTCCAAAATCCGCAACAAATATCAGGAGATTTTCGAGCCTGATCTGGTGGTGCGGCCCAACCGCTATATCTGGCTTGGCACAAACAAGCTGTTCGATGCCTTCACCTTCGACTTCCGCAAGACCGACCACGGCTGGTTCCAGGCGCATATCTACAAGTTCGACGAGAACACCTCGACCTTCATCATCGAGACGACGGAAGAGGCCTATCAGGCGCATGGGCTGGGACAGATGGACCAGCAGCAATCGATCGACTTCTGCCAGGACCTGTTTGCCGAGACGCTCGAGGGTTCAGAGTTGATGACCAATGCGCGCCACATGCGGGGCAGCGCCTGGCTCAACTTCACCCGGCTGATCTGCGGCAAGTGGAGCCATTTTAACGGCAATTCGCATGTCGTGCTGATGGGCGATGCCGCCCATACTGCGCACTTCGCTATTGGCTCCGGCACCAAGCTTGCGATTGACGACGCCATTGAACTGGCCAATCAGTTCAACAAGGCAGGGCACGGCAAGGACAGCATTCCAGACGTTCTCAAAACCTATGAGGATATCCGCCGCGTCGATGTCGCCCGCATCCAGAATGCGGCGCGCAATGCCATGGAGTGGTTCGAAGTGGTAGGGCAGCGCTATGCCGATACGCTGCCGCCCGAACAGTTCATGTATTCGATGCTGACCCGCTCGCAGCGCATCAGCCACGAAAACCTGCGCTTGCGCGACAAGGACTGGCTGGAGGGCTACGAGCACTGGTTTGCGCAGCAATCCGGCCTGCAGGTCAAGGACAATGAGCGTTGCCTGCCGCCGATGTTTACGCCCTACACGCTGCGCGGCACGACGCTTGCCAATCGCATCGTCGTGTCGCCGATGGCGATGTATTCGGCGACCGATGGTTTGCTTGATGATTTCCACATGGTGCATCTGGGCGCGCGCGCCATGGGTGGCGCAGGTCTGGTCTTTGCCGAGATGACCTGCGTATCGCCGGATGCCCGCATCACCCCCGGCTGCCTTGGTCTGTGGAATGACGAGCAGATTGCCGGCTGGAAACGGTTCGTGGACTTTGCCCATGCCAACAGTGCCGCCAAGGTCGGCATTCAGCTGGGCCATGCCGGGCGCAAGGGCGCGACGAAACTGGCCTGGGAGGGCATCGATCAGCCCTTGGAGACCGGCGCGTGGCCGCTATTCTCGGCCTCAGCGCTCCCTTACCTGAAGCACAGCGTCGTGCCCAAAGCGATGGACCGGGCCGATATGGACCGCGTCAAAGCCGACTTCGTTGCAGCCACCAAGCGTGCCGCCGAAACCGGGGCCGACTGGCTGGAACTGCACTGCGCTCATGGCTATCTGCTGTCGAGCTTCCTGTCGCCACTGACCAATCGTCGTGACGACGAATATGGTGGCAGCCATGAGAACATGGCGCGCTATCCGCTGGAGGTCTTTGCCTCGGTGCGTGCCGCATGGCCGCAAGATAAGCCGATCTCGGTTCGCCTGTCCTGCCATGACTGGGCAGAGGGCGGCAACACGCCGGAGGATGCAGCGATCTATGCGCAGATGTTCAAGGATGCGGGCGCCGATCTGATCGACTGCTCCTCGGGTCAGGTATTGAAGGAAGAAAAGCCTGTTTATGGCCGCCTGTTCCAGACGCCATTCTCTGACAAGATCCGCAACGAAATCGGCATTCCGACCATAGCCGTCGGCGCGATCTCGGAGGCCGATCATGCCAATTCGATCATCTCGGCCGGTCGTGCGGATCTGTGCGCAGTTGCCCGTCCGCATCTGGCCGATCCGTCCTGGGCTCTGCATGAAGCCGCCAAGATCGGCCTGAAATCCGTGGCATGGCCCAAGCAATATATGTCGGCGAAAGGCCAGTACGAAGCCAATCTCGACCGCGCCGCGGCGGCAAAGTGAGGCTGGTATGGAAACCCTAGAAGGCCACCATGCGCTGGTGACCGGAGCCGGAAGCGGTATCGGTGCGGCCATCGCCATGACGCTGGCGAAAGCCGGGGCGAAGGTGACGCTCGCCGGGCGCCGCCGCCAGCCGCTGGAGGATGTGGCCGCTGCCATCGGCAGCAACTGCCTCGTGCTCGAAGGTTTCGATGTCACCCAACCCGACGCCATTGCGAGTGGTCTGGAGCGCGCGCGAAAAACGTTCGGGGCCATCTCCATTCTGGTCAACAATGCCGGGGAGGCACCGAGTGCCTCCTTCGAGAAGACCACGCTCGATATGTGGAGCCATGTGCTGTCGGTCGATCTGACCGGTGTCTTCAACGTGACGCAGGCAGCACTTCCCGACCTCAAAGCTCATGGCGCCGGTGCGCGCATCATCAACATAGCGTCTACTGCGGGTTTGACGGGCTACGCCTATGTCTCCGCCTATTGCGCCGCCAAGCATGGCGTCATCGGCATGACGCGGGCCTTGGCGCTGGAGCTGGCCAAGAAGGGTGTCACGGTCAATGCCGTTTGCCCGGGCTTTACCGATACGCCGATTATCCAGCGTGCGCTGGAGACAATCATCGAAAAGACAGGGCGCAGCCGCGAGGAAGCCTTGGCCGAGTTCACGAAATCCAACCCTCAAAGCCGCCTGATCCAGCCGCAGGAGGTGGCCGATACCGTGTTGTGGCTAGCATCACCGGGCGCAGGCTCGATTACGGGCCAAGCCATTGCCATTGCCGGTGGCGAAATCATGGTTGGTTGAGCGAGTTAAAAAGCGAGAAGACACATGCCCTATACCCATTCCAAGCCGATGCGTTTTGGCGATTGCGACCTGACCGGGATCGCCTACCATCCGGCCTATCTGTCGATGCTGGTCGACGTGAACGAGGCGATGTTTGCCTCCTTTGGCGTCACCTGGAAAGAGATCATGTTCGAGCGCAAGCTGGGCTTGCCGACCGTGACCATGAACCTTGAGTTCAAGAAGCCAGCCGTCTACGGCGATGTTCTAGATTTTGCCGTGCATGTGCGCGCCATCGGTCGCGCCTCTCTCGATCTGGAAACCATCGTGACCGTCAACGGCGACATCATCTGGACGGTGCGCCAGCGCATCGTGATGACGTCGCTGACCGACCATAAATCCCATCCCTGGCCCGACGATATCCGCGCAGGCCTGACACGTTATCTGGAGCCAAGACATGATGCATGAAATCATCCAGCCGGACGGATGGGCAAAGCCCATCGGCTATTCCAACGGTATCAGCGCCCGCGGGCGCATCGTTCAGGTCGGCGGCCAGATCGGCTGGGATGAACATTGCCAGTTCCATTCCGACGATTTTGTCGATCAGGTGCGCCAGACGCTTCTGAACATCGTCAGCGTGCTGGAAGCCGCCAATGCCAAACCGGAACATCTCGTCCAGATGACATGGTATTTTACCGACCGCGAGGCCTACAAATCGCGCATGCGGGAAATCGGGGCTATCTACCGCGAGATCATCGGTCGCCACTTCCCGCCCATGGCCGCCGTGCAGGTCGTGGCGCTGATGGAAGACCGCGCCAAGATCGAGATCCAGTCGCTGGCCGTCGTACCAGACTGATCACCATTCAAAGAGGAGGAGAATTCGATGACCAGCAACGTCAGGCCCGTGATTACCCGCAAGGGCGAGGAAGATACCGGAACCGGCCAGTCCGGCGGCTGCGTGCGCATCTCCGGCGTCAGCCCGCAGCACACGCCCGCCACCAAGATCTGGTTCGGCAAGGTCTCCAACGACCCCGGCTACCGCTCCTATCCGCACCACCATGGTGAGGCGGAGACCGGCGGTTATGTGCTGAAGGGCAAGGCGCGCATCTATTTTGGCGAGAACTGGCAGGAGTTCCTCGACATGGAAGAGGGCGACTTCATCTTCGTGCCACCGAACTGGCCGCATATCGAAGTAAACATGTCCACGACGGAAGAACTGGTCTGGCTAACGACCCGCACGCCGGACAATATCGTCGTCAATCTGCCTGACGTTGACGACAGCGTTCTCACCGGCTTCAGGAGAGCAGAATGAAACTGTTGAGACTTGGAGCGCTTGGCGCTGAAAAGCCCGCACTTCTGGCAGACGATGGCACATTGCGCGATCTCTCCGGCATTGTGCCGGATATTGCAGGCGAAACGCTGGGTGATGAGGCTCTCTCCCGCATCCGCGCCATCGATCCGGCAAGCCTGCCGGTTGTTTCCGATGACCGCGTCGGGGCCTGCGTCGGCCATGTCGGCAAGTTCATATGCGTTGGCCTGAACTATGCCGACCATGCCAAGGAGACCGGCAAGGAACCGCCGCCCGAGCCGATCCTGTTCATGAAGGCGACGACCGCCGTCGTCGGCCCCAAAGACGATGTCGAGATACCCCGCCTGTCTGCCAAGACCGACTGGGAGGTCGAGCTTGGCGTGGTCATCGGCAAGCGCGCCAAATATGTCAGCGAAGCCGATGCGTTGTCACATGTCGCGGGTTATTGCGTCGTCAATGACGTGTCCGAACGTGCCTTCCAGTCGGAACGCGGCGGGCAATGGACCAAGGGCAAGAGTCACGACACCTTCGGCCCCATCGGCCCATGGCTGGTGACGCGTGACGAGGTGGCCGATCCGCAGAACCTGGCGCTGTGGCTCGATGTCGACGGCCAGCGCCGCCAGACCGGCAACACCGCCACCATGATCTTCGGCGTCGCCCATCTCGTCCACTATATCAGCCAGTTCATGACGCTGATGCCGGGTGATGTGATCGCCACCGGCACACCGCCGGGCGTGGGCATGGGCATAAAGCCAACACCGGTCTTCCTTCAGCCGGGTCAGGTCATGACGCTCGGCATCGAAGGTCTTGGCGAACAGCGCCAGACCACCATCGCAGCGAGGGCATGATCATGAGCGATCTCAAGGGCCGTCTGGCCATCGTTACCGGCGGCGCACGTGGACAGGGCGAAGCCGAGGCGCGGCTGTTCGCTTCAAAGGGTGCCGCCGTCCTCATTGCGGATGTTCTGGCCGACGAGGGCCGCGCCTTGGCGCAGGCCTTGCAAGATGACGGGTTCGAAGCCCGCTTCGTCCATCTCGACGTAACCGACCCAGCCAGCTGGGAAGGCGTCGTCACCCTTGCGACCGAGTGGAAGGGCCGCATCGACATTCTCGTCAACAATGCCGGCATCATCAACCGCTCGACGGTTGCCTCGACAGGTCTGGAAGCCTGGGAACGTGTCCTCAAGGTCAATTTGACCGGCGCCTTCCTCGGCATTCAGGCGGTCACCGAGCGCATGGCGCAAAGCGGCGGTGGCTCCATCATCAACATCTCCTCCAATAGCGGCTTTTCCGGCCACTATGACCCGGCCTATACCGCCAGCAAATGGGGACTGCGCGGCCTCACCCGCAGTGCGGCCATGGAGCTTGTTGCCAAAAACATCCGAGTCAACGCCGTCTGCCCCGGCCTGGTCGTCACCGGCCTCAATGCCAGCAGCCCGCATTTGAAGCCGATGATCGAGATGACGCCGATGAAGCGCAGCGGAAAACCGGAGGAAATCGCCGAACTCGTGTTGTTTCTTGCGTCTGACGCATCCAGCTTCATCACAGGCGAAGACTTTGTCATTGATGGCGGGTTTACCGCAGGCGCCGCCTATCGCCGCGTAGCAACGCAGACGAATATTTTCCCCGATAGTTGAGGGCCGATGCCTCTTCAATTATTCGGACGCAGGAATCGCTCTGCGTCCGAATAAAAATATAAATTCTGCAGGGAATGAAGTTTGCTTCACCCGCTGTTCTGGCTAGCAAAGATTGCGATGCGCTGATATGCCAGATGTTCCTTGAATGTTCAAGCATGTTGACGTAAGTCGGTATTTGCCATTCAACGGCGTGCAAGGGGCGGGACTATGTCGGCGGTCGATCTCGAAATCATTATCAGCGATACGCAAGAGGGCAAGAAGCAGGAGCTTCGTCTCTGGCTGCGCCTGCTGTCCACCACCAAGCTGATCTCGCAAGAAATACGCCGCCGCCTGCGCCGCGAATTCGGAGCCACGCTGCCGCAATTCGATCTGCTCTCCCAACTGTACCGGGAGCCGGAAGGCCTGCGTCTTGGCGAATTGTCGAAACGCACCATGGTCACCAATGGCAACATCACCGGCCTCGTGGAACGGCTGGAATTGGACGGGCTTGTGCTGCGCGAACGGCCAGCCGATGACCGCCGCGTCATCGTCGCATGTCTGACAGACAAGGGCCGGACGATATTCGAGGCCATGGCCGAAGCGCATGGCGGTTGGCTGGAAGACATGATGGCGGATGTGGACCCGATCGTGGTCTCGGGCCTTCTGACCCATGTTGGACAGGTCAAACGCTCGGCGCACAACCATCTTTCTGCCGATGAAGGCGATGACCTTTGAAGGCAGTATCCCCGGCTTGATTGCCTGACATGCGTCAATCCTTAGCGCAGTTATGGCCCGCCTCCACGATCGTGTAGAAAACACAGAGCCTTGGTCAAATCTCGATATTCTTATCTGACGCTCTGCCACCACCATTAAAATCAAAAGAACGTGCTCTTCAGCGCCGACGCATGTTTGCCTCGGTGGGATGCAGAATGCCTGACTAGCCTTTGGCAACAAAGCACGCAAGGCCAACTCGCCCCAAAATATCCTTTAAAAACAACGCAGTTCCGGCGCATATCAAAATTCTCATTGCTCAGTAAAACGGCGTATAGGCAATCAAATTTGCATATATTTTAAACGCCAAAATCCCAATTTAAGACTTCAGAAAAAAATATTACAAACTTAAACTTTCTCTCTTGCCAGAGCTAAGTTCCGGTGCAATTCTGGACAAAAGGCAAAAAGCCACATCGATAAGAATAACTGGGAACATAATTATGCTGGGACCGTCAGGCCATCAGGATACCTTTGCCCGCGACAATCTTCCGCCCTTCGAAGAATGGCCGGAAATCAAGCTCGATGGGTTCGATTACCCCGAATGGATGAATACCGGCGTCGAGCTGACCGACCGAATGGTCGAGCGCGGTTTCGGCGATCACACCGCCCTCATCGGCAATGGCCGCCGTCGGACCTACAAAGAGCTTGCCGACTGGACGAACCGCATCGCCCGGGCGCTGACAGAGGATTATGGCGTCAAGCCGGGCAACCGCATTCTGATCCGCTCCGCCAATAACCCCGCCATGGTCGCCTGTTGGCTGGCCGCAATGAAGGCAGGTGCTGTGGTCGTCAACACCATGCCCATGCTGCGCGCTGGTGAGATGACGAAAATCATCGACAAGGCCGAGATCACCATCGCGCTCTGCGACACCCGCCTAATGGATGAGCTGGTGATGGCGGCAAAGGAAAGCGACTACCTCACCCAGGTCATCGGTTTCGATGGCACCGCCAATCATGATGCCGAACTGGACCGGGCAGCGCTCAACAAACCGGTTCGGTTCGAAGCGGTCAAAACCGGTCGCGACGACGTCGCTTTGCTCGGCTTCACGTCGGGTTCGACCGGCGTCCCCAAAGCGACGATGCACTTCCATCGCGACATTCTCATTATTGCCGATGCCTACGCAAAGGAAGTGCTGAATGTTCAGCCGGAGGATATCTTCGTCGGCTCGCCGCCCCTAGCATTTACCTTCGGCCTCGGCGGTCTCGCGGTTTTCCCTCTGCGTTTTGGCGCAAGTGCGGCCCTTCTGGAAACGGCCACGCCGCCCAAGATGATCGAGATCATCGAAACCTATAAAGCAACCATCTGCTTTACCGCCCCCACCGCATATCGCGCAATGATGGCCGCGATGGATGCAGGCGCCGATCTCTCCTCGCTCAGAATCGCGGTTTCCGCCGGAGAAACGCTGCCCGCACCTGTCTTCGACGAATGGGTGAAAAAGACCGGCAAGCCGATCCTTGATGGCATCGGCGGCACGGAGATGCTGCATATCTTCATTTCCAACCGTCAGGACGATTTCAAACCGGGATGCACCGGCAAGCCGCTGACCGGCTATGAAGCGATGGTGGTGGATGCCGACATGAACGAGGTGCCGCGCGGTACGCCCGGGCATCTGGCGGTCAAAGGCCCCATCGGTTGCCGTTACCTTGCCGACGACCGTCAGCGGAAGTTCGTTCGCAACGGATGGAACCTGCCGGGCGATACGTTCGTGCAGGATGAGGACGGCTATTTCCATTTCGCCGCCCGCTCCGACGACATGATCGTTTCCGCCGGTTACAATATTGCCGGTCCGGAAGTGGAGGCGGCGCTTCTCAAACATGCCGCCGTTTCGGAATGTGCGGTTATCGGCGCTGCCGACGACGCACGCGGCATGATTGTTGAGGCCCATATCGTGCTTGGGCCGGGCTATGAGGCCAGCGATGCGATGGCGAAAGAACTGCAGGAGCATGTGAAGGCCGTCATCGCGCCATATAAATATCCGCGCTCGGTCGCCTTTACAGATGCCTTGCCAAAAACCGAATCCGGCAAAATTCAGCGCTTCAGACTAAAGCCAGCTCAGACGATGTAATCGGCTTATATCCAACTTTCGTCATGTTGTGACATTGCAAGTCTTTCCGTGTTTGTGGAAGGTAACGGTTCCACCCGGCAGAGAGCCGGGCAGAGCACAAAAACCAAAAAGGGGAATATCTCAATGAGGAAAATGCTTGTCACCGCCACGATGGCGCTCAGCCTTGGTGTATCCAGCCTCGCCGTGGCCGAACCGCTGAAAATCGGCATGATTACAACGCTTTCGGGCGGCGGTGCGGGCCTTGGCGTCGATACACGTGACGGCTTCATGCTGGCCATCAAGCAGTCTGGCAACAAGGACGTCACCGTTGTGACGGAAGACGACGCGCAGAAGCCGGAACTCGCGGTTCAGATTGCCGACAAGATGATCCAGAGCGACAATGTCGACGTACTGACCGGTATCGTCTGGTCGAACCTGTTGATGGCTGTCGTGCCGGGCGCGGTCGCCCAGGGCAAGTTCTATGTCTCGACCAATGCCGCACCGGCAGCACTAGCCGGCAAGGGCTGCAACAAGCTTTACTTCAACGCCGCATATCAGAACGACAATCTTCACGAAGCCATGGGCCAATATGCCAATAAGGACTTCAAGAAGATGTTCATCCTCGCGCCGAACTACCCGGCTGGCAAGGATTCGCTGGCTGGCTTCAAGCGCTATTACAAGGGTGAGGTCGTCTCCGAAGTCTATACCAAGGTTGGCCAGACGGATTATGCAGCTGAAATTGCACAGATGCGCGCATCCGGTGCCGATGGCATCTTCACATTCCTCCCCGGCGGCATGGGCATTGCCTTCATGAAGCAGTTTGCACAGTCGGGCGTCAAAATCCCCGTCATGGGTCCCGGCTTCTCCTTCAGCCAGGATGTTCTGCCTGCTATCGGTGATGCGGCCATTGGCGCCAAGGCTTCCGGTCAGTGGGTGCCGGATTTCGATACCGAGGTCAGCAAGAAATTCGTTGCCGATTTCCAGAAGGAATATAACCGCCTGCCGTCCATCTATGCCCTTCAGGCTTACGATGCGGCACAGTTGATCCTGTCCGCTGCTGCCAAGGCCAGCGTCAAGGATACAGACGCTTTCCGCGCCGAACTTTTGAAGGCCGATATCAAGTCTCCGCGCGGCAGCTTCAAGTTCAACACCAACCAGCATCCGATCCAGGATCTCTACATCACAGAAGTGGTGAAGAAGGATGGCGTACTGACCAACAAGACGGTCGAGAAAATCTTCTCCGACCACGGTGACGCCTACGCCCAAGATTGCAAGATCTAAGGCCATAGCGTGACCATTGCACTTGCTATCGAACAGTTGCTGAACGGCATCCAGCTCGGCGTCATGTTGTTTCTCATGGCTGCCGGGTTGACGCTGATCTTCGGCGTCATGGGGCTGATCAACCTCGCTCATGGCTCACTTTACATGGTTGGCGCATTTGCTTGCGCCACCGTCGCCGCCTGGACCGGCTCATTCTGGCTTGGCCTCGTCGCAAGCCTCATCTGTGCGGCAGCGGCTGGCGCGATTGTCGAACTCGCCGTCATCCGGCGGCTCTACGACCGGGACCATCTGGATCAGGTTCTGGCCACCTTTGCACTCATCCTGATCTTTTCGGAAGGCACCCGTTGGATGTTCGGATCCTTCCCGCTCTACCTCGATATCCCGCCGCTTCTGCAAGGCGCGGTGACGCTGCCGGGCGATGCGAGCTATCCGGTCTATCGTCTGGCTATCGTTGCCGTCGGCGCACTCGTCGCGCTCGGTCTTTACCTCCTCATCGGCAAGACGCGACTCGGCATGCGCATTCGCGCCGGCGAAAGCGACCGCGAGATGATCGGGGCACTCGGCGTCGATATCCGCACGCTCTATACACTGGTCTTTGCGCTCGGCTCAGCCCTTGCAGGGCTTGCGGGTGCGCTTGTCGGTGCGCTGCAATCGGTGCAGGTCGGTATGGGCGAACCGGTACTGATCCTCGCCTTCGTCGTGATCGTTATCGGCGGCATCGGCTCTATCAAGGGCGCGCTCTACGGCGCGCTTCTGGTCGGCATCACCGATACGCTCGGACGCCTTCTGCTGCCGCAACTGCTGAGCCTCCTTGTCGATCCGTCTCAAGCAGGTATGATCGGCGGCGCTGCGGCATCCATGCTGATCTATGTCGTCATGGCCATCATTCTGGCTGTCAAACCGCGCGGGCTCTTTCCGCCAGCCCATGCGTGAGGCCCCATGCTGACCCGTGAAAATACCGTCAATCTGCTGCTTGCTGCCCTGCTGCTGGCCGCTCCGCTGGCCGCAAACGCTCTCGGCCAACCCTTTTACGTCACACTTGCCACGCGCATCGCCATCCTTGCGCTGGCAGCGCTGGGCCTCAACCTGGCGCTGGGCCTTGGAGGCCTCGTGTCCTTCGGCCATGCCGCCTTTTTCGGCATCGGTGGATATGCCGCTGGCATTCTCGCAAGCCACGGCTTTTCCGGCGAACCGATGATCTTCGGCCTGCCCGGCACGGTGCAGATGCCGGTGATCTGGATCGTTGCGGCATGCGCATCCGGTCTGGTTGCATTTTTGATCGGTCTCATCAGCCTTCGCACGACCGGTGTCTACTTCATCATGATCACCCTCGCCTTTGCGCAGATGGTCTATTATTTCGCGATTTCCTGGCCTGCCTATGGCGGTGAGGATGGCCTGTCTATTCTGGTGCGCAACCAGTTTCCGGGCATCAACACCATGAAGCCGCTCAGCTTCTTCCTCGTCAGTTACGTGGTGCTAATCGCGGCCATAGGCCTCTTCGCGCTGATCCGCGCGTCCCGCTTCGGGGCAGCCTTGCAGGCGGCGCGACAGAATGAAACCCGCGTTGCGACGGTCGGCATTCATCCCTACCGCATCCGCCTCGTCGGCTTCGTCATCTCGGCGATGATCGCCGCTTTGGCCGGCGCGCTTTATGCCGACCTCAACCGCTTCGTCAGCCCATCCATGCTGTCATGGCATATGTCGGGCGAACTGATCGTCCTCATCATTCTCGGCGGAACGGGAAGGTTGTTTGGCCCGCTTGCCGGGGCCGCCCTCTTCGTCGCCTTCGAATTCGCCTTGGGCGGGCTGACAGAACGCTGGCAGTTCTTCCTTGGGCTCATTCTTCTCGGTGTCGTGCTGTTTGCCCGGGGTGGCTTGCTCGGCCTTTTGGCTGGAAAGGCAAAACATGGCTGACGCTGTTCTTCAAATAGACAATCTCGTCAAGAATTTCGGAGCCCTGCGCGCAACGGATGGCGTGACGCTTGATCTTCGTCCCGGCGAAATTCACGCGCTGATCGGCCCCAATGGTGCTGGAAAATCCACGCTCATTCACCAGATTTGCGGCACGCTGAGACAGGATTCCGGCACGATCCGTTTTGCTGGTGAAGATATCGGTACGCTCAACACTGCCGAGCGCGCACAACGCGGTCTGGGGCGAACGTTTCAGGTCTCGTCGCTCGCACCGGAATTTTCTGCACTGCGCAATGTCATGTTGGCGGTGCAGGCCAAGCAGGGAACGAGCTTTCGTTTCTTCAAACCGGTCATGCAGGACAAATCTCTGGTCGATCCATCTATGGCTATCCTTGAAAGGGTTGGACTGGCGGACCGCGCTCGCCTTCCGACCGCCGAACTCTCCCACGGCGAACGGCGACAGCTGGAAATCGCCATGGCGCTGGCGCTTCAGTCGAAGGCCTTCCTGCTCGATGAGCCGATGGCAGGCATGGGCCCGGAGGGGTCGAGAAAACTGACTGCCTTCCTGGATACGCTGCGTCACGAGGCCCCGATCCTGCTGGTGGAACACGACATGGACGCGGTCTTTGCGCTTGCGGACAGGATTTCCGTTCTCGTTTACGGCAAGGTCATCGCAACCGGTACGGTGGATGAAGTCCGCAACAACCCGACCGTCCGCACCGCCTATCTTGGAGATCACGCCTGATGCTGTTAAATGTTCAGGACATCACCACCTATTACGGTGCCAGCCAGGCGCTTTTCGGTGTCGATTTCAGCGTGGCCGAAGGCGAAGTCGTGGCGCTGATGGGCCGCAACGGCATGGGCAAATCCACGACGATCAAATCGATCTGCAACCTCATGCCGCCCAAGACCGGTCGCATCTCCTTCAGCGGCAAAGGAACAGACCGCCTCGCACCCTACAAGGTCGCGCGTCTGGGCGTTGGCCTTGTGCCGGAAGGACGGCGTTGCTTCCCCAACCTGTCCGTCCATGAAAATCTGGTCGCGGCAGCCAGAGCCGGCCCTTGGACATTGGAAAAGGTCAACGCGCTTTTCCCACGCCTACAGGAACGCCATGCCCAGATGGCCAAATCGCTCTCCGGCGGCGAACAGCAGATGCTGGCCATCGGTCGCGCCTTGATGACCAATCCACTGCTTCTCATCTTGGATGAAGCAACGGAGGGGCTGGCACCCGTCATCCGACAGGATATCTGGCGGGCGATACGCCAGCTCAAAGCTGAGGGCCTGTCCATTCTGGTGGTGGACAAAACGCTGACCGAACTTCTCCCCGTCGCCGACCGCTGCGTCATTCTTGAAAACGGACGAAGCGTCTGGCAGGGAACGAGCGGCGATCTGGCCGCCGATGTTCAGGATCGCTATCTGGGCGTCTGACGACGAGCCTTTGTTTTGTTGAACCGACAAAGCTATTCGTGCCCCCACTCTTGAATGAGGCCCTCCCCCACCCCATTCATCTATAGCGGACATGGATTTCTGTTTTCCGTGTAGGAGTGTCAAATGGCAACGAGAACATGGAATGCGAGCCGGGCAGCTGAGGGTGCCTCCGACGAATTCATCGATAGCGCACAGCGACTTCGCCGCTTGAAGCGCCTATCCGGTATTGCCCGTCTTATGGATACGGCAATCGGCATCCCCGGCACCCGCATCCGCTTCGGTGCAGATTCCATCATGGGTCTGGTGCCTCTCATCGGAGATGGCGCCGGTGCGCTGGTCGGCCTCTACATCGTCAATGAAGCCCGTCGGCTTGGCGTGCCGCGCGAAAAACTCATCCGGATGGTCGGCAATGTCGCTGTGGATTCCGTGATCGGCAGTTTCCCGCTCGTCGGCGACGTGTTCGATGTCTATTTCAAGTCGCACCGCCGAAACGTCCACATGATCCTGGATCATTTCGGCATCGACCGTGATGAGTTGAAAAGAAAGCGATAGCCGCCTTTTCATCGGAAATGGGCTCACACGGACGCTCGTAAAAACCAGTGTGAGGAGCGTAGACGCCGTGATATGGGTTGGCGTTCACCGAAAGCATTTCCTTATGAATGAAACAGACAACCTGCCGCCGACACCCGCCAACATCGCCGATTTACCGCATCTTGCCGAAGCGCTGGATGATGATCGGTTCCGGCAGTTTCTCGACCACGTTCCATTCGCAGTGGCGGTTGCGGAGTTTGGCAAGGAAGAGCTTATCGTTTACGGCAACATCGAATTCGAGCGCCTGACGGATTTGACCGCCGAAACCATTCAAGGCAAACCTTGGTCGATCCTTCCTTCAAGCGCACCACTGGTTGACGGGCCTGAGCTTTCCGATGCCCTGCTGGAAAACGAAGAATATCTGGGGGCCTTCACCATAAAGACGGAAGAGACGACTCGTGTCGTCGATGTCTGGTCGAACACGATTGTCGATGACTCCGAAAAGCCGCTGTTCCGGTTGCTGGCCATGTCGGCACGCGACAGGGCCGACGTCACCGCTGTCTTAAGCGAGACAGTCGCCGAAAAGGACGTGTTGCTGAAGGAACTGCAACACCGCGTAAAGAACAATCTCCAGATGATCACCGCGCTGATCCGTATGGAAGCCCGCAATGTTCAAAGCGAGGAAGAAAGCGCACAGTTTGGCAGATTGGCAGGCCGCATCGACGCACTTTCGATCCTGTATAAATCCCTATATGGCGGCAAAGAAACCGAGACCGTCGATCTGGGCATCTATGTCAGCCAGATCGCGTCTTCGGTCATGGCCGCTCACGCCGTCGAGGGAATTCGGCTGGAACTGAAGATCGATACATGGCCGGTGTCGGTTAACGTGGCCATGCCAGTCGGCCTCGTCATCAACGAGCTTATGACCAATGCGCTGAAACACGCATTCGTTGGTCGCGATGGCGGCCTGATCGGCGTCCGTTGTACTGTGGATGACGAGGGCTGCAAGATCATCGTCACGGATGACGGTGTAGGACTTTCTGACGCAGCGGACTGGCCTAAGCGCGGTAAACTCAGCGCCATGATTGTTGAATCCGTGCGGCGCAACGCCAAAGCAGAAATTGATGTGGAATCCGAGCTCGGTCACGGCATGAAGGTGACGATTGCGTTCAAGCGCATTAATGCAGTAGAAGCTTGAATTGCAGTGAAACTAGCCTTTAAATTTTGCCTTATGAGGCGCAATTCGGGAAAACCAGAGCATTGTTGAAATATCCACCATATGCACTTTGCGGACGATACTTTGATTTTTCCTATGCCTTTCGATGCAAACACTTAAAATCTTAGTAAATCCGTCAATAAAAATAAAATAATTTATCGGATGCAAAATAATTTTCTGAGTTCAGTCGATTTCATGCGTTATTCCTGATAAGCTCATCACAATCAGCATGTGGCGAGTTCCATTGTTTAAATCACCCAGCACCAACCATTACCTGACGCAAAAACAGCATTTTCAGCACCTTCAATTTGTCTGTCGTATAGCTCTTCCCGTTGGCGTCGCGGTGAGTGGAGCGTGGTTGGTGGTTTTTGTGCTGATGCAGCACTGGGCACTGGTAATGATCGAAGGATTGTTGTGTGCCATCATATTCGCGGGATGGGTCGCAGCAAAGCGGGGACACATATCCTCCGGCATGCTGGTCTCTCAAGTCGCATGCGTTTTATTCATCGTCTGCTTTTCATTGCTCTTTGATGTGCCTGATGATTCCGTCCCTAGAGTTTCGCATATTTACCTTTTGATCATCGCCTTGGCGGGCTTCGCGAATCTTCAACTGGACCCAACGCGCCTTCAGCTTGGAATAATCATTACATCCATTCTGGGCTTCATTTTATTTTCAGCAAGCCCGATGCGATTTAGCTTCGCAACACCATTGCCGGATGAAATTCGAACGATAACGGCCTGGGCCCACGCGGCGATTGCGAGTGCCGTGTTGTGTGGCGGCATCCTGCTTCTGCAGCGAAAGCTCGGTCCCGATAGCAGGCTTGTCCGCGAGTTGCGCACAGCAGTCGCCAAGGAGCAGCTCGAACTGTTCTTTCAGCCACAAGTCGATCGTTCCGGTCGTCTGATTGGCGCGGAAGCGCTGCTGAGATGGAAGCATCCGCGCCTTGGCTATGTCGCGCCGGATAATTTTATTCCATTGGCGGAACGCGCCGGTCTCATGCCCGAGGTGGGTGGCTGGGTTCTGAGCAAGGGGATCGAAACCCTGTCCAAGTGGGGCACGAAGGATGAGACAAAAGACATTGTTCTGGCGATCAATGTCAGCCCGGATCAGTTCTTCCAGGAAAATTTTGTAGCGAATGTCATGTCGGCGCTCGAAGCATCCGCGGTTGCACCAAGGTCGCTGAAACTGGAACTGACCGAGACGATGTTCGTGTCCGAGGTCAACGAACTCATAGACAAGATCAAGGCTCTGAAAGACAATGGCATCTGCATTGCACTCGATGATTTCGGTACGGGTTACTCGTCCTTGAGCTATTTGCGCCAGCTTCCCCTTCAGCAGTTGAAAATCGATCGCAGCTTCGTGCGTGCGACAACGACCGAACGGGGGGCATTGATGGCGCGGAACATATGCCAGATGGGTCACGATCTGGGCCTGGAAATCCTCGCCGAAGGCATCGAAACCGAAGAGCAATTGCGCTTCATGACCGAATGCGGCTGCAGCGCTTTTCAAGGCTACTATTTCGGGCGACCAATTGCTTTGGAAGCGTTTGAAACTCGTTTCCTCGCTTGAGCGAAAAACGTGCCGCGCCAGCAGCAATCATCTGCTGGCGCAGCGATATTGATTAGGCACCTGGGATACGTGCGATCACCTTGATCTCGAAATCGAAACCGGCGAGCCATGTTACTCCGACAGCGGTCCAGTTCGGATAAGGCGGCTCCCCGATGAAGGTTTTGCGCACGTCCATTACCGTTTCGAGCTGCGCCTCGGGATCGGTGTGGAACGTCGTAACATCCACGATATCATCAAGCGTGCAGCCGGCAGCGGCCAGAACGGCCTTCAAATTGGTGAAGGCCTGCTCCACCTGCTTGCGGAAGTCTTTTTCCGCAGAACCATCGTCAAGACTTCCGACCTGACCGGATACGAAGAGCAGATCGCCGGAGCGGATGGCGGCGGAATATCCATGCTTTTCATAAAGTGCGTGGCGGTTCTCGGGAAAAATAGCCTGTTTATCTGTCATCATTTTCTCCTTGATATCGGTTTCGCTTTCAGGCGAGGTCGAGCTTTGATATACGTCACGTATGTCAAATAATAACATACGCTGCGTATGTCAACTTACATACGCCATGTATGCCTTTTATTGGAATTGAGAATGGCCGGAAAAACGCGTTCAGAAATGATAATGGAAACGAGGCGCAAGCTCATTTCAGCAGCGCGTAAGACCTTTGCGGAAAAAGGATTTGCAGGCGCCTCCATGGACGATCTGACGGCATCCGTCGGCCTGACACGCGGAGCGCTCTATCATCACTTCGGAGACAAGACCGGATTGCTCCAGGCTGTTGTCGATGAAATTGACGGAGAATTGGCAGCGAGGGCGCAGGCCCAAGGAATGCGTGAGAAAAATGACTGGGACGCTCTAATCGCGGAAGGCATCGCCTATATCGAGATGGCGCTTGAAGACGAGGTCCAGCGCATTGTGCTTCTGGATGGACCAGCGGTTCTCGGTGACCCCTCCAAATGGCCAAGCCAGAATAGCTGTCTGAAAGCGACGATGGAGAAGGTCGAGACCTTGATTGCCGATGGAACCGTGAAGTCGGTGGACCCGGAAGCTGCCTCGCGCTTGCTGAATGGTGCCGCCCTTAACGCGGCCCTGTGGGTTGCCGCCAGCGACGAGCCGCAGACCGTGCTGCCCAAAGCGCTCGATGCATTCCGAGCCTTGGCAAGCGGAATGCTTACGCAGCCTTAAGCCGCGCTCGGCGCACTCTTTTTCAAGGCGAGATACTCCCAGACTGCGACCAGCAGCAGCACGCTTACGGCGGAGATTTGCAGAGCGTAAAGTGGCATGCCTTGCAAAAGCAGCAACACGGCAAGCACAGCGATACCGACGAAATGCGATACCGGGCGAATGTGGGAAGACGCGATCTTCACCCCGATATTTCCTGCCAGAAAAAGGATCGGCCCTCCAACAATGGCCAGTGCTTCACGCAGTGTGGAATGTTCATGGCTATGCGACAGGCTGAAATCTTCACCCACAGCTGTGAGAATGATGCCGGCAACGATTGGCAAGTGACCGTAGTTGAAGAGGTTTTGGGCGATCTTTTCCGGCTCTGCGGTTTCCTCAGCCTTTTCAGACACCTTTTCCTGCCCGTGATGGAAATAAATCCACCACATCAAAACCGTGCTGGCAAAGGCCGAGCAAAACACGACAAAGGTCAGACTGGAATTCATATAATCTGTTGCGGTGCGACCGGTGGTGAGGATCGTTTCGCCCAGGCAGATGATGACGAACAGTGCGCAACGTTCCGCCAGATGCTCTCCCGAAAGATGCAGCCTTTCATCCTTGCCGGTCTTCAGACCCGGGAAATAATACTTCGTCACTGGCCCTAGATACTCGATGCCGATGGCGACGGCCCAAAATCCGATTTGCCAGATAAGAGTGCCCGACAGACCGCCTGCGATCCAGAAGATGCTGGAGATACCAAGCCACAAGGCCATTCGCGCAAAGGTCAGCGAGTTTTCGTGATCCACGCCTTTGAAAACATAAAGCGCGAAGAGCGAACGCATGATCTGCATGCCGCTATAAATCACCGCAAAGATAAGGCTCTGTTCCTGAAACGCTTTCGGCAAGGCTATGGCAAGCAGAACCCCTGCAAACATCATTGAAAACAGGAAAAGCCGGACAAGCCCGGCCTCGGTATTCAGGAGGTTTGTGAGCCAGGTGATTTGAATCCAGAGCCACCAGAGCGCGAGAATAAGAAGGGCGGCTTCCAGAAGGGCCGTCGAACCGAAATCCTTGGCCAAGGTGTGGGACAACTGAATGAGCGCAAATACAAAAACGAGATCAAAAAACAATTCAGGAAATGTCGGCTTTCCCGCTTCGGCATCGTCCTGCCGGATGAGGCGCCATTTCGGATCGGTTTTCGTGCCCTGATCCGCAGGAGAATTCTTCATACTGGCATTGCCCTCAGCACTGGACGCTAAATATTTCGGGTAAGTTTTTTATCGAGCCGCGATTTCAGACCTAGCTTCTTCCCGCAGGAGAGCTTGCGCACGACCGAGGAGTTCAACTTCATTGGAATTATCAGCAAAGAACCGAGGTCCCACAAGGCGAACCTGTTTTCCGATGACATCAACGATGTAGCGAGGATCCTTGGCAACGGGCTGCGTGTTCTCGTGCTTCATGCTTGTCTGCTTGAGATCAAGGCTGCTGACTTCAATATCATGAGCAACAGCGGCGGTAACAAAACACAGAGCAACGCCCACGGCGGCACCAACGGCAACCCGTCTCATCAATAATCTCCTGAATGTATTGAGCTTTGTGCCTCAACAACATCGAAGATCGCCTTTTGGTTCCATGTGGATTTATGGGACGACAAACCACGCGAAAAATCGTGTGGTTGTCGGCTATCCACTTGATTCAACGACCCTTGGCTTTACGCCATTCCGCAAACTCCTGACGCGGCGCGTCGCTGGTGGCGGGATAGAGGCCAATGATGGTGGCTCCACCCAAAACCTTTTCGGTGACGAAGTCTTCATAGGCCGTCATTTCAACGGTTTCATCGGCAATTTCATCGGCAATTGCAGCTGGAATAACAATGACGCCCTCGTCATCACCAACAATGACATCACCCGGCCACACGGCGACATCGCCGCAGCCAATCGGCACGTTGATGTCGATGGCCTGATTGAGCGTCAGATTAGTGGGGGCAGACGGCCTGTTGTGATAGGCGCGGATGTCGAGATCGGCAATTTCGGGGCTATCCCGGAAGCCGCCATCCGTCACAACGCCCACAGCGCCGCGAACCATCAGACGCGAAACCAGAATGGACCCGGCGGATGCCGCCCGCGCGTCCTTGCGGCTATCCATGACCAGCACCTGTCCAGCCGGGCAGGCTTCGACAGCTGCGCGCTGCGGGTGTTCCGGGTTTTGAAAGACGCTCAGCGGGTTCAAATCTTCCCGGGCCGGAATATAGCGCAGCGTAAACGCCTGTCCGACCATGTTTCTCTTTTTCGCCGAAAGCGGTCGCACATCCTGAATGAACTGGTTGCGCAGTCCACGCTTGAAAAGCGCCGTGGCAATGGTCGGTGTCGCCACGCCCATCAGCTTCTGGCGGGTGGCATCGCTCAAAACGTAATCTGTCATCGATCTATCCCTATCAATAAATATCGGGTTCGGCAGCGGTGTTGCCAAAGCCCGTTTCCAGAAAATCGAAATCCGCGCCCGTATCGGCCTGCGCAACATGGCGCGCGAACATCCAGCCATAACCACGGCCAATCTTGTCGGCTGGCTGCACCCAGTCGGCACGACGGCGGGCAAGCTCCTCTTCGTCTACCAGCATGTCGATGGTGCGCGCCTCAAGATCAAGCTTGACGATATCGCCATTGCGCAACAGCGCCAGAGGTCCGCCGACATGGGACTCCGGCGAGACGTGCAGAATGCAGGCGCCGTAACTGGTGCCGCTCATGCGCGCATCGGACAGGCGCAGCATATCGCGATGACCCTGTTTCAACAGCGCTTTTGGAATGGGCAGCATGCCCCATTCCGGCATGCCCGGCCCACCCTGCGGGCCCGCACCTCTCAAAACCATGACATGATCCGGCGTGATATCGAGATTTTCATCATCAACCGCAGCCTTCATCTCAGGATATGTATCGAAGACGAGCGCCGGGCCCTGGTGCTTGTGAAATCTGGGATCGCAGGCGGCCGGTTTGATGACGGCGCCATTCGGCGCGAGATTGCCCTTCAGAACGGCCAGAGACCCTTCGTGATAAACGGGATTATCCAGCGAGCGAATGACATCATCATTGAAGCATTCCGCTCCCTTCAGCGTCTCACCCAGCGACAGTCCGGAAACGGTCAGCGCCGTCTGATCGAGCCTATCGCCCAGCTTGGCCATGAGGGCGCGCAGACCGCCCGCATAATAGAAATCCTCCATCAGATAGGTTTTGCCGGTGGGCCGGATATTGGCGAGCACGGGCGTAGTCCGTCCGGCGCGATCCAGATCCTCCAGCGTCAGCTTAATGCCTGCACGGCGCGCCATCGCCAGTAGGTGCACCACGGCATTGGTGGAACAGCCCGTGGCCATGGCAACGGCAACGGCATTGTTCACGGCGGCTTGCGTGAGTATCTGGTTTGGCGTCAGGTCTTCCCACACCATCTCCACGATGCGCCTGCCGCAGGCTGACGACATGCGAATGTGGTTGGCATCAGCCGCAGGGATGGAGCTTGCACCCGGCAGCGTCAGCCCCAGCGCCTCGGCAATCGCCGTCATGGTGCTGGCGGTACCCATGGTCATACAGTGGCCGTAGGAGCGGGCGATGCCAGCCTCTACCTCGACCCATTCATTTTCTGTGAGATTTCCAGCCCGGCGCTCATCCCAATATTTCCATGCGTCAGAGCCGGAACCGAGGGGTTTCCCCTGATAATTCCCGCGCAACATCGGCCCAGCCGGAAGATAAATCATGGGCAGGCCCATGCTGATCGCCCCCATCACAAGACCCGGCGTGGTCTTGTCGCAGCCACCCATCAGCACCGCGCCATCGACAGGGTGGGAACGCAGAAGCTCCTCCGCCTCCATCGCCAACATATTGCGATATAGCATGGTGGTCGGTTTCACGTAGCTTTCCGAAAGCGACAGGGCTGGCAGTTCCAAGGGAAAGCCGCCCGCCTGCAAAATGCCGCGCTTCACATCTTCCACGCGATGTTTGAAATGCGCATGGCAGGGATTTGCATCCGACCAGGTGTTGAGAATGGCGATGATGGGTTTGCCCATCCATTCTTCAAGCGCGTAACCCATCTGCATGGTGCGAGACCTGTGACCGGAACTTCTCAAATCATCCGGCGCGAACCACCGTGCGCTGCGCAGCATGTCTGCTGTTTTTTTCTTTTCCATGATGCCTGCTCTGTAACTCCTCATAGGAACAGCTGGTCTTAGCCAGCGAAGTCCCCCTGCCCTCCTCAAGACGTAAATGCATTGAAGCACTAAAACATCAGTGCATCAATGGTGAAATTGTGATTTAATGGTTCTACGGTGAAGCCTTGGAAGAGGTCGAAGGACTCATGATCAGAGACACGATGCTGGATCGCTCACGACAGGTGGCGCTACAGATTTACGAGATATTGCACAGGCGCATTCTGACTGTGGAGCTTGTTCCAGGAACCGTGCTGTCGCGCGCTTCCTTGCAGCTGGAATTCGGGGTGAGCCAGACACCGGTGCGCGATGCATTGATGCGCTTACAGGAAGACGGCGTGGTGGATGTCTATCCGCAATATGCGACTGTCGTTTCCAAGATCGATATTCGCCACGCTCAGCAGGCGCAGTTTCTTCGGCTTTCACTGGAGCTGGAGGCAGTCACGCGTTTGACGAAAGACAGCCCTGCCGCCACCGCGGCCGAACTCACCGATATTCTCGAAAAACAGAAAACTTTCGCATCACCGGAAACCTATGACAGTTTCGACGCCGCCGACCGGGAGTTTCATAGAAAACTCTATGAGCGGGCGGATATTCTCGACCTCTGGACCAATGTGCGCAGGCAAAGCGTGCATCTGGACCGCCTGCGGCGGCTGAACCTGCCCATGCCCGGAAAAATGCAGACTGTACTGAGAGATCATCAGTCAATCATCGATGGTATCCGGTCGGAAAACCCGGCAGAAGCAGCGGCAGCCTTGCGCAAACATCTCTCCGGTACTCTTTCGATTACCGGTTTGATCAGCGAGAAATTTCCAGAATATGTGCGGCAATAACCACCATTTTTCACGCTTTAGGTTCCCGTGCGTGAATGATGATCAGCTTATTATGACCTGCGTAACTTGCTATAAGCTATAAACATGATAATTCTTATCATAATATGGCATCCTTTCTCGCGAGTTTCCCCACTGTCGTTGCTGTTTGAAAGCTGACGGTGCGGCATCTGAACTGCAATGAATTCGCGTAAAATGCCAGTCTTGAAAACCGATGAGACAGGTTTGCGACTGTGACATACCTCCACTCGATGACATGCTTCACCGATGGCATCCGCGCTATTGGACCCGCCAAATGGCGCGGGCTGGATGGGCTGATCAGCGTATTCTGGGACGCGGAAGGACACGCGGGCGCCACGGGCTACTACCTTTCTCCTGACCCTCGCATCGTCATCTTCTTCAACGACGTCTCATCCCACATTCGCATGACGAACCGCGACAGCAGCGTTGCCGAACACTACCGCCCAATGAAGCGAGCGATTTATGTTCCCGCAGGCGTTCCACTGTGGACAAGTTTTACGTCGTTCCATCGCTTCTCGCATCTCGATATCCATCTGCACAAAGACCGGATGCTGAAATATCTATCCCCCTCGGTCGGGACATCGGTCGCGCTTACGGCGTTGCGGCGACCCGTGGAGATACAGGACGCAGGTGCCATCGAGGCCTTGGCCGGCCTGCTGGTGGATGAAGTATCTACGCCGTCGAAACATGCCATTTATGCTGAAAGCCTTGTCGGCAGCATCGTCACCGGTCTGCTCGACATCGGCGGAGAGCCCATCGAGCAGACGAATGCGAGACTGACGCAAGCACAAATGAACAAGCTCATTGCCGTGGTCAATGCACGCGCCGATTACCGCATGACGGTGGGCGAGATGGCGGAAACGGTCGGGCTTTCTGAAAGCTGGTTTGCCAATGTCTTCAAGCAAACGACAGGCAAAACACCATTGCAATGGCAACTCGGCAAACGCATCAGCCTCGCCCAGAGCATGCTAACCGAAAGCGACCTCAGCGTCGCCGCCATCGCAGCCCAACTCGGCTTTTCAGATCAGGCACATCTGACGAAAACGTTCCGACAGGTCGCGGGTGAAACACCTGCCGCATGGCGGCGTATGCGGCAGGTCGAGTAAAAGGTCCACCCGCATTTAGGCGGATGGACCTTCGTGCGTTACCAGGTCTGACGCAATGTCGCGTAGATCGCACGGCCAGGGTTGTAATAGTAGGCACCCCCGTCATCATTAGCGATATGCTTCTCATCAAAGAGGTTGCTGGCGTTCAACTGGAACGTCGTGTTCTCTTGGATTTTGTAGGTAAAGGCCGCATCGAAGACTACGGCCCCGTCAGACTTACGGGTGTTCGCATTATCGAAATAATACGGCCCGATATAACGTGCGCCTAGACCGAAGGTCATGTCGCCACGTGCGCCTTCGCCTTCCCAGGTATAGGTACCCCAAAGAGATGCCATATGTTCCGGAACCTGTGCAAATTTCTTGCCGTCGTAACCGTTAGCGTTGGTGGGTTCTACGATCTTGGAATCGATGTAGGCATAGGCGGCAATCAGATTGATATTATTCGTCATTTCTACCTTGGCCTCAAGATCGAGGCCACGATGACGAACTTTTTCGACCGTCGCTTCCAAATAGCTCGGCGCTTCTCGCGTCGTAATATTTTCTAGGGTCAGATCATAGACAGATGCAGTAAACAACGCGGGCAGTGCATCGGGCTGATATTTTACACCGGCCTCATATTGCTTTCCGGTCGTCGGCTCGATGCCCGTCGTTGGAGGCGCTACAGATTCAGCGTAACTCGTATAGACGGCGAGTTCATCTGTCAGTTTGTAACTCAGGCCCAAGCGTTTGCTGAATTCGCTATAATCTCCCGACTTTGTCGAAGCTGTAACTCGATTTGTCTCATCAAGATTGAGCCAATCGTTACGAAGCCCAACGCTTGCGGTGATCTTGTCAAAGAAAACGAGATCTTGCTGAAGGTAAATGGCATGTGTTGTCTGATCGTTTTGCTTGCTCTCTGTAACAGGTATATTGCTGGGCAAACCTGAATAGACGGGGTTTTGCCAGTCTATGCCGGTCGCCGTCCCACCCCAACTGGGTCGATACAAACCGTAGCTAATGGACTCAGAATCAACTTTTTTATAGTCGGATCCCAAAAGTGTGCGGCTTTCTATTTGGTCAAAATTTGTCTCGTAGAGCAGATGCGCATCAATGACGAATTGTTCGTCCGAGCTGTCTCCTCCGAAGAAGTTGCGGTCCACAACTGTGTCCGACGGGTCGCTGGCACCTAATTCATCATAAAGGTACGCATATCCGAACTTGTTCTTTGACTTGCTATAGCGTGCGTTCGAATTGAATGTCAGGCCGCTTCCGAAATCGTGATCGAACATTACACTGTAAGTGTTTCTGTTCGTCTCATCGAAGTTGTAATCAGGTTCACCAAAAAATTTATCCCGATCAAAATCAGTAAATCTAGGATGTCCACCGCCGCTCGGTGTTCCATCTTTATCCAGATGATCAAAAACGAATGAAAGGCTCGTCATATCTGTGGGACGCCACGTTACACCGCCCATGATGAAGTTTTCGTCGTTCTGCGAATAATCATATTCAGCGTTTGATCGCTGGAATTTGCCGGTGAGACGATAAGACAAGGTGTCGTCTTCGGTGATGTTGTCACCAAAATCGAATCCTGCTTCTTTATGAGCAAATGATCCGCCCGTACCATAGATTTCACCGAAACGTTCTGTCTTGGGCCTCTTCGTCACGTAGTTCACCGCACCGCCAGGATCGGAAACTCCAAAGCCGGTAGAATTGGCGCCCTTCAGTACCTCGACGCGCTCATAACCATAGGGTTCTTCCAGAATGCCGCCCCAGCTTCTGCCAATCGCTAACCCGTCGCGATAGGTGTATGGGCTGAAGCCGCGAATTTTGAAGTAATCATATCGGTCATCCGAACCATAATAATCCGTGACCACTCCCGCAGTATATTGCACGACCTGTTCAATGTTGCTGGCACCGCGTTCTTCGATTTCCTTGGACGTAATGACGGAAACAGACGCTGGCGCCGTCAGAATATCGGTCGGCATCTTTCCGACTGCGGTCGTTTTCTTGGCAACGATCGACTTCGAGTCGTCATCCCCACCCGTGCCCTGAACCGTAATCGTCTCCAGCACCGTGCTGCCACCCTGCCCGGCAGCATCTTGAGCCATCACGCGAACAGGCGCAAAGGCGACAAGCGCTGTGCAGCCGAGCAAGAGGGCGCTGCGATATCGGCGTTGCGACTGTGTTCGGTCTGCGCTTGTGGTTTCAATGGTCATGATCAAATTCCAGAACTCATGTTGCTGTGTCTGGCAAGCTGGGTGAAAATCCAGTTGCCCCCCTTGATGGGCTGATAACTTGAGGGCGTTAGTCTGGTATTGTACAATTCCACGGTTTTGTAAAAAACCATGGAAACTTCGCCGCTCTTGGCGACGCTTCTCCCACATGGGTCTTGACCTTGCAGAGTGAAGCTGAGACTTGAAGTCAACTTTTAACGTCGAGAGAGTGTCGCCAATGCTGCGCTTCGTTCGCGCTTTTGCGCCCGTGATTGTAACGTTTCTATCGCTTGTGATGGGCAATGCCGCCTTGGCCGGGGAGAACACTTCCTACCCCATCGTCATCAAACATGCCTTTGGCACGACCACGATTCCCAAGAAGCCCGAGCGCGTGGCGACTGTTGCATGGGCAAATCACGAGGTGCCGCTGGCGCTGGGCATCGTCCCGGTCGGCTTTGCCTCGGCCAATTTCGGCGATGATGACGGTGACGGCATCCTTCCCTGGGTGGCGGAGAAGCTTAAGGCACTTGGTGCAGAAAAGCCCGTTCTCTTCGATGAAGGCGATGGCATTGATTTCGAAGCCGTCGCTGCGACGAAGCCGGATGTCATCCTGGCTGCCTATTCCGGCCTGAGCCAAGCCGACTATGACACTTTGAGCCAGATTGCCCCTGTCGTCGCCTATCTAGAATCGCCATGGGCAACCGATTGGCGGGACATGATCCGCTTCAACAGCGCTGGTCTCGGCATGGCCGAGGAAGGCGAGGCACTGATCAAACGCACGGAAGCCGAAATTGCCGAAGTCGTTGCCGGGGTTCCCCAACTCAAAGGCAAATCGGCCATGTTCGTCACCCATCTGGACACGACCAATCTCAGCACGGTCAATTTCTATACCGCCAATGATACCCGCGTGAAATTCTTCGCCGATCTCGGTTTGTCATCCCCCAAAAGTGTCAGGGAAGCAACGACGCCCGGCCAGTTTGCCTCGAGCGTCAGCGCGGAGCGCGTGGATGCGTTTGACGACGTGGATATCGTCGTCACCTATGGCGGCCAGCCGTTGCTGGACGCAGTGAAGGCCGATCCGCTTCTGTCCAGAATGCCCGCGGTCGAGCATGATTCCATCGTCATGCTGGGTCGAAATCCGCTGGGCACGGCAGCCAATCCGACACCGCTTTCGATTTCGTGGATTTTGAAAGACTACGTCGGCATGCTTGCCAAGGCCGTGGAGAAGGCTGGAAAACAATAATGACGTTTCGATACGTCAGGCAGAAAGCGCCGGGTGTGGTTCTCAAACGCTCGAACAGCGTCAGATCACTCTGGCTTCTGGCGCTGATGACAGCTCTTTTTCTGTTGTGCATGCTATCCGTTGCTATCGGTACGCGTGACGTCGCCTGGGGCGACATTTTCTCGGCACTTAGCGGACAAATGGAAAATATCGGTCAGGCGGCGGTTGCGGTTCGCATTCCACGCACCGTGCTTGCCATGTTTGCTGGCGGGGCGCTGGGACTTTCCGGCGCGATCATGCAAGGCGTCACGCGCAATCCGCTGGCTGATCCGGGCATTTTAGGCGTGAATATGGGCGCTTCGCTGGCCGTCGTTATCGGTGTTGCCTGGTTTAATATCGCCTCAGCCAATGCCTTCATCTGGACGGCGATCATTGGCGCTGGCTGTTCGGCGGTTTTCGTTTACACGATTGGCTCGCTGGGTCGCGGAGGTGCCACACCTCTCAAGCTGGCACTTGCTGGCGCGGCGACTTCCGTCGCATTTTCATCGCTGGTCATCGCGGTCGTGCTGCCGCGAAACGACATCGCTGGCGGCATTCGGTCCTGGCAGATCGGCGGCGTCGGCGGCGCGACATTCGACCGTATTTCGCACATATTGCCCTTTCTGGCCGTCGGCTTCCTCATCAGCATCCTCTCGGCCAGAAAACTGAACTCTCTCGCCTTGGGTGATGAACTTGCCGCTGGGCTGGGTGAACGTGTGGCCATCGCCCGCGCTTTTTCGGCCCTTGGCGCAATCACCCTCTGCGGGGCAACGACCGCGGTCTGCGGGCCAATCGGCTTTCTGGGGCTTATCGTGCCGCATCTCTGCCGCCTGCTTGTCGGCGTCGATCACCGTTGGCTTTTGCCGTTTTCGGCGCTGGGCGGCGCATGCCTGCTGCTTGCGGCCGATATTGTCGGGCGCATCGTTTCCCGCCCGGCGGAGCTTGATGTCGGCATCGTAACAGCGCTGATCGGTGCACCGTTTTTCATCTGGGTCGTCAGACGTCAGCGGGTGCGCGACCTATGACGATGCTGTCTCCTATCATCGATTCCATCGTGGAACAGCGCAACGGACATGCACGCCGACGCATGACGGTGATTGCGGTTCTTGTCACGCTGCTGCTTGCCGTATTTTCGCTTACCCTTGTTCTCGGTCAGTCCTTGACCCCACCGGCGGACGTGCTGCGCGTTCTGCTGGGTGAAGATGTGGCGGGGGCAAGCTTTACCGTTGGTCAGTTGCGGCTGCCGCGAGCGCTGCTTTCCGTTCTCGCAGGCCTGAGCTTCGGCCTTGGCGGCGTTGCCTTTCAGATCATGCTGCGCAATCCGCTCGCAAGCCCCGACATCATTGGCATTAGTTCCGGTGCCAGCGCGGCAGCGGTGTTTGCCATCGTTGTACTGTCGCTGAAAGGGCCAATTGTATCCGTCTTTGCGGTGGTTGCCGGTCTTGGAGTCGCTTTGTCGGTCTATGCGCTGTCCTCCCGCAACGGGGTTGCCGGAACACGGCTTATCCTCGTCGGCATCGGTGTTTCCGCAATGCTGGAAAGCGTCATCGCCTATATTCTGTCCACCGCCCCCGCATGGAACCTGCAAGAGGCGATGCGCTGGCTGACGGGCAGCGTCAATGGCGCGCAGCTTTCGCAAGTCCTGCCGCTTCTCCTGGGGCTTGCCATCTTCGGCGGTCTGCTGCTGAGTCGCCAGCGTGATCTGGAAGCGTTGCGGCTGGGCGATGACACGGCTGCGGCACTTGGCGTGCGGGTCGGCGTCACCCGCATCGTGGTCATCGTGGCCGCTGTGGGCATGATTGCCTTTGCCACAGCTGTTACAGGACCAATCGCTTTTGTCGCCTTTCTCGCAGGGCCGATTGCCGCCCGGGTCGTCGGACCCAACGGCTCATTGCTCCTCCCTGCAGCCCTGATCGGAGCGCTGCTTGTCTTGGCCGGGGATTATGCCGGGCAATTCCTGCTGCCAAGCCGCTATCCCGTCGGTGTCGTCACCGGGGCTCTCGGCGCACCCTATCTGATTTTCCTAATCATTCGCGTCAACCGGACCGGAGGCTCGCTTTGACCGCCCATTCCCTTACCGCCAGCCAACTTTCAGCCGGTTATGGTGACAACGTCATTCTGGAGGGGCTCGATCTTGCCGTTCCTCCGGGTCGGATCACGGTGATTGTCGGGGCCAATGCGTGCGGCAAATCCACACTTTTGCGCACCATGTCACGGCTTATTTCGCCGCGCCGGGGGCATGTCTTGCTGGACGGGAAATCCATTCACAGCACGGCCCCTCGCAAGCTTGCGCAGACGCTGGGCCTGCTTCCGCAATCGCCAATCGCGCCGGAAGGCATAACCGTTGCCGACCTCGTCAGCAGAGGACGCCACCCGCATCAGGGACTGTTGTCCCGCTGGACCACAAAGGATGATGAAGCAGTCGCAGCCGCACTCGAGGCGACGAAGACCTTTGAACTGGCGGAACGGCCCGTCGATGAGCTCTCCGGCGGCCAGCGGCAGCGTGTGTGGATTGCCATGGCGCTGGCCCAGCAGACCGAAAT
Organism: Agrobacterium sp. 20P9.1.2; assembly: GCF_057799395.1. Classification (NCBI taxonomy): domain Bacteria; kingdom Pseudomonadati; phylum Pseudomonadota; class Alphaproteobacteria; order Hyphomicrobiales; family Rhizobiaceae; genus Agrobacterium; species Agrobacterium sp. 20P9.1.2. The sequence continues at coordinate 560,304 of NZ_JBYOKI010000002.1, forward strand.
CCTGTTGCTGGACGAGCCGACCACCTTTCTCGACATCAGCCATCAGGTCGAGGTTCTGGACCTGCTGACGGACCTCAACCACACGCGCGGAACGACCATCGTCATGGTGCTGCATGATCTCAATCTCGCCGCACGTTATGCGGACCATCTGGTGGCCATGGCAGCCGGACGTCTGCATGTCATCGGCACGCCGGAGCAGGTCTTGACCGAACAGAATGTGCGCGAGGTCTTTGGGCTGGAAAGCCGCATCATCACCGACCCCACATCGGGCAGGCCAATCATGCTTCCCATCGGCCGCCACCGGATGAGTTCCGCGCCGGACGACGCGGGCGTCGTCTGAGATGCAGCCGCATTCATCTCATTCGTCAATCGCTGTAAACAAATTGTCATGATCGCTGGGCATTTTGCCCAGCATCGACTCACGTCTGGCTATGACGTGTCTCGCAAAGGCATATTGCAATAAATGAATTGAGGAGGCTGTCATGGCCAAGCTACGCGCATATTTCCCACTTTTCCGCTCAACCCTGCTTGCATCCGTCGCTGCGTTCGGCATCGCATCACATGCGCAAGCGTTTGACGCTGCCGAGCCTTCCGGCGCCGGCTACAGCATTTCCGTTCCTGCACCCTCGGTCGAATATCCGCTGCCTGTCGCGGAAAACTATCACAACCAGACGGGCAAGAACGCCAAGGGCGAAAGCGTCAACGCCTATGATGACAAGGATAATCCCGTCATCAAAATCCTGTCCGGCTTCAACCGCATCTGGACGCTGGGTGATGAGAACTGGGCCAATGGCGGCGCGAATGGCGATGGCCCGAAAGACTATAGCAAGGTCACAGTCCTGAACCCCGACGTCTGGACGGAGAACATGCGTTACGTGCTTTCCGTCACCGGAAAGAACCGCACGGGCGCTGCCGCTCTGGACGCCTATCTCAACGACCGTCGCTCGCAAGGTTACAGCGTCATCGAAGGCCTGGGACCACTGGCAGATTGGTATCGGGAGGGCGCCGGTGCGACCACCACCATCAACCATACGCTGAGCGACTTCAACGTCAATGAAGTCATTACCAAACGGGAAGACGACAAGGGAACGGAAGCAGGTTCGCCGGATTCGGAGCTGAAGAATTTCGGCGCCTTCATGGCGCTGATGCGCGGCCCCGAGGGGACGACCTCGCCCTCCAAATACTTCTACTCCACTCCCCGTCCATGGCGCATGAATGCCAAGGGCGAGGTGATCGAGACCGGCACCGAAACCATCGGCGACAAGACATTCGAGCGCTACGAGTCCGAGCCTGACGTCACTGTACCCGCCTTGCGCTATGCGCGCGAAAACCGGGGTCGCGCAAAGGATGGTGGATTTCCAAGCGGCCACACCAATGCGGCCTATCTGGCGGCAATCGTCTATGCCTATGCAGTACCGGAGCGTTTTTCCGAACTGCTGACAAAAGCGTCGCAGCTTGGCGAAACCCGCATCGTGGCAGGCATGCACTCGCCGCTCGATGTCATCGGCGGGCGCATCACCGCCACCGCCATTGCTGCTGCCGTTCTGCAAGACCCGAAAGTGGCCGATGTGAAAAAGGCCGCGCATGATGAGGTGCAGGCCTATCTCACCAAGCGCCTGCCGCAGGGCCAGACACTTGAAGCCTTTGCGCATAGTGCAGATATCGACGCAGACCGCTTCGCGAATGAGAGCACCAATAAGGCTGATTATCGCAAGCGGATGACCTATTCGTTCAAGCGTGATCTGTCCGCTCCGAACTTGGCCATGGTCGTGCCGCAGGGTGCCGAAGTCCTGTTGGAAACGCGCCTCCCCTATCTTGACGCAGGCCAACGCCGTGCGGTTCTCTTTTCCACCGGCATCGAGTCCGGCTATCCTTTGCTGGATGACAGCAATGGCTGGGGCCGCATCAATCTCGTCGCAGCTGCTTCCGGCTATGGATCGTTCGACGGCGATGTGAATGTGGCGATGGACGCAGCCGCTGGCGGTTTCAACGCCCAAGATAGCTGGACGAATGATATTGCAGGCACAGGTCGTCTGGTAAAATCCGGCACTGGCGAACTGGAACTCGCTGGCACCAACAACTATTCCGGCGGCACCGTTCTCAAAGACGGGACGTTGACGGCAGCGTCCAAAACCGCACTGGGAACCGGCAGCGTGCTGGTGTCTGGCGGAACGCTGAAACTCGCGGCGTCCGATGCGGTCGGCATCAACGGCAACTACAGCCAAACAGGTGGTACTCTCTCTCTTGATGCAAAGAAAACCGCGCTGCACATCAAGGGCAAGGCCGACATAGAAAATGCCACGCTTGAGCTGACATTCGACGGCGATGCGCCAGCGGCGGGAACGCGATTTGACGTGCTGTCGGCTGATGGCCTGACTAGCTCTTTCGCCTCCATAAATGCCAATGGCGTCAAGGTCCGCCCGGTTTACACCGGCACTACCTTGACCGTCATCGTCGAATAGTCGCGAAACAACTTTAAAGGAGGTGCGGGCCCGATCGTGTCTGCGCCCCTTCACAACGGTCCCGACATGGGTTAGAAGCCGCTCCGTTATCCGGTCGCAGCCCACCCGGTCAAAACAAGGGATCCTGAATTATGAAGACTATCGTCATCTGCTCCGGCGGATTGGACTCCGTTTCGCTCGCGCATAGAATTGCTGCGGAACATCAACTTTTAGTCCTCGTCTCCTTTGATTATGGCCAGCGCCATAAGAAAGAACTGGACTTTGCGGCGCTCTGCGCAAACCGCCTCGGCGTTCCGCACCACATCATCGACATCAGAACCATCGGCGCACATCTGACGGGTTCCGCATTGACGGATGATGTCGAGGTTCCCGACGGCCATTATGCTGAAGAAACGATGCGCTCCACCGTCGTTCCCAACCGCAACGCCATCATGCTGACCATCGCCTTTGGTCTGGCAGCAGCCCAGCAGGCGGATGCCGTGGCCATCGCGGTCCATGGCGGCGACCATTTCATCTATCCGGACTGTCGTCCCGGTTTTATCGACAATTTCAACGACATGCAGCGCCGCGCTTTGGAAGGCTATGCCAGCGTCAAGCTTTTCGCGCCGTATGTTACGGTCTCCAAGGCCGACATCGTGACCGATGGCGCAAAGCACAACACCCCCTTTGCCGACACATGGTCCTGCTACAAGGGCGGGCAGCGCCACTGCGGGCGCTGCGGTACTTGCGTGGAGCGGCGCGAAGCGTTTCATCTTGCTGGCGTCGATGATCCAACGGATTATGAAGACCCGGATTTCTGGAAGGCCGCCACCAGCGCCTATGCTGCGCAAGAGGTGCGGTAATGTTTCGCATCACCAAGGAATTCCATTTTTCCGCGTCGCATCAGCTGAAAGGTCTGCCCGCAGATCATCAATGCGCGCGGCTCCACGGCCATAATTACATCGTCGAGGTAGAGCTTTCCGGTGAAGAGCTGAACGAGCATGGCTTTGTTCGCGATTATCAGGAACTTACCCCGCTCAAACATTACATCGATGACCACTTCGACCACCGGCACCTGAACGACGTTCTCGGTCATGACATGGTGACTGCGGAGCGTCTCGCCCAGCATTTCTACGACTGGTGCAAAGAACGGCTGCCAGAAACCAGCGCCGTCCGGGTCAGCGAGACCGCAAAGACCTGGGCGGAATATCGGCCCCGGCGCCAGCCATGAGCGACCGCAAAGACGCCCCGATCCGCATCAGCGAAATCTTCGGCCCCACCATTCAGGGCGAGGGTTTGCTGATTGGCGTTCCCACCGTCTTCGTGCGTACCGGTGGCTGCGATTATCGCTGCTCGTGGTGTGACACGCTGCATGCGGTCGATAGCGAATATCGGGATGACTGGAAACCCATGGCTGTCGATGCCATCTGGCAGGAGGTGACGCGGCTATCCGGCGGCAAACCGCTAACCATTTCCCTTTCCGGCGGCAACCCGGCCATTCAGCCACTTGGGGCCTTGATCAAGAAAGGGCACGGCGAAGGCTACCGTTTCGCGCTGGAAACGCAGGGCAGCATTACGAAAGACTGGTTTGCCGATCTGGACTATCTGGTTCTCAGCCCCAAACCGCCATCCAGCGGCATGCAGACGGACTGGGCGGCTTTCGAAGCCTGTCTTGATTCAGCCGGGCAAACACCGCAGACCGCTTTGAAATTCGTGATCTTCGATGATGTCGATTACGCCTACGCCAAGGCTGCGTCGGCACGCTATCCCCATCTTCCGGTCTACCTCCAACCCGGAAACCACACGCCACCCCCGCCGGATGACGACGACGCGGTGGTCGATATCGATGGTGTGATGGACCGGATGTTGTGGCTGGTGGACAAGGTCAGCGCCGACCGCTGGTTCGATGTTCGCGTGCTGCCGCAACTGCATGTTTTACTGTGGGGCAACAAACGCGGCGTCTGAAGCAGGCTTATGTCTTGCGGATATGAAACCTGTGTCCACCGTCCGTCGCGACGGTTTCCAGCAGTTCATGCCCGTCTTCGCGGCACATATGCGGAATGTCGATGACGGCCAGCGGATCGCTGGTTTCCACCCAAAGCTCTTCGCCCGCGCTCATAGTGGACAGTTTCTTGCGGCTTTTCAAAACAGGAAGGGGGCATTTCAGCCCCCTTAAATCGTAGATATCCTGAACGGACGCCGTCATTCCTTGGCCCAGAACTTCCAGAATGGTTTCTTCTGGGCATCTTCAGCCGATGGCTGTGCCGTGAAGGCCAGTGGATTGACGGCCGGAACCGGAATGCTTTGCGCTGCTGCGACCTGCGGGCCCGAAGGCGCCGGGGCTGCGGAAGCCACCATAGTTGGGGCTGCCGGACGGGCCGTTGCTGGCTGCTGCGTCGTAGCAGTCGGAGCGACCGTCGCGCGCGGATTGGCAGAGGATGCGATGGCGGTTGCGGCTGGAGCGGTCAGACCCTTTGCGGCCTTCTTCTCCATCAGCGCAGCAAACTCTGTTTCTTTCATCAGCTTGCCAGCCTTAAGGGCGGAGCCGGTCGGCGCATAGGCAGGTTCGCGGCCCTTGCGCTTTTCGGCAACCAGCGCCTTGCGCTCGGCTTCGCTCGGATCATACCAGACCATGCCATCGAGTTTCTTTGCTGCCTTATCATAGGCAACATCATAGGTCTTCTCGTAGCTTGAAAGCGCGCTCGCCAAAGCTGGCGGCGTGCTCATCTGCGGGCAGGCCGCAGAGGCGTTGAACTGGCCGCCTGCCGTCTGCTGGTTGAAGACGTATTTCTTTTCGCAGACATTGACCTCGGGCGGGCGCTTGGTGACTTCGAAATTGTCGTAGCCGACCTTGAGCATTTTCCAAAATTCGAAATGCTCGCTGTTGCGGTGCCGCGCCATGTTTTCCGCTGTCATGCGGAAGGGCAGAGCCTGAAGCTGCACGGTCTTCTGGCCGCCCTTGAAGGCGTCACGCGCAAAGCCGTAGATTTCCAGCACCTGCGCATCGGTCATGGAATAGCAGCCAGACGACGAACAGGCGCCGTGGATCATCAGGTTCGTGCCGTTGCGGCCATTGGCCTGATCGTAACGGTTCGGGAAACCCGTGTTGATGGCAAGATAATAGTTGGAGTTGGGGTTCAGGTGCCCCGGTGTCAGGTTATAATAACCTTCAGGCGCCTGACGGTCGCCTTCTTTCACCTTGGGTCCAAGCTTACCCGACCATGCGCAAATGTCGTATGACGCGATCATATCGAAACGATTGTCGCGCTTGGCTTTCCAGATTTCGAGCTTACCCTCTTCCTTGAAGATACGGATCATGATCGGCGCATTGCGATCCATATTCTTCTTGTCCATCTCAGCCAAGATGGACGGAGACAGCGGGTACTCGACTTTGTTTTTGACATGGGAAACGTCCCGCTCGACGGTTTCGAGCGTTTCGTTACAGCCTGCCAGCATGAGAGCGGTACAGGCAAGCAGCGCAATATGTCTCAAACGCATGGCGTTTCACCGGTTTGCAGGATGTGACACGGTGGTAAAATAATTCCGATTTGATTACAAGTCTGTCGACTTGCGATCGGCAGCCAATTTCCGGAAAATGTGTCCTGATTGACGGTCATGAGGTCATCGGTTTCGTTGAAATTCTGGCAATGATTATAGCTGACAAAGCCTTAACACATCGCTACCCGGCCTGCGAACCGTTCGACTTGCAGCAAAGTCGAACTCCATTATATTCCCTATATGATTGATCTGTTTACGACTTATTGGCCCCACATATTGGCAACCCTGTCTATTATCATGGGTGCCAGTGCCGCCATTCATGCGACGATGACGAAGCAGGAAGTGCGCACGGCGCTGGGCTGGGTCGGCGTGATCCTGCTTTCACCCGTCGTGGGGGCCGTGATTTACGGCATTGCCGGCATCAATCGCATCCGCCGCAGTACATTGGGCCAGCAGCGCTCGCTGATGCATGGCACGATCATGGATCGCGTCGCCCGTTTCGATGCCGATCATGATCTGGTGGTGGAGCGTTTCGGCCGCCGTTTCGTCGCCATGAAAAACGTAGGCGACCGCGTTACCCGTAACGCGCTGACGACGGGCAATGAGATCGAACCGCTCATCTCCGGCGACATCGCCTATGCCGCCATGCTGGAAGCCATCAGCAACGCAAAACGATCAATCATTCTGGAAACCTACATCTTCGATCAAGATCGGATCGGTCTTCGTTTTGTGGAGTCCCTGGCGCAGGCGCGGGACCGCGGCGTTGAGGTGCGGGTGCTGGTGGATGCGGTTGGCGCGCGCTATTCCGTTCCCAGCATCATGCCAGGCCTCAAGAAAGCGGATATCCGTGCCGCCGTTTTCAACGGCAACGTCATTATGGGATTGCGCCTGCCCTATGCCAATCTGAGAACGCACCGCAAGATTCTGGTGGTCGACGGGCGGATAGCCTTTACCGGCGGCATGAACATTCGCGAAGTCTTTACCGCCGAATTTTCCGGCGACCGCCAGTCGCGTGACACCCATTTCAAGGTGAAAGGTCCGCTTGTCGCCGATCTGTTTACAGTTGCCGCCGAGGACTGGCGGTTTACCACCCGTGAATTGCTTGATGGTCCGGTCTGGGATGTCACCCTTCCCGAGGGCAAGCCCGGCTCAGCGGTGTTTGGCCGCGTGGTGCCATCGGGGCCGGATAACAGCATCGAGACCAGCCACAAGATGCTGATGGGCGCATTTTCGGTCGCACGCTCGTCCATCCGCATCATGTCACCCTATTTCCTGCCGGACAGGGAGCTGATTTCGGCGCTGACGACCGCCGCACGGCGCGGAGTTCAGGTCGATATCATCGTTCCCGCAAACAACAATCTGACGCTCGTCGACCATGCAATGACCGCGCAGTTCGATCAGATACTGAGAAACCAATGCCGCATCTGGCGCGCCACGGGCGCATTCAATCACTCCAAACTCCTCGTCATCGACGACCGCTGGTCCTATGTCGGATCATCGAATCTCGATCCACGGTCGTTGCGATTGAACTTTGAGGTGGACATAGAAGTTATCGATGACAGGTTTGCCCATGCGGTTTCCGAAAGAATGACGGAAGCCATGGAACAGGCGACGCCGGTGAAGCTGGAAGAACTGCGGGCAAGGCCATTTGTCCTTCGCCTGTTCGAACGGGTTTTATGGCTGGCATCGCCCTATCTCTAGAGAGCCCGGCAAGACCGTCGCATATTCGCTTTATAGCTTTGCGAAATCGGCTGAAGTGATTGAGGAATGAGGATTTTTGATGCGAGACAAGAAAATGATGCGCACGAAACCTGAAAGCCTTTCCTCGGTTCTCATCACATCCTTTCGCAATCGCAAGAAACGTCAGAGTGAAAGCGACACATGCAGCGAAGAGGGCTTTCCCGTTATTGCATCCTACAATGTCCATAAATGTGTCGGGCGGGATCGCAAATTCGATCCGGATCGTATCTGCCACGTCATTCAGGAAATCGGTGCCGACATCATAGCCTTACAGGAAGCCGACAGCCGTTTCGGCGAACGTACTGGCCTGCTCGATCTTATCAGACTGGAGCGGGATTGCGGACTTGTTCCGGTTCCCATTGCGGCTGGCACGAAGGCGCATGGCTGGCACGGCAATGTCGTTCTGTTTAAGGAAGGTGCCGTTCGCGACGTGCACCGCCTCAAGCTTCCCGGTCTGGAACCTCGCGGGGCGCTGGTGGCAGAACTGGAACTGAAGCTGGGCGGAACGCTGCGCATCATCGCTGCACATTTTGGTCTGCTTCGCCACTCGCGCGCGCAACAGGCAAAAGCGTTGGTGGAACTGCTAAACACGAGAGACGAGCAGCCGACCATCCTGCTGGGCGATCTCAACGAGTGGCGATTGGGGAATGGCTCTTCCCTCAATACATTCCGCGAAGCTTTTGGCACGCTACCGCCCGCCGTTCCAAGCTTTCCATCCGGCATGCCGGTCTTGGCACTGGACAGGATCATTTCCAACCGCGTTGGCCTGATCGGTAATGTGACAGCGCATGATAGCGCGCTGTCACGCATCGCATCCGACCATCTGCCGCTGAAAGCCGCTATCCGGACCGATATTCTTACCGCCTGAAAAGGCGGGGCAGCCAACTGCGCCCGCCTTTTTTAGCCATTAGCGAAGCAGCGATTTTGCTTCTTCGATGCCCAATGCCGCCGGCTGGGTGCAGGTGGTGGTCAACTCGATGAATCGACCCTCTTCACCCGATTTCAGGATCGATGTCATCACATCGATACCGTGCAGCGAACGATCCAGCGAGCACCGTGCATCGCGTCCCTCGGTCAATGCAATGGCCATGTCTGCAAGGCCTGCCGTGCGATAGTTTGCGCGCGCGCCCTGCGGGCTTTCCTGATTGGCTATGCCGAAGGGATGATCCCAGTTTTCGAGCGGCTTGATGTCCTTATCGCGACCACTGGCCTCGACAACACCGCCGAAGAAGTTGGGGTCCGGCACATAAATCGAACCTTCAGTGCCATAGAGCTCCATATTGGCGTGGCGATGAGACCAGACATCCCAGCTGGCTGACAGCGTGATCGTCGCGCCATTTACGAATTCCAGAAGTGCGTGGATATTGGTCGGCGTTTCGACTGGAATGATCTGCCCGTTCAGCGGCTGGCTGGTGACGGTACGGGTTGGATTCGCCATGGAGGTCAAAGCACCAACGCGTTTGACCGGGCCGATCAAATTGATGAGATTGGCGACGTAATAGGGACCAAGATCGAGGATCGGGCCGCCACCGGCGAGAAAGAAGAAGCCGGGATTGGGGTGCCACATTTCCATGCCGGGGCTCATGACATGGCATGTGCCGGACGTGATGCGCCCAACCTTGCCTTCATCGATATATTTCCGCGCAAGCTGATGCGCGCCACCGAGGAACGTATCCGGTGCGCAACCGACGGCGAGCTTCTTTTCCGTCGCGATACGCCGCAGTTCTTCGCCTTCTTCCAGCGTAAGCACAAGCGGCTTTTCCGAGTAGACATGTTTGCCCGCTTCGAGAATGGCCTTGGAGACCGCGAAGTGGGCGGATGGAATGGTGAGGTTCACCACCACATCGATTTCGTCGTTCTGAAGCAGTTCCTCGATGGATTGCGCTTTGACACCGTATTCTTCGGCTCTCAGCTCTGCCGCACTGCGGTTAAGGTCTGCACAGGCCAGAACTTTCAGACCCCTGAAGAGCGGGGAGAGCGAAAAATAGGTCGTTGAGATATTGCCGCATCCAATGATGCCGACGCCAAGTTCCTTGGCCATGAATGTCACTCCGGATTTTGGATTAGTAGCTGTTGAAGGATGCGATCGATCGGGTGATCAAACGGTCGACATCCTTCGGATTGTCATGTTCGACGACATAATATTTGACGGCGGTTTTCTTCAGCACATCGACAAGACCTTTCCAGTCCACCGTGCCGTGGCCAACATCCGCCCAGCCGTCTTCATCCGTATTTTCACCGGCTAGTGCGATGTCCTTCACATGCACAGCCGTGATGCGGCTGGCGTAACGCTCAATCCATTCAAGGGGATCGGCTTTGCCGCGAATGATCCAGGCAATGTCCGCTTCCCACTCCAGCTCAGGGCCGCCTGCAAAGATTTGCTCCTGTGGTGTGGAGCCGTCTTCCAGCTTCACGAATTCGAAGTCATGATTGTGCCAGCCAAATGCCAAACCTGCGTCGCGGTAGGGCTTGGCAACTTCCTGAAGACGCTTGCCGAAAGCCAGCCAGCCAGCAGCGTCGGTGGGGCGCTGATCCGGCATGAGGTGCGGGCAATAGATCGTTTCCACGCCGAGGATTTTCGCGATGTTCAGCGCTTTCTGGGGTTCTTTCTCCAGCATGTCCAAACCGAAATGACCGGTCGGCATGGTCAGATTGTTGGCATCGAGATCGCTGCGCAGAGCTTTCAGGGCCGCATCGTCCATCGTGCCGTAAATGCCGCCGAAGCCTTCGACATGGGCGTAGCCTGCCGCTGAGAGCTTCTTGAGAATATCCGAAAGCGGCGGGAAGTTGCGCGCGCTGTAAAGTTGAAAGCCAAGTTTCGTCATCTGTCTCTCCTGACATTGGGACGGTGTCTGGTGGAATGAAGGGTTGTCTTAGATGCGCTCTTCCGTCGTCGCATCGAACAGTGAGGCCATGGACATATCGAAGGCGAGCTTGACCTTCGTTCCGGGCGAGAAGCGCCGGTGCCCGCCAACGCGAACCGAAAGCGTGTGACCCGCAAGCTTGAGCCAGATAAGGTTATCCGCACCCATCGGCTCTTCGATGTCGACCACGGCGTCATGAATATCGCCGCCGGTGATGTCGTTATCGACCCGCACATGCTCCGGACGCACGCCAAGAACGGCAGGGGTTCCTGCGGTGAGTGGCGTGGAGGCATCATAGCCATCGAGGGTGAAGCTGACGCCATTGGCCACGAATTCGACCTTGCCGTTTTTCTCAGCCAGTTCGCCGCGCAGGAAGTTCATGGACGGGGAGCCGATGAAGCCGGCAACGAACAGGTTCCTTGGCCTGTTGTAGATGGAAATTGGATCATCCAGCTGCTGGATGACGCCACTTTTCATGATGGCGATGCGGTCTGCCAGCGTCAGCGCTTCGATTTGATCATGCGTGACGTAGATCATTGTGTTTTTCAGCGACTGGTGGAGCCGTTTGATTTCCACGCGCAGTTCCGAGCGCAGTTTTGCATCGAGGTTGGACAGTGGCTCATCGAACAGAAACACATCGACGTCGCGCACCAATGCGCGGCCGATGGCGACACGCTGACGCTGCCCGCCCGAAAGCTCGGCGGGCTTTCTTTTCAGCAGCGGCTCGATCTGGAGAATGCCCGCCGCGCGCTTCACGCGCCGGTCGATCTCATCCTTCGGTACTTTGGCCACCTGCAGGCCGAAGGACAGGTTCTTTTCCACCGTCATCTGCGGGTAGAGCGCGTAAGACTGGAACACCATACCGATGCCGCGATCTTTCGGCTCTTCCCATGTGACGTTGCGATCCTTGATGAATATCTGCCCTTCCGTCGGCTCCAGAAGTCCGGCGATGCAATTGAGCAATGTGGATTTTCCGCAACCGGAAGAGCCGAGAAGAACGAGAAACTCACCTTCGTAAATATCGAGATTGAGATCGGTCAGCACGTTGACCGCACCGAATGACAAAGACAGGTCGCGAATGGAGACGCTTTTATTCATGAAGCTTAACCCTTGACTGCGCCTGCGGCGATGCCGCGGACAAAAAGTCTGCCTGAAACGAAATAGACGAACAGCGGAACGGCACCGGTGAGAAGGGTTGCCGCCATGTTGACGTTGTATTCCTTCACGCCTTGAACCGAGTTGACGATATTGTTGAGCTGAACCGTCATCGGGTAATATTCTGGTCTGGTGAAGACGACGCCGAACAGGAAGTCGTTCCAGATGCCGGTAACCTGCAAGATCATGGCCACCACGAAAATCGGCAGCGACATGGGCGCCATGATACGGAAATAGATTTGCCAGAAATTCGCACCGTCGATACGCGCCGCCTTGAACAACTCCTCCGGCAGACCGGCAAAGTAGTTGCGGAACAGCAGCGTGAGAATCGGCATGCCGAAAATCGTATGAACGATGACAAGTCCCGTAAGCGTGCCGTAGATACCCAGTTCGCGCAGAACGATCACGATGGGATAAATCATAACCTGATAGGGAATAAACGCACCGATGATGAGAATGGAGAAGAAGAGCTCCGAACCTTTGAACTTCCAGTTCGCCAGTGCATAACCGCTGACCGAGGCAATCACGATCGATACGATGGTGGACGGGATCATGATCCGCACGGAGTTCCAGAAACCGCGCGACAAGCCATCGCAGTTCAAGCCCGTGCAGGCATTGGCCCAGGCCTTGACCCAAGGTTCGAAGGTGATTTCCAGCGGTGGGGCGAAGATATTGCCCATGCGGATTTCCGGCATGCCCTTCAGCGATGTAACGACCATCACGTAAAGCGGCAGCAGATAATAGAGAGCAGCAACGGTCAGCGTGCCGTAGAGTATGATATTGCGTCGGGACAGGCGCTTGCGCGGTTTGCGTCCGCGCGGACCGCTGACGTCGTTCGAAACGGCATCCACGCCTGCAGCAACGGTGTTGAGCGTCGAGATATTAGCCACGCTTGCGCCCTCCAAATTCGAGGTAAGCCCATGGAACGATAATGATGGCGACGGTGAGCAGCATCATGGTGGAAGCGGCAAAGCCCTGCCCCAAATTCTGCGCCTGGAACATGTAGTCATAGACATATTTCGCAGGCACTTCCGATGCGATGCCGGGACCGCCGCTGGTTTGCGCGACAACCAGATCGTAGACCTTGACGATGCCGCTGGCGATGATGACCAGCGTGGTGATGAAGACGGGGCGCATCATGGGAATAACGATGAGAATATAGGTCTTCCACATGGGAATGCCGTCCACTCGCGACGCCTTCCAGATGTCCTCATCGATGCCGCGTAGACCCGCCAGCATAAGGCACATCACAAGACCCGTTCCCTGCCACAGCGCAGCAATCAGAATACCGTAGATAACGAGTTGAGAATTATAGAGCGGGTCAAATGTGAAGCTTTCCCAGCCCATAGACCGCACCACGGACTGGATGCCGAACTCCGGGTTCAACAGCCATTGCCAGACGAGACCGGTGACGATGAAGGACAAGGCAAAGGGGTAAAGGAAGATCGTTCGAAACGTATTTTCAAACCGGATTTTCTGGTCCATCAGCGCTGCCAGCACGAAGCCAATGACGAGGCTGAAGATCAACGAAAGAATACCGTAAATGGCCAGGTTCTGGATGGAAATGATCCAGCGCGGTGCGGCCCACAAACGCTCATATTGCTCGAAGCCGATAAAGTTCGCACGCGGCAACAGCTTGGAATTGGTAAAGGAATAAACGACTGTCCAGATCGTTCCGCCCAGGAAGATGACCATCGCGGTCAGGATCATGGGTATCGATGCAATCTTAGAATTCAGATTGCGGAACAGCTGGTTTGGACGACCAGAATGGCTTTTGACTGCCATGACCACTCCCTATCAATCATAATGGTTGATTGTGCAGCGGGTAGCTTGCAGCCATTCCGCGGCACATTTCCAGACACGCCACAACAGCGTTTTAAGGTCTGGCAAGGAGGCGTCTGAACCGTGAGGCGAACCGCTCGGTTCAGACAGTACAATCAATCTGCAGAAGAGATGATGTCAGCGAAACGCTTCTGGGCCGCTTCAGCCGTCAGAGATGCGTTGGCGAAAAACTCCGCCATCAAATCTTCCTTCTGCTTTTGCGTGTCGGCGGAAATCAGCTGATCGGTGCTGGGAAGAACACTTCCCTTCGCCAGAATGGCCAAGCCCTTCTTCATGCAGTCATTGGCCGCACCAAGGTCAACATCGCCTCTGATCGGCAAGGAACCCTTCTTCAGGTTGAACGCAACCTGCGTCTTGGGATCGACAATGACTTCGGCAAGAACTTCCTGCGCCTTGGACTTGGCTTCATCCTTCAGCAGCGGGAAATAGAAAGCGTCGCCATTGGCCGTCAAATACTCATTGAGGCCTAGCCCTGGGAGGCAAGTATAGTCCGTGCCAGCTTTCTGGTTGGCAAGCTGAAACTCGCCCTGCGCCCAATCGCCCATGATCTGACCGCCGGCTTTACCGGTGATGACCATGTTGGTTGCCTGGTTCCAGTCCTGAACATTCGAACCCTTGGTCAGTTTACGGGCTTCATCGGCAGCAGCGAAGATTTTCTGCATGTCCGCGCCAGCGGCGACGTCAGCGTCTTTATCCTTATAGACTTTTTCGTAAAGATCTTTACCACCCAGCGAAATCATCAGCGTGTCGAACAGACCGTTGGCCTGCCAAGCCTGCCCACCCAGGGCGAGCGGCTGAATGCCAGCCTTTTGAAGCGCTGGAGCTGCGGCAATGAATTCAGTCCAGTTTTTCGGAACTTCAACGCCAGCCTTTTTGAATGCAGCATTGGAAAGCCACAACCACTGCCAGGAGTGAATATTGACAGGCGCACAGTAAATCTTGCCATCTATAGTGCAGCTATCCAGCAAACTGGCCGGCTTGATGACCTCTTTCCAGTTACCTTTTTCCGCAACATCCGTGAGATCCCGCATCAGACCCGACTGAACGAGTTCTTCTGCCTGACGCCCATGGTTGAATTGGGTTGCACCCATTGGGTCACCGCCGGTGATGCGGCTGATCATAATTGGCCTTGCGGTACCACCGGAACCAGCAATTGCGCCATCGATCCATTTATTTCCAGTTGCATCAAACGCCTTGGCCAGTTCTCCCACCGCTGCGGCTTCACCACCCGATGTCCACCAGTGCGTCACTTCAAGGTCAGTGGCTCCGGCTATACCTGCCGGAAGCATGACACCAGCCGCCAGGGCGGCCAAAATAGAACGAATGCGCATGAGTCTCCTCCCTCACTGAAACGTTGCCGTAAAAACCTATGCGAAACACCATGGTTCTGCAACAGCATGATCGATAAAAAAACCGTGCGCTCAATAAGTAAATTAAATCAACATTTTAGATGCATGCTTTGGCCCGGCATTGCTATAGCAGTGGTGGCAAGAAGGCGAATTCGAGCCGAGATCACAACAAACACGATGAGAGGTCGCTGGTTCTAAAATTCCATCATCGTGCGCCCATCTATTTTAAGAGGAGTTCAAATTGAAAACATGTATTGCAGCAGATTTCACCGCATTGGAGCGGCTGTAAAAACCCGACAATACAAATCAAATTTAAACAACCAAACTCAGACTTGATGTATATCAAAAGTAGTGAAAAACATATTTTTAAAAGATTTCAATAAATTAAGGCAATATCGCCACAACTCTTAAAATACGTGCGACTAATCGCAACCGCAATTAACCTTGCCTTAACCAATCGAACGATATCAATAAGCTAATATGATAGCTATGCAAAACACATAATGACGACGGTCATGAGTGTGCCGCTATCGTGACGAGTTGCATGACGCCAACTCGAATTTCAAAAAATGTATCGATTTGGAACGCTTTCTTGCTTTGGCAGGGACGGCGAAGTCGTGGACGTTTCTGAATTTCATTGGGCTCTACCAAAGACTTACTTTGGTGGCGAAAGACTTGTCTTTCACTTCGTGCTCGCCGCCCCGTGCCATTCCGCTTGAGACCCGACCTACCGCCGCAAGGCCTCCAGAATGCAGCCATTGCAGGATCGCCGGACCGCGTCCGGCGTCAAGCAGCATGCACGCGAAAATAGAATCGAAGACGATCGAGGATGTTTAGGAAAAACTGATGACACCAGAACTGCTCTCTTTACCTCCCTCGCTTTCCATACGCGGCGCGGCTGCCGTGCATGAAAGCCTCCTCGACGCTTTGAAGACGAACAAAGCCATCACCGTCGATATTCCTGACGATGCTCAGGCCGATCTGAGCTTCATCCAGCTCATCGAGGCATCCAGAGTCTATGCCCGGACGGAAGGCAAATACATCACACTGACGAAACCAGCCTCTCCCGGCATTGTCGATACGCTTCGGCGCGGTGGTTTCCTCACGAATATGGATGAGGCGTCTCGCCTCTTCTGGCTGCATGGAAAGGAAATTCAATGAGCGCCAACATTCTTACCGTCGATGATTCTGCAAGCATCAGAATGACAACGAAGATCGCCCTGACGAATGCCGGATATCAGATCACGGAAGCGGTCGATGGTGCAGATGGTCTGACCAAGGCAAAAGGCGGCTCGTTCGACCTCATCGTTACCGATCTCAACATGCCGAACATGAACGGCCTGGAAATGATCGAGGCACTGCGCCAATCGCCTGCGCATACGGGTATTCCTATCATCTTCCTGACCACGGAATCCGATGCGGATATGAAAGCGCGCGCCAAAGCCGCCGGTGCCACTGGCTGGGTTACCAAGCCTTTCGATCCGGAAAATCTCGTCAAAATCGTCAGGAAGGTTCTTGGTAGATGACCATACTGGACCCCATTCAGGTTTTCAGAACAGAAGCAGCCGAGCTTTTCGAACAGATCGAAAGCGGCCTGCTCGACCTGTTGCATGACCTGTCCAATCAAGGGCAGATCGACGCCGTATTCCGCGGCCTGCATACCCTAAAGGGGTCCGGAGCCATGTTCGGTTTCGAGGCATTGGCCGCCTTTACCCACCATTGCGAAACCGCATTCGACCGCGTGCGCAAAGGCGAAGTTCCTGCGACCAGTGAACTGATCGCAGCCGTCCTTGAGGCGCAGGATCACATGCGCCGCCTCGTCGACAATCCTGCAACCGCTTTTCCTGAGACGGGTGATCGCCTGCTCGCAAAGCTGGAAGCAGCAGTCGGCACTGGCGCAAGCACTGTCCAGCATACGTCCCAGAAAGTCACAATCGCCAAGGCTGACGAACCATCCGTCGCTACATGGCAGATCGACTTCAGCCTGCCTGCCAATGCCATGGCCAACGGCACCAACCCGCTAGGCCTTCTAGACGAACTGGCAGAGCTTGGAGAGTGCACGATTGCTGCGAACACGGCAGGCATTCCCGCGCTTGATACGATCGACCCGACCAACCTCTATCTGTCCTGGTCGGTTACGCTGACGACGGATCAGCCGCGCTCGGCCATCGACGACGTTTTCATCTTCGTCATGGACGACATGGAAATCGACGTCAAAAAAATCTCGAGCGAGCCTGCACCCTCCACCGAGATCGTGCCGCCACCGGCACCGGTTGAAGAAGCAGCCAAGGCAAACCCTGCCGCCGCGCAGGCCAACGCCGATGGCAAGCAGAATAAGAGCGCCGAAAACGTTCGTGTTCCCGCCGAGCGCCTTGATGAATTGATGGACCGCGTCGGCGAACTCGTCATTGCCCAGTCGCGTCTGTCGCAGCTGGCCAACACCAGCGTCGATATTCAGCTTCGCTCCGTCTCGGAAGATGTGGAACGCCTTTCGGGCGAGCTTCGCGACACGATGATGGTGCTTCGCATGGTGCCCATCACGCAGCTGTTCGGACGCTTCCGCCGCCTCGTCCACGATCTTGCACGCGAAACCGGCAAGCAGATCGAGCTTGTGACCGAAGGTGAAAGCACCGAAGTCGACAAGGCCGTCATTGAACGTCTCGCCGATCCGCTCGTGCATCTCGTGCGCAATTCCTGCGACCATGGTCTTGAGACACCGGATGAACGTATTGCAGCGGGCAAGAGCCCTGCCGGTCAGGTAACCCTGATCGCACGGCAGACCGGCGGCGATGTGACCATCACCATTCGTGACGACGGTCGCGGGATTGATCGCCAGCGGGTACGGGCAAAGGCAGAATCCTCCGGCCTCGTTGCAGCGGGCGCCACACTGACGGATCAGGAACTTCTGCAAATGATTTTCGAGCCCGGTTTTTCAACCGCTGCACAGGTCACCAATCTGTCCGGCCGCGGCGTTGGTATGGATGTGGTGAAGAAGACCATCGAAGCCCTGCGCGGAACGATCAACGTCACCAGCACGCCCGGCGCAGGTTCGGAAATCACGCTTGCCATTCCGCTTACGCTGGCGATCATCGACGGCCTCCTCGTGCGGGTGGGCTCCGGCTGCTACGTCATTCCGCTGTCTGCGGTGGAAGAATGCCTTGAGCTTTCTCCTGAAAATGACGTCAAGTCGCGTGGCCGGTCGTTCATTTCGCTGCGGGAAAGTCTCGTTCCATTCATTCGCCTTCGCGAGCTTTTCCATACGGGTACCAAGCCCGACCAGTTCCAGAAAGTCGTCGTCATCTCCACCGGATCGGAGCGTGTCGGTCTCGTCGTCGATCAGATCATCGGCGACCACCAGACGGTCATCAAGGCGATGTCGAAACTGCACCACGATGTCGCGACCTTCTCGGGCGCAACCATTCTGGGTGATGGCAGCGTCGCCCTCATTCTCGATGTCGGACACCTCGTGGCCGCAGGCCAGCACCAGGAGGCGCAAATGCGTATTGCCGGATGAACCAGCCCCTTTTGAAACAGCCCGAAGACGTGTGGGGCAGCAGCGACGATCTTGAAGTCCTGACCTTCAGCATCGAAGGCGAAACCTTTGCCATCGAAGCCGTGCAGGTTCAGGAAATCCTCGATCTCCTGCCTGAAACCGCCGTTCCAGGCAGCAAGCCATTCGTGGCCAGCGTCATCAATTTCCGTGGCAAGGTCATTCCACTGGCCGATATCCGTCTGGCCTTTGGCATGGGCGCTGCTGAAAAAACCATCGACAGCCGCATCATCGTCATCGAACTCCCGATTGAAGGCGAACGGACGCTGGTCGGCCTGCGCACGGACAAGGTTTACGAGGTCACGACCTTCTCCAAATCCGCCAGCGAGCAGCCGCCAAGCGTCGGCATGCGGTGGAGGCCGGACTACATCAAATGCCTCGTCAAACGCGGAAGCGAATTTGTCATCCTTCCCAATCTCAATGCGATCTTCACGTCACAGCCCGACACATCCGTGAAAGGCACTTCCCGCAACAACATCGTAGAACTCTAAGGAATTCTGAAATGCGATTCACCATCAAAATGAAACTAGCCGTCGCGTTCGGATTCCTGATCTTGATGCTTGCGGGAACTGCAACTTACGGCATTCTCAGCTTGGGCGCCTCCAAAGCGGCCATGGATCAGGTTGTCGAACGCACCGTTGTTCGCCTCGACAAGGCCCACCAGATGAACGCCTTGTCTCTGGTTACAGTACGCGCTCAGAAAAACCTGATCCTTTCCAAAACACCTGCCGAAGCACAGACAGTCAAGCAAGTCGGCGACGAAAGCCGCGCGCGCCTGCATCAGATTATGGATGACATGGAGGCGACTGCCAGCGAAAACACACGTAGAGACTGGGCCGAACTGCAGTCTGCTGCCAAGGCTTTCGATGCCAGTGATGATCGCGTCCGGGCCTATATGGAACAGGGCGACACAGCCGCAGCGGCAGCCTATTCCTCTGGTGAAGGTCGTGCCGCAGCAAACCTGCTGACGGAAAAACTGGACGGGCGCGTGCAATTGAACCGCGACCTTCTCAATCAAGCCAAGCAGGCAGCCAATAACGACTACGAGCAAACCCGCTTGCTGCTGACGTCCTTATCTGTAGCAGCCGTCATTATTGCTATCGGCACGGCACTCTGGATCGCTGTCGGCATCAGCAATGGCCTGCGCAAGATCATGGTTGTTGCCGAAGCCGTCGCAGTTGGTGACCTCAATCAGGATGTCGATATCAAGACCAATGACGAGATCAAGGATCTGGTCAATCGCATCAACATCATGACCGGAAATCTGCGCAATACCGCAAGTGTTGCCAACGAAATCGCAGACGGCAATCTGACGATCACGCCGAAGCCGCTCTCCGACAAGGACACACTCGGCATTTCCCTGGAGCGAATGGTCGAACGTCTGCGTGGCGTTGTAGGCGATGCACTCGCAGCCGCCGATAACGTCTCCTCGGGTAGCCAGGAACTGTCTGCAAGCTCTGAACAGCTTTCGCAGGGTGCGACCGAACAGGCATCGTCCGCCGAAGAAGCATCCGCTTCGATGGAGCAGATGGCTGCCAACATCAAGCAGAACGCCGATAACGCCGCCCAGACCGAGAAGATTGCTCGCCAGTCTTCCAAGGACGCGGAAGCCAGTGGCGAAGCCGTGGGTCGTGCTGTTTCGGCCATGCGCACCATTGCCGAGAAGATTTCCATCGTTCAGGAAATCGCACGCCAGACCGACCTTCTCGCTCTGAATGCTGCCGTGGAAGCCGCACGCGCCGGTGAACATGGTAAGGGCTTTGCGGTCGTCGCATCTGAAGTTCGTAAGCTTGCCGAACGCAGTCAGGCTGCCGCCGCAGAAATCTCCTCGCTTTCTGGCGAAACCGTTCAGGTCGCGACCGAAGCTGGCGAAATGCTGAATCGTCTGGTTCCAGACATCCGCAAGACTGCCGAACTCGTATCGGAAATTTCTGCCGCATGCCGCGAGCAGGATATCGGTGCCAGCCAGATCAACGAAGCGATCCAGCAGCTCGATCTCGTCACGCAGCAGAACTCCGGTGCATCTGAAGAAATGTCTGCAACATCCGAAGAACTGGCTGCACAGGCAGAAGAGCTTCAGGCAAGCATCGCCTTCTTCAAGGTGGACCGTGCTGGCGCGAGCCATGCTCCAAGGGCACAGGCTCCTGCACGCTCTGCGGCTCCCGCACCTCGCCCCGTCGCAAAGTCGGCTCCAGTGCGTCGCCCGGCTCCAGATCATTCTGTTCAGTCACAGCAGGCACGCGCCAAGGGTTTCGCGCTTGATATGTCGATGGGCGGACCGGATGCCGGCGACGCTGACTTCCGCGAAAGCGCGTAACGCCCAAATAATCCCCGCTTCGTATTCATTTTTACGAAGCGGGTTCCCAATCGGCAGCCAAATTATGATGAGGGCTGTATTTTAGATAGTATTATAAAGGATCTGTTTCATGCGCCTTACCATCAAACTTAAGCTAGCAATTGCATTTGGTGTCATCATTTTAATGATGGCCGGAACGTCAGTTTACTCGTTAAACAGCCTCAACAACCTCAACAACGCGATCACCGATCTTATCGCTGGCCCAGCCGCTCGCCTTGAGGCGGCTCAAGAGGTGGGCAGAATTCAGCTTCGCCTGACCCGTTCGCAAATGAACATGACAACGGCCGACAACCTGACCATCGCTGAAAAGTCCATTCAAAACAGCGATATATATCGCAAGGGATTCCTCGAAAAAGTTGAATGGCTTGAAAAGGCAGCATCGACAGACGAGGGTCGGGCGCAATGGCGCGAAGTTGAAGCCCTTGGAAACAATCTTTTCCAGATCGATGACCAGATCCGCAAACTTGTCCGTGCTGGCGATATGCAGGCTGGCTTGACCATGGCGAAAAATGAAGGCCGCCAGGCCAGCGACAAGATCGGCGGCATCATCGATCAGCGGGTGGAAGCTAACAAGGGCCAGATGAGAAAGGCCGATACCGACACCAACACCCTTTACAGCGACACCTGGACGATGATCACGACGATCTCTGGAGTAGCCATCGTCATCGCAATTGTAGCCGCATTCTTCATTGCCTTTGGTATCAACCGCGGCCTTTCCAAGGCAATCTTCGCCTCACGCAATATTGCCATTGGCGATCTGGATCAGAATATCGAAATCAAAACGAATGACGAAATCAAAGATCTCGTCGATAGCATGAACGTCATGACCGCCAATCTGCGCGCTACCGCCAACGTCGCCAACACGATTGCTGCTGGCGATTTGTCGGAAGATGTCAAGCCATTGTCCGACAAGGACACCCTCGGCCTGGCGATGCGCAGCATGGTCGTTAATCTGCGGAAAACCTCTGAGGTTGCCGACCTCATCGCAAATGGCGATCTGACGATTACGCCAAAGCCACTTTCCGACAGGGATACACTGGGAATGGCGCTCCAGCGTATGGTCGAACGCCTGCGTGGTGTAGTTGCCGATGCGCTGTCGGCAGCCGACAATGTTTCTTCCGGCAGCCAGGAACTGTCTGCCAGCTCTGAACAGCTTTCACATGGTGCAACCGAACAGGCGTCCTCTGCCGAAGAAGCATCCGCTTCGATGGAACAGATGGCCGCCAACATCAAACAGAACGCCGACAACGCCGCCCAGACAGAAAAGATTGCGCGTCAGTCTTCCAAGGACGCCGAAGCCAGCGGCGAGGCTGTTGGCCGCGCCGTCCACGCCATGCGCACCATTGCCGAGAAGATTTCCATCGTTCAGGAAATCGCCCGCCAGACCGACCTTCTCGCTCTGAATGCTGCCGTTGAAGCCGCACGCGCCGGTGAACATGGTAAGGGCTTTGCGGTCGTCGCATCTGAAGTCCGCAAGCTGGCAGAACGCAGCCAGGCCGCAGCCGCTGAAATTTCTTCGCTCTCTGGCGAAACGGTTCAGGTTGCGACCGAAGCCGGTGAAATGCTGAACCGTCTGGTTCCGGACATCCGCAAGACTGCCGAACTCGTATCGGAAATTTCTGCCGCATGCCGCGAACAGGATATTGGCGCAAGCCAGATCAACGAAGCCATCCAGCAGCTCGATCAGGTGACTCAGCAGAACTCTGGCGCTTCAGAAGAAATGTCCGCAACATCGGAAGAACTGGCAGCGCAGGCAGAAGAACTTCAGGCAAGCATTGCATTCTTCAGGGTGGAGCGCAGCGACGCGCGCCAGGCACAAAACACCTATGCTGCCCCACGCGCCGCTGCTCCTGCACATCGTGCCGTAGCAAAGCCCACAGCCGCCGCGAGCCGTCCAGATCAGTCCATTCAAGCACAACAGGCCCGCGCGAAGGGTTTCGCGCTTGATATGTCGATGGGCGGCCCGGATGCTAGCGACGCCGACTTCCGCGAAAGCGCGTGACAACAACTAAAAAAAAGGGTTCGGAGAGCTTTTCCGAACCCTTGGAAACAATGCGACGATGACTGTCGTGCAACCTGTCGCGGAGAGTGAGTGTATCACTTAAGCCGCGATTTCGGGGTGGCAAACACCCGGATGTTCATCGTCTCAATCGTTGCATAGAGGACCTACCATGCGGCTCACAATCAAACTGAAACTCGGCCTGATATTTGGACTTCTCGTCCTTCTTATGGGCGCATGTGCTGTCTTCGGCATTAACGGCTTAAGACAGATGGACGGTCTCAAGGACAGCATGATCAGTGGCCCGATCCGTCAGGATGACATCGCCAATGATATTGCAGGCGCGTTCGACGGCCTTGGTCTTGCCGAAAGCGATTTGCTTCTTTCGACATCGTCTGAGCGCATGCAAAACGCGTTGAAGATGATCGAAACCGAGCGCAAAAACTTTACAGACGCCCTTACAGCTGGCGAGCAGAGCGCGTCTGACGAGTTCAAACCGAAATGGGCTGAGATCCGCGATTTTTGGGGTGACTTCACAGCCCTTCAGGACCGCGTCATCAATTTGGTGAAAGCCAACAATCGTGAGCAGGCACTGGAACTCAACCAGAACGACGGAACTGTTGCGTCAGAAAAGCTCGATGCCATGACCGAAAACCTCGCCGTCTTGACGGAAGAAGGTATTACGGCATCTGACAAGCTGAGCGAAGACGCTTACAACAACACCTTCACGACACTTCTCAGCCTCGCTGTCGTCGCCGCCATCATCTCTGTGATTTCAGCAGTCCTGATTTCCATCTCCATCAGCCGCGGCCTTAACAAAGCGATCACGTCCGTTCGCAATGTTTCCGAAGGCGATCTTACGAACATGGCCGTTATCACCACGCGCGATGAAATCGGCACGCTTCTTGAACACGTCAACACGATGATCGAGCGTCTGCGCGGCGTCGTTTCAGACTCCATCTCGGCTGCAGAGAACGTTTCCACCGGTAGCCAGGAACTGTCTGCAAGCTCCGAACAGGTCTCCCAGGGTGCAACCGAACAGGCATCCTCCACGGAAGAAGCATCCGCTTCGATGGAACAGATGGCCGCCAATATTCGCCAGAACGCTGAAAACGCTGCACAGACGGAAAAGATCGCTCGTCAGTCCTCCACGGACGCGGAAGCCAGTGGCGCCGCCGTTGGACGGGCCGTTGTCGCCATGCGCACGATTGCTGAAAAGATTTCTATCGTTCAGGAAATTGCGCGCCAGACAGACCTTCTCGCCCTGAACGCAGCCGTTGAAGCCGCACGCGCCGGTGAACATGGCAAGGGCTTTGCGGTCGTTGCTTCAGAAGTTCGCAAGCTTGCCGAGCGCAGCCAGTCAGCCGCTGCGGAAATCAGCTCCATGTCCAGCGACACGGTAAAGGCTGCCGCCGATGCCGGTGAAATGCTGAACCGTCTGGTGCCGGATATTCGCAAGACCGCAGAACTGGTTGCCGAGATTTCTGCAGCCTGCCGCGAGCAAGACATTGGTGCTGGCCAGATCAACGAAGCGATCCAGCAGCTGGACAAGGTGACACAGCAGAACACCAGCGCGTCTGAAGAAATGTCCGCGACATCCGAGGAACTGGCAGCACAGGCCGAAGAGTTGCAGACGAGCATCGCCTTCTTCAAGGTCGAGCGTAGCAATGGTCGTGCAACACCACCTGCTGCAAAGCAGGCTGCATTCCAGCAGCATAGAGCGCCTCAGAAGGCACCAGCTCGCAAGGCTACCTACGATCATACCGTGAGGACACAACAGGAACGCGCAAAGGGTTTCGCACTGGACATGTCCATGGGCGGTCCTGATGCCAACGACGCGGATTTCCGGGAAAGCGCTTAAACCATGGCTATCACATCTTCTGACACCCAGTATGTAACGTTCAGTCTCGGCGAGGAGGTCTTCGCCGTCCCCGTCGATGTCGTGCGAGAAATTCTCGACCATGAAGAGGCGTTCAAAATCCCCCATGGGCCGGATTACCTGCTGGGTCTCAGGGATGTGCGCGGACACGGCGTGCCCGTCATCGACCTGCGCCTGCGTCTTGGCATGAGCAGAACGGTCAAGACGCCGCATACCCGCATTCTGGTGCTGGACATTCCCGTGGGTGGCAAATTTCTGGCACTGGGGCTGGTGGCCGACAAGGTCTTTGAAGTCACCCCCTTCCGGCACGAAAACATCGAAACCGCGCCTGACATCGGTGTGCGCTGGAATTCGGCCTACATCGCTGGCGTGGTACGGCGCGAAGGTGACTTTGTCGTCATCATCGACCTTGCCGAGCTTTTCTCCAGCGAGGCCGGTAGCCTTGCCCAAATCAACAATGGCCCTGTTCGCGCTGCTTAATGGAGTAAAGACATTTGAATGCCCCCGCTTACAGTATGTTCGACGACAATCTGAGTTCGCGAGATTTTCGTCAGCTTGCCGAGTTCATTTACAATTATTGCGGCATCAAAATGCCGGACAGCAAGCGCTCCATGCTGGAAGGCCGCTTGCGCAAACGGCTGAGGGCCACTGGCTGCCCAAGTTTCAGCGCCTATTGCGATTTTCTCTTTCGCCATGGCGGTATGGAAACGGAATCCGTATTCCTCATCGATGTGGTGACGACCAATAAAACCGACTTTTTCCGCGAACCGAACCATTTCGACTTTATGGAACAGGTCGCCATGCCCGCCTTGGCGGACAAGGGGCATCAGCGCATTCGGGCCTGGAGTGCCGCCTGTTCGACCGGAGCGGAACCCTATACCATGGCCATGGTCATGGCTGAGGCTGTCGAGAAAAAAGTAATTTCTGATTACAGCATTCTCGCAACCGACCTTTCCACAGATGTGCTGAAAAAGGCGCATAGCGGCATCTATGCCAGAGATCTGGTCGAACCCGTCCCCTCGGATCTCGCACGAAAATACGTGATGTCTGCGAGAGACAAGCAGCGCGACGAGGTGCGCATAACACCGAAGCTGCGTTCGAAAGTCGGTTTCGCCAGGCTCAACCTCATGAACCCCAGCTATGATGTGGGCGATGCTTATCAGATCATTTTCTGCCGAAACGTATTGATCTACTTTGACAAGAAGACGCAGGCGCATGTGCTGACCCAGCTGTGCAAATGCCTGATGCCCGGCGGCTATCTTCTGATCGGCCATTCCGAAAGCGTGACCGGCATCAGTCTTCCCGTCAAGCAGGTTGCCAATACCGTATTTATGAAACAGTAATGGCGTAACATGGTGAAAAAAACGCGTGTCCTGATTGTCGATGATTCTGCCAGTGTGCGTCAGACACTGACGGCAGTGCTTCAGGCCGACCCTGCCATAGAGGTGATCGGCGCAGCATCCGATCCCTATATGGCCGCCAAGAAGATACAGGAAGATCTGCCTGATGTGATCACGCTGGATGTGGAAATGCCGCGAATGGACGGCATTACCTTTCTGCGAAAAATCATGTCGCAACATCCAATCCCCGTGGTCATGTGTTCGTCACTGACAGAAGCGGGCTCGGAAACCCTGCTTCAGGCACTGGAAGCCGGGGCCGTAGACATCATTCTGAAACCACGCATCGGCGCTGCCGATCATCTAGCAGAATCGGCCCTGCGCATTTGCGAAGTCGTGAAAAGTGCTGCCCATGCGCGGGTAACGGGTGTCAAGGCCGCCCGGTCTGCGGCTGCGAGCGGCCCGCAGGCCAAACTGACCGCAGATGCCGTTCTGCCCCCGCCCTCGGGCCGAGCTATGGCGCGAACGACAGAAATGGTCGTCTGCGTTGGGGCCTCTACCGGCGGAACGGAAGCCTTGCGTGAGATGCTGGAAAAACTGCCTGCCAATTCGCCGGGCATGGTCATCGTCCAGCATATGCCGGAAAAATTCACCGCCGCTTTTGCCAGACGCCTGAACACGCTTTGTGAAGTCGAAATCAAGGAAGCGGAGGATGGCGATCCAGTTCTGCGCGGTCATGTGCTAATCGCTCCCGGCGACAAGCACATGCTGCTGGAACGGCAGGGCGCGCGCTATTATGTTTCCGTTCGAAACGGCCCCCTGGTCTCCCGTCACCGCCCATCGGTGGATGTGCTTTTCCGTTCGGCTGCTCGCTCCGCAGGCTCCAACGCTATGGGTGTGATCATGACGGGAATGGGTGATGATGGCGCGCGTGGGATGCTTGAAATGCATCAGGCTGGTGCTTTCACCGTCGCGCAGGACGAGGCTTCGTCCGTTGTCTTTGGCATGCCCAAGGAAGCGATTGCGCACGGCGGCGTCGATAAAACCGTTCCGCTAGATCATATCGCCCGTGAAATCCTCTCGGAAGACCGCCGCCGCTGACCGGAAGTAGCCCTGCAATCTTCAGTCCCTGTTAACCATATTGGTTAATGATTGATGAGCGCCATGATTCTGGCGCATCACATGGGCGATGAGCGCCGCACCCATTACGGGATATGGTTATGGCGGTTATTACTTTCGCAAATACTAAGGGCGGCGCTGGCAAAACGACGGCAGTTCTGCTGCTGGCTTCGGAACTGGCACGTCGCGGGCTGAAGATTTGCGTTATCGATACCGATCCGCAGCGCTGGCTTTCCAAATGGCGGGAAGCAGCCGACTATCGTGTCGATCTCTCCGTCATCACCTATGTTTCCGCATCCAGCCTGCAGCAGCATGTTCTGGACAACCGCAGAAAATTCGACCACGTCATCATCGATCTCCCCGGCGCCCAGTCTCCCCTTCTCGCAACAGCGGTCGGCCTTTCAAACCATGTGCTGATACCCGTTCAGGGAAGCACCATGGATGCACAGGGCGGCGCACAGGTTCTTGAACTCCTCCGCTATCTCGACGACCGCGCCTCCATCAAAATCCCCCACTCCGTCGTCCTTTCCCGCGTCAACTCCATGGTCACGACACGGGCGCTACTGGCTGCAAAGGCACTCTTGGCAAAACGCGACGTGAATGTGCTGAACACCCCCATCATCGAACGCGCCGCCTTCCGGGACATGTTCGAATTCGGCGGCTACCTTCACATGATGAGCCCTTCTCAGGTCAGCAACCTCGACAAAGCCCTGCAAAATGCAAACGCATTTGCCGAAGACGTTCTGAGGCTTCTGCCATCGCAGTCAATCGCGAGATATTCCTCGGCGGCTTGAGGTTCGCCGGATCGGGCACACCCTTTGCTGGCTAGACTTAAGCGTCGACTAGAACCGGCTCGTCTTTTCCAGAACTTTCGGGAAGTTCAAATTCGCCTGTATCGATAATCGATTTCAGGAGAAACCGCGCGTGTTCGGCAAGGTGTTTTCCACGCCGCGTGATGACCTGCGTGTGGGATGTGATCTTTGCGGGGTAATCCAGTGGAAGAAACGTCAACTCGTCACTCAGTTCGCGCTGCGGGGACGGCCTGTAAGGCATGAGAAAAACGCCTTGCCCAAGCGCGACGAACGAACAGGCCACCCCGTAGGAATTGGCAATAAGGGCAGGCCTCAACGTGATTTGCTCAGAACGGGCAATCATGTCGATGATCTGCCGCCCTCCAAAACTCGGCAGCAGCATTGCATGCGGATATTGGATCGTGTCACTCAACCGCGGTGATCGCTGAAGACGGGTGAGCTCATGATCGCGCTGCACCACAACGCAAATCGGCACTTCCGAGCGGGCATGAAACACCAGCGACCTATCATTCGGAGCGAAATAAGTGACGGCGATATCGGCCGCATTCTCCAGCAGGGCATGAACGGCTTCCTGAGTGGGATGGATCATCACTTCCAAATCAATATGGGGATAGGTTTCATTGAACTGACGCATCGGCGCTTCCATCAGCCAGTGTGCGAAGCCCTCCCCTATGGAAATTCTAAGACGTGTGCGGCGTGAGTGGCGAAAGCTCTCCAGGCGCTCCTGCAACTCCATTTCCGCGGATTGCTGTTGCCGGTAATATTCACACAGGCTGAGGCCAATCTCGTTCATCACCACGTTGCGACCGCGCTTTTCAAGCAATGTTAGGCCAATATCCGATTCCAGTTGGGCGATCTGACGACTGACCGTAGACGGTGAAACATCCAGCCGCTCTGACGCAGGGCGGATACCGCCATAAAGGTGCGTTAAGAACAAATAGCGTAGCCGGGCTGCGTCAATCATCTCAAATCTTTCCAATGTGCCGAATTCAGCGACATATTGTTGCGCCAATTGCTATTGATTGCAACATTCCAGTTAAGGATAGCTTGCGTGTCCGGCGCCGCACGTCGATGCCTTCAGGACCAATAAGCCAATTACCTTCAGAGGAGGTTCGCGTGAAACTGAAATCCCTGCTTGCCAGTGCAGTCGTCGTTGCAGGTGCAACGTTTTTATCATTGCCAGCCCAAAGCTTTGCCGCAGACAATGTCTTTCGCTTTGCCAACCAGAGCGACCTGAAATCCCTTGATCCTTATGCGCTTTCCGAAACCTTCTCGCTCGCCATGATCGGCAGCATGTATGAAGGTCTTGTCGCGCGTGACCCCGATCTGAAACTTGTGCCAGCGCTTGCCGAAAGCTGGGATGTTTCCGAAGACGCCCGCATCTGGACCTTCCACCTGCGCAAGGGTGTGACGTTCCAGGATGGTTCACCCTTCACCGCAGACGACGTCATTTTCTCCGCCGATCGCGTTCGCTCGTCGGGGTCCGACCTCAAGAGCCGCGTTCCTGCTGATGCCGTTTTCACCAAGGTCGATGACCACACGGTTACCGTAACCACGCCCGAGCCTTCGCCGCTGCTCGATGCAGTGTGGGATACGTGGTACATCGTTTCCAAATCCTGGGCAGAAGCTCACGACGGCAAGGACGTCAAAGTCGGCGGCACCGCACCATCCTACATGGCTCTGAATGCCAACGGGACAGGCCCATTCAAGCTGGTTTCCCACCTGCCGGGCGTAAAGACCGAATGGGTTCCGAATCCGAATTGGTGGGGCAAGCCGGTCCACAATCTGGATCAGGTCGTGTTTACACCTATCAGCTCCGGCGCTACGCGAGTGGCCGCACTCCTCTCGGGCGAAGTCGATATGATCGAACCCGCGCCGCTTCAGGATGTTGACCGGATCAACAACAGCGGCAAGGCAACCGCCCTGCAAGGCCCTGAAGTCCGCGTCATCTATCTCGGCTTCGACCAGCATTCCGATGTATTGCCGCGATCTTCGCTGACGAAGGGCAATCCCTTCAAGGATTCGCGGGTCAAGATGGCCGTCTACAAGGCGATCAATGAAGACGCTATCGTTCAGAAAGTCATGCGCGGAGCCGCAGCTCCAGCATCGCTGATGGTTGCCAAGGAGTTGTTCCCGCTTGCCGATCAGTTCAAGCGCCCCGCCTATGACGTTGACGGTGCCAAGGCGCTGCTGACCGAGGCAGGTTATCCCGATGGCTTTACGGTTCAGCTCGATTGCCCCAATGACCGCTATGTCAACGACGAGAAGATCTGCCAGTCTATTGTGCCGATGCTGTCCAAGATCGGAATCAAGGTCAATCTCAACGCAGAACCAAAGGCCACCTATTTCAGCCGCATCTTCGCAAGCGGTGGATACGACACGTCCTTCTATCTGCTTGGTTGGCAGACCAATGGCTCTGGCAGTGTCGGCGTTCTGCGTGACCTCTTCCGTTGCCGGGATGAAAAGGGCAACGGCGGCGGCAACAATGTCGGCAATTATTGCAATCCGAAGGTCGATGCTCTGATCGAAAAAATCAGCAGCGAGCCGAACGAGACCAAGCGCAACGACATGATCGCCGAAGCCTACAAAATTGGCCAGGAACAGGAAGTGGCCTATGTGCCGCTTCACCAGCAGACGCTGGCCTGGGGTGTTGCCAAGAACGTGAAGGTGGTTCAGCGCGCCGATAACGACTTCCGCTTCTACTGGGTCACCAAGACCGCTGGCCAATAAGGCCTTCCGAACCAAGAAGAGAGCGCGTGACCAACAGTGTCGCGCGCTCGTCGGGAGCGTAAAATGTTAAGTTTGATTATTCGCAGACTGATACAGTCATTCCTCGTGATGCTGGCGGTCACTCTGATCGCGTTCATCATGTTCCGTTTCGCAGGCGATCCCGTCAACCAGATGGTTGGCGTCGAGACGACACAGGCCGAACGACAGACATTGCGAGAAGACCTAGGACTGGATCAGCCGACCATCGTTCAATTCGCCCACTATATCGGTCGCGTGGTGCAGCTGGACTTCGGCATGTCCTTCCAGTTTCGACGTCCGGTGATGGATCTTCTGGCAGAGCGCCTGCCTGCAACTCTGGAACTGGCCTTCGTGGCAACGCTGTTGTCGCTGAGTGCAGGTATCGTGCTTGGCGTCTATTGCGCGCTGAAACCGCGCGGCATTCTGTCATCACTGTTGCAGTCGGTATCGCTCGTCGGTGTCAGCCTGCCGACGTTCTTGATCGGCATTTTGTTGATCTATGTGTTCTCGGTGACGTTAGGCTGGCTGCCCTCTTTTGGTCGAAACGGGCTGGTTCCGGTGACAGATCATTGGTCAACGGGGCTTCTGACCAGCGATGGCTGGAAATCCTTGATATTGCCAGCCGTCACCCTCGGAATGTTCCAGATGACCCTGATCATGCGTCTTGTCCGCTCCGAAATGCTGGAGGTTCTGCGTGCGGATTTCATTCGTTTTGCGGTAGCCAGAGGACTACCGAAGTCACGCATCTATTTTCGCCATGCCCTGCGCAACACGCTGATCCCGGTCATCACGGTGGTTGGCTTGCAGATTGGCTCGATCATCGCTTTCTCGGTCATCACCGAAACGGTGTTCCAGTGGCCCGGCGTTGGACTTCTGTTTTTGCAGTCGGTGCAAACCGCCGATGTGCCGATCATGTCCACCTACCTGCTGCTCATCGCCTTTCTTTTCGTCATGATCAATCTCGCCGTCGATCTGATTTACAACGCCGTCGACCCTCGGCTTAAGCAGAAGAATAGAACATGACGCCTCTCTCAAATCCTTCGAAAACCCCGAGGTTTCCAAGGCTGGCAGCCCTGTTGGAAAGCGATCTTGGCTATGATTTCCGCCACAGCCGTCTCGTGATGATCGCAACCGTGATCTTTTTCCTGTTGATCCTTGCGGCTTTGATTGCACCGTGGATCGCGCCCATGAACCCTTATGATCCGGCTTCGCTGGACATCATGAATTCCAGTCTGCCGCCCGCCTGGTATCAGGATGGGTCCGTTGCGTTCCCATTCGGCACGGACGATCAAGGACGCGATATGCTGTCTGCAACGCTCTACGGGCTGCGCACGTCCATCATCATCAGCATTCTGGGCGTGGCTCTCGCCTCGGTCATCGGCATCACACTTGGCGTCATTGCCGGCTACTTCGGTGGTATCATCGACACGATCATCATGCGTGTTGCAGATGTCCAGCTGAGTTTTCCGGCCATTCTCGTCGCGTTGCTGATCGACGGTATCGTTCACACGATCATCCCGTCCGCCACGCGTGAATACAGTGCCGCTGCGATCATCGTCCTTGCCATCGGAGCATCGTTCTGGGTGCAGTATGCCCGCACCATTCGGTCTTCGACCATGGTGGAAAAGAACAAGGACTATGTGAGCGCTGCCAGACTGTTCGCTCTTCCCAGCACAACGATCATGGTGCGTCACATCATTCCGAATGTCATGGGTCCGGTGCTGGTCATTCTGACCATCAATTTCGGTCTCGCCATCATCACGGAAGCCACGCTTTCCTATCTGGGCGTCGGTCTGCCGCCCATGCAGCCATCACTCGGCACACTCATTCGCATCGGTCAGGAATATCTGTTTTCCGGGCAATGGTGGATCGTTGCCGTTCCGAGCATCGCACTTGGTGTGCTGGTGCTGACGATCAACCTTTTGGGCGACTGGCTGCGTGACGCTCTCAACCCGAAACTGCGCTAGGAGGAGACCATTGTGACAGAGACAATTCTTTCCGTGCGAAATCTGCGCGTCGAGTTTCCGACACGCCGGGGCCTGCTTGTCGGCCTTGATGACGTGTCTTTCGATATCCGGGCCGGAGAAGTTCTGGGCGTCGTCGGTGAATCCGGTGCCGGCAAATCGATGACCGGCGCTGCCATCATGCAGCAGATCGCAAAACCCGGTCGCATCGCGGGTGGCGAAATCCTGCTGAAGGGAAAGAGGATCGACAATCTTTCCCCAAAGGCGATGGAGAAGGTCCGTGGACGCCACATCGGCATGGTCTTTCAGGACCCTCTGACGAGCCTCAATCCCCTCATGACAGTTGGCGATCATCTTGTCGAAACGATCCGCATTCATACGGATCTGTCGCGCGATTCCGCGCGCAAACGCGCTATTGAGCTTCTCGATGAGGTTGGAATACCCGATCCGCAATCCCGTATGCTGCGGTATCCGCATGAGTTTTCCGGTGGACAGCGGCAGCGCGTGGTGATCGCTCTGGCACTGTGTGCAGAACCTGCGCTCGTCATCGCTGACGAACCAACGACGGCATTGGATGTTTCGATCCAAGCACAGATTATCGCTCTGATCAGACGCCTTTGCGATGATCACGGCACCGCCTTCATGCTGATCACCCATGATATGGGCATGATTGCCGAGACAGCCGACCGTGTGGCTGTTCTCTATGCTGGCCGTGTCGCCGAGATCGGAACGGTGAAAGACGTCGTCACGCAGCCGAAGCATCCCTATACACAAGGTTTGATGGCGGCCATTCCAACACTGGAAGCCGATGTCGACAGATTGCGTCAGATTCCCGGATCGATGCCGGGTCTCTCGGCCATACCTTCCGGCTGCGCCTTCAGACCACGTTGCGATTTCGCGATGGACATCTGTTCCACCTCTCGCCCGCCCTTGAGTGGCGATGCGGCGCATGTTGCTGCCTGCCATCTTATGCAGAAGGAAATGGCATTTTGACCGAGCAAACAAAAGCCTTTGTCGAAGTTCGCAATCTTTCGCGCAGGTTCGATGTATCCAAGCCATGGCTGAACCGCATGATCGAGCGTGAACCGCGCAAGTTCCTGAACGCAGCCAGCGACATTTCCTTCTCAGTCGAGAAGGGAAAAACCTTCGCGCTCGTCGGCGAAAGCGGTTCCGGCAAATCGACCGTTGCACGCATGCTCGTCGGCCTCCTAACGCCGGACGGCGGCACCGTCACGATTGACGGGCGATCAATCACCCAACCGAAGGGCCGGGCAGAATTGCGTGCCATTCGTAGCCGGATTCAAATGATTTTTCAGGACCCCTATGCCAGCCTCAATCCGCGCTGGCGCGTCGGGCGGATCGTGGCGGAGCCGATGCTTGCACTCAAACTCGTCGAAGACGTTTCTGAGGCGGAAACGGAAACCGCCAAGCTTCTGGAGTTGGTGGGGCTTTCACAAGCGGATATGAGAAAATTCCCGCACGAATTTTCCGGAGGCCAGCGGCAACGCATCGCCATTGCCAGGGCTCTGGCGGCCAAAGCGGAGTTCATCGTCTGTGACGAACCAACCTCGGCGCTGGACGTCTCCGTTCAGGCACAAATCCTCAACCTGATGCGCGACCTGCAGAAAGAACTTTCGCTGACCTATGTGCTCATCAGCCACAATCTGGCGGTAGTGCGTTACATGGCCGATACGATCGGCGTCATGCATTACGGCAAAATGGTCGAGATGCAGCCACCTTCGCTTTTGTTTGCCTCACCCAAAGACGACTACACGCGGATGTTGATCGATGCTGTGCCCCAGATGTCTGCGGCCGTGCGCCGTTCTGGCACCAACTGACGATCTATCAAGCGTCCAGCCTATTCATACTTAAGGAGAATCCTAATGCCCGTTCTGGATCAAGAGCGTCTCGAAGCCATGCTCCCCGATCTCATCGCAATCCGTCGCGATTTTCATGCACATCCCGAGACAGCTTTCGAGGAGGTCAGAACCGCTGGCATAGTCGCCAAGCTGCTGCGTGAGTGGGGACTGGAGGTGCATGAAGGCATCGGACGCACGGGCGTCGTCGGTGTGTTGCGCGGAAAGCGGCAAGGGCAGCGCGCCATCGGCTTGCGGGCAGACATGGATGCCTTGCATATCACTGAGGCCAATGAGGTCGATTATGCCTCACAGGTTCCCGGTAAGATGCATGCCTGTGGTCATGACGGTCATACGGCCATGTTGCTGGGTGCGGCGCGCTATCTCTCGCAAGACCCCGATTTCGCAGGCACCATCAACTTCATTTTCCAGCCCGCCGAAGAAGGCGCTGGTGGCGCCAAGGCAATGATGGATGACGGCCTTTTCGAGCGTTTTCCCTGCGAAAACGTGTTTGGCCTGCACACAGACCCTTTGCAGCCGGTTGGCAATTTGGCAACGCGCAAGGGTGTGGCATTGGGCGGCACCATGACGTTCCGGGTAGATTTCAAGGGCTCGGGCGGCCACGGCGGCGCATCCCCGCATGCGGGCACTGATCTTACCATTCCGGCAGCCCAATTCGTTCTGGGCCTTCAATTGATCGTAGGCCGCAATATTCCGGCTCAGAAAGTCGGCGTAATTTCAGTCGGCCATATCGCCGGTGGTTCAAGCAGTTCACCCAATGTGATGCCGACCCATATGACCGTCTCCGGTACGGCACGCTACTTCGAGAATGAGGTCGCCGATATCATCAGCGAGCGGATACGAGAACACGCTGTGGCTGCAGCACAGACCGCACATTGCACCGTCGATATACACATCAGCCGCAACACGCCCCCGCTCGTCAACGAAGCATCCGCTGTCGATGCAGCGCTCAGCGCTGCCAGGAAAACGCTGGGTGACGACAAAATATCTGACCAACGGGCGCAATCCACGGGCGGTGAAGACTTCGCTTTCTTCAGCACGGACCGCCCCGGAGCTTACTGCTGGCTGGGTGCAGGTGCCGGACCAGACGGCAAAATCCATGATGTTCATACTGATAGGTTCAACTTCAACGATGAGACGCTGGGTTACGGCACGTCCTACTGGATCAATCTTGCATTTCAGGAACTGACGACCGCCTGATTCAAAAGCCTATGCTCGGAAACCGGCAAGCCCTTCGGGGCTTGCGACCATCTTAACCTGCGCACCGTGACCCCCTTGTGTATCTCACACGTGTCGAATCACTGACCTCGTTGGGTGAACGAGATCAGTGCAGTTTTCACTGCTTGGTTGGTACATGGTGGATCACTCTTACCATTCCTCATCCGATGTTGCTTACGAGCCACGTTTTCTCTAGCCTACCGTTACATAGCGTTACATTTGCTACGAACGAAAAAATCGCTTTTTTCAATGACTTGGGCAAAAATAACCGTATAGCGCGAAGGGACTCGCGCATGGCGGCGGGTGCCGTCTGGGCTTTGTATCAGGGGACATAAATGCTTGAGAATTTGATTGCGCCGACCAATGGGTCGCAGCGGGTAAAAGATGTGGCTGCGGTAAGCCGAGGCATCCTGCTGGCCTCTACAATGCTGTTGACTTCGCCGCATTTCGCTTGGGCGGAGCCAGCGTTCAGCGTCTACGATGGTCCAGGTAATGTCGTTAATACGAACACCACCGCAGTTGGAAATGGCAGCATCTATGTAGGCTACGGTTCGAACGGCGAACTAACGATTTCCGAGGGTGCATTATTAAGCGGCGTAGAAGGCTACGTTGGAGAAGTGAGCGGCATTACTGGCGAGGTTACAGTCACAGGCCCTGAAACGACATGGAATAATTCGAACAATTTCTATGTGGGCAACAGTGGCAAAGGCACGCTCAACATCGAAAATGGCGGGCTGGTCGAAAGTCAAATCGCTTATGTGGGCTATAATGCCGATAGCGAGGGCACTGTGAAAGTGACGGGTAATGGCGCCCTGCTACAGACCACGAATGAACTCTATCTTGGATATCACGGCACAGGCACACTCATTATCGAAAATGGTGGCGTTGTAACAAACAAGAACGGGTATGTAGGAGAGAATGCCGGCCAAACGAGCACCGTCAGTGTAGCAGGTTCTGGCTCCAAATGGACCAACACGAATACTCTGCATATCGGTTCAAATGGTGATGGTACGTTAGACATTAAAAATAGCGGCCTTGTCGAAAGCAAATACGGCTACATCGGAACCAACGTTGATGGCCGGGGCACAGCAACGGTTACAGGTGCTGAATCCACATGGCGAAACAGCATGGGTCTTTATGTCGGCTTCGACGGTATCGGCACACTCAACATTGAAGATGGCGGAGTTGTGGAAAGTCAAGAAGGCGATATTGGCGTTTTTGCAAGTAGCACAGGCACAGTAAATTTATCCGGCGCAGAATCTGCATGGAAAAACACCTTTCTATATGTCGGGACGAGCGGAAACGGCACGTTGAATGTCCTAAGCGGTGCCACTGTGGAAGATTCGCAGGGCTACGTCGGATACAATCTTGGCAGCACCGGTAAGGCGACGGTTTCCGGTTATGATTCAAGCGTTGCCGGTTCTAGATCGACGTGGCGCAATAGCACCAATTTGACAATCGGCGAGAGCGGCAATGCCATGTTGACGATTTCCGACGGCGGCGTGGTTTCTGTCGGATCACAGAAGGAAAACGGTTTTTATGATGGCACCACCTTTATTGCCACGAACGCAAGCGCGATAGGCACGCTCAATATCGGCTCTGCCGCGGGCGAACGTGCCACATCGGCAGGCAGGCTGGACGCCGCCGCGATCCAGTTCGGTAATGGAACGGGCAGCATTGTCTTTAACCATACAGATTTCAACCATGATTTTTCAGCCAATATCAGCGGTTTTGGTCATATCCATCAGTATGCTGGTGTCACAACTTTGTCCGGTGACAGCTCCGAATTTACCGGCACAACCAATGTTAGTGGCGGCACACTCAAAGTGACCGGCACGCTCGGTGGCACACTTAACGCTTATGATGGGGGTACCATTGCCGGCACGGGCACTATTGGCACGACGACAATTGGCAACGGCGGGATTTTGTCACCGGGCGGGTTGAACCAAATTATTTATAGCCGGTCTCCCTATTCCATGATGGGCGCTTCAGGCGTGGTCGGAACTCTTAAGATCGACGGCGATCTCGTTTTGAACGCTGGTTCGACCTATGCGGTCGATCTGAGCAGCGAAGTTGCGGATACATCAGCCAATGTTTCGTCTCTGTTTAAGAGCGACATGACCATCGTCAACGGGCTAGCAACCATAAACAAGGACGCTGCCGTACAGGTCACCGCCATTGATGCTGAAACAAGCTACAAAAAAACCCAGACGTACAAAATTTTGACGTCCGAAGGGCTTACAGATGGTGGCTTCTCCATCGTAAACAATAACTCCGCCTTTCTGAACGTCGGAACATATACCGAGGGCGACGACGTCTATCTCAAGGTAGGACTGAAGTCGGATGCTCCTTTTACGCCCATAGCCAATACCCCGAACCAGCGTTCGCTCGCTTCGGCGCTTGAAACGCTCGATCAGACCTCCGGTAGCGCGTCGCTCGAGTTGTATAACAGCCTACTGAACCTAGACGAAGCGCAGGCACAGCAAACCTACCAGCAGCTTTCCGGCGATGTCTACGCCACAGCCCAAGGGGCCTTCGTCCAGACCAACCGTGCCGTCAACACGGCGCTCAACAGCCGTGTGCGGGCAGTGACGGACGGCGTTGCCGCCCCGTCTTCCATGGCACTCGGTTATGCCGAAGAAAAGGAAAGCCCCAAGGACGGGCAATTTGCTGCCTTCGAGCCAAAGAAATCCTTCGATCCCGACCGTTTCGCAACGTGGATCAACGGCTTCGGATCCTGGGGTAAGGTCAGCGGCGTCAATGGCGAGTCCGATACCGACATTTCCAATGGCGGTGTGCTTGTCGGTGGCGATGTCGCTGTTGGCAATGACTGGCGCGTCGGCGTTCTGGGTGGTTACAGCCGCTCCTTCTTCGATACCGACAGCAGCAATGGCAACAGCACCAATTATCATATCGGCGCCTATTCCGGCACCAAATGGGGTCCTGTCGCCTTCCGCTCCGGCATGAACTACACATGGCACAATGTGGAAACGACGCGTAATGTCACCGCTCTCGGCCAGACGCTGTATGGCGATTACGACGCCTCCAGCTTCAATGCCTATGGCGAACTGGCCTATCGTCTGGATGTCGGCAAATCCGCGCTCGAGCCTTTTGCCGCACTGGCGCATTCCCGCACCAAGACAGATGGCTTTAGCGAAACCGGTGGCAGCGCGGCTCTGACGGTGGATTCGTCCGCGATGAACACGACGTTTACGACCGTTGGTCTGCGCACCTCCACAGACTTCGATCTGGCGGGCGTTGCCTCCGTGGCGCGCGGCACCATTGGCTGGATGCATGCTTATGGCGATGTTGATCCCGTCTCATCAGCGCGCTTCCTGACCGGCGACAGCTTTGCCGTGTCCTCGACGCCGATCGACCGCAATGCGGCTCTTCTGGAAGCCGGTGTGGACTTCACCATCACCCCGGCCTCGACGCTGAGCTTCACCTACAACGGCCAGATCGGCTCCAACGCCTATGACCACGGCGCAAACGCCAAACTGCGCGTGAAGTTCTGATCAGTCGATGCAACAATGAGAGCGGCGGGTTCCGCCGCTCTTCCTTCACATGCCCATTCGAAGTATGCCGCTGCCAGAAGCAGGCTGCTTGACAAGATGAGAAACCAGAGCGACGTGAGCCAGCCCGCATCTGCCATGACTTGCGAGAAGTTGGGTGGGAATGCAGTGAAAAGGCCTTTTTAGCTTATGTCCGTACTGAAGCTTTTTTTGTCCCTTGTGACAGCGCTGGTTATCAGCACCACATCTGTGAATGCCGCTGATGCCAACTCCGAAATGCGGGTGCAGCAGGTGTCCTCCGGGCTCTATGGTTCCGTCCTGCTCGATGGCTTCATCGATGTCGCGCGCATCGATGGTACGACGACGAAAACGCTGCAGGATATGCTTCAGCAGCCCACCTTGTTTGCCCCCATTAAAGGGCACGACATCAATCTTGGCTTCGTGCGGACATCCGTCTGGATGCGATTTGCTCTCACCCCGTCTCCAGACACAGCAAAGCCGCAGGATTTGCTTCTATCGATCATGCCAAATTTCACGGATGAACTCGAAGCCTATGTCGGTGTGCTGAAGAGTGAAATGAATGCGGGAGATTTCGAGCGTTATGAGATGGGCGACCATTCGCCGCGTTCTAACGCCAATCTGAACACCTCAGCGAATATTTTGCCAATCGAACTGCATCCAGGCCAGACGACTATCATCTACATTCGCGCGCATAATCAGGATGCCAGCCTCAACGTTTCCGCCGAGTTGCTGTCGCCGGCCTATTACGAATACAGGTCTATCGTTCAGAACATTGTCAGAGGACTGTGGTTCGGAGGAATGAGCGTTCTGCTCGTTATCCAGTTCTTCTTTTTCTATTTCGACCGAAAGAAGTTCTACATATTTCTGATGCTGGACATATTGGCGGTCAGTTCGACCTATTTCGGCAGTCTCGGTTTGGCGAGACTACTGTTTTTCAACAATGGCGGCCTCGGCAACGACTATTTGACCAGCATGTCCTCCTGGTTCGGGCTAACAGCCGGCGCCTTGTCGATTGCTGCCATCCTCGATCTGCGGACGCGGTTCCCAAAGCTAAACCTCTATTTCCAGTTTGCAGCGACAATCGGCATTCTTGGCGTTTTCTGTGTCTTACTTGGTATAAACCGCTACTTCGTACTTCTGGCCGGCCCGGTCATCCTGGTCCTCACCACATTGGCAGCGACGGTCGCCCTTCTGGATTTCAGTCGCAAACCCAATGCGCAGACTGGCCTCAACTTCGCGGCATTCGGTCTGCTCTGGGCTGGGCTGATTGCCACAAACGGGCAGCGTTACGGCATATTCCCGCTCCCAAGCTGGGTCGCGGGCTCTTACGCTGCAACGAGCATTATTCATTTCACCTTGCTAACGGGCTCTCTGGCCGTGCGGCTCCGGAATGCGGAAACAGCCGCCCGCAATGCCGACCGCCGCGCTTTACTGGCCGCCAATGCTGCCGAACAGCATGCCAATGATCTCGTGCTGGAAAGAACCCGAGAACTCGTGGAAGCCAAGCGCGTAGCCGAAAATGCCCTTTGTGCGGAATTGCAGGCGCAGGAACAACAGGTTCGGTTCATGGAGGTCATTTCCCACCAGTACCGCACACCTCTCGGCGTCATCCGCACGAACCTACAAAGCATTCGGCTCACACTGCCAAAGGGAGATGAGGCCAATCGCGAAAGGCTGGATCGTGCACATGTCGGCATCTCCCGCCTTGTCGAAGTGCTTGAGGTCAACCTGACGCGCAGCAAGCTTCAGGGCCCAGCCTTTCAGCCGTCATTCTCCAACATTTGCATGGCCGATATCGTTGGCCATGCAACCAAGAGCGCGCGCGATCTCCTGAACGGCATCACATTGAATGTTGCAATGGCCCCTGATGTCGAGCAGATCATCATTCGTGCAGATACTGAGATGCTGCGACTGGCCATCATCAATCTTCTGGAAAATGCCTTCAAGTTCTCAGCCCCCGTCGGATCGACCTCGGTGTGGCTGGATGTGTTTGAGCAGCAGGATGAGGCGCATTTGCGGGTGAGAGACAAGGGCATCGGTATCGCCACGGAATCCGTCGAGACCCTCATCGCAAACCATATGCGCGGTGCCAACTCTGCACATATCGAAGGTACCGGCGTGGGTCTTTCGCTCGTCAAACGAACGACAGATGCTCACGGAGGACGTTTCACACTCGTAAGCGGCGCAGAGGGCGGCACCGAAGCGACGATCATTCTGCCGATTTCACGATCAGTCTGATCATCCAATCCGACACGTTTTAAGTGTCAGCGGTTGCGGTTAAAATCCGTGCGGGTTAATTGTTGCGGTGTCCGCTTCGCACGGTTGCAGAGTTAGAAGTCAGTTCAATGCCCCATCAATCCACCTCACGATCCCCCGCCCAACGGCAGAG
Organism: Agrobacterium sp. 20P9.1.2; assembly: GCF_057799395.1. Classification (NCBI taxonomy): domain Bacteria; kingdom Pseudomonadati; phylum Pseudomonadota; class Alphaproteobacteria; order Hyphomicrobiales; family Rhizobiaceae; genus Agrobacterium; species Agrobacterium sp. 20P9.1.2. Next base: position 601,974 of record NZ_JBYOKI010000002.1, read on the forward strand.
CGCACATGCGCCGGTTCGCGTGATCCTCGTGGAAGACGATCTCGACCTGAGACAAGGCTTGACGGATTTTCTGCGCCTCAACGCCTTCGCAGTGACTGCGGTTGGAAGTGGCAAGGAATTCGACCTGGCATTTGGCACAGAAGTCTTCGACATCGCCATTATCGACGTCAACCTGCCAGATGTCAGCGGATTTGAGATCGTGCAGCAGGTCAAGAAAACCACGAATCTGGGCATCATCATGCTGACGGCCAGAACGTTGCGGGACGACAAGCTTCGCGGTTACGCTGAGGGGGCCAACCTCTATCTCACCAAGCCGGTCGACGGCGACGAGCTTGTTTTTGCCATTAAAAATCTGGCGGAGCGTCTGAAGCCAACAGGCAAACTGTCCCAAGCCCCACTCCAGCCGACACGCAATTGGTCACTAGACCGCATCGGGCAACGCCTCATCTCTCCGCAGGGAGCGGCCGTCAAACTCTCAGGCCGTGAGGCGGCGCTGATTTCCAAATTGGCGGAGGATAGCAAGCGTATCATTTCCCGGGCCGACCTCGGGCTTGCTCTGGGCTACGAGACGGTGTCCGACACCCGGAGTCTCGATGCCGTCCTACAGCGGCTGCGGGTAAAAGCGCGGGAAGCCGGGAGTGAATTGCCCATCCAGGTCATTCATGGCTCCGGTTTTCAGCTTTCCAGCGATATCGTCATACGGTGATTTCGAAAATGACTGTTGGCCGCCATCTCGATCATCCCCCGGGCTTGAATTGAGCTGTGACCACATGGCGATTGCCCGGATAGGTCAGTTGCACATAGGTCACCGGGCCGTTCGGGCCCCAGGTCAAACGCTCGATCAGAAGGCACGCATCTTTTGGGGAAATGTCGAGGTTCTTCGTCTCTTTTGGTCCTGCTGTAATTGCCTGAATGCGATGTTCTGCTGTTGTCCAGGGGATTTGCGACAACAGCCAGGGCCCTGGCGCCTGGCTTTCGAAATCGAAATCGGCGGCTTGCGGCACCGCTGCCAGACTGATGAGGCGCTCCTCCAGGCAAAATGGCTGTTCACCTGCATAGTGCAGGCATGTCACCTCAATCACGGCATGCGGCTTGGACAGGGTCAGGCGGGTGCTGTCCTCTGCGCTTGCCTGCCTCTTTTTCAAAGACAGCACCTTGTAGCGATAGGCCAGATTGAGGGTCCGGACTTCCTCCTTGATATCATGGATATCGAGAATGGCAGATTGGGCGCGTGGCTGCGTTACGAAGCTACCGGATTTCTTGCGTCGCTCGATCAGTCCGGATTTGGCAAGCTGGCTCATGACCTTGTTGACGGTCATGCGGGAGCAGGAATAGGCCGCAGCCATGTCCACCTCAAACGGAAGCCTGTGGCCGGGCTGCCATTCGCCGGACATGATGCGACCTTCGATGTCGTTCAATATGCGCTGGTGAAGGGTTTCATCCCTGCCTGTGTCTTTTGTCACGCGTGGTCGCTCTCAATGAAATCCAAGCGATAGACCTAACTCACATCGGGTGAAACGGGAACATCAGCGCGACAGAAGATCAGCCATTGCCGCATGAAACCGGCGGGAAATTTCGGCGCGGCGAACATGCTGCCCGCCTTCGACCTGTTTGCGCCCCGCAGACCAGACGGCATCCACCATCACACCGCCCGCAAACACCCAGTGGTCGAGCAACTGGTCCTCGAAGAGATAAGGTACAGCAATCGTGTCCAATGCCACGATATCGGCTGCACCGCCTTCTACGAGACCGCATTTGGATTGAAGCGCGGCATTGCCGCCCAAGAGCGCCTGTTCGAACAGCTTGCGCCCTGTGGAGCCGCCCGCATCGGCCACCAGATTGCGCGCTCGCAGTGCCAGACGCTGTGAATATTCCAGCATTCGCAACTCTTCCGGCACAGAGATCAGGATGTTCGAATCCGACCCGATACCGTAACGGCCGCCGTCTGCAAGGAAGGACGGCGCAGGGAAAACGCCGTCGCCAAGATTGGCTTCGGTTATGGGGCACAGCCCGGCAATAGCGCCACTTCTTGCCATTCTGCGCGTTTCGTCGGCGGTCATGTGTGTTGCGTGGATTAGGCACCAGCGATCATCGACAGGTGCATTGTCGAAAAGCCATTCGACCGGTCGAGAGCCCGACCATGCGACGCAATCTTCAACCTCTTTCACTTGCTCGGCGACGTGAATATGGATCGGCCCATTGGCAGCGAGCGGAAGGATGGCCTGAAGTTCTGCACCCGTTACTGCGCGCAGGCTGTGTGGGGCTATGCCCAGAACGCCGCCCTGCAAGCCTGCCACCACACTGGCAGCGCCCTCCATCAGCCGCCCATAGCTTTCGACGGAATGAATGAAGCGCCGTTGCCCCTCGATAGGTGCCTGACCGCCAAACCCGGAATGGGCGTACAAGACCGGCAGTAACGTCAGACCGATACCGGTGGCAGCACTAGCAGCGCCGATGCGTTCCGCCATCTCGGCGATATTGGCGTAGTGAGAACCGTCTTGATCATTGTGCAGATAATGAAACTCGCCGACACGGCAGAATCCGGCTTCGAGCATTTCCATATAAAGCTGTGCTGCGACCGCCTCGACGTGATCGGGCGTCATAGACAGGGCAAACTTGTACATAACGGTGCGCCAGCTCCAGAAGCTGTCGTCGGCAGGCCCACGGATTTCGGCTAGGCCCGCCATCGCCCTCTGGAAGGCGTGGCTGTGCAGGTTGGGCATGGCCGGCAGCAACACGGATTTTCGGTCATCGCCGGGTTGCGGCTCAACACCCGCCGTCAGCGAATGGATCGTTCCGTCCATGATCTCAAGACGCACGTCGCGCGCCCAGCCGCTGGTCAACAGCGCGGATTTTGCATGGATCGCGTTCATTCAGCCTTCTCCCGATTGCGAGACATCCAGACCATCATCTCGTGGCGATTTCAAATTTTGTCTTGCCAAGACGCTTATTATGTATAGACATGTTATCGGCAAATGAAAGGCGTAAATCTGATGCCCGGAAATAATTTTTCGAAAACCAGGACCGCTGATGCGCCGCCCAGCCTGTGGCTCAACGCCCGCATCGCGACACTCGACGCCACGAAAACAGGCCTCGGCGTGGTTGAAAATGGCGCTATCGCCGTGAGAGACGGACGGATTGCCTGGGTGGGCGAAGCGGATGCAGTCCCAGCCGACATGACTCAGGGCGTGACCGTTCACGATCTCGGAGGACGCTGGCTGACACCCGGCCTGATCGACTGCCACACCCACCTCGTCTATGGCGGCAATCGCGCCCGCGAATTTGAAATGCGCCTTGAGGGTGCGACCTATGAAGAGGTGGCGCGCGCCGGTGGAGGCATCGTTTCGTCCGTTAAGGCAACGAATGCACTTTCGGTGGAAGAACTTGTCGAGGCCGCATTGCCCCGTCTCGATACGCTGCTTGCGGAAGGTGTAACGACCATCGAGATCAAATCCGGTTACGGTCTCAACATCGCTGCCGAACTGCGCATGCTGAAAGCCGCCCGCATGCTGGAAACGATCCGGCCAGTCCGCGTCGTCACCTCCTATCTGGCTACCCACGCTGTGCCGGTCGAGTACACAGGCCGCAACGCTGATTATATCGATGAAGTCGTGCTTCCTGGGCTGCGGCAGGGTCGCGCGGAAGGGCTGATCGATGCGGTCGATGGCTTCTGCGAAGGAATTGCGTTTTCGCCGGATGAGATCGCTCGCGTGTTTGATGAAGCCAAGGCTTTGGGTCTTCCCGTCAAACTCCACGCGGAGCAGCTTTCCGATCTCGGTGGTGCAAAGCTCGCCGCCTCCTATGGCGCGCTCTCGGCGGATCATCTGGAATATCTGGATGAGGACGGCGCGCATGCGATGGCAGAAGCCGGAACGGTTGCGGTGCTGCTGCCCGGTGCTTTCTACGCCATCAACGAAACGCGCAAGCCGCCAGTCGTTGCCCTTCGTGCAGCGGGTACGCGCATTGCAATTGCCACCGACAGCAACCCCGGAACATCCCCACTCACCTCGCTGCTGTTGACGATGAACATGTCAGCAACGCTGTTTCGCCTCACCGTCGAAGAGTGCGTCGCCGGTGCGACACGCGAAGCCGCCCGCGCGCTTGGCCTGCTGGACGAGACCGGCACGATCGAGGTCGGAAAGTCTGCGGACTTCGCCGTCTGGTCGATCGAAAGTCCCGCCGAGCTGGTCTATCGCATCGGCTTCAACCCGCTTTTCACACATGTTTTCAAGGGAAAGAGAATAGACCGATGACCATCACCCTCACGCCCGGCCAGGTTTCCCTGAAAGAGCTGGAACAGATTTACTGGACGGGCGAGCCCGCCCGTCTCGACCGCTCCTTCGACGCGGGCATCGAAAAGGCCGCAGCCCGGATTGCCGAGATTGCCGCTGGCAACGCGCCTGTCTACGGCATCAACACGGGCTTCGGCAAACTGGCGAGCATCAAGATCGATGCTGCCGACGTCGCCACCCTGCAGCGCAATCTCATCCTTTCCCATTGCTGCGGTGTCGGCCAGCCGCTGGCGGACAACATCGTGCGTCTGATCATGGCGTTGAAGCTGATCTCGCTGGGGCGCGGTGCATCCGGTACGCGGCTTGAACTGGTGCGGCTGATCGAAGCCATGCTGGAAAACGGCGTGATCCCGGTCATCCCGGAAAAGGGCTCGGTCGGCGCGTCCGGTGACCTAGCGCCGCTGGCCCATATGGCTGCCGTGATGATGGGCGAAGGGGAAGCGTTCTTCGGTGGCGAGCGGCTGAATGGCCGCACAGCGCTGGAGCGGGCCGGTCTCACACCCGTCATTCTGGCCGCCAAGGAAGGCCTCGCGCTCATCAACGGCACGCAGGTCTCCACAGCGCTTGCGCTGGCTGGGTTGTTCCGCGCCCACCGCGCCGCGCAATCGGCTCTGATCACCGGTGCTCTTTCCACCGATGCCGCAATGGGTTCATCTGCGCCGTTCCACCCCGATATCCACACGCTCCGCGGCCACAAGGGTCAGATCGATGCGGCATCTGCCTTGCGCGGCCTGCTCAAAGGCTCGGTCATCCGCGACAGCCATATCGAAGGCGACGAGCGCGTTCAGGACCCCTATTGCATCCGTTGCCAGCCGCAGGTCGATGGCGCCTGCCTCGATCTTCTGCGCTCGGTTGCCCGCACGCTCGAAATCGAAGCCAATGCGGTGACGGACAATCCGCTGGTGCTTTCAGACAATTCCGTCGTTTCCGGTGGCAATTTCCACGCCGAACCGGTGGCCTTTGCCGCTGACCAGATCGCGCTCGCCATCTGCGAAATCGGTGCGATTGCACAGCGCCGTATTGCGCTGCTGGTTGATCCCGCGCTCAGCTACGGGCTGCCCGCCTTTCTCGCCAAGAAGCCCGGCCTTAACTCCGGCCTGATGATTGCCGAGGTGACGTCTGCCGCGCTGATGTCTGAAAACAAGCAGATGTCGCATCCGGCCTCCGTCGATTCCACACCGACATCGGCCAATCAGGAAGACCATGTCTCCATGGCCTGCCACGGTGCCCGCCGCCTGTTGCAGATGACCGACAATCTCTTCTCCATCATCGGCATCGAAGCGCTGACGGCGGCGCAAGGGATCGATTTCCGTGCGCCGCTTACCACCAGCCCGGAACTGACCAATGCCATCGCTGCAATCCGCAAGGTCGTACCGACACTGGAAATAGACCGCTACATGGCAAACGACCTGAAGGCGGCAAGCGATCTGATCGCCACTGGTGCGCTCAACGCTGCGGTTTCTTCGGGCATTCTTCCGGTTCTGGAGGCTTGAATGAGTGTCTTTGAAGTCAAACAGGGTTCATCGCCCGTTATTCTCGGTTTTCCACACACCGGCACCAATATACCGCCTGCGATCTGGGAGCGTCTGAACGACACCGGTCGCCTGCTTGCCGATACCGACTGGCATATCCATCATCTTTATGAAGGCCTGCTGCCTGACGTGACGACTGTGCGCGCCACATTCCACCGTTATGTCATCGATGCCAATCGCGACCCTGAAGGCGCGAGCCTTTATCCCGGCCAGAACACCACGGGTCTTATTCCAGATACGGATTTCGATGGCCTACCGATCTGGAAAGACAATCAGGAGCCGACGGAAGCGGATATCGCCGCCCGCCTGGCCGAGTTCCATGCGCCCTATCACGCGGCGTTTTTGGCAGAGGTAGAGCGGGTCAAGGCAATTCATGGGGTAGCCATTATCTATGATTGCCACTCCATTCGCTCGCATATCCCGTTCCTCTTTGAAGGCAAGCTGCCGGATTTTAATGTCGGCACGGATATGGGCCAGACCTGTGATCCCGCTATCGAAGCGGCAACATTCGATGTGGCCTCCAAGGCGCAAGGTTACACCAGCATTCTGAACGGTCGCTTCAAGGGCGGTTGGACGACACGTCATTACGGCAGGCCGGAAACTGGCGTTCACGCCATCCAAATGGAACTGGCGCAGTCCACTCATTTGACGACCGAAGCTACGCCCTTTGATTATGACGAAGCCAAGGCCGAGAAGCTCCGTCTTCATCTCAAAGACATTCTTGCGCGCATCGAAGCCTTTGCGCTGACACTTTCTACACAAAAAGGGGAAACGAAATGACCAATCCTCGTCACAACATTCGCGACGTGCGCGCTGCTCGCGGCACCGAACTGACGGCGAAATCCTGGATGACCGAAGCGCCGCTGCGCATGCTGATGAACAATCTCGACCCCGAAGTGGCGGAAAACCCGCATGAGCTGGTAGTTTATGGCGGCATTGGCCGTGCCGCCCGCACCTGGGCGGATTTCGACAAGATTGTCGAAAAGCTACGTGACCTCAACGAAGACGAAACGCTGATGGTGCAGTCCGGCAAGCCGGTCGGCGTGTTCCGCACGCACAAGGATGCGCCGCGCGTTCTCATCGCCAACTCCAACCTCGTGCCGCATTGGGCAACCTGGGACCATTTCAACGAACTGGATAAAAAAGGTCTCGCCATGTACGGCCAGATGACCGCTGGCTCGTGGATTTACATTGGCAGCCAGGGTATCGTGCAGGGCACCTATGAGACCTTTGTTGAAGCCGGTCGGCAGCATTATGGCGGCAACCTCACGGGCAAGTGGGTGCTGACCGGTGGTCTCGGCGGCATGGGCGGTGCCCAGCCATTGGCCGCCGTCATGGCCGGTGCCTGCTGCCTTACCATCGAGTGCAATCCCGATTCCATCGATTTCCGCCTGCGCACCCGCTATGTCGATGCCCGCGCCGAAACGCTCGATGAAGCAATGGAGATGATCCAGCGCTGGACTGCCGCAGGTGAGGCCAAATCGGTCGGCCTTCTCGGCAACACCGCAGAAATCTTGCCGGAAATGGTCCGTCGCGGCATCCGTCCGGATATGGTCACAGACCAGACCTCGGCTCATGACCCGATCAACGGTTATCTGCCCAAGGGCTGGACGATGGCTGAGTGGAAGGACAAGCGCGAAAGCGATCCGAAAGCGGTTGAGACGGCGGCGCGTGCTTCCATGCGCGAACATGTCGAAGCGATGATCGCTTTCCAGGACATGGGCATCCCGACCTTCGACTACGGTAATAACATCCGCCAGGTTGCCAAGGATGAGGGCCTGGAAAATGCCTTCGCCTTTCCGGGCTTCGTACCGGCCTATATCCGCCCGCTGTTCTGCCGTGGTATTGGCCCGTTCCGCTGGGCTGCACTCTCCGGCGATCCGGAAGATATTCGCAAGACCGACGCCAAGGTCAAGGAACTGACGCCCGGCAATAAGCACCTGCACAACTGGCTGGACATGGCCGCCGAACGTATCGCGTTTCAGGGCCTGCCCGCGCGCATCTGCTGGGTCGGTCTGGGTGATCGCCACCGCCTTGGTCTGGCTTTCAACGAAATGGTCAAGAACGGAGAACTTTCCGCCCCCGTCGTCATTGGCCGCGACCACCTCGATTCAGGCTCCGTCGCCTCACCTAACCGCGAGACGGAAGCCATGAAGGATGGCTCGGACGCCGTGTCCGACTGGCCGCTTCTGAACGCGCTACTCAACACCGCGTCAGGCGCGACATGGGTTTCCTTGCACCATGGCGGCGGCGTCGGCATGGGCTTTTCGCAACACTCAGGTGTGGTCATCTGCTGTGATGGCTCGGACGATGCCGCCCGTCGTATCGAGCGGGTGCTGTGGAACGACCCCGCCACCGGCGTCATGCGCCATGCTGACGCGGGCTATGACATCGCCATTGATTGCGCCAAGGAAAAAGGTCTGCGCCTGCCCGGCATTCTGGGGAACTGAACCTCGATGAAAATACTGCGGGCCAGTGATTACAAGCGCATGCCGTGGAAAAACGGCAAGGGAGAGACGGTGGAGATCGCCGTCTTTCCTTCGAACGCATCCCTTGATGATTTCGACTGGCGTATCAGCATGGCTGCCGTTGTCGAGGACGGCGCCTTTTCCACCTTCGAAAACGTCGATCGAACTCTGATTGTCTTAGACGGAGAGGGCATTGTGCTTTCCGTCGAAGGATCAGACCCAGTTGAGTTGCGGCCAGACTCGCCACCCCACAGCTTCGCCGCCGACGCACCCACAACGGCAACGCTGCTGGGTGGGCCCATCACCGATCTCAACATTATGACACGCCGTGGTAAGTTGACATGTTCAGTTACACGTCAGCCATCGGGACCGGTCGAGGCAGTCAATATCGGCGTGACATTCGTCTTTGCGCTCAACGCCTGCAAAAAGGACGGGCTGGAATTTCTGGCTCCCACAGACTGCTTGCTTCTCACGGCAGGAGGCCTGCTGGAACTGGACCGCGATGACAGTGCCTCTACTCTGGTCATTCATCTCTCTTGAGCGTCGGAAACCGCCGTCCATAATTTAGCTTTCCTAAACTATGGAAAAGATTCCTGCCGATAGCTGCCCCTACGTTCTTTTACCGGCATGGCGATAGTCTCCGCATTCTTATATCCGATTGCTTCACCAAGGTAGTCTGATCTGCGTCTGCGGGTCGAAGAGGTTAACGCTGTCAGGATCGACGGTGAAAGCGATTGCGTCCCCTCTTTTTCCTGCAAAACGCGGCTCTATTCGCGCAATCACGGTTTGGCCGCCGATGAGGGTGGTGAGCATGGTGTCGGGACCTGTGGGCTCAACGACATCGATAGTGCCGCGGAAGACTGTGGCCTTGTCGGCGTGGGCAACTTTCAATTCTTCCGGGCGAACACCGAGGATAATGTCTTGTTCTGTCAGTTTCGTATCGCTGCGGCCAAGGTCAAGCAAAACGTCTTCTGCCTTGAATTGCCAACCAGACTGGCTACTCACCAGTCGCCCCTTCAAAAAATTCATCGCAGGTGAACCGATGAAACCGGCCACGAACATGTTGGCAGGACGCTCATAGATCGTGCGCGGATCGGCCAATTGCTGAATGTGGCCACCTTTCATGACGGCCACTTTGGTAGCGAGTGTCATGGCTTCGATCTGGTCATGGGTAACGTAGACGATGCTGGTTCCCAATCGTTCATGCAGCCGCTTGATCTCGGTCCGCATCTCCACACGCAGCTTGGCGTCGAGGTTGGAAAGCGGCTCGTCGAACAGAAACAGATCCGGGTCGCGGACGATTGCACGACCCATCGCCACACGCTGGCGCTGGCCGCCGGAGAGGTTTGCCGGTTTACGATCCAGCAGATGCGTGACCTGCAGCATGTCTGCCGCACGCGTGACAGCCTCGCGCCGTTGATCTGCGTTGATGCCGCGCATTTCAAGGCCGAAGCCGATGTTTCTCTCCACCGACATCGTCGGGTAAAGCGCGTAGGACTGAAACACCATTGCAATGTTGCGATCCTTCGGCGGCAAATTGGAAACCGAGCGCCCGCCTATGGAGATATCACCACTCGACGTTTCATCAAGACCGGCGATGATGTTAAGCAAGGTAGACTTTCCGCAGCCGGAAGGCCCCAGCAGCACAAGAAAACCGCCGTCTTCAAGCTCGATGTCGATGCCATGCAGCACTTCGAGTGCTCCATAGGACTTGCGAACGTTGTTGAGTGAAAGCGTAGCCATTTTATGTTGTTCCTTTAGCCCTTGATGGCTCCTGCGGTCAGCCCCTGGACCATTGCCCGCTGGACGATCGCAAAGAGAAGCATGACGGGAAGAATGCTGAGGATGCCGCCTGCGGCCAGAACGCCCCATGGAAGCTGGAACTCTCCCACCATCAACTGAAGCCCGACTGGCCATGTGCGAGAGCCTTGGCCTGTTGTCAGCATGAGAGCGAAGATGAACTCGTTCCACGCGGCGATGGCGATGAAGACGGAGCTTGCCACGAGCCCGTTTCTGGCCAAAGGCAGGACGATGCGCACCATGGCGCCGAGACGCGTCGATCCATCGATGCGCGCTGCACTCTCGAGTTCCTTGGGCGCTGCATCGAAAAAGCCCTTCAGCATCCAGACGAAAAGCGGCAGCAGGAAGCTGGTATAGGCGAGAGCCAGACCAAACCGGCTATCGACCAGCCCAACCGTTCTCATCATCACGTAGAGCGGAATGATCATCATCACCGCAGGGAACACGCGGATGAGCAAATATCCCAGCATGATGTTGTTCCGGCCACGAAACACCAGGCGCGAAAAGGCGTAAGCGGCGAGCGTGCCGGTGACGACGCAGATGGCAACCGTAACAGTGGTGACGATAAGGCTGTTGGTTATCAGCACCGGAAAGTTCGATTGGGTCCAGATCGCCACATAGTTTTCGAACGTGATGTGCTGTGGAATATATTGCATCTGGGAGGTGACGATATCGGCCTCTGTCTTCAAAGACGTCAGAAACATCCAGACCATGGGGCCAAGGCAGAAGGCCGCCAGAGTGCACAGGACGACATAGGTCAGAATGTCGGCGGCCATTCGCCTGCTGCGATTGCTTTTAAACATGGCTCATTCTTTCGTTATGCGCGACAGGCGGATGTAAATCGTTGCGAAGACCATCAGGATGAAGAACATCACAACGGAAAGTGCGCCTGCGTAACCGAAATTGAAGTCGCGATAAGCGGTTTGGAACGCATAGAGCGATAGGACCTGCGTGGCATTGCCGGGGCCACCGCCTGTCAGCACCAGCAAAAGATCCGGCGAGTTGACGAGACTGATGACGCGCAGGATGACCGCAGCAGTGATGACCGTTTTCAGCATGGGCACGGTGATCAGTCTGAACTTGGTAAAGGCGCCAGCACCATCGACGGCTGCGGCCTTATACAGATCCTCCGGTATGCCCTTGAGACCAGCCAGAAACAAAAGCGCGAAGAACGGAAAGCCGTGCCATGCCTCGACAAGAATGGTTGCGACGAGAGCCGTGTTGGGATCGGCAAACCAGGCTTTGTAGGAACTCAACAACCCAAGCCGAACGAGAATGTCGTTGATGACGCCAAGCCGTGGATCGAGAAGAAGCGCCCACATATGCCCCGCCACGACATTCGGCAGGAAATACGGAAGCAGAATGAGCACACCGAAAATCTTCGTTCCCGGCACATTACGGTTCAACGCAACGGCTGCGATGAAGCCGAGTGTCATCTCGATCGTCACTGCTGCGACAACCCAGATCGCGGTGTTCTTCAGCGAAATCCAGAAGACGCGATCCGACATCATCGCGACGTAATGCTTCATCCCGACCCAACCATTGAGAGCTGGTCGCGTCAGGCGCATTTCGCGCACGCTGATGAAGAACCCGTAGATCGTCGGGTAAGCCACCACGAGAAACAGCAACAGAAGGCTTGGCAGGAGAAGAAGATACACCCAGTAACGCGTTTCCGAGATTTCTCCGAGGCTGCTGAAAGGGTGGCGTCTTGAATGTGGGGTCATTGAAACGCGGCGCTGACGCCGTCCCTGCTTGGCGCGCGCGATGCGGTAAACCGCACCGCGCCTGAAACGAGATTAGCGAAGGGCAGCTTCAAGTCCCTCGATCATGCGATCAACGGCTTGCTCTGGCGTTAACTGACCTGTGAGAACCGATTGGAATGTCGGATTGACGACATTTTCCGACCAACCCGCTGCACCGACAAAATTGTTCGGCAAACGTCCAAATTCAAGCGTCTGCGTCGCAGCAGCGTAAATCGGATTTCCCGTGATCCGCTCGTCTTTCAATGCGGCAGTCGACGCCGGGAAATAACCGGTTGCCTCGAGAAGCGCGATAGCCGCATCGGTCTGCCCCCAGAAGCTAATCCATTTCCAAGCCGCCTCGACATTGTCTTCCTTGAAGATGCCATTACCGGCGTAGGAAACGCGGGCAATGTGGGCTTTGGGGCCGGCAGGCATGGGCGCCGTGGAGAATTGAACGCCGGGTTTCAGCGCCGTCGAAATTTCGATCAGCGAACCGGTATGGTGCCAGATCATCGCCGTCTGTCCGGTTCTGAAGCCTTCCATGATCTGGCGGTAGCTATCGTTTGGCGCGCTCGGTGGAACAACCTTTTCTTTGCGGAACAAGTCGGCATAGAAGGTAATCGCTTCGACTGCCGCCGCCTTGTCGATAGCGGCCTGCCCATCCTTGACGAGCGGCGAGCCGAAGGCCTCCATGACGTCGATAACGTATTTGAAAGCGCCCGCGCCACCGCGCATGCCAAATGCATAGCGGTTCTTGGCGGGATCAGTCAGCTTGCGGCAGACCGTCAGAAACTCGTCAAACGTTTTGGGCGGGGCCGAGATGCCCGCTTCTTCGAAATAATCTTTTCGATAATACATCCAGTCAACGAAGGCATAGGCGGGCACGGCGTAGATAGCGCCATCATGCGACATCCCGGCCCAGCGGTTGTCCGGTAGGTTGGCCTTGCCTTCCCACTTGTTAACCCGCTCGCTGATGTCGACAAGCGCACCCATCGCTGTCAGGTCGGCAAAACGCTCGGCGACCACCATCCCGGTATCGGGGCGGCCTCCTGCGACAACTGCAGACGAGACTTTCGCCATGTATTCCGAATTCGGTATGCTTTCCTGCGTTACGGAGATATCCGGATTTGCAGCTGCGAAGAGCTGAATGATTTTGGTCAGCCCTGCCATTTCCGACTGGCTGGCGAAATGGTGCCAATAATTGATTGCCGTCGCTGCGTTGGCGCTGCGCAGGCTCGCGGCAAAAGCCAGCACTGCACTTGCTGCCATAAATTCACGTTTGCTCAGATGCATCGAAACCTCCCAAGAGATCAGACTCCCAATCTGATCGATCAGTAAACGCTAACACCAATTCTCAGGCTCTGCAACAACGCACATCCACGCCCTCTGAATTTAATGATGCTAAATCATACAAGGCCGAGGTTACGCTGCATCGCAGCTTGAAAATGCGCCTGCAAGGCTTTCTCTGCCGCATCTGCATTTCTTGTGCCGCAGGCCTCCAGAATATCGAGATGCTCTTTCAGTGTCCGGATCAGAATCGGCGCCGTCACCTTCCGCTCCAACCGTAGCAATCGCAGGTAATTGTGCATGCGGCGGTAAGCGCTCTCTATCAGCGGATTGCGCAAAGCATGGATGATCTGGCCGTGCAGATCCAGCTCAAGCGCATCCATTTCAAGAAGCTGCTCAGGACCGATACCATCCCGCTCGACGCGCCGCAAAAGGCGTGAATGCCGCACTTCCAGGGCATTCGTGATGTTTTCGTCTGCCTCTTCGGCAAATACACGCACTGCTGCGCGCTCAACAATGGAGCGAAACTGATAGGTAGAGCGCGTGAGTTCGAGACCCGGACGAATGAACTGAATTCCCGAACGCGGATGAATGGTGAGAATGCCTTCCGCATCCAGCACCCGCAGGGCATCCCGCAACGGGGCAACCGGGACATCGACGATTGCCGAAAGTTCGCTTTGTGAGATGAACGCCCCGACGGGCACTTTCCGCTCGAAGAGACTTTCCAGAATTCTCTCGTAAGCGACATCGCTGAGGCGTTGCGCACTCGCTTCACTAACACCTGATTTCACACTTTGCCGCTCCGACGTTTTTTTCATGATGACAGAAAAATTCCTTTCTGATAGATCAGTATAAGTTTTTAAGCGATCAGAGAGCTTGTCATGACCATTACTCAATTCCGTATAACGCGATTTCAGTTTGCTCGCGACCGTGTAATTGGAGACAGCCAGGTTCGCGCCGACGATACCAATGTCGCTGCACTGGAGCTGATCTCTGAAACTGGTGATGTTGGGCTGGGATTCATCCAGACACTTTTCCATCCACTGCCCGACCAGGCCGAGATAGAGGCCGTTTTTGAGAACGAGGTTTGGCCAACGCTCAAAGGCCAAAAGGCCATTGGCCTCGTCCATAGTGTCAATCGACCGCGCGGGGGCAACCAGCGCGCATTTTCGCTGCCGTTCCACGAAGCACTGCAAGTTGCGCTGTGGGATCTCGCCGCCAAACAGGCCGGCATGCCGCTGCACCGGTTACTGGGAAGCAAACGTGATCGCGTCCGCGCCTATGCCAGCGGCCTCGATTTTCATCTGAGCGATGAGGCATTCTGCGCGCTCTTCTCTTATGCTGCCAGCATTGGATACACAGCGTTCAAAATCAAAGTCGGCCATCCCGACTTCAATCGCGACCTGAAGCGGCTCGATCTGCTTCAGCAATCAGTGCCGAGCGGGTCGCTTATCATGATCGATCCCAATGAGGCCTGGAACTCGAAAGAGGCGCTGGTCAAGCTGACCGCCATTCGCGACGCCGGACACGATCTGCTCTGGGTCGAAGACCCTATTCTGCGCCATGATTTCGAAGGCCTGCGCACTCTTCGTCACGCGGTCAACTGGACCCAGATCAACAGCGGCGAATATCTCGATATGCCCGGAAAGCGCATCCTTCTCGAAAACCACGGAACGGATCTCCTGAATGTCCACGGACAGGTGACAGATGTCATGCGCATCGGATGGCTTGCCGCAGAAATGGGCATCCCGATCAGCCTCGGCAATACCTTCCTCGAAGTTGGCGTCCATATGGCCACAGCGCTTCCAGAGGTCGAATGGCTGGAATATTCCTTCCAGAATTTCGATCATCTGGTGGAAACACCCATCGAAATTCGCGACGGCTATGCCTACGCGCCCGACAGACCCGGACATGGACTCGTACTTTCTGAAGAAGCCAGACAAGAATGGGCAAGACCCAAGCGCCTGGACAGATCACAACTTGGTGCTGCGCCAAAAAATAGTCGACTTCCGATTGATCCAAGGTTGCTTTGAAAAGCCAACCCAACGGGCACAATCATTAGCTGAACAGGCGCGCTTCACAGAGCCTTCGCCTTGATGGTTTGCGCTCTGGGCCGCCTGCCCTAACGACACATTTTTCTCGGAAATCGGTGTCGGTTTCGCGCGTGAATTCCACCGTCAGCACACGAACTACGGCATATTGAGCTAGTGGCGCCGCAAGATTTCGGCGCCACCGCTTTCGCAATGCTAAAATTACATAGGTGGCACTACGCCATTGGTGCCGACGACGACACGACCGCTCGACATGGAGCCATCGGCTGCCTTCTCAGATGGCACGAACACGGTGGCACCTGCCTTGAGATCGGCTTCGGTAGCCGGCGCGAATGTTACGACCGGCGTACCGTCAGGGATCGAAATCTTCTTTTCCTTGCCCTTATAGGTGACTGTCACGGTCCGACCATCGACCGACTTGACCGCATCTGCGACGGTGGCATTGGTCATGGAGCTGTTCGGCTTCAAATCCCAGGCATAGCTGCCTTCGCCGGTGCCTTTCATGGCGGCGGGGAAAATCAGCACTTCGAGCGCGCCATCACCACCGCTTGCCGTTGGCATCGAAGCAATGCCGACAAAATCGCCCGGCTTTATGTCATCGACCGAGGCCTTGGCAACGCTCGAAACTTTCCAATCATCCTTGAGCATGATCTTGGCGTCCGTGCCTTCGCGCGTCTTGACCGACAGGGTCTTGCCCTCGAAGCTTTCTACGGTACCGCGAACCCGCACCTGATCGGCGGCCTGCACAGCGAAGCCCGCAGACATGGCCAGCAGCGTGCCCGCGATGACCGATGTGCCGGTTCTCGAAACAATCTTGGAAATGGATAGCATATCTTCTTCCTTTCAGAGCCCTATCGTTTCAAACCACCGGCAGATGCGGGTTGGAAATCCGCCGGCTTTTCAGAAGGGACGGCATTTCTGCCGGCCTGTTGAACATCAGATGCCGGCGTACCATTCGTAGCCGCGGTCTTCCCAGAAGCCGCCATTACCGCCATAGATCCCCGAGAGATCGGCAACGGCTTCCATGCGCATGAGGTATTTTGCCTGCTTGTAACCCAACTGCCGTTCCACACGCAGCCTGAGCGGCGCGCCATGTGGCACTTCCAGATCGTGACCGTTCATGGAATGGGCAAGGATGGTCTGTGGGTGAAAAGCATCGACAAGATCGATGCTTTCGTAATACCATCCGCTGCCATCAAGGGACTTTTCGTATTCGTCGGCGCAGTGGAAGACGATGTAGCGGGCTTCCGGCTTCAAGCCCACCTTGTCCAGCAGTGCGCCAAGCGGCACGCCGGTCCACTGGCCAATGGCACTCCAACCCTCGACGCAGTCATGGCGGGTAATCTGCGTCCGCGATGGCATCGCCTTCAGCGATGCGAGCGACAATTTGGTTGGCCGCTCCACAAGGCCGCCGATGTCCAGCTGCCATTGCGAGAATGTCTGGGAGAGCAGGTCCTGATACTGCGGGCTATCGGGCATGCTGGTGCCGTTGGCGCGAAAAGTCGGTGAGATGTCCGCCACGGTGAATTCGCGGGCCAGAGTATTGTCGCCCAACAGCAAGCGCTGCGTGCGCATCGTCAGCCCCTCGGCCATGCGCAAAGCCTCCTGAACAGTAGGGTTCTCGACCAGCGCATCGCAACCGCTGAGGCCAAGCGCCGAGGCTGTCAATGTCGAGCCAATCAGAAAGCGGCGGCGGGTAATGAGGCGGCTCATGGCTTCGGCTCCACTTGAATGGCGTAACGGCCCGTGATCATCGAGCGCATGTTGTTGAAGACGCCGGAAACCAGCACCATGACGACATGGACGACAACGAAGGCGACAAGTGCGTTGGCGGTAATGAAATGCAGCGTGCGCGCCGATTGCCGACCGCCGAACAGATCGAGCAGCCACGGGGCGAAAGCAACGAACCCCGGCGACATGGTAAGACCTGTGCCAATCATCATCGGCAGCAGCAGAAAGATCACCAGCAGATAGGTTAGCTTCTGAAGCGCATTATAATGACGGGCCTGCTCACCTTTGGGAAAACGCAGTCGCGCATGGTCTGCAATCTCATGGCCGAGATGGCCAGGTGTCAGTTCGTCCCGACGCGGCAGCAGGTCACGGCGGAAATGCCGGGCGATGAAGCCGTAGGCCATATAGATCAGCCCGTTGATAACGAACAGCCATGCGAAGAAGAAGTGCCAACGGCGACCAGTGGCAAGGTCCTGATAACTCGGCAGGGTTGCCCAGGCGGGAAAACCGCGGGCCGTCGGCTCTCCATCAACATTGGAAACGCCAAGCACACCGGTCGTATTGAAGGAAAGGCTGCCGATACGAGTAACGCCTTTGACGGCGTCGCCATCCTGGACCGCCTCCATGGAGATGAAGGAGGGATCATTGTCTGCACCATACTGCCCCCAGTAAAGGCTTGGATGGGCATTGAATATTTGCAGGCCACTGAACAGGAGCACAGTCATGCACAGCACGTTGAGCCAGTGTGACAAGCGCACGGTCAGGCTATGGCGACGGATGAGCATGCGTGTTGTCGGGGCGGGCTTGGCGGAGGCGTCCATGACTATTCCTCATGACGACGGGGTCGGTCTTGACGCGGCGCCCTCGCAAATATGCGAGGGCGCCGAGAGGTTACTTCATCGCCTCGCACGACTTCATCATGTTGGATTTTTTCATGCTGTTCTTTTCCATGCCCGCTTTGTGCATGCAGTTAGCTTTGCGGCTGCTCATCTTCATGCCGTCGTTCTTCATGCTATTTTTGCTCATCGTGTCGGTTTTCATGGCATCGGGCTTCTTCATCGAATCCATGCTGGTCTGTGCCTGAGCTGCGCCGGTCGCCAGCGAGAGGCCGAGAAGGGCTGCAAAGGCAGCAGTACTGAAAAGACGAATGGTCATTGTTTTTCTCCCAGTTGATGTGCCCGCCGCACTCCACGGCTGTGGTTCACAGGAGAACATTCGGAATTCAGCCAAAGCGGTTACAGTCATCACGGCGATGTGATCGTGTTTTCTTGTCCCGCGTCTTCCTCGCTTTTATTTCGGCGGGCGTGTAACTGTTTTTATGCAGGCCCGTATGAGACAGAAACGACATGAAGCAGCTGACCGAGTCCGAACTGAAAGCGCTGATGCTCTTGTCTCTCGACGGAGACGAGGTCGCATATCGCTGTCTGCTCGATATGCTTCGGCATCTGCTGAGCAATTATTATGCCCGGCGGATTGGCCGTTCGGCTGCTGCCGATGTTGATGATCTGGTGCAGGATGCACTGCTTTCGCTGCACCAGCGACGCATTACATATGACAGAGACCGGCCGTTCACGGCATGGTTCTTCACCATCGCCCGCCACAAGCTGGTGGATCACCTTCGACGAAGCGGACGCCGTTCGCACATTGGGTTGGAGGCGGTGGAGGAGATTGAGGACAACTACAGCGAGGACGCGGTATCGGCCAACATGGATGTGAACCGGCTGCTGGCCAGTCTCCCGGCATGGCAAGGTACGATGATCAGGCAGGTGCGACTGGAAGGCCTTTCGGTCGCAGAAACGGCCGCCAGCGGTGGCAAGACAGAAGCGATGGTGAAGATCGGTGTCCACCGGGGTATCAAGGCACTGGCTGCGAGATTGAGAGGCGAACGTGGCTAAGATGGATGATTTCATGGGTGGCTTGGCGAGAGACCTGCGGCCCGTGCGCAAGGGCGCATTGGGCAGGTTGCTGGTGCTTGCTCTCCTGCCGGGCCTGGCACTATCAGCAGCATTCATCCTGCTCGGCCACGGTTTTAGGCCCGACATTTCCACCGCTATTTCGCGGCCCGTTTTTTGGGTGAAATCCGCCTATCCGCTGTTTCTGTCGATTGTTGGTGTCATTGCGTTGATGAAAGTGGCGCGGCCCGGTGGAAGACCAGTGGGTGCAGCATTCCCGGCGCTGATCATCTATGCTCTTGTCTTCGTAATCGGCATTATCCAGCTCAATACGGCATCCTCGCCTGAGGAGCATCGCAGGCTGATCATGGGAATTTCCTATTGGATTTGCCCGCTGATCATCCTGACGACCGGTGCACCTCTGATAGCAGCGACCTTCTGGTTCCTGCGACGCGGCGCCCCCACCCACCCGCGTCTCGCCGGTCTCATTGCCGGCATGACGGGAGGTTCAATCGGTGCCTGGGTCTACAGCTGGGGCTGCATTGAAAACGGCCTGACCTTCGTCTCCCTATGGTACACACTCGGTATTTTGCTCTGCGGACTTGTGGGCGGCCTTCTTGGACGACACCTGTTGCGGTGGTGACGGGGACCGCCAAGACACATAACGCTATTTCTACGAGCTACGCGTAAGCAGCGGAACTATCAGCAAATCCGGCGGTTAGGCTTGACACTTCACCCGAACCTCCGGAGCAATGATGTCAGAACTCACCCTAGATGACCTGTCGAAAAAGATGGCGAAGCTCGATTTCGCGATGCTGACGACGTCTTCCCACGCTGGAAGTCTTACATCTCGCCCCATGAGCAACAATGGCGACGTTGAGTATGACGGAGACAGCTATTTCTTCGCTTACAAGCAGTCGCGTAAGATTGCTGAAATCAACGAACATAGCGATGTAAGCCTGACCTATACAGGCGCGGTCGGCATGCTGGGCGGTTCGCCGCTGTTCCTCACTGTCGAGGGATCAGCAACGCTCATCGACGACAAATCCACATTCGCCGACCACTGGACAAAAGACCTCGACCGCTACTTCCCTGATGGTATCGAAACGCCGGGCGTTGTCATGATCTGTGTCAAAGCCAAGAATATTCGCTATTGGGACGGCGAGGATGAGGGGCAAATCTCTTTGTGAGATCTCGCTTGACCGTTCGAAACAGGCGACGACGTCTGTGTAAATTTGCCTCTAAAAAAGGGCATTTTTATCAAAAGTGCGCGGGCTGCAAGATTGCTCATACAGTGAGCCATTATGCGGCTTGCGCCTACTCCAAGTTGTGGTTACACCGTCGGAATGCGGCTTCTTCTGTGAGACACAGACGCACCCTATAGTCCACGTGAACTCGCTGAGCTCGTCGCGGCACGGGTAAAGGCCGTCCATCCTCTTACCTTCTCCCACGAAGATCAATCACTCCACTTCATTCTTCGAACGGTCGCCCTCATACGATCAGTGTGAAATGTGCTTGGACATAGGGTCATTTCGTTTGACCTGACAAGACGGAACGAACTTTCCAAAAGCGCCTTCTAAAACAAAAAATTGATCTAAAAAGCCCAATTATTGAGCAAAAATAATCATTGCATATTTTTCAGATCATGCAATATTTGAATTGATTAAAGCCAATGCTGCAAAATATGCATTATAGGTCGATATGGAAATCAAACAGCTTGAAGTGTTTCTGGCAGTTATGTCGGCAGGCAGCATTACAGCAGCTGGACGATTGCTCGACCGTTCTCAGTCTCAAGTCACGCGACTGATACAGGAGCTGGAAGCTTCAATTGGTTTCTCACTTTTCGAGCGTAACGGACCTAGAATTACGCCAACACCCAAAGCGATTTCCTTTCATTCTGAGGCCGAACGCTTTCTAAGCGGCATGGGCCAGCTGCAGGAACGGGCCAAGACAATTCTCGCCGAAGAACTGTCGCCAATCGAGATCGCTGCAATTCCGGCATTTGCAAGTGGCCTCGTGCCGTTGGCACTCGCAGAGCTGTCGCAGAACATCACCCCGCGCAACGTGCATTTGCGCAGTGTTTCCGCAGAGGCTGCGGTGCAATCGGTTCTTGGTCGTACCGCAGATTTTTGCGTCGCATCGCTTCCCGTCGAGCATCCCGGGCTGGAAGTTCATGGGCTTTTTCAGTCGCCTTGTGTTGCTGCTATATCGAGCAGTGACCCGCTGGCCCAAAAGCAGACGATTTCCATCAGCGATCTGGCAGAGCGCTGCGTCATTACCATGGCAAATCCTTTCCGGCTGCGGCGTCGCGTCAATCAGGCCTTGGCAGCCGCAAATGTCCGACCTGCTCGACTGGTCGACACGAACGCAGCGATCAACGCGCTGCAATTGGCCTCGACCGGTTTTGGCGTCGCGATCGTAGAGCCCGCGACAGCATATGGCGTGCAGTTGAAAAACATCGAGATCAAGCCTCTCGATGTCGATATCCCATTCCTCTGGGGCATTTTTTCTGCGGCATCGAAGCCACTGCCTGAAAGCGCTCGCGAGTTGATCCAACTGATTATCCGCATCTCATCCGCCCGCATGCCCGGTTTTGTTGCGCATGATCCGGCGCATCTCGAACGTGTTGCCGATGCCACTTTTGGTGTCGATGCTCATGAACAGGAGTTCTGACGTGAACGCGCAGCCCCGTCCGTCCGTCACTGGTCTTACCAATCTCGAACAGAGACTTGCCGAGGACTTGTCCTTGCTCGAACTGCCGCCCAAGGAATGGGTGCCGGTGACGACACATGACGGCCAGCGTGTGTACGATACTGTGGTGATAGGCGCAGGCATGTGCGGACTGGTCGCTACGGCCTCGCTGAGAATGCTGGGCATTCGAAACGTGATTTGTCTGGACCGCTCACCAGAAGGATTTGAAGGTCCATGGATTACCTATGCACGCATGGAGACGCTGCGCTCTCCAAAGCAGCTGACCGGCCCTGCCCTTGGCCTGCCGTCGCTGACCTTTCGTGCTTGGTATGTTGCACAGTTTGGTGCTGATGCCTGGGATGTGCTCGGCAAAATCCCCAAGGGCCAGTGGATGGATTATCTGATTTGGTACCGCAAGGTGCTCGGCCTTCCTGTCCGCAACCGCATTTCCGTGAGCGACCTCGAACCTATCGGCGACGCCCTGATCGCAGTGACCGCAAATGACATGGATAGTGGCTCGACAGAACGTCTGTACGCACGGCATGTTGTGCTGGCGACCGGCCGTGACGGTCTCGGCAGCGGTTACGTACCGCCCTTCGTAGAAAAGCTTGACCATCGCTTCTGGGCGCATTCGGCAGATGATATCGATTTTGCCGCGCTGAAGGGCAAGCGCATCGCTGTCGTTGGCGCAGGAGCCTCGGCGATGGACAACGCGGCGACCGCGCTTGAGGCGGGTGCAGCAGGCGTGGACATGATCATCCGCCGTAAGGATCTTCCGCGTATCAACAAGTTCACGGGAATTTCCAGCCAGGGTGTCGTGCACGGCTTTGCTGGCTTGAGCGATGACTGGAAGTGGAAGTTTCTGCAACACACACTCGGCGCCCAGACGCCACCGCCGCGCGACTCCACGCTGCGCGTGTCGCGTCATCCAAACGGCCGCTTCTTTCTCGGTACAGGCGTGAATGGTGCACGCGAAGACGGCGACCTCGTGGTTCTGGAAACCGCTCGCGGCGACATGCACTATGATTTTCTGATTTTCGCAACTGGCTTCAATGTCGATCTTGCCGAGCGACCTGAACTGAAGAATTTCGCTTCGCAGATACGCTTCTGGAGCGATGTGTTTGAGCCTGAAACCGGCATGGAAAATGGCGAACTGGCAACCTCGCCATATCTCGGTCCAGATTTTGAGTTCACCGAAAAAGTACCGGGAAGCAGCCCGGCTCTGCGCCTGCTTCATTGCTTCAATTACCCGGCTTCGCTTAGCCATGGCAAGCTGTCGGGCGATATTCCGGCGGTTAGCGATGGCGGACGCCGACTGGCGCGGGGTATTGCCCGCAGCCTCTTCGTTGCCGATCGTCAGACCCATTTTGATAATCTGGTCGCCTATCAGACACCGGAGTTGCAGGGTGACGAATGGACAGATTCCTCCGAACTGATCCCGACCTTGACGAAAGGTGCAGCGGAATGAGGTTAGCCAGAACCGCATCAGTGGGAGGAGCGCCGTGAGCCGTTACCTTCTCGTCAAGCTGGCTGAAGCAGCCCTTGCCATCTGGGGTGTGGTGACGATCGTGTTTTTCGTCAGTCGCGTTCTGGGTGATCCCGCAGTGTTGCTGGTGCCGGTCGGTGCCAGCCAGCAGGATATCGATACGATCCGCGCTTCGCTCGGCTTAGATAGACCGATCATCGAACAGTATTTCGTCTCGCTTCTGTCCATGCTGCGTGGCGATTTTGGCATGTCTTTTCAGCAGGGACGGCCAGCCCTGGAGATCGTGCTGGAACGTATGCCTGATACGGCGCTTTTGGCCAGTACCGCGTTGGTGTTCGGCTCGATTATCGGTGCGGTTTGCGGTGCAATCGCGGCGCTCAAGCGAGGGACGCTTTCGGAATTCATCGTCATGGTGGCTGCCTTGCTGGGTCAGGCAACGCCGGTCTTTTGGCTCGGCATCATGTTGATTCTGATCTTTTCAGTCGATCTTGGCTGGCTGCCGACCGGTGGTGCCGGAACGTGGGCTCATCTGGTTCTCCCAGGGGTGACGCTTTCCGTTTTCGTTTCCGCTTCTATCGCGCGTTTGCTGCGCTCCTCCCTGCTCGACATCATGCGCGAGGACTATGTCCGAACGGCAAGGGCGAAGGGCCTACTGCCAAGAACCGTGTTCTTCTGGCATATTGCCCGTAACGCGCTGATCCCGGTCGTCACGATGATCGGCATCATTGCCGGCGAGTTGCTCGGCGGCTCCGTGGTCATCGAAACGGTATTCGCGTGGCCAGGTGTTGGCCGCGTCATCATGCAGGCCATCCAGTCTCAGGACTTTCCGGTCATCCAGGCCGGTGTCGCGCTGATCGCCGCAATCTTCATCATCGTCAACCTGCTGGTCGATCTCCTTTACGGTGTTCTCGATCCGCGTATTCGTCGGCGATAGGGAGCGATGCCATGAAATCCTTTTTCTTCGCTCTCCTCAAAAGCCGCGCCGGTCTGTTCGGTTTCATACTGGTGGTCGTGTTCATACTGGCAGCGCTGTTTGCGCCTTATCTTGGCCTGCCGTCGCCGACGCGGTCAAATTTGGTCGCCCGCATGGCTGAACCCACATGGACGGGCATTTTCTCGCCTGGTGCCCACCCGCTCGGCACAGACGAACTTGGTCGCGATGTTCTGTCCCGCATCATTCACGGCAGTCGCATCACGCTGGCGATTGCTGCAGCTTCGGTCGTGCTTGGCGGCATCGTCGGAACGCTGCTCGGCATCGTTGCCGGTTATTATCGTGGCATTGTCGATCGCGTCCTGATGCGCGTCGTCGATATCCAGCTGGCTTTGCCGCTGATGCTGCTTGCGCTGTTGGTCGTGGCCGCACTCGGGCCATCGACACGGAACCTGATCATCGTTCTTGCGCTGACAAGTTGGCTCCGTTACGCCCGCATCATCCGCGGTCAGGTTCTGGCCCTGCGCGAGCGCGAATTTATTCTCTCCGCCCACGCGATTGGCGCTGGCACCTGGCGCATCATGATCAAGCATCTTTTGCCCAATGTCATGACGCCGGTACTGGTCATCGCCACTCTGGAACTTGCCCGTATCATCATCATGGACGCGGCACTTTCTTTCCTCGGTCTCGGCATACAGCCGCCCAATCCAAGCTGGGGCCGAATGCTCGCCGATGGCAGAGTCTATATCTCGACCGCTTGGTGGATCGTCACCTTCCCCGGTGTTGCCATCGTGCTGACCGTGCTCAGCATCAACCTTTTGGGTGACTGGCTGCGCGACTATTTTGATCCGAAATTGAGGACTATGCGATGACCCAAACTTCCGCCCTGCCACCGCGCCTCGGTCGTCTGAAAGCTGAGATGGCGAAACACGACATCGACGTGATCGTGTCCTTCAAGCCTGAAAACAGCTTTTATTTCACAGGCTTCAACCCGATCATTTATTCACATCCGGTTATCGCCATCCTGACGCGCGATCATGATCCGATCATGCTCGTCCATGCACTTCGCGACGACCATGGCCGCGCCAGCGCCTGGGTTCCAGATATTCGTCTTTACGGCTCCTGGTCCACCAAGGTGACGATGGGGCCGAACTGGCAGGACGCGCTGGCCTCCATTCTCGGTGACCTCGGGCTTACCGGAAAAACTGTTGGCATTGAGGAGGAATTCATCTCGATCCAGCGCATGAAGCAGTTGCGGTCTGCTCTGCCAAATGCGAATTTCGCCGATGCCAGCCACCTGATCGACCATTGCCGCCTGATCAAGGACCCGGACGAGATTGCCAATGCGCGCATTGCCGCGCGTGTCGCTGACCACGGCATGGATACGGCGGTGTCCGTTCTGGCCGCAGGTGGAAACGAGCGCGAAGTCGCCATCGCTTCCATGCACGAGATGAACAAGCTCTGGGCTGCGGAATATCCGGATGTCGAGGTTGCCGATTTTGGTTCACTGGAAGGCGGCGTCCAGAACGGCATGGCCACATGGGTTCTGTCCGGCCCTCGCATGTTCTTTAACTGTGATAATCCCACTCAACGCAAGCCACAGCGCGGTGAAGCAGTCTCCGTTCTGATCTGGACGATTGCCAACGGCATCCATGCGGAGAATGAGCGGACCATTGCCATTGGTTCACTGCCGGATGCTAACCGTCGTGCGCTCGACGCCATTCTGGAAATTCGCGAGGAGGTCGATCAGCTGATCAGACCGGGCACGCCTTACAAGGAATTGTTTGAAAAGACCCGCGAAGGTCTAAAGGCGCGGGGTTACGGTGCCAATATTCCAGGCCGCATCGGTCACGGAATAGGTCTTGGCGCGCATGAGCATTCCTCGCTCGATGCCGCTTCGACGCTGGTGCTTGCGCCCGGCATGCTTTTCACATTCGAGCCGAATATCCGCGTTCCCGGCGTTTGCGCCACGCAGATTTCCGACACCGTTCTCATCACCAACGACGGACGCGAATATCTGACGCGCTCCGCTGGCGGTTATCTGGAGGTCTGAGGGGCACACATGGCGCCATTGCTCGAAGTCCGCAATCTGACTGTCGCATTCGACACACCATCAGGCACGGTGCATGCCGTCAATGACGTCTCCTATACGCTGGAAGAAGGCGAGACGCTGGGCATTGTCGGCGAGTCCGGTTCGGGCAAAAGCGTGCATGCGCTATCCATGGTCGGGCTGATTGCCTCGCCACCCGGCCGCATCGTTGGTGGAGAGGTTCTGTTTAAAGGCCGCAACCTGCTGACGCTGTCGAAACGCGAACTGTTCGAAGTGCGCGGGCGAGAGATCGGCTTTGTTTTTCAGGACCCGATGACGTCGCTCAACCCGGTGCTGACCATTGAGCGACAGATCGCCGAGCCGTTGCGACGGCATTTTGGAATGTCGGGAAAGACTGCACGCGACCGCGTGGTCGAACTGCTCGAACTGGTCGGCATTCCCGATGCCGCGCGCCGGGCGAAACAGTACCCGCACGAGTTTTCAGGCGGTATGCGGCAGCGGGTGATGATCGCTATCGGCATATCCTGCAATCCGAAACTGCTGATCGCCGACGAGGCAACGACCGCTCTGGATGTCACCGTACAGGCGCAGATCCTCGATCTGGTGCGGGATCTAAAGCGCCGCATCGGTACGACCGTCATCTGGATCACGCATGACATGGGGGTCGTTGCCGGCCTCGCAGATACGGTTCAGGTCATGTATGGAGGCCGCATCATGGAACGCGGCCCGGTTCGTCCGGTCTTCCACGATCCGCGCAGCGCCTATACCTGGGGCCTTTTGAGATCACTGCCGCATGGCGGTAAGCGCGGCGTCAACAGGCTCTATCAAATTCCCGGCAATCCGCCTGACATGAGCAAACCACCGGTCGGCGATCCGTTTGCACCGCGCAATCCCTTCTCCACGCCACGCTGCTTCGAACAGGTGCCACCGTTGGTCGATGTTGTCGGCAGTGTGCCGGGCCATAAGGTCGCAGCCTGGTACGATCTGAGAGCTGAGCTAGCCAAGCAGGAGGCCCAGCCATGACGGACATGCAGGTTTTTTCGCCCGCCGCGCAGCCGCTCGTCTCCGTTCATAATCTGAGCAAGATCTATGGCGGCGAAAAACGTTTTCTGGGTGGTAATGCGCCGTTATTGAAGGCGGTGAACAATGTCAGCTTCGACATAGCTCCGGGCGAAACGCTTGGTCTCGTCGGCGAATCCGGTTCCGGCAAAAGCACGACCGGCCGCGTTCTCCTCCAACTGGAAGCGCCAAGCGGCGGTGACATTCTTTTCAAAGGCCAGAACATTACAGGCCTTTCCAAGTCGATGCTGAAGCCTTACCGGCGTGACATGCAGATCATCTTTCAGGATCCGTATGCCTCGCTCAATCCGCGCATGACGGTGGGCGAATTCGTGGCCGAACCTCTCGACGTGCATCGCCTAAGCGGCAATCGTAGCGAGAGGCAGGATCGAGTTGCAAATCTCTTCAGGAAAGTCGGCCTTGATCCGTCTTTCATGAAACGCTACCCACACGAATTTTCCGGCGGGCAGCGCCAGCGCGTGAATATCGCTCGCGCAATCGCGCTAGACCCGGCTTTCATCGTTGCCGATGAGCCGATTACGGCGCTCGATGTGTCGATCCAGGCGCAGATCGTCAATCTGTTTCAGGATCTGCAGGATGAGTTGGGTCTGACGTATCTGTTCATCGCCCATGATCTATCGATGATCCGTTATCTTTGCCACCGCGTCGCCGTCATGCTGCGTGGCCGTATTGTCGAGATCGGGCCGTGTGAAGCGATCTTCGAGAACCCGCAACATCCGTACACGCAGGCGCTGCTGTCAGCTATTCCGGTGCCTGATCCCGATATCGAGCGCGGTCGCAAGCCTCTGGCTTTCGACGTCAGCACTCACCTGCCCTCCGAAACCGAAGAACTGCAGCCACTCGGCGGCGGTCACTTTGTGTTGCGGGGCTAAGCGATGCACCTGTTCGCTACGCATTTCGGTACTTATGAAGTCGGCCCGGATGCGCTTGGCAAACCCTGCCTTTTACCCTTCCGGCATGATCCCGACCCATCGGAAATGGGCTTTGGCTATCTGGCGCTGGCTGATCATCCGCAGCGGGTTCGCACACCAATGGTACGCAAGTCATGGTTGGAACACGGCCCGCTGGCGGGCACTGGGCAACTGCGCGGCGATGATGAATTCGTAGAGGTTGGCTGGGATAAGGCGGCGTCTCTGGTCGCCGACGAGGTCCGACGCGTATCATCGACTCAAGGCAATCAGGCGATCTTTGGCGGTTCCTACGGCTGGGCAAGTGCTGGCCGTTTCCACCATGCGCAAAGCCAGCTCAAACGCCTGCTCAATCTTGCCGGTGGCTTCACTTCCTCGGTCAATACCTATTCCTATGGAGCAGCCGGTGTGCTGCTGCCACATGTGCTTGGCGCCGATTACAAGGATGCCTGCGATACTTCGCCGTCCTGGAATGACATTGCCGACCATTGCGACCTGCTGGTCGCGTTCGGCGGTTTCCGCCTGACCAATGCACAGGTGGAAGCGGGCGGGACTGGCAGCCACCGTGCCACGGAATGGCTGAAGCGCGCCCAGGAGAAGGGCGTCGAGTTCGTCATCTTCAGCCCCGTAGCAAGCGATGCACCGGCCGGGATAAACGTGCGGCATATCCCGCTTCGCCCCAATACCGATGCGGCGGTCATGCTCGGCATGTGCCATACGCTGCTCACGCAAGGTCTGTTGGACCGGGCTTTCCTGAGACGCTGCACGGTCGGGTTTTCGGAACTTGAAACATATCTGACCGGCGAAATCGATGGCGTCACCAAGGATGCCGCATGGGCCTCGTCAATTTCGGGCGTGCCCACTGACACGATTGTGGCAATCGCCCAAAGCCTGCATGCTCGACCGAGCCTCGTCAATGTCGCGTGGTCGCTGCAGCGGGCGCAGTCCGGCGAGCAACCGTTCTGGTCGGCAATTGCACTTGCTTGCATGTCGGGCCATGTCGGCAAGGCTGGCTGCGGCTTTTCCTTCGGTTTAACGGCCGTAAACTCCGTCGGCCAGCCTGTCCGGCGGCTGAAAGGTCCGGCTTTCGATCAGGGCCGTAATCCGGTCGGCCACTATATCCCCGTTGCGCGGATAACCGAGCTTCTCGAAAATCCCGGCGGAACAATGGATTATGACGGGCAGGTTCTCTCTCTGCCGGATATCAGGTTGGTCTGGTGGGCGGGGGGCAACCCCTTCCATCATCATCAGGATCTCAACCGGCTGAAAAGGGCATTCCGCAGACCAGAAACGATCATCGTTTCCGAACCGATGTGGACAGCGACAGCGAAGATGGCCGATATCGTATTGCCATCCGCCTTTCCGTTCGAACGCGACGACATCGCCGCATCCTCGCGCGATAATTGGCTGATCTACAGTCGCCGGGTGATGGACCCACCCGCCGACGTTCTCAGCGATCATGAATTCCATTGCCTCGTTGCCGATCAGCTTGGTTTTCGCCAGCAGTTCGATTGCGGACTGATCATCAACGAATGGCTGGCAAAAATCTACGAAGGGTATCGGGATCGTTATCCGGAACTCCCTGATTTCCCAAGCTTCCGTATGCGTGGCTTTGCTGCCCTCGACGAGGGGGAGGATGCACCGGCTCCAGCAGATCATTTCCGTCGCTTCACCCGCGATCCCGGCTCGGCACCGCTGAAGACGCCGAGTGGTCGTATCGAGATTGGCTCGGAGGCGATTGCAGCATTTGGATATAATGACATGCCGGGCCATCCGGTGTGGATGCCGCCTGCGGAATGGCTTGGTGCACCGCTTGCCACAAAGCACGGATTGCATCTGCTATCACCGCAGCCAACGCACCGTCTTCACAGCCAGTTAGAATATGGATCGGTCAGTCAGAACGCAAAACGCCATGGTTTCGAGCCGTTTTCACTAAGCGCTGCCGATGCCGCCAGCTTGGGTTTGCGTGATGGCGACCTTTGCGAGCTGTATAATGACCGCGGTCGGGTGATCGCTGCGCTGGTCGTGGATGCCGGGTTGATGCAAGGCGTGGCCCTACTACCAACTGGTAGTTGGTATTCTCCCGATGCCGATGGCATCGACCAGGGTGGAAATCCCAATACGCTCACCGACATCGCGCCTGCCTCTACTTTGTCGCAGGCTACCGCGCCCAATTCCTGTCTGATCTCGGTTCGTCTGTGGAGACGGATCGGACAGGTGGCAACATGAGGACTGAGAACATGGATCAGATCGATCGTTTATCCGGTATCACGCCGGACTTGGAACTGTATCAAATTCGCCGGGAACGGCCGGATTTCGTTGATGGCACCGAGCTTTGCCGTCAAACGGTTTTAACACCGGTACACGGTTTCGATCTAGGCCACGCGCTGCGCGCAGCACTTGCTGCCCGAATGGCCCGTTTCCTGGGGCACAACGATCTGGGAAAAGCCTATGATGAAATGTTGATGCAGACTGGTGCCACGCCACTTCTGTCTGGCATCGCCGGTGGCGCAGACCTCCCAGTCGATGCTGATGGTTTTCTGCGGGCTGTTCTACGTCACGTCGATCTCGTCACCAAGACACCGCGCGAAAACACCAGAGCAGATATCGAAGCGCTGAAAGCAGCAGGCATGAGCAATCCGCAGATCATCGCGCTTTCCGAGTTGATTGCCTTCGTCAATTTTGAAGCCCGCGTCATCGTGGGTCTCGAAGCCTTGGGAGAGGTCGCATGAGTGGGGCGCGTTTCAAGGTCAAAGCGCTATCGTGGTCGCCTTATATCGAGCCGGTCGATGTCGCGACGGCAACGGAAGAACAGCTGGCTGCCATGCAGGTGACGCCATCCAACACCAAGGTATCGCCTTATGTCCGTACCTTGGCACATGATCCGGAATCCTACGTTGCACGGACAAAACTATTCAATGCCATCATGTATGCCAAGGGCGGTCTCGACCGCGCGGAACGGGAATTGGGAGCGCTGGTAGCCTCAGCCGTCAACCGTTGCGTCTATTGCGCTTCGGTTCATGCGCGGCGTTACGTCGAACTTTCGAACCGCGAAGAAGTGGTCGAGGAAATCTATGTCCGGGGCCTTGGTGGGTCGTTTGACGAGAAGACAAAAGCCATCGTCGATTTCTGCAAAACGCTGTCGCAAACGCCGTCGCACGTGACGAAGGAACAAATCCAGAAACTGCGCGAGCACGGCATGTCGAAATCCGAAATTGTCGATCTTATTCACTCGGCTGCGATTTTTGGCTGGGCCAACCGGCTGATGCATACGCTCGGTCATTCGGTGCCGGTGGACACCAAGTGACGGGAAAGACGTGGCAATGGCATAGCCGCCGCCGCGATATCAGAAAATGCGAAATACTTATTCTCAAGGAGACGAGCAAGGGAAAACCGGTTCCTTGTGAAGGCACGACTGGCATGAAAAAGACAAGATAATTCAAGGTCATTAGGAGACGGAACATGATACGTAAACTGCCTTTGGCGGCGATTGCCGCCTTGTCTATCAGCACATTGATTTCATCCACGGCGCTGGCGCAGGAAAAGACGCTGACGATTGCCGTGACGAATATGATGAACACGTTCGATCCGCATATGACGGCTTCGGTCGGCACGGATCTGAGCCTGCTCAGCCACATCTATCCGTCGCTGGTTCTCCGTGGTCCCGATCTGAAGATCGCGCCTTCGCTTGCCACGGAATGGAGCAATGTTGATGACCTGACCTGGCGCATCAAGCTACGTTCCGACGCCAGCTTCAACGACGGTGAGAAGATCGATGCGGAAGCAGTGAAGTGGAATTTCGACCGCGTCCGCGACCCGGCTGTCAATGCTCGCATCAAGGCATGGTTCACGCTGATCAGCGACGTCAAGGTCGTCAGTCCGACAGAAATCGAGATCAAAACCAGCTCGCCTTACCCGGCATTGATCGACCAACTGTCGATGTTCTTCCTGCTGCCGCCCAAATGGGCAGCCGAACACAAACCGGCGACAGAGACCACGTCGGGCGGACCTTATGTGATATCGTCGGTCAAGGCCGGTGACAGCATCACGCTCGAAGCCAATCCCAAATACTGGGGCGAAAAGCCAGCCTTCGACAAATACGTCATTCGTGTCATTCCAGATGCGGCAAGTCGTGTTGCAGCCCTTTTGGCCGGTGAAGTCGATTTCATCAATTCAATCCCGACCACCGAGATTGAGCGCATCAAGACCAGTGGTAACGCACAGGCAGGTGCTGTGCCGAGCACGCGCACCGTGTTCATCAAATTCAACACGCTGAAAGCCCCGCTTGATAACAAGCTGTTGCGCCAGGCGCTGAACTACGCCGTCGATAAGGAAGGCATCGTCAAGGCTATTTTCAACGATCAGGCGGAAGTCGCACATTGCCAGGTGACGTCGAAAAGCTATTTCGGCTTCAATCCAGACCTAAAGGCCTATCCGTATGACCCCGACAAGGCAGCTGAGCTGCTGGAAAAAGCAGGCGGGGCGCCAGCAGAGCCAATCGAATTGGAAGTCCCAACAGGCACATATTTGAACGGTGAAGAAGTTGTTCAGGCGGTTGCGAGCCAGTTGGAAGAGATTGGCGTGAAGACTAAAATCACCGAGATGCGGTTCAGCACCTATATGGACAAATATCTAAAGGCAAAGGACCTGGGCCGAATGAGCCTGCTGAGCCAGGCATGGCCGACCATTGATGCCGATGGCCTTCTGACGCTTTTTGCACCGGGTAACATGTACGCCTATTGGAACAACGCCGATTTTGGCAAAGCGCTGGCCGATGGCCGCTCGACCATGGACAAGACCAAGCGGCTGGAAGCCTATAAAAAGGCGACCGAAATCATGTGTGATGACGCGCCTGCGCTCTTCCTTTACACGCAACCGACCACCTACGGCCTGTCGAAAAAGATTACCTGGGCAGCCCGTGGCGACGATTGGGTTCGCGCCTTCGACATGAAGCCAGCGGCAAACTAACGGAACCGGCACTTCGCGCCCTGCTGTGCGAAGTGCCGCCTCACCGCCAAATTTTAGGCCTCTCTATTTTCCCGAGAATGCCATGCCGACTGTCGATTTTCCCGCCGACCGGACACTTGCCGATATCGCTGCGCGCGAATGGTCGTTCCGGCGTCAGCATGTGGTGCGCGAACTTGGCGCCTATGTGCCGCTGAGAAGCAGCCTTCCCAAAATGGACCCAGTAAGCCAAGCCGAAAAGCTGGCATTCTGGACGACGGTTCTCCGCGAACTTGATGAACTGGATGTCAGTACGCTGTCGCCAACCGGGCGCGAGGACCGGCTTGTGCTGCGCCAGCAGGTGGAGGCTCTGCGGCTTTCTCAAATATTTCGAGAATACGAGCGTCCATTCAACGCTTTCACCAGTTTTTGGGATGACACCACCGCCGCCATCCGCGAGGAGAGCTTCGACCACGAGCAAAAATATCGTGATGCCATCAGCATGATGCGCGAGATGCCACGGTATTTCGACGAGGCGATCGCCAATATGGAGACCGGGTTGGCGCGCGGGTTTAGCCAGCCAAAGATTGTTCTGCCAGCGGCTATTCGCACCATCCAAGCCGTCCTTGCGCAGAGCCCGGAGGAGACTGATTACTTTCGGCCTTATCACACGTTTCCGGAAGCAGTGCCGGTTAATGTGCGGCCTGAACTTTTGCAGGAGGCGAAGGCAGCGATAATAGAAGCCGTTCTGCCTGCCCATGCGCGGCTTCTCGCTTTCATGCGAGATGTTTACGCTCCGAGCGCAATCACGAGCATCGCCGCGATAGATTTCCCAGACGGGCCTGCTTATTATAATGCCAAAGTGAAGGAATTCACGACGCTCGAAATGCCCGCTGAAGACATTTATGAGCTCGGGCTTGCCGAAGTCGAAACTTGCAGCGCTTACATGCTTGCCGCTGTTCGCGACAGTGGTTTCGGGGGGACGCTTGAGGAATTCCTGACCTTCCTGAAATCTGAACCGCAATTTTATCCAACGTCAACGGAAGACCTACTGATGCGTGCCGCATGGATAACCAAAAAGGTTGAGGCCAAGCTCGGCTGCTTTTTTGGCCTATTGCCGCGCCGCCGCTTTGCCATTGAGCCGGTGCCGGAAAATATTGCACCAAATTACCCGATGGGCACCGGCGCGCCGGGCCTATACCTGCTCAACACGTTCAATCTGGCATCACGACCGCTCTATATCCTGCCTGTGCTAACGCTGCACGAGGCGGTGCCCGGTCATTGCTTCCAAATGTCGCTTGCTGCCGAAAACGAGGCACGACCACCTTTCCGGGCGCAGACGTATGGCATTGCTTATGGCAATGCCTGGGCGCTGTATTGCGAAAAGCGGCTAGGCGTGGAAATGGGCATCTACGAGACGCCCTATGACATCTTTGGCATGTGGAGCCTGCTGACCCTCAGGGCCGTGCGCATGGTCGTGGATGTCAGTGTTCATGCCAAGGGCTGGAGCTACGACCGCGCTCGCGACTATATGAGCGAAAAGACTGGCTTGCCGCTGTTGATCGTCGAAGCCGAACTCCAGCGCTACATCAGCTGGCCTGGTCAAGCACTGGGCTATTATCTCGGCATGATGGCCATTGAGCGCGCACGCGAAAAGGCGGAGAGAAAGCTCGGGCCGGCTTTCGATATCCGCGCTTTCCATGACCGCATTCTGGCGCTTGGCCCGGTTCCGATGACAGTGGTCGAAGACAGCATCGACCAGATGATAACCGAGCAGCTTGATGAGCAAGCAAAGCGCGTATGAAACTGCAAAGAGGAGATATTCTATGCCGACCGTGACCCTCAATGACGCCACTTTCGTCTATGACGAGGCCGGTGACCCGGACGCCGAAACAATCATCGCCCTGCATGGTGGCCGGGGCATTGGCGATCGCAAAGGCGAGTTCAACGCCTATAAGGTGCTTTCAGACAACTACAGGGTCATCGCCTATGACCAGCGCGGCTGCGGCGAAACCAGCCTGACGCCGCCCTACACGTTCGAGCAACTGGCAGACGATGTCGAGGCATTCCGCGTCAATCTCTGCGGAGGCAGGAAGATCATTCTCGAAGGCGGCTCGTTCGGCGGCATGATCGCGCTGACCTACGCGGTCAAATATGGCCACAATCTCTCGCGCCTCATTCTGCGCGGTACGGCAGCAAGTTATCATCACGAGGACGATGCGATGGTTGTCTTCAAGGAACGCATCTACAAGGCGCCGAGCGCATCGCTGGACATGCTCGACAAGATGTTCTCCGACCGGGTCATCGACGATACCGAGCTGCGGCTGATCTGGCTGGCGCTGCAGCCCCTCTATTACGAAAACTTCGATCCCGACGCGGCACTTGAGCGCACCCGCACCATGCATCTACACGCAGAGACGCATAACGCCTTGTTCAAGGAGCGGCTCTACGATTTGCGTGACCGTTTGAAGGATATTTCAGTACCGACGCTTGTCATCTGCGGCGCCGAAGACTGGATTTGCCCACCCAACCATTCTCGCCTGATTGCCGAGAGCGTTCAAAACGGCGAGTTCTTCGAAGTTCCGGGCGCCAATCACGCCGTCCATGCGGAAGCGCCCGATAAGGTCATTGCTGCCATTCGTAGTTTCTTAGACAGAACTAAAACTGACGGATAAGAATTGCCTTTGTCGAATTGCACGAGATGGTTACGACCGGGACTGACAAGCGGCGCCTCCTTTGCCGGAATGACCGCAAATGATCCCGCTTTGTCCGCCGTTTCCATTATCTAGCCGAGAGCGGCCACAGCAACATGTGCACCGTGCCGGATTTAGGAGATCGAAGCCTTGGTTCGCCAACTCAATAATGCTGGATCTACCACCGTAGACATCACTACCCCGGCACAGCCATCAGGGCAGTGATCTCACCGCAAACATAGCCAAGTCCTTTTAGCGTGAAATCCTCACCGCTTATTCGGTCTGATCTGCTGGCGCAACTCTACCAGCCGGTCGAGCGCGGCGAGTGTCTTGTCTCTGTTTCTGGCGGCGAGGCCAAGGGTCAATACTTCCACGCAGACCAGTGAAGCGCCGTGCATGGCGACCTTTTCAGTCTTCGCACGCGGTAAAACGATTGCTGCTGCAGCATGTGCGGCGAGCGCCGTCTCTTGTTTTCCAACGATGGCGACGATCGGTATCGAGAGACGCTCCGCCTCCGAAATCGCCGTCATGACCTCGCGGTGCGGGCGACCTTGAGCAAGGATCAACAGGACATCGCCAGTCTCCATCTCGAGAAGCTGTTCAGCCAGCATGATGCCTGTTCGGTTCAGCGAATAGGAAGGAAAGCCCGATCTGACGAAGTTGCGCGACGCGTAAGTTCCAATGATACCCGAGGCGCCAATTCCGAATACGCCGATCTTTCTGGCATCCGATAACAAGCTCACCGCGAGTGCAACTGCGCCCCTGTTTTCCTCCGAAGACAAGGCTGCCATGGCGTGCCCCATATCGGCCACCACGAAGTCGATTGCAGAATTGGTGTCATCCAGCAGTTCGTTGGTGGTCGCCGCCATTTTCTCGGACGGTGAATCCGTTTCTCCGAGGTGGCTTTCCAGCGTGTCTTTAAGGTCTACAAGGCCTTCGAAACCGAGTGCCTGTATCGCCCTGATGACGGTGGCGTCCGACGTTCCAATCTCGCGGCCAATTTCCAGCGCGGATTGCGCCAGCACCGCATGTCGATGCTTGTCGATATATTTGGCCACTGCCAGAAGCCCGGGCGATAGAGCGTCTCTCTTCTTCTTCAATCGCTCTCCGAAGCGATCTATATGGCGTTTCTTCTGAACGGAATGACCTATCGATACCATGCTTGTGACTTTAAAAGGGTCGGTTCAGGCACACTGCCTGACGCACCGCAGTTTTTAAAGTCGAAAGCTCTACCTCATTCCTGGCCGTGGTGCGATTGCAGATTTTACGACGGCTGTCATCAGAGCCATGGCAGCATAACTGTTTGAAATCGCTTCTTCTCTGGAAACCATGATGTAGCGCCCCTGAATACAGGCTTTCAGGAAACTGCAAAAATCCGGCACGACCTTCTCCATCGCGTCGATTTCCTGTTTTGACGTGCCACCAGTATCCGAGCGGTACGGGTCGAATATGAAGTCTGCATCGACATCTGGAAGACGCTCGCCGCTGACCTCAATGCGTCCGCCTTCAGGGATATCATCGATGATCTTGGGAAATTTGAAGCCTGCATCCCGCAGAACCTGACCCAGCGCCCGGTAGGTGTGATAGATATTGATCTTTCCGTTGAGCGGCTGGATGACGGACACGGAGATGTTTCCGGTGTCGATGGCAGTTTTGAGCTCCTCAATTCCCGCCCGATACCTCTGGTCGAGAATGGCGAGCCTGTTTTCGGTCCCCGTTAATTCGGCCAGTTTTCGATAGGCATGCGCTGTTCCAAATCTGGTCGGGTCGATCACCACGGTTGGCGCGATTTTTTCCAGCGTCGCGATGGGCGTGGGTCGGCCAGCAGCCGTTATGATCAGGTCCGGCTTCTGTTCGGCCAGCGCCTCGAGGTCTAGGTCCACTGCACCAAGAAAAGCCATGCCAGAATTGCCGAAATCGACGCCGGTCAGGATCGCGCTAGAGCGCAGATAAGGTTTGCCGTCGAGACCGACCCTGCCATGGCTGGCAATGGGCGTGATGCCGAGTTCGATCAGCGGAATGGTGACGTCGATATCGTGGAGCGATGCGATGCGATGCGGCAAGCTCGGAATGATAACCGTGTGCCCCGTATCGTCCTGAAACGTTCGCCTATCCTGCGCTGATACAACACTTGGAACAACGAGAAGCAAAAGCATAAAAACAAGCATGCGCAGCATGGAAAACCTTTCACAATTGATCGCGACGGCGCCAGAGGAGCAGGAGTAAAACCGGAACACCGACGAGTGCGAGGACGATGCCAGCAGGAATTTGCAGGGGCGCGAAGGCGGTGCGGCCAATGGTGTCGGCGAGAACAACGAGCGATGCACCGATCAGCATGCTTGCCGTCAACAGTGCAGTCTGGCCACCGCCAATTGTCATTCTTGCCGCGTGCGGAGCGATAAGCCCGACGAAGCCAATACTTCCAACGCAGGAAACGGCAGTTGCGGTCATCAGAACCGGGGCCGAAAGGCTTATGATTGCAAGTGCCTTGGCGCGAACACCCAGCCCTATGCTTGCGCTGTCTCCAAGTGTGGCCACGTCCGCTGCGCGTGCTGTGGCAAACAGCAGTGTGGCCCCGACGCATAGGCCCGCAAGCGCAATCGGGAGCATGTCCGGCGTGACTGTTGCCAGGCTTCCCGCCATCCATGTCAGGGCGATCTGAATGCGGTCGATATCCGACACCGTCAGTAACAGCGAGATGGCGGCGGACAAAGCCCAAGAAAATCCGATACCGATCAAGACGAAGCGCAGACGGGAAAACGATCCCGCCAGGATCGCGACTGCGGCAGCAACCGCAAACCCACCCGCCATGCCGATGAAGGGTCGCAACACCAGAGGTGTCTGCGGAGACGCGATGATGACGGTGACAATAGCAAGGGCTGCGCCCTCTTTCACACCCAGCAGACCCGGATCGGCCAGCCCGTTTCGCGTCAGGGATTGCAACGCCGCACCCGCAAGCCCCAGCATGGCTCCGCAACTCAGTGCCATAACGGTACGAGGCAGCCGCAGATCACCGATGATGGATAAATCCCCCGGCGTTGCGGAGCCGTTGATGAATGCCACGAGGTCGCCAATCCCGGCGCGCCCGCTTCCTGAAACAAGCGCCACAAGAACGAGAAGCACAAGGACTGTCAGAAACACCGTGGTCACAGCCAACCTTTTCGGATGCAGCTTCACGCTCAATGCTTGGAATTGAACAAGGCGATAGCCGCCGCCCAGCTTTTTCACACTCATCGCAGCACCCGCGTAACGACTGCGATGAAGACAGGAGCGCCGATGAAGGCCGTCAGCACCCCCGTTGCCAGATCCTGAGGTGCGGCAATGGTTCTGGCGGCGATATCGGCAGCGATCATCAGGTTGGCGCCGAGCAATGCCGATAGCGGGACGGAAACCATGTGTCGCCCACCAGTCATGCGATGGGCGACACCGCCAACGATGAGGCCGACGAAGCCGATGGGACCGGACAGCGAGACGGATGAGCCGCAAAAGAGCGCGGTGGCTATCAGCCCGATCAGTCTGGTTTGGCGCACCGGCACGCCAAGGCTTGTCGCGGCCTTGTCTCCCAACGCCATAATATCCAATCGCAAGGTAATCCAGGCCGTAGCTATTGCGGCAACAGTTACGATGGGGAGAACGGTCTGAATATCGGAGAGGGAAATTCCAGAGAGATCGCCT
The DNA here is from genome assembly GCF_057799395.1 of Agrobacterium sp. 20P9.1.2. Taxonomy (NCBI): domain Bacteria; kingdom Pseudomonadati; phylum Pseudomonadota; class Alphaproteobacteria; order Hyphomicrobiales; family Rhizobiaceae; genus Agrobacterium; species Agrobacterium sp. 20P9.1.2. The sequence continues at coordinate 641,227 of NZ_JBYOKI010000002.1, forward strand.
GCCAGCCAGAACCGCATTTGTTCGAGCGTTTCCTGATCGAGAATGAGAATAGCCGATACGCAGGCCGAGGCCAGGGCCGATAGCGCTATGCCGCAGAATGTGACCTTGGTCATCGTCAGCCCGCTACGTCCTGCGGATGACAGAAACAGAACGAGCGCAAAAAGAACGCCGCTGCCAGCCGCAGCAATCAGCGGGCGGCTGGCCGGAAACATCATCATGCTTGCAGGCAAAGCCGTGCTTGCCACCAAGGCAAGGCTTGCTCCCGCATTCAGTCCAAGAATATGCGGTTCAGCAATTGGGTTTCGCAGGATCGATTGAAGCAGGCGGCCTGCGATGCCCAGCGATGCACCGCACAAAATAGCGGCCAGAAGGCGCGGCAGACGGAGCTTGAGAAGGATTTGTTGCTCGAAACTTGTATGGTCTTGGGCCGTCAACGCGTCGATGATCAGCTGCGGTGATACGGGTCTTGCACCGACGCTCAGATGCATGAAGCCAAGAGCCAGCAGCACAACAAGGCCGCAGGGGAGCCAGAGACCGTAAGGCGCGGTTTTTGAACTCCGTATGTTATAGGCCTCCGTCACAACACGGATGCTCCGGAATGCGGATCGGGCAGGAAGACAGGCTTGCCGGTCGTCGGATGCCTGACAGCGATGACCTTCGTCTCGAAGACGCTTTCTATATGGTCGACGCGGCATTGATCGACGGTTTCGGCAACATGATGAATTGCACCGCCCTTGAGGAAAACGATGCGATCCGCATATTGAAGGGCGGCATTCAAATCATGCAGAACGGCAACGACGGTTCGATTGGCCTTGCGGCTAAGGCTTGACAGAAGCTCCATGACCTCGACCTGATACCGCAGGTCGAGAAACGTCGTCGGCTCATCGAACAGGATCGTCGCCGTATCCTGCGCCATAGCAAGCGCGATAAAGCAACGCTGGCGCTGCCCGCCGGACAAACTGTCCACTGGCCGTGCTGAGAGCTCGCTGATGCCGGTTATATGCAAGGCTTGGGTGACGGCCTCTTCATCCCCTTCATCCCAGGATTTGAGAATACCGCGATGCGGATAACGGCCACGCGACACCAGATCATAGACGCTGAGACCTTCAGGCACGATGGGGGCCTGAGGAAGCAAGGCAAGCTTGCGCGCTACCTCTTTTGTGGGTAGCCGGTTCACATCCTGTCCGTCAATAAGGACCGTTCCGCCTGATGGTTTAAGAATGCGCGCCAGTACGGCCAGCAACGTTGATTTGCCCGATCCGTTTGGGCCTGCAAGAGCGGTGAACTTTCCCTTGGGAATGATAACAGAGACATCGGCAAGAACATTCAGGCGTCCATAACCTGCCGTCACCCGCTGGGTATCCAGCGCATTGTCAGTGTTATCGGATTGCATCAATTCAGCCGTTTTCTTTCCTCAAGCATGCGCTTGATCTGTAATTTATGAATGTAGTAGTCAACAATTATCCTGTTCGAATTTTCTTTTCCAGACACGTTCCAAAGCCATGTAAGCGGATTTTTGGCCGCCAAACTCTCCTTTAAAGACTGAGAATCGAGCCTCCCGAAAGCTTTGCTACACAGAACAAAGTTGACTACTACATTCATGAAATACAGAAGGCCAGCATTCTGATGACAAGACGAGCGTTGGTGGGGACTGATGACGATGAGATTTCATGGACTTGATCGATCGACGGCTTTGGCCGTGATTGCCATTGCCGGAGCAATGGTTGCCTTGCCCGTGCAGGCGCAAGAACGTGCTGAAATCAAAAAGACGTCGCGCCAGTCGGAGACCGTCAAACCCGACACGTCAGAACCCACAACCGTACTCGCGCCTATCGTCGTCACCGGTGCCGGTGCGACGCAGGGTTATCAGCCGAAATCGACCAGCACGGCAACACGAACGGACACGCCACTCATCGACATTCCGCAGGCGGTCAATGTCGTCAGCGAACAGGTCCTCGAAGACCAGAATGCAAGCAACCTAGATGAAGCGCTGAGCAACATCAGCGGCGTGACCCAGACGAATACGCTGGGTGGCACTCAGGATTCTGTTATCCGCCGTGGCTTTGGCGACAATCGCGACGGGTCGATCCTGACGAACGGGCTGAAGACCGCGCTGCCGCGCTCGTTCAACGCAATGACTGACCGGGTGGAGGTTCTCAAAGGCCCCTCCTCCACGCTCTATGGCATTCTTGATCCAGGCGGCATGGTCAACGTGGTTACAAAGAAACCGCAAGACACGTTTGGTGGCGAAATCTACGGCAGTCTTTCCAGTTTTGGCGGCGGCACGACGGGGCTGGATTTTACCGGCCCGATTGAGGGCACCGACTTTTCCTATCGTCTGATCGGGGAATATAAGGACATCGATTATTGGCGCAACTTCGGCGAAACCAAGAACTGGCTGATTTCTCCATCGCTGACATGGACCGGCGAAGACACGGAAATTACGGCCACCTACATGCACGAGGATTACAGCGTGCCGTTTGATCGCGGCACAATCTTCGATGTCACGACAGGCCGTCCAGTCAATGTGGACCGGAAAATTCGCTTCGATGAGCCCTATAACATCACCGACGGGAAATCGGATCTGTTTCAGGTCGAGATCGATCACGAATTGTCGGAAAACTGGAAGCTGGGCATCGATTACAGCTACAGCCGGAATGTTTACTCGGACAATCAGGCGCGTGTCACCGAATATATCGCCGCCACTGGCGATTTGCGACGCAGGTCAGACGCGACAGACTATTCCACAATCTACAACCACGCGCTTCGAGCAGACCTAACTGGCGACGTCGAGATCGGCGGAATGCAGCACGATATATTGATCGGAGCATCCTATGATTACAGCGACACGCTTCGCACGAATATGATCCGGTGCAATCCGTCGATAAATTTCAACATCTACAACCCTGTCTACGGCAACCTGCCTGAATGCACGACTGTTTCCACCAACGAAAGTGATCAGACCGAGAAACTGTCTACTGCGTCATTGTATGTACAGGACTCGGTTCACCTTAGTGATCAGTGGATCGTGGTCGGTGGACTGCGTTATCAATATTACGATTTGTTGGCTGGCAGAGGCCGGCCCTTAAAAAACAATACTGATAGCTTCGGCGATGCTATCGTTCCCAACGCGGGTATTGTTTACAAGCTAGCGCCTGATGTTTCGCTTTACGCGAATGCTGCCAAGACGTTCCGCCCCCAATCTTCCATTGCGAGCCTGTATGGCAACTTGAAGCCGGAAGAAGGCGTATCCTACGAAGTCGGTTCGAAATTTGAGCTCCCATCTGGACTGACCGCCAACCTCGCGCTCTACACATCCGACAAGGAGAATGTCGCCTATAACGACGGAACCGTTGTCAAAACCGCAGGGTTGGTCAGAGCACGAGGCGTGGAAGTGGATGTCGCCGGGTCGTTGACGGACAATCTGGATTTCATCGCAAGTTACGCTTTTACCGATGCGAAGGTTTTGGAAGGTGAAAATGCTGGCAAACGCCCCGTGAACGTAGCGCGCCATACAGGGTCACTTTACCTTGCCTATGATGTGGGAGAAGTCAGCTCGTCTGGCAATACTCTGAAAATTGGTGGCGGCATCAGAGCGGTCGGCGATCGGGCCGGTATCAACAGTAACTCCTATTTCTTACCCGGCTATGCAGTTGTCGATGCCTTTGCTGCCTATACGTTCGAGCTTGAACGCCCAATCACCGTTCAACTCAACCTCAAGAATATTTTTGATCGCACCTATTACACGTCCTCAATTGGCGGGACCGCCTTCGGGAACCAGATCGGTGAGCCCTTCAACGCAACGCTGACAGCGCGCGTAAAATTCTGATGCAGTTAAGTCGAGACGTCGGCGGACTAGACTAGACGTTATGACGATAGCCTCAGCCCAATCGATCATCGATGAAATTCGTCATATCGATTGGGCGCCTTCGATCAAGCCTCTCCATGAAGCTCTGGTTTTCTGGGCACGCTGAAGTGTCCGGTTATAATCGAACGGAAAGTTACCAATAGTTCTACGGCTATGCCTGTGGCCATCGGACAAGGGCGTCGCGACCAGCATCGGTCAGGCCATAGACGCCTCTGTCCAGACGCTCGAACCAGCCATAAACATTCGACAACAGGATCTTACCTGCTTCAGGAACGCTCGCCCTAATATCGCGTACACGCAGCGGTCCGTTCAAAAGAGCCGCAGCGCAGCCCAGTGCCTGTTGGCGATAGGCGGTCATGACAGGCACACGCGTGCTGCCGCCAAGAACAGGATCGCCGCGTCTTTTCCGGTGTTCTCGCACAAGCCTTGATCGCCGCTTCGGATTGGTCCTCGGCATTGGCGTGACGGAGGCGACGATAACGCTGACATCTCCACGGTCGGAAATGCCGAGCATCCCTATGCCGAGCCGACGACAGAGATCGCGATAGCGCTTGTCGGCCTCCCGCCCCCTGCCCTTGGCGGATATTTTTGCGGCAATCCAGACCTCGTCCGCGATTGCAGCCCTATCGACGGCCTGAAGAATGACCTCCAGATTGAAGCTCATTTTCAACTCGCAGATCACGACGACAGGCGGCTCGTCGCCGCTGATCCCCACAAGATCGCAACCGCCAATCTCACCCTTCACCGAATAGCCCGCGGACTCCAGAAAGGCTTTTACAGGAAGGTATAGGGAAGTTTCCATATAACGCGCTGATCCACAACCGAGTGAAGAAACCGTGGATAGTCCTGTTCATCGAAGATGATCAATATTGCTGAATACCCGACATCGACAAAAGGCTTAGGACCCTGAGAATTTCACCGTCACGCCGCGTTGCCGGAAATAAGCCTGCATTAGCTTCCTGCCGGAACGATTGTTCTGAACCAGCCTCGTCGGGTCGAACACGGCCTCTTTTAAACCTGCCTGCATCAACGCAGCCTTAAGCGTTGCGATATGAGCGTCGATATCGGCATTATCCGCCTGAAGCGATTCATAGATGCGGTTGGTTGCATCTGCTACGGTAAGTTCGCTCACAAAATTCTCCTGCTGTTGTTTGGCTGGCGCTTACCACATTTTTTGTCTTTACCCCATGACTGGGCAACATTTTCTGAAAATGAGTTGCAACGTCCCTCCAAGACCTGAACGGGGACATGTCGCCTGAGCGTTCCCGGTCGCATGGTTCTGCCTCATTCCATTATCGGTTGCAGCCATCTGTGGCGTAATGGTATTTGGATATTTACATCGCGGCCTTCGCGTCGCGGCAAGACGGAATTAACGGAGCAAGTCTTTGAACGACAGCGGCCAAGAGCAGATTTATCTTCACACGATGCTGACGCAACAGCGGCAAGCTTTTGAGCAAGAGCCGTCTCCGTCTCTGGCGGTACGACGTGACAGGCTCGACCGGATCGGCCGATTACTGAAGGAACATCGCAACGAATTGTGTGAAGTGGTTTCCAGAGACTTTGGACACCGCTCCTCGCACGAAACGACGATGTTGGAAATCGTGCCGATGATGGGCTCACTGCGTCACACCCGTTCCCATCTGCGCAGCTGGATGCGGCCGGAACGGCGCGGTCGCTCGATTGAATTCTTGCAAATGTCCAACTGGGTGCAGCACCAGCCACTCGGTGTCGTCGGCATCATGGCGCCCTGGAACTATCCGCTGCTGCTCGCGCTCGGCCCACTCATCGATATTCTGGCCGCTGGAAACCGGGCGATGATCAAACCATCGGAGCTTGTTCCGGAAACATCGGCATTGATGGCAAAACTCGTTGCCGAGTATTTCAAGCCGGAAGAGGTGACCGTTGTCGAAGGTGGGGTGGAGGTAGCGGCTGCATTTTCCGCCCTGCCATTCGACCATCTTCTGTTTACCGGCTCCACCAATATCGCAAAGAAAGTCATGGCGGCAGCGGCGGCCAATCTGACGCCGCTCACGCTGGAACTCGGAGGAAAATCGCCGACAATCATTGCGCCGGACTATCCAGTCGCCAGCGCCACGCAGGATATCGTTTTCGGCAAGCTGATGAATGCAGGACAGACCTGCATCGCCCCCGACTACGTCCTTGTCAAAAAAGAAAAACTCGACTCCTTTGTCGATGCGTTTTTTGAACAGGTCCAACGCTTCTACCCGAGCGCTACGGGATCAGCACATTTTACCAGCCTTGTCGGCGCAAGGGCTCATGAACGCCTCCTCAAGGGGCTGAATGAGTGCCGGGAGCGCGGCGTCGATATCCGCACGGTTGACATACCGCTGCCAAAATCAGGCCTTGGCCTCCAGCCAACCCTGCTGATCAATCCTCCGGCGGATTGCCTGTTGATGGAGGAAGAGATTTTCGGACCGGTTCTTCCTGTCATTCCCTACGAAACGCTGGACGATGCCATCGCTTTCGTCCGCTCGCGCCCCCGCCCGCTGGCGCTTTACATTTTCACGCACGAGTCCGAGACACAGCAAAAGGTTCTCGAAAAAACGATCTCCGGCAATGTGACCATTAATGGGACACTGTTGCACATCGCACAAAACGACCTGCCCTTCGGCGGTGTCGGCCCCAGCGGCCTTGGCGCTTATCACGGCTATGAAGGCTTCAAGCGATTTTCCCATGCAAGGGGTATCGCCAAAGTCAGGCTGTTCAACCCCGCCCGCCTGGCCACTCCGCCCTATGGGCGCTTCACGGCACTTCTTGCGCGGTTTATGGGACGATAGGCGGCGCAAAGAAAAAGGGCGGTCAAGCCGCCCCTGTTTCAGCATATCCAGAAAAATCACTTATGCCGGAACCGATGCCAATGCGCGGGCGACGGCCTTGCGGATATCCGGCAGGGCGAAGGGCTTCGGCACCACATCGATGATTTTTTCCATCAGATCGTCGGCGCGCTCGCGCTGCTCGGCATAGCCCGTCATCAGCAGAATTTTGAGGCTTGGAAATTGCGATGCGGCGCGGTGCGCCAGCTCGATGCCATCCATAACCGGCATACGGATATCGGACAGGAGAAGGTCGAACTTGTGTTCGCTCAACTTCTCAAATCCCTGCTCGCCATCGGCGGCTTCATAGGTTTCGTGCCCATCCAGACGTAACGCACGCGCTACAAAGGTGCGCAACGCATCTTCGTCTTCAGTAATCAGAATCTTCGCCATTTTCCATCGCTCCTGGTATTCATTCCAGCGAGCAACAAACTCGGTCATTTCCCTTTGCAAGAGGTAAATGGCCGAGGCTATCCGGGTGGCATGGTTAACAATCCATGGCTGTAACCACCCGGCGTCGTCTCAGATTGAGACGGGCGTTCTACTCCGCGTCACCCGTAACGACGCCGACGAAAGGCAGTTCGCGGAAGGCGTAAGCCACGTCCATTCCATAGCCGACGACGAAGTAATCCGGGCATTCAAAGCCGACATAATCCGCTTCGAGCTGTTCCTTGCGCTTCACTTTCTTGTCCAGGAGAACAGCAATCGAAACGCTGCGCGCGCCGCGTTCGTAGAGCAGTTCCTTTGCGAAAAGCAGCGTGCGACCGGATTCGAGAATGTCGTCGATCAACAGAACGTCGCGGTCCTTCACATCGCTGTCGATATCTTTCACGATTCTCACACCTTGAGACACCGTGCCGGTGCCATAGCTGGAGAGCGTGATGAATTCGACTTCCGGAGCCAGACCGCTGTCATGTAGGGCGCGAATGAGATCGGCTGCGAAGATGAAGGAGCCCTTCAGAACCGCAATGACCAGCAAGTCATTCGTCGGACCGCTTGCAATACGCTTTGCAAGATCGCGATTACGCTCGGCAATCTGTTCGGCAGTATAAAGCGGCTCGATATTTTTTCCACGAACGACGGGCATGTCTTCTCCTGCGCTTATCCGGCGCCAGCATCAAAGAATACGGGCATCAGGGACGGAACGAAGGGCGTCCGGTAGCACAGTCAGCGCTCGGAAACACCCGTTTGCGCGAAAGAAAGCTTGATTTCCGGCGTTTTTCCACCGGGATGGCGCAATTTTGCTGAGAAGCCATGGCTCAGACCCGGCTCGATCTCCGTCACTGGCGGCTCAATCAGCATGCTTGCCACCTTCTCACCCTTGGCCGCGAACAAATCCGCGCGGATGGCCGGTATGGTCTCGACCTCAGCGCCATTGTTTTCAACGATACCGTTGATGACAAGCACTTCCATGCCGCCCGCGTCCTGCGGCGTGACGGTGATGTGGCTGATGCCCAGCGGGGAAACCGGCGCCGCGGTGGCGGATTTTTCCTGCATCATCACGGTAAAGCCGCCCGACAGAAAGAACACGCCGACAACGGCGGCTGCCACGATGGCCGAATAACCATCGACGGAAAGGCCCGACAGCTTTCTGTCCAGCCAGTCGATGAAAGACCGCAGCGCGCTCAAGGCCGAAACGGGTTTCGACTCGTTCTGTTGATAAGCTTTGTGGCGATTGTCGTTTCCGTAGTCACGAAACGGCGTTTCCTTTATCGTGACAAACTCGGCATCTACGATGTCATCACCGTTGCGCGTTCGCCATGTCTGGCGAAGCGGCGTTTCCGGCATCAAAAGGTCCAAATCGAGTGCCGCGTGCCGGCGAGATGAACGGAACATACCCATGAAGTTCCCTCGGTCAGGTTTTCGGCCCGATAAAAACTGGGCATTGAATGAAATCCTGCCTAGTCGTAAATTTAATTGGTTAATGCTTTGCAAAGATCGTTCGATGAGCCGCCCGCAGGGCCGCGTTGCGTGTAAAAGGCTCCAACGATGACGCAAATCACGCGCCACGAAAGCAAAAGACTGGAAGTTCGTTGATCCATTTCGAAAATGTCGGGTTGCGGTACGGCATGGGCCCGGAAATCCTGCGGGATATGACCTTCGATATCCCCAAGGGCTCGTTCCAGTTTCTGACCGGCCCTTCAGGCGCTGGCAAAACCACGCTTCTGCGCCTGTTGTTGATGTCGCTGCAGCCGACGCGTGGTCATATCCGCATGTTCAGCCGGGACGTGTCGCGCATTCCGCGCAGCGAATTGCCGCTGTTGCGTCGTCGCGTCGGCATCGTGTTCCAGGATTTCCGCCTTCTCGACCATCTCACCACCTATGAGAATGTCGCGTTGCCGCTGCGTGTGCGCGGCAAGGAGGAAAGCGCTTATCGCAATGATGTGATCGAGCTGTTGAAATGGGTTGGCCTTGGCGAGCGCATCAATGTTCTTCCGCCGATCCTGTCCGGCGGGGAAAAGCAGCGTGCCGCCATTGCCCGCGCGCTGATGGACCAGCCCGAAATTCTTCTGGCCGACGAGCCGACGGGTAACGTCGATCCGCCCATGGCAAAACGGCTGCTGAACCTGTTTCTGGAATTGAACCGGCTGGGCACGGCTGTCGTCATCGCTACCCATGATTTCGGACTGATGGATCAGATCGATGCGCGGCGCATGATCCTGACGGAAGGACGGCTTGACGTTTATGAATGAGATAAGCCGCAAACCGCTTAAAGCCGAACAGAAGCCAGCTCCCAAGCTGCCGCAGATGCGCATCCGGCCCATGGCACCCATTCTGCCGCCATCCAATATTCAGGGTAACGCGCTGATCGTGGTTATCGCCATCATGGCGTTTCTGGCCTGTCTGACGCTGGGCGCGGTCAGCATGGTACGCGCCACCGCCGCCACATGGCAGAGCCAGATTTCGCGTGAAATCACCATTCAGATCAAGCCGGAGGAAGGGCTGGATATGAATGCGGCGCTGAACAAGGCGCGTAATCTGGCGCTGAGCTTCGTCGGCACGCGTGAAGGCACGATCATGGATGATGCGGCCACCGCGCGCCTGCTGGAACCCTGGCTCGGCACCGGCCTTGACCTGTCGGAACTGCCTGTACCCCGCCTCGTCATCATCACAATCGATGAAAGCAATCCGCCAGACTTCGAGGCGATGCGCGCCATACTGAAGACCGAAATTCCACAAGCGTTTCTGGATGATCACCGCACATGGGTGGATCGCCTAGTCTCCATGGCACACACCACGGTCATGATCGGCCTTGGCGTGCTGATCCTCGTTTTCAGCGCCATGGTCTTGACGGTGGTCTTTGCCACACGCGGTGCACTTTCAGGCAACCGACACATCGTTGAGGTTCTGCATTTCGTCGGTGCGGAAAGCAGCTTTGTCGCCCGCGAATTTCAAAAGCATTTCCTAAAGATCAGTCTCAAGGGTTCGGGCGCCGGAAGTGCCTTGGCGGCTTTGGTTTTTCTCGCCGCCGGCTTCTGGCAGTCCCGTACGCTGGCGACGCCGCAGAGCGATCAGGCCAGCGCTCTGTTCGGCTCGTTTTCTGTCGGAGTGGATGGTTATCTCGGGATTTTCGCGACCATGATGATCATCGCTTTGTTGACCACCATCACCGCCCGCGTCACCGTCATCCGCACGATTGATGACATCGACCGCGTGCGTTCCGATCCGTCGAAAAGTGAGGGCGTTTGAAGTTGAATAAGCGCGCCGCAGAGCCGTCACAACCGCCTGTTCCTTGCCTTAATCCAAGCTTATGGATAACTCATGGCAATGACTCGCACAGACCCTGATGACCAGTCGACACAGACGCCGCGAAACCGCTGGTTCTCGCGACGTGGGCGTTTGCGCCGGTTCGTGCGGGCCGCCATCCTGATTTTCGTAGTCATCGTGGGGGCTATTTTCGGCGGCTTTTTGTGGTTCGCTGATTCGGTTGCTTCGATGCGCCCGCCATCTTCAACCAAGGCCGATGGCATTATCGTCCTGACCGGTGGCTATCTCAGGATTGATCAGGCCGTTGGTCTATTGCGCGATGGTGTTGGCAAACGTCTTTTGATTTCCGGCGTCAATCCATCCACCACCCGCGCACAAATTCGAAAAATGACGCAGAGTTCGTCCGATCTTTTCGCCTGCTGCGTGGACATGGGCTATCAGGCGGTCGATACAATTGGCAACGCGAGTGAAGCGGCGCAGTGGATCAAGGATCGGGGTTACGCAACGGTCGTTGTCGTCACCAACAATTACCACATGCACCGCAGCCTGCATGAATTGCGCAGTTCCAGCCCGGACACGAACTTCATTGCCTATCCGGTTATCAATTCTGATCTGGCCCGCACCAACTGGTTTTCCAACCCGGATGTGGTGCGCACAATGATCTCCGAATATATCAAATTCGTTGCCGCTGCCGCCCGCGATCTGACCGGACTTGGCAAGGGCAACGGCCTGCGCAACGGCTCATCCGCGACGTGACCGCTGCCAGTACATTGGCCTTGCTGAAACACCCTGTTTTCGTGTAGGCGTTCAGCCCTGCGCACGACATCGGAGATTGCTTCCTTTCGTTGACACGGATGCGCCTGGAGAAGCTTTTTTCATGCTCAGACTGCGTTCCATTCTCTTCAACACGCTGTTCTATCTCAACCTCATCCTGCGGATGATCGTGCTGACGCCGATCTATTTCCTTGTGCCGCGCAAGATGGCGTTTGAGATACCGAAGGCGTGGGCGCGCTCCAATCACTGGCTGATGAAAGTCATCGTCGGCACCACCTTCGAGATCGAAGGTCTGGAAAACATACCTGAATCCGGCTGCATCTTTGCGCCGAAACACCAGTCCTTCTGGGATACCTATGCGCTGCTGCCGAACCTCAAGGACCCCGTCTACATTTTGAAGCGGGAGCTGATGTGGATACCGCTTTTTGGCTGGTATGTGGCCAAGCAGCGGATGATCCCGGTCAACCGCGCCGCGCGCGGCAAAGTCATGCTCAAGGTCATGGAGCGCGCCAAGGGAGAAATGGCCAAGGGGCGCGAACTCATCATCTATCCGGAAGGCACGCGCCGCCCACCCGGTGCCGAACCGGAATATCGCTATGGCATCGCCCGGCTCTACCGCGACCTGAAAGTCCCCGTCGTGCCTGTCGCCATGCATCCCGGCCTGTTCTGGCCGCGGCGCTCGACAATGCGCTACCCTGGTCACTTCAAGGTCCGCATCCTGCCCGCCATCCAGCCCGGTCTCGACCCGGATGTCTTCTTCAAGCAGCTGATCGAAGTGACGGAGAAGGCAAGCGACGAGCTTTTGCTGGAGACCGCACGCAATAACCCGGATCTCCCCATGCCGCCAACCGCCGTCAAACGGCTGGCAGAACTTCAGGGCACGGCGGCAGACTGAGCCTTCACATTGGAGACGACACGCTCCAGAAGCGCATCCCGGATACCCATGTCTTTCAGGTGTTCAACGGTGTTGAACACGTAATCGACATTGGGGCCGGAGCGGCCGGACGCATGGCGCACGATGGTTGCGGCATCCTCCAGCGCCAGATCACCGATATATTGCGGGTGCTTGCAGTCTGCCACATAGGTCAGCGCCATCTGCCGCCTGCCGTCTGAAAGGCCGACGGACAAAACCCGTTCCTTATAGACATTGCTGACAAGCTCGCGCTCGCGCAGATAATCGACAACGGGTTCACGGTCCGCGCTCGATACGCGAAATGCAACGCCAAGGCAGGAGCCACCGCGTTCCAGTCCCAGAACCAATCCCGGATTTTCATCCGTTCCGCGATACACATTCGAGCGTATGCACAGCGAACGCCGGTATCCATATAAGCGCGCCTGCTGGCGCTCCTCAAACGGGAAGCCGGGGTTCCACATCAACGAACCGTAGCCAAAGACCCAAAAATCGTCCATATCGCAAGCCAAACCAAATCACCTGTGTGTACCATTGGAGATCATCATGGCAGCGTCAAGCCAATCCCGAACCGGTAGAAAATTCCTTTTTCTCGGTCTTGGGATAATAGTTTTCGTTGCCATTTACACTGCGGGCTGGTTTTACGCCGCGCACAGACTTCAGGAAACCGTTATTCGCACACTGGCCCCCGGCGGTTCTGCCGGCGTCACCGGTGAGTGCCGCGATATCGCCTTCAGGGGTTACCCCTTCCGCATCGGCTTATTCTGCTCCAAGGTCGATGTCCAGAATACCCGCAACGACATGACCGCCTCCTTTGGCGCGCTTCGCTCGGCAGCGCAGCTTTATGCGCCCGGCCACATCGTCTGGGAACTGGATTCGCCAGCCACCATCAAGACCGGCCATGGCCTCGACATTTCCGCGCAATGGACCAGCCTTCAATCCAGCCTCGTGACGAAGCTGAAAGGCATTGACCGCACATCGCTGGTTATCGACGGGCTGAAGGCAACCGCCGTGTCCTCGGTCACCAGCCAGACAATCGATTTCGATGCCGCCAAGACGGAGGTTCACCTGCGCCAGAATGGTCCAGACCTCGATGGTGCCGTGACGCTGACCGACGCATCCACGGTCATCAAGGACTGGCCACAGCTTCTGCCGCGTCTGAATGCGATTGCCGATGTGACGCTTGCCGGCAAGGCTGGCATGATCGACGGCAGTGATCGCACCGGACTATATGGTGCCAGCGGTGAATTGCGTCGTGTCATGCTGGATATCGGAGATGGTCGCACCATGCGCATCACGGGCCCGTTCTCCTTCGATGATCAGGGCTATCTCTCGGGCCAGTTCAAGCTGGAGATCGAAAAGCTGGGGGACTGGGCCAACAATGCCAAACAGGCCTTCCCGCAACTGCGCTCGACAATCGACACCGCGCGCAAACTGCTCGGCGCTTTGGCCGGGGGCGGCGATAGAACCTCGGTCGATCTGGTGGTCGATCGCGGTCGTGCCACCGTCAGCGGCTTCATTCCACTCGGAAAGATACCGCCGATCTGATGTTGAGCGCGGAACGAAGGCCTCGGCCTTCGTTCCCCATTTTTTGAAGCAGATTACTTCTTCTGATCCAGCGTATGGCGTCCGAAGTCGGGCGCATCAACGTCCTGCCTTGCCTGAACGATGGAACGGCGGATGGTGCGCGTGCGGGTGAAGAGTTCGAACAGCTTGTCGCCCTCTCCCCAGCGAATGGCCCGCTGTAGATAGGCCAAATCCTCGGAGAAACGCGCCAGCATTTCCAGAATGGCATCCTTGTTGTGCAGGCAGATATCCCGCCACATGGTGGGGTCGGATGCGGCCAGACGAGTGAAGTCACGGAAACCGGACGCGGAATATTTGATGACTTCCGATTCCGTCACCGTGCCAAGGTCATCCGCTGTGCCGACGATATTGTACGCAATGATGTGCGGCAGATGCGAAACGATGGCCAGAACCTTGTCGTGGTGCTCCGGCTCCATCTCATCGACGCGTGAACCGAGCTTTTCCCAGAACGCCTTGAGCTTGCCGAGTGCTATCGCATCCGTGCCCGGCAAAGGCGTGAAGATGCACCAACGGTCATGAAACAGGCCTTCAAAACCGGCGTCGGGGCCGGATTTTTCCGTACCCGCCAGCGGATGGCCCGGAATGAAGTGGACATTCTCAGGCATATGCGGTGCCATCTGGGCAATCACCGATGCCTTGGTAGAGCCCACATCGGTCACGATAGAACCGGCTTTGAGATGCGGCGCGATCTGCTGTGCCACGCTTTCGGACGCGCCGACCGGCACGGACACGATCACCAGATCGGCATCCTTCACCGCATCCGCTGCGGAGACGGTATAGGACGTTCCGAGCTTAAGCTCTTCTGCCCGCTTCAGCGTCGCTTCGCTACGCGTAGAAATCACCACCTCGCGGGCGAGCCCCAATGCCTTGATATCGCGCGCGATGGATGAGCCAATCAGGCCAATGCCGATCAGGGCAATGCGTTCAAACAAAATATTGCTCATTACGCCTGCCCCATAAATTCGGTGAGAGCAGCGATAACGCCGAGATTTGCTTCTTCCGAGCCGACCGTCATGCGCAGCGCGTTGGCAAAACCATAACCGCGCACGGCACGCAGAATATAGCCACGGCGCGTCAAAAATTCGTCAGCATCAGCTGCACGCTTTCCATCGACCTCGGGGAAATGAATAAGGACGAAATTGGCAACCGACGGTGTGACGGTGAGACCAAGTTCGGTGAATGCGCTGATTAGCCTTTCGGACCATTCGAGATTATGCGCCACAGCCTGCTGCATGAACGCCTGATCACGTATCGCAGCTGCACCGGCAGCGATGGCGGGCGCATTCATGTTGAAAGGTCCGCGCACACGGTTCAGCGCATCGATAATGGCGGCAGGACCATACATCCAGCCAACACGCAGCGCCGCCAGACCGTAAACCTTTGAGAAGGTGCGTGTCATGACGACATTGGCGTTGCCGGAAACGAGTTCAAGCCCTGCCTCGTAATCGTTCTTGCGAACATATTCTGCATAGGCAGCATCCAACACCAGCAAGACATGCTTGGGCAGGCTTGCCTGCAAACGACGGATTTCCGAAACCGGTACATAGGTTCCTGTCGGGTTGCCGGGATTGGCGATGAAGACCATTTTGGTCTTTGATGTCACGGCGGCCAGAATTGCATCCACATCAACGACGCAATCCTTCTCCTTGACGGTAATGGCCGAGGCACCTGCGCCCATGATCTGGATTTTGTAAACTAGAAACCCATGTTCGGTGATGATCGCCTCATCATCTGCACCCAGATAGACGTGGCAAAGCAGGCCCAGCAGCTCATCCGAACCGTTGCCGCAAATGATATTGGCAATATTCAACCCATGAACATCGGCAATGGCCTGACGCAGCGCGGTTGCCTGCCCATCCGGATAGATTTGCAGATTGGAAGCGGCGGCCTTGAAGGCCTCTATGGCTTTCGGGCTTGCACCGAGCGGCGTTTCATTGGAGGAGAGCTTATAGACCTTGGCGACACCTTCCGCGTGCTCCTTACCCGGAACGTAAGCGGCGATATCCAGAATACCTGGACGCGGAACAGGTTGGTTAAGCTCTGCACTCATTTCATCGACCTTCGGAAAAACGCCAGTGACCCGGCAAGACAATGCCGCAGGCATTAGACCGGAATGTGCTATTTGTCGAGTGTCAGCGAGGCTTTCCCGGTTCCGTCGACGTCCTTGTGGTTGGAACACCCTGAGGCGCTAAAACCGGAACGAAAACGCGGCGTGACGCCCTCTGGCTGACGGGCAAGCCCTGATAGAGCCGCTTCTGCGCTTCCACGATAATCACACCGGAAAAAACCGGCCACAGCTTGCGGCCTGTCGTTTCCAGATACCGCCGAAACCGCAGGATGGACCGCACCTTCGAGGGCGGAAAAAACAGCGCTTCAGCCGTGGCACCGGGGGTAAAGTTCGTTTCGCGCAGAAGCGATGTCAGCTGGCTGCGGGAATAGGGGCGACCGGAACCGAAAGGCGTGTGTTCCATTCGCGCCCAAACGCCGCGCCGGTTCGGCACCACGATCACCAGCCGCCCACCGGGGGCCAGAACCCGCCAGAACTCTTTCAAAGTCTCGCGCGGATTTTCCGCGAATTCCAGCGAATGGACCATCAAAACCCGGTCAATCGAGGAATCGGGCAGCGGCAATTCCTCATCGAAAACAAGCGCCGTCGATGAAAGTTCGCCAGCCGGCCAATTCACCGCCCCCTGCCCGGCGGGCATGAAAGCGAAGGTCCGCTCGGTGTCACGCCGAAAACGCTCCAGAAACGGCACCACATAGCCGACACCCACCAGCCGCTCGTCCGGCAAGGGAGGCCAAAGCGTCGATAGCGCCATGGTAATCGCCTGCTCGGCGGAGCGGCCAAGCGGAGAATGGTAAAATTCGCGCAGATCGACAATATCGGTGTTCATGGTCAGAATGTAGCAGTCCCCGGTTGGACTTCAAGGCTGACGGGTCTACATAGAACATAGTCATGGTCTGAAAGCGCGAAGATGGAGAGGAAACATGAAGCCGTTGGAAATAGAGGTCTTTTCTTGTCGCAGCGATAATTTCGGCGTTCTGCTGCATGATAGCGAAACTGGCGTCACCATTTCGATAGACGCGCCCGAGGAAGCCCCCATCATCGATGCGCTCAACCGACGCGGATGGACGCTGACCCATATTTTCACCACGCATCATCACATGGATCACGTCGAGGCCAATCTTTCGCTGAAGGAAAAATTCGGCTGCGAAATCCATGGACCTTATGAAGAGGCAGTCGCTATACCCGGGCTGGATAAATCTGCCGCTGATGGCGACGAGTTCGAACTTGCCGGACGCCGCGTGCAGATCATCGCCACGCCCGGCCACACCGCCGGACACATCTGCTATTATCTGCCGGATGACGCCCTGCTGTTTGCC
This sequence comes from Agrobacterium sp. 20P9.1.2, assembly GCF_057799395.1. NCBI lineage: Bacteria > Pseudomonadati > Pseudomonadota > Alphaproteobacteria > Hyphomicrobiales > Rhizobiaceae > Agrobacterium > Agrobacterium sp. 20P9.1.2. The sequence continues at coordinate 658,292 of NZ_JBYOKI010000002.1, forward strand.
GCCGACACGCTGTTTGCCATGGGCTGTGGCCGCCTGTTCGAACGTCCCGCTGCCGACATGTGGCAATCCTTCCAGAAACTCATGGCGCTTCCCGACGAGACCAAGGTCTATTTCGGCCACGAATATACGCTCTCCAACGCCCGTTTCGCTTTGACAGTCGATCCAGACAACGCCGCGCTTCAGCAACGCGCGCGCGAAGTGGAAGACCTGCGGAGCCGGGGAGAGTTCACCATTCCCACGACAATCGGCCTTGAGAAACAGACAAACCCTTACATGCGCGTGGCCGATGCCAGCATCCGCGCCCATCTCAACCTTGAGAGTGCAACGGATGCGGACGTGTTTGCGGAAATCAGAACCCGCAAGGACAATTTCTGATGGCTGGCAGCGTCCTGTCCGCTGAGGCTATCATTGCTGAACTGAAACTGGAGCCGCACCCGGAAGGCGGCTTTTACCGCCAGACCTTTCGCGATGCACCAGATGGTGGACGCGGCCATTCCACAGCCATCTATTATCTGCTGGAGAAGGGCCAACGCTCTCACTGGCACCGGGTCATCGACGCTGCCGAAATCTGGCACCATTATGCCGGTGCGCCGCTTGCGCTGCACTTGAGCATGGATGGGAAATCCGTGGAGACGGTGAAGCTCGGCCCTTCCCTCTTCGACGGAGAAAGACCGCAGGCTATCGTCCCCGCCAATTGCTGGCAGGCCGCCGAAAGCCTTGGCGATTTCACGCTCGTCGGCTGCTCCGTGTCACCGGGCTTCGTCTTTGAAAGCTTCGTCATGGCAGAGCCCGGCTGGTCACCGGGCTGAACGCGCCAGTCTACCCACCGTATTTGGTTGCGGTAATGTAGACCTGCCCCACCTTGGTCGGGATACGTGCATAAACCGGCGCATAGACATCCATATTGCTTGCCTTGGCAAACCAGATTTCCATGGAAATCGACTTCAGATATTCGATGTCCTTGCGACCCTTGCGGAAGCCGGACTTCGGCACGTAGCGCGCGTTGCAAACGATTGCGTCACCGGTAAATCCATTGGTCGCGAAAGGCTTGGTGCCGCCGGAGCTCAAGACCAGATCCAGACGTGATTCCCCGTCATAGATCGGCAGGCGGCTGGGGCAGATGCGGCCACCAACGGGAAAGATCAGCCCCGAAATCGGATCGAGCACCGAGCGCAGATCGCGGTCCTTCACATCGACCCAATTATCGGGCCGCGTTTTCGGCGCGGGATCAACCGTCGTGGAGGTTACATTACCGTTGCGGTACTGCACATCATAAGTGCGGGTACGCTTGCCATCCTTGTAAACCAGCGAATATTCGTTGGCCTGCATGCGGTTTCCACGCTTGGCACCGGAGACATTTGTGCGCCCGGAAATATCCTTCAGCACGCTGGCGATGCCTGCGGAACTGAACGAGCCCGAGATGGAATAGGTCGTGCCTTCCATGCGAGTCGAAAAATTCGCGCGCGCAATGGGCAGAAGACCCAGATTGATGCTGTATTCGCTATCGTGGCGTGTTTCCGCGGCCATGGCTGGCGACAGGCTTGCAAGCGTGATGGCAAGGGCTGCGAAAAACCTTTGTGCTTTGACATTCATTCAGGTAACACCTCGACAGACAGGAAAAGCTGCCCTCTGCCGCGATGATATACGCCGACTTATGGCAATAAAAAAGCAGAGTGACGTGGAAAACCGGCGAAATCGCTCACAAAAAAGAGCGAGCGGCTTGACTGGAAGTTCCTGTCTGACTATAGAACCGCAACTTTCCAATCATTGCCAGTTGGATTGCTCACCGGATTTTGCCGGGTAGCGAGCCGTTGGTGAAACAGACGATAACAAATAGGTGTACCCATGTCCCGTGTATGCGAATTGACCGGCAAGGGCGTCCAGACGGGCAACAACGTCAGCCACGCCAACAACAGAACCAAGCGCCGGTTCCTTCCGAACCTCTGCCAGGTTACGTTGATCTCCGATTCTCTCGGCCAGCGCTTCCGTCTGCGCGTTTCTGCAGCTGCTCTGCGTTCCGTTGAGCATCGTGGTGGCCTCGACGCGTTCCTGCTGAAGGCCAGCGAAAACGACCTTTCGATGCGCGCTCGTCTGCTGCGTCGTCAGATCGCAAAGAAGACTGTTGAAGCCGCTTAATAGCCGTTTCAATATCACGTACTTTCAGAAGGCTTGACTGGCAGCTGCCGCTCAAGCCTTTTGCTTGTTTTAATTTGGCTCGAACTGGTGGCATCACCCAGGATAAAAAAATGCCCTACCTGCGCTCTACCCTCATTTACGTTCTCCTGATGACCCTCGTTGTCGTCGCATCGAACATTCTCGTTCAGCACCCGCTTTCCGGAACCTTGTTCGGCATCAATCTCGGCGATCTGCTGACCTGGGGTGCGTTCACATATCCCATCGCCTTTCTGATCACCGATCTGACCAACCGGCAATTCGGGCCATCCATCGCCCGCCGAGTCGTGCTGGCAGGCTTCGTCGTCGGCGTGACGCTGTCTTTCTGGACATCCATACCGCGCATCGCGATTGCGTCAGGCACCGCCTATCTCATCGGTCAATTGCTGGATATCTCGGTCTTCAATCGCCTGCGCCGTCAAAGCTGGTGGCGGGCACCGCTGGCTGGCTCCATGCTCGGCTCAGTGCTGGATACCGCCCTGTTCTTCTCGATTGCCTTTGCGGCCACCTTCTCCTTCGTCGGTCCCAATGATGCTTTCGCCATCGAACAGGCGCCGATCCTCGGGATTTTCGCAAGCGAGGCTCCGCGCTGGATTTCTTGGGCCCTGGGCGATCTCTCCGTAAAGGTGCTTGTAGGCATCGTCATGCTGCTGCCCTACGGCGCATTGATGAACACGCTAAAGCCAATGCCACCTGCCAAGGCGCAGTAACGGGCGAGAGCTGAAATTTAGGCGGGAATATCGGATGCGAATCGAGACGTTTTTAAAGTCAAAACGAGCATTCGCCATACCGCCCAACCTCAGATTAAGCTATAACTGAAATACACCTGTGATTCCTTCTACCGACCCGTTGCGGTCGCCTGAAGTTTACGGCAATCATGCGTTAAGTTTTACGTTTTTGGAGTCTTGCATCATCATGAAAAAGTCACCCAATTCGACCGATATACATGTTGGCTCACGGATTCGGCTGCGCCGCGTGATGCTGGGCCTCAGCCAGGAAAAGCTTGGCGACGGGCTGGGCATTACTTTCCAGCAGGTCCAGAAATACGAGAAGGGCACGAACCGGGTTGGCGCAAGCCGCCTGCAGCACATTTCGGAATTGCTGGATGTTCACATCTCCTACTTCTTCGAAGGTGGACCTGATGCGACCGAGGACAAAGCCCTCGCCGTTCCAAGCGTGCTGTCGCAGTTCATGAACTCGAAGGAAGGCGTGTCGCTCGCAAAGGCATTCTCGGCCATCGAAGACAGCCGTGTCCGTCGTCGCGTTCTGGAACTGGTTCAGTCCCTGGGCGGCAGCGCTTCAGCCGAGACACAGAAGAACACAGAAACCTCCGTATCCACGACACATTGACCGATATGCCATTCAGACTGGCTACATGGTATATCTTTCAACGCCGCCGCGTTCACGAAGGTAATGAGTAATCATGCAGCTCGAAAACCACCGGGCGTGTTCTGCGGGCGAAACCTTGGAAAGGGTTTCGCCTTTTCTTCGTCGCCTCGGCATTACACGGCTCGCCCGGCAGACTGATCTGGATGATATCGGCATCGCCGTTTGGTGCGCTTATGCGCCCAATGCTAAGGCTATCGTCATTGCCCAGGGCAAAGGGATGGATGACGATGCGGCCAAAACATCGGCCGTCATGGAGGCAATCGAACGCTCGGTTGCTACCAATCCCGCCTGCGTCTTGCGTGTCACCAGCAGGCTGAAGCTCGAGGAAGAAGGACAGATTGTCCATACGCTCGATAGCCTGCTTTCCCCTCATGCAAAAGCTTTGGCACCGACGGAAGATTTGAACTGGGTCCGCGCCGACCATCTTCTGACCGATAAATCCTTATGGTTGCCCTATGATGCGGTCCATCTTGACCGCACTGTCTCATCGCCACGTTATTGGCAATCTTCCGATGGGCTTGCCTCCGGTAATACGAGGGAAGAGGCTCTGTTGCATGGCTTGCTGGAACGGGTGGAGCGCGATGCGCTGACCCTGTGGCAGGTAACCCCCGCAGCCAAACGATACAGATCAGCCATTTACGCCAAGACAATCACCCAGCCCGCCCTTCGCGAAGCTCTGGACAAGATAGATCGTGCCGGTCTCGATATCGTGCTGTTCGATATCACCACGGACTTGGCGATACCCTGCATCGTCGCGCTTCTGGGTCCGAAAAACCGCACAAATCCACGCGCCATCCGCCATGTCGATATAACGCTCGGCGCTGGCGCCTCCACCATGCCCGAAGTCGCTGCCATGAGGGCCATCACAGAGGCTGTGCAATCTCGAATGACATTCATTGCCGGGGCCAGAGACGATCTTTTGCCGGATATTTTTTCACAAAGCGCGGAGATCGCATCGGTCGAAGCGTTGAATGCAGAAGCCTGCAAGGACCTGAACGATCTTCCTTCGCTGGATTCGACATCAACAAAAGCCTCGCTTCAAACTGTTCTGACCCGTCTGGAAAATTGCGGCATCCACGAACTGTTCGCGGTCAATCTCTCGCCTGAATGGCTGCCCGCCTCCGTTGTCAAGGTCATCGCGCCGCAGCTTGAAAATCCGGACGGCGACCGCCATCGCCGCTTCGGCAGCCGCGCACTTTCCAAGGCTTTGTAATGAAGATCGTCTTTGTCGGGCCGAGCTTGCCGAACGCTCAAGATTTCGCCGCGCCGGACATCGAACTGCGTCCACCCGCCTGTCAGGGAGATGTCATGCGAGCCTTGGCAGATGGCGCAACCGCCATTGGCTTGATCGACGGCCAGTTCGCCATGGCGGCCCCCGTCTGGCACAAGGAATTGCTGTTTGCCCTGTCGAAAGACATTCCCGTTTTCGGTGCCGCCAGCATGGGCGCATTGCGGGCTGCGGAATGCTCGGCCTTTGGTATGATCGGCATCGGCAAAATCTTCGAGGATTTCGCCTCTGGTAAACGTGTTGATGATGCGGATGTCGCCCTGACCTATGGCCCCGCCGAGCTTGGATATCCGGCCTTGAGCATTCCGCTTGTGAATGTAGACGCCACCATCGATAAAATATCCGATCTCGAATTGTTAAGCGAAGCCAATTGCCAGACATTACGAGATGCGGCCCGCAAGATTTTCTTCAAAAGGCGCAGCTGGAAGAGCATCGCAGAGCTGTCCGGTATCGAATTCGAGGTGCTAAAACCTATTCTTGCAACGTGCCAGGTCGATCAGAAAAAGCTGGACGCGATAGCACTCTTGCAAGTGATGCAGCGAGAGTTGCCGCTGAGAAACGTAAGAGACTGGGAATTCAACGCGACGCCACTATTTCGGCAGATGTACCTATAGTTTCCGCATAAAGCGAATATGATTTTATCGAAATCTAGCACTGCGTGTGCAACGCTTTTGCAACGCGCTAAATGCAACGTCTGCGCATAGGATGACTCATCGCAACCGAAATTTGATGAGCTTACCGATGACATCCATTCATACTGACGCCCAGATCAATGAACGCCAGGAAGATTTCCTCACCCTCATCAACATGCTGACCTACGCAGAAGGCGTAGCAGAATCACTGGGTGCCCCTTCCGCCAGCTGGTATATCGACGTCGCCAAACAGGCTCTTCAGTCTGCCTTGAGCAGCGAAATGGAAATTGAACTTTCCAACGCTGAGATCGTCAATCTGGCCTCTGTTCGCGCCGGTCACTGCTGATTATTATTTCTTTTCAAGAAATCTCCCACGCCAGGATGAGGTTTACTCCTTATTCTGGCGTTTCTTTGCGTAGCATCTGGATGATGGCGGAAAAGTCGTTTGGCCCAGCCCCGGCATCGCTGAAGCGTTGATAAAGGGCCGCGGCCTCATGGCCAAGTGGTGTTTGCGCCCCTGCCATTTTGGCCGCATCTTGCGACAGCAGCAGATCCTTCAGCATCAACACCGTGGCGAAACCAGGCTGATAATCCTGATTGGCAGGCGAGGATGGAACGGGGCCCGGCACCGGGCAATAGGTCGTCAGGGACCAACATTGGCCTGACGAAACCGACGCGACCTCGAACAGCGACTGTTGCGAAAGGCCAAGCTTCTCCGCCAGTACAAAGGCTTCCGAAACGGCAATCATCGATATCCCGAGGATCATATTGTTGCAAATCTTAGCGGCCTGCCCCATCGACGCGCCGCCACAATGCACGATCCGCTTGCCCATAATCTGCAAGATAGATTCCGCCTTAGCGTAGGTTTCGGCTTCGCCACCAACCATGAAGGTCAAGGTGCCGGCCTGTGCGCCCGTGGTTCCGCCCGATACGGGCGCATCCAGTGACGGGCAGCCTTTCTCCTTGGCCATTTCATGCGCATTCCGGGAGCTTTCAATATCGATGGTCGAGCAGTCGATCAGCAACGTTCCTGATGGTACGAGATGCACGAGTTCGCTCCAGACGGCCATCACATGTTTGCCCGCGGGCAGCATGGTGATAACGACATCGCAGCCTTGCACAGCCTCTTCCATCGAGCCGCAGGCGACGACACCACGCCCTGCGGCTTCGGCTAGCAACTCATCCACCAGATCAAAGCCTCGGACCGTGTGCCCGGCTTTGACGAGATTGGCGGCCATGGGCCCGCCCATATGACCAAGACCGATAAATACGATGGATGTCATGTCCGCCTCCCTCCTAAACCCTGCCACGCCTAACCATGCAGACCATGGCCTAGCGCCTTGAACGCCGCTTCCTGAAATGCCTCGCTTCGCGTCGGGTGTGTGTGGATCGTGCCCGCAATGTCTTCGAGGCGAGCGCCCATTTCGACAGCGAGAGAAAATGCGCCAGACAGTTCGGAGGCACCAGAACCAACCGCCTGTATGCCCAGCACGAGATGATTATCCGCGCGCGCGACAATTCGCACGAAACCGCCTTCATCCCCCATGGTCATGGCCCGACCATTGGCACTGAACGGAAATTGCCCGACTGTCACTTCGTTACCCTGCGCTCTCGCTTCGGCAGGCGAAAGACCGACACTGACCACTTCCGGATCTGTAAAACAGACAGCCGGAATGCAACGCTTGTCCCACACGCGCTTTGCGCCGGACACAATCTCGGCCACCATCTCACCCTGAGCCGAAGCGTGATGCGCCAGCATCGGCTCACCCGTAACATCGCCTATGGCAAACACACCGCGCATGGAGGTGCGGCAGCCTTCATCGATGCGAATGAAGCGTCCTGCCATATCGAGACCAAGTTCTTCGAGGCCAAGCCCATCCGTGCGCGGTCTTCTGCCGACCGTCACCAGAAGCTTGTCGGCGGGCAGCGTTTGTTGTTTCCCATCGGGATCAGCAATCACCAACCCCTCGTTATCGACGCCTTTGGCTTTCATATTCGTCAGCACGGTCACGCCGAGTTCCGAAAGCCGCTTTGCGACCGGCTTCACTAGATCGGCATCATATTGCGGAAGAATTTGCCCGGTCGCCTCCACAATCGTGACGTCCGAGCCCATTTTGGCAAAGGCCGTTCCCAGTTCGAGCCCGATATAGCCGCCACCGACGACAACCAGCCTGCGCGGCACCTCTTGCAATGAAAGTGCCTCTGCCGAGGAAAGCACATCGCCGCCGAAGGGCAGATCAGGCAGCTCCATCGGTGCTGACCCGGTGGCAATGACAATGTTTTCCGCCCGCACGATTTGCGAGCCCGTTTCGGTTTCGACCAGCACGGTTTTACCGTCGCGAAATCTTGCCGTGCCTTCCAGCACCTTCACCCTGGCCTTTTGCAGCAGGCCCACGATGCCGTTGTTCAGGCGGCTGACAATTCCGCTTTTCCACAGCATCGTCTCGGCCAGATCAAGTGTCGGCTGTTGTACCCGAATGCCGAACAGGGCCTTCTCCCCGGCCATCTGACGAACCTTATGAAACTCTTCGCCCGCATGAATCAGCGCCTTTGACGGAATGCAGCCGACATTGAGGCATGTGCCGCCAGACTTTGCCTGTTCAACGATCACAGTATCGATACCGTGTTGCCCCGCGCGAATGGCGCAGACATAACCACCCGGTCCCGCGCCAATGATGAGAAGTCTGCAATTTATCTCTTTCATGTCGGCCTCAGCTTTCAATGAAAATCAGGGCTGGCGTTTCGAGCAGCGCTTTGATGCGCTGAATGAAATTCGCCGCATCCCAGCCATCGACAATGCGGTGATCGAAGCTGGAAGACAGGTTCATCATCTTGCGTGGAATGAACTGGCTGCCATCCCAAACCGGCCGCGTCACGATCTTGTTCACGCCAATGATCGCCACCTCGGGGTGATTGATGACGGGCGTCGAGGCAATTCCGCCCATGGCACCCAGCGAACTGACGGTGATGGTGGAGCCGGACAGTTCCTCCCGTTGCGCGCTGCCGTTGCGGGCGGCATCGGCAACGCGGGCAAGTTCGGTTGCGCAGTCCCATATGCCCCGCGCCTCGGCGTGGCGTAAGACAGGAACGACAAGCCCCGCCGGTGTCTGGGTTGCGATGCCGATATGGACGGCGCTGTAACGGCTGATCACACCCGCCGCATCATCAAACGTCGCATTCATCGCCGGTAGCTCAGCAACAGTTTTGACGATTGCCTGCATCAGAAACGGCAAAATCGTCAGCTTGGGTTGCTCCGGCTTGCGACCGACATTCATCTTCGCCCGCAATTCCTCGAGATCGCTGACATCCACCTCCTCGACATAGGTAATGTGCGGAATGCGCGAGACGGACAGTGCCATCTTCTCCGCGATTTTTCGCCGCAAGCCAGTGATCTTGATCTCTTCGACCGCTGTCTTTCTGGCGGGTCCGGCAGGTTTCGCTTCAAGCGCACCGGAGCCTGAAAATGCGTCAATATCCTCATGTATGATCCGGCCTGCCGGACCGCTGCCTTGCACCTGGCGAAGGTCAATCCCCGCGTCCAGAGCCCGGCGACGAACGGCGGGTGAGGCCAGAGGTTTTTGCGCGGATAGCGTTGCAGAGCCGAAAGCCTGCTGAGCCGTTGGAATTGCGGCCTTCAACGGTTCAGCAATTGGTGCAGCGGCAGGCTTCTCCGGCTCCGCTGTCTTTTCCGCTGCAGCAGTCTCATCACTGCCCTCCGTTTCAATGCGCACCAATGGCGCCTTGACGGCAACCGTTTCCCCCACCTCCACGGCGATCCATGTCACCATGCCAGCCACGGGCGCAGGTATCTCAATCGTCGCCTTATCCGTCATCACGGCGGCGAGTACCATGTCCTCGCGCACCGGATCGCCCGGTTTCACATGCCATTCCACCACTTCGGCTTCCGCGACGCCTTCACCCACGTCAGGCATTTTCAGAACATATTCCGTCATGCTCACGCCTCCATCAGTTCGGTCAGCGCGCGGCCAACGCGGGCGGGGCCGGGGAAATAATCCCATTCCTGCGCATGCGGATAAGGTGTGTCCCAACCGGCGACGCGGATGACCGGTGCTTCCAAATGGTAAAAGCAATGTTCCTGCACCAGCGAAACAACCTCAGCACCGAAACCTGAGGTCAACGTCGCTTCATGCACCATCAGACAGCGACCCGTTTTGGAGACGGATTGCACAATCGTATCGAGATCAAGCGGAAGCAAGCTGCGTAGATCGATCACCTCGGCATCGATACCCGTCTCTTCGGCGGCGGCCAGCGCCACATGCACCATTGTGCCATAAGCGATGACGGTAACCTGAGCGCCTGCCCGGCGGATTTCCGCCTTGCCGATGGGGATCGTGTAATGCTCTTCCGGCACCTCCCCCAGATCATGCTTGGACCATGGAATGACTGGCCGATCATGGTGACCGTCGAAGGGGCCGTTGTAGAGCCGCTTCGGCTCCAGAAACATCACCGGGTCCGGATCTTCGATGGCAGAGATCAGCAGACCCTTGGCATCGTAAGGATTGGAGGGCACAACGACTTTCAGCCCGCAAACATGGGTGAAAAGCGCTTCCGGGCTCTGGCTGTGTGTCTGCCCGCCAAAAATGCCACCGCCCGTCGGCATACGAATGACGATGGGGCAGGTGAAATCGCCATTGGAGCGATAACGGATGCGTGCCGCTTCCTGCGTGATCTGATCATAAGCCGGGTACATATAATCCGCGAACTGGATTTCGATGCAAGGTTTCAGCCCATAAGCCGCCATCCCGATGGCGGTACCGACGATGCCGGATTCGCTGATCGGCGCATCGAAGCAACGCGTCCTGCCATATTTGGCCTGAAGCCCCTGGGTCGCGCGAAACACACCGCCAAAATAACCGACATCTTCGCCAAACACGACGACATCGTCATCCCGGCCCATCGAGACATCCATGGCGCTGCGCACCGCTTCGATCATGGTCATTCTGCTCATGTCAGTACCCTGCCTTCTGGCGCTGGCGGCGAATATGGGGCGGCATTTCGGCGTAGACGCCTTCGAAAATATCTCGAACGGAAGGTTTGCCCCCGGCATGCAGCGTGCCATGGCTTTCCGCCTCCTTCTGTGCCTCGATCACCTCATCCATGATTTCGGCTTCCGCCTGTTCATGCCGCTCTTCAGACCAGACACCGCGAACGATGAGATGGTTTTTCAGCCGCAGAATAGGATCGCCCAGCGGCCAAGCCTCGGATTCCGTCTTCGGGCGGTAGGCACTTGGATCATCGGAGGTGGAATGTGCGCCCGCGCGGTAGGTGACATATTCCACCAGCGTCGGCCCCAGATTGCGCCGCGCGCGCTCCAACGCCCACTTCGCCACCGCATGGACAGCCAGGTAATCATTGCCATCGACACGCAGTGCCGGAATGCCGAAGCCAAGGCCACGCGCAGCAAAAGTGCCCGATCCACCCCGGGCAATGCCCTGAAAGGTGGAAATGGCCCATTGGTTGTTGACGATGTTGAGAACGATGGGTGCCTTATAGGTAGAGGCAAAGACCAGCGCCGAATGAAAGTCCGATTCCGCCGTCGAACCATCACCGATCCACGCCGCCGCGATCTTGGTATCACCCTTGATGGCGGATGCCATGGCCCAGCCCACGGCCTGCACATATTGCGTGGCCAGATTGCCGGAGACCGTGAAGAACCCATGTTCCTTGGAGGAGTGTAGAACCGGCATCTGCCGCCCATGCAGCGGGTCTTTTTCGTTGGAGAAAATCTGGTTCATCATGGTGACGAGCGGGTAATCGTCGGCGATCAGAAGCCCGGCCTGCCGGTAGGTCGGAAAGTTCATGTCACCCTTGGACAGCGCCTTTCGGAAGGCGCAACTGACCGCTTCTTCGCCCAGATGCTGCATATAGAAGGATGTCTTGCCCTGCCGCTGCGCCATCAGCATACGGGCATCAAACGCTCTCAGCCGCATCATATTGCGCAGCCCGACCAGAAGCTCGTCATCCGAAAGCGTGCCCGCCCATGGCCCGACGGCTTCCCCGTGGCGGTTCAGAACCCGGATAATCGAGTAAGCGAGATCGCGCATTGTCTCGGGCGCGGCATCTACCTCCGGTCTCGGCACGGCACCGGCTGCGGGTATTTTGACATTGGAGAAATCCGGCTGCCCACCGGGCCGCACCGCAGGTTCCGGCACATGCAGGCTCAAAGGCGTGGTTTCCGTCATCGCTGTCCGCTCCTCCTCAGAACATCCGCCTCCTCAAGCGGTCGACAAACTTCATAAATTGCGCGCGATCACCATCCGCTGCACATCGCTCGTTCCTTCGTAAATCTGGCAAATCCGCACATCGCGATAGATACGCTCGAGCGGGTAATCGGCCATGTAGCCGTAACCGCCGTGAATCTGGATGGCGTCGGAACAGACCCGTTCGGCCATTTCGGATGCAAAGAGCTTGGCCATGGAAGCCTGCATGAGACAGGGCTCGCCCGCCTCCTTCAAAGCAGCGGCGTGTAAAACCAATTGCCGCGCCGCCTCGATCTGCGTTGCCATATCCGCAAGCCGGAAGGCCACGGCCTGATGTTCGCCAATCGGCTTTCCAAAAGCCTTTCGTTCCCCGGCGTAGTCCTTTGCAGCTTCGAAAGCCGCCCGCGCCATGCCAACGGCTTGCGCCGCAATGCCAATGCGCCCGCCCTCGAGATTGGCAAGCGCGATCCTGTATCCCTCGCCCTCTTCACCCAATCGCAACGCAGAGGAAACGCGCATATCCGTAAAGGCAATCTGACAGGTATCGGAGGAATGAAGCCCCAGCTTTTCCTCCACCCTCACCACCTCATAGCCAGTCGTATCCGTTGGAACGATGAAGGCCGTTATGCCCTTCTTGCCCGCGTCCGGGTCCGTCACAGCAAAAACTATGATGACATTGCCGTTTTTGCCTGACGTGATGAATTGTTTCGAACCGTTGATGACGTAATCGTCCCCATCGCGCACGGCGCGCGTTTTGAGATTGGAAGCATCCGATCCGGCCTGCGGCTCCGTCAGTGCAAAACCGCCGATCCATTCGCCGCTGCTGAGCTTCGGCAGGAAACGCTGCTTTTGAGCCTCTGACCCGAATTTCAGAATCGGCACACAGCCGACCGAATTGTGCACGCTCATGATCGTGGAACAGGCACCATCGGCAACGGCAATTTCCTCCAGCGCCAAAGCATAGGCAACCGCACCGGTGTCAGAGCCGCCATAATCTTCCGAAACCAGCATGCCGAGAAAGCCCAGCTGCCCCATGTCCTGCAATTCGTCGCGTGGAAAGCGGCTTTGCTTGTCCCGCTCGGCAGCGCCGGGCGACAAGCGTTCCTGCGCGAAGGACCGCGCCATATCTCTGATCTGTTGCTGGGATTCGCTCAGGATCATGCTGCCTCCCAAACGAAGGCTGGCGTGACATTGCCGATAGCAATGCTGTCTGATGCAGTCACTTTCCACCTCCTTGGAAAGAGCCCTGATGTCGCACCCACCCTCCTCCAAGGGTCAATGCGTGGCAACGCTTGAACGCCCGCCATTCATGAACGGTAACACCACAAGGACGAGGATACAAAGCCAATTTGATTGACATTTATTGCCAATAACGTAGGTTTGATCCAACATTCTCCAAAACATTAGATCAATTGATCCAATATGGAACTCGACAGCTTCGATCAGAAAATTCTGCATGTTTTAGGCGAAGATGGCCGCATCAGCTGGCGCGATCTCGCCGACCGCATCGGGCTGTCTTTTTCGCCGACATTGCGGCGCGTGCGCAAGCTGGAAGAGCAAGGCATCATCAGAGGCTATACCGCCGTTTTCGATGAAAACCGCCTGCTCGGCACCATGGGCGTTTTCATTTCCGTCACGCTGGAACGGCAGATTAAGGATGCACTCGTCACCTTCGAACACAGCGTCGCCTCCATGCCGGAGGTGGTCGGGGGATATCAGACCAGCGGCAGCTCGGATTATCTGATCCACGCCATGGTACGGGATTTGCCACACTATCAGCAGCTGCTGGATTTTCTGACGACAGTACCCGGCGTCGCGCGCATCCAGACCAACTTTGCAACGAAAACCTTCGTCAGACGATCTGCGGCTTTTACGGGTGAACCGTAAACCCTATCGAGATGGTGGAAACTGCATCGCAATCGCCCTGACCTCATCAGCCCAGGCGTGACGCGCTTCGGCGGTCGTAAGATTGTGATCGGCGTTGGCAATGTAAACGATGCGCGGATTGCCATAGCGGCTGGTCAGCAGCCGACCACGCGGGCCGAAATTCGTCTCCAGCATTGCAGCCCCGACATCGCCATCCGTGTAGACGATCGACATGCGCGTATCATTGGCAGCAATCGCAGTAAAATCCCGAGACAGCTGATGGAAACGGGCAGACAGAAACGGGAAACGCACCATGATCGGCGTCGTGAAGGACACGACTTTGCTGACGATCATGGCCCAGAGATTGACGATACCGTTTCTGACGCGAACTTCCCCACTCAAAACCCTGCGCCAGAACTTGCCGGACATCAGCTTCGCGCCATAGCTTGAAAGAGGCTGGCGCGAAGAAATCAGCAATGCTTCGACGTCAGCATCGTCAGGGATATAAAAATCAAACACATTGACCGGCACGACACCACTGAAGCGTTTGTCTCTCACCCCACTTCGAAATGCCGCCCAACCGCCGCTGCATCGCCCGGTGGCGACCACGGGAAAGAGGTTCCGCTCTTCCAGAAAGTCCATGGCGTCGTCTATATCCGCCATTTGCCCATCGCCATAGATGATCTGATCCGGCTGACCGGGCACAGGCGGGCTATCGGCAATATTGGCCATGTCGAAACGCAGGCTGGCGATTCCAGATTTTGCCAGATCTCTGCAAAGTCGGGCGGTAATGCGACCCCAGCCAGAGGCACGCTCATAACCCGTTGGCAGCACCAGCACGGTCGCACCGGTACGCGGTCCCGTCGGCTCTGACAAGACGCCATAGAGGCGGTTTTCCTCACCGAAGCGAACCGGCGTTTCCTTGAAGCCCAAGCCTTCCAGCGCCGCAGGCAACGGAACCCGCCGCTTGGCTTGAAGTTCTGGCGTAACTGGGCCTCGCCCGGCAATGCCACTGGCCCAATCGGCCAGAGTTTCAATGGCGGCCGTGGGCGGGACGGAAAACAGGACATCGCGGATAAAGCGATCATATCCTTCAAACAGCAGAGACCGGGTCGTTACACCCAATGTCTGGATATGCTCTGCAAACTCCGCATCCGCGTGGCGGTTTTCCTGTTGCAGCAACAGAATATCAGGTGCAGGCGCACGGGTGGCGGACGCTATGGTCAGCTTTCGCAATCCGGCAGCCACCGGGTCGGGAATGATCTGCTCGCCCATGGCTGGGCCAGCCGAGGTTGTCATGGGCAGCGCGCCTTGATTGGCGATGCGGCTCAAGGCCACGAATTCGCGTAGCCAATGGCGACCGGATAGCGCAGGCGCTGCCAGTGCCAGACCTGAAACATCGTCCATCGCCTCTGCCACGCGCCATGCCAAAGCACCGCCAATGCCATGGCCGATCAGCAGAACCCGTTCCGCGCCCGACAATTCCTTCAGCGTATTTGCGGCGACCCTTGTCGTGTCGAGCCAGACATCGAGGCCCGTGCTGTAATCTGGATGGTCAAGCGCATCGCCCGTACCGGGATAATCGAAACGCATGCTCGCCATGCCCCGCTTCGACAATTCGACTGCGAGCCTTTGCCAGAACTTGCGTGCGCAGAGTTCTTCAAAACCCCATGAGCCGACAAAAAGAACAGCCGTATTCGTTGCTGGCGACACGCCTTCCAGCTGAGACAGATTTCCGAATGCGATGGAGTCAGCAGGCCGGAAAAGGCCAACCGTATCTGCAAAGGTAACGGGATAGTCAGCAGCGATTTGCGCGCTATGTCCCTTCATCTGATGCAGACCAAAACCGGCATTCATATTCCACCCTCCAATGGATGCTCCAAGTAAAAACAACGCAACAATGCGCCACCCAGGTTAAGTAATCTTGAAAACCTGCTCTCAATAATGACACGTTATTATCTGCTCAAACAATGATCAGGCTGAATCTACATTCCTGGCAGCAAGTGCTGTTTCCAGAATGCCATTAAGCCGCTGGTAATAATGGGAGACTTCCGATGTTCCCTGAAAGCCCACAATGCCCGGAAAATGTGTGTCCCGTTCCAGCCACCAGCGCTCATGCCCGATGGAAAGCGCTTTTTCCAAAGTCTCGACAAGAGAGTTCTCCCGGTCGGGATCGTAACACCAGCCCGTTCCCAGGTCGCGCAAAATCTCCGGCGTACCGCCGCGCTCCGTTCCGATGACAGGCACGCCGTAGGTCGCCGCCTCCATCAGGATCAGGCTTTGCGGCTCGTGCCAGCGTGATGGCACGACCACGACATCCGCGATCTTATAGACCTCTTCCGGCGGCACAAAACCAAGGAACTGGATGGGGGCGTTTCCGACCAGTGATTTCAAATGTCGGACATAGTCTTCACGACCGCGCCCGGCAATCAGCAACGTCGCGGGCTCAGGGTGCGATTGTTTCAAGAATGCCCGAATCAAATCCTCGACACCCTTTTCCTCAGCCAGAGCGCCCAGATATCCAAATGTGAAACGCTCGCTCGTACCGCTTTTACGACCAACCATTGGCGCGTGAAACAGCGTCTCGCTGCGATTGGCGTTCAAAAGCACATGCCAATCGGCTTTCGGCAGCACACCATTGCGCAAAAATCTCTGGCGCAGCGCATCGCTGACCGAAATGGCTGTCACGCCTTCGCCATCGCTGGATTTGATGCGAGCGGTCAGAACGCGACATTCCAGACATGGCTTTTCGCAATTGCCGGAACTGCGGAACATGCTCGATTTCGGGCACAGCAGGGCATAATCATGCAGATGCAGACAGAGCGGAATGTTGAGCGCGCTGGTAGCCTCGAAAATAGCGGGCTGCATGCGTGCGGAATTATGGGCGTAAACGAGGTCAACCTTCTCGCGCAGCAGCAGATCCTTGACCTCTTTTGCAGATGTCGCACCCAATGCGCTGCGAATATGCCATGCCAGTTTGCCAAGCTTGCTGACCGCCGGTTTGCGTGGACCCGGCAGATAGCTATTGTGCCAGTTGACGCGCAGAACCCTGATGCCATCGCTATTGATGCTCTCACCCGGAGGCGCAACCTTGTCGCCCTCAAGGCCCAGGGAAAGAATGATGACATCGTGATAGCGCGCTAGCTCTGCCGCGCACATGCGTGCCACGATCTCTGCACCGCCCTCCTCCTGGGGAGCAAATGTCTGTGCGACGATACAGATTTTCATGGGTTTCGTTTCTTCTCCATCACGCACTCATCATCCGGCGGGGCCGGGAGTGACGCTGATCTCATATTATTTCAGCAAGTGTAAACATAGCATCAAAGATCGGAGACAGCTTTCAGCAAGGCGCTTGCACTTCTGTCCCAGGAAAATGCCGCCGCCCTTGCATGTCCGCGCGCAATCATCTCACCACGCAGATCGGGATTTGCGGTCAAATGATCAATAGCCTTGACGATGTCCTGAGCATCTTTGGGGTCGAAATAAATGGCCGCGTCGCCACAGACTTCACGCGCCGGCTCGATATTGGAGGACAGAACCGAACAGCCGAGGAACATCGCCTCCAGCGGCGGAATTCCAAATCCTTCATAGAGACTGGGAAACAGCAACGCCCCGGCATGGGCATAAAGCGCAACGATTTCCTCGTCGGACAGGCGACCGGTAAAGACGACCCGCTCGTTTTTCGGGCGTCCAGCCTCCGCATCCCCCTTGAAAACACTGGCGGCTGCGGCCCCAACGACTACGAATTGCGGCGCTCTCTGACCCATCATGTCGATGGCCTCGACACCGCGCAGAATATTCTTGTTCGGCGTCGGAGAGCCGACAAACAGCAGATAGGTGTTCAGCGTCAGACCAAGACGATGCAGCACCGTCTCATCCGGCGTAATGGATGCCATGTGCTCACAGCTGTTGGGAATGATCGAAACGTTTTTTGCACCGATGGTCTGCGCCAGTTCCCGCCGCGAAAATTCCGACACGGTCGCAATCCGGCCGCGACGTGCCAGAATTTTCCCAAGCGCGCCGTGCACCATACGGTAGGCAGCTGAGAAATTCTCCGGCGTGCGAAAAATCATCGCATCATGAATGACCGTCAAGCTTTTGCCATGCAGAACAGGACCGCTATTGCAGAGATTGACCAGCCTGCCTTTGCGGGAAGCAGCAAAAAGCTGGGTCTGCTCCCAAAGATGTCCAGACAGGGTACCCACATGCTGCTGTTTGATCGAAGAAAGCTGCATATCCAGCACAGCACCCTTCGGCGCCAACAGAACCCATTCATCCGTGCTTTGGGTGGAAACCAAGTGCCGGTCGAGCGCCTTGACGATCTCTCGCGCAAACCGCTGAACACCGCTGGTCTTCTGAGTCAAAAACCGGCCATTGATGAAATTCGTCATGCGATTTTTCGTCTCTCAACGCGCTCCACACCCACCGAGACATCGTTGAAATAGGTCACAGTCCCACCGGGTATCGTCTCAAAAACGCGCAGAATCATCATGATCCACCTCATTCACAGCATCGCATCGAATGACGACCTGCCATTTCGCAAATAACTTAAATCGTAAATTCCTTAATCAAGATGGAACAGAAGGAGCGAAATATTCTTCCCCCTATGTAATTTCGCAAGCAGCGTGGACACAACATTAAGAGTGTTTCGAAGTTCTGCGCTCCGCTCATTCTATTGTGATGGGACGTCTCAAGACTATGATTTTTGCTGTGCTGCCATTCAATATATTTAAATAGTTGAGCGGGCATAAGTACGGGTAAGCAAAAACACGACGCATTTCGCGGAAAAAGGGAAGCGGATTTGAAAATCTGCATCGTATCGCAAACTTTCGCTCCACAAGAGGAGGGCGGCGCAGAGATTTCAGCGCGTCTGGGTGCGATGGAGCTTGGGCAGCGTCACGATGTCACCGTACTGGCGCTGGGAAAGGAAGGCGATGCCATTGCCCCACCGGGTGAAAGCCGGCTGCAAGGCGGCATCCGCGTCGTTCGTCTTCCCTGGAACAATAGCTATCTGCCGCTGCCCCGTAAATCTTCCGCCGGTTTGCTGCGACGTGCCAGCTGGCACCTGCGCACGGCATTCGGGGCGATCTGTCCTGAACAGCTAACCCAGTTCCTGGTCAAAGAAAAGTTCGACCTGATCTATGCCCAGAATTCCGCCTATATGCAGCCGGCGCTCTTCATTGCCGCACGGACGGCAAACATCCCGATTTGCCTGCATCTCAGGGACTATGGCCTGCTCTGTCCCAAAACCAGCATGTTTCGCAATGGCGACAATTGCAAACGCCCCTGCCTCGACTGCTCACTGCTGAAGCGCCGGACGCGGGAATTGACCGGCAGCGATATGACCGTGATCGCCGTCAGCGATGCCCTGCGGGAAAGATTTCTCAGCAATGGCGTGTTGCAGGATGCCGACTGGCACGTCATGCACAACACCAACGCGACCGAAAGCAGTTTCGAAACGGCACTGATGGGCAGACAAGCGCCTGCTGCACCGGTTTTCACCTTCGGTTATCTTGGTTCTCTTGCAGATGAGAAGGGCGTAAAAGACCTGATCAACGCCTTCCTGTCGCTGCCAAAACATAACGAAGCAAGGCTGATCATCGCCGGTCGCGGTCGTCCGCGCGATCTGGAAAAGCTGAAGCAACTGTCGCAAGATGCCTCCGTCGATTTCAAGGGTTTCGTCCGACCGGAAGAAATCTACCGCGTTGCAGATGTCGTCATCGTGCCGTCCCGCTGGCACGAGCCGCAGAGCCGCATTCTCGTGGAAGCACCCATCTACGGAATTCCCGTTATCGGCACCGCGCGCGGCGGCACGACGGAAATCATCCGCAAACATCAGACGGGCTGGTTCTACGATCCCGACAAGCCAAACGCCTTGTCCGAACTCATGGCGAATGCCCTCTCCATCGGCCAAAGGCAGTGGTGGGAAAAACGCGACGAAATTTTTCCGGGTCTGGCAAACTTCAAGGGTACTGCCGAACAATCCGGCTATTACGGACAGCTCGAAACCATATTGGTCGCAGCAGCAACGCGTTAAGCATCACTCCTGCCCGGTGCGAAACGTCCCCGTCGGCTTGTCCTTCCAGAAGGTGCCGAGCCATGCATCCGTCGATGGCGGTCTGAATGCACCGAAGCTCGATGTCGGGCTGAAGGTCATCTCACCGAAGAGCGGGCCGGATGGCTTGTCATAAAAATCGATGCGGACGAATTCAAAGCCCTGTGCCAGCGTGCGTGCAGCCGCCAGAATGTCCTCCAGATGCGGCGGGCGCGGCAACTCGCCGGTTTCGAGCGGATAATAATGTCCAAAATCGAGCTTGTTCCAATGCTCGTCATAAAAGCAGCGACGGTGATCGGTAAAGCGCGCCGTATCGATCTGGATGCAAGGAATATCGTTTTCAAAGCAGAACAGCTTGTAATCGACAGGCGCTTCGCCATCGTCACCGATGAAAGGCTCGATGAAGATTTCGGGGTCGATGTGGTTGTACCACTCTTCCGCCAAGCGCCAAGCGGTACGCCCCGCCAGCCAAGCGTCGCATTTTTCCTTGGCGCCGACCAGATCCTCAGGACCATAGACGAAGATATTGCGGTCCGAGCCGTGATTGACCTTGATGACATAGGGAAACGGCAGCGGCGGGCAGTCATTAAGGTTCTTGCCGCGCCACAGAATGGGCGTCACCCATTTTTCACCCAGAACCTTCGCAACATGCGCCTTCACTGCAATCTTGTCGCTCAGCATGACAAGACGCGGATCGGACTCTGGACCGGTCCAGGCAATCTTGCGCGCAGCCAGATGCTCGTTCAGCGTCCTCGGATTGTCGAGGTTCGCCCATAATTTGTGGTAGCGGTAATATTGCAGCTGCGTCGCCTGCTTGATCGGCAGGCTTTGAATGACGGCGTGATAAAGTTTTTTGAAAATGCGACGTCCGAGAGAATGCTGTGGCTGATCCGATGCCATGGTTTCAATCACCCCTGATAAAATGGTTCTTCAATATGAAATGTCTGGTCGTCCTTAAGATCGCGAGGCCCGCCACAGCAGAGTGCTGGAAATCGTCGCGGTCACAAGTGCTGTGAAAAATGCGGAAAGTCCGGCGCCGATGAAGCCAAACGTGCTGATCAACAAGACGCTCATGCCGATCGACAAAAGCACGCTGGACAGGTTCACGAAGGCGTAATGGCTGTCTTTGCGCAAGCTGTTGAGGCCAAGCCCCATAAGATCGGTACAGGAGCGCACAACCGCCGTCAGCAGCAGAAGCGCAAAGATACCCTGATGCTGACCCAGCTCCGGCATGTTCATCAGATGCACGAGAATATTACCGCTGACGAAAATCGCCACGCCGAGCCCGAATGCGACAGCAGCCGTCTTGGTAAACTGCCAGATCATCACATCCCGCCACTCTTTCATGGAGCCGGTATTACAGGCTTTGAAAAGCGCGGGGATCGCCACTTGCAGCACTGCGGTCGAAATCAGCGTCTGCAACGCATTCGCCAACGACCAGTAGAAGGTGTAAACGCCGGTCAGGGAGAGCGTCAGCAAAAGCGACACGATGTAACGGTCGGCGTAGACGAGCCCAACATTGCTCATGTCGCTGATATAAATGAGCCATGCCTTGCGCATACGCTTCTTGACCCAGCGATAGCGCATTTTTGTCTGAAAAATACGCCGGAACGGCCAGTTGCGCAGGAAAAATGCAAGGCACACAAACATCGGAATATAGCCCAGCGCCCAGGCTGCCATGATCGTTTCGATGTTTCGGAAAAACGGAAAGGCTAGTCCGAGACCAACAACGGGCACGATCCACGATGATGTTCTAAGGAAAAACAGAACATTGGCCTGGCTGGACATTTCCTGCGCAATCAGAGGCACATGGATGTCGCAGGATATGGTCTCGAGCCAGACGACCAGCAGAATGAGGAAATAGAGCGGTATCACGGGCTGACCCATGAAATAGGCCGCAATCAGACCGATGGCGGTCATTGCGGCCAGTGACGTCACCGTCACCATCAGCCGCGTCTTCATGTAAAGACCGGCTATTCCCGAGGTTTTACCGCTGATGTCACGAGAGATGAAGTAGTTCAGCCCCCAGCCCAGAATGGCCGGTGCCGCACTGACGACGCCGAGCGCCAGGCCATAAACGCCCGCCGCTTCAAGGCCAATGAATTTGACGATGTAGAACGACAGCGCAAAACGCAGAACAAGCGTGGAGCCGCGAAGGCCCATATTGAAGATGACATTCAGGCCCGTGACGGAACGTCCCTGCAGAAAAGGGATGCGCATGGCCGCCCGTTCGTTGTTCTCAGCCAAAGTCAGCCCTCAATATTGCAGACCGGAACGCGTCATGCGTAACACTTTGATGTCGTCCATTCCGCTTTCTTCCAACGTGACGAGCGCGATGACGACACTGCCGGTATCGTCTTCGTGCTGCATGAGGAACACTTCATCCAGATCACGGCGAAGGCTTGGGCGAATGCGCGATTTCGCCGCCACACCACCATCGACAACGATCAGATCGAAAGCGTCGCCATTCTTGTCCTTCGGGTCGCGAATCGCGATCTCGCCCTGCGGATCTGCCGGTGCGAAATGAAGAAAGGGAACGGCTTCCACGCCGTAAAAGTCATCTGCGTCCGCTTCACCGGCACTTTGCTCAGGTAAAAGCATTGCCGTCAACAACGGATCGTGGGTTGCTCCATCCACCAGAAGAACCCGCCGTCCCAGTTTCGACACTTCGACGGCAAGGTTGAATGCGGAATAGGGCGCGCGATTTTTAGGGCCCGTGGAAACGACCAGAATGGCATGATTGGCCGCAGGTTTGATATGGGAAGATACGAACGCGGCAAGCCCGCCGAAATCCTCGACGGTGGGTGCATTCAATGCCTTGGTATCGGCTTCCCGAATGAGGCGCGGTTGGTGAGCGACAGGTGGTGCGGCAACCGCCTCGACCTTATCGGATGCCGGTAACAGCGTGACCGTGCCATTGCCATCTCCGCCTGCAACGAAAGGCGTGCGCACGAGCTGTTTCGGCTCGTCCTGCTGCCCGCGAAACTGGTCACGCAAAATCAGAAGTCCGGCGGCGAGAATAAGGCCCAGAATGCCACCACCCGCCGTTATCAGCGCGCGCGGCGGGCCAGCGGCACGCAATGGCGGTTCTGCACTGGAAATGATCTGCGGATTTTCGCTGGATGTGCCCTGCTGCTCGGAAAGCTGCTTGGTTCTCAACAGAAATGCTTCATAAACCGCCCTGTCGCTTTCCAGCTTGCGCTGCAATTCGCGCAGGCGAACCATGGTCTGCTCGTCGCTGTTGAGCGTGGTCTTCAAGGTATTGGCGTTGGTTCTGAGCAGTGTCAGCTGGTTCTTCAACCGCTCCAGATTGCCTGAAGTCGCGGTTGCGAAATTGCGCAGTTGTTCATCGAGAATATTGGCAAGCGATTGCGTTCTTGCGCGCGCCGCCTGCAAGGACGGATGCTGTGCGCCGAGCGAATTTGCCTGAACGGATTCCTCTTCACGGCTTTCCTGATACCGCGCGCGCAGGGAAATAATCGCTGGTGTCAGCGATGTGTCGGGAATGGAACGCAGATATTGCCGGTCGTTTCTCGCACGGTTGAGTTCCGCGACAAGCGCTTCGCTTTCGGCAACCGTCGCAGACAGTCGGGAAATCTCGGTATTGGCGTCTGCAATACGCTGCTCGACGTCAGGGCGGCCCTGAATATCTGCCAGATTATGCTCTGCCCTATAGGCCTGAACCGCGCGGTCACCATCTTCCACGGCTTTGCGCAGCTGATCGAGTTGTGCAGCGAGCCCGCCACCGGTGCGGCGCAGAACAT
Organism: Agrobacterium sp. 20P9.1.2; assembly: GCF_057799395.1. NCBI lineage: Bacteria > Pseudomonadati > Pseudomonadota > Alphaproteobacteria > Hyphomicrobiales > Rhizobiaceae > Agrobacterium > Agrobacterium sp. 20P9.1.2. The sequence continues at coordinate 681,679 of NZ_JBYOKI010000002.1, forward strand.
CGCTGTTCATTTCGACGCGCACCTGCGTGTAGGTGTTGGCAATGAGGTTGGCGAGGTCGGCGGCCCGTTGCGGGCTGTCGGACCTGACAATCACGTTGACGACGTAGCTTCGGCCTGCAGCATCGACGGATATGACCTTGCGCAACGCATCGAGCGCCAGATTGCTGCGGCTTTCTTTGTCCGGATAAAAAGGCTTGGCCGCGCCGAACTTCGGGTCGTCATAGAGTTTTTCACTCTCCACGATGCGGGAAAGCACCTGCGCGGATGTGATGATGTATTGCTGATTGAGGACATGCGAATCCACGGACCTCGGCTGGCCCGGCAGATCGCTTTCCAGAACGCGCGAACCTTCCGGGTCGAGCAGAATTTGCGAAGTGGCAACGTAATAGTTCGGGATCAGCAGAGACACGCCGAATGCCAACGCCGCGCAGATAATGCCGATAAGGACGATGAACAGGATGTTGCGCCACAGCAGGGCCGCCAGGCGCAGGAGATTTTTCGGTCCACTGGCTTGCTCACGGTAATGCGGCTCGTAAGACGTGGTGTCGTTAATCGCCATATCGGTTTACGATCCCATATTCTTGCGGAAGCTGCCGTGTGCGATGTCCTGGTATCGCCATGCTCTTCAACGTTTGCTCACTGTGTTCTGGCATTCGAAACATCGGGGCTGACACGCCAAAGGCGGAGCCTTTCAGTCTCACCTGCCGACACCGGACAGAACGATTGCCCGGCATTTGGCCAGCCCGCAGTTTAGGGGTGACGTGTTAATATACCGTTTTGCGAAAACACTCCGCCCTAACTCCACCGCCACCGGATGTGGGCGCATCGACCGGCGCAAGCTCAGTAATTGACGGTCACCACCACCGTATCGGAATAGAGCCCCGGTGCTGGCGTATTTTGCGCCGGAACACGACCATAAACCGTCAGCGTCTGCGCGCTGCCATTTCCGGTGCCGGAAGCGATCTGCCCCGCAGCGCTTCCCCAGACATTGGCCCGGTTTGTGTCACGATAAAGACCATAGGTCACGCCAGCGCCCGAGCGTGTCATTCGCCGCGCCGCCGGCGGGCTGTTGCTCAGGCCGCCATTGAGCGAAACAGTGTAGGGCAGATTGGCTGTGCAGGTGAGCGAGATGGAGCCCGTTGCATCCACGTCCGTCCTCAGAACGCCGTGACTGCCAAAATTGATCGACTGCGCGGACACGATACAGGTCGGCTCGACCGCCGCCGTGACAGTAAAGGGCACACGGGTCAAGCCTTGCGTCATCCCCGTGCAGCTCGGAGCCCCAAGAGTATATGCGGCGTAGTTGAACCTGGTTTCCATGCCAGCAAAACTGGATGTGTATTGGCCCTTCGCTGCCGAGGCCTGTGAGGCGGAAATCCTGCCATAAACCGTATGAGTTGCAGTGTTGATCAATGCTGGCAGCGGCATATCGATCACCAGAGGTGATCCAATTGCCGTCAGATCCACCGAGCCCCAGGGCGTTAAACGCAAAGCATCTTGATACAATTGATAATTGAGGGCGGTGGACGTACTGCCAAACTTCATCTGCCGGACACCGCTCACCTGCCCTCCACTGCCCGCATTGATGTTAGCGCAAATGCGAATGAACAGACTGCTGCCGGAGTTATTGTTGCAGGTGACGTTCAGCGTAGCCGTACTGTTGGGTGTGGCGCCGCCAGCGAGATTGACGAAGCCAAAATTCATGTCGGACATGCTGAAACTGCAACTTTGCGCCCAGACCGGCGAGCCACAAAAAATTGCGCCGAGAGCAATGGCGGAATGGCGAAACCTGATCATGGAATACTCCTGCAAATGGCGTCCAGCGTCACGCGTTTTTCATCACTCGCCGCCGCAACCACGTCAGCCTGGCATTTTCCCTTGGTCGGTTGGATGATGGTGAGACGCTGCCTGTCTGCGACATCATCGAGATAAGCCTGCCCGTCATAACCCACGACGAAATCGTTCTTTGCGTCGGTAACGCCCGTTGATCCCGCTTCAACGAACTCTCCGCTTTCGTCCCTCAGCGTAATCAGCGCCACGCGCCCCTGCGTTTCCACCTGAAAATCGACAACGGCCCCTGCCCTGTCGGCCGGAACGACAACTTGCTTGGTCCTGTCTATTTTTGCGTCCAGAGGAAGATTGCTCGGGTCCAGCGTAATATTGTTGGCATCATAGGATCTGAGATTGGGCAGCAAGATTTTGCCGCGACGGTTGGTCTGGCCGATGGGACGGTTTTCCAGCAGGATTTCTACACCCGGCGCTCCCGCATCCACCACAGCAAAGGCGTCGTCGATCCGGTTTCCAACGAATATGTCACCACCTGCCACGGCAATCGAGCCCTCGATCTGCCCATAGGCCTGCGTCGAGCCGTTGAACTGATCGACCCCCGCTGAAACACGCGCGACGCTGCCGCGATAGCTGCCCGCTGCCGATATAATATCATTGGCACCCCGGGAACCGCGCATCCGCCAGCCGTAACTTCCCTCTGTCTGCTCTTCGGATTTGGCAATGTCAGCCGTCATCGAGTACCCGTTGGCATCACCCGACAGAGCCGCCGAAGTCGAGATGCCGCCGCCGAAAGCCCAGGAAAGACCGGCAAAAATACCGTAGGAATTCTTATCTTCGAGGTCCTTATAGGCGGTGACATAGATATTGCCGTTTTCGCCCAAAGGACGCGTAGCCGACAATCCCAGCAACCGGGATTTTTGCCCATCAGCGCTTTCGAACTGGGTGTAGGAAAAATTCAAGCTCGTTTCATCGAAGACGAGCGGGGTAGAAACCGATATCTGGTCCACGGCACGCGGCGCACGGGCGCTCAGCAATCCCGATGGTGTTTGGATTTTGCTCGTGTCTGCGGAAACGGACGCCAGATCATTGTAGTCGCCAAAGGTCCGCTGGGATCGCGCGAAGAAATTCATGCCAAACAATTCGGCTTCGGCACTTGCGGCAAGCTGATAGCCGCTTTCACCGCCAAACCGGCTGGAGGAACCGGACAGCGTCCCTAGGCCGTAGGTGCCAATCGAAAAGACGCCCCCGACGCCGAAATTGTAGAAATCCTCTCCCCCTTCCGCGTGCCCTTCGACTGTCAGCGTGTCGGAATATCCATATCTGACCGTTGCCGAGCCGAGCGGTCTTTCATCATAATCGAAAGACTCAAGACCATAATTGCGCCGCGCAAAACCAAGCTCGGCGGAAAAATCCAGCAGGCCCAGAGCCAGAAGACTGGTGGAGGCAAAGAACGGTGTTTCCGACACGGTCTCGCGGCCCAGCGCATCCCGCACGACCAGCCTTGCATTGCCCGACCCGTTGATGACCGGAAGGTTTGTGATGGAGAACGGCCCCTCGGGCACTTTTTGAGAAATGCGCTTCACATTATCTATATAGACATCCACGGTCGAAGGCACCGCCGCCGAACCTGCAAATTCGGGCAGCGGCATGGTCACGATATCGGACCGCAAATCGAAGTTGCGCCTAATCTGTATGCCGCCAAGCCTTGCCGGTCGCGTCCAGGAAAGCCCGCCGGTGATCATGTCGCCCGCCCGGTAGGTCGTCAGGCTTTCCTCATCCGAATAGGTCCAGTAGCTATCCAGACGCTTGGTATCGAATTGTTCGTTCTGAGACGTGCTCAGGATTTGGGAGGACGAGATTACCCCCAGCGGCCCGAACACGCGGCTTTCCAGAAGAGCGGATGCCCCGTTGAAATCCGTCAGATCAGACCAGCGATTTCCACCAGAGGCACCATAGAGCGTGTAGTTGACGAGCCCACCCATGTCCTTCGCCACTCTCTGTTTGCTCTCGCCGTCCTCATCCTCCTCGGCTGGCTTCGGACGGCCCGAGACATCGATCACCTTACTGGCGCGAGCTTCCATCGGTAGGTCGAAATAGATGGACTGGCTGCCTTCATCGTAGCGTGACGTCACACCGGGCAACTTGGAAATATCGATCCAGCCGTCATTGGCCTTCGCAGTTTCCACCGGCGTGATCCCGACATTGGTCAGCTGTTGTGGCTCGATCAGCAGCGACCCGGCACTGTCTTGACGAAATGTAGCGATCAGTTCCGTGGACATAGTGTTGATGTACACTTCGAGCTGCAACTGTCCGGCCTGTTCGGCGGCAACAGAGACGGGCGGTGCCGCAGGAACATCCTGCGCCATGGAAAAACGGCTCGATGAAAGGATCGTCAAACTTGCAATCGCCAAAACAGCGAGGCTATCCGCCTGTAACGCGCGCCGTCGCATTGACGGGGCCGCCTTCGCTGTCTGCCGAAATCTTCAATGCGCCGCCGGATCGCTTGCCGCCTGCCGCCGGGACCAGCCAGCTGGCACCGGATTTGCCCAGCACATAACCCACCAGCCCATCCTGCCCCGCCACGGGTTTGCCGCTGTCATTCAGCAGTTTCAGATTGGCGACGCGCAGTCGCTTGGTGCCATTGTTGAAAACCGACACCCGGTAGCCATTCGCCTGTGGCGTTACCGACCAGACCGTCTGCGCTTCACTGGCCGTATTCTCGGAGAAGAAAACCGGGATCGAGTGGCGAAGAACGAGATTGATCGTGCCTGACGGTTGCTGGCCCGTTGGCGGCAGTTCATCGACAATGATGCGGTAGCTCTCTTCGGCCTTCACCGGTTTTTTGGAAAGCCGGACAATGCGCACGACATTTTCCGCGCCCGGCTTCAGAAGCGTCATCGGCGGACTGGCAACCACATCATTTGCAGGGGTGAGAACATCCGAGCCGTTCTCCTGGGTCCAACGGAAGATGCGCACCTGAACATTGATCGGCGTTTTGGCATCGTTCCATACGCGCAAAGTAGACGATGCGGTCGGTGCCTTGAGGTCGAGAATGACGGGCGAGACCCGCAGCGACGCAGCATTGACCGGCGACACGGACAAACCGGCAAGTAACACAGCCGCTAAGGTTAAAAGACGCATAGGCAATCCTCCCTTGAGCGTTAGTAGTTGATGGTAGCCCTGACAGTGTCGCTATACGCACCGGCGGCAGGCGTGGTCTGGGCCGCTACCCGTCCATAGACATTGAAGGTCTGAGGTGCACCCGTTCCTGTCCCGGTCTGTCGATCTGTACCGACAGTATTTCCCCATACGCTCGTATGTGTAGAATCGGTGTAGAGCGAGTAAGCGATTGTTGCGCCGGCACCTGACGCCATTAAACGGGTAGCCACCGTTGCTCCAGCCGTACTGCCTTGTCCCAATCCCAAAGAGAAAGGCGTGTTGTTCGTGCATTGCACGATGATCTGGCTTTGCGCATCCACATTGCCAGCGAGAACGCCGCGTGTTCCAAAATCCAGTGTGCTTGCCGAGTTGATCCGGCATTCGGCCTGAATGGTGATCTGAACGTTGAAATCCGTTGTCGCGACCTGCGCAACTGTCATACTCGGCGCTAAGATCAAGGCTGCAACGACCATTGCATAGCCTGTTGTGGTGAACTTCATGCTCGCTCCCTCCCGGCTGATGCATCGCCGATGCTAACCCACAGGCGGCAAAAAGTCACGCCGATAGCGGGTAATAAGAATATGCTAATGCTCGCTTGAGGAGGGTTAACGGTGTATTAACGTGGCAATAGGAAGAATTAACAGGCGAAATACAACAGCGGATACAACCAGTTTTAGAATAAAACTTTTCTGGCATCGGTGGCTTCATGGCCACCGATATGATCTCTTAATAAACCACACAAAATAATTCGTCGGCTACCTTTTTATACTACCACGATCAGAAGCTCGGAGGCGTGCAGGCACTGATCACCTCGCACGGCACCGGCCCCACGCATCGAAACGTATGGGGTCGCCTGCTCTCGAAATAATAGGCATCGCCCGGTCCCAGAATGCGGCGCTCGTCATCCACGGTAACCTCCAGCCGCCCGGACAGCACGATGCCGCCCTCCTCTCCCTCATGCACCAGGGGCACGCGCCCGGTCCCGGCGCCGGGTTGGTAGCACTCCTTCAAAATCTGCAGGCTTCGGCCAAACAGATTGTCACCGATCTGGCGGTAGGAAATCGGTCCCTTGCCAATCTCCACCAGCTCTTCGGCGGCGTAAAAAGCCTTGCGCGGTTTGTCCGGTTCGAAGGCAAAGAATTCCGCAAGCCCGATGGGAATGCCGTCCAGGATGCGTTTCAATGCCCCAACCGAAGGGTTGGCCGAGTTGGACTCGATCAGCGAAATCGTGGAGTTCGTCACGCCCGCACGTCGTGCCAATTCGCGTTGTGAGAGTTTGTGAATGGAGCGCAGATGGCGCAACCTGTTACCAATATCAACGACCACCTGACGCTCCGCGATTTGCATATGTTCGATATATCGCAAATCTTACAGATCACCTCAATGTTTACAATGAATTAGAGGACAAAAGAAAAAGACTTGTTCGATCGGGAGAAGTCAGGATTGATACGTCATCTCAAAGAGGGAAATTCGATGGACCACAGCAGCAAACCCAACATGCCAAACCTTGCCAATTTCTGGATGCCGTTCACGGCTAACCGGCAGTTCAAGGCCTCGCCGCGCCTTCTGGCGAGCGCGGAAGGCATGTATTACACCGATGTCGATGGCAACAAGGTTCTGGATGGCACGGCGGGCCTGTGGTGCGTTAATGCCGGGCATGGTCGTCGCCGCATTGCGGAGGCTGTAGAGCGTCAGCTTTCGACCATGGATTTTGCCCCGACCTTCCAAATGGGTCACCCCATCGCTTTCGAATTTGCCGAGAAGCTTGCAGCCAATGCGCCCGGCGGCGCAGAGGCGCAGCTGGACCGCGTCTTCTTCACGGGCTCCGGTTCCGAGTCGGTCGATACGGCGTTGAAGATTGCAATTGCCTATCAGCGTGCCATCGGTCAGGGAACGCGCAGCCGCATCATCGGTCGTGAAAAGGGCTATCACGGTGTCGGTTTTGGTGGCATTTCTGTCGGCGGTCTCGTCAACAACCGCCGCGTCTTTCCGCAAATTCCCGCTGACCATATGCGCCACACGCTGGACGTGGAGCGCAACGCCTTTTCGAAAGGCCTGCCGGAACATGGTCTGGAACTGGCGGAAGATCTGGAACGGCTGGTCGCTCTCCACGGCGCAGAAACCATTGCCGCCGTTATCGTCGAACCCATGTCGGGCTCAGCCGGTGTCATCCTGCCGCCGAAGGGTTATCTCGAGCGCCTGCGCGCCATTGCCGACAAGCACGGCATCTTGCTGATTTTTGATGAAGTCATCACCGGCTTCGGTCGCCTCGGCAAACCCTTCGCTACGGATTACTTCGGCGTCGTTCCCGATCTCATCACCACAGCAAAGGGCATCACCAACGGCGCAATCCCCATGGGCGCCGTCTTCGCCAAGCGCGCTGTTTACGATGCCCTCATGCAGGGACCAGAAAACCAGATCGAGCTTTTCCACGGCTACACCTATTCCGGCCATCCGGTCGCCTGTGCCGCTGGTATTGCAACACTGGAAATCTACGAGGAAGAAGGCCTTCTCACCCGCGCTGCCGATCTGGCCGAAGCCTGGCAGAATGCCCTCCACTCCCTCAAGGGTCTGCCGCATGTTGTCGATATCCGCAACCTCGGCCTGGTCGGAGCTATCGAACTGGCGCCGCGTGATGGCGCGCCGGGCACCCGCGCCTATGACGTCTTTGTGGACTGCTTCCAGAAGGGTCTGCTGATCCGCGTCACTGGCGACATCATTGCGCTATCGCCTCCTCTCATCGTCGAGGAAAGCCAGATTGGCGATATTGTTTCGATCATCGCCGACGCTCTCAAGCGCGTGGCCTGATACATACGAATGTGGGGAGCGATGGTGGTCGCTCCCCACATAAATTCATTGACTTTGACTTAATTTTTTATAAATTTACGCCGTTGTTTTCGTTGACGAAAAACCGCCAAACGAAACCTAAGCGGCATTTACATTTCACCACTTCGTATGGACAAATCTGTATGTTCCGGAAGAGCCTGCGCGTGAGACTTGGCTGAAAGTTCGGCTATCTCTTCAGCCACTTTGCGAGTCTGTATTCTTATGTCAGGCACAGCAGTAATTTCCCAAAACTGCCCCGCTGTCAAGGCACCCACTGCAAACAACCCCTGCCGCGTATCACCCTCACAGGACAGAACGCGGGAATGATCGTCCACACGAATGCCCAATCCAAGTGCATCCGTGTCGAGCATATTTTGTTTCTGCATATCCTGCAGCAACGGTGAATGACCAATCCCGGCGCGCTCCATACCGGTACAATTCACAAGCCAGTCAAAGGCCAGCGATGTCTCCTCAGTTGAGCCACGCTGACGGAAGGTCAGGATGTTTTGGTCCCCGCTGCGTGAAATCTTGGAGACGAAACCAGCATGAACCATGACCGTCCCATCTTCCATGAGTTCATCGAAAACTTCATGGACCTGGGGAGCGACCCGGTGGCGATGGATGTTCCACCATGCCAGGGCATGGCGGAGAAAGCGTGAGCGTTGCTCTTGCCCCAGGCCTTGCCAGAGTGTTTGCGTCTTCGGTCGCAAACCATCCATGACCGCTCGCCACGCAACACCTCCCCTCACCTGCGCCTTGAGCCCGGCCAGGATCTGGCTGATCTCAAGCCGCGACATATCGATGGAAGGCTCAACGGGTGGAACGGGCACGGTGATGTGCGAATGCGGCACGAGCCCGCGCCGGGACAGGACGTGGATTTTGCCGCGGTGTCCTTTGTTGCGCAAAGACAGCACCTGATCGATCATCGTCAGCCCTGACCCAAGGATGGCGACAGTATCATCAGGCTTCACCCGCGACAGCCAACTCAGCCGCCATGGATTTCGAACCACGCGTCGCAGCAGCGCGATGTCCGCATCGGAAGTTAGCCGCGGCAAACTTGCGGTGCCAACACCAAGACACAGCGCAACATTGAGTGCTCGGAACTCGCGACCGTCACCCAGTTTGAAAACCGACCCTTCATCACTATGCGACAAGCAGGACACGGCTTTGGCCTTGATGAAATCCACCCGCGCGCGCTGCTGCTTGCTTCTCAACAGGGACGCCAATGTGTCCCTCAGATAAAGACCGTAGTCATTTCGCGAAGCAAAGCTGCTCCCATCGACAGTGCGCCCTCTCTTCGTCAGCCACTCCAGAAAATCATTCGGCTTGTCCGTAAAGGCACTCATACGCGCAGCTGGCACATTGAGGCGATGGAGATGTAACTCCGTTCGATAAGCGGTACCGCGCCCGAAAGCGGAGTCGTCACCCACAATCGCAATTGACGCCGTGGCAGGAAGCAACTGGAGAAGATTGGTGACGAGACTGATTGCGGAAAACCCGGAGCCGACGACAGCGACATCATAGATCACTTAATATCTCCTCTTCATTCATGCGCCGCGCAGAAGACCTGAAAAGACCTTCAAAGGCAAACATCAATTCAATCAAGCCTACAAGGTTCCGACGTCGAAGGAGTGACAGCTGGGTTGCTGCTGAGGGGGAGTTAGCCGCGGCTAACTCGATACGTTTGTGATGAGACCAGATGAAAAACGCCGAGATATTTCAATCTCCAACATCAAAAATGACTCTTAGCCGGCTGAAAAGATTCATGTTTAGGCAGGACGAATGGCTATTGCACCAAAAAGAGAATCGGCGCTTATATCTCAGTTGCGGAAAAAACCGATTTCAGCGGAAAAAAACGCAACTGATCCAACAAGTGGAAAAGATGAGATATGACACAAAGCGCCGATCTGAAATCTGCTGACAAGGCACCCGATTTGACGGGCCTTATCCTACAGCATTCGGCCGCGCTGTCCGCGCAGCTGCAAGCGCACAACGCAAATACATTCGCACCGCTTGCGGAAAAAAGCATGCGGAATTTTTCGCCGTCCGAAACCGCCAAGCTTATCGGCATCGGGGAAGCCTATCTTCGCCAGATCGCCGCCGAGCAGCCGGACCTCAGCGCGTCCCAAAGCGGTGGACGGCGAAGCTACTCCGTCGAAGACATTCACGAGATCCGCAAGTTCCTCGATCAAGGCGCACGCGGCACGCGTCGCTATCTTCCGCACCGTCGTGAAGGTGAAGACCTGCAGGTCATTGCCGTGATGAATTTCAAAGGTGGCTCCGGCAAGACCACGACCTCTGCGCATCTTGCACAATATCTGGCGCTGCGCGGTTATCGCGTGCTTGCCATCGATCTTGATCCGCAGGCCAGTTTGTCGGCGCTCTTCGGTCATCAACCCGAACTTGATGTCGGGCCGAATGAGACGCTCTATGGTGCCATCCGTTATGACAGCGAGCAGCGCCCTATCGCCGAGATCGTTCGTGGAACCTACATTCCCGATCTCCACATCATTCCCGGTAATCTGGAACTGATGGAATTCGAGCATGATACGCCAAGGGCTCTCATGCGCCGCGCACCGGGAGACACATTGTTCTTCGCCCGTATTGGCCAAGCTATCGCCCAAGCGCAAAACTTTTATGACGTGGTCGTTATCGATTGCCCGCCGCAGCTCGGTTATCTGACGCTGTCGGCTTTGACAGCTGCAACATCGGTTCTGGTGACGGTTCATCCGCAGATGCTGGACGTCATGTCCATGAACCAGTTTCTGGCAATGACCGGTGATCTCTTAGCCGAAATCGGCAGAGCCGGTGCGCGTTCGGATTATCATTGGATGCGTTATCTCGTGACCCGCTTTGAACCCAGCGACGGACCGCAGAACCAGATGGTCGCGTTTCTGCGCTCGATCTTCGGTGAGCATGTGTTGAACCATCCCATGCTGAAAACCACCGCCGTTTCCGATGCCGGACTGACGAACCAGACCTTGTTCGAGGTGGAGCGCACGCAGTTCACCCGGTCGACCTATGACCGCGCGCTGGAATCCATGACCAATGTAAATGCCGAAATTGAAGGCTTGATCAAGAAAGCCTGGGGTAGGGCCGCATGAGCAGAAAAGAAATCTTTGCCAATCTGGGCGGTAAGTCCAACGAAAACACGGAAGCGCCTGTTGAGCGCGCACGTCCACGTATCCGTCCAATCCTCGGTTCGCCGGAGTTGGTCACGGATGTCGTGAATTCTCCCGTTGGTATGATCGGTCAATCGCTGAACGAAGTTTCAGAGCGCTCCAAACGCGCCGAAGAGATCGAGAAGAAGCTTGCCGAAGGCCTGACCATCGTTGCGCTTGATCCTGCTGATGTCGATCCATCCTTTATCCCTGACCGTATGCCGTCCTCCATCGAGGCTGATGTCGGTCTGGTGGAAGCCATTCGTGAGCAGGGCCAGCAGGTTCCGATTCTCGTTCGTCCTCACCCTGAGCACGCTGGTCGTTATCAGGTCGCCTTCGGTCACCGCCGTCTGCGTGCCGTGGCTGAGATCGGTATTCCCGTTCGCGCTGTCGTTCGTAACCTGACGGATGAGCAGCTCGTCGTTGCGCAGGGACAGGAAAACAACGAACGCCGTGACCTGAGCTATATCGAGAAGGCGCGCTTTGCCCAGAAGCTTCAAATGCGCTTTACCCGCGAAACCATCATGGCGGCCATGTCTCTCTACAAGGGCGATTTGTCCAACATGCTCTCGGTTGTGGGTCGCATACCTGATGACATCGTTGACAGCATCGGCCCTGCGCCTGGTGTTGGACGGCGCAACTGGATGGATCTGGCTGAACAGCTTTCCTCTTCGAAGGTGAACGAGGCTGCACGCGCCTATCTGCGCGACGAGACCGTTGCTCGGCTTCCTTCTGAAGAGAAGTTTAAATCTATTCTCGAGTTTCTGAAGCCCAAGGCAGAGCCGAAGAAGACCGGCGTTCTGTCGACTGAAAGCGGCCAGAAACTCGCAAAGATCGTCGAGACCGACAATCGTCTCGATATTTCCATCGACCGTAGGCAAGCGCCAGAATTCGCTGCCTTCGTTCTAGAGCATCTGCAATCACTGTTCGAAGAGCATCGCTCCAGACAGTAAGCAGCCATTTCGATTGAACCACTAACAGGAGCAGCAAGCACAAAAGAAAAAAGCCCCCGAACGTTGCCGCACGGAAGCCTTTCTTTGATCTAAGCACCCAAAGAATCTCATTTCCGCGAATCATAGTCAAGAGTCTTGGCATCGATATTTCTTCGGTGAGCGATTTTCTTTTGCCTTTTTGAAGGTGAAAGACATGAATAGCCATATTGTAACGACGCCTTTCGGGCGGCGAGGGGTTTCTGTTGGCCTTCTCGCAAACCAGTTCGCGTCGAAAGACATCGATCCTGCGCGGTCGATCGATAAATGGAAACTGTTTCGCGCCACTTGCGAAGCCCGTCCTCTGCTCGGTATCTCCGACAGATCGCTGGCTGTGCTCAACGCGCTGATCAGTTTCTACCCCAAAGCGGAACTGTCCGAGGAAAACGGCCTGGTGGTCTTTCCATCGAACCAGCAGCTTTCTCTTCGCGCCCACGGTATGCCGGAACAAACTTTGCGTCGTCATCTCGCAGCACTTGTCGAAGCCGGTCTCATTCTGCGCAAGGACAGCCCCAACGGAAAACGCTATGCCCGCAAAGACCGAAGCGGTGGCATTAGCGATGCCTATGGATTTTCGCTCGCTCCGCTGATTGCGCGGGCGGATGAAATCCAGTCGATTGCCGAACAGGTCGTCGAAGAACGTTTGCAGCTCCAAAGACTACGCGAAAAGATCAGCCTCTGCCGTCGCGACATCATCAAGTTCGGTGAGATCGCCATTGCCGACGGCATCGACGGTGATTGGGATCGCTATCGCCAGCAATATCTCGTCGTCACTTCGGCGCTCGATCGTAAATCCAAGGCTCCTTATCTGGCACTGGTGCTGGAAGATTTGAGCCTTTTGCGCGAGGAGATGGCTAACCAGTTGGAAAAACACGTAGAAAAACAAAAAATAAGCGCCAATGCCTATCAAAATGAGCGGCTTATACATAGTTCAGAATCCGAATCCATTATTGAAGTGCAACATGTGGATAACGAGGAAAGCCACGCGACTGCCGAGCAATTGGAGAGGCAGGCGGCTTTGGAAAAGTGGAATGCGGGAAACAATCAGATCGACGTGACCAAACCAGCCAGAGGTGAAGGTTTCGATCTTCAAACGCTGCTGAAGGCCTGCCCGGAGATCGCTTTCTACGGCCCAAATGGCACCGTGAGGAGCTGGAACGACCTGAAACAAGCCACCAATGTGGTCAAAACCATGCTCTCCATCAGCCAGTCTGCTTATGATGAGGCGGAGAAAGCCATGGGATCACAGAACACGAACGCAATCATAGCGTGTATATTGGAGCGTTCCAGCGCCATTCAATCGGCAGGAGGATATCTGCGCAGCCTCACCGAGAAATCGCGAGCGAAGCAATTTTCGATCAAACCCATGCTAATGGCGCTGCTGAGAACAAGGCTATCGCCAACATCTTCGAGCACTCATTCCCTTTGCTCATGAAAAGCATGTATTTAAAGAACAGATAGCGCCGATAAAATTTGACTCTGAAAGGAAAGATTTTTATGTGCGCTGGAGCGATGACGAAAAGGATCAAGACATGACTGCTGCAGAACTGGCCATTCAGACACCCGAGCTTGAACCAAGCCGGACGAAACGTCTGAAAGCAGCAACGCGTGAAGCCCATGAAGTGCTTGACGGTTTCATCATGTCTGCAAAACCTTTCGAAAGCCGCGAGAACTTCGGCAAATTCGTGCAGACACAATATCTGTTTCACAAAGACCTCGACGCCTTCTTTTTCAACGAAACTCTGGATGGACTTCTGCCCGACCTGAAGGGCCGCCGCCGTCTTGGTTTCATCGAGCAGGACCTTGCCGATCTGGAGATTTCGACACCTGAGAGCGAAAATGTCCGCTTCAGCCAGAATGATGCTGCTTTCGATCTGCCAGAGGCTCTGGGCTGGCTCTATGTCGTGGAAGGTTCGAACCTCGGCGCTGCCTTTCTCTTGAAGGATGCCGCGAAAATCGGTCTTGGCGAGACATTCGGCGCGCGCCATCTGGCTGGTGCACCGGAAGGACGCGGATTGCATTGGCGCACATTCGTGGCCGCGCTCGATGCCATCGAATTGAGCGAAGCGGAAGAGGGCAGGGTCATTGCCGGTGCCGAAGCCGGATTCCGCGCAGTGCATGCCCATGCAAAGCGTATGATGGCCTGATACCAGCGCGCGAAGGCATAGACTTTCGCGTGACTTGCTCTCAAGCGCTGTTGAGCTACACTGTTACGGTGGCGGGGAGGCCACTCTACAGGAGGTTCAATGACACATTCGCTTTTCAAACGGCGTGCTGCCTTGGCGCTCGCCGCATCTGCACTGTCCTTTCTTACGTTTAGCAGCACAGGGCAGGCACAGGCTTTCCCGGATCGAACGATCACGCTGGTCGTACCCTTCGCCGCCGGTGGGTCCACGGATGTGGTTGCTCGCGTCATCGCACAGAAAATGGGTGATGAACTCGGCCAGCAGGTCGTCGTTGAAAACGTGGCAGGCGCGGGCGGCAATCTCGGCGCAGATCGTGTCGCGCGGGCCGAGCCGGATGGTTACACGGTCTTGATGGGAACGGTCGCCACCCATGCGCTCAACCCGCTGATCCTCAAGACCAAGCCCTATGACCCTGAAAAGGATTTTGCGCCGATTTCGCTGCTGGTCGTCGTGCCCAATGTGCTGGTGGTCAACCCGCAGCTGAAGGTCAATAACGTTGCGGAACTCGTTGCGCTTCTGAAGGCAAATCCGGACAAATATGCCTATGCGTCCTCCGGCAACGGAACGCCGCTCCATCTTTCGGGCGAACTGTTCAAGGCGATGACGGGCGTCAGCATGCAGCATGTGCCCTATAAGGGCTCCGGGCCTGCGCTGAACGATCTTCTGGGCAATCAGGTGTCCATCATGTTCGATAATTTGCCATCGTCTTCAGGACACATGAAATCCGGCACTCTGCGCGCGCTGGGTGTCACGACGGCGGAGCGGGCTTCGTCCTTCCCGGATGTTCCGACGATTGCAGAAACGGTGCCGGGTTATGAAACTTACACCTGGAACGCTTTGTTTGCGCCAGCCGGAACCCCTCCGGAAGCGGTCGATAAGCTCAATGCGGCTGCGAAAAAGGCGCTTGCCGACCCCGGTGTTGCTGCGCGCATGGCTGATTTCAGTGCCAAGATCGTTGGCTCCTCACCGGACGAATTGAAGACCCATGTGGCGCAGGAAATTGCCAAATGGGGACCGGTCGTCAAGGACGCGAATGTTCAGATGGACTGAGGCGACTAAAGTAAGTGGCTGAGTTTTCTCATGGCGAGCGGTGTAAACCGTTCGCCATGATGCGTTTTGAGGTTCAGATACGCCCCAAATTTCCCTGAAATGACCGAAAACCAGCTGCCGAATTAATGGGCAATATTTTTATCAAACGGTAAAAAATTTATCATTTGATAAACGCCGCATTTCAGCTACCTTATAAATCATTGTTTTTGCTAGGCATCAGAGACTGGCACGGAACCTGCATTTTATCTTTCAAAAGTTCAACACGGGAACAGGAACTGGAGGATGCAAATGGAAATCGGTGTTTTCATTCCGATTGGAAACAATGGCTGGCTGCTTTCGGAAAACGCGCCGCAATACAAGCCAAGCTTCGAGCTGAACAAGCAGATCACGCTGGCGGCGGAAAGATACGGCTTCGATTTTGCGCTGTCGATGATCAAGCTGCGCGGCTTTGGCGGCAAGACGGAATTCTGGGACTACAATCTGGAATCCTTCACGCTGATGGCAGGGCTTGCTGCCGTGACCTCCAAGATCAAGCTTTTCGGCACGACGGCAACGCTGGTCATGCCACCGGCCATCGTTGCGCGCATGGCAACGACCATCGATTCCATTTCCGGCGGTCGTTTTGGCATCAACCTCATCACCGGCTGGCAGCGGCCAGAATATAGCCAGATGGGTCTTTGGCCCGGCGACGATTATTTTGGCGATCGCTACGAATATCTCAGCGAATATACCACCGTGCTTCAGGACCTGCTGACGACCGGCCAGTCCGACCTTAAGGGCAAATATTTCACCATGGATGATTGCCGGATGAAGCCGGTGCCGGAGGGAGATGTGAAACTCATCTGCGCCGGTTCGTCCGACAAGGGCATGGCCTTTTCCGCCAAGTTTGCGGATTACAGCTTCTGCTTCGGCGTTGGCGTCAACACGCCCACGGCCTTTGCTCCAACGAATACGCGCCTCATGGCCGCGACCGAAAAGACGGGCCGCGATGTGCGCTCTGTGGTGCTGACCATGGTGCTGGCAGAAGAAAAATCCGAGGATGCCTGGGCCAAATGGGAGCATTACAAGGCGGGTGCGGATCAGGAGGCCATCAAGTGGCTCGGCCTGCAAAGCTCCGTGGACACCAAGTCGGGCTCGGACACCAATGTTCGGCACATGTCCAACCCGGTCTCTGCCGTCAACATCAACATGGGTACGCTCATCGGCTCCTATGAAGAGGTCGCGGCCATGCTGGATGAGATGAGCGAGGTGCCGGGCACAGGCGGCGTAATGCTGACCTTTGACGATTTCGTGGAAGGCGTCGAGAAATTCGGGAAATATGTGCAGCCATTGATGAAAAGCCGCAAGCATGTGACGGCTGCTCTGGAGGCCGCAGAATGACGGACGCCGTTGTTGCTGGCTATCATCCACCCAAAAGCCGTTCCGAGAGCGTCACCCTTCCAGCGCGCCCCGAACCGATTTCGCTGAAACCAAGCGAAACCGCCGTCGTGGTGGTTGATATGCAGAACGCCTATTCCACCGAAGGCGGTTATGTCGATCTCGCGGGCTTCGACATATCGGGCGCGAAATCGACCATCGCCAATATCGGCAAGACGCTGGATGCCGCTCGCGCGGCGGGTGTGCAGGTCATCTATTTCCAGAATGGCTGGGACAGCGATTATGTGGAGGCGGGTGGTCCCGGCTCTCCCAACTGGCATAAGTCCAACGCGCTGAAAACCATGCGGGCGCGACCGGACTTGCAGGGAAAATTGCTGGCCAAGGGCACATGGGATTACGCCATTGTCGATGAACTTCAGCCGCAGCCGGGCGATATTCTGGTGCCGAAAACCCGTTATAGCGGCTTCTTCAACACCAATATGGACAGCGTCTTGCGGGCGAGGGGCATTCGAAACCTCGTCTTCGTCGGTATCGCCACCAATGTCTGCGTCGAAAGCTCGCTTCGCGATGCCTTCCACCTCGAATATTTCGGCGTGATGCTGGAAGACGCGACCCACCATCTGGGCCCGGATTTTATCCAGCAGGCGACGGTCTACAATGTCGAGAAATTTTTCGGCTGGGTGGCGACGGTCAATGATTTCTGCGCCGTCATCTCGCAGGCCGCGCCCATAGAAGACTGACCAACGCTATAAGAGGAGAACAGACCATGCCGAAGACCATTATCGTCCCTGAGGGTACATCCAAGCCAATCGCGCCCTTTTCGCCGGGAACACTGGCGGATGGTGTCGTCTATGTGTCGGGCACGCTGCCCTTCGACAAGAACAATGATGTCGTCCATGTGGGCGATGCCGAGGCCCAGACCCGGCACGTGCTGGAAACCATCAAATCTGTGATCGAAACCGCTGGCGGGACTATGGAAGACGTGACCATGAACCACATCTTCATTACCGACTGGGCCAATTATCAGGCCGTGAACAAGGTATATGCGGAGTATTTCCCGGGCGACAAACCAGCGCGTTATTGCATTCAGTGCGGATTGGTGAAGCCGGATGCGCTGATCGAGATCGCAACTGTCGCCCATATCGGCAAATAAGGGACGGCGGGATCGGTGACGATGTATTTCGAGGTTCAGGGCCGAAAAGAGCCGGACGCACACACCATTCTTCTGTCGTCGGGTCTTGGCGGATCGGGCAGCTATTGGGCGCCGCAGATGGAGATGCTGCAACAGCATTTCCGGGTCGTCACCTATGATCATCGCGGCACGGGCCGAACCGGTGGGGAGGTGCCGCAGGATGGCGGCATTTCCGCCATGGCGGATGATGTGCTGGAGATTGCCAGCGAGCTGAACCTCGATAAATTTCACTTCATGGGCCATGCGCTCGGTGGTCTGATCGGGCTCGATATTGCGCTTCGCAAGCCCGGTCTGATTGACCGTCTAGTGCTGATCAACGCCTGGAGCAGGGCGGATGCCCATTCCGGGCGCTGTTTCGACACGCGCATTTCGCTGCTGGAAAATTCCGGCGTGGAAGCTTTCGTGAAAGCACAGCCGCTGTTTCTCTATCCGGCGGTTTGGATGTCGGAAAATGCGGAACGGCTGGCCAAAGACGATGCGCATGGCGTCGCGCATTTTCAGGGCAGGGATAATGTGCTGCGCCGGATCGCGGCATTGAGGGCGTTTGATGTGGATGAAAGGCTGGCGGAAATCGAGAACAGGGCCCTCGTCATCGCCGCAAAAGACGATCTGCTGGTGCCTTACACGCGCTCTTTACGGCTGGCCGAGGGCTTGCCAAATGCGGAGCTTGCCGTGTTCGATGAGGGAGCGCATGCGGTGAATATTACCGACGTTGCTGGTTTTAACGCGGGGCTGGAGAAATTTCTGCTCGCCCCGGCATCGATATAGAGCGAGGGTTTTTTCATGACATTGGATCATCAGGCGCTGGCCACTTTGTTTACGGAAGCACGCACTCACAATGGCTGGCTGGACAAGCCGGTCAGCGATGCGCTGCTGCGCGAAGTTTACGATCTGACCAAGATGGGCCCGACATCGGCAAATTGCTGCCCGGCGCGCTTCGTTTTCGTGCGCTCGCCCGAGGGCAAAGAAAAGCTGAAACCGTCGCTGTCGTCAGGCAATCTCGAAAAGACCATGGCCGCACCCGTGACCGTCATCGCCGCCATCGACAGCGAGTTCTACGAAAAGCTTCCGGCCCTGTTTCCGCATGCGGATGCTAGATCGTGGTTCACCTCCAGCCCGGCGGTGGCGGAAGAAACGGCGTTCCGCAACGCCACGCTTCAGGCTGGTTATCTCATTCTGGCGGCGCGGTCGCTGGGGCTGGATACGGGCGCGATGTCGGGTTTCGACAAGCCTAAAGTGGATGAAGCTTTTTTTGCCGGCACGACATGGAAATCCAATTTCCTGATCAATCTCGGCTATGGCGATCCATCGAAGCTGTTTGGTCGTCTGCCGCGTTTGCCGTTCGAGGACGCCTGCATACTGGCTTGATGAAGTTTTAGGAAAGGTGGGTTAGATGCAGACATTGTCTCTCAAAGAGGAAGCCGTCATGGAGACGAAGACTGCGGAACAACGCGGCCTGGATTACCGCAACGCCATGTCGCAACTGGCCGGTGCCGTCAACATCGTCACCACCGATGGGCCGGAAGGCAAGGCTGGTTTTGCGGCAACCGCGGTCTGCAGCGTTTCAGATAACCCGCCGACCTTGCTCGTCTGCCTCAACCGCAATTCCTCGGCCTATAAATATGTGGTGTCCAACGGCGTCGTCTGCATCAACACGCTGGCCGCCGATCAGGAGAATCTAAGCAGCCTGTTCGGCGGTAAAACCCCCATCGATGCGCGGTTTGCGGCTGGCGAATGGACGACACGTGAGACAGGCGCGCCGCTGCTCGTCGGCGCACTTGCCTCTTTCGATTGCCGCATTCGCACCATTCATGATGGCGGCACCCATGACATTCTGATTTGCGATGTGATGGATACCGTCATCAATGGCGGTGAAGAGGCTCTGATCTATTTCAAACGGGCTTATCGTCATCTGTGACCGCTCGGTCCGTCGGGGCAACTGAACCCGGCGTACCACACTGATTATGGCACAGATATCGCCTGAAAGACCTTGCACCGAATGGCGCAAGGCGTGGTACCCGCACGCCCGCAAATATTAACAATCGATAAATCAGCAATTGACTTTGATGAAATCTCGTCTTTACTGGGTTGCAATTGGTAAGACCATTTTACCAGATGGGATCGCGGGAGGATTTCATGTTCGTGGCATTGGAGCCGCGCCGGCTGCACAGGCAGGTCGCGGACCAGATTCGTGCACTCATTGAAGCGGGAGAGCTGCCGCCTGGGGCAAAACTTCCGGCCGAGCGTGATCTTGCCGAACGGTTTGCCGTGTCCCGCCCCACCATCCGTGAAGCGCTGATCGTTCTGGAGGTAGAAGGCCATATTCAGATCCGCGTTGGATCGGGCGTCTATGTCAGCCAGCGCCCCAGCCAGACATCCACTGTTCTGCCAGTGGACGAAAACGACAGCCCATTCGAAATCCTGCAAGCCCGCAGCATCATCGAAAGCGCGATTGCCGAGGAAGCAGCTCGCGTGGCAACGCCCGAAGGTATCAAGCGTCTGGATGAATGCCTTCGGCAGATGGAGAAGGCGATTGGCGATCCGGTCGATATGCTGGTTCAGGACCGCGCCTTCCACACCGCGATTACCGACATCATCGGCAATGCCACGCTGCACCGCCTGACCGGCCAAATCTTCGACCGGCGCATGACGCCCTATTTCGAGCGACTGGCCAGCCATTTCGAAGGCCCGCACACATGGCGGCTGGCACTGGAAGAACACCGCATCATCCGTGATGCGATTGCGGCCCATGATGGCATTGGTGCGCGTGATGCGATGCGCCGTCATCTGACGCTGTCGCAGAAGAGATTTTCTGAAAGCTTCGGAGAGGAGCCGTAAGAAAAAGATGGTGCCGTCAGGAGAGAGGGCGGTGCCGGAAAACAGACATATGACATCAATCCGGGAGGGAAAACGATGACATCGAGATTATACGCATTGCTGGGCGCAACGGCCATAGCACTGGCATCCGCCTGCGCCGCGCAGGCACAGACGGCGCTGAAATGGGCGCATGTCTATGAAACCACCGAGCCGTTCCACACCGAATCCGTCTGGGCCGCAAAGGAAATCGAGAAGCGCACGGATGGACGCTACAAGATCGACGTTTTCCCGGCTTCTCAGCTCGGCAAGGAAGTCGATATCAATCAGGGTCTGAAGCTCGGCACGGTCGATATGATCATTTCCGGCTCGAGCTTCGCCGCCCGTGACTACAAGCCTATCGGCGTGACCTATTTTCCTTACATCTTCCGCAATCCTGAGCACCTGATCGCCTATACCAAAAGCGATATCTTCAAGCGGCTCGCCAAGGGATATCAGGACAAGACCGGCAATGTGATTGCCGCCGTCAGCTATTACGGCACGCGCCACACCACCGCCAACAAGCCGATTGCCACTTGCGGTGATCTGGAAGGCGTGAAGATGCGCGTTCCCGATGTTCCGGCCTATCTCGCCATGCCACGCGCCTGCGGTGCCAACACCACGCCGATTGCTTTTGCCGAGGTCTATCTGGCGCTTCAGAATGGCACGGTCGATGCGCAGGAAAATCCGCTGACCACCATCGAGGCGAAAAAGTTCTTCGAAGTGCAGAAGAACATCGTTCTCACCGGCCATATTGTCGATCACCTCAACACGGTGATTTCCAAGAGCCGCTGGGCAAGCCTCTCCGATGAAGACAAGAAAATCTTCGTTGACGTCATGCAGGAAGCGGCGACCAAGACGACCAAGATCATCGAAGAGCGTGAAAAAAAGCTGGTCGATGATTTCAAGGCCCGAGGCCTGTCGGTGACGGAGGTCGACAAGGCCGATTTTGAGAAGAACGTGCTCGAGAAAGTGAAGTTCGAGGACTTCGGTTACGACAAGGCCGATTGGGAAGCCATTCGCGCCATCCAGTAAAGCCGCGTCCGGCGCGGTTTAAGGGCCGCGCCGCCCTTCCTTCTCAGCAGGGACAATTCAATGTCGCAGGAAACTCATACTCAGGTGACACCTGAGGAACTCGCCCATACATTCGATGAAGCACCGCCCGATGCCGATCTTTCCGTCTATGCCTTTGAAGACTGGGTCACGCTTGGCCTGTTCTGGGGCATGACTGGCTGCGTGTTTTTGCAATTCTTCACCCGCTATGTGCTGAACGACAGCTATGCCTGGACGGAAGAAATCGCCGTCAACTGCCTGATCGGCGTCGTGTTTCTGGGCTCGGTCATGTGCGTGCGCATGTCGCGCCATATTCAGGTGGATGTGCTTTACCATTATCTGCCTGCACATCTGACACGGGTCATGTCGCTGGCCGTCGATGTGCTGCGCATCGGCTTCTTTGCCTACGGATCATGGCTGATGTGGCGCTATCTGGAAATCGTTGCCGATGAGGAAATGGTGACGGTGGCGCTGCCGCGCGGCATCGTTTTCTACACGGTGTTTGCCGCTTTCGTTTTGATGTTCCTGCGGTCCATTCAGGTCTTCGTCGCCAATCTTCGGCGCGGTTATTCCGTGCTGGAACGGCCTGAAGAATTCCAGAACGTGGAGGAGCTGTGACATGCTGGTTCTGATCGGTTCATTCCTTCTTCTGATGCTTATCGGCCTGCCCGTTGCCATCTCCATGGCGGTGTCTTCGCTGCTTTACATCGTCTCCTACAATGTCGCCCCCGATATCATCGCCGCGCAGCGGTTGATCGCCGGTGTGGAAAGCTTTCCGCTGCTGGCGGTGCCCTTCTTCATTCTGGCCGGAAATCTCATGAATGTGGCGGGCGTCACGGGCCGTATCTATTCCTTCGCGGTCGCCCTCGTTGGCTGGATGAAGGGCGGTTTGGCGCAGGTCAACATCATCGGCTCGGTGATTTTTTCAGGCATGTCGGGCACCGCACTTGCCGATGCCGCCGGTATTGGCACCATCGAAATCAAGGCCATGAAGGACCATGGTTATCCTGTGGAGGCTGCCGTTGGCGTCACCGCCGCCTCGGCTACGCTGGGCCCGATCTTTCCGCCATCTTTGCCATTCGTGATCTATGGCATGATGGCGAATGTCTCCATCGGTGCGCTGTTCATGGCGGGCATCGTTCCCGGCGTCGTCATGACGCTGTTGATGATGATTACCGTTGCCGCCTTCGCCTATATCAAGAACTGGGGCTCGGACACGCCTTTCAGCCTGCGCACCATCTTTGGCGCATCGCTGGAAGTCATCGTCGTCATGCTGGTGCCGATCAGCATTTATCTGCTGACGATGTTCGGCATGTCGCTCAACCTTGCCATCGTCATCGTGCTTGCGGTGCTGATTGCCTGTGACTGGTATTTCGACTTCTCCGCCGTCATGGCGTTGATGACCCCGGTCATTCTGATCGGCGGCATGACCATGGGCTGGTTCACACCGACGGAAGCCGCAGTCGCAGCCGTTCTCTGGTCCCTGTTCCTCGGCCTTGTGCGCTATCGCACCATGACGTTCAAGACGCTGGCAAAAGCCACCTTCGATACGATCGAGACCACCGCTTCGGTTCTCTTCATCGTGGCGGCGGCTTCGGTCTTTGCCTGGCTTTTGACGGTCAGTCAGGCGGCGCAGGTGCTGTCCAGCGCCATTTTGACGCTGACGGACAGCAAGTGGATATTCCTCGTGCTGGTCAATCTGCTGATGCTGTTTGTCGGCTGCTTCCTGGATACGATTGCGGCGATTACCATTCTGGTGCCGATCCTTCTGCCGCTTGTGCTGCAGTTCGATATCGACCCGGTGCATTTCGGCCTCATCATGACGCTGAACCTGATGATCGGCCTTCTGCATCCGCCGTTGGGCATGGTGCTTTTCGTCCTGTCACGGGTGGCACGATTGTCGGTGGAGCGCACGACAATGGCCATTTTACCATGGCTGGTACCACTCTTCGTGGCGCTCATCCTCATCACGTTCATTCCGGCCATCACATTGTGGTTGCCAACGGAAATGGGGCTGATCCGCTAAAAAGCGACGCCCGCGCGATCCCTCGCGCGGGTTTCTTCATCCACACACAGGAAAGCAAAGTGCATGTTGACCCGCGTCGCGCTTCTTTACGGCAAACAGGATATCAAGGTCGAAACACAGGCTGTGCGGCAAGCCGGTGCCGGGGAGGTGCTGCTGCGCATGGCATCAGGTGGCATTTGCGGATCGGATCTGCATTATTATCAGGACGGCGGTTTCGGCCCCATTCAGGTGCGTGAGCCGATCATTTCAGGACATGAAGCGTCAGGCTATATCGAAGCGCTGGGTGAGGACGTCAGCGGCCTTGCCATCGGCGCGCTGGTGGCGGTCAACCCGTCGCAACCCTGCGGCACCTGCCATTATTGCCAGGTCGGTCAGCCGATTCATTGCCTCGACATGCGCTTCATGGGCAGCGCCATGCGCCTGCCTCATGAACAAGGCATGTTCCGCGACTGGCTGGTGGTGCCCGCCAAACAATGCTTCGCTTTTGACGGGAACTCCACGCCCGCAGAAGCAGCCTGCGCCGAGCCTCTGGCCGTCTGCTTGCATGCCGTGGCCCAAGCGGGTGATCTGACCGGACGTCGGGTGCTGGTTACCGGTGCCGGTCCCATCGGACTATTGACGGTGGCTGCTGCGCGCCATGCCGGTGCCGAGGAGATTGTCGTGACCGATCTTGCCGATGCGGCGCTTTCACGCGCGCCTGCCATGGGGGCGAGCCGCACCGTCAATGTTCTGAACGATCCGCAGGGGCTTGCGCCCTATCAGGAAGGAAAAGGCGTCTTCGACGTCGTGTTCGATTGTTCAGCCGCAGGACCCGCGCTGCGCGCTGCCTTTGCCGCCGTCAAGCCACGCGGTACCATCGTTCAGGTGGGGGTGACGGGGGATATGACGATCCCGCTGAATGCGCTGGTCGGCAAGGAAATCGTCTGGCGCGGTTCGCAGCGTTTCGATCAGGAATTTGCGCAGGCCGTCAAACTCATCGCGTCGCGCACCATCGATGTGCGCCCGATCATCTCCCACGAATTTCCGCTTGAAAAGGCCGTCGAGGCTTTCGAACAGGCCGGTGACCGTTCCGTTGCCTGCAAGGTGCAGATCACCTTTGTCGGCTCTAACTGATATCTGAAGGACAAGACAATGAAGCATACATGGCGCTGGTTTGGGCCGGTGGATAAGGTCACGGTGCGGGATGCGGCGCAAGCGGGCGCTGAAGGCATCGTCAGTGCGCTACACCACATCGCAACCGGTGCCGTTTGGCCCGTGGAGGAGATTGCCAAACGGCATGAAGAGATCAGGGCCGGTGGCCTCTATTGGGATGTGGTGGAAAGCGTGCCGGTGTCGGAAGATATCAAGACCCAGACCGGTGACTGGAAGTCCCATATCGCCAACTGGCAGGAAAGCCTGAGGCGGCTGTCAGCAAGCGGCATTCGCACGGTCTGCTACAATTTCATGCCGGTTCTGGACTGGACACGCACCGACCTGCGTTCAGAAGCGCGCCACGGTGCCAAGGCCATGCGCTTCGATCTCACCGATTTTGCCGCCTTCGACATTCATATTCTGAAACGGCCCGATGCGAAGGTCGATTATCCGGACTGGCTGGTAGAGGAGGCTGCGAAGCGTTTTTCCGACATGCCGGACACCAAGATCATCGCGCTAGGCCTCAATATCGGCGCAGGCCTTCCCGGTTCGGCGGATGGTTATACGCTGGATCAGCTGCTGGAAAAGCTCAGAACCTATCAGGGGGTCGATCGCAAAAGGCTTCAATCCAATCTGGTGGATTTTCTCTCAGAGGTCGTGCCGGTCGCCGAGGAGGTGGGTATCAATATCTGCGCCCATGGTGACGATCCGCCCTGGCCGCTCCTGGGCCTGCCGCGTATTCTCTCCACTGAGGCGGATTATGCGCATATGTTGGGTCAGGTCGATAGCCGGGTAAATGGCGTGACGCTGTGCACCGGTTCGCTCGGCGCGCATAAGGACAATGACCTGCCTGCCATTGCCAAGCGTTTTGCCGATCACATTCATTTCGTGCATCTGCGCAATGTCATGCGCGATACCGACACAGTTCCATGCTCCTTCTTCGAGGACGAACATCTCGAGGGAGCAACCGATATGGTGGCCGTCATTGCGGCGCTGCTGGAGGAGGAAAAGAGAAGGCGTGCCGAGGGTCGGGAAGACCACCGCATCGCTATGCGCCCGGACCATGGACAGGAAATTCTCGATGATCTCTCACGCGGCGCACAGCCCGGTTATCCAGCCATCGGGCGGCTGAAAGGACTGGCGGAACTGCGTGGCATCGAGCGCGCGCTTCTTCATCCCCAATTCGGTCGAGTGTAACGCCATGAACAGACTTTCCAACTCCACCGCCCTGCCTGCGGCCGTCTCGGTTCCAGCCTTTGATCGCAAGGCGCTGAAACCGGGCATCGTCCACATCGGGCTCGGCGCGTTTCATCGGTGCCATCAGGCGGTCTACACACAAAAAGCGCTCGAGACGAGTTTCGGCCCCTGGGGCATCGTTGCCGTCAATCTGCGCTCGGCTCAGCCGGTCAAGGCGCTGGCTGAGCAGAACGGGCTTTATTCCATCATGGTGCGCAGTGCCGAAGGTGACAGCGCCGAGGTCATCGGCGCAACCGTTGACTGGCTGTGCGCAGCGGACCGGCGGGAGGATGTGCTCGACTATCTCTCCAGCCCCGACATCCGCATCGTGACGTTGACGGTGAGCGAAAAGGCCTATGGGCTCGATCCTGTGACGGGCGGCCTCGATGTCAAGCATCCTGCCATCGCTGCGGATCTTGCAAACCCGCAGGCACCTGTCGGTGGCATAGGTTTTCTGGTGGAGGGGCTGGCTAGACGCCGGGAGCGCGGCATTCCCCCTTTTACGGTTCTGTGCTGCGATAATCTTCCATCCAATGGCCATGTGGTGCGCCGTCTGGTGCTGGACATGGCGCGGCGGCGGGATGCCGGGCTGGCGCGCTGGATAGAAGAAGAGGGCAGGTTCCCGTGCAGCATGGTGGACCGCATCGTGCCGGCTGCAACAGATGAGACGCGCGCGCGCGCAGCCCAAGTGCTGGGCGTGGAAGACAGTTTAGCGCTCGACACCGAACCCTTCATGCAATGGGTGATCGAGGATGATTTCGTGTCCGGTAGACCTCAATGGGAGGTGGCAGGCGCGGTGTTTGCGCGAGCCGTTGCCCCTTACGAAGACATGAAGCTGCGATTGCTCAACGGTTCCCACACGCTGATTGCGCATCTGGGCATTCTGCATGATCTGGAATTCGTGCGCGATGTCATGGCGGTGCCGGAATTCGTTGAAATCGTCGAACGGCACATGCAGGCGGCTGCGGCAACGCTGGAGCCGGTGCCCGGCATCGATCTGCCATTTTACAGAAACCAGCTTCTCGAACGTTTCGCCAACCCAACCATTGCACATCGCAACGAACAGATTGCCATGGATACGAGCCAGAAACTGCCGCAACGCATTCTGGCTGCGGCGATGGAAACCTTGGGGGCTGGCGGTGACGCTGCCGAATTCGCTTATGTCGTCGCGCTCTGGATCGCGTCCATCCACAAGCGTGGTGATTTGAACGATCCGCGCCGCGATGAGATTCTGGCGGCGGCGAAGCAGGTGGATGTCAATGATCCTTCAGCCGCATTTTTCGTTGTCGAGGGGTTGTTCTTGCCGGAACTGGTTCAGAACCGTGGCTGGCGGGATTTGGTCAATGGTGAGTTGCAAAAGCTTTCAGCTTGATTCAGCAACAAAAAACCCGGCGAGATCATTGCCGGGTTTTTTATTATTAGCTTTTCCTCTTTCGTCATCCTCGGGACAAGCGCGAGGATGACGTTGGGGGCAAGGCATGCCTTCATTTCAGCAAGACTACTCCATCTTGTGGATATCACGGTCCTTGGTTTCCGGCAGGAACAGCAGGCCGAAGACCAGTGTGATGCCTGCGAAGACGATCGGGTACCAGAGGCCGTAGTAGATATCGCCCTTGGCGGCACTCATGGCGAATGCGGTTGCGGGCAGAAGGCCACCGAACCAGCCGTTACCGATGTGGTAGGGCAGGGACATGCCGGAGTAACGAATACGGGTCGGGAAGAGTTCGACCAGCAATGCTGCAATCGGGCCGTAGACCATCGTCACATAGATGACGAGTACGGTGAGAACAGCGATGATGACGATCCAGTTGACCGCCGCAGGATCGGCAACCATGGCAAAAGCGCCGCCGCCAGCCACGGTGTAGACAGCCATATCTGCAGCACCATTCAGTTCCGCAGGTGTCAGCAGCTTGTCTGCCACCAGCTTGTCGGCAGGCACCGTCTTTGCCGGTGTCGCGCGAACCGCATCGGCATTGAGGCCGAGTTCAGGGTTTGCAGCAATGAAGGCGTCGAGCTTTGCAGCCGGCACCTGTGCGGCACCACGCACCAGCGGATAACCGCCGTCATGAAGTGCGATGTTGATCTGCTTCTGGAACGCCCGGTCATTGGCGGCGGCATTGGCACCGGCTGCGACTGCGTCGTAGCCAGTGATCGTCTTGTCACCGATCTTGACCGTTGCGGGCTGGCCTGCAGGACCATTCACCACATCGTATGGCACCGAGTTTCTGGTGAGGAACGAGGTCGCGATATCGCAGGACGTGGTGAATTTCGCCGTCCCTGTCGGATTGAACTGGAAGCGGCAATCGCCAGGCGCAGCAGTTACGGTCGCACGAACCGAGGCCTGAGCCTGAGCGAGTGCAGGGTTACCTGCCCATGTCAGTGCCTTGAACAGCGGGAAGTAGGTCAGCATGGCCAGAACGAGGCCTGCCATGATGATCGGCTTGCGGCCGATCTTGTCGGAGAGCCAGCCGAACAGAACGAAGAAGCCGGTGCCGAGAAGCAGGGCGCAGGCAACCATGATGTTGGCGGACTGCCCGTCGACCTTCAGAATGCTTTGCAGGAAGAACAGGGCATAGAACTGACCTGTGTACCAGACGACGGCCTGACCGATGACGGCGCCAACGAGGGCGATGATGGCGATCTTGGCGTTCTTCCACTGGCCGAAGGCTTCGCTGAGCGGTGCTTTCGATGTCTTGCCCTCTTCCTTCATCTTCTTGAAGGCAGGGGATTCGTTCATCTTCAGACGGATCCAGACGGAGACGCCGAGCAGGATGACGGACAGCAGGAATGGAATACGCCAGCCCCAATCGGCAAAGGCTTCACGACCAACGGCAAACTGGACGCCCAGAATGACGACGAGAGACAGGAAGAGACCGAGCGTCGCGGTGGTCTGAATCCACGAGGTGTAATAACCGCGCCGACCATTGGGTGCATGTTCGGCCACATAGGTTGCCGCACCGCCATATTCACCGCCCAGCGCAAGGCCCTGAAGCATGCGCAGGATGATGAGGATGATGGGGGCTGCGATGCCGATCTGCGCCGCGCCCGGCAGAATGCCGACGACGAAGGTCGAAAAACCCATGATCAGAATGGTGATGAGGAAGGTGTATTTACGTCCGACGATGTCGCCCAGACGCCCGAACACCAGCGCGCCGAAAGGACGGACGAGAAAGCCTGCCGCAAAGGCCAGAAGTGCGAAGATGTTGCGCGTCGTTTCCGGATACTGGCTGAAGAAGTTCGCGCCGATATAGATGGCCAGCGAGCCGTAAAGATAAAAGTCGTACCACTCGAACACTGTTCCCAGAGAAGAGGCGAAAATCACCTTCTTCTCTTCCCCCGTCATGGGACGGGCCTTCTCCGCTGTCGCGGTTGCTACATTCGCCATTGTCTGTCCTCCACAGATGTCAAAACGACACATCGCAGCAGCCCTACTCTCCTCCAGGCTGCCCTTTCGGCGCGATGCACCTGACCACAGATTGACAGAAAATTAACAAAAGGAAGAGCGATGCTTTCGGCTTATGACTTTAGTCTAATGTTGAGCATCGTAAATGTTGCGCTACCGCGTGGCTTTGCCCGCGTCCGAACGGAATTGCCATCTGTTTGCGCTTGACAGAAAATACAAACACCATAATAGCTTTGCCACGAAAAGGAGCACGATCTTGATCAGACATGTCCACGACATGGTTGTCATGCACAATCCGGCAGAGCCTGCCGGTGATCTGTCGCGCTTTTCTGGTTTCATCCGAATTACGGCCAAAACGACGATTAAAACCGTCTAACGTCTCTGGCCCGCCGCTCTCTCCCCGGTTTGGTCGGGGAAGAAGGAAGCCGCAGTTATGCGGGTTCCCCTCACCAAAAAGAGGAGAGGCAGAAAGAGAGCTTTATCATGGGTTTCAAAGTTGCAATCGCAGGCGCCACCGGCAATGTCGGTCGTGAAATGCTCAATATTCTCGCCGAGCGCGGGTTTCCAGCAGACGAAGTCGTTCCTCTGGCCTCTGCCCGCAGCCAGGGCACGGAAGTTTCTTACGGCGACCGCACGCTGAAGGTTTCCAATCTGGAGAATTACGATTTCTCCGATACGGATATTTGCCTGATGTCGGCTGGTGGCGATGTCTCCAAAAAGTGGTCGCCAAAGATCGGCGCGCAGGGCTGCGTCGTCATCGATAACTCGTCCGCATGGCGTTACGATCAGGACGTTCCTTTGATCGTGCCGGAAGTCAACGCCGATGCCATCGAAGGCTTCACCAAGCGAAACATCATTGCCAACCCCAATTGCTCCACGGCGCAGCTCGTTGTTGCCCTAAAGCCGCTGCATGATTTCGCCAAGATCAAGCGCGTCGTCGTCTCCACCTACCAGTCCGTTTCCGGCGCTGGCAAGGAAGGCATGGACGAGCTGTTCCAGCAGACCCGTGCGGTCTTCGTGGCCGACCCGATCGAAGCCAAGAAGTTCACCAAGCGCATCGCCTTCAACGTCATTCCGCACATCGATGTGTTCATGGAAGACGGTTACACGAAGGAAGAGTGGAAGGTTTTGGCCGAAACCAAGAAGATGCTCGACCCGAAGATCAAGGTCACATGCACCGCTGTGCGCGTTCCCGTGTTCATCGGTCACTCGGAATCGGTCAACATCGAATTCGAAAACGAAATCACTGCCGATCAGGCCCGCGACATCCTGCGCGAAGCACCGGGTTGCCTCGTCATCGACAAGCATGAAAACGGCGGCTACATCACCCCCGTCGAGTGCGCTGGCGAAGATGCGACCTATATTTCGCGTATCCGCGAGGACGCAACCGTTGAAAATGGCCTCAACATCTGGGTCGTCTCGGACAACCTTCGCAAGGGTGCAGCCCTCAACGCCATCCAGATTGCCGAGCTGCTCGTCAATCGTGGCCTGATCAAGCCGCGCAAGGCCGCAGCCTGATACGGTTTTTTAATAAACATTAACTATAACCCGTCCATTACACTGCTGGAATGGGCGGGTTTTCTGGTGTTTTGTTATCACGGGCAGTTTATTTGCCGGTTATGACATAGCTAGGCAATTTGAAACTCGGCGAATTCTCTGTGGTGTTGCGACAGGGCTGGGTATAATCCCAAAATATTGAAGGCAGATTCTGATGCGGGCAATGAAAGCTTTTTCCGTTGGCGTGGTAATGGTTGCGGCACTGGCGGCGACGCCGGTTCTGGCGGCGCAATGCGGCAATACATCGGCAGGCTTCAATGCCTGGGTCGGCGCGTTCAAGCAGGAAGCGGCTGGTCGTGGCGTCAGCGCCTCCGTTCTGGACCGTGCCTTCTCGAATGTATCCTATAATCAGGCAACGATCCGTGCGGACCGTGGCCAGCACAGCTTCAAACTCTCCTTTGACCAGTTCATGCAGAAGCGTGGCGGTCAGGCTATCATTTCTCGTGGCAAGGCCATGAAGAAGAACAATGCAGCGCTGTTTGCCAATATCGAGCGCGCTTACGGCGTGCCGGCAGGCCCGCTTCTGGCCATCTGGGGCATGGAAACCGGCTTCGGCGGCTTCATGGGCAACCAGCACACGCTGTCTGCCGTCGCCACGCTGTCCTATGACTGCCGTCGCTCGGACTACTTCACCGAACAGCTCTACGCAGCCCTGAAACTGGTGGGAAGCGGTAATCTGAGCATCACGGCCAAGGGCGCTGCCCATGGCGAAATCGGCCAGACGCAGTTCCTGCCGCTCAACGTCGTGCGCTACGGCGTCGATTTCGACCGTGACGGTCGTATCGATCTGGTCGGCTCGCGCGCCGATGCTCTGGCATCCACTGCAAACTTCCTCGTCGGCCACGGCTGGCAGCGCGGTGCGGGATATCAGCAGGGTCAGACGAACTTCTCTGCCATTCAGGGCTGGAACGCGGCAAGCGTTTACCAGCAGTCTATTGCTTACATCGGCAAGGCTATCGACGGTCAATAGGCCTAGAGGTCTCTTCCGTCACCCCGCATCAACTGCGTGGTGACGGCGTCGTGAGCATAACGATAGCGTCAATCTTCTTGATCAGGCATTCGGGCGGCGAAAGTCGCCTGTTTTGCCGTCCATCACCCACAATTCGCCGGTGGAAATATCGAACCAGGCGCCGTGTAGCTTCACTTTGCCCGCCACTTCCTGCGCCTTGACGAAGGGGAAGGCGCGCAGATTGCTGATGGAATTGCGGATGGACACACGTTCCAGCGCGGTCTGACGCTCGGAGGCGGTCATCACGTCGTTGCTCTGGATTTGCTCGGCGGCTGACTTGACCATGTTCATCCATTTGCCGATGAAATCACCAGGAGACAGGGATTCGAAGTTGGGGTCGAGCGCGGCCTGAATACCACCGCAGCGACCGTGGCCCATAACCACGATGTCTTTGACCTTCAAAACCTGCACGGCATATTCGATGGCCGCGGATGTGGCGTGGAACTGGCCGTCGGGCTCGAAGGGCGGCACCATATTGGCGACGTTTCTCATGACGAAGAGTTCTCCCGGGCCGCAATCGAAAATGGTTTCCGGTGCGGAACGGGAGTCACAACAGGCGATAATGAGGGTCTGCGGCTTTTGGCCGGTATCTGCCAGTGCGCGATATCTCTCGCGCTCATCGGTGTAACGCCCGGTCATGAAGTTGGTGTAGCCGGTGAGAAGGTATTCTGGAAAATCGCTCATGATATCGCAGTACCGTTGTCTTGTGGCCGGGCTCGTCAATGAACCGGCCTATGTTGAAACCCGTTTTTCGCTCCGCTATTTGCGCTTGCTTCGCGAAGGATGCAAGAGATGACGCATGTGAACCATGGCCATGGGTGTGGAAAGACTGGACGCATCCGTCTCCAAAGTCAGCTCGTTGACGCCGCGTTTCATGGTGCGCGCCAGCACTTCGAAGACGCTGGCGGTTGCCAGTTGTAGCGCTTTTTCATCGTCCATGCCCTGCAGCAGCCGTGCCAGAAACAGCGCGGCGAGAAGATCGCCGAGACCATTCGGCACATTCTCAATTGCGCGATGCTCGGCCAACAGCGCGTGACGACCGCTGAGGAAAAGATTGCCGATGCCGCCCGACATCATCGGCACGGCTGATGTTACCAGCATTTTCGCCGGTCCAAGCGCCAAAGCCGCATCCATGATTTCATTGTTGGTTTCAAGCTCTGCACCGCTCATCCATGCCAGCTCATAGCGGTTGGGCGTGCAGACACTTGCCAACGGCACAAGTTCGTCGCGAATGGCCTGCGCCGTTTCAATCGGCACATAAAGCCCGCCCTTGTCTCCCATCACGGGGTCGCAGACATAGATGAGATCGGGGTTGCGCTCTTTCATGCTTCGAATGAGCCGGGCGACGGAGCGCACCTGATCGGCACTGCCGAAATAGCCGGTCAGGATGGCGCGGACTTCACCGGCCCATGTGGAGCCGGCCAGATCCTGCATGGCCTTGTCGAACTCGCCATTATCGAAGCGCAACCGTGTCGAAGGGCCATGGCCGGGGTGCCAGGGCATGACGATTGTCGGAACGGCCCAGACCGGGAAACCAAGGGTCTCCAGCCCAAACACGACGGCCCTGTTGCCGACGGAGCCACGCATGACGTGGCTGGAAATAACGATGACGGAGCCGTTGGTGTTTTCCTGCATGGCGTACTCATTCAGTTTGGCAACCGGTGCCGCGTCTGACGTCACGTCTTCAGCAGCATCCTGGCCCGTCATGGCATATTGGCCCGCCGCTTTCCACTGCTATGTCGCAGTGCAGGATAGGGCAGCTATTTCCCGGCGCGTTCCAGCGCTTTCAGCACGGTCCGCTCGGAAAGGTTCAGATAAAGCTCCATCTGCGATGCCGCTTCCGCCACTTTGCCGATTTCAACGAGGCCGAGGATTTGGTCATTCATATCCACGAAGGGAGAATGCAGCTGTTCCGGGTCGTTCAGAAGTCCAAAGCTGAGGCGCAGTTCTGCCGCGACACGCGCATAAAAATCGCTCAGGCGGCTGCTGTCGGAAAGATCGACCACGGCGGCGTGGAAGCGCATATTGGCGCTGCCGACTTCACGCCAGTCACCCAGTTCGCGCTGTTTCTTGGCATGTTCAACCGCCTGCCGCATGGTGGCGACCGACGGATGTTTCTGCCATGCCTGACGCAGGGCGCCACATTCCAGCATGCGCCGCACGCGATAGATATCGATGATCTGTTCCGTGCTAGGCACTGAGACGAACACGCCGCGATTGGCCTCGTGCCGCAGAAGCCCATCCTTGGTCAGAAGCCGAAAGGCCTCCCGCAGGGAGTTTCGCGAGACATCCAGACGTTCGCTGAAGGCGGCTTCCGACAGTCTTTGGCCGGGCGTCAGCGCACCAATGATCAGAAGATCGCGAATGTCTTTGGCCACGCGGTCCGCTAGCGGCAAAGGTTCAGTCATGGCGGTCCTTCATCTGATCGTCTGTGGCGGGCAATCGCGGTTGTTGGCGTCCTGTATATCGGTTGCAATACCACAAATTATGAGCAGTACACGTAAAAATCCTGCTTATTTTCAACGCATTCGTCCCAAATATTGCGCAGAATGAAAGAACGATAGAATTTAATTGTTCAACAATATTGACAATTTTGTAGATGCGGCCAAAATCCCCTCGATGCATCCGCGAGGGGCGGATTGCCAATGGAGCGGAGAAAATCCATGGAGCAAACAAAAATTGCCCAAACTGTCGAATTTGCCAAATCAAGGCGCGCGTCTCTAACGGCCGCGATCTTCCTGATGGCGACGTCGGCCATCGGGCCCGGTTTCATCACGCAGACGGCGACATTTACCGCAAAGCTCGGATCGGCCTTCGCGTTCGCCATCCTTGCGTCGATCCTGATTGATTTCGTCGTACAGCTGAACATCTGGAGAATCGTCACGCTGACCCGCATGCGGGCCTCCGATATCGCCAATGCAGCGATACCCGGCTCAGGTTACGTTCTGGCCATTCTGGTCATCGTCGGCGGTCTCTTCTTCAACATCGGCAATATCGGTGGCTCCGGCCTCGGCCTTAATGCCATGCTGGGTCTCGATCCGAAATGGGGCGGGGCGCTCAGCGCACTTCTGGCCATTGGCATCTTCCTGTCAAAACGCGCAGGCATGGCGGTTGACCGGTTCATCATCTTCGCGGGTATTCTGATGATCGTTCTGACGATCTACGTTGCCTTTGCTTCCGGCCCGCCGGTGGGTGAAGCCCTGTTTCAGACCTTCCTGCCATCGACTATCGATTTCGCAACGATCACCACGATCGTCGGGGGAACCGTCGGCGGATACATCACCTATTCCGGTGCGCATCGCTTGCTCGACAAGGGCATGGTCGGCGCTGAGAACCTTGGTGCCGTCAATCGTGCTGCCCTGACGGGGATCGCCGTCACAGGCGTCATGCGCTACGTGCTGTTCCTTGCCATTCTGGGTGTGGTTGCCAGCGGCGTTGTGATCGACGTTTCTGGAAAAGGTGCCAATCCTGCGGCGCAGGCCTTTCAGGTCGCGGCAGGCGATATCGGTCTGAGAATATTCGGCGTGGTTCTGTGGGCCGCTGCCATCACCTCCGTCATCGGCGCTGCCTATACATCCGTTTCCTTCATCACCGTCTTCAACAAGGACATTACCGAGCGCGGTCGCAATATCGCAACCGTGATCTTCATCGCTGTCTCGCTGTTCTTCTATCTGGTCATCACCACGCCGCCAGCACAGATGCTGGTTTTCGTTGGTGGCCTCAACGGTCTTATCCTTCCAATCGGTCTGTCCATCTTCATATACGCGGCGTGGGCAAGGTCCGATCTGATGGCTGGTTATCGTTACCCGCGTTGGCTTCTGGTGCTCGGCATCATCGTTTGTGCACTGACCTGGTACATGGGCTACAACTCCATCGGTCCCATTTTTGCACTTTTGACGGCATGAGGAGAGAGACATGGCTTCCATCGATCTGAACAGCGATCTTGGCGAAAGCTACGGTGCATGGAGCATGGGAGACGATGGCGCGATGCTGTCAGTCGTTTCCAGCGCCAACATCGCCTGCGGTTTCCATGCGGGTGATCCGGCGGGCATTTACCGCACGGTCAAAGCCGCCGCCAAAAACGGTGTTGTCGTTGGAGCCCATGTCTCCTATCCAGACCGCGTCGGCTTCGGTCGGCGCGATATGGATGTGACGTCGGAAGAACTGATTGCCGATGTCATCTACCAGATCGGCGCGCTGCAAGGCATTGCAGCCGCTGCCGGAACCAAGGTGCGTTATGTCAAGCCGCATGGCGCGCTCTATAACCGCATTGCCAATGATGCGCGCCAAGGCAAGGCGGTTATCGATGGCATCAAGGCCATCGACCCCTCACTGGTGCTGATGGGACTTGCCAATGCACCCATTCTCGATCTTGCCCGTAAATCCGGCCTGTCGGTGGTGGCGGAAGCCTTTGCCGACCGCGCCTATACGCCGCAAGGCCAGCTCGTGTCCCGCCGTGAGGCCGGTGCGGTGCTGCATGATGCGGAGAAAATTGCCGACCGGATGGTGCAGCTTGCCCGCGAAGGCACGCTGGAAGCCATCGATGGCAGCATTATCAAGATCGAGGCGCAATCCATCTGCGTTCATGGCGATAGCCCCGGCGCGGTTGCCATTGCCCAGCAAATCAGGCAGCGGTTCGAAGCCGAAGGCATCGATATCCGTTCTTTCGCTTCGAACACATAAGGAGCGTCCATGACGATCCCGACATCTTATCTCAACCACACGGATGCGACAGCCGCCCGCAAGGCGCGGGCCGATTACCGCAACGGTCTGGTCGCGCCGACATCCGGCATCGCCCCCGGTTTTACGCAGGCCAATATGATTGTGCTGCCGCGCGACTGGGCCTTCGATTTCTTGCTTTACGCACAGCGCAATCCCAAGCCTTGCCCGGTGTTGGACGTCTCCGACCCCGGCGTGCCGACCACCTTGCTTGCGCCCGGTGCCGATCTTCGCACCGATCTGCCGCTCTACCGAATCTGGCGGGATGGCAAGTTGGTCGAGGAAACGGCGGATGCCACCAGCGCATGGGCCGAGCGGGACGATCTCGTCGCCTTCCTCATCGGCTGCAGCTTCACCTTTGAGACGCCGATGGTGGAAGCTGGCATCGAAATTCGCCACATGACGGACAAGTGCAATGTGCCGATGTATCTGACCAATCAGCCCTGTCGTCCGGCAGGTCGGTTGAAGGGCAACATGGTCGTTTCCATGCGTCCCATCCCCGCCTCGCGCGTGGCGGATGCGGCAACGATTTCCGGGCGCTTTCCCGCCGTCCATGGGGCGCCGGTGCATGTCGGTTCCCCGGCAGAAATCGGCATTGCCGATCTTGGCAAGCCTGACTTTGGTGACGCGGTACGCATCGAACCTGGCGAAGTGCCGGTCTTCTGGGCGTGCGGAGTAACGCCGCAGGCGGCGGTCATGGCGTCGGGTGTGCCCTTTGCGATCACCCATTCTCCCGGCCATATGTTCATCACCGACATTCCCGATGCCGCCTATCATGCGTGAGGACAAGATGCGCTTTTTACCCGTCAGCCTCACCACCATTCTGGTGGAGCTCGCCGATCTCGATCAGACGCTTGCGCTCTTCGCATCGCTTGAGGCCAATCCTATCGACGGTATCGAGGAGACGGTTCCGGCTGCCCGCACGCTGATGATCAGGTTTCGGCCAGAGAGGATCAAGGCGGAAGCCTTGGCTGGCGAAATCGCCACGCGCGACCTCTCCGCAAAGATCGCGCCGTCCGACAAGCTGGTCGAAATTCCGGTGCGTTATGATGGCGAGGATCTGGCCGATGTCGCCGAGTTGACAGGGCTTAGCGTCAAAGAGGTTATTCGTCGCCACACGGACAGCGAATTCACCGTTGCCTTTTGCGGCTTTGCCCCCGGCTTCGGTTATCTCGTGGGTGGCGATCCCGCGCTGCATGTGCCCCGCCGCCAAAGCCCGCGCACCCGCATTCCAGCCGGTTCTGTTGCGCTCGCCGGTGCCTTCAGCGGCGTCTATCCGCAAAACAGCCCCGGCGGCTGGCAAATCCTTGGCACCACGCCGTTGAAAATGTGGGATATCGAACGCGAGCCAGGCGCGCTTTTCCAGCCCGGTTACCGTGTCCGGTTTTTCGACATGGACAAGGCGGGACGCAGCATCGAGGCTCCCGCTGCCAGACCTGCGGCTCCAAAAGCCGTCACGAACAGCGATGCCGCACATTTCGAAGTGCTGGCAGCGCCGATGCCTGCGGTGTTTCAAGACCTCGGCCGTTTCGGGCAAACCGGGCAGGGCGTTTCCGCCTCTGGCGCTCTCGACCGCTCTGCTTTCAACACGGCTAACCGCATCGTTGGCAACCCGGCGAATGCTCCATGTCTGGAACTGACGCTGGGAGGCTTTTCCTTCAGAAGTTCAAGCCGTGCCGTGATCGGCGTTGCGGGTGCGTCCTGTGTCATAACAGTCAAATCCGAAGCTTACAGCTTCGAAGCCACTCCCTATGCACCGATCTCGCTGGAACCGGGTGATGTCGTAACGTTCGGCAATCCCTCGGCTGGCATGCGCTGTTATCTCGCTGTCCGTAGCGGTTTCGATGTCGCGCCGGTTCTGGGCAGTTCTGCTACCGATACACTCGCCGTCGTTGGACCGGAGAGTGTCGTAGCCGGTTCCGTGATTACTCTGCGCAACGAGAAGAACGGACTTTCCAGCGTCTCCATCGATGAGGTCCCGGCCTTCGATCTGCCCAAGGCAGGCGACGTCGTAACGCTTGATGTCGTCTATGGTCCGCGCACAGACTGGTTCACGCAAACGGGCATCGAAACGCTGACAAGCCAGCACTGGCAGGTTACCCCACAATCCAGCCGCGTCGGCATTCGCCTTGCAGGCGAGGTGCCGGTGGAGCGCAAGGACAGCGCGGAACTGCCGAGCGAAGGTACGGCCACCGGTGCAATCCAGATACCGCATAGTGGTCAGCCGGTTCTGTTCCTGGCCGACCACCCGCTGACGGGTGGATATCCTGTCGTCGGCGCCGTTGCGGAATATCACCTCGATCTGGCGGGTCAGATACCCATCAACGCCAAAATCCAGTTTCGCCCGCTCGGGCCATTCACGGACATTCCGGCAAAAAAGAACACAGAAATTTCGGGAGACAAGCCATGAAAAAAGTGCTGATCGCCAATCGCGGCGAGATCGCGGTGCGCATCATCCGCGCCTGCCGAGATTACGATATCGCCTCCGTAGCCGTCTATGCCGATCCCGATCAGGATGCGCTTTTCGTGCGTCTGGCCGATGAGGCCTATGGGCTGGAAGGCGTGCGCCCTGCGGAAACCTACCTCGATATCGCAAAGCTGATCGCCATTGCCAAGCGCTCCGGTGCCGATGCGGTTCACCCCGGCTACGGCTTCCTGTCTGAGCGCGCAGAATTTGCGCAGGCCGTTATCGACGCAGGGCTGATCTGGATCGGTCCCGATCCTGAGGTCATCAAGGTGCTGGGCGACAAAGTCGAAGCACGACGCATCGCCACCAGCGTTGGTGCCCCGCTCGTTGCTGGCAGCGACGGGCCGGTTTCGACCTCGGCTGAGGTCATCGCCTTTGCCGAACAACACGGCCTGCCGGTTGCCATCAAGGCGGCGCATGGCGGCGGCGGGCGTGGCATCAAGGTTGCGTGGAAAATGGAAGAGATCGCCGATCTCTACGAATCCGCCGTGCGTGAAGCCACGGCTGCCTTCGGACGCGGCGAATGTTTTCTGGAACGGTTCCTGGACCGTCCTCGCCACATCGAAGCGCAGGTCATTGCCGACAAGCACGGCAATGTGGTCGTGCTGGGCACGCGCGATTGCTCGCTCCAGCGCCGTAATCAGAAGCTCATCGAAGAAGCGCCAGCGCCCTTTCTGACGCCTGAGCAGCGCCAGAAAATCCACGATGCGGCGAAGGCCATTTGCGCCGCAGCGGGCTATTCCGGTGCCGGCACGGTGGAATTCCTGCTGGGCGTCGATGGCACGATTTCCTTCCTCGAAGTCAACACCCGCCTTCAGGTGGAGCATCCGGTGACCGAGGAGACGACGGGCATCGATCTCGTCATCGAGCAGTTCCGCGTTGCGGAAGGTCATCCGCTGCGCATTGTGGAAACGCCGGAGCCGCGCGGCCATTCCATGGAATTCCGCATCAATGCCGAAGACCCCGGTCGCGGCTTTCTGCCGACCCCCGGTGCCATTACGGTTTTCGATCCGCCATCCGGCCCCGGCATCCGTCTGGATAGCGGTGTTGTATCAGGCTCCACCATTCCCGGCGTTTTTGACTCGCTGATGGCAAAGCTCATTGTCACGGGAGTGGATCGCGACCAGGTGCTGCGCCGCGCCCGTCGCGCGCTGAGGGAGTTCCGCATTGACGGCATCGCCACGGTTCTGCCCTTCCACCGCGCCGCAATCGATACGGATGATTTCATAGGCACGGATGGCTTCAAGGTTCACACCCGCTGGATCGAAACCGATTTTGCCGCCATGCCCGATGCGATGGAGCGCCCCGCTCCGGCAGACGATGCCTCCGTCACCCGTACATGGTTGGAAATCGATGGCAAGCGCGTCAGCGTCGGCCTGCCGCATCTGCTGCTTTCGGGCCTTGGCGGAGTGGGCAGCAATGGCCCTGCTGCTACCTCATCCGCAAAGCCGCAGGAAGATGGGATCACGGCGCCGGTCTCCGGCACGTTGCAGTCTTTCAAGGTGGCGGATGGCGATGCCGTGTCAGAGGGTGATCTCGTGGCTGTCATGGAAGCCATGAAAATGGAAACGCAACTGACCGCGCCGAAATCCGGCAAGGTCCGCTTGCGCGTCAAGGAAGGTGATTACCTTCAGGCAGGTGATGTGGTGCTCGTTTTCGAATGATGGGCGGTTAGCTGCTCTTAAACAAGGGTCACGACGCTGGCCCTTCATTCCTCCGGCGGCAGCTTGAGATATAGAGATGCTCCA
Organism: Agrobacterium sp. 20P9.1.2; assembly: GCF_057799395.1. Classification (NCBI taxonomy): domain Bacteria; kingdom Pseudomonadati; phylum Pseudomonadota; class Alphaproteobacteria; order Hyphomicrobiales; family Rhizobiaceae; genus Agrobacterium; species Agrobacterium sp. 20P9.1.2. The sequence continues at coordinate 722,609 of NZ_JBYOKI010000002.1, forward strand.
AGAACAGAGTGGCAGCGATATATTGCAAAGGGTGGATAGAGGTTTCGGTTTGGCTCGCTAAGCGAGAAGACCGAAGCCGACCCGCTTCCGTTGATCGCCGCGACCTCCTGCAAAACCCCAACCCTCACGCTCAGACGCCGTTTGCTTCACTCTGCGGTCCAACCGACTGGAGCAGGGAAATAAGGTCAGCCGTGCGGTAAGGTTTGGACAGGAGCGGCGTCGCCGCAAAAGCTTCCGGCATTGAAATATCTTCAAGGCCGGAAATGAATACGAAGGGCGTTTTGTGCTTTATCAGCAATTCGGCGGCAGGAAAAACCATCTGCCCTCCCAGATCGATATCGAGAATGGCGGCGTCCAGTTTGAAGCCGGGATCGGCCAGCACCTCAACCGCCCGTTCTACATCCGAGATCGGCCCGAAGACTCTGGCGCCTGCCTCCTCAAGGGTCATCAATATGTCGGAGGCTATGAGATATTCGTCCTCCACCACGAGAAACTGACGTCCCGCAAGAAGCTGTGTCGACATGGTTTTTCCTCCCGTCTTGAAAACCGGGCAAACACCGAAAAGTTCGCTGGGCAGAGTGGCTATAATCGTTAAAAATGATGCTGGGCGTGCAGATAACCCGCAAAGACGACGATTTTATAAAGCGGTGAAACACCAAAATCATCAGGAGATGACGCAAGTTGACAGAATTCGAAACGCTGCCGATCAAGCGCTTGAGCGGTGAGGGATGTGCCGAGACCGGGGCGGATGCCCGGGCCTTTTGCCTTGGCGTCATCCAGCAGGTCTATGGCATCGCCTATCATCCAGACTGGCATGCCGATCTCGATTCGCTTGCTCTTTCGGTTGCTGACAGCTGGTTTTCAAACGAAAACCGCGGTGCTTTCTTTCTCGTCCGCAATCTTCAAGACGAGATCATAGCGACCGGAGGCCTCTATGATCTGGCGCGAAAGCCGAACACGGCAAGTCGTCTGGCGCAGCGTTATGATGCGATGGAAAATGTCTGCCAGATCGTGCGCGTCTATCTCGATGCATCCGTGCGGCGCATGGGTCTTGGTAGCCGGATTGTGCGCATCTTGGAAAACGAGGCGAAGACCCTGAATTACAATGCCGCCTATCTGCATGCGGATGCCCAGACTGCGGGCACGTTGCGGTTCTGGAGCGACAGCGGCTACCGGGAGTTCGACCGCTTTTCCTATCCGTCCCCGACAGGAACCGACACCAGCGTCGATTTCGACAAGCTTTTGGCGTGATAAAAAAAGCCGCCCGATTTTTCCGGGCGGCTTTCTGTTTTGAAACGTCTATTCCCAAGACGGGAAGCGGCGGGGGCACGCCCTTAGATAGATGTGTCCGAGACCGGACCGAGCCATAGCGTCGGGTTGTCGATCGCGATACGACCGCGAACATCGCCAGCGTTTGCGGCGATCACCAGCTCATATTGACCTTCATCCGAACGGAAGGCTTTCGCGTCCACATCGAAGAAGCTGAGATCGCGTTGTGTTACCTTCAGCGTTGCTGTCGCGGTTTCGCCCGCTGCCAGTTCGAGCTTGGCAAAGGCTCGCAGCTCTTTCTCCGGTCTGGAGACGGAAGAACCGAGCGCACGCACGTAAAGCTGCACGACATCAGAGCCCTTGCGCGCACCCGTATTGGTCACATCGACAGTGACGGTAATACCGTCCTCGCTCATGACGCTGGTGGAGGCCTTGGCCTCGCCCCAGGCAAATTGCGTGTAGCCCAGACCGAAGCCGAAGGGGAAGAGCGGCTCCACGCCGTGGGTATCGTGGTGACGATAACCGACGAAGACGCCCTCGTCATAACGCACATGCCCATCCTGACCGGGGTAGACGAGAGGATTGCCGGTGATCGCGGAATTGTCCGAAAGCGATTTCGGGAAGGTCTGCGGCAGACGCCCGCCGGGCTCCGCATCGCCGAACAGAACGTCGGCCACGGCGTTGCCGAGTTCCTGGCCCGGATACCACAGTTGAAGAACGGCTTTGACCTTGCCCAGCCACGGCATTTCCACCGGCCCACCGGTTTGCAGCACAACAACGGTGTTGGCGTTGACGGCGGCGACCTTTTCGATCAGCTCTTCCTGACGACCGGGAAGGCGCATGTCGGGCAGATCGAGGCCTTCGGTATCCCACTGGCCTTCACGTCCGACAAAGAGAAGTGCGACATCGCAAGCAGCAGCCTTGGCAACGGCCTCTTCGATCGCCGCATCGCCCAGCGGCTTTTCGACGCCGAAGCGAATGGCCGTCAGGTGAATGCCGTCGGCAGTGGCAGCAGGGGAGCAATATTCGATTGTCACCGTATAGCTGCGCCCGGCTTCCAGCTTCAGGGACTGCCGCTGTTCGCTGTTGGCGGTGCCGAAATAGTTGTCGCCGGGTGCCCAGCCATCATAGCCGTTCACCACCAGTTCGCCATCCACATAGAGCTTGGCAAGGCCTGCATTGGTCATGCCGAAGACATGTTCGCCGCTGTCGGACGGTACGTAGCGCGCGGTGATCCGGGCGGAAAAGTCTGCCGGGTTGAGCTCCGCCGAGGGCAGATCGAACCAGAAGAACTCGCCCTTAACAGCCGTTTCACTGTGAACCGGCGTGCCTTCCAACTGCCTGCCCTTGAAGTAATCGACCTGCATGTCGCTTGCGAAAACTTCGATCAGGCGGTTGTTGCTGCAGCCTGCGGCGTGGTGCACGCTGTTGGCATTGGAAAGGGCAGCTTTGATACCCTGAAGTGGGCTGACCGTATAATGCGCGGCAATCTGTGCGCTGCCACCACCCATCACGCGGGCTTCGGCGGCATTGGGGCCGAGAACGGCGATGCTGTCTAGCGTGGTCTTGGCCAGCGGCAGAATGCCATCGTTCTTCAGCAGCACGGCACCTTCGGCACCGATCTGGCGAATAAGCGCGCGGTCTTCGGGAAGATCGAGCGAGCTTTCGGTGAGATCAGGTGCATTTTCGAAGGCACCGACACGCTTGAGAAGCGTCAGAATACGGCGCGCAGCCTCGCGCACGGTTTCCGCCTTGACCTCGCCGTTGTGGACGGCCTCAACCAGCTTTTCCCCACGGTCACGGCTTGGGCCGGGCATTTCAAGGTCAAGACCGGCATTCACCGTTGGTGCAGTGGAGTGCGAGCCGAACCAGTCGGACATGACGACGCCGTCAAAGCCCCATTCCTTGCGCAGCACCTGTGTCAGCAGCCACTCATGTTCGCTGGTATAGGTGCCGTTGAGGCGGTTATAGGACGACATGACGGCCATCACGCCAGCCTTCTTCACCGCCTGCTCGAAGGGCAGCAGATAGAGTTCGCGCAGGCTGCGCTCATCGATATCCGAAGACATGGTCTGACGTTCGATTTCGGATTCATTGCCGACGAAATGCTTGATCGTCGCAGCAACGCCCTTGCTCTGTACGCCCTGAATATAGGCAACGGCGAGAGCCGCCGTTAGCAACGGGTCTTCGGAATAGCATTCGAAATTGCGGCCATTGAGGCCCGAGCGATGAATGTTGACGGTGGGTGCCAGTAGAACGGACGCGCCCTTGCTTTTCGCCTGACCTGCCAATGCAACGCCCATACGCTCCACGAGCGCCGGGTTCCATGTGGCACCCAGCGCGATGGCCACGGGAAAGCAGGCTGCCTTGACGCCGGCGACCAGCGACCCGGCGCCGCGCGCGCCATTGGGGCCATCCGTGACCTTGATCTTGGGAACGCCAAGACGCTCAACCGGCACTGTCGTCCAGAAATCGGCACCGGCAAGCAGCGAAACCTGCTCTTCAAGCGTCATTTGGTTCAGGATATTCTCGATCATACGAGCCTCCGATATTTTTCATGCGAGTGAAAAAGAGACGCGCCATCATGAACGGCGCGTCCTGACATGGTGTCAGCGAACCCCGCGCACGGGGGCGATGGCCAGTGCGCCGAGAAAGGCGCTGATGGCCGCAGCAGCATAGAGGACGCCATAATTCTGGCCTCCCGCATTGCCGATGGCTAGAAGAAAGGGTGCCACAGCCGGGGCAATGGATTGCGGCACGGCATTGGCGATGTTGAGAACGCCGAGATTTCTGGCCGCATGGGTTTCCCGGTCTGGCAAGATATCCACGACGAGGGCCTGATCGACCGCCATATAGACGCCAAAACCGATAGAGGTGACCGCGATGCCGCTGTAGAACATTGTCAGGTCTTTTGCGAAAACGATGACCACGATCCCCAGCGCATAGGTCAGCGCCGCAACCAGCACGAAAGCCTTGCGCCGACCGATGCGGTCGGACATGGAGCCGGAAACGAAGGACGAACCGACAACGCAGATGGCGGTGATCAGTGTCGAAACGAACATGATGTCGCCAATGTCAGCTTCGGCAATCTTCAAGTGGTCCATCAGATAGTAGACCTGATAGGACGTCAGCACGGCAAAACCGAAGAACACCAGAAAGCGGCTGAGCCAGGCATAACCGAAGTCCGGATGCTTGACCGGGTTGACCCAGAAGCTGCCCAACAGTTCGGACAAGCCGGGCGCTGTTTTCTTCGGTGCATCCGTCAAAGGGCGATCTTCGATCACCAGAACGAAGACAAAAACCGAGATCAGACCGATGGCTGTTGGGATCAGAAACATCGCATTGCTGGCAGTTCCCGTCAGCGCCAGAATGCCGCTGCCGATCAAAAGCGCGATATAGATCGACATGCCTGCAAGGGCGGAAACGAGACCGCGCTGATGTTCCGGCACCTGATCCGGCACGGTTGCCACCAGCGCTGCCAGCATGGCGTTGTAAGCGGTCTGGATAACGCACCAGGCGATACCGATGACAATAAGACTGGATGTATAGGCCATCACGATCTGGGCAAGGCTGCCGACGACGACGCCGGCCACTAGCCAGGGTTTACGCCGACCGAAGCGGGAGCGCGTGCGGTCTGAAAGCTGACCGAAAATAGGGTTCGCCAGAAGAGCGAAAAGCGCACCGAGCCCTAGAATGGTGCCAAGACTTGCGCCCTTGCTCACCGGGTCGAGCGTGTTGACCCGAATGGCCAGCGTCATCGCAACCGGCGTCATGACCGCCGTGAAAAAGCCGACACTCGCAAGGCCATAAGTGAGAATGAATGGCAGGCCGACCGAGCGCTCATCGCCCGTTTTAGACGCCTGCGCACCGAGATTTGGGGTTGCAATACTCATTTTTGAAAACCTCCACCGCAATACATTCGATAACAACGTCGTCCTCCACCGAACTTCGTGTTAAACCTACCGACTACTCGGTTATGGCGGGGAGTCAACTTTTTTTTGTGCCGCAACGGACCATCGCATGGTTCTTAAAACGTTTACGTGCAGGGCCTTTCAAGGCTAAAGGTGCAGTTGGAATGGGGGAAACAGCAGATATGACGGATGAAATGAAAGAGGCGATGTCGCCGGATTTGGCACCCGGCAAAAAGCGGAAATCCCCCAAAGGCAGGATTCGCCGGGAGGCCATTCTCGCCGCCGCCATGCAGCATTTTGCCAAGGATGGCTATCAAAACGCGTCCTTTGCAGCCATCGCCGCAGAGGTGGGACTGTCGCTGCCGGGCCTGCTCCATTATTTCCCGACGAAAGTTGATCTGCTCCTCGCCATTCTGGAAAAGCGCGACATCGAAAGCGCGTCTGCCGTGGGTGAAGAATATGCGGACTGGCGCAAAGTGCTGCTCGGCCTTGTCGAAATCGCCAGAGCCAACCAGAAAATCCCCAGCGTCGTGCAAGTATTTGCCGTTCTCAACGCCGAGAGCCTGACGACAGACCACCCCGCCAGCGCATGGTTTGCCGCCCGCGTCAGCCACCTGCAGAAAAACCTCGTCTCTTCCTTTCAAAAAGGCATGGCGGCTGGCGAGTTGAGGCAAGACATCGATCCCCATTCCATCGCCGCCGAACTGATCAGCATGATGGACGGACTTCAGATGCTGTGGCTCAGATCACCGGACGAGTTCGATATGGTGACGGTGTTTTCCGCCTACGTCGGCCGACTGATCGAGGCTATTGAGGCTCGCTGAAACAAAAGCTTTGCAGCTATCACCGAAAAGCGATCCGTTAACGGGTTCTAAATATCGCAATTCTGCGTCAAGATAGGATAAGAGCTGTTTCAGCATAACAATCAGGATCATGCGGAATGCGCATAAAGTACCTCGTCTTTGGCCTCATCCTTTCCATCGCGTTGCCAGCCTACGCTCAGGAACCCGCCGCGCCGCCAACGCTGGAGCCGGTGCCGAGCCAGGCTCAGGCCGCTAATCTGAGTGCGCAGTTTCTGGAACGATATGCCTACAAGCCGGTCGCGCTTGATGATGCTCTGTCCGTCAAGGTCATGAACAAGTTCATCAAATCGCTGGACCCGGATCGCATGCTGTTCATGCAGGCCGATATCGACCAGTTCATGAAGGACAGCAAAAATATCGATGATGCCATCGCCAGTGAGGATCTGGAGATTCCGTTTTCGATCTTCAATAAATACACACAGCGCGTCGTGGAGCGCATGACCTATGCGCGCAGCCTGCTCAGTCAGGGCTTCGATTTTACGGTCAATGAAGATTTCCCGATTTCCCGCGAAGACGCGCCTTGGGCGCAATCCGAACAGCAGAGCCACGAGCTTTGGCGCAAGCGCGTCAAGAATGACTGGCTGCGTTTGAAACTGGCGGGTCAGGCGGATACGGCCATCCGCGATACGCTCGACAAGCGTTACAAGAACATTCTGGACCGCGTTTATCCCTATAAGAGCGACGATGTGTTCCAGTCCTTCATGGCCGCCTATACGACGGCGGTTGATCCGCACACGGATTATTTCGGCGTTTCCGCATCGGCGGAATTCGATATTTCCATGAAGCTGTCGCTTGTCGGCATTGGTGCCGTTCTGCAGGAGCGTGATGGTTACACCACCATTCGTGAGCTGGTGGCGGGTGGCCCGGCGCAACTGTCCGGCAAACTGGCCATCGGTGATCGCATCATCGGCGTCGGTCAGGGTGAAGATGGCGCCATCAAGGAAGTGGTCGGCACCCGTCTCGATGAGGTGGTGCAACTGATCCGTGGTGCGACGGGATCCGTGGTCCGGCTCGACATTTTGCCTGCGGAAACCGGCGACAGTGCAGGCCACCGTGTCATCAGCCTCGTGCGTGACAAGGTCAGCCTTGAAAAACAGGCCGCGAAGAAGACCATTCTGCCGGTCAAGGACGGTGATGTCACACACCAGATCGGTGTCATCACGCTGCCGACTTTCTACGAGGATTTCGAAGCGCGTCGCAACGGCGACAAGAACTATAGAAGCGCCAGCCGCGATGTCGCCAAACTGCTGGGCGAGTTGAAGCAGGACAACGTCGATGGCGTTCTGATCGATCTGCGCGACAATGGCGGTGGATCGCTGGCTGAGGCGATTGAACTCACCGGCCTGTTTATCGGCAAGGGCCCTGTCGTGCAGCAGCGCGATGCACAGGGCACGATCAAGGTCGAAAGCGACGATCTTTCCGCAGCGGTCTGGAAAGGCCCGCTTGGCGTGCTGATCAATCGCGGCTCGGCCTCGGCCTCTGAGATTTTCGCCGCAGCGATCCAGGATTACGGTCGCGGCGTGATTGTGGGCGAACCAAGCTTCGGCAAGGGTACGGTGCAGACTGTCGTGGACCTCGACCGTGCGGCTGGCAACAACAAGCCGCAACTCGGCCAGCTGAAACTGACGATTGCGCAGTTCTTCCGCGTGGATGGCGGCACGACGCAGTTGCGCGGCGTAACGCCTGATCTGCCGCTGCCGGGCTTTTCCGATCCCAAGGTTCTGGGAGAGGCAAGCTATGACAACGCCTTGCCATGGACCCAGATCAAGCCTGCGAAATACGCCACCGAAGGCAATATCGCGGCACTGGTTCCGCAGCTGAAAAGCCGTCACGATGCCCGCATCAAGGATGATCGCGATTATAAGCGCTTTGTCGAAGATGTGGCCGACCTGAAGGCTCAGCGCGAAAAGCGCACCATCTCTCTCAATGAAGAGGAACGCCGCAAGGAAATGGCTGCCACGGCAGCCCGCCTCAAGGCGCGTCAGCAGGCAGGCGATGGAACGGTGCCTGAACAGGACGATGGTCTGCAAGCCAATGAACGCAGCTTGAGCGCCAATATCGCGATTGAAAACGCGCGCAAGAATGCAAAGGACGTTCTGCAAAACGAAGCTGCAGCCATTGTTGGCGATGTGGTGGATTTGACGTCCAATGGTGCCAAGCGCCAGACGCAGAAGGTCGTGCAGTAACGAGCTTCTACACACCTCTTTTATTGGTCTTCAAAACACCCGCGACACATGTTTGCGGGTGTTTTATTTTTCACTGATCAAGGCTCGTATCCGTTAGGTTTCGGCAGGCTGCGAAACTACTCAGGCCCGCTCGACCCGCACCGGCACGGATTTGGCGGCAGGCGTTTTGCTTTCTTCCGCATATTGCCACAGCGGAATAAGCGCATTGCATTCCGGGTAATAGGCAGCGCAGCTTCCGGATGGGATGTCGTAGTCGATGACCTGAAAGTCGGTCATGGTGCGCAAAATCCCGTCATCGACAGCTGTCGTCATCCGCGCAAGCCCATCCTTTTCGATGCCCAGTCGAATGCGGTCATCGGCATTCATCATCACGATCATTCGGGATTTGTGGATGCCGCGCAGGCGGTCGTCATAACCATAGACAGTGGTGTTGAACTGATCGTTCGACCGCAGGGTGATGAGGCGCAGAATGTTGTGATCGTCACTGGCTGCGAAGCTGGAACAGAGCGATTTCGGCAGTTTGAAATTCGCCTTGCCCGTCTCTGTTTCCCATTCCCGGTGTCTTGCCGCCACGGGGCGGGGGAAGCCCCCGGGCGTATCCAGTCTGGCGTTGAAGTCCTTGAACGGTTCGGGATAGGTCGCCTCTATTGCGTCTCGCACCAGCGCATAATTATTGACCCATTCTTCCCATGGCACTTTGGGATTGGGCGTGAGTGTGCTTTTCGCAATCTCGGCCACGATCCGCGGTTCGGAAAGCAAGGCTTCGTGCGCGGGCTTGTATTTCCCGCGTGAGGCGTGAATGCAGGTGGTCGAATCCTCCATGGTGACGATCTGCGGGCCGGACAGTTGCTCGTCGATTTCGGAGCGCACAAGGGTCGGCAGAATATAGGTCGTCTTCGCCACCACCAGATGGCTGCGATTCAGCTTCGTCGCGATCTGGACGGAGAGGTCCATCTCCCGCCACTTCTCCTCCATCAATTCGCGCTCGGGAATGGCGCGCACGAAATTGCCGCCAAGGCTGATAAAGGCTTTGACCGACCCGTTGACGATGCCTTCGCAAGCCTCGACCGTGTTCAGCCCGTCTTCCCTTGGAGGCTCGAAACCATATTGCTCGGCCAGATGGTCGAGCGGGACCAGCTTGGTCTTTTCGGAAATGCCGACCGTTCTCTGGCCCTGAACATTCGAGTGGCCGCGCACGGGACAGATGCCAGCGCCCGGCTTGCCGATATTGCCGCGCATCAGCAAAAGGTTGATCAGCATCTGCACATTGCTGACGCCGTAGCGGTGCTGGGTCAGACCCATGCCATAGATGGCAATGACGGCATTGGCTTTCGCATAGGTCTTCGCCGCAGCCTCGATGGATGCGTAGCTGAGGCCAGAAACCTGCAGGATTTCGGTCCACTCCGCCGCGCGAACCCGTTCCTCGAACTCTTCGAAACCGTGGGTGTGGCGTTCGATGAATTCGACATCCAAAACGCGGCTGTTACCCTGTGCCTTGGCTTCATCGTCCCAGGTAAACAGCAGTTTCGCCATGCCCATCATGACAGCAATGTCACCACCGGCGCTGACCTGATAATATTGGGTGGCGATCTGCGTCGGCTTGTTGGTCGCCATCTGCACGGGGCTTTGCGGATTGACGAATTCCTGCCAGCCTCGTTCTTTCAGCGGATTGAAGACGATGACCGGGGCGCCGCGCTCGCGCACTTCCTGAAGGCTATGCAGCAATCGCGGCGCGTTGGTGCCGACATTCTGCCCGAAGGACAAGATGCAGTCGGTGTGGTCGTAATCTTCCAGAAGAATGGTCCCGACCGGCGTGCCTATGCTCTGCGGCAACGCGACAGATGTCGTCTCGTGGCACATGTTGGAACTGTCGGGCAGATTGTTGTTACCATAGAGCCGCGCCAGCAATTGATACATATAGGATGTTTCGAGCGACGCACGTCCGGAGGCATAAAACACCACCGAGGCCGGGACGTAACCTTTCAGCTTCTGGCCGATATCGGCAAAGGCTTCCGGCCAGCTGACCTCGACATATTTATCGCTTGCCACATCGTAGCGCATGGGGTGGGTCAGGCGGCCCTGGTTTTCCAGATCGTAATCCGGCCAGTTGAGAAGCTCGCGAACCGTGTGGCGCGAGAAGAACTCAGGCGTCGTGCGCTTGGCGGTCAAATCCCAGAAGGTCGCTTTGGCGCCGTTTTCGCAGAACTCGACCAGATGCGGCTTTCCCGGCTTGGCCCATGCGCAGCTGGTGCACATGTAGCCGCCCAGCTTGTTGTGGTCTTTGAGAAGCCCCGGCGCTGTGCGGATCGCGCGTTGCTGAATGGCATCTGCGAAGACAGATTTGAGAGAACCCCACCCGCCTGTCGGCATCGTATATTGCTTGTATTTGACTTTACGGTCCATGGCGTTCACCTCATGCATGTCATGCACAGCGAACCGCCCAACCGCATGTTGGTTCCACCTTGGAACACTTGGCCCATCAACCAATTGATCACAGTGCCGTTAGGCCTGCGAACAAAGCTCAAAACGCATCTGGTGCCCTTTGAAAAAGCGGGTCATTTCCTGCTCGTCTTAACAAGAAACATGGGGCAGCTTCAGGGTGCCGTGGGTTTCAGAAGCGGCAGCAACTGGTCGCCCTGCCGCTTTATTTCCTGAAGATAGGGCGTGTCTGAGAGTACGAAGTGGGTGATGCCCAGTTCTTCATATTTGCGCAGCGATCTCGCCACATCCTCGGCTGAGCCGACAAGCCATGTCGTTCCCGCGCCGCCACCGCCATATTTGCCCGGCGCGGTGTAGAGGTTGTCATCCAGCACATCGCCCCGGCTGCTCAGGTCCAGAAGGCGCTTCTGCCCGATGGCTATTCCTTCGCGGTGATCTTGCCAGTTTCCAGCCGCACCCTCGGCCATTTTGGCCACCTTGGCTTCCGCATCCGCCCAAGCCTGTTCGGTGGTGTCGCGCACAAGGGTCGTTATCCGCAAGCCGAATTCCAGCGGCGGGATATCCCGGTCGAGCGTCTTGCCGAGATACTTCAGCCGCGCGATCCGCTCGCGCACGCCATCCAGCGGCTCACCCCAGAAAAGCTGGACGTCCGCTTCGGTGGCCGCTACCTGTTCAGCGGCTTCCGAAGCGCCGCCAAAATAGAATTTCGGATGCCGTCGCGCACCTCTGGCCGCCAGTCGCGGCTCGACCGTTGAGCCTGCAACCTGAAAATGCTCGCCATTAAAGGTTACGTCTTCTTCCGTCCACAGCCTGCGGACCAGACGCATGAATTCCTTGGTGCGCGCATAACGATGGGCCTGATCACCCTCTTCGTCGCCATAGGCGGCCAGATTGTCCAGCCCGGAGACGACATTGACGCGCACGCGACCGCCGCTCAGATAATCGAGCGTGGCAGCGGATGACGCAAAATTCGCTGGCTTCCAGTAGCCCGGACGCACCGCGATCAGCGGCTCGAAAGTCTGGGTGCGAGCAACCAGCGCGGTTGCAAGGGTAAATGTATCGGGTCGCCCCCAGCCGGTGCCGATCAGTGCGCCTCTCCAGCCATGGTCTTCCAGCGCCTTGGCCTGCGTTGTCAGCGTATCCAGACTGTTATGGTCTGCGTCTGCGACATCGCCGCGATGCCCCGCTTTGACGTCATTGGGAATATACCAGAGAAACTCGGAATGATTGCTCATGATGGGTCCGTGATCTGATTTCGAAGCTTGCCCTCATCGAGCAGGAGCCTAACGGTCTTTGCCGCATTGCGACGCATCTCGATGGCCGCATGGTCTGAATAAAAGGCGTTGTGCGGGGTAATCACCAGCCGACCCGCAAGCCAGTCGGCGCGTTCGCGCCATGCCGAAAGCAGCGGATGCTCACGCGGTGGCTCCTGCGCCAGCGTATCGATGGCCGCTGCCGCAACATGCCCGCTCTTCAGCGCGGCCTCCAGCGCATCCAGATCATCCAGCAATTCGCCGCGTGCGGTGTTGACGATCATGACGCCCGGTTTCAGACGGGCAAGACCGTCAGCGTCCAGCAGCCCTCGCGTTTGCGCATTGGCCGGGCAGTGCAGGGTCAGGATATCGGACTGCGCGAACAGCGCGTCCAGCGTCTCTACCCGCTCATAGCCAATGGCCTTTTCGTGTCCCGGCGGCTGACCGGGATCATAGCCCAGAATACGAAAGCCGAAGGGTTTCAGCCGGTTGACGACGGCGGTTCCTATCCGGCCCACGCCAACGACACCCACCGTGGCGCGGTTGGAGCGGGACAGGGGTTTCAAGCTGTGCACCTGCCACCCGGATGAATAGCCACGGGCGCGGGCATCATGCTCCCAAAGCCGCCGATGCAGCGAAAGGATCATTGCCACGGCGTGGTCTGCCACCTCTTCCGTGCCGTAATCGGGATTGTTGGCGAAGGGAATGCCGGCGCTTGAAAGTGCTGCCAGATCGATCTTCTCGTAACCGACGCCGTAGCGCACCACGCCCTTGCACCGGGTCAGGTGCTTTATGCTCTGGGCTCCCAGCCGCGCACCCCAGACCATCAACGCATCAAGCCTTGCCAGACGGGCGGGATCGAATTTCGCCTCATCGGTCGTGGCGAAGAAGTCGATCTCGACGTCTGCACCCAGCACATCTGCTTCCCGATCGGGTGCGCCGATCATGTGGTCGGTGATGCCTACCACATATGTCTTGTTTCCTGTCATTTCTGCATGTCCCTGCGCGCTATCGCGTCATTCCCCATTTGGCCACGGTGCGCTGTTCCAGCTGGCGGAAGAGAACATTTTCGACCAGAAGGCCGAACAGGATGACCATGATCAGCCCGGCAAACACCCGGTCCGTGTAAAGCTCGTTGCGGTTCTGGAAAATGTACCAGCCAAGCCCGCCCTTGCCGGATGATGCGCCGAACACCAGTTCAGCGGCAATCAGCGTGCGCCATGCAAAGGCCCAGCCGATCTTGAGGCCTGCAATGATGGAAGGCAGGGCGGCTGGCACGAGGATGATCAGCACATAGCGCAGGCCTTTCAACCCGTAATTGCGCCCGCCCATGCGCAGGGTTTCCGGCACGGCGGTAAAGCCCGTATACATGTTGAGCGCCAGCGGCCACAAAACCGAATGGATCAGCACGAAGACCAGACTTCCCTGACCCAGCCCGAACCAGAGCAGCGCCAAAGGTAAGAGCGCAATCGGTGGCAGCGGATTGAGCATGGATGTCAGCGTCGAGAGAAGATCGCGCCCGATCTGGGTGGAAACGGCAAGCGATGTCAGCACGAAAGCGAGAATGACACCGGCCAGATACCCCTTGATCAGCACATTCAGCGAATTGATCGCCCGGTCGGGAATGACGCCGCTGGCAATGTCTTCGAACAGCGCCTTGATGGTCGCGGAAAAGGGCGGCAGCAGCAGCTCATTGTCCTGAAGTCTGGCCGCCACTTCCCAGAGCAACGCAAGACAGATCAGAATAACGCTTTTGCGTATCCACGCATTCTGCCACAGCCGCTGATAAAGCGGCAGGGCCTTATCGACCGTGGCTGCCGACAGCGGTTCCAGCGGCAACTCATATTCGGGGCGGATCGGCGGTGTGGAGTGCGCGGTGGTGGCGACGTCTCTGGTCAATGTCTCAGTCATGGCTGGCTCCATCGACACTGTCGGCCTCTTCGAACAGAAGTCCGTGAATGCGGTTTGCGGCGGCCTGAAATTCCGGACTGCCGCCGCTTTTTAAGTCCCATTCGTGGCTGTTGATTTCCGCCCGCATCCGGCCTGGATGCGGCGACAGAAGTGCTATGCGGTTGCCGACGACCAGGGCTTCCTCGATGGAATGCGTCACGAACAGGAGTGTGAAGCGTGCCTCTTCCCAAAGCGCCAGAAGCTCCTCCTGCATCTTGCGACGCGTCAGCGCGTCGAGAGCGGCAAAGGGCTCGTCCATCAGCAGAATGCGCGGTTCCATCGCCAGCGCGCGGGCAATCGCCACGCGTTGCTTCATACCGCCGGACAACGTGTTGGGATAGGCGTCGGCAAAGCGGGTCAGGCCGACCTTTTCGATATAATAATCGGCGCGTTCCGCCGCTTCTCTGCGGTTCAGCTTGCCTGAGATACGCACCGGAAAGGCGACATTTTCCCGCACCGTTTTCCACGGCGGCAACTGGTCGAATTCCTGAAAGACGACCACACGGTCGGGGCCGGGGCCTGTCACCGGCTTGCCATCCAGAACGATGCGGCCTTCACGCGGCGCAATGAAACCGCCGACGGCTTTCAGCAGGGTGGATTTGCCGCAACCGGAAGCGCCCAGCAGGATGAACCGGTCCGCCTCCCACACATCGAAACTGACATTTTGCGTGGCGCGAACCACGCGTTCAGCGGTGCGATATTCCAGCGTGATGCCTTCGACCGAAAGAAGCGGTCGGGACGACGGTTCTTCGTGGCTGCGAAGCGGTGCGGTCATGCCATGCATTGTCAATCCATCTGATCTTAAAGCCCATGACCGGCTTGCCGCGACAAACCGGTTATGGGCTGTTTTAGGTTGGATGAGCGTTATCAGCCGCCGTTATCGCCATAGGCTTCAGGGAAGAAATAATCCTTCCAGGAGCTGGCCTCGTTCTTCAAAACGCCCAGCTTATGCAGTTCCTGCGCATAGACGAAGGTGTTCTGCGGAACGATGGTGAAGTCGTTTTCCGGGTCGTTGATGATCTCAAGCACGAGCTGCGGCGAAAGCTTGGAATTCTGCTGGCGAATGAAGGTCTCGGCAGCCTTTTCCTTGTTGGCGTTGATCCACTGTGCCGCTTCGCGCAGGGCAGCGTAAAAAGCCGCATAGGTCTTCGGATTTTCATCGTGGAAGGCTGCGCTGCTGTAAAGCACGTTGAAGGTCGCCGGGCCGCCTAGAATGTCATAGGAGCTGATGACCTTGTGCACCGCCTTGTTGCCCTGCAAAGCCTGATAATAAAAGGGCGCGGACGAGAAGTGCGAATTGACTTCCGTACCGCCTGAAATCAGCGCGGCGGTGGCGTCCGGATGCGGCAGGCTGATGGAAATTTCGTCCAGCTTCTGGAAATTGTCCGGGCCAAACAGCTTGGCAGCTTCGATCTGCAAGGTGCGTGACTGGAAGCCGACACCGGCAGCAGGCACCGCGATACGATCCTTGTTGCTGAAATCCTTCAGGCTGCGGACATCGGGATTGGTGGTGATGAGATAGTTGGGCAGAGAACCGAGTGCGGCCACCAGCTTCACGTCCTGACGACCCTTGGTGCGGTCCCACATGGTCAAGGCCGGCGGCACGCCTGCGGACACGATGTCGATATTCTTGGCAAGAAGCGCTTCATTCATGGCGGTTGCGCCGGAAATGCTGGCCCATTCGACGTCGATATCGACACCGGCCTCCTTGCCGTGCTTTTCGATCAGTGCCTGATCGCGAACGACATCGAGGATGAGATAGGCAATGCCAAATTGCTGGGCGATCCTGATTTTGCCCTCGGCGGCGGCCTGTCCGGCAAACAAAGTGGCCACGATACCGAAAGCGGCGCCAAGCAGTGAGTGACGATTCCGTTTAGCGGTAGATGTCGAAACGCGACGTGCCGTCATAAAAACTCCATCCAGCAAAAGACCAAAACAAGGGGCTAGCAGCGCTGTCCCTCACGCAGCCGGGCAAGCCTCATCTTCGCTGAAGCGTGAAGCCAGCCCATGCTTAAGGCTATGGTTCCCCACTAAATCCATCAACATCGTCGCGTTCTATTCTGCCGCCGGAAACGAGAACAAAATCGCCCCGTTTTACCGAGCGGCCGAATAAATTGCCGGGAGTGGAGATTCGTTAGCGTGCGCTTGCGCGGAGCCTCAGCGGTTTCGAAACACCGTGCAGGGAACATTGGCGGCGCGAATTTGCTCGCACAGATGGTTGGCTTCTGCCCGTGTTTCACGCCCCAGCCTTGCCGCATAACGCGGGCGGTTGCCGAAATTGCCGCCGCGCTGGCGCACAATCAGGGCGCGCTCGTCGTTGAGAGGCGCGGGTAGGCGCAGGACGGCGCGGGTAAACAGTTGTTCGACCACCGAGGGGCGATAATGGGCCGCAAGCTGCACGCCCCAGGGTGCCCAATCCGCAGACCCGGCGAAGACAGGTTCCTGCATGCGCCGTGTTTCGGCAAGAACCACGCAGGCTTTCTGGAAGGGCAGGGCCGTGTCGAGTTCCGGCGCGGCAATCTTTGGCGGAGCATCGCGCCAGGTTTCCGCAGTCTGGCCGGTAATGGCAAAGACATAGTCGCGGGTTTCAATCGGCAACCGTCCCTCGGAGAGAAAGCGCGCCAGCCCGTTTTCCCCGGCATTGTAGGCAGCGGCGGCAAATCCGAAATTGCCGAAACGGGTTTCAAGCTCCTTCAGATAGGAAGCGGATGCCTCCAGCGCGTCGATGACATCGAAACTGTTGCGCAGCCCCCGGCTCCGCGCCGTGCCGGGCATGAACTGCGCAATGCCTTCCGCCCCCTTGTGGCTCACGGCTTCGGGGCGAAACAGGCTCTCGCGCCAGATCAACCGCGCAAAGAAGGCAGGCGGCACCTCATGCGCTTTCGCGAAATGCTCGATGGTACGGCACAGATCGGCATTGAAGGTTTTGCGGCTGATGCATATCGCATCCCTACCGTCCGACCGCTCATAAAGGCAGGCCAGATTCTTCTCTTCCTCAAGTGCAAAAACAGCCTGCGGCGGCGAAACGGCCAGCAGACACATCACCATGCGTGATGCGATCAACCCCATCGATCTCAGACTTCTGATGTCCATGTGGGAGACTATACACCCCTTCCAGCGTTGCTCGGCAAGCTACCAGACAATGGTGCTGCCATCATAGGCAATGAACGATCCGCTTCGATCCGCCGTCAGCCCATCCAAAGCCTGCAATATCGAACACGCGGCTTCCTCTGGCGCGACGGTCTTGTGGCCCGCGGCAAAGGGCTCCGACAGTTTGGTTCTGACGGTGCCGGGGTGGATGGCCGTTACCACAGCCTCGGGATGCGTTCTGGCATATTCTATCGATGCGGTGCGGACGATCTGGTTGAGTGCTGCCTTGGCTGCCCGGCAGGAAATCCATCCGCCCAGACGGTTATCGCCAATGGAGCCGACGCGAGCCGATAAAAACGCGGCGATGGAGCGTTGTTTGCGGTCCAGCAAGGGCAGAAAATGTTTCGCCACCAGCGCGGGGCCAACGGCATTGATCGCAAATTGCCGCATCATCCGGTCGGGGTCGATCTGGCGCAGGGCCTTTTCCGGCGCGTGGCCATCGGTGCCGAGAATGCCCGTGGCGCAGATCAGCATATGGATCGGCTCACCCTCAAGCGATTGTGCCGCTGCGGCGATGCTCGCTTCATCGGCAAGATCGAGCTGGTTGTCGCTGCGAGACAAGGGGATGACATTCCCGACATGCGGCTCCTCACGCAGGCGCTGGCACAGGGCAGCTCCTATGCCGCCAGTTGCGCCGATCACCACGGCGCGGAATCCGTGGGGCAGGGAGGAGAGAAGAGTGTCGTGCGCAGTTTCCATGGGAAGAGAAACGAAGATGACCGCCCTATGTTCAAAATTTTGAAGGATTTAACGCAGACGCAATTACATCATAATCTTCTAATGTCAGCGTAACCCTTCAAGGGAACTTCGAAGCCTGCTCTTGGTTTGTAAGGTGCGTCATCCGGCGTTGCTTACGGGGTTCATTCTACTTATGACATCGAAAATTGCCATCATTGGGTCGGGCCCAACGGGAATCTATACGTTGAAGGGTCTGGTCGGAAAATCCGAACCACTGTCCATCACCGTTTTTGAAAGTGAAGCCGACCCCGGAAAAGGCACGCCCTATCATCCAGACCTCAACGACCGGGCCATGCTGTCCAATATCGCCAGCATCGAGCTTCCGCCGATCTGCGAAACCTTGAACGAATGGCTGCGCCGCCAGCCGGATGAGGATTTGCAGCGGTTCGGCATCGTGCGGGATTTGATCGCGGACCGGGAGTTCTACCCGCGCGTCGTGTTGGGCGAATTCCTGCATGCGCAGTTCGTGCAGCTTCTCAACATCGGCAAGGCCAATGGCCACACGATCGAGGTCAAGGCATCTCACCGCGTTGCCGATATCGAGCTGCGGACGAAGGATATCCGGTTGAGCGTCACGGCACCGGAAGATGTGACCGAAGAGTTCGCCTTCGACCATGTGGTCATGGCAACCGGCCATGACTTTCCCGAAACGACCGAGGTCAAGCCTGGTTACTTCATGTCGCCATGGCCAGCACCTGCGCTGAAGAAGATCGAACCCTGCAAGGTCGGCATCCTCGGCACGTCGCTCAGCGGCATTGATGCGCTGATTACGGTCGCCACGGCGCATGGCACCTTTCTTCTGGATGAGCAGGGCGTGCTGCAATACCATGCCATGCCGGAAACAGAGGGCCTGCACGTCACCATGATGTCGCGAAAGGGCGTTTTGCCAGAGGCGGATTTCTATTGCGAAATTCCCTATCGTCCGCTGCAGTTCTGCACCGAAGCTGCCATTGAAAACCTGATTGCCACCCGGCGTCATGATCTGCTGGATGCTGTTTTCGATCTGTTCAAGGCCGAGCTTTTGTTTTGCGATCCGGAATATGCTTCACGCATCGGCCTGTCGATGCTGGATGTGGAAACCATCTCCAAGGCCTATTTCCATGATCGCGAAACGACGCCACCTTTCGTCTGGGCCGCGCGCAATCTGGCCGAAGCCGAAGCCAACAAAAAGCGCCATTATACAGTCGAGTGGCGCTACGCCATCTTGCGGATGCACGAGGTCATCGCCCTTGCGATCCCGCATCTGGATGAAAAGGATTTGAAGCGGTTCCACGCGCACTTCAAGACCGTCTTCGTGGATGATTATGCCACCGTTCCGCACGCCTCCATCCAGCGTCTGCTGGCGCTTTATCGCGCGGGCAAGCTGGATATCATGGCCTTGGGCAATGATGGCAAGATCGATAATGAAGGTGTCAGCCACGGCGCTGTCGTTCGCGCTCAGGGCCAGGTTCTGGAGTTCGATGCTTTCATCGATGCCACCGGCCAGCACACTCTGTCTGCCCGTGACATTCCCTTCCCAACCCTGAAAGAACAGGGTGTGATGCGCAAGGCGACGACCAGTGCCGTCTCGTCCTTGGTGGGCAATGAGGATCAGATGGTCCGCACCGGTGGTGTTGATCTGGATGAGAAGTTCCGGCCGATCTTTCAGGACAATCTCACCAACCGGCTCTATTGCGGCTCCATCGCCTTCCTTCTGCACAAGCTGCCCTTCGTGCAGGGCATCACCAGCGCCCGCGATATCGGCACTGTCGTGTCGCAGGCCATTCTGGAAACAAATGCAAAGCTGGAACTGTCGGCGGCCTGATCAGGCCTCGATCAGATCTGCACGATCTCCTATCGATATCGTGCCGGTCGTTTCGATGGAGGCATAAACGCCGAAATTCCTGCGGTTCTGCCGCAGGATGGATCGCAGAATTTCAGGGTTTTCGCTGACGTCAGGCTGCGCAATCAGCGTCAGCCCGCATCGTTTGGTTTCTTCGCCAATGTGGATCACGCTCGATCCCATCTGCAAACGCTTCCCAAGCCACGCTTTTTCCCGAAAATCCGCTTCGCCAGTCGTTCGAACCACGATGTTGGGACGAAAGCGCTTGCTTTGGACCTTTTCGGTGCCGATCAGGGCTGAAAGGTGATCCAGCGCACTGGTGGTGATGAGGTGAAGCGGGCTTGGCTCGTAACGATTGACAGCGACGGCGCGAGTATCGGACAACTCCGCGCCAGCCTTCGCATAAGGCCAAGCCGCTACGTCGAACCCGAAATGATACGATAACTTTGAGCAGAGGCCCTCATCCAGAACCGAAAGCCATGTGCCATCGGGAAAACCGATATCGGGCGTATTATCAGTCAGTCTCGATCTTAGAAAAACGGCAGCCCGCCAGCGCTCTTCTTTTTCAGGGGCCGCCGGTTGGCCGGTTGCCGCATCCACCACGCACCAGCTTCGGTCCCCGGCAATGCCGTCTGCCCCCAATTCCGCTGATGTCAGCCTCTCGCCACCAAGCGAACTGACGGAATAGCGCCAGATTTCCTCAATCGTCCCCAGTGCGTCCACGCTTTTCCGATCTTACTGTCATGTGTCGTGAACAGGGAACTGCATTGGGGGCCGCTGGTTCCCTGCAAGGTCACACCGAACTGGCAAGAGCGACGGCATCAGCAACGCTCTCCCATTTGTCTTCGGTCAGCGTCGAGGTGGCAATGCGGATGTAATCTCCCGGCAGCAGCGAAAATTTTCGGCCGGGATTGATGGCGATGTTGCGGGCGGCAAGGGTGACCATGGCGAACGGCTCGGCTGCAACCGGCAGCCATAGACAGAGGCCGCTGCCGGGATTGGACATGACACCGCGCTGTTGAAGCGCATGGGCCAGACCATTGCGGCGGGTCTGATAGGTTTCGCGCGCCTGTTTCACGATCTCCCAGCTTTGCGGGTTGCGCAGCAGCCATGCGGTCGCGCCCTGAAGCAGGCGGCTTGTCCATCCGGCACTGAAGGCGCGGTAGGATTGGATTTGCTCGACAATGGGCGCCGAACTCGACAGTACCGCAAGCCGCAGATCCGGCCCCAGCGTTTTCGAATAGGACAGAATGTGGATCGTCCGGTCTGGAAAGCGTCCGCCCAGCGAATGCGATGGCGCGGCCGAGATATCACCCATGCCATCGTCTTCGATAATCAGCGTATCGCTGCCATCGAGAATATTGCCCAGTTCCGCCAGCCGCTCAGGGCTCACGGTCTGGCCGGTCACGGAATGCAGGCGCGGCTGGAACACGAAGGCCGCCGGGCGGTCCTTCAGTGCGGCGTGAAGGGATTGCGGTGTCGGCCCCTCTTCATCGCACAGAACAGGAATGATCTTCACCCCGAAATCCTCGAGAATATCGAGAAGCCGCATGGCGGTCGGGCTTTCGATAGCAACGGCAGAGCCCGGGGAGACAAGCGCGCGGATTGCGGTGTAAACGGCATTGTAGCCGCCATTGGTCACCAGAAAGGCCTCCGGCTCATAGGGCCATCTCTGAAGCGCGGCATCATGAAGCTCGGGAATGATGCGGGTGCGCTCGTAATTGTTCAGCTTGTCCACGGTTGCGGCGTGGGCCAGCGCCTCTTCCAAGGGCGGCAGCAGTGACGGGTCCGGCACGGCCATGGTCAGATCCAGCGCATTGGGTCCGTAATTGCCGGCGCTGGCAAAGCGCTCCGGCTTGGCAATGAAGCGGTCGCCGCTGACCCATGTTCCGTTCCTGCCACGCCCGGTGATGATCTTATGGCGGCGCAGATCGGCCCAGGCCTCGGACAGCGTTGCCGGGCTGATGCCCAGTTCATAAGCCAGATCGCGGATCGAAGGCAGGCGTGTCCCGACAGGTAGGACACCGGCGCGGATCAGGGCGCTAGTTTCCAGCGCAATCCCGCGAATACTGCGATCGGCTATTTTTTCGGCAAGCCACTGTGCCGTGTAGAGATTGCCCATTAAATTGCCTTTTTAAATGTTCAATAACGTAATAACATTTGATCTTTGTAATTTGAACATTTAACTTTTTCCTATCGAGATTTTTTTGTGAGCATTCCGCATGACCGTAACGCTTCGCCTCGCTCTCCGTGACTGGGACTATATGACCCCGCTGGTCCTCGGAGACGTATCCTCGCCCCGCCTCAACATTCAGGTAGACCGCGTCGGCACGCTCATTTCCAATGTCGCGACCGATCCCGCCTATGATGCGGCCGAAATGTCGTTCAGCCGTTACGCACAGCTGCGCCATGATGGTGATGAGACCGTCGTCGGTGTGCCAAACTTCATCATGCGCGGATTTCGCCATCGTTGCATCATCACCAGCAAGGCCAGCTCCGTCCGTCACTTGTCCGATCTGGGCGGAAAGAAGATCGGCGTCACCGGCTGGCGGGATTCCGGCAATACCTGGACGCGTGCCGCCCTGCGCCGTGAAGGTGTGGGCGTGGAAGATGCCATGTGGTATGCGGGCCGCCTGACAGACGCCCATCCGATCACCGACCGTCTGGATGGCTTCGGTCGTCCCGGACGCATCGAAGCGGCCCCCGGCGAACGCCCCATGGTCGATCTGCTTCTGGATGGCGGTCTGGATGCCGTCTTCACGCCCTTCATGCCGAAAGGCTTTTTCGACAAGGATTCCCTGCTGCGTCAGGTGCTGGATGACTACCGCTCTGCCGAAGTCGATTACTTCAACGATGTCGGCTATGTGCCGGGCATGCATCTCATCGGCTTCAAGGCGGAAATCGTGCGCGAACATCCGTGGATCATGGATGAGCTGAGCGATCTTCTCGATGCATCGCAGCGCATGTGGCTGGAAAAGCGCGAGAAATATGCCGATACCACACCCTGGATGATCGATGAATTGCGCCGTTGCGCTGCCGATCTTTCTCCCGCGTGGAACGTTAATGGATTTGAGGCCAATGAGAAGATGATCGCCGACTTTGCGATGGAGCTTCATGAGCAGAAAATCCTGCCGCGCCTTCTTTCGCCTGCCGACCTGTTTCCAAAACACGCCGCTGGCCGCTGATGTAAGACTTCAGACAAGACACAGTTTCCGAGCCAATCAAAAAAGGGGAATGCCATGTACTCAAAATTGACCACTTCCGTCGCTCTTCTCGGCCTCTTGCTGGCTGCACCAGCACAGGCGCAGGATGCAGCCATTCCGCAACAGACCGTCAACAAGGAACTGAATGCCCGCCTGCCGGAGAAAATTCGCACCGAAGGCAAGATGATCTCCGTCAACAACGGTTCTTTTCCTCCCTATGAAATTGTCACCGGCACGGAAATGACCGGCGCCAGCGCCGATCTCACCGATGCGCTCGGCCAGCTGCTCGGCGTGAAGATCGAACACGCAACCGTTGGCGGTCTTCCGGCTCTGCTGTCGGGCGTCAATTCCGGACGCTACCAGTTCGCTTTTGGCCCTGTGGGTGATTTCAAGACCCGTCAGGAAGCCAACGACTTCGTAGACTGGGTGCAGGAATTCGTGGTCTTTGCCGTACAGAAGGGCAATCCGAAGGGCATCGTTTCGCTGGATTCGGCCTGCGGCACCCGCATCGCCGTCATGGCTGGCGGTTCGGCTGAAAAGGTCATCAAGACTCAAGCCGAAAAATGCACAGCCGATGGCAAGTCGCCGCTTGAAGTTCAGTCCTATACCGACCAGCCAAGCTCCATTCTGGCCGTCCGCTCCAAGCGCGCCGATGCCTTCTTCTCCTCGCAGGCACCTTTGACCTATTTCGTTTCGCAGGCCAATGGCCAGCTGGAACTGACGGGCGTTGGCGAAAAGAACGGCTTTGAAGACCTGTTCCAGGGCGCTGTCGTGCCAAAGGGCTCGCCGCTTGGCGAAATCCTGCGCGATGCGGTGAAGGTCCTCATCGATAACGGCACCTACGGCATCATCATGAAGAAGTGGGGCCTTGAGAACAACACCATCAAGACACCCGGCATCAACCTCGTTGGAGTTGAAAAGAAATGAGTGCGGCCAACGCAGAACTCGCATCGCCTTCGGGCGGTGCGGACCCGCGCGATGTGGCAAATGCCCATCGTCCATTTCAAACTGGGCGCGTCACGCTCTGGCTCGTCACGGTGCTGATCGCAGCCAACTTCGCCTGGATCGTTGCCAAAAACGAAAATTTCGGCTGGCCGGTCGTCGCGCAGTATTTCTTTGACAAGACCGTCATGCAGGGCCTGTCCGTCAGCCTCGGCCTCACCGTCGTCGCCATGCTGATCGGCGTCGTCATGGGGCTTTTGCTGGCCGTGGCGCGCATGTCGCAGGATGTGCTGGCAAGCTCGCTGTCGGGCCTGTTCATCTGGTTCTTCCGCGGCACGCCGCTGCTCGTCCAGCTGATCTTCTGGTACAATCTCTCCACGCTGTTTCCGGAAATCTCTCTGTCCATCCCATTCGGTCCAACCCTGATCAGCTGGGATACGAACTCGGTCATCACACCCATGACGGCGGCCATCGTCGGGCTCGCGCTCAACGAAGCGGCCTATATGGCGGAAATCATTCGTGGCGGCCTTCTGTCGGTCGACCGTGGCCAGGCCGAAACGGCGGAAGCATTTGGCATGACCCGGGCGCGCGCCCTGTGGCGCATCATCATTCCGCAGGCCATGCGCTCCATCGTGCCGCCCACCGGCAACCAGCTCATCAGCATGATCAAGGCCACCTCGCTGGTCAGCGTCATCGCCATGGCGGACCTGCTCTATTCCGTGCAGTCCATCTATAACCGCACCTTTGAAATCGTGCCGATGCTGATGGTTGCGGTCATCTGGTATCTGCTCATCACCTCCGTTCTCAACATCGGCCAGGGCTATATCGAGCGTTATTACAGCAAGGGCGAACGCCGCACCGCTGCCGCGCCCACGCCCGCCGCTCAGCAGGAGGCAAGCCATTGACCACTGCAGACAGCCAAAAGCAGCCGCTGGTACGCGCCCGCAATGTCCACAAGTCCTTCGATCAGCTGGAAGTGCTGAAAGGCATCGATCTCGATGTTTTTCCGGGGGAAGTCGTGGTCATTCTGGGCCCGTCCGGTTCAGGCAAGTCCACCTTCCTGCGCTGCATCAACCATCTGGAATCGATCAATCGCGGTTCCATCGAAGTCGCGGGCGAACAGATCGGATATCGCTTCCGCAACGACAAGCTGGAAAAACTCTCCGGCAATGCCATTGCCGCACAGCGCCGCAACATCGGCATGGTGTTCCAGCAGTTCAACCTCTACCCGCATATGACGGCGTTGCAGAACGTCATCGAAGCCCCCGTTGGCGTGCATGGTGAAAGCAAGGCGCAGGCTACGGCCTATGCGCGGGAGCTTTTGCAAAAGGTTGGCCTGTCGGACAAGGCGGATAATTATCCGCGCCAGCTTTCCGGCGGCCAGCAACAGCGTGTGGCCATCGCCCGCGCACTGGCCATCAAGCCAAAGCTCATGCTGTTCGATGAGCCAACATCTGCACTCGACCCGGAACTGGTGGGCGAAGTGCTGGCCACGATGCGCGATCTGGCCCGTCAGGGCCTGACGATGATCGTCGTCACCCACGAAATCGGCTTTGCCAAGGAAGCGGCAGACCGCGTCGTCTTCATGGATGGCGGCCATATCGTGGAAATGGGCAAGCCGGAAGACGTTATCGGCAATCCCCAGCATCCGCGCACGCAGGCCTTCCTGTCGCGCTTCCTGTGATCGATTGACGCGACGCCCCGGCACTCCGGGGCGTCGCCGCTTCTCTTAGCAGCGCGTTTTCAACGCGCCTTGCACCATTGCATCCGGACTGGAGACCGTCATGACCGCGCTCGACAATGCCTATACCCGCGTATCCGATTTCAAGGACATGGAAGCCGAACTCATCGAGACCCGGCAGCATCTCCACGCCAACCCGGAACTGTCCTTCGAAGAAACGGAAACGTCTCGCTTCGTTGCCGAAAAGCTGGAAAGCTGGGGCTATGAGGTCACGCGCAATGTTGGCGGCCATGGTGTCGTAGCCCGCATGACGGTGGGCGAAAGCAAGAAAAGCATCGGCATTCGCGCCGATATGGATGCGCTGCCCATTCTGGAAGAAACCGGCGCGCCCTATGCCAGCAAGGTGCCGGGCAAAATGCACGCCTGCGGCCATGATGGTCATACCACCGTGCTGTTGGGCGCGGCCCAGCATCTGGCAAAGACACGCCGTTTCAACGGCACTGTCACGCTCATTTTCCAGCCTGCGGAAGAAGGCGGAAAGCCGAGCGGCGCGCAGAAGATGATCGATGACGGCCTGTTCGAGCGTTTCCCCATCGATGCCATTTTCGGTCTTCACAACCATCCCGGCGCACCGGAAGGCACGCTTCTCCTGCGCTCCGGCCCGATGATGGCGTCTTCGGACACGGCAAAGATCACCATCAAGGGCAAGGGCGGCCATGCCTCGCGTCCGCATCTCACCATCGATCCGGTCGTGGTTGCCTGTAATCTGGTCGTCGCCCTGCAAACCATCGTTGCCCGCAACATCGACCCCACGCAGACTGCAGTCGTGACTGTCGGCACCATTCATGCGGGCGAAGCCGTCAACGTCATTCCTGAGTCCGCCAAGCTGGCGCTCAGCATCCGCTCTTTCGATCCGCGCATCCGCGATCTGTTGCAGGAGCGGATCACCAAGCTGACCAATTCTGTGGTCGAAGGTTTCGGCGCATCTGTCGAAATCGATTACGAGCGCGGCTATCCTGTTGTCGTCAACTCGGAAGAAGAAACCGCCTTTGCCCGCACCGTGGCTGAAGAGTTGATCGGAACGGACAAGGTGTCTACCTGCCATCTCATTCCCGGCAGCGAGGATTTCGCGTGTTTCCTGGAGCATAAGCCCGGCAGTTTCCTGCGGCTTGGCAACGGCATGAACTCGGCCATCCTGCACAGCGCGAAATATGATTTCGCCGATGCCAGCCTCACCGTTGGCGCTGCCATGTGGGCAAGACTTGCGGAGCGTTATCTGGCATAAGACCCCGGTTGATTCCGGGAGTGTTGGATTGATCGTCTGTTTCGATATTGGCGGAACCGCCATCAAGGGTGCTGCGGCCTATGCAGCGGATGATGTGCGGCCGCTTGCGCGCCAACAAACGCCGATCCATGATTTCAATGCCTTCGTCTCGGTGCTGAAATCCGCGATTTCCGAGATCGGCGGCACGCCGGAATGCGTGGCGCTGTCTATTACCGGCATCATCGATCCGGATACGGACAAGTCCTTCATCGCCAACATTCCCTGCGCCCACCAAAGGCCGCTGAAGGCGGATCTGGAAGCGGCACTCGGCCTGCCCGTTCTCATCGCCAATGACGCCGATTGCTGCGCTTTGGCGGAATACGGGGTCGGCGCTGGTCGCGGCCACCGCGTGGTGTTCAGCGCTATTCTCGGCACCGGTGTTGGTGGCGCTCTTGTTATCGATGGCAAGCTGATCAACAGTGGCGGTGGCTTTGCCGGAGAATGGGGTCACGCCCCCGTCGCCGCTACCCGCGCCGGAAATCCACCGGTAGACCTGCCGCGCTTTGCCTGCGGTTGCGGTCTGGATGGATGCCTTGACGCCATCTGCAGCGCCCGCGGCATGGAAAAGCTTCATCGGCACCTGACAGGCAAAGCCATGGCGGCAGAAGAAATTCTGGAAAGCTGGCAGGCAGGCGAAGTGGATGCCGCCCGCACCATAGACATCTATATCGACATGCTCTCCGGCCCGCTCGCGCTGGTGGTCAACGTCACAGGCACCACCATCATCCCGGTGGGTGGCGGCCTGTCCAATTCTTCCGCCTTGCTCGAAGCTCTTGACGAAGCTGTCCGCGCCCGCATCCTGCGCCGCTTCACCCGCCCTCTCGTCGTACGTGCCGAATGCACCATAGAGCCCGGCCTCGTGGGTGCTGCTGTCTTAGGCTTTGATTTCGTGCGCCAGCGCTCAGCGCGGTAATGTCGGCTACGCCGTTGCGCGGTTGACGATTGCAAAGCCCATATCGATCATCGCCTCCGGTTCCTCTTCACCATTTAGCCTTTTCAAAAGGGCTTGTGCCGCACGGGTGCCGATCTGGTGCCGGTCGATACGGACGGTGGTGAGTGGAGGATAAGTGTAAGGCGCGAAATCGAAATCGCCAAAGCCGATGATAGCCACATCTTCAGGCAGTTTGCAGCCACGGGAATTGGCTTCCGTCAGGGCTCCATGCGCCACCACATCGGATGAGCAGAACACCGCCAGTGAGCCATCCTTGCGATCCAGCAATTCGGCCATCGCCTGTCGGCCATCCTTGAAGGTGGACGGAGAACTCAGCTCGGTGGTTGGTACTTCCACCTCTGCCTTACCACTCAGACGGCTGATAAATCCATTGCGTCGTTGATTCGCGCGTGGGTCGTTTGCGCCGATCTGGGCGTAACGGTCATATCCCTTGCTATAGAGATATTCCGCCACCAGCGCGCCCGCATCAAAATGCGAAAAACCAACCGCCACATCCAGCGGGGAGGGCGTCGAATCCCATATTTCAACGATTGGAAGCCCGGCACCCGTAAGCATCGCCCGGGTTTCCTTCAGATGCGAAATGCCGGTGAGGATGATGCCATCCGGCCTGCGCGCCAGGATCGCCCGCGTCAGTTCAAGCTCGCGTTTGGCGTCATAGCCGGAAAGCCCCAGCAGAAGCTGATACCCCGCCGGAACAAGTTCCGCATTCAGCCCCTCGATGGTCTCGGCAAAGATCGTACTCGATACCGATGGTACGATGGCGGCAATCAGGCGCGTGCGGCGCGATGCCAATCCACCTGCCAACAGGTTCGGCACATATCCTGTCCTCGCGATAACGTGTTCTATCGCCTCAAGCGTGCGAGGTTTGACGAGGTGCGGCGTATTGATCGCTCTCGATACGGTAACAGGCGATACGCCCGCCAGCTTCGCAATATCTGCAAGCGTCACAGGGCCAGAAATATGGGCCATCTGGCCGCCATTTGACTGTCTCGACATGAATATCTCCCACAAAATGATTTACGCTTTCATTTGTGGGATCAGCAAGTTTTTTGTTCGGCGCCTCGCTTTCTATCCCGGATTACCAGCACAATCACTCTTCATCAGGACTTGCACTCTGCAATTCTGGCGTTAAAATGAAAGCGCTTCCATTTCTTTTCGGGGAGGAAATCCAACGAGAAGTGGCGGGTTGATGCTGGTTTGTACCAGCCAAAGAGGAGGAGAATTTATGAGCTTGAAGCGTTTCATGACGTTCGCGGCCCTTGCCGCTTCTATTTCCGTGCTCGGCACCCATGCGGGTCACGCCGACGATTATCCCACCAAGACGGTCACCGTCGTCGTTCCTTTCGCTGCAGGTGGCAATACCGACACCTTCGGTCGCCTCGTGGCCGAGGAGCTGGACAAGCGCCTGGGACAGCGCTTCATCGTGGAAAACAAGCCGGGTGCCGGTGGCAATGTCGGTCTGGGCGATCTGGCGCGCTCAAAGCCGGATGGCTACACGATCGGCCTTGGTACGGTCAGTTCCAACGCCATCAACCAGACGCTTTACAAGGCCTTGCCCTATGACAAGGAAAAAGGCTTCGCTCCGATTTCGCTCATTGCCACATTGCCGAATGTTCTTGTGGTCAATCCCGATAAGATCAAAGCCAATACGGTTCCTGAGCTGATCGAGCTTCTGAAAAAAGAGCCGGGCAAGCACACCTATGCATCGTCGGGTGTCGGCACCTCCATCCATCTTGCGGGCGAACTTCTGGCCACCAAGGCAGGCGTGAAGATGACCCACATTCCCTACAAGGGCAGCAGTCAGGCCATTCTCGATGTCGTCGCCGGTCACGTCGATATGATGTTTGATAATATTCCGACAGCCGCCCAGCAGGTCAAGGCAGGCAAGGTCAAGGCTCTCGCCGTCACCAGTCTGGATAAGGCGGCTTTGCTGCCGGAAGTCCCGACCATGGCCAGCGTCATTCCGGGCTTCGAGGCAACCTCCTGGCACGGCATCTTCGCCCCTCCCGGCACACCGCCTGACATCGTGGATAAGCTTTCCAAGGAAGTTCAGGCCATTCTCCATGAGCCTGCGATGAAGGCAAAGCTGGAAGCAATGGGTGCAACACCGGTTGGCAACACACCGGAAGAGTTCACCGCTTTCATTCAGGGTGAAACGGGAAAATGGGCTGAGGTCATCAAGGCCGCAGATATTCCTCTTCAGTAATATCGCTCCCGACCGGTCGAATGGCCGGTCGGGATGCCTTTTTATCCGCGAGTATTGAGCCATGTTGAAGATAAAAAATGGCCGCGACTTCGTCGGCGGCATGACGATGATCCTCATAAGCCTGCTGTTCATCTGGTTCGGGCAGGAGCTTCAGGTCGGCAATGCCTTTCAGATGGGCGCCGGTTATTTTCCAATGATGCTCAGCCTGTTTCTGATCGCCATCGGTGGATTGATGATCATTCAGTCCTTTGTGGTGCTGGCTGATGAGGAAGACAGCGTCGCACCGAACTGGAAGGCCTATGGGCTCATCATTTTCGGCCCGGTCTTCTTCGGCTTTGTCTTGGCGGGCCTGGGACTTGCACCAACCATGTTCTTCATGGTCGTGGCGGTCGCGACAGCCAGCGCCTATGCGAACTGGCGCCATTCCATTCTGCTGGGACTGTTCGTGGCGGTTTGCTCTGTGGTGCTGTTCACGCGACTTTTGTCACTTCCCGTCAGCGCTTTCGGGCCTTGGGTGCCGTTCATCGGCGACCTTTCCTGATTTGGGCGCTCGTCACTTGTCAAAGCATCGCACGATCCGAAACGTCCGTTCCTCGTTTCGGTCCGATGCTCTCATACCGGCAAAACCGGATCGGGATTGATCATGGATTTATTTTCAGACCTCTGGCTTGGCGCGAACACCGCCTTTCTGCCTCTCAACCTCGTCTATTGCTTTATCGGGTGCCTTTTGGGCACGGCCATCGGCGTTTTGCCGGGCCTCGGCCCAACCGCCACCATTGCCATGCTGCTGCCCATCACATTCGGGCTTCCGCCTGAATCGTCCCTGATCATGCTCGCGGGCATTTTCTACGGCGCGCAATATGGCGGCTCGACCACGGCCATTCTCATCAACCTGCCCGGTGAAAGCTCGTCGGTGGTCACCGCCATTGATGGTTACCAGATGGCCCGCAACGGGCGGGCAGGCCCGGCCTTGGCCACGGCGGCGCTCGGCTCGTTTTTCGCGGGCTCAGTCGCCACCGTGCTTCTGGCGGTCGCAGCCCCGCCGCTTGCCGCCGTCGCGCTCAAATTCGGCCCGGCGGAATATTTTTCGCTGATGATCCTCGGTCTCGTGGCATCGGTCGCGCTTGCAAGTGGCTCGCTGCTCAAGGCGGTGGCGATGATCCTGTTCGGTTTGCTGCTGGGGACCATCGGCACGGACGTGGAAAGCGGCAGCCCGCGTTATGTCTTCGGCATTCCGGAACTCTATGACGGCCTCAATTTCGTTGCCGTCAGCATGGGCATCTTCGGCATCTGCGAAATCATGCGCAATCTGGAAAGCGAGCATGAACGCTCCGTCGGCGTAAAACGTGTCACCGGCCTTATGCTGACCAAGGATGACTTCAAGCGGATTATCGGCCCGGTCCTGCGCGGCACGACGCTTGGCTCGTTGTTGGGTGTCTTGCCCGGTGGTGGGGCAATGCTTGCCTCTTTCGCATCCTATGCCGTTGAAAAACGCGTTTCACGCAACAGTGCGGAATTCGGCAAGGGCGCTATCGAAGGGGTCGCCGCCCCGGAATCGGCCAACAATGCCGGCGCACAGACATCCTTCATTCCCATGCTGACACTCGGCATTCCCGGCAATCCGGTCATGGCGCTGATGGTAGGGGCGATGATCATTCAGGGCATCACACCCGGCCCCAATGTCATCTCGGACGAACCCGCAATGTTCTGGGGCATGATCGTCTCCATGTGGGTGGGCAACCTCATGCTCGTCATCCTCAACCTGCCGCTGATCGGGCTTTGGGTGCGGATGCTGACGATCCCCTATCACGTGCTGTTTCCGGGTATCATCGCCTTCTGTTGCATCGGGGCTTACAGCATCAACAACAGCGTCTTCGACGTATTCGTCATGGCAGGCTTCAGCGTCATCGGCTTTGCGCTCAGCAAATTGCGGTTTGAACCGGCGCCCTTGTTGCTCGGCTTTATTCTCGGCCCCATGCTGGAAGAAAACCTGCGCCGCGCCATGCTGATCAGCCAGGGCGACCCGACGATTTTTGTGCGCAGCCCGCTCAGCCTTTCGCTGCTGGTCATCGCCGTTCTCGTTCTCGCTCTGGTGTTGTCACCCAGCATCAGCCGCAAACGCGAAGAGGCATTCACCGAATAATCCGCAGGCCAACGGCCTGCCGCATATAGCATCATTCAATAGAGGTTTTTGTCATGAATACGCATGTCGTGAAGTCCGATCTCGTGCCGCCGCAGACCGGTGGCGACAAGATCGCCTGGATCAAACTCTCCTCCATCTATCTGCCGCTCAAGACGCCGATCAGCGACGCCAAGGTTCTGACCGGTCGGCAAAAGCCCTTGACGGAAGTCGCCTTCCTCTTCGTTGAGGTGGAGACGACATCAGGCCACAGCGGCATCGGCTTCAGCTATTCGAAGCGCGCTGGTGGCCCCGGCCAGTTCGAACATGCCAAAGAGGTCGCGAATGTTCTGATCGGTGAAGATCCCAGCGATATCGGAAAACTCTGGCTGAAGCTCTGCTGGGCAGGCGCTTCGGTCGGGCGCAGCGGTCTTGCCGTTCAGGCCATCGCCGCCTTCGATATCGCGCTCTGGGACCTCAAGGCCAAGCGCGCGGGCCTGCCCCTTGCCAAGCTGCTGGGCGCCCACCGCGATTCCGTCCAGTGCTACAATACCTCTGGCGGCTTCCTGTCTTCGCCCATCGAAGAGGTTTTGGAGAATGTCGACCATGCGATTGCGAGCGGCATCGGCGGTATCAAGATCAAGGTCGGTCAGCCGGATATGGCCACCGACCTGAAGCGTGTGCAGGCCGTGCATGAGCATATTGCGGGCCGCGCGGCGATGATGGTCGATGCCAACCAGCAATGGGACCGCCCGACTGCGATGCGGTTCGGCAGACTGATGGAGCCCTATAATCTCACCTGGATCGAAGAGCCGCTGGATGCCTATGACGTGGAAGGTCACGCCGCACTGGCCGCACATCTTGATACGCCCATCGCCACCGGCGAAATGCTGACCAGCGTGCTGGAGCATGTGGCGCTGATCAACAACAATTCCGTCGATTTCATTCAGCCGGACGCTCCGCGCGTCGGCGGAATCACACCCTTCCTGAAGATTTGCGCGCTGGCAGAGGCCAAGAAGCTACAGCTTGCGCCGCATTTTGCCATGGAAATCCATCTGCATCTGTCAGCAGCCTATGAGCTGGAGCCATGGGTCGAACATTTCGACTGGCTCGATCCACTGTTCAATGAACGGCTGGAAATCCGCGATGGCCGCATGCTCGTTCCGCAGCGACCAGGGCTCGGCATCACGCTGTCGGAACAGGCCTTCAAATGGGTCAGAGGCGAAGCCGAATTCGGCAAGCGCCCCTGATCAGGGGGCTGCCTAAAACCGCATACCCGGAACGGCCAGCGGATTGTCCATCACCGCTTGCCGGTCTGGCTTGTCGATGCGCACCGCACCGGTGAAAGCGCCGAACAGGTCTTTCACGAAAGCTTCCGGAAGATCATGGGTAATCAGCACCATGCGCGTGCGCCTGTCGGATGGGTCGGGCCATGCGGCAAGGCGCTGTGGCGGGTGGAAGATGGATTGCACGCCATGCAGCACCAGCGGACGGTCTGGATTGTCGGACAGCTGCACGATGGCCTTCATGCGCAACAGCTTTTCGCCATGGGCAGACCGCAACAGGTCCACGAACATTTCCAGCGCCATCGGGTCGATGGGCTGTTCATGAACGATGGAGAATGAGCGGATCGAGCTATTGTGACGGTTCACATCGTGATGATGATCGTGGTGGTGATCGCCGTGGTCGTGGTCGTCATGGTGGTGATGTTCATGCCCGTGCTCGTGGTCATGCGCATCTTCTTCACCAAGCCAGCGGCTTACATCGCCCAGCTTGTTCGTCGCGTCGTAAAGGCCGTTTTCCAGCAGTGCCACCGCAGGCCAGTCTTCACTATCGCCGTTTTCAATCGGCGCGGGGGGATTGAGCGCGGCCAGCCGCTCAGTCAGCGCGGCGACCTGCGCCTCGCTGGCCAATGCCTGTTTGGTCAGCACCAGCCGGTCGGCCACCGCCACCTGCTTCACCGCCTCGGGATGATGATCGAGCGTCGCTGCGCCGTTCACGGCATCCACCACCGTCACCATGCCGTTCAGCGAAAAATTCTGGGCGATAACAGGGTTCCCGATGATCGATTGCATCACCGGGGCCGGGTCGGCAAGACCGGTGGTTTCGATGACCACGCGGTTGACCGGTTTCAGCTTGCCGGTCTGAATTCCATCCATCAGCTCCGCCAGCGTATCCACCAGCTCGCCGCGCACCGTGCAGCACAGGCAACCTTCGGCCAGCTCGATAATGCCGTCGCCGGAACGCTCCACCAGCAGATGGTCAATGCTGACATCGCCGAATTCGTTGATGATGATCGCCGCATCCTGCATGGCAGGGTCTTTCAGAAGACGATTGAGCAGCGTCGATTTTCCCGCGCCGAGAAAACCCGTGATGATGGAAACCGGAATACGTTCGAGTGCCATGTGGCGACCTGTAGTGTTAGAACATTACGTGCTGAGGCACGTCTTATAGCAAGAATGGCCGCCTGCGAAAGCATCGATTTTATGAAAAAGAAAAAGGCCCGATCCGAAGAGCGAGCCTTTGTGACGTGTGGATCAGAATGCCGGGCGCGGAATGGGGATCGGCACATTGGCCGGGCTGCCCTTCGCGGTCGTCGTGGTCGCCGTTGCAGGCGTCGCATTGGCGGCAAGGGTTTCGCTGCCGGGAATAAGGCCCGCATATGAATAGACCGGCGGGCGGGTCATTTCCTGCACATAGGGTGATTTGATGATCATGCGGCCTGCGTCATCCCGGCTTTCGCTGCGCACTTTCGCGGCCTTGGGATTGCAGATATCGGCGCTGACATCATTGAGATCAGTGTCGCCATAAGGCGCCAGCGACGCCAGCGATACGCCCTGGCCTGAAGGTGAGGTCAGTCCCATTTGCAGCAGGTCGGCGGACTGGTCGGTACGGCCCGCAAGGCTGTCTGCGCCCAATACGACGCTGACGACCTGACGGCCATTGCGGGAGGCAGAGGACACCTGATTGAAGCCCGACGCACAGATGAAGCCGGTCTTCATGCCATCGGCACCATCGAAGCGACCCACCAGCATGTTGTAGTTGGCGTAATTCTTCTTGCCCGTACTGACGCCTTCCAGCGAGAAATAGCCGGCATATTCGGGAAATTCGCGCTTGAGGATCAGCGCCAGAACAGCGAGGTCACGCGCGGTCGTGTACTGCCCTTTGCCGGGCAGGCCATTGGGGTTGATGTAGTGGGTGGATGACATGCCCAGACGCGCGGCCTGCGCATTCATCTGCGCCACGAAATTGTCGGTTGTACCCCCCACGGTCTCGGCAATGGCCACCGCCACGTCGTTTGCGGATTTGATCAGCAGCAGCTTCAGTGCGCTGTCCAGCGTCAGCTTCGAGCCGGGCTTGAAATACATCTTGCTGGCGGGCTGGTCGGCAGCCTTCTTGCTCATCACAACTTCCGTCGTGGGGCTCAGCTTGCCGGATTTCATGGCGCTGAATGCCAGATAGGCCGTCATCAGCTTGGTCAGCGAGGCTGGATACCACTTGCGAAAGGCTTCCTGATGCGAGATCACCTTGCCAGTGCGCACGTCAATCACCATCTTGGGGTTGGCGTGTCCAACGGATGTCATCGCCAGCACACTGGCAGAGATCGCGGCAATGGTTTTTACGAGCCGCCCTGCGGCGCGGCGGTGTCTGGAGTTTTCCTGCAAGGCGTATCCTCGAATTCCCGTCATCGTTTCGGGATTTGCAATATTCACCATATATGGCCTAGCAATGGCAAAGTACATTGATTGCGTCAATTATGCGGCGCAATATCCACCGCGGAGGAGCTAAGCTTATCATGTCGAGAATGGAACATCAGGGATAAATGAATGCCGATTTTGAATAGAGCTGCGGAATTGCAGGCGGAAGCCAGCGAATGGCGACGTCATCTCCATGAAAACCCTGAACTGCTCTACGATGTGCATGACACGGCAGCCTTCGTTGCCGAAAAGCTGAAATCCTTCGGCGTTGACGAAATCGTGACGGGTATCGGCCGCACCGGCGTCGTCGGCGTCATCCACGGACGCCACGGTCAAGGCCGCACCATCGGCCTGAGATCTGACATGGATGCCCTGCCCATCGTCGAGGAGACCGGTCGGGACTGGGCCTCGAAAGTCGATGGCAAGATGCATGCCTGCGGCCATGACGGCCATATGGCGATGCTTCTGGGTGCGGCAAAACATCTGGCGGAAACCCGCAATTTCTCCGGCTCCGTCGCCCTCATCTTCCAGCCCGCCGAAGAAGGTGGCGCAGGCGCGCTTGCCATGGTGGAAGACGGCTTGATGGAGCGTTTCAAGATCGATGAAGTCTATGGCATGCACAATATGCCGGGCATTCCCCTCGGTGCCTTTGCCATCCGCAAGGGCGGCATCATGGCAGCACCGGACAAATTCTCCATTCTCGTCAAGGGCCGCGGCGGCCATGCGGCGCAACCGCACCGCACGATAGACCCGATTTCGATCGGCGCGCAGATCGTCACCAATCTGCAGATGATCGCATCGCGCAACACCGACCCCATCCGTTCCGTCGTCGTGTCCGTCACCCGTTTTCAGGCGGGCTCCAGCCACAATATCATCCCCAATGAAGCTCTGATTGCGGGCACGGTGCGCACGCTGGACGAATCCGTGCGCGATGCCGCCGAAGCACGCATCAAGCAGATGGCAGAAGGCATCGCGCAGGCCAATGGCGCAGAAGCCGAGGCCGTCTATGAGCGCTATTGCCCCGTCACCGTCAACCATGCAGACGAAACCGACCACGCCATCCGCATCGCGCGCGAGGTGGTGGGCGACAAGAACGTCGACCCCGATGTCGATCCCTCCATGGCCGGAGAAGACTTCTCCTACATGCTGAAGGAACGCCCCGGCGCTTTCATCTTCATCGGCAATGGCGATAGCGCCGGTCTGCACAATCCCAGCTACGACTTCAACGACGACGCAATCGCTTACGGCGTGTCCTATTGGGTCAAGCTCGCCGAACAGCGTCTGGGTGGGTGAAACGATTTCGAGCGACCGTGCGTCATCGTGCGGTCGCAGCCTCTGCCGGCTTTTTTAAAACAATAAAAGCAGCCGAAAATGACGACGAAATGCCTGCGGATAAGTGTCGGAATGAATGGAAGTTGTCAGCCCAATACCGGGCATCGGTGGCAATTTTCTCAATCTGAGGAAAATTGGAGCGGGCGAAGGGATTTGAACCCTCGACCCCAACCTTGGCAAGGTTGTGCTCTACCCCTGAGCTACACCCGCTCAAATCCGCTGGTTCGGGGTAGATCGCTGAACCGCGGGTCGCTGCGTTGCGGCGACGAGGGCTATATCGCTCAACCGCTTTTTAAATGCAACAGGGAAATGACAAAAAGCTGCAGAAAATTTTAAAAAACCACACAAGTAACGGAAAACATTTGATTTTTTTGATACTGAAATCTCAAAGCCAATTGCAAAACCGGTTTTGAGGGCCTAATGACAATGGCAACGAAAACCGAATCCGATGTCGCGAGAAACCCAATATGACCGAGCAATCGCCCAAGACAGCGCAGGACCTTTTCGCTTTGCTGGATGGGCTTGGCATTGCGCATACGACCGTCGACCATGAGCCGGTCTTCACTGTTGCCGAGTCGGAATCGCTGCGGGATCGCATTCCCGGCGGCCATACCAAGAACCTTTTCGTAAAAGACAAGAAGGACAGATATTTCGTCCTGACGGTGGAAGAAAATGCGACTGTCGATTTGAAGACGGTCCACAAGATCATCGATGCGTCCAGCCGCGTGTCGTTCGGCAGGCCGGAAAAGATGCTGGAATATCTGGGCGTCATACCCGGCTCCGTCACCGTTTTCGGTGCCATCAACGATACGGGACACGACGTGACCTTCGTGCTCGACAGCGAGTTGATGAAGCATGATTTCATCAACGGCCACCCGCTGTCCAACGATGCCACCACCACCATCGGGCGCGACGACCTCATTCGCTTTCTGGAAGCGACGGGTCACACACCGCTCGTCTTGAAAGTGACCGAGTAAAGTACGATCTTTGCGCCAGATGGCGGCATGCTGCGACATGAACGGAGACTTATATGAGCGATAATCCCTACGGAACGTCCAACAGCGGACAGATGACTGGCTCCGTCAATTATGGCAGCGCGCCGGGTGCGACGGCTACGGCCTCGCATATCAAGGATACGACGACGGCGAATTTCCCCAAGGATGTCATGGAGGAATCGCGCCGCCAGCCCATACTGGTAGATTTCTGGGCGCCGTGGTGCGGACCTTGCAAGCAACTGACGCCGGTGCTGGAAAAAGTCGTCAACGAGGCTGGCGGTCGCGTCAAGCTCGTCAAGCTCAACATCGATGACCACCCTTCCATTCCCGGCCAGCTGGGCATTCAGTCCATTCCCGCCATCGTCGCCTTTCAGGACGGTCGCCCGGTGGATGGCTTCATGGGCGCCGTGCCGGAAAGCCAGATCCGGGAATTTATCGACAAGATCGCCGGTCCCGCCGCCAATGATCCCGCAGCTGAAATCGAAGCGGCCCTTGCCGAAGCAAAGCAGCTTCTGGCCGATGGCGATCATCAGGGCGCAGCACAGCTTTTCGGTTTCGTCATGCAGGTGGACCCGGAAAACGCGACCGCCATCGCCGGTATTGCCGATTGCATGATTGCGCTTGGCGAATATCAGCGCGCCAGCGATCTTCTGGCCTCCGTCCCCGCAGAGCTTCTCGAGGATCCCGCGCTTCAGGCCGTGTCGAAAAAGCTGGCACAATATGAAGAGGCCCGCCTGCTGGGTGATCCGGCAGCGCTGGAACGTGAATTGTCGGCCAATCCGGACAATCACGATGCCCGCATGAAGCTTGCGAAAATCTTCAATGCGCAGGGAAAGCGCGATGAAGCTGCCGATCAGTTGCTGACTGTCATGCGCAAGGACCGCACCTTTGAAGACGATGGCGCGCGCAAACAGCTCGTAGAGTTTCTGGAGGGCTGGGGTTTCAAGGATCCGGCCTCCGTCACCGCACGTCGCAAGCTGTCGTCCATTCTGTTTTCATAAGCCTTGCGTCTTGCGATCAGTGGCCGCAAACCACATTTATAAAGGATATGCCGCATAGATGCGCAGCAACTGCAAGGCAGATGTCTGACGCGGATATGCAATCGCGACGTTCCGTAACGTCGCGATCATGTCTCCAACCGAGGGCTCATCCATGCATGTCGGAAACGCGAGATATCTGAAAAGCTCCGATCTTCCGGACGTGGTGCCCGTGTTCCCCTTGCCCGGTGTTCTGCTTTTGCCCGAGGGGCAATTGCCTCTCAACATATTCGAGCCGCGCTACCTCGCCATGTTCGATGCCGCCATGGCCAGCGACAGGCTGATCGGCATGGTCCAGCCCTCTCTTCAGGCTCTGGATAGTGGTACCGGCACCGGTCCCCTTAGCCAGGTCGGTTGTCTCGGTCGCGTCACATCCTTTTCGGAAACGGGCGATGGGCGCTACATCGTTTCGCTGAGCGGCGTTTGCCGCTTCCGCCTGCTGGAAGAGGTCTCCACCGGCAAGCCCTACCGCACTTTCCGCCACGCACCCTTCATCTCCGATCTCTCAGGCGAATATGATGAGGATGCCGTGGATCGGGAAAATCTGCTGCGGGTGTTCCGCGCCTTTCTGGATGCCAACCAGCTGGAAGCGGATTGGGACAGCGTCGAGCGCGCCGGAAACCGCGTTCTCGTCAACTCACTGTCGATGATGTCGCCCTTTGGGCCAGCGGAAAAACAGGCTTTGCTGGAAGCCCCGGACCTGAAATCCCGCGCCGATACCCTGATCGCCATCACCGAAATCGCCGTTGCCCAAGCTGGCAATGACGGCGGTACGACATTGCAGTGATGGGGCTCCGATGGATGAAAAGGTGAGCAATGTCGATCCCAAGCTGCTGGACCTTCTGGTCTGCCCCCTCACCAAGGGCCGGCTGTCCTATAATCGCGAGCGCAGCGAACTGATCTCCGAAAGCGCCAAGCTCGCTTATCCCATAAGGGATGGCGTGCCGATCATGCTGATTTCGGAAGCCAGACGGATCGAGGACTGAACGTCACTATTCCCCGTCATCCCGTAGTTGATACGGATGACGGGAATAGCTTTTGAGATCAATTAAACCTCAAAGAAACTCCGCCCGGTGCGGCGTAAACGTATCGATCAGGCGTCCCTTTTCCAGCGCCTTCACCCCATGCACCAGATCAGGCTTGACGATGAAACTGCCGCCCTGCGCCAGTTCCTGTGTCACGCCGTCGATCGTTACCTCGAAACGGCCTTCGGCCACGTAGCTCGCCTGAATATGCGGGTGTGAGTGGAGCGAGCCGACGGCGCCCGCTTCGAAGACGACTTCGACCATCATCATTTCCGGCAGATAGGCCATGATGCGGCGGGAAACGCCAGGTTCGGTTGGCGTCCACTGGCCGTCACCGGCATTGACGAAGGCTTTGCTCTCGCTCATATCGCGTGTCCTTATTTCAGATCATCAATGGCAACGAGATCGACGTCGGTATAGTCGACATTGTCACCGGCCATGGCCCAGATGAAGGAATAATTGGCAGTTCCGGCACCGGAATGGATGGACCAGCCGGGAGACAAAGCCGCTTCCTCATTCTTCATCACCAGATGGCGCGTTTCGTTCGGTTCACCCAGGAAGTGGAAGACGCGCGCCGTCTCCGGCAAGTCGAAATAAAGATAGGCTTCCATGCGCCGGTCGTGAATATGGCATGGCATAGTGTTCCAGACGGAGCCAGGCGCAAGGCTGGTCATGCCGACAACCAGCTGGCAGGTCTTAACGCCTTCCGGGTGGATGAACTGGAAAATCGAGCGTTCGTTGCTGGTTGCCTGCGAACCGAGATCGACGCGCTTGGCATCACTGATGCTGATATGCTTAGCCGGGTAGGCGGCATGCGCCGGTGCGCTCAGCAGATAGAATTTCGCAGGCGTTTCGGAAGAGGCGGATGCGAAGGATACCTTTGCACCAAGACCCGCATAGACCATGTCGCGCGTGCCGGCTTCAAAATCCGTGCCATCCACCGTCACGGTGCCCTTGCCGCCAATGTTGACGACGATCAGCTCGCGACGATCCAGAAAGGATTTCGTGCCGGTTGGCTTGATGGCTTCCAGTTCCAGCGAACCGGACACCGGCACGGCACCACCCACGATCATGCGGTCGTAATTGGTGTAGTGCAGCTGAACGGTATCGTTGACGAACAGTGGCGGCAGCAGAAAGTTCTCGCGAAGTTCCTCGGTGCCGAATTTGGCAGCCGTCTTCGGGTCGATGGCGAAGCGGTTTGTGTACTGTGTCTGGCCCATTGTTCTCCCAATCATATCTCAGGCAAAGTTGTCATACATATATGCGATAGAAATCCTATGTCAATCGATAGCGGCGAAAGGATTGGCAGCGGTTTACCGCAGGAAATGGCTGCAAACGCTGAATTTCATGGATATGCCAACATGTAAGGCAGGTTTTGCAGCCACGCTTTTGTGCAAGCCACTGGGCGTAGGAAGCGCTGTATATGACTGCGCCCGAGCACTCCAGATCGCATTGACTTTCTGAATGAAATCCGAGCAGAGTCGCGGCGGTCGTGCGTACCGGGGAGGGACCAATGTTCGTGCGTTCTGTTTTGAAGAGCCTGTTTTTCGTTGCAGCCACTCTGGCCATCCAGCCAGCGCTTGCGCAGGACGCAACAAGAAAGGTCGTCACCACCCAAAATGGTGATTATTTCGGCTTCGATCTTCGCACAGAGCAGAACGTCTCCCTGCCGCAATGCGAAACCATCTGCATCAATGACAAGGCCTGCAAGGCCTTCACCTATAATCCCAAGGTGCAATGGTGCTTCCTGAAATCGGATTTCAACCAGCTCAACGCCTTCCCCGGCGCGGTCGCTGGCAAGGTGGTGGAAGTCGCCAGCGAGCCGGATATTGGCGCACCACAGAAACTCTCCTTCGTGGATGACAGCCTGTACCAGCAGGCGCGACGTCTGAAGGCAGGCCTTGCGGCATCGGATGCGGACCAGTCGCAGGGTGTTGAAGCGCTTCTGGCGCAGGCCCGGCAATTTGCAGGCGCGGCCAACATTCCCCAGGCGGTCGAGAGCTATAAATCCGCTCTGGCGCTGAACCCGGATGATGGCGCGGTTTGGTCCGAGCTGTCCCGCACAGCCGCACGAATAGACAATAATTACGAGATATCGGGGCAATCGGCCACCGCCGCCCTCAATGCCTATTCGCTCAGCCGCACCGTCAGCGCGCGCATCGATGCGCTCAACACGCTGGCAAAGGCCTTTGAGAAAACGCAGAGCTACCGCGCAGCGCTCGATAGCTACAAGACCAGCCTTGCGCTGTCGGACAATGCCAAGACCCGCGCCGCCTATGTGGATTTGAAGGCGCGTCAGGGCTTCCGGGTCACCAACAACACGGTTGATACCGACAGCGTCAGCCCGCGCGCCTGCATTCAGTTCTCCGAACCGCTGGTCAAAAACGGCGTCGATTATTCTTCCTTCGTCACGCTGGATGGCGCTGCCCCCAAGGCCATCGAAGCCAAGAGCAGCGAAATTTGCGTGGAGGGCCTGACCCACGGGCAGCGCTACAAGATTTCGCTTCGCGCCGGTCTGCCGTCATCGGTCGAAGAGCCGCTGGAAAAGCAGGTCGATCTCGACATTTACGTCCGCGACCGGTCTGGGTCGGTGCGCTTTACCGGTGAGAATTTCGTTCTGCCCGGCACCGCCCGCCGTGGCATTCCGCTCGTCTCCGTCAATATCGATCACGCCGATCTCAAGCTTTACCGGGTGGGCGATCGCAGCATCACCAGCCTGCTCACCAACTCGCAGTTCCTGACGCAAATGGATGGCTATGGCGCAGAGCGGATCGAAAACGAGATCGGCGAACTCGTCTGGCAGGGCGGCATCGATATCCAGAACGAACTGAACAAGGATGTCGTCACCAGCTTCCCGGTGGATGAAGCGCTGCCGCAGCGCAAGCCCGGCATCTATGTGCTGACCGCCGTTCCACCCGGCACCGCGCCGGAAAGCTGGGATTCGCGCGCCACGCAATGGTTTCTCGTTTCCGATACCGGCATCACCACCTACGCCGGAACGGATGGGCTGAATGTCTTCGTTCGCGCGCTCAGCAGTGCAAAACCGCTTGATGGCGTGGAGCTCCAACTCCTTGCCAAGAACAATGAAGTTCTCGGCACAGCAACGACGGATGCGCAGGGCCGCGCGGTGTTTTCCGCAGGCCTCATGCGCGGCACCGCCGGTCAGGCGCCTGCCATCATCACGGCGCGCAATGGCGACACGGATTACGTCTTTCTCGATATGACCCGCGCCGGGTTCGACCTGTCCGACCGTGGCGTTACCGGTCGCGCCGCCCCCGGTGCCATCGATGTCTTCAGCTGGACGGAACGCGGCATCTACCGTGCCGGTGAAACCGTGCATGCGGCGGCGCTGGCCCGCGATATCGAAGGCAATGCGGTGGAGAACCTGCCGCTCACCTTCATCTTCTCGCGGCCCGATGGCGTGGAGGACCGCCGCTTCGTTGCCGATGGCAAGGCGCTGGGTGGTTATGCGGTCGATCTGGCCCTGCAGGACAGTGCCATGCGCGGCACCTGGACCTTGGCCATCCATACGGACCCGAAGACGGCTGCCATCAGCCAGAAATCTTTCCTCGTTGACGATTTCGTGCCGGATCGTACCGAATTCGATCTGACCAGCAAGGCCAAGGACATCGACCCGGCAGGTGATGCCGCCATCGATGTCGATGGCCGTTATCTCTACGGCGCACCCGCCGCCGGGTTGACGCTCGAAGGCGAAATCGCGCTGAAGCCCACCCGCACCCACCCGGGCTTCGAAGGCTATATGTTCGGCCTGGCGGACGAGGAAACGGAGGAGGAAAGCCGCACCACGCTGGATGATCTTCCCGTGCTGGATGAAAACGGCAAGGCAACCTTCAACGTCGCGCTGGCCGATCTGCCCTCCACCACGCAGTATCTCTCTGCCGATATCACCCTGCGCATGCGCGAAGCCGGTGGCCGCGCGGTGGAACGGTCTCTGACGCTACCGGTCAAATCCGATAGCGCGATGATCGGCATCAAGCCGGAATTTTCCGGTGATCTGGCTGAAAATTCCATCGGTCGTTTCCACGTTATCGGCCTTGGTCCTGATGGAAGCAAACAGGCCATGAGTGGCCTCACATGGAAGCTCATCAAAGTCGAGCGGAATTATCAATGGTATC
Organism: Agrobacterium sp. 20P9.1.2; assembly: GCF_057799395.1. Lineage (NCBI taxonomy): Bacteria > Pseudomonadati > Pseudomonadota > Alphaproteobacteria > Hyphomicrobiales > Rhizobiaceae > Agrobacterium > Agrobacterium sp. 20P9.1.2. Next base: position 766,840 of record NZ_JBYOKI010000002.1, read on the forward strand.
GTCAGGGCAATTCCTGGCGTTATGAGCCGGTCGTCTACACCAAGCAGGTGCAGACAGGCACATTGGCCATCGATGCCAATGGTGGCGAAATTTCCGTGCCTGCCTCATGGGGTCGCTATCGTCTCGAAGTCGAATCCGCTGAAAACAACGGGCCCACCTCCAGCGTCGAGTTCGATGCCGGCTGGTACGTCTCCGCAAGCTCCACCGAAACGCCCGATGCGCTGGAAATCGCGCTCGACAAGCAGAGCTACAAGATCGGCGAGACCGCCAAATTGCAGATCACGTCGCGCTATGCAGGCCAGCTGATGATCACATCCGGCTCGGAAAAGCTGATTGCCGTCCAGAATGTCGAGATCGGTGACAAGGGTGGCGAGGTGGATATTCCCGTCACGCAAGAGTGGGGCGCAGGTTCCTACGTCACCGCCACCCTGTTCCGCCCCGGCGATGCGCAGGAAAGCCGTATGCCCATGCGCGCCATCGGAATCAAATGGCTGGCGGTCGATCCCGGCGAACGCAAGCTCGGCATCGCGCTCACACTTCCCAAGCAGACCCTGCCACGCCAACCGCTGGAAATCCCCGTTCAGGTTTCCGGTGCCGGTGCGGGCGACAAGGCCTATGTCACGGTTGCCGCTGTCGATGTCGGCATTCTCAACCTCACCCGTTACGAGCCGCCCAAGCCCGATGACTGGTATTTTGGCCAGCGGCGTCTGGGTCTGGAAATCCGCGATCTCTATGGCCGCCTGATCGATGGATCGCTGGGTGCCACGGGGCGTCTCAGAACCGGCGGTGACGGCGGACAGGTCGCCTTGCAAGGCAGCCCGCCCAAGGAAAAGCTGGTTGCGTTCTTTGCCGGTCCAGTCGAGCTGGATGCGCAGGGCAAGGCCACCATCCGTTTCGACATCCCGCAGTTCAACGGCACCGCCCGCGTCATGGCTGTGGCCTGGACCAAGACCGGTGTCGGCCATGCTGTCTCTGACGTGGTCATCCGTGATCCCGTCGTCATTACCGCCAGCGCGCCGAAGTTCCTGAGCCCCGGCGATGTCTCGCAAATGCGCATCGATATCGCCAATACTGATGGTGAGGCGGGCGATTACAAGCTGGGTATCGCCAGCAACATGTCCATCACCGTCGATGAGGGTGAGGTCTCGCAGACACTCACCTTGCAGAAGGGCGGCAAGACATCGCTGACGGTGCCGCTGACGGGAGAAAATCCCGGCGATGGCGCGATTACCATCACGCTTGCCAATGCCAGCGGCCTGTCATTGCAGCAGGTGCTGAACATTCCGGTTCGCCCTGCCGTGCTGCCGGTCATCACGCGACGCAACATTCAGATCGCGCCCAACAGCAGTTTGACCGTGGATGGCAATCTTCTGGCCGAAAGCATGCTTCTCGGCTCCTCTGTTGCCGTTAACGTCACCCGCTCGCCCGCCTTCGATGTGCCGGGTCTGGTGATGATGCTGGACAAATACCCCTATGGTTGCGCCGAGCAGACCACCAGCCGTGCGCTGCCTCTGCTCTATCTCTCCGAACTGATGAAGCAGCGCGGCGGTGCCGACGATCCCGATATCCACAAGCGCGTACAGGATGCGATCTATCGCGTGCTGTCCTTCCAGTCCTCCTCCGGCGGCTTCGGTCTCTGGGGTCCGGGCGAGGGCGATCTGTGGCTGGATGCCTATATCACCGACTTCCTGACACGCGCGCGTGAGCAATCCTTCGATGTGCCTGAGACGGCGATGGTGCAGGCCCTCACCAACCTGCAAAACGGTCTGGCCTATGACAACAACGTCAAGGATCGTGGCAACGAGATCGCCTACTCGCTCTATGTTCTCGCCCGCAACCGCAAGGCCGCCATCAACGATCTGCGCTATTATGCAGACACGGCGCTGAAGGATTTCCCGACGCCGCTTGCCAAGGCGCAACTGGCCTCGGCACTGTCGCTCTATGGCGATGCGGCGCGCGCCAAATCCGTCTTCGGTGCGTCGCTCAGCATGGCCTCGGCCACCACCAAGGTCAGCCTTTCCAGAGCCGATTACGGTTCGGTCCTGCGTGATGGTGCCGCCTCGCTGGCACTTGCCGCCGAAAGCCGCCCCGTGCCTGCGGTCGTTCCGCAACTGGCAAGTGCGGTGGCCAAGGCGTGGGACGCCAAGCCCTATACCAGCACGCAGGAACAGGCCTGGATGCTGCTCGCCGCCCGCGCCCTGAAGGGTGAAGACAAGGACGTCAAGCTCGATATCAACGGCACGCTGGAACAGGGCGGCTATAGCAAGAGCATCAGCGGCGATGAGCTGCTGCAATCGCCCATCAAGATCACCAATGCCTCGAAAGACACGGTAACGGCTGTTGTCACCACCGTTGCCCCACCCGCCCAGCCGCTGCTGGCTGGCGGCGAAGGCTTCGATATCCAGAAGAACTATTATTCGATGGATGGAGAAGAGGTGAATATTAGCGAAGCGACCCAGAACGAACGTTATGTCGTCGTCCTCACTGTTACCCCCAAGAACGACTGGCAATCGCGCATCATGGTCACGGATCTCCTGCCTTCCGGCTTCGAGATCGACAATCCGAGCCTCGTCAACAGCGCAGCCCTTTCCAATTTCGATTGGCTGCCGGAAACCGAAGCCGCCCACACCGAATTCCGCTACGACCGTTTCGTTGCGGCCTTCGACCGTGCATCGGGTGATAGTTCGGAGATGACGTTCGCCTATGTCGTGCGCGCCGTCACCCCCGGCACCTACGACAATCCGGCGGCGTCGGTGGAAGATATGTACCGTCCGCAATTCTCCGCCCGCACCGCAACCGGGCGCATGGAGGTCCGCGCAGCGCAGCAATGATCAGGTGGCGGGCGTTTGTCAGTGGTTTTTTCGTCTCGGCCGTGCTGACCGGCGCTGCGGTCTACGGCCTCGACCGTCTGGACCGCGCCTTTCCACCACCGCTGCAAAATGCCCGCATCGTCTCGCAGGAAGTGCTGGATGCCGATGGCAAGCTGCTGCGCGCCTTCGCAACGCCGGACGGACGCTGGCGTCTGCACACGTCCGCTGCGGATGTCGATCCGCAATTCATCCGCATGCTGGTTGCCTATGAGGATCAACGCTTCTTCGATCACGGCGGCGTCGATTTCACAGCCTTGGGCCGCGCCGCCTGGCAATTGCTGACCCATGGTCGCATCGTTTCCGGCGCCTCCACGCTGTCCATGCAGGTGGCACGGTTGATCGAGCCGCGCCCGGATCGCTCGTTTAGCGCCAAATTCCTCCAGATGGCGCGCGCCTGGCAGATCGAGCGGCGGCTGACCAAACAGCAGATCATCGATTTCTACCTCAACATCGCGCCCTATGGCGGCAATCTGGAAGGTATCAGAGCCGCCAGTCTGGCATGGTTCGGCAAGGAGCCGAAACGGCTGGAAACGGCAGAAGCGGCGCTCCTCGTTTCCCTCCCGCAATTGCCGGAAAAACGCCGCCCGGATCGCTTTCCCGAGGCCGCAAAGCTCGCCCGCGAAAGGGTGTTGCAACGTCTCGCCGTCTCCAAGGTGGTGGGTGAAGGCGAAGCCGCCCGCGCGACAATCGCCGCCATTCCGGTAAAACGGCTCGATCTGCCCTCCTATGCCCCGCATTTGGCGCAGGCGGCGCGCGCCCGCTTCCCGCAATCCGTCACCGTAGCCTCCACCCTGCGCTTACCGGTTCAAAAAGAGCTCGAAGCCCTGGCGCAGCGCTCCGCCGAAAAGCTGGGCGACAAGGTCTCCGTCGCCATCGTCATGGCCGATAGCACCACCGGCGACATCATTGCAGACGTCGGCTCGTCGGACTTTCTCGACAATGACCGCCGCGGCTGGGTGGAAATGTCCCGCGCGGTGCGCTCTCCCGGCTCGACGCTCAAACCCTTCATCTATGGCCTTGCCTTCGAAAACGGCCTGATTGCGCAGGAAAGCATCATCGAAGATCGCCCGGCAGATTTTTCCGGCTACCGCCCGCGCAATTTCGACATGCAGTATCAGGGCGATGTCAGCATTCGCCAGGCCCTGCAACTCTCGCTCAACGTCCCCGCCGTGCGCCTGCTGGATGCCGTCAGCCCCGCCGCTCTCATGGTCCGCTTCCGCCGCGCCTCGGTCCAGATGGTGCTGCCGAAGGCCGAAGCGCCGGGGCTCGCCATTGCGCTCGGCGGTGCGGGCCTGTCGCTCGTCGATCTCGTCCAGCTTTACGCCGCCCTCGCCAATGGCGGTCAGCCGGTGCTGCTGGGCGATGGCGTGCGCGCCAGACCAAAGGTTCTGGATGTCGACCCGCTGTTTTCCAAAGCCGCCATCTGGAACATCAGCGATGTCCTCTCCGGCGTCCTGCCGCCGCTCGGCATGAGGCAGCGCGGCATCGCCTACAAGACCGGCACCAGCTATGGTTATCGCGATGCATGGTCGGTGGGTTACGATGGCCGCTATGTCATCGGCGTCTGGGCAGGCCGTGCCGATAACGGCTCGGTTCCCGGCCTCGCCGGTTACGTCTCCGCAGCCCCCATCCTGTTCGAAGCCTTCACCAAATCCGGCATCGCCATCACCCCGTTCCCGCCTGCACCACCGGGCGTCTCCCGGTTGGCATATAAGGATCTGCCCGCAAACCAACGCCGCTTCAGCGTCACCCCAGCAGGCCTGTTATCGGCGTCGCGCCGCGAACCCTCACCGCAGATCGTCTATCCGCCCGAGGGCGCCCGCATCGAACTTACCGGCCAGAGCGGCGAACTCTCCCCCCTCGTCATCAAACTCCAGGGCGGCCGCGCGCCCTTTCACTGGCTCGCCAACGGCAAGCCGCTGCCCGAACCGTCCCGTCGTCGCAGCAGTGAGTGGTTGCCGGAGGGACAGGGGTTTTCGACGCTGACGGTGATCGATGCGGATGGGAGAGCGTCAAGCGTGCGGGTTTTTGTGGAGTAGGGGTTGTCTCGGCTTCTGTGGGCGTTACCGTTTGGAAAGCAACCCATGGTGCCGAAGATGCAGGCAATGTCAGAGATCCACCGCAACAGAGCAACCCTCGTCCTGAGGTGCCCCTAGGGGCCTCGAAGGGACGGGGGGTGCGTGCTCGGGGCAGAGTATGCGGCGAGGCTGGGTTACCTCTCCCCCTGTGGGAGAGGAAGAAAAATCATGATCTTAGCAAAGCTAAGTCATAGATTTTTCAGGTGAGGGGTTCGCCACTTGCGCCGAGTGAAAACCCGCAGGCCGCAGAGCCAGCCGCTCACCCCCCTCTGCCCTGCCGGGCATCTCCCCCTCAGGTGGGGAGATTGGCAAGAGGCACGCGCCTCGCTCCAATCATGGCCCTCAGAGGGATGGCCAACCGGCAGAATCTGCCTCCGCCGTCCAAAACGGTCAAGATCGCCAGCAAGCTCACCCCCAGCCAATCTCCCCACCTGAGGGGGAGATGCCCGGCAGGGCAGAGGGGGGTGAGCCCCACCCAAAAACCTAAAACAATAAAAACACCCAAACCAAATCAACACCTTAAACAAAATCCCGCCACCCCACAAAAAAATTCCCGCAAAATTTCATTCACAGCCTCCCAACCTCAGCGACAATGGCCCCGTTCCGCCCTCGGATACACCGCAAGGCGTTGCGGCGAGGCGGGACCGGCGCTGGGGTTGAGAGGGTGACGCAAACCTTTCGATCCCGGGGTTGAGCAGCAATCCCCCCGGCGGCAACGGGAGGAGCATGACACGGTTTCGGACCGGCCAGTGTCATTCTCCCGATGCCCGACCCTGGTCGCCGGGTGTACCGACAGCTCATCGTCCTCTGGTCGAACGCGACTATGGGGTGAGAGGCGAAAGTCAGGCGGTACACAGGAACACGCTGCATCTGCCCCGCACCGTTGTGAAACGGCGCGGACGGATCGCAAAGCGTTTGCCGCAGCCATTACGGAAGCGGCAAGCCCTTGCGAAAAACGGATCGATCCTCCCGCCCCTGGATTATCGGCGCGGGAGCAAATCGAAGGCAGGTGCAGCCGAACTGGCAGGGTGCTTTTCCCGCAAGGGAGCGGCACCACCCGGATGGGAAGGGTCGGACCTTGGAAAAATGTCCGACCGGTTCTCCGGCAAGGTTTCGCCTTCGCCATTCGGGTTCTGCCAGCCGTGGCAAGTGGATTGCTGTTTGGCCAAAAGAGCCGAACGGGGCGCTGCGAGGTGCCATTTATAGACTACCCAACGAGGCAGCTTACAGCGCCCCGTCCGACATACCCATGGCCGCTGATGGTTATGGGACATGAGAGTAAAGCATGCCACGGGCAGATGCTGCCGCGTGAACGGCGAAGCTTGGGCACGAGCAGGCCGGGTTTTTTGACAGGATTGGATTTTGGAGGGTGTGGCTGGATGCTGGGTGCAAGGCGAAGAACGCCAGGTGCAACAGAGCAACCCTCATCCTGAGGTGCCCCGCAGGGGCCTCGAAGGACGGGGGTTGCGGGCTTGGGGCAGAGTTTGCGGCGGATGCTTCGAGGCTTTGTCCTTCGGCCAAAGCACCTCAGCATGAGGGCAGTGGGTGTGGCCGGCCTACCTATTGAGAGTGCGGAGTAAGAGCTGGAAGCTGGAGGCAGGGCACAACAGAGCAACCCTCATCCTGAGGTGCCCCGCAGGGGCCTCGAAGGACGGGGGTTGCGGGCTTGGGGCAGTGCGTGCCCGGCGCAGAGTCCGTGGCGGATGCTTCGAGGCTTTGCCCTACGGTCAAAGCACCTCAGCATGAGGGCGGCGGGTGTGGCTGGCCCTACTCATCAGAGCGCAGAGCAAGATCACCCCCTCTGCCCTGCCGGGCATCTCCCCCACAGGTGGGGAGATTGGCAAGAGGCTCACTCTCGGCCATCTTTGCCGTTGCGGATAGAGTGGTGAGCGTGCCCCCAGCCAATCTCCCCACCTGTGGGGGAGATGCCCGGCAGGGCAGAGGGGGGCGATCTTGCTCCAACGCCAACAATCCAACATCGCCCCAAAAAATCACCACACCCCCATCAGCCACCTCTTTAAACAATCAAAATCCCATACCATATCAAGCCCATCAGAGTAGAATGCGCGGCACCGTGCTAAGCCTTCCACTCAAGGCGATGCGGGCAAATCTCAACAGCCTGATATCGTAGCGGGGCTTGCCGCTTCAGGGAGCCTCAACCCTAACATTCCAAACTGTGCCGAGAGCGGGCAGGGCGGTAAGAGGAGTTTGACGATGAACATTGAAAAATATTCCGAGCGCGTTCGCGGTTTTCTGCAATCGGCGCAGACCTATGCTCTGGCGGAAAACCATCAGCAATTTGCGGCTGAACACGTCTTGAAGGTGCTGCTGGACGACGATCAGGGCATGGCGGCGGCGCTCATTGAGCGTGCTGGTGGCAATGCCAAGGAAGCGCGTCTTGCCAATGATGCCGCGCTGGCCAAGCTGCCGAAAGTCTCCGGCGGCAATGGCGGCCTGTCGCTGACGGCTCCGCTTGCCAAGGTGTTTTCAACTGCCGAAGATATTTCCAAAAAAGCGGGCGACAGCTTCGTCACCGTGGAGCGGCTGTTGCAGGCCATGGCCATCGAGACCTCTGCGTCGACTTCCGCTTCCCTGAAGAAGGCAGGCGTGACCGCGCAGGCGCTGAACCAGGTCATCAACGATATCCGCAAGGGCCGCACCGCAGATAGCGCCAATGCCGAACAGGGTTTCGATGCGTTGAAGAAATACGCACGCGATCTGACGGCAGAAGCTCGCGATGGCAAGCTTGATCCGGTGATTGGTCGTGACGATGAAATCCGTCGCACCATTCAGGTTCTGTCGCGCCGCACCAAGAACAACCCCGTGCTGATCGGTGAACCCGGCGTCGGTAAAACGGCGATTGCCGAAGGTCTGGCTCTGCGCATCATCAATGGCGATGTGCCGGAAAGCCTCAAAGACAAGAAGCTGATGGCGCTCGATATGGGTGCGCTGATTGCCGGTGCGAAATATCGCGGTGAGTTCGAAGAGCGTCTGAAGGCTGTGCTGAACGAAGTGCAGGCGGAAGCTGGTGGCATCGTTCTCTTCATCGATGAAATGCACACGCTGGTCGGCGCGGGCAAGGCAGATGGCGCCATGGATGCGTCCAACCTGCTGAAACCGGCTCTGGCCCGTGGCGAGCTGCATTGCGTCGGCGCAACCACGCTGGATGAATATCGCAAGCATGTGGAAAAAGATCCCGCACTTGCCCGTCGTTTCCAGCCGGTTCTGGTGGATGAGCCCACTGTCGAGGACACGATCTCTATCCTGCGCGGCCTGAAGGAAAAATACGAACAGCACCATAAGGTCCGCATCTCGGATTCGGCTCTGGTGGCGGCTGCGACCTTGTCCAACCGCTACATCACTGACCGCTTCCTGCCGGATAAGGCCATCGACCTGATGGACGAAGCTGCTTCGCGCCTTCGTATGCAGGTGGACAGCAAGCCCGAAGAGCTGGACGAACTGGATCGCCGTATCATCCAGCTCAAGATCGAGCGCGAAGCCTTGAAGCAGGAGACCGACACCTCGTCTGCTGACCGGTTGAAGAAGCTGGAAGACGAGCTTGCCGATACGGAAGAAAAGGCAGATGCGCTGACGGCCCGCTGGCAGGCGGAAAAGCAGAAGCTTGGCCATGCGGCTGACCTGAAAAAGCAGCTGGATGAGGCTCGCAACGAGCTGGCGACGGCTCAACGCAACGGCCAGTTCCAGCGTGCCGGTGAGTTGACCTATGGCATCATTCCAGGCCTGGAAAAAGAACTGGCTGCCGCGGAAGAACGCGATAGCAGCGGCACTGCTTCGATGGTTCAGGAAGTGGTGACGGCTGATAATATTGCTCACGTCGTTTCCCGCTGGACCGGCATTCCGGTTGACCGGATGCTGGAAGGTCAGCGCGAAAAGCTGCTGCGCATGGAAGATGAGCTTGCCAAGTCCGTGGTTGGACAGGGCGAGGCGGTTCAGGCCGTGTCCAAGGCGGTTCGCCGTGCGCGCGCCGGCTTGCAGGACCCCAATCGTCCGATTGGCTCCTTCATCTTCCTCGGACCGACGGGCGTCGGCAAGACAGAGCTGACCAAGGCTTTGGCGCGCTTCCTGTTTGACGATGAGACCGCGATGGTTCGCCTCGATATGTCGGAATATATGGAGAAACACTCCGTTGCCCGGCTCATCGGTGCGCCCCCTGGCTATGTCGGCTACGAAGAAGGTGGTGCACTGACGGAAGCTGTTCGTCGGCGTCCCTACCAGGTCGTGCTGTTCGACGAGATCGAAAAAGCGCATCCGGACGTGTTCAACGTCCTCTTGCAGGTGTTGGATGATGGCCGTCTGACCGATGGGCAAGGCCGCACTGTCGATTTCAAGAACACCATCATCATCATGACCTCCAACCTCGGTTCGGAGTTCCTGACGCAGATGGGCGATAATGACGATGTGGATTCTGTCCGCGATATGGTGATGGAGCGTGTCCGGGGACATTTCCGGCCCGAATTCCTCAACCGTATCGATGACATCATCCTGTTCCATCGCCTGCATCGCAATGAAATGGGTGCCATCGTGGATATCCAGCTTCAGCGTCTCGTGTCGCTGCTCAGCGACCGCAAGATCGTGCTGGATCTGGATGAGGATGCGCGCATCTGGCTGGCCGACAAGGGTTACGACCCTGCCTACGGTGCCCGCCCGCTGAAGCGCATCATTCAGAAGAGCGTTCAGGACCGGCTTGCCGAAATGATCCTGAGCGGCGACATTCCGGATGGCTCGCGCGTCAAGGTCACCTCGGGCACGGACAGGCTGCTATTCAAGGTCAAGCCGCTGCGTCCTGATGTCGAAACCGCCGACGCGGCATGATGAAACAGATAAGGGCTCCAGCGATGGAGCCCTTTTTCATTCTGTCCGAAACGATGATTTAGCGGCTTGCCACCTGTTCAGGCTTGCCATCGATGTTCAGCAGCGTATCGATCCGGCGTCTCTCATCCGAAAAACGCGCCAGCGCTTCGCCCGAAAGCGACTTCCCACCCGGCAGACGCACCTTCATCGCGTCGACCTTGGTGCCATTAACGATCAGCTCGTAGTGCAGATGCGCGCCGGTCGATAGGCCGGTAGAGCCGACATAGCCGATCACCTGACCCTGGGTCACGCGAGCACCTTCCACGACGCCTTTGGCAATCGCATTCTGGTGATTGTAAGAGGACACGTAACCATTAGCATGACGGATCAGCGTCTGGTTGCCGTAACCGGACGCCCAGCCTGCCTTCTCGACAACGCCATTGCCGGTCGCGATGATCGGCGTACCGCGTGGCGCTGCCCAGTCGGTGCCGGTATGCATGCGGCTGAAGCGCAGGACCGGATGACGGCGCATGCCGAAGCCGGATGTCATGCGACCGTTTGGCACGGGGTTGCGGATCAGGAACTGCCGGATGCTCTTGCCCTGGCCATCGAAGTAATCGACGCTGCCATCCTCAGGGTTCTGGAAGCGATAAAAGCGGGTTTCGCTATCGCCGAATTTGGCATTCACGTAGAGCAGTTCGGATTGGTCTGTCGCCTTGCCATCCGACCCCTGGACCGAGAAGAAGGCCTCAAGCGAATCCGTCGGCTTCAGCTGCGCCTGGAAGTCGACGCTGCTGGCCAGAAGCTTGATCAGCTGCGCCACCATCGTCTGGTTCATGCCATAGGTCAGCGCCGCGCGATAAACGCCATCGTAAACACGCGGAAGATCACGGTTTGCCGTTAGTGGCGCATTGCTGCTGTCAAAGGCCGTGGCGACCGCATCCAGATGCGGCGGCTCGGTCGCCTTGATGAAACGTTTTGTATCACTGGTCGCCACGGTTACGACGTGGCGAGACTTGCGATAAAGGCTCGCACGCACGACGTCGCTTTTTTCCTCGCTCTGCAAAATGCCGATGCGCAGCACGTCTCCGGCCTGAACCTCTGCCGATCCGTTTTCAGCGCTCAAGGCCGCAGCCGTCTGTTTGGCCTGTTCCTTGGAGTACCCGGCGCCAAACAGTGCCTCCTCCATCGTTTCGGCCTGACGAACCGGGATCACGTCGTCGGCATATTCCTGCACCTTGACGGTGGAGGCCTGCGGCGTGGAAACGGACATGTTCTGCTCGACAACGCGCGCCGAAAGCCCCGCCGTCACATCCACATCTTCACTGGCCTCGAAACGGCGTGGGTCGATGTAATAAAGGGCGGAAAGCTGCTCATTGCCATCGGTCAACATGGAGCCATTGGAGCGAACAGCTTCTTCCACCTCATCGAAGCTCATTCCGCCAGCATAGGCAAAGGGGCTGTTCTTCGTTGGGAAAGCAATCGTCTTCAGGCTGACTTCGGATTCCACCTCGGAGCCATAGATCGTGCCAGTCTTGCTGGCTGCAGGCGAGGCATCGTCATTGGTGGCGAAGATGTTCAGCGGATCGAAAGGAGGATAGTCCTCCTGATTGTTGTAATTGGCGGCGAGCGCGATCTTCACATGGGAGAATGGCACTTTGCGCACCACTTCCTTGTCACCATCGTGAATGACGGTCGAGACTTCCATGACCGAGCGGTCGGATGGCCGCGCTGCAATATTGGGTGCCAGAAGCCGCGTACCGCGTCGCACGGTCTCGGATGCGTCGTGCTCCATATCGGCGCGCGCAAAGGCTTCTGCCGGAATGGCAAGCTGCTGTCGGCCATCAAGCGCGGCAAACAGGGCAACACCCATAAGGATGGAGGAGGTAATGCCGGTCAGAAACGTACCGCTCAGCCAACGCAGAGAAATCTCTCGCCGATCAGGGGCGCGCCGTCCCTCCGCCAGAATGGGCGGTTCGGTTCCAAGCGAGCGGATCATCTCTCGATCCGTCATCATGCCTGTCGCGACCAGTCGTTCATTTGATCTCCAGAAACCGTGAGCCGAAGATGTGCAACTTTCAAAGTCCGGAGTCAAACGTCGGCTTTATGCCCGCCCGAATCTTCCCCGCCTTTATATGCAGACCGCTTCGTGCATACCGGATATGGATGTGTCATGTCGAAAACGTGGCGCTTAAGACAGTATCCCTTCTTATGAGCAGCTTTTCCGCTTTCCCTGTATGAAGGAAATTGGCCAATATGACGGCCCAAGATACCAAAATCTAAAATTACCCTACGAAACCAATGGCCTATGAAATATGTCTATTTTTTTACAGGTGTGCTGTTGACTTGTTTCGGGTGTGTCCTCTATAAGTCCGCTCACTGACGAGGGCGGCGGCGCTGCTGGCGACGATGTCCTTCGTTCTAGAGAAAACTGAAGATTGAGCGAG
>NZ_JBYOKI010000003.1:0-701813 GCF_057799395.1 Agrobacterium sp. 20P9.1.2
TGGAGTGGTTTCGGTTGAGCGAGTAGAGGACTTTGTTGCCACGCGTCGACCGACACTGAAGGGCAAACTGAACGCAGACCTCTTGTCGATTTTTGAAGTCCTGACGACGGATCCGCGCGGGACCACGTTCCCGCCTTGTGCGGATACATTTGTAAGGGCACACGGCCGCAAAGAACGCCGTGGCCCTGCTGGCGGATTTACCAGACGTCGCAGCAAGGGAGTCTGGATTTTATTGCTTAGAGGCTTTATCTGTCGATAAGATATAATTGGAAATGGCAGATGAGTGACGCTGACACCAAAGAGCAGATCATTACCGTCGGCCGGTCGATGGTGCAGAGCCATGGCTGCAACTTCCTGTCGTTTCGCGAAATCGCAAAGGCCATCGGGGCCAAGAGCGCGAGCATCCACTATCATTTCCCGACGAAGGACGACCTCTGTGCCACGCTGGCTCCGCGGTACTCCGAGGATGCGACGACCTATTTCAATGAGATCGAGGCGAAGGGCAGCGAGGTTGCCGAAACCTGCAAGCAATACACCGCCATCTTCCGCTCGGCGTTGGTGAACAACAACCGCATGTGCTTGTGCGGGATCATGGCGGCGGAGTACGGTGACCTTCCTCCAGAGGTCTGTGCCGAAGTGGACAATTTCACCGACGTCAACGTAGCCTGGTTGAGCAGGATGATGTCTCGCAACGATCCGAGCCTGTCTGCGGACGAAGTTCGCGACAGGTCGGTGGCGATCTTTGCAGCCATCGAAGGCGCTCAGTTGGTCGCACGGGGACGTGACGACATCGGCGTCTTCGACCGGGCAATGCACGCCTACGAAAGCGTTTGACTGATGTAGTCTTCTTTGAGGGCGGCCGTCTGCTTCGCGCAAGATAGTTACACCATTCTAATTTCAATCCATCCTCAACGCGGCGAATACACTCCGCCGCTCTCCAGCTTTGATAAGGCTCTGCAACAATGACTAGCTTTTTGAAAATCGCCGCAGTTTGTCTAATCCTGCTTTCGCTTCTGCTTGCGCTAAAAGCGGTCTATTCGGCAGCAACAAGTCCTTTCGGAGCGCCAGGCTGGGCGTCCTTGCTTGTCGCGATTGGTGCGGCCGGCTGGGCAATCAAAGATGCGTTGGAGGCAAAGGAATCCTTGGGATTTCCCATTGCTGCGGTGGTCATTGGGATCATCTCCCTGGGCGTGGGTGCTACCATCGAGTTCGGTCGCGTTTCATACGACAACGCCCTCGAGCAAACGCTCACTGACGCCGATAAGAACAGCGACCAGATGCATGCGACGGAAAAGTCGCTGGGCATCAAATGATTTAGTGCGAAGCTTCTGCCCGCTGCTTTCTCGCCAATCTAGCAACTTGACGTGCGAGACTTGAGCAGCGGTCGCGCCCAACAAGCGACGTCGCCGTACTGCGGTTTTAGTCAGTCTGAATGTTGGGTCGCGCGATGGAAGTTGAAGACAACGACACACCGATCAGCCTTTGCCTGGCTTGCGCAAACACCCCAGCCTCATTCGCTTTCATTGGAACGAACACGAATATAATCGCCACTGGGGTGGTGACAGCTTGGGAGTTCTGTCGGAGGATCCAAATAATCCTCTGGTGGGTATTGGGCAGAGTTTAAAAGTCGGAGAGGTATCGTTCCTCGTTCCGCACGAACCCGCGCCAGTAACTTTATGTGCGTCGATCCCAATCAAACCGAATTCGAAATCCCGGACCCCGAGCAGATGCCGGACGGGGCGAGGCAGGACCTCTTCGATTTCATCATAGACCACCTCGACAGGTACAATCTACCAAGCTGAGCCAACGAGGTCTATGCCTAACGACCTTATTAAAGTGTAACTGGGCGGACAGCATTCGCGGTTACTCGGCGTAAGCTTTGTGTCGGCAGTAGGCCGCAAGAAAACTACGTGCTACGGTATCTGCCAAGCAGAACTTATCAACGGTTGGGCCCATGGCCAGCCACTCTCTGAACGCATCAGGTTTATCGCGGCCTGGATGACTCAGATTGCTCGAGCGAAATCGATATAGATTTACGGCCTGATCCTTCACATCGTCAGGTATCCGCAGAATTGAAGAAACCGTGGCGATTGACGGCAACATGTTGATGAGCCCTATTTTCCGCAGTTCGGTCGATGCTTGACGGATTGCTTCGGGCTTATCGGCGCGCTTGGAAAGAGTATCGGCGAAGTCTGTAGCGAATTTTCGTTCTTCCTGTTTTATGCTGTCCGACCTCTCCTTTCGTATCGATGTCATAACGCCGTTGACGATCGCTTCAACACAAAGGATGTAGTGCTGAAGGATCGAACGCTGCAACGGTTTCGCACCGGCAGTGCTCTGGAGTTGCCAAGCCGTCAGCAAATGGATGTATGCGTTTTCCGCGACTGAATCCTTGTCTATGGTAGAGAAAAGCCACCTGACCTCAGTTAGGTCCTCCTCGGACAATGTATCTGGCTCGTGAAACATGGATATTGAAGCCGACTGCGACCATGCAGTAACCTCTTGCTGCTCTCCGACACGCCGAAGCTTGCGAAGTTCAGCATGATAGCGCCTGCCGGGAACCGACAGGCTCAAGCTCAGAAGCAGCCTGTCAGCTATGCGTTGCGCGACATTCGAGGCCTCATCGGCATTCGATGCCTCGACGTCGATCTGAAGGCGGTGGCGGCTTTGCACCTCATCGCGTGGTGGATAACAGATAAGTTGAGAGTCAAACGAAGCCTCCATCTTCATCACTGGAGGGCGCCCCTTTTTAGCACTTTCGAATTCGACATCCGTGAGGGGCGCAAGAACAATACGATCCGAGAATCTGAACTCCTCGCGAGGGAGCTGAGGTCCGGTCACGATCCACCAAGTTTGCCACTGCTCCGTAACGGACGATGAATGCGATGCCATAATGATGCTCCCTTATGACGCACGCTAAAAATAGTTGATCAGGCCAGATTCTCAATGCGTAGTTGTGACGCCTTTGTGGAAAACATACACAAAACAGCCAGTTCATCTGCGCCAAAGGATGTTCATCTGTGAGGCCCGTTTTGAGAGAACGTCAGTTTACGCTTGGCGGAATGGAGTGACGTTGTTTCCGCGCGCAATCAACGGAGGTGGCGAGGTGTTGCGCTTGAAGGAAGCTCGTTGCTGGGCTACAGCCAAGGTCGTAATGGTGAGGCCCAGAACTGATGATACTCGTGACTGGCATATCAGGCGTAGGAAAGACCTACACGATCGAGCGCTTCGTCGCTACCGTTCCCAGCTACGTTTACGCCAGAGCGAGCGCTATCCTTCAGAGGCATGATCGGCCAATTCAATCTCTTTCGAAAGAAGACGTCATCGCAAACCAGGAAGTCCTAAAGGAGGAAATCCGCATACTCGCACTCGAGCACGGCGACGCCCTCATCGTTGACGGACACGCGACCGTTGAAGACGAGGACAACTTTGCCATTTCCGTCACACACCTCTTTGCCGAGCTTCCGATCAAAACAATCGTGTTCATTGAGGACGACCATGCGCAACTTGCGATGCGTCGCGCCATAAAGGGGAAGTCGACCAACGAAACCGTGGTTCGGAATCTGCAGGCCTTGGAACTGGCCGCGTCGAGAGAGTGGGCCAAAGCACGCGGTGCGCGTTTCGGCCGTGTGCGGAGCGGCGATCTGAGAGCTTTATACGAAGCTCTGGCTACGAGTTGAGTGTCGCAAGGCGACCGTTGAAGACGAACTCAGCCTTCCCTGGGCGATAGAAGGAGTCAAGCTTCTGGGTGAGCACGAAGCCCATCCTGACGAGGATGTCTCCAAGCTCCGGCATGCGCTCTTCCGGAACCGTCGCTAGAGGAGACGCTTCTCCGACCCAGCGCCTGCCCTCTTTTATTAGGCGCACGCCGACGCCGTGCCCCATGAAATCAGGACGCACCCACAAAGTGCACAGCTTACGCTCCCCGCGTTCGCGCTTGGCGATCAGCGCGGCGATGATCTCGTCGTCGCGACGGACGACGCGAACCATCCTCGTGCCTTCTGTGATGCCAGGAACGACTGTGCCCCAATACCAGCGCTCGAAATCAGGATAGTAGCATTCCAGATGGCTCAGGCATGAATAGACCTCGGCCGACTCCGACGGACGGGCCATACCAAGGCCATGTGAGATGTTGGTGCGGGACTCGATCATAATGACTACCTCTTTTGTCTCAATCTAAGCACTGGAACCACGAAAGTCACGACCTGCTACAGCCACATGAAATAAACTTTTTCGCAGATGAAATGAGCCAAGACCGGAACGCGAAAGCGAGCACGACGGCCATCGCAAACGCGATCCAAGCGGAGGCCATGAACGCACCCCAAACACCACCTTTGTACCAACTCGCTAATATGTCCTCGACCGCGCTCCCGAGGGCGCCCAGAAGCACGACGCCTATGAAGTAGTATGGAATGTTGCCCCGCGGTGCCCTGAACCTCGCAAGCGAGACGAAGTTTTCCACCGGCCCCGAAACGGCCCTCCAGTGATAGATCATCATGTTGCCGATATCGACGTACGACAACTCGGTCGGAAGATAGCCCTCCCAAAGATTGGCCTCCATCCTCCTCATCTTCTGCATGGCACCATGCGAAGCGACGAGCTCGAAAGTTAGATCGCGGATGATGAAGCAATGCGCTGCGGTGACGTCGAAGGTTTCTGAGGTCGTGGAATCAATCTGCGACAATACGCTCTCGGGAAGGTTTCTCATCTCGTTGAAACGAAGCTCGGTGAATTCTTCGCTCCACAGGGTGCTCGCTACGAACCCGCCTTGGCTTGCACGACTTGTACTGAACTCGGTGGCTGTCTCATCGGTGAGATTGAACCGTAGGCGAATGTAGTGTCTGCCCGGCGCACGAAGCCGCGAACAGAAGGTGGTGTTGAACTCAAGTTTCACTCCCGACCGTGAATTCGTCGGTTCGGACTGAGACCAAATCACATCCTTCTCCAAGTCGACGCCATGGAAAGTTAGAAAATGCTTTTTGCCCCGTGTCGCTACGGTGAAGCTCGTGTCGCCGGACGAACCGCTTTGCGTTACCACGTCGTTGAAGACGGCACTTAGTAGCTTGTTGTCTCGAAGTCTGGGACTCAGGTCTTCGATCTTATCCAAAGCCACAGCAGCGGGCACGAAGAAGGTCATCGTCTTCAGCTCGTAGGCGTCCGATATGAGAAGGCCGACGTCGAGGAAGTTCGAGTCATGGCTGCTTTGAATGTGCCGCCAAAGATTGAAGTGGACCTCTACCTTGGCACGGTCTCCCGTAGGCGGCGTCGTCGTCCGCTCATACCATAACGCAACACTTCCAGTCATAAGGATTCGCCCCCCTTTCTTCCACCCTATGTTGCATGTTCAAATACTTCGTTAAGCTGGGACCAGGGGATTCGACCGAAAGGACAGACAGTGCAGCTCCCGAACAAAGGTCTCCTCGTACGCGAACCTTGGGCGTCCGCTCTTGTAGAGGGCCGTAAGACGATGGAATTGCGCGGCGCCAAGACCGCGCACCGGGGTAGAACCGCCATCATCCGCGCCGGAACTGGGCTCGTCATCGGAGAAGCTTCGCTCGTCGACGTGAGAGGGCCTTTCACACGATCCGATCTCGCACTGAGTATGGACGAACACCGAGTTCGCGTTGATTGGGATACCGCTGATATCCCATATCGAAAGACATACGGATGGATTTTTGCTGCGGCAGTCGCATATGAAGTTCCAACTCCATACCGTCACCCTGCGGGCGCCGTGATCTGGGTGAATTTGGGGGGCGAACGTTTAGGTCAGGTCGGAAGGTTTGATGTTCGCTCCGGTGATTAAGCCATGATGTTTTCACGCTCATCCCTCGAAATTGATCACGTTCGGCAAACAACAACTGCGTAACCGGCAATGAAGTCACCGATTTAGTTGAAATTATTTAATGAATTCAGTGAGCGCTCGGCAAGGTGTCTATGCCCGTAATACCATGACTGCTGCGTTGACGCCAACGATCGTTGGACGCCTACAGTCCGCTGGTCTCATTACTTCTTGTTCTTCCCTTGATCGTAGTGCCACTTGATGGAGAAGAACATGCCCGTGCCCAATACGAGTATCTTCAACGGAAAGAAGACAATCGGAAACCAATCTACCCAGTCTGACATTTTGAATATTTCCAGCCATTACGTTACGGTATCGCTGAGATCACTACATCGTAATTGCCGCATGTAACATCAGCCATGTTGACGCAGATGGCGTCAGAAATGGACCAAGGGCTGCCGTAATGAGCCTCCGTCGACTTATTCAACTGATGCTTCTGCTTGTCTTGGGATCGGCGTCGCCCACCTTCGCTCAGACAGAAAATGCCGGGATCCGTCATATTCAGGCAGCAATCATGCTTGTTGGCACCGCGGCCCCCTTTTTAGGAACGGCCATGTGCCGGGTGAATGAAGAGTGTGATGTGATTTCCAACGCTGAGCCTCGTATCAAACTTTCCATCACACTCAAGCGACAGCAAGATGGTGAGCTTGGCACGATGGTTATTAAGTGTTCTGACGACTGCTCGTTTGTATCTGGTCGATCGCGGATCAGTCTGCAGAACCAAAGGTCGTTTGAAATCTTCCATGGTGACAACGGCGTGGAAATCGAAGCGGTTCTGAAGCCTCGACGCAAGATCGGCGATGTTTTTCTGATCGTTCGGTGATCTGCTCGGGAGCTTGAACACAATAAAGCTGAGTATTCAGAAATTTCAATGATATCAAACCATTGTGGCCTTACGCATTTCATATAGGTTGTTCTGATCCTTTTCTACAATGGCTCGTTTCATCTCCATGCAATTTCGCGAACGCCTCGTCCTCTACGCACTCCTCACGTCCTTGACCTCGCTTAGCATCGACGCCCTGTTGCCCGGCTTGCGCGCGATTGGAGCCGAACTCGGCACGCCACCGCTGCTCTCCACCCAGCACGTCATTTCGCTGTTCATCTTTGGCATGGCATTTGGCGAGTTGTTGCTGGGGCCGATATCCGATGCGATTGGACGGAAGCGTGCGCTTCTGTTCGGGCTCGGCATCTACCTCTGTGGCACCGTCATCGCGATGCTGGCGAATTCACTGGAGATGGTCATTGTCGGGCGTTTTTTGCAGGGCATCGGTGTGTCCGGCCCGAAGATCGCGACGCGCGCCATGATCAGTGATCAGTTCGAAGGCAATGCCATGGCGCGTGTCATGTCCTTCATGTTCACCCTCTTCATTCTGGTGCCGATGATTGCCCCGGCACTTGCGCAGGGACTGATTTCCATTGCGGGATGGCGCAGTGTCTTCGTCGCCTATTTGGTAATTTCCCTCGCTCTAGGCCTTTGGCTGGCAATTCGGCATCCGGAAACATTGCCTGCTGCGCGGCGCATTCCATTTCGCCCGCGCCTGCTTGTGGCCAATGGCCTTCGCATCCTTTCCAACCGCCGCGTGACGTTGCTGTTTGTGGCGAGTGGCCTCGTCTTCGGCGCGCAACTGCTCTATCTCAGCACGGCTGCCGACATCTTTTATGATGCCTATGGCGTTGCAGAGACCCTGCCCTTCTATTTTGCCGGGCTCGCCATTTCCATGGCGCTGGCCTTCTTCATGAATGCGAGGCTCGTTCAGCGCTTTGGCATGGAGGCCATGGCGCGCGGTGCTTTCTTCGGTCTGGCAAGTGTTACCTTCGTGATGATGATTGCTTCCATCGCTTACGGAAACCACCTGCCCTTTCCCGCCTTTCTCATGATGCTCTTCATCACCTTTTTCACCATGGGTCTGCTGTTCGGCAATCTGAATGCCTTGGCCATGCAATCACTCGGACAGATCGCGGGCTTCGGTGCATCCATCATCGCCTCGGGGTCGAGCCTTGTTTCGACACTCTTCGCCCTTGTTTTCGGCCAGCTTTATGATGGGACGGTCGTATATCTATCAGTGGGCTTTTTCGCTGCGGGCATCACCGCGCTTGTGGTGGCGGAGGTGGCTTTGCGCAGCGACGCCGCGGCAGTGCAAGCGGCTACGTAGTCGTTCACGCAAATTGCTCTTGGGAAATTGAGGCTGCGCTTCTAAAAGACTGTGTGAGTTTGTTTGAGAAGAAGTGTTGATGCCGCAGATTTATGTTGATGCCGATGCGTGCCCCGTAAAGCCGGAGATTTTGAAGGTAGCTGAGCGCCACGGGCTGGAGGTGACATTCGTTGCCAATTCCGGTCTGCGTCCTTCGCGCGATCCGATGGTGAAGAACGTCATCGTTTCTGCGTCTTTCGATGCTGCCGATGATTGGATTGCGGAACATGCGGGAGAGGACGATATCGTCATCACTGCTGACGTTCCTTTGGCGGGGCGATGCGTTGCCAATGGCGCGCAGGTAACGGGACCGACCGGGCGCATCTTCGATAAAAGCAATATCGGCATGGCAACGGCCATGCGTGATCTTGGCGCACACTTGCGGGAAACCGGTGAGAGCAAGGGCTATAACGCCGCCTTCTCACCGCGTGACCGCTCGCAATTTCTGGAAACGCTTGACCGCATGTGCCGTCGGGTCAAAAAATAGGCCGGGTTGGAGATATATCCATGAAAACACCGCAGCAGAAGGTCAGCAATTACTCCAGACATCGGCCGTTTCTGATCGCTGTTGCGCTCAGTGCACTGGTTCTAGTGGGGCTGCTCGTCGTCATACCGTCTCTGGCGGTGGAAGGCGCAGCCATCGCGTTCTTTCTGACCTATCTCGCAATCATCTGTTTCCACCTGCCTCGCCTCACCGCTGCACATATGAAGGCGCATGCCGACAGCGACGATCTGCCAGCAATCGCCATCATCGCCATTACCTTTCTGGCGGTCAGTGTTTCCGTCGCATCCCTGTTCATTGCGCTCAATCACTCGGCAGGTGAAACCGTGTGGTCGCTCGCTCTTGCGTTTTTATCGGTCTTCTTCGGCTGGCTCACCATTCATACGATGACGGCGCTCCATTACGCCCACCTCTTCTGGCGGCCTTCCAAAGCGCATGAGAGGAAGCAACCGCGTGGCGGAATGGATTTTCCGAATACGGACGATCCGGGAATTTATGAATTTCTCTACTTCTCCGTCGTCATCGGCATGACGGCACAGACGTCTGATGTCGCCGTTACCACGACCTCTATGCGCAAGGTGGTGCTGCTGCACTCCATCGTCTCGTTCTTTTTCAACACCGTTCTCGTCGCAGCGGCTGTCAACGCCGCCGTATCGCTGGCGGGCTGAATACAGTCTTCATACAAGGAATAGCCTCATGAAAATCATCTCTCAAAACTCCGCCTTTGGCGGCATGCAGGGCGTTTTTGCGCATGATTCAGACGTTACGAAGTGCGAGATGACCTTTGCCGTCTATGTGCCACCGAAAGCAATCAAGGAGCCCTGCCCGGTTTTGTGGTATCTCTCCGGTCTGACCTGCACCCATGCCAATGTCATGGACAAGGGCGAATATCGCCGCATGGCGTCGGAGCTGGGCTTGATCGTGGTCTGCCCCGATACCAGCCCGCGCGGCAATGATGTGGCTGATGAGCTGACAAACTGGCAGATGGGCAAGGGCGCTGGCTTCTATCTCAACGCCACGCAGGAGCCCTGGGCCGAGCATTATCAGATGTATAGCTACATCACGGAGGAATTACCGGCGCTGATCGCGGAGCAGTTCCGGGTGAATATGAGCCGCCAGGGCATTTTCGGCCATTCCATGGGCGGCCATGGCGCGATGACGATTGCGCTGAAAAACCCGGATCGCTTTAAAAGCTGCTCCGCCTTCGCCCCCATCGTCGCGCCCTCCTCCGCTGACTGGTCGGAACCTGCCTTCGAGAAATATCTGGGCGAAGACAAGGCCGCGTGGCGTCAATACGATGCCTGCGCGCTGGTGGAAGATGGCGCGTGCTTCCCGAAATTCCTGATCGATCAGGGCAAGGCCGACAACTTCCTCGAAAAGGGTCTGCGCCCCTGGCTGTTCGAAGAAGCGATCAAGGGAACGGACATTGCGCTGACGCTGCGCATGCACGAGCGTTATGACCACTCCTATTATTTCATATCGACCTTCATGGATGACCATCTGAAATGGCATGCGGAGCGTCTTGGCTGATACGCGGCATCAGTCTGGCTTGCGGTGTTCCAGCCGCAGGCCCTTTGCGGTGCGGTTGGCAAAGCCTTTCCAGTAGCTATGCTCCGGTTTCAGGCTGCCATCCTTGTTGGCGGCCCACACGCCCTTGTCCGAATCTTCGACCAGATCGAGATACGGCGCTTTGCTCTGATCGTTCTTCAGCTTGAGATCGAACCAGACCGTCGCGAAATGCTGGGCGATGTTGTTCATGCGCACCGTGTCCCAGACCGGATCGGCGTAATGTTCGAACGGCGCGAAGCCCAGGTCTTTGTTGAAGGTCCAGCTTTCTACCGGGGCTGGCATGGTGGCTGCCGCATTGTGGTTGGCATCGGCGAAGGTCAGCAGGTAACGGTCAACCGGCATTTTGCCTTCGAAAATCCGGCGTATGCCTTTCTGGTAATCCGAAACATCATCCGCACTACCAGCCATGAAGAGGACCGGAACCTTGATTTCCGAAAGCCCCTGCGCATCCCACATATCGCGCTGCATGCCCCAGGGGGCGATGGCGATGATGGCCTTGAAGCGCGGGTCGAAAAGGTCAGTATGCTCTTTCGATCCCGCCTGATGGATAGCGAGCGCACCTTCCTTGGCGCTCCAGTCCGCCGCAACTGCTTTTGCCGAGACGCCAGCGCCAGCCGTGACGACCGCGCCATATCCACCCATGGAATAGCCGATCAGCCCGGTTCGCGAGACATCGACGAGGCCGGATAGGAAGCCATCAGTCGCTCCACTCAGCCGTGCCATTTCCTGCAAGGCAAAGCGCTGGTCGAGCGGGCGGTTGACCAATGTGCTGCCGAAGGCGCGCTGGTCGTTGTAGGTGCTGTCGGTATGGTCGATGGAGGCGACGACATAGCCCTTGCTTGCCAGATTTTCTGCAAGCGGGCTCATCAGATAACGGTTGCCGGGATAGCCGTGGGAAATGATAATCAGCGGGAATGATTTGCCGTCTTCCTTGCGCGGTTCGGCATCTCTCTGCGCCTGCCCTGCAATGGAAACCTCGGTCTTCCCGTCGCGCAGGAAGACTCTGTAGTCTCCACCCTGCCCTGCATTTTTGGCCGGATACCAGACCTCCAGAACCAGCTTGCGGTCGTAACGGGGAAGCGGCTTTCCGGGCTGGATATTGACGACATCTATCTGGTCCGGATTGAGCGCCGTAATCGTTCGCACGCCAACCGGATAGCTGCCATAGGGCGCCAGTTTAGGGGCATCGGGTCGGATGCGATCTATACGGTTTTCAGTGGCTGAAGCATGAAGGGGCATAAGAACCAGAATTGCTAAACCAACGACGCCAATCAATTTCATCATATGCTCCTGCGGCCACGACGCACTCCCCCTAACCCAAGGATATGACGGTGAATTAAAACCGGCCCGGAAACAAGGCCGTTGCCAGCGACGCAGGGCGGTTGAGGCGGAACTCGGCGATGACGCGCTCGGCAATGCCGTAGGCGAGTTCCTGCTCTATGGCGGATTTGTCGATGCCGAGAATGTTGGCGGTAAAGGCCGACTCTGCGACCACCTCGCCCGTCTGCACGGCGGCAGCGCGTACCACCACGCGGGCCGAGGCGCGTTCACCGAAGATGAAGGAGCCCTTGGTGACGGAGATGAGGCGGATGGTCAGCACCACGCGCGGGCGCGTTCTGTCCCGCGTGGTGGACTTGATCGCATTCGACATCTGGTACTGGATGGATTGCATCAGTTCAGCGGAGATATCCGGCCGCGCTGCGACGAAGGCGCCGCGCACGTCGTAAAGCAGCCTTTCGCCGTCGCTCGTCTCAGGCTCCAGCCTGAAAGACATGAGCGCAAGAGACGCCAGCAAAATGATGCCAAGGCGCTTCAGCGAGTGGTGCATGATAGACGCTTCCCCTTACGTCAGGTTCCGCATCCATCATCAACATTTACGGTTAGAAAAGCGTTAAAGCGTTACGCTCTGCCATCTCTTGCAGCGGTAAGAACATGGACGGCGGCGCGCATTTCCAGGAGCCGCTTTGCGCGTCTTTCCTGCGCTTCCTCATCCTCGCCCCATTGCTCGGCGGTCCAGTCTTCGTCCAGATGCGCCAGCGCCCAGACCTCTTCCAGACTACGTTCACCCTCGGACAAGGCAAGCGCCAGAATGGCGGAGCCGGTCAGCGTTGTCATGGTGTGTAGGGCAGCCAGTTCGATGGGTGTATCGTATTTCCTAAGCGTCACGGCGAAGGCGGCAATCGCTTCGCGCGGCTGCTCCTGATGCATGACGCCTTCGACGAGAATGAACCGCGCGCCCAGCGTATGGGATGCCCAGTCGATGATCGGATCCCATTGCTCGGACTGACGCGCCACCAGTGCCTCCGGCTCGCCCGCCCGGTAGCAAAGAAGATCGCTGGATGAGAAGCGCAGAATATCCTCAAACACCGCCTGTGTATCGCTGGCAATGCCATCGATGGCCGTATTGATGTGGCGAGAAACCGGCATGACCGTCGGATCGATGACTTCGGCCTGTGCATCCCATTCGTCGCACAGCAACTGGGCAAGCGCGCGGGTGGGCACGGCCAAGGGGCTCTTGGCCGGGGTGCGCATGGTTTTACCGTCCAGAAGAACGCTGAACGCACCCTCCTCCGTCTCACCAACAGTGACATCCTTGTAGAAACGCTTCGGCAAAGGCTTCTGCATCTGGATTTGGGAACGGCGAATGGGGTCCGGGTGGCTCAAGCCTTCCGTCAGATCATTCAACAGGTCACGCATGATACGTCCTCATCAGCCCGGAATATGGCCGGGAATTTCGCTTGGATGGTTGACGATGGCGTCGGCTCCGGCCTTCCAGAGATCGTCAACGGAGGCATAGCCCCAGGCAACGCCAATCGCCTTGGCACCCGCCGCCTTTGCCATCTGCATATCGTAAATGGCATCGCCGATAACAATAGTATCGGCGGGAACCATGCCGGTTTCGTCACAGCATTCCGTCACCATGGCCGGATGCGGCTTGGAGGGGCAATCGTCTGCCGTGCGCGAAACGATGAAATGCGGACGGAAACCATGCGTGTCCATGATGAGGTTCAGGCCGCGGCGGGACTTGCCCGTTACCGCTCCCATCAACAGCTCTTCACGTTGCGCCAGCGTCTCGATCATAGCGCTGATGCCATCGAACAATGGTTCCTGAAAACCGTCCTCTGACCGCACTTCCGCAAAGATGGCCTTGTAATGGGCCGTCATCGCGGTCGCTTCGTCATCCACATGCGGTTTGCCCTGCATGCGGGCAATCGCGATATCCAGCGTCAGGCCGATGATGGATTTCGTCAGTAAGACGTCCGGGCGGTCATAGCCGAAATGAACGAAGGTACGGGCCATGACCTCATGGATGAGGCCTACGCTATCGACCAGCGTGCCATCGCAATCGAACAGAACCAGTTTCATTCGTCGTCCCTGTCACCATCGGCAACATCAAGACCCAGCAGGTTCCATGTCTGCACCATGTGTGGTGGCAAAGGTGCCGTCACGCGCAGGCGTCCGCCGGATGGGTGCGGAATGTCGATCTTTCGCGCATGCAGATGCAGGCGTTTCTGAACGCCACCCGGGAAATCCCAGTTGACGTCTTCGATGTAATATTTCGGATCGCCGATGATTGGATGGCCCATATGCAGAGCGTGTACACGCAGCTGGTGCGTGCGGCCCGTATAGGGCTCCATTTCCAGCCATGCCAGGTTCTGCGCAGCAGTATCGATGACACGGTAATAGGAAACCGCGTGGTCGGCCCCCTCCTCACCATGCTTGGCGATGCGCATACGGTCGCCATCTGGCGTCTGTTCCTTAACCAGCCAGGTCGAAATCTTGTCCTGATGTTTGCGCGGCACGCCCTTCACCAAGGACCAGTAGGTCTTCTTGGTATCACGCTCGCGAAACGCTGCCGTCAGTTTCTGCGCGGCACCTCTGGTGCGGGCGACGACGAGAACGCCAGATGTGTCGCGGTCGATGCGGTGAACAAGGCGCGGCTTTTCGCCCTTGGAACTTGTCCATGCTTCCAGCAAACCATCGATATGGCGGTTGATGCCGGAGCCGCCCTGCACGGCAATACCGGCGGGCTTGTTGAAAACGAAAACCTTCTCGTCTTCATGCAGCAGCATGCGCTTCAACAGATCGACATCGTCGGAGTTCTTGAGGTCGGTCGAGCTGATCGGCCCGCCCTTGACCTTGGAATCGACATCCAGTGGCGGCACGCGAACGGTCTGCCCGGCTTCCACGCGCGCATCGGTTTTCACGCGGCCACCATCCACACGCACCTGACCGGAGCGCAGCAGCTTTTGCAGCGGCCCGAAGCCGAGGCCGGGATAGTGGATCTTGAACCAGCGATCGAGGCGCATTCCGCCCTCTTCGGGCTCAACCTTGATGTGCTCGATACCTGCCATGGCTAATCCGTTCTTTCTTTTCTCGCGTCCGCATCGTCAGCGTGCGGTATTTTCCGTTGCCTTTAGAACAAAGCGCGGCCCAAGGCCAGCCCGGCGAAGATTGCAGCGAAAGAAACGACGAGACTCGCGCCAAGATAAAGCGCTGCAAGCCCTATATCGCCACGTTCAAACAGCACCACGGCATCCAGCGTGAAGGAAGACCACGTCGTAAAACCACCGAGAATGCCGGTGACGATGAAGACCCGCATTTCGGCGGACGCATCGAAACGACGGGCCACCATCTCCACCATCAGCCCGATCAGAAACGCACCGACCACATTGACGGTGAGCGTGCCCCAAGGGAAATTCGCGCCCGCTAGCCGCACGCCCCACAGCCCCACCAGATAACGGGCAACGGAACCGATTGCACCGCCAAGGGCAACAAGCGCGATGTTGAGCATAGAATTCTCCGGGATATGCAAGCAAATGAGCCCCTGTCTACGACAAATACGGCCAAAGAGAAATTCCCGAAGCCTCGCATAGGGTAAAAAATGCATTCCGCGTTTCGTTAAAACTTTACTTAAATGCAACCCTTGGATTTAATCGGGAGTCAATTCACATCTGATAAGTTGGATCATCCAAGATAGGGAGGGTGATCGTATGGTACAGGTTCTGACAGTTTCCGCGACCACCGCCGCATTTGTTGCCGATAGCATCAAGTCCGTGCAGCGCGCGCCGCGAAAGATGGAAATCGAGCAGGCTGCGCGCGAACTGGCACGCAAGACCGGAAAAAGTGATGAGAGCCAGCTCAACCAGATGGTCGCCGTGGTAAGCCAGCCTGCACTATCGCTTCATTTCCTGACAGCCGGAAAGCATCAGAACCCGCAGGCGACTCTTGAAGAAGTCATTGAAGCATATGAGGAAAACAAAGCCGCAACTGACTAATCGTCTTATGTGCGTTTTATCTTCAGCGTTCAGCCTGTTGTCAGCCAGCAGGCAAAAGCTCCCGGACGATGCAAATTGGGAGCAACTTCATGAAAATCGCGTCGACATATATTCTGGCCACAACAGCCGCCCTGTTCATCGCGGCACCCGCCTTCGCTGCGACAACCATCAAAGTAACTGAGAAAGGCGAGGCCGGGCAACCGATGTCGCTCGTTATTGATAAACCAACCGTCAAGGCTGGAAGCGCTACATTCGTGGTTCACAACGACGCCATGTCCGAAGAGCATGAAATGGTTCTTGTGAAGCTGAAGTCTGCGGACGAGACAATTCCTGTCGATACAGCAAAGAACCGTATCGACGAGAAAAAGCTCAAGAGCGTCGGCGAAGTGTCGGATTTGAAACCCGGAAAAAACGGCACGCTGAAAGCAAAACTCACTCCCGGAACCTATCTTCTTTTCTGCAACATCAAAGGCCACTATGCGGCCGGAATGCAGGCCAGACTGACGGTCACAAAATAAAAACAAACGTCAGTGTGGAAGGGCTGCCGGATCACAGCGATACCGGCAGCCTCTCTTTTAGTTATGCTGATGCGCTTCGTGGCCGCCCTTGGCAGAGCCCACATCCATTATCACATCGACCTTTCCGGCCTTTTCAAACGTCAGCGTTACCGGCACCTTGTCGCCTTCGGCGAAGGGCTTGCTGACATTGTAGAACATAAAGTGAAGGTCGCCGGATGTCATATCCACGGTCTTGCCCGCGGGAATGACGATACCGGCAGCCATTTTGCGCATCTTCATCACGTCATTGACCATTGCCATTTCGTGTATCTCGACGCGCCCGGCGAGCGGTGACGCCACCGATAACAGCCGGTCGTCAGAAGCGCCGTCATTCTTCATTATCACGGTCCCGCCACCGACCGGCTGGCCAGGCAGCATGGCCTTGGCAACAGCGCCTGAAAGCTCGATATCACCGGATTTCATGACATCTGCGGCATGTTCGCCAGCACCGTGATCGTGCGCGGCGTGATCATGGTCGTGACCCTCGGCCATCGCCTGCTTTGCAACGATCTTGATCGTCGGTGCCGGATTGTTCAGGGAATGCGGGTCCTGGCCCTTTTCGGCCACTTCGTCCCAATTGGCCGTCCCCTTGTCTCCGCAGATCTGCGTGACCTTGAATGGCAGGCTGGTGCCTGCATCGACGCCCGAGATTTTGCCCTGCACGTTGAATGTATCGTAATAGGCATCCGGAAGGTCGCCGCCCGTCCAGCGAATTTCGATAGGACCGCTTGTCACCTCGGTGCCGTGGTTCATGTAGCTCTTCTTGTAATCATCCTTGATGATCTCGATATCCCAACCCGCTTTCGGCTGAGGCTTGGCGGAGATGAAACCTTCCGGCAATTGGATGCGTACCTCCGTCGTGGGCAGGCCGCCATCGCAGCCATGCGGCACCTGAAGTGCGGCGACGATGGTGCTTTCCTGCTCCGCCGTTGGGTTGACGAAGCTGGTATGGGCATAGGCCGGGACGGTGGAAACGGATGCCAGCAGAGCGGCGCAAAGCGTAACATTGTGAATTTTCATCTTGTGATCCTCTCGACTGCGGCTGTTGAAGCATCGCAGGTCGTCTATGTAGCGGTCGTATAGGGTGGCTGTTCGGGGATCAAAGATAGGCAGGCGGGGCGCGTGCTTTTGGGCTTTGGCCATCGACATGATGCACGATGGCGACGCGTAACGTCGGGCGATTATCCAGCCACGCGAAATGCGTCCTCACCCAGGAATTCGTATCCGGTGTTGGCAAAAGAATCGAGGAGGCCAGAAGGCAGGCTTCGCAGAACAGGGATATACCGGAGTGATCCGTCCTGCCCTTCTCATGCGCGGTTTGCACAGCCGCATGGCCCTCGCAGATTTCGGCAAAACTTCCGTCAGGAAGGCGATAAGCCTCATCGAAATCAACCGTTGTAGCGGCAATCGCGACTGCTGGCTTGTGAGCGAAACCTAGCGACAGCATCAGCGTGGCGCAGAAGATGCGCAGAAGTCTCGTCGCCAATGTCGGTTGCTTGCTCATGGAAGCTCTCATGACACGAAGCGATATCGCGGTTTTTGCTGTAAATCAAAGTGCAATTGCACGCAGGCGGAACCGCTGCGTTTGACGCTACGTTCTCTGCACAGTCAAAGACAGCGAGGAGACCGTCCCCATGCCCGCAAAATCCAAGGCGCAGCAGAAAGCAGCCGGTGCGGCATTGGCCGCAAAACGCGGCGATATGCCGAAATCCCGTTTACAAGGCGCTTCAAAAACCATGGCTAAGTCCATGACAGAAAAGGAACTGGAAGATCTGGCATCCACCAAGCACAAGAAGCTTCCAGAAAAGAAAGAAGACTAAAGTCACGCTGACTTGGCTTGGTTAGAACTCCCGCCGTTCCCATGAACCGATGGCGCAGGCTGAACAAAAAACTGTTTGACTGCGTCATTTGGTCCTTGCCAAGAAACTGGCTAAGCAGATAATGAACTTCCATCCCGCTGGGAGACACCGCCTCACGGCGGGGCCGAAGGAGCAACCGCCCCGGAAACTCTCAGGCAAAAGGACCAGCGGACGAGGACGGAACTCTGGAGAGAAGCCACCTGCATAAGGACGGCTCGCCGAAGGGATAACAATCTCAGGCGACAAGGACAGAGGGGGCTCTTGAACCCGGCACTTTGAACAGTGTCATGACATGAGCCCACGCGACATCGCGTAACCCTGGAGGCGTCCTTGGCCGATACAGCCGAGTTACAAGTCACCCCGCTTCATTCCCTTCATGTGTCTCTTGGCGCCCGCATGGTTCCCTTCGCGGGATACGACATGCCGGTGCAGTACCCCGCAGGCGTGATGAAAGAGCATCTGCACACGCGTACCTCCGCAGGCCTGTTCGACGTTTCCCATATGGGTCAGGTCATCGTGAAGGCGAAGTCCGGCAAGGTGGAAGACGCAGCCCTCGCTCTCGAAAAGCTGGTTCCCGTCGATATCCTCGGTCTCAAGGAAGGCCGTCAGCGCTATGGCTTCTTTACCGATGAGAATGGCGGCATTCTGGATGATCTGATGATCACCAACCGTGGCGATCACCTCTTCGTCGTCGTCAATGCTGCCTGCAAGGACGCCGACCTGGCCCATATGAAGGCGCATCTTTCCGATAGCTGCGATGTGACGCTGCTGGAAGACCGCGCGCTCATCGCGCTTCAGGGTCCACGCGCCGAAGCCGTTCTGGCGGAACTCTGGGCTGGCGTTTCGGGCATGAAGTTTATGGATGTGCGGGAAGTTCCGCTGCATGACGTGCCTTGCATCGTATCCCGTTCCGGCTATTCCGGCGAAGACGGTTTCGAAATTTCCGTTCCATCCGACAAGGCTGAATTCATTGCCAAGGCACTGCTGGAACATCCAGACTGCGAGGCCATCGGTCTCGGTGCGCGCGATAGCCTTCGTCTCGAGGCCGGGCTTTGCCTTTACGGCAACGACATAGACACTACGACATCCCCCATCGAAGCGTCGCTTGAGTGGGCAATCCAGAAAGCACGCCGTACTGGCGGTGATCGCGAAGGCGGTTTCCCGGGTGCCGAGCGTATTCTGGGTGAGTTTGCCGAAGGAACCGCCCGCCGCCGCGTTGGCCTGAAGCCGGAAGGCAAGGCGCCTGTGCGTGGCCATGCCAAGCTTTTTGCTGATGCAGAAGGCAGCAAGGAGATTGGTGAAGTCACCTCCGGCGGTTTTGGCCCGACTGTAGAAGGTCCGGTTGCCATGGGTTACGTGCCGAAAGAATTCGCAACGCCGGGCAGCGCCATTTTCGCAGAAGTCCGCGGCAAGTATCTACCTGTCGCCGTTGCCGCCCTGCCCTTTATTACTCCCACTTACAAACGCTAATTTCCGGAGAGACCAATGCTGAAATTTACTCAAGAACACGAGTGGCTGAAGATTGAAGGCGATGTTGCCACTGTTGGCATCACAACGCATGCTGCCGAGCAGCTGGGCGATCTGGTCTTTGTCGAGCTGCCAGAAGTTGGCGCGACCTTCTCCAAGGATGGCGATGCCGCAACCGTTGAAAGCGTAAAGGCGGCTTCCGACGTTTATTGTCCGCTGGATGGCGAGATCACTGAGATCAACCAGGCCATCGTGGATGACCCATCGCTGGTCAACTCCGATCCGCAGGGTGCCGGCTGGTTCTTCAAGCTCAAGCTTTCCAACGCGTCCGACGCCGATGCGCTGCTGGATGAAGCGGCCTATAAGGAGCTTATTGCGTAATGACGACTCCCACAGAGTTCCATTTCACCGACTATCAGCCCTATGACTTTGCCAACCGGCGTCATATCGGGCCGTCGCCGTCGGAAATGACGGATATGTTGAAGGTCATCGGTTACAACAGCCTCGATGCCCTCATCGACGCGACCGTGCCATCCTCCATCCGCCAGAAGACGCCGCTCACCTGGGGTGCGGCGTTGACGGAACGCGAAGCGCTGGACCGCCTTCGCGAAACCGCCAACAAGAACAAGGTTCTGACCTCGCTGATCGGTCAGGGCTATTACGGCACCATCACGCCGCCGGTCATCCAGCGCAACATTCTGGAAAACCCAGCCTGGTACACCGCCTACACGCCCTACCAGCCAGAGATTTCTCAGGGCCGTCTTGAAGCTCTGCTGAACTTCCAGACCATGATTTCCGACCTGACCGGTCTGGATGTCGCAAACGCCTCGCTTCTGGATGAAGCGACGGCTGCTGCCGAAGCCATGGCCATGTGCCAGCGCGTGGCGAAGTCCAAGGCGACCGCCTTCTTCGTGGATGCCAACTGCCATCCGCAAACGATTGCACTGATCGAAACCCGCGCAGCGCCGCTCGGCTGGAACGTCATCGTCGGCAATCCCTTCACCGATCTCGATCCGGTCGATGTGTTCGGCGCGCTGTTCCAGTATCCCGGCACGCACGGTCAGTTGAATGATTTCACCGGCCTGATTTCCCGCCTGCACCAGACCGGTGCAATCGCGGCTGTCGCGACTGACCTACTGGCGCTGACGCTTCTGAAATCGCCCGGCGAAATGAACGCGGATATCGCCATCGGCTCGTCGCAGCGTTTCGGCGTTCCAGTCGGTTATGGTGGTCCACATGCTGCCTTCATGGCCGTCAAGGATGCCATCAAGCGCTCCATGCCCGGTCGTCTCGTCGGCGTATCGGTCGATGCACGTGGCAACCGCGCCTACCGCCTGTCGCTCCAGACGCGCGAGCAGCATATCCGCCGTGAAAAGGCCACGTCCAACATCTGCACCGCACAGGTGCTGCTGGCCGTCATGGCCTCCATGTATGGCGTGTTCCACGGCCCGCAGGGCATCAAGGCCATTGCCCAGCAGACCCACCAGAAGGCTGTGCTGATGGTCAAGGGTTTGGAGAAGCTCGGCTTCGTCATCGAGCCCGAAACCTTCTTCGACACGATCACGGTCGATGTCGGCCATATGCAGGCACTCATCCTGCGTGCCGCCGTCGCCGAAGGCGTCAATCTGCGCAAGGTCGGCTCCACCAAGATTGGCATGAGCCTTGACGAGCGCACGCGTCCGGCAACACTGGAAGCCGTGTGGCGCGCATTCGGCGGCAACTTCTCCATCTCGGATTTCGAGCCGGAATACCGCTTGCCGAAGGATCTGCTGCGGACCAGCCAGTACATGACGCATCCGATATTCCACATGAACCGCGCCGAAAGCGAGATGACCCGTTACATCCGCCGTCTTTCGGACCGCGATCTGGCGCTCGACCGCTCCATGATCCCGCTTGGTTCCTGCACCATGAAGCTGAATGCGACAGCCGAAATGCTGCCGATCACATGGCCGGAATTTTCCGATATCCATCCCTTCGTGCCAGCCGATCAGGCGTTGGGCTACAAGGAAATGATCGACGATCTCTCCGCCAAGCTCTGCCAGGTGACCGGCTACGACGCCTTCTCCATGCAGCCGAATTCCGGCGCGCAGGGCGAATATGCGGGCCTCTTGACCATACGTAACTATCACCTCGCACGCGGCGATGCGCATCGCGATGTTTGCCTCATTCCAACCTCTGCACACGGCACCAACCCTGCCTCCGCACAGATGGTCGGCATGCGCGTGATACCGGTGAAGGTGAGAGAAAACGGCGATATCGATATCGAAGATTTCCGTGAAAAAGCAAAGCAATACGCGGAAAACCTCTCGTGCTGCATGATCACCTATCCGTCCACCCACGGCGTGTTTGAAGAGACCGTTCGCGAGATTTGCGAGATCACCCACGAACACGGTGGTCAGGTCTATCTCGACGGCGCCAACATGAATGCCATGGTCGGTCTTTCCCGTCCGGGCGATATCGGCTCCGACGTGTCGCACCTCAACCTGCACAAGACCTTCTGCATCCCGCATGGCGGCGGCGGCCCCGGCATGGGCCCGATTGGCGTCAAGGCGCATCTGGCTCCCTACCTGCCCGGTCACCCGGCCAGCGATGGACGCACCGGTGCGGTGTCTGCTGCACCTTTCGGTTCGCCATCGATCCTGCCGATCTCCTGGAGCTACTGCCTGATGATGGGCGGCGAAGGGCTGACGCAGGCAACCAAGGTCGCCATCCTCAACGCCAACTACATCGCTGCCCGGCTGAAGGGCGCTTACGACGTGCTCTACAAGTCCGAAGCCGGACGTGTGGCGCATGAGTGCATCATCGACACCCGTCCGCTCAACGAGAGCTGCGGCGTGACGGTGGACGATGTGGCAAAGCGCCTGATCGACTGCGGTTTCCACGCCCCGACCATGAGCTGGCCAGTTGCCGGTACGCTGATGATCGAGCCGACCGAATCCGAGCCGAAGGCCGAACTCGACCGCTTCTGCGACGCCATGCTCGCCATCCGTCAGGAAGCCCGCGATATCGAGGAAGGTCGTTCCGACAAGACCAACAACCCGCTGAAGAACGCGCCCCACACGGTGGAAGACCTCGTTGGAAACTGGGATCGTCCTTACTCTCGCGAACAGGCCTGCTACCCACCTGGCGCGTTCCGCGTGGACAAATACTGGTCGCCGGTCAACCGCGTCGACAACGTATATGGCGACCGCAACCTCATCTGCACCTGCCCGCCGATGAGCGAGTATGCGGAAGCGGCGGAATAAGCCAAACCATCAAGCAAAAGGCCCGGAGCGATCCGGGCCTTTTGATTCAGGGCGTCTCAATTTGAGTGCTGCAAAACGGTGAATGCGGCAGGTCGCCGTGAAACGTCTGTCGCCCG
This sequence comes from Agrobacterium sp. 20P9.1.2, assembly GCF_057799395.1. Taxonomy (NCBI): domain Bacteria; kingdom Pseudomonadati; phylum Pseudomonadota; class Alphaproteobacteria; order Hyphomicrobiales; family Rhizobiaceae; genus Agrobacterium; species Agrobacterium sp. 20P9.1.2. The sequence goes on from NZ_JBYOKI010000003.1 coordinate 22,626, forward strand.
CTTACAGCGAGCGCAACGTCCAGGCCACGATCTCACGCGAGGATGAGGCGAATGCGTTGTCCAATGCCTTTACGAGATTGGCATTTCCCGAACCGCTGACGCGGGCGCTGGAGCGGAACACTTCCTGTGATTTGACCGTGCCGTTCTTGTCGTTCAGCAGCTTCACGGAAATCTCGATATAAGCGATGTTCTTGGCCGTATCGACTTCGAAGGCGCGAATGTCAGTCACGACCTGATAGTCGATGGCCAGACCCTGCCCCGGACGACCGACGCCACCGAGCTTGCCGGTGTCTTCAAAGGCTTCCACCAGCTTGGACTGCACCATGCGCGGCAGGCGATCACTCCACTGCGAGTTGGCGAGATACTGCACTTCGGAGCCAGACAGGCGGACCACGATGTTTTCGCTGTCCAGTGCCTTGAGTGCCGTCGGATCGGCAATCAGAAGCTGGCGTGAGCGCAGCGACGGTGCCTGGCTGACGGGCGCGGACGATACGGAAAGGTCGAACGTATCGTTCTTAGCACTGCTGCCACAACCGGCTAGAAGCCCGGCGAGAAGCGGCATTACGACGAAAACCTTGGTTCGGGCCGGGACAGACCCCTGCCAGCGCATCAACGAAACTTTCAAATCCTCAACCCCCGTCAACGCCTTGTCCGGCCATCATACTGTTTCACGTTCTCGCCGCCAAAGATCAGGCGCTGCGGATCGCGATCGAAATTCGTGATCGTGTTGTTCAGATTGTCCACAGTCTGGCGAGTGCTGCCGATCAGCGCCTGGAAATCTTTCAGACCTGAGCTGGAGAACCGCGCCAGATTATCGGCAATCGGACCAATGCGTGTGTTGAGATTATCCGCAACCGCCTTGAAGGAAGCAAGCGTCTCACGCGCCTTGGCAAAAAGCGAATTGGCGTCATCGGTTCCAAGCAGACCGTCAACTTTCGCCAGAATTCCGTCTACACGGCTGGAAGCGGAGTTCAGCTTGCGCGACATATCGGTGAAATCGGCAATCGCCTGATCGATATCCGGACGGCGCGTGCCGACATCGTCCGCAATCTGACGGAAGGTGGAAATGGCCTGACGGGCATCGGCAGTTGCTGCGGAAACATCTTCCACCGCATTGCTGACCTTTGCCGCATCAACCGATGCCAGCAATTCATCCGCACGCTTCACAACTGTCTGAACCTCGGCGCTTGCCTGCTCGAAGTTGCGCGAGGTGCGCTGCACAGTTTCCATCACGGTCTGAATGCCGCCGGAAGACGCCGCCACATCGGCCGTGACCTTGTCGACATTGGTCAGAATGGAATCGATCTTCTGCGAATCCACAGCCTTTACCAAATCTTCAACCGCCGTCAGCGTGCTATCCAGACGCACGGACACGGACTGAACGGTGGTGGAGAGCGAGCTCAGGCTTTCCAGAAAATTCTCGATGCCATCGGAATTCGAGGCCAGCGCATTGGAGAATTTCTCCGCATTCCGCACCGTTTGCGTCAGAGGTCCACGGGCGTCCTGCACGAAGCCCTGCAACTCGCCAATTGCGCCATCGGCGCGGCGCAGAATCTTGTCGGCCGTCGCCAGAAGGTTCGTCACGCTCGAGAGATCGGCGGTCAACTCTGCTGGCACGCCGGTGTCGAAGGACTTTTGCAGAATACGCTCTTCATTGTTACGACCGCCGGAAAGTTCGATATAGGCGGCACCCGTCAGGCCCTGAATTTCAAGCACGGCGCGGGTGGATGGAAACACCGGCGCATCGGCCTGCACTTCCGTAAACGCAATCGAATAGGCCGGATCGTCCCGGTCGATGGACAGGCCGCGCACGGTGCCCACGGGAATACCGTTGAAGCGCACGGGAGAGCCGACCGACAGACCATTGGCGGAGCCGGGAATACGGATCGTCAGCTGGGCTGTTGGGCCACCGCGTCCGAATTCCGCCATCCAGTAAACGAAGCCAAAGGCGGCTGCGATCACGATCAGCGTGAAAATCCCGACGATGGTGTAATTTGCCTTGGTTTCCATGGCTATCCGTCACTCCCCGGAATGTGTTGCGTGCCATCCGGTAGGACGACGGCGCGTGCCCGCTTTCCGCGGAAATATGATTGAACCCAAGGATCGTCGCTATCGAACATTTCCTCAAGTGTGCCTTCCACGGCGACTTTCTTGTCGCCCAGGACGGCTATGCGGTCGCAGACCGAAAACAGACTGTCGAGGTCATGCGTCACCATATAGACCGTCAGTCCCAGCGAATCGCGCAGCCGCGCAATCAGCATATCAAATTCTGCCGCACCAATGGGATCGAGGCCAGATGTCGGCTCATCGAGAAAGACGAGGTCGGGATCGAGCGCCAGTGCACGCGCCAAGGCGGCACGCTTGATCATGCCGCCGGAAAGCTCTGACGGATACTTGTCCGCCGCATCGGCAGCCAGACCCACCATCTCGATTTTCAGCGAAGCAAGCTCGTCCATCAACTGCTGAGGCAAATCCAGATATTCGCGCATGGGCAGCTGGATGTTTTCCTTCACGGTCAGGCCGGAAAACAACGCACCCTGCTGGAACAGCACGCCAAGGCGGGTGTCGAGCGCCATACGCTCTTCTTCCGTCGCCTTGTCATAATCCGTACCCAGAATCTTTATCGTGCCGCTCTGACGGTTTAGCAGGCGCAAAACCGCGCGCATCAGAACGGACTTGCCAGCGCCTGATGGCCCGATGAAACCAAGAATTTCGCCGCGATAGACATCAAGATCAAGGTTGTCGAGAACGACCTTGTCACCAAATGCAACAGTCACGCCTTCCACCGAGAGAATGACTTCCCGATCCTTATTGTTCTCTTTGTTATCTGTCTTCCGTTCCTGATCCTGCACAGCCGCTCCTTAAAAATCGATGGCTGCATAGAAGATGGCAAAGACGCCATCCACCAGAATCACGACGAAAATGGACTTCACCACGGATGATGTCACATGCTGACCGAGCGACTCAGCACTGCCGCCCACTTTCATGCCTTCCACAGCCGCGACGATGCCGATGATCAACGCCATGAAGGGTGCCTTGATCATGCCCGATGCGATTGTCGAGATTTCCACCGCAGAATGAAGGCGCGACAGGAAGACCTCGAAGGTGATGCCGGAGTAAAGCAGCGAGACGACAGCCGCGCCCAACAGAGCCGCAAAGTTGGCGATGATCGTCAAAAGCGGCAGCGCGATTGTCAGCGCAACCAGCCGCGGAAACACGAGAACGCCGACCGGGTTCAAGCCGATGACCTTTAGCGCATCGATTTCCTCGCGCATTTTCATCGAGCCGATTTCGGCGGTGATCGCGCTGCCGGAACGGCCCGCGATCATGATGGCGGTCAATAACACGCCGATTTCACGCAGCTGGAGAATGCCGACGAGGTCTACAACGAAGACTTCAGCGCCGAAATACCGCAGCTGGAACGCGCCCTGCTGCGCGATGATCGCGCCGATGAGGAACGACATCAGTAGAATGATGGGAACGGCGCGTACGCCCATATGGTCGATCTGGTTGACGATGGCAGCAGGCGAAACGCCGCGCCCTCGCCCCAGCTTCATCTGCGCGCCACGCACGGCGGAGCCGAGAATATACATGCCCGCCAGAAAATCTGCGCCAGCCTGCACGACATTTTTGCCGATGGGATCAAAGACGCGCTCGACGAGACCCTTTTTGCTGGTTTCCTTGGGCGGGAGAGGTGCTTCCTCCGGCAAAGCAGAGATGATTTCCTCAATCTTCTCATTGCCCTCGAAGGCAACTTGCGTGCCGGACTGCTCCATGCGGTGGCGCATGCGCCGCAAAATCCAGGCACCCGTAGTATCGATGTTGTCGACATCCGAGAGATCAATGGTAATCGAGCCGGAAGGCTTGGATTTCTCGAGCTTTTCGATATCGGGAAGAACCGAAGAGATGTTGGCGTTGCGCCACGATCCGCTCAAGGCAAAGCGCGCAGCGCCATTCTGGGCGTCATCATTAGCCGAGATTGCTGCCGGTTGCGCCTGTTGCCGTGTTTCAAGTTCTTGCATCTTGCTCCAAGCGAATGCAGCCTATTAAAGATTCTTAACGATTCATATCGAGTGACGGATCACCAAGCCACAGCACTGCGGAAGAATTCCGGAGTTTTTTCGTCTGTTTACCGGTTTATCCCCCAACGCGAAGGCAATTTTGATGCATCGTTACATTCAAGCCACAGCTGAAACATTCCCGGTTGCGGGCAGCTTCACCATTTCTCGCGGAAGCCGCACAGAAGTGGAGGTCGTGATCTGCACGATCGAGCAAAATGGCGTCAAAGGCGTGGGTGAATGCGTTCCTTATAAGCGTTATGGCGAATCGATTGACGGCGTGCTTGCCGATATCCGCGCCATGGAACAGGCGATGTCGCAGGGCATGGACCGCCACGCGCTGCAAGACGCGATGAAGCCGGGTGCGGCCCGCAATGCGGTGGATTGCGCTTTGTGGGATCTGGAAGCCAAGCTCTCGGGCAAGAGTGTTACCTCCTCGCTTCTGCCAGTCGCCCCCGGCCCTATCGTCACCGCCTATACGATTTCGCTGGGCGATGCGGACACAATGGCTGCCAAAGCCGCCGAGAATGCCGCGCGACCGCTGTTAAAGATCAAAACCGGAACGGACGATGACGAGGCTCGGCTACGCGCCGTTCGAGCGGCAGCGCCCAAGGCTCGCATCATCATCGATGCCAATGAAGGTTGGACGGAGGAGAATATCGAGCATTACCTGAAAGTCGCGGCGGAGCTGGACATCGCGCTGATCGAACAGCCCCTACCCTCTGGCAAGGACAGTATTCTGTCGCGCATCAACCGCGCAGTACCTATCTGCGCCGATGAGAGCGTTCATCTGACCGCCGATCTCGCCTCGCTGCGCGACCGCTACGACGCCATTAACATCAAGCTCGACAAGACCGGCGGATTAACCGAGGCGCTCGTCATGAAGAAAGAAGCGCAGCGTCTGGGCTACACGATCATGGTCGGCTGCATGCTGGGAACGTCACTCGGCATGGCACCGGCGTTGATGCTGGCGCAGGATACGGCATTTGCGGATCTCGATGGCCCGCTGCTTCTGGCACGGGATCGTGTCCCGGGCCTCATCTATGAAGGATCGCTCGTCTACCCGCCAAAGCCGGAACTGTGGGGATGATCGGCAAAGTCCGTTATGCGGCGTAGGTGCCGATGAGCTTGGGGAAAGCGACTGGCTCCAGTTCGCCCACCGTGTGGTCTTCGGTCTTGTCACCGGCCTGCATCCAGGTGATCAGCTCGAAGGTGCCATCGGCATTTTCGGCAACCGCCGTGCAGCTTTCCACCCAGTCACCGGTGTTGATGTAACGGATACCTTCAATATCCTCCATCACCGCGTGGTGAATATGGCCACAGATAACGCCATCCACTTTGTTGCGGCGGGCTTCTTCCGCCACCACACGCTGGAATTCGCCGATGAAGTTGACGGCGTGCTTGACCTGAAGCTTTGCCCAGGCCGAAAACGACCAGTACGGAAGCCCTATCCTGCGGCGGATAGCCGCCAGCAAAACGTTGATGGCAATCGCCGCGTCATAGGCCCAGTCGCCCAGATAGGCCAGCAGGCGGGCGTTGCGAACCACAACGTCAAACTCATCGCCATGGATGATAAGGTATTTCTTGCCGTCTGCAGCTTCGTGGATCATGCGCTCGGCAACTTCGATGCCGCCAAAATGCGTGCCCGGAAATTCGCGTAGGAACTCGTCGTGGTTTCCGGGAATATAGATGATGCGGGTGCCCTTGCGCGCCTTGCGAAGAAGCTTCTGCACCACGTCGTTACAGCCTTGCGGCCAGTACCAGTTGCGGCGCAGGCGCCAGCCGTCAATGATATCGCCGACGAGGATGATGGTCTCAGCCTCGTGGTGACGCAGGAAATCCAGAAGGAAATCCGTTTTGGCCGCTTTAGAGCCAAGATGCACATCGGAAATGAAAAGCGTTCTGAACTGTCTGGCTTCGGTTTGCGCGGCCATGGAAATCTTCCCCCTGTCTCGGCAACTTTCATCCCCTGCAAAACCAGACTCGTGTTTCAGCAAGATGACAAAACGAGATTTACACGCACCGGACCACATTTTTACGCGATATCTAAACTACCGATTTTGCCGACCTCGGACAAAATAAACGGCTGTACGCACTGGCCGATTGTTGTATGCAAAGGCCTCCAAGAAACTTGAAATAAGCGGTGATAGAATGAGTTCTCAGGACACGGGCAACACGCAAAACAAAAACGCCAATGCGGATCTGGAAGAACAGGCGCTTTTCTACCACCGCTATCCGCGCCCCGGAAAACTGGAAATTCAGGCCTCCAAGCCGCTGGGCAACCAGCGCGATCTGGCGCTCGCCTATTCCCCCGGCGTGGCGGCACCCTGCCTTGCCATTCACGAAAACCCGGAAACGGCTGCGCAATATACGGCGCGCGCCAATCTGGTCGCCGTGATTTCCAACGGCACGGCGGTTCTCGGCCTCGGCAATATCGGCCCGCTGGCGTCCAAGCCAGTGATGGAAGGCAAAGCCGTTCTGTTCAAGAAATTTGCGGGCATCGATGTGTTCGACATCGAAATCGATGCACCCGGCATCAATGACATGGTCTCCACCATCTCGGCGCTGGAGCCCACCTTCGGCGGCATTAACCTTGAAGACATCAAGGCGCCGGAATGTTTCGAGGTGGAACGTCAGCTTCGCGAGAAGATGAACATCCCCGTCTTCCACGATGACCAGCACGGCACAGCCATCATCGTTGCCGCTGCGGTAACCAACGCGCTGGAGCTTGCCGGCAAGACCATCAGCAACGTCAAGATCGTCGCGTCTGGCGCGGGCGCTGCAGCACTGGCCTGCCTCAACCTGCTGGTCGAACTGGGCGCAAAGCGGGAAAACATCTGGGTCCACGATATTGAAGGCCTCGTTTATGATGGCCGCAACACGTTGATGGACGAGTGGAAAGAGGTTTACGCCCAGAAGACCGACAAGCGTGCGCTCCATGAAACAATCGATGATGCCGACGTTTTCCTAGGCCTTTCCGCTGCTGGCGTTCTGAAGCCGGAACTTCTGGCACGCATGGCCGAAAAGCCGCTCATCCTGGCGCTGGCCAACCCGAACCCGGAAATCATGCCGGAACTCGCCCGTCTGGCGCGCCCTGATGCCATGATCTGCACGGGCCGTTCGGACTTCCCGAACCAGGTCAACAACGTGCTGTGCTTCCCCTATATTTTCCGGGGCGCACTGGATTGCGGCGCGACCACCATCAACGAAGAAATGAAGATGGCCGCCGTTCACGCCATTGCAGAACTGGCGCGTGAAGAAGTTTCGGAAGTCGCGGCAAAGGCCTATAGCGATGAAACGCCGATCTTCGGACCGAACTACCTCATCCCCTCGCCCTTCGATCCGCGCCTCATCCTGCGCATCGCGCCAGCCGTTGCACGCGCTGCGGCAGCGAGCGGCGTCGCAGCGCGTCCGATTACCGATTTCGACGCCTATCTCGATCAGCTGAACCGCTTCGTCTGGCGTTCCGGCTTCATCATGAAGCCCATCTTCAATCTGGCGAAGACAGCGGAAAAGAAGCGCATCATTTTTGCGGAAGGCGAAGACGAACGCGTGCTGCGCGCCGCGCAGGTTCTGCTGGAAGAAGGCACCGGCGTTCCGATCCTCATCGGTCGTCCGCAGATCATCGAGACGCGCCTGAAGCGCTTCGGTCTTCGCATTCGCCCCAATGCCGACTTTGCCGTGGTCAATCCGGAAGACGATCCACGCTACCGTGAATATGTCGATGACTATTTCGCGCTGGTCGGCCGTGCCGGTATCAACCCGGAAGCGGCGCGTACCATCGTTCGTACCAACAGCACGGTCATCGGCGCGCTCTCCGTCAAGCGTGGTGAAGCGGATGCTCTAATCTGTGGTCTGGAAGGCCGTTTCGACCGGCATCTGCGCGATGTGAACCAGATCATCGGCAAGCAGCAGAATGCGCATACATTTGGCGGCCTCAGCCTGCTGATCACCCAGCAGGGCGCGCTGTTCCTGACCGACACCTTCGTCAATTACGAGCCGACGGCAGAAGACATCGCGGAACTGGCAATCCTCGCGTCCAAGGAAATCAAGCGTTTCGGCATCACGCCGAAGATCGCTCTCGCCAGCCATTCGAATTTCGGCTCGCGGGATTCCGAAAGCGCCCGCAAGATGCGCCGCGCGCTTCAGCTGGTGCGCAATGCAGCGCCGGAACTGGAAATCGATGGCGAAATGCAGGGTGGGTCGGCGCTATCGGAAACGCTGCGCAAGCGTGCCATGCCCAATAGCTCGCTTTCCGGCGAAGCCAACCTTCTGGTTTTCCCGAACCTCGATTCGGCCAACATTACGCTCGGCGTCGTGCGTACCATGACGGAAGGCCTGCATGTCGGCCCGATCCTTCTCGGCTCTGCCCTGCCCGTCCACATCCTGTCGCCGACAGTCACATCGCGCGGCGTGGTCAACATGGCGGCACTTGCCGTGGTGCAGGCGTCCAACCCATCCGAGTAAGCGCGGGTTAACATAATTTTGAACCGGCTGTTGCCGCTTTGCGGCACAGCACTATGTTATCCTGAGCTAAAGTATATTCGCTCACCCATCGCGGGCGATAATCAACAGGATATGACCGGCATGATGGCGGGTCAGGAAACGGACGGACCATTGATCCCGCGCCGCAGCCGATTGTTCGGCACGCTCGTTACGCTGCTGTTTGCTGCGCCCCTCTCGGCGCAGGCAAGCGCGGTCTGTGATTCCTTGCGCGCGCAGCTGGATCAACCGACACAGATCATCGGTAATACTGCGGAAGTTCGCCGATACGCCAACGCGCTCGCCCAGCAGAATATCGTCATCCGCCGTATCAAGAACGACATGCGCAGCTACGGCTGCTCCTCAGGCAGCATCATTGTTTACGGCAATCCCAACGCCCAACTTTGCGGGGAAATTGGTGACGCGCTGGTACAGGCGCAGGCCGAGCGGGACATGATCGCGGAAGATCGTGACCGGATGCTGGCCGCACAACGGGCAGACAATGCTCAGGACGGTCGCCAACGCATTATGGCGGCACTGGATGCGCAGGGCTGCTTCGACGAGCAATCGCCATCCTTTACGTCAACAGATACATCGCAAAACCCGGATATGCGTGGCCCCGGCGATCCCTTCGACCAACCGGACAATCCGGATTACGCGCCCAACCCGGATATGCCCATGCAGGGCGGGCTGAGAACGCTGTGTGTCCGTACCTGCGACGGCGCCTTCTTCCCCATTTCCTCAGACGCAACGCCGCTCGATTTCCGCGCACAGGCCGCACAATGCGAGCGCATGTGTCCCGGCACGGAAACCGAACTTTTCTACCACTCGCTTGAGGGTCAGGAGAGTTCCGACATGGTCTCCGCCAAAACCGGCCAGCCATACGCCTCGATGCCCACAGCCTTCGCCTACCGCAACAATCCCAGCGCCTCCCGCTCACCCTCATGCAGCTGCAACATGGCGGCGTACCATGACGAGATGAAAAAGCAGGAGCAGGCACCCCAATCCACCGCTCTTCAGAACGGCTCCAGCATCACCACCATCACATCGCCCAAGGTTGACGCTGCACCAAAACCAGCCGAAACGAAGCCGGTGGAGAAAGCCGAGCCCATTCCCGAGCGGGACTACGACCCTAAGAACAGCAAGGTCCGCATCGTTGGCCCTCAGTTCCTACCCGAGGAAACCAGCCGCATCGACCTCAAGAACCCGGCAGTGAAGGGCGCGCAGCCACAGCAGCAGTAGGTGGGTTTTCGGTGAGAAACGTATTCGCAATACGATCACCGCACATGGCAAGGCATCGATCACAAAGCCGATCTTCCGTTTTTCATCTCTCTGCTTGCTGCAAAGATGAAGCCGCAACGGCAAAATCCAAGTAAAACCAACGCAAAAACACCCATAAAAGCCAGAACATTAAGGACAACCCGTGCTTTACGCGCTTCGGGGCTTTTCCTTCGCGGTCGCGCGGTCTATAGGTGGCCCTGATTTTTTGACGGAACCGCAAATGAGCAACACGATCTTCGTCCTCAACGGACCCAACCTCAACATGTTGGGAAAACGGGAGCCGGGCATTTATGGCGGCAAGACCCTGAAAGATATTGAGAGCGACTGCATCAAGGCCGGTGAAGAGCTTGGCTTTGTGGTCGAGTGTCACCAGTCCAACCATGAGGGTGCTCTGGTAGACCTGTTGCACGAAGCTGGCGAACGCGCCGCCGGTGTCGTCATCAATCCCGGCGCTTATGCACATACATCCATTGCGTTGCATGATGCTATCAGAGCCATTTCCGTTCCGGTGCTGGAGGTTCATATTTCCAACATCCACGCACGCGAGGAATTCCGCCATAAATCGATGATAGCGCCCGCCGCAAAGGGAATGATCTGTGGCTTCGGGCCATATGGCTACATCATGGCGCTTAACGCCTTGAAAAATATCACGGCATAAAAAGAAACAATCAGAATAGGGTTTGTCATGTCTGAAAAGAAAAACGGTATCGATAAAGAGCTGATCCGCGATCTCGCGAATATTCTCAACGACACCGACCTTTCCGAGATCGAGGTCGAGCAGGACGATCTACGCATTCGCGTTTCGCGTTCCATCCCGCCAGCAACGGTCTATGCAGCAGCCCCGCCATCCTACGCACAGGCACCTGCCGCCCCTGCGCCAGCGGCTGCACCGGCAGCAGCAGCGGCTCCCGCTGCCCCTGCCCGCAACCCGGCCAACACCGTAACATCGCCCATGGTCGGCACGGCGTATCTTTCGCCTGCTCCGGGCGCACGCGCATTCATCGAAGTCGGCGCCACCGTCAAGGAAGGCCAGACGCTTCTCATCGTTGAAGCCATGAAGACCATGAACCAGATTCCGGCACCAAAGTCGGGCAAGGTCACGGAAATCATCGTCAACGACTCGCAGCCAGTCGAGTATGGTGAAGCCCTCGTGGTCATCGAATAAGGGCTGATTTCATGGTATCCAAAATCCTCATCGCCAATCGCGGCGAAATTGCCCTTCGCGTGTTGCGCGCCGCCAAGGAACTCGGCATTCCGACGGTTGCCGTCCACTCCACGGCTGACGCGGATGCCATGCATGTGCGCCTTGCCGACGAAAGCGTGTGCATCGGCCCGCCGCCTTCGCGTGACAGCTACCTCAACATCCACCAGATCGTTGCGGCCTGCGAAATCACCGGTGCGGACGCCGTTCACCCCGGCTACGGCTTCCTGTCGGAAAATGCCAAATTCGCGGATATTCTCGACGCGCATGGCATCACCTTCATCGGACCGACCGCCGACCACATCCGCATCATGGGTGACAAGATCACCGCCAAGCAGACCGCGCAGGAACTCGGTATTCCCGTCGTTCCCGGTTCCGATGGCGAAGTGAAGCCCGAAAACGCTCTGGATATCGCCCGCAAGATCGGCTTCCCGGTTCTGATCAAGGCGACGGCTGGCGGCGGTGGACGCGGCATGAAGGTTGCCAATACCGAATCGGAAGTCGAAGAGGCCGTTTCCACGGCGCGTTCCGAAGCGCTGGCCGCTTTCGGCAACGACGCCGTCTACATGGAAAAGTACCTCGGCAAGCCGCGCCACATCGAAGTTCAGGTTTTCGGCGATGGTGAAGGCAATGCGATCCATCTGGGCGAACGCGATTGCTCGCTGCAGCGCCGCCACCAGAAGGTTCTTGAAGAGGCCAACTCTCCGGCACTGACCGTTGAGCAGCGTATGAAGATCGGCGAGATTTGCGCCGATGCCATGCGCAAGCTGAAATATCGTGGTGCCGGCACCATCGAGTTTCTGTACGAAAACGGCGAGTTCTATTTCATCGAAATGAACACCCGTCTTCAGGTGGAGCATCCGGTCACGGAAGCAATCACCGGCATGGACCTCGTTCAGGAGCAGATTCGCGTTGCATCCGGCCAAGGCCTTTCGGTTACTCAGGATGAAGTAAAATTCAACGGCCACGCCATTGAATGCCGTATCAACGCCGAAGATCCACGCACCTTCGTTCCGTCTCCGGGTACGCTCACCTATTTCCACACGCCCGGCGGTCTCGGCGTGCGCGTGGATTCCGGTGCCTATCAGGGCTACAAGATTCCGCCTTACTACGACAGCATGATCGGCAAGCTGATCGTGCACGGCCGCAATCGCGACGAATGCATTCGTCGTCTGATCCGCGCGTTGGACGAATTCGTGGTTGACGGCATTAAGACGACGCTGCCGCTCTTTCAGGATCTTCTTCAGAACGAAGACATCCTGAAGGGTGATTACGACATTCACTGGCTGGAAAAATATCTGGCCGGCGACAAAAGCTGATCGATGGCAAGGCGCAGCAGAAATAACGATATAACCGTCGATATTCTGCTGCGCGCCTATTCCATCGGCCTCTTCCCCATGGCCGATGCGGCAGATGACCCGGAGCTTTTCTGGGTCGAGCCGGAACTGCGCGGCATCATCCCGCTCAACGATTTCCACGTCTCCAAAAGCCTCGCCAAAGTCATTCGCAAAAAGCCGTTCGACATCCGATTCGATACGGATTTCGAAGGCGTCATGGCAGGCTGCGCTGCGGAAGCTGACAATCGCCCTAGCACCTGGATCAACACCACCATTCGCCGCCTCTACTCCGAACTCCACGAGATCGGCCATGCCCACAGCGTTGAAGCCTGGGAAGGCGACGAACTGGTGGGCGGTCTCTACGGCGTCTCGCTCGGTTCCGCCTTCTTCGGCGAAAGCATGTTCTCCAGACGCACAAACGCCTCGAAGATCTGCCTCGTCTATCTTGTGGAGCGGCTGCGCGAAAAGGGCTTCACGCTGCTCGACACCCAATTCACGACAGAGCATCTCAAGACATTTGGTGCCATTGACGTGCCGAAGGTTGAGTATGCGAAGATGCTGGATGCGGCAATGCGCTCGGAACATCTGGATTTCGGCGGGGACAAAATCGATGACGGGCAATAGTTCGCAACTTGCTTGACGCAAAGTGCTGACCTAACCCTTTCAGGACGAATATCTAAACAGGGGTGTCATGCGGTTATTTGCGCTCATTTCAATAATTGCGTTCATGACCGTTGCCGCAAGTGCTGCACCGTCGTCCCAAGAGCAAGATGTCATTTCTTGGAAAAGGCAGCTCGCCAGTGAGCTCGTTCCAATCGTAAACAAACCAGACCTAAGAGAGTTGGCAACCGGCGAATTGCAGACGCTCTATATTCGGTTTCGGATCGACGGCAATGGCAAAGCGCAGTGGATCTCATTCACTGAAAGTACCAAGGCAAGACCAGAATCAAAGATTGCTATTCAGCGCCTGATCGAAGAACGAAAATTTCCTGTGCCACCAGCAGCCGTTGCTGGTGAGTGGCTTATACTGCCACTTACCATCCAGCCCAAAGTTGTCGGTAAAAATAGCAGCGACTAAAATATCGAATGATGAGGATCAGTTTGTCTTCGCCGCAGAAGACGGAGCCGGGACATCCGATTCCTGCTTGCAGCCGGTCAGCCACACGTCATAGATCGGATGCTCGACGGCATTCAGGCCCGGGCTGTCGGCAAACATCCAACCGGTGAAGATGCGCTTGATTTTGCGGTCGAGGGTGATTTCGTCGACTTCGATAAAGGCATCGATCTTCTGTGCTTCGGTGTCGTCACGCGAATAGCAGACCTTAGGCGTTACCTGCAGTGCGCCGAACTGGACAGTTTCGTTGAGATAGACATCGAAGGACGTGATGCGACCGGTGATCTTGTCGATACCGGAGAAGACGGCGACGCGGTTTTCGATGCGGGCGGCAGACGCAGGAGAGACGGTGCCTGTCACAGGCAAAAGTGCAATCAGCGACACAGCCAGTGCACGCAAAGAACCATCTCGCGTGAATTTTCCCATATCGAACCGTCTCCAGAAAGATTTCCCGCACCGGTCAGTGCGGGGTCAACGCCTACAGGCGGAATGTGGCGAAAACGGGTGATGGCCTGTGTCGATCAGGTCAACAAACCGACCGCTTATATAGCGGCCAGCCACCCTCGCCGCTATACTTAGTTGCCAGGTGTCCAGGCGTCGTAATCGCCGGTGACCTGTGGTCGCTCACCTGCAACGGCCAACGAACCCGGTGGGCGGTAAGCCTGCGACGTGCCGGTGAGGTTCGGCTGGTGTGGCTTCTGCCAGTCACGGGCCGTGTAGCTCTCCTGGCTTGGTGGGGTGTCGGTGCGGTAATGCATCCAGCCGTGCCAGCCCGGAGGAATGGCGGAGGCTTCGGCGTAACCGTTATAGATCACCCAGCGGCGCGGCATGCCCCAGGACGTGGTGCCGCCTTCGTAATAGGTGTTGCCCAACTCATCCTGCCCAACCTTCTTGCCGAAACGCCAGGTATGAAAGCGCGTTCCGATGGTCTGGCCGTTCCACCAGGTGAAGATTTGCGTCAGGAGAGTCTTCATTGTCAGTTCCTCGGGCTTGAGTGCACTGCGGTGATTTGAGGTGCGCAGCACAACAGAAGCTTATGCCGCTCCATGGGCCGATTGTCCAGTATTTCCCGCGATATCGACACTATTTCAGTTTCATACTGAAGCCGAAATGCCGCTTGTCGAAGCCCAGCCTCTCATAGAAGCGATGTGCATCCAGCCGCGCCATATTGGATATGAGCTGGATGTTTTTGACATCACGCTGTTTGGCATCGTCAATGCAGTAACGGATCATCACCGCACCAATGCCACGACCGCGCATATCGGCGCGAGTCTGCACCGCCTCAATCTTCATCGACGTCGCCCCGCGCCCGACCAGCTTGGTGAGAATCACCGTCTGAAATGTCCCTACGACTTCGCCATCCAGTTCCGCAACATAGAGCGTTTCGTTGGATGAGTTTTCGATAGCGTGAAAGGCAGCGAGATAATCCGGCAACGCCGATTCGTCAGCCGTATCTCCATGGCCGCCAATCTCATCAGCGGCAAAAATGGCGGCTAGCGCCGGCACATCGCTTTCACGCGCAAAACGAATGACCAGATTTTCGATTGGGGTGCTCATCGGGCAAGAATCTTTTCCATGACAATGCCGGGCAAACCTTCAACGCCCGCCATCCGCTCCACACGGTCCACCTCGGCAAAGCCGACACCTTCATAGAAGGCAATCGCAACCGTGTTTTTTGGCTCGACTTCAAGGCGCATGATTTCGGCATCTGGAAAGCAGGTTTCCAGTTCGGCGAAAATATCGCGGCCCACGCCCTGTCGCTGGAACTGCGGATCGACGTAAAGCTGGTGCAACAGAGCAGTCTTGGCCATTTTGGTGGACATGGCGGCAAAGCCCATGCCGGCAATGCGCCTGCCATCATCCGCCACCAAAAACTCGCCACCCTTTTTCTCGACGCGCTCTTTCATCGCCTTGGGCGAGTGCCAGTCCGCAATCAGCTGCGCCACACGGTCCGCACCATAGATGGCGTCATAGGTCGCGTGCCAGGTGCGCGCCAAAAGCGCCCTCACCGGCTCTATATCGCGCTCACTGGCCGTGCGAATGAAGAACACCATGTCAACTCCGTCTGAGAATGAAAAAGCCGGGTGTGACCCCGGCATCGTCGCATTCGACCTTTCAAGACACTTTACGTCATCCTCGAGCTTGGCCGGAGGATGACGGAAGCGATGTTTCGGTCTCTAACTGCTTGCCGAGATGGTCCCGGCGAGTAGACTTAATCTTCAATCCCCAGCTTCGCCTTGACCAGATCCTGCACGGCCTGCGGGTTGGCCTTGCCGCCGGTGGCCTTCATGACCTGGCCGACGAACCATCCAGCCAGCGTTGGCTTGGCCTTCACCTTCTCGACCTGATCCGGGTTGGCAGCAATGATCTCGTCCACGGCCTTTTCGATGGCGCCGGTGTCTGTGACCTGCTTCATGCCGCGGCTCTCGACGATCTCAGCCGGATTGCCACCTTCGTTCCAGACGATTTCGAACAGGTCCTTGGCGATCTTGCCGGAGATGGTGTTGGCCTTGATGAGATCGATGATACCGCCCAGCTGATCTGCGGAAACCGGTGTCTCTTCAATGCCCTTGCTGGATTTGTTGAGCGCGCCAAGCAGATCGTTGATGACCCAGTTGGCGGCGATTTTGCCATCGCGGCCTCCAGCGACAAGCTCGTAATAATCCGCGATTGCCTTTTCAGACACAAGGATCGAGGCGTCATAGACCGAAAGGCCCAGCTCGTTGACGAAACGGGCCTTTTTGTCGTCAGGCAGTTCCGGCAGATCCTTGCTCAGCGCTTCGACATAGGCGTCATCGAATTCCAGCGGCAGCAGGTCGGGATCGGGGAAGTAGCGATAGTCATGCGCGTCTTCCTTGGAGCGCATGGAGCGCGTCTCGCCCTTGCCCGGATCGAACAGACGGGTTTCCTGATCGATGGAGCCACCATCTTCCAGAATAGCAATCTGGCGACGGGCTTCGTATTCGATGGCCTGACCGATGAAACGGATGGAGTTGACGTTCTTGATTTCGCAACGCGTGCCGAAAGCTTCGCCCGGCTTGCGCACCGACACGTTGACGTCCGCACGCATGGAGCCTTCGTCCATGTTGCCGTCACAGGTGCCGAGGTAGCGCACGATGGAGCGCAGCTTGGTCATATAGGCCTTTGCCTCGTCGGACGAACGCATGTCCGGCTTGGATACGATTTCCATCAGCGCCACGCCAGAACGGTTCAGGTCCACGAAGGACATGGTCGGATGCTGGTCGTGCATGGACTTGCCGGCGTCCTGTTCCAGATGCAGACGTTCGATGCCGATTTCGATGTCTTCAAAATTGCCCTGACGATCCGGGCCCAGCGAGATGACGATCTTGCCTTCACCGACAATCGGGTCCTTGAACTGCGAAATCTGGTAGCCCTGCGGCAAATCCGGATAGAAATAGTTCTTGCGGTCGAAGATCGAGCGCTTGTTGATCTGCGCCTTCAGACCAAGGCCTGTGCGCACGGCCTGCGCCACGCATTCCTCGTTGATGACAGGCAACATGCCCGGCATCGCGGCATCCACCAGCGAGACGTTAGAGTTCGGCGCATTGCCGAATGTGGTTGAGGCACCAGAGAACAGCTTGGAATTGGAGAGAACCTGAGCGTGAACCTCCATGCCGATGACGATTTCCCAATCGCCGGTCGCGCCGGGAATGAAGCGTTTCGGGTCTGGCGTGCGCACGTCTACAAGGGTCATATCAAGCTCTTAATATACGGAATTTCTGTCAGTCGTGAGGTAGAACAATTGACACCGTGGCGCAAGGCTTGTCACGCGTTACCCGCCAAAGCTCTGACTTTTTGGCCAAGTTGAAGATCGAATATTTACAATTTTGAATTCCGATAGGCTGGATGATGCTGACCCTCGCCATTGCACTCGCGGCCTATCTCACATTCAATCTGCTGGTCTTCCTCATCTACGGGTGGGACAAGAAAGCAGCGAGGAAAGGCGAATGGCGCGTGCGTGAAAGCACCCTGCTGTGGCTCGCCTTCTTCGGCGGCAGTCTCGGGGCCATTCTCGCCCAGCGCATGCTGCGTCACAAAACCCGCAAGGAACCGTTCCGCAGCATTCTGCTGACCATCATCATCTTCCAGATCGCACTTGCCACGTCACTGCTCATCATGCCCGACTGGCCTATCCAGCTACTGACGATGGCTCAAAACCCAAAGCCGTAAGATTCGCTTTCCATCTCCACAAGCTGCTTTTGCAGACCGACGGATTGCACCTCTCGATCCAGCTTCTGGGAATATTTCAGCGATAGCCAGCTGACGCTATATCCATGCTTGCGGAAGAACGAGATTGCCGGATCGTTGTGGGCGTGGCTTTCCAGCTTGCCGGCGAAGAAGCCACGCTGCACGATCTGCCGTTCGATGATTGGCAGGAGACGGCTGCCCACGCCGAGCCTTTGATAGCCAGGATCAACCCAGAAATCGCTGATCGTGTCATCGAAATTTTCGCGCGCGGCCCAGCCCGCAATAGCGCCATCCAGCTCTGCAACGGTGATGGCATTCCAGGATGAGCGAACGAAATTGCCGAAAGCGAAGCGGGCATTTTCCCGCAACTCTTCCGTCACACCAATGACGGTCGTCGCATCCGCCCACGCCCGCAGACCGATGGCCGCAAGCATGGTAGCATCACCTTCTCTGGCTAGGCGAATGGTAATCAAACAAGCTCTCCGTAATTACGGCAATAAAACACCGGGAGCGCGATTCGGCCAGCATGCCCACTCTGACCACTTAGCTTTTGCGGCGCAGTGGAATGAGCATTCGCAGAGCTTCGGACCGCAGATAGAGCCCGCCCCATGCCAGCAGCCCCAGATACACGCCGAAAAGCAGATGCGTGAACACCGGGCTTCCGACCCGCAAATGGGTGGCGATTGCACCGCCCAGCAGCCCGGTCAGCAGAATTGCACCGAGTACGGACGTGCGGGGGATGGCATAGAGAAGCGCAATGATCAACGTCATGATGCCAAGGCCGCGCGCCAGCGATGGAGCACCGGAATATCCAAGCGCGACCAGCGTTTCAGTCACGGGCGCGATAGGTGCGAGCTTGATGGCTCCATCGAAAATCAGAAAGGCGATGACGAGCCCGCTCATCACCGACCCGGCGAGCCTCTGCCAGCGCGGCAGAGGCGTTGAAAAAGTAGCGTAAGACATGAGCTTTCCCTCGTTTCCGCCTTAGAGTGTCGCGACCAGCGCAGCCAGCTGATCAGCTGCCATTCCCCAGCCTTCATGGAAGCCCATCGCTTCATGGGCCTTCTTGTCGTCTTCGGTCCAGTGTCGGGCGATTGCGGTGTATTTCGTGCGGCCATCGCCCAAATCTTCGAAAAGAACGACACCTGTCATGAATGGCTTTTCTGCAGGTACCCAAGCGCTGGTGTAGGCATCGGTGAAAACCAGCTTTTCATTGGGGACGACTTCCAGATAGACACCGCGATTTTCAACCACTTCTTCGTCCGGGCCGTTCATGATGATGAAGCTTGAGCCGCCAGCGCGAAGGTCCAGTTCCGCATGCGAAACACGCCAAGGCTTGGGGCAGAACCATTGCTTCAGCAAATCAGGGTCGCTCCACGCGCGGTAAAGCTTTTCACGCGGAGCATCGAATTCGCGCATCAGAACCAGATCGTGGGCACCGTGATGAGTTGTCATGGTCATTTTCCTTTCGCTTAGTTGGTTCATCGTCTTGATGATGCTGCAAGGACGTCTGAGCAGACAGCCACCCGACACTCACTCAAAAATTATTTCGTATTTTCCAGTGCAAGCTTGTCCAACTGCTGGCGAATATGCGCGGCTTCGGCTGGCGTGTTGGCAAGGGCTATGGCACGATCAAAGGCTTCACGCGCCTCCGCCGCCCTGCCCGCCTGCATCAAAAGCCCGCCGCGAACGCCGTGGTAGTAGAAATAGGCGTCCAGCTTTTCATCCAGGGTCTGAAGCACGGCAAGCGCTGCCTCCGGCCCATCCATTTTTGAAACGGCCACAGCCCGGTTGAGCGTGACGACGGGCGATGGCTGGAGATGCTCCAGCGCCTGATAGAGCAGGTCGATGCCTAACCAGTCCGTATCCTTAGCCGTCACTGCCCGCGCATGCAGAGCCGCGATTGCTGCCTGAAGCTGGTATGGGCCGGGTTTGCGATGGCGCATCGCCTTGTCCAGCAAGGCAAGCGCTTCATCGATGATCTGCCGGTCCCAGTTGTCACGATCCTGATCTTCCATCAGAATGATGTCACCGTCAGGTGAAAAGCGGGTATTGCGGCGCGAATGCTGCAAGAGCATCAGCGTCAAAAGCCCCATGATCTCGGTTTCGGACGGGAAAATGCGCAGCAGAATGCGGGCCAGACGAATTGCCTCTTCGCACATTGCCATGCTGTCAGGATTGGAAATGGCCGACGAATAGCCCTCGTTGAAAACGAGATAGAGCATGGCGCAGACTTTGTCTAAACGCTCCTGCCGCTCCCAGGCGGTCGGGTTTTCGAAGGGCACACCGGCCTTGGCAACGCGGCCCTTGGCGCGGGTGATGCGTTGTTCCATCGCGGCGTCCGTTACCAGAAATGCACGCGCAATCTGCGTGACGCTGAGACCGGAGACGATGCGTAGCGCAAGCGCGATCTGCTGCGTTGCCGGCAGGTCCGGATGGCAGCAGACGAACATTAGACGCAGAATGTCGTCCCGGTAATGGGAATTGTCCAGTCGCTCCGCCATGTCGGCTTCCGCATCGGAAAGATCAGACAGCACATCCTCTTCCGGCAAGGGCACGGATTTTGAATGTTTGCGAATGGCATCCACACCGCTGTTGCGCCCAACAAAGATCAACCATGCTGCCGGATCGCGCGGCGGGCCTTTTTCGGGCCAAGTCCGCACCGCGCGCAGGCAGGCCTCCTGAAAGGCTTCTTCTGCTGTGTCCAGATCGCGGAAATAACGCAGCAATGCGCCCAGCGCCTGCGGACGCGCCGCCGTCACGGCAAGGTCGATCCATGCAATATCTGTCATTTGGGTGCACCTGTGGGGTGGAAGACGTAGAAGGGCCGGATTTCGTAAGAGGTCGAACCCGGATTGGCGGCAGAAAGCTGCTTGGCAAAACTCACCGCTTCTTCCAGATTTTCGACATCTATCGTGTAAAAGCCGAGCAGCACTTCCTTGGTTTCGGCGAATGGGCCATCCAGAACCAGAGGTTCCTGCTTGCCCTTGCGAACGGTGGTGGCTGCCGTCGTCGGCATCAGCCGTCCGGTAGGACCGAGCTTGCCAGCCTTGGCCAGTGGCTCCTGCACCGCATAAAGCCTGCCCATGACCGCCTCCTCTTCTTCCTTGGACCAGGCAAAGACGGCTTCTTCATCGGCGTAACACAGAATGGCGTAATGCATTTTGCTCTCCTTCTCCCTTGGAAGACGAAGAAGTAACGCGCCTGCCGACAAGGCGCAGCAGTTTTTTTGAAGTTTAGAGAATGGAAAGCTTCACGGGTGGCGCATAACCCCTCACCTAGAAAATCTACGACTTAGCCTTTGGCTAAGATCGTGATTTTCTGTCCTATCCCACAGGGGTAGAGGTAACCCGTGGCAGGCGCGGCATTCTTATCTCTCCCCGTGTGGGAGAGAAAGCGATTTCAACATCTTAGCCAAAGGCTAAGTGTTAGAAATCGCAAGTGAGGGGTCTGCCGCGGGCGCCTTGTTGCTATAAATACCCAGATCAGGTCCGCTCGATGCGGATGACCTGTGGTTCGCTGACGAGGTATTTCTCGCTCTTGATGGCCTTTACGGCCTTGCGAATAGCATCTTCCATCGTTGCGTGGGTGACGAGGATGATGTTCTGGGCACCGCCTTCGGCTGGAACGCGCGAATGCTGCACGATGGATTCCAGCGAGATGTTGTTGTCTGCCATGGCTGTCGCGATGGAGGCGAAAACGCCGGCCTTGTCCTTCACCGTCAGACGAATGAAGTATCCGCCTTCGTGGCTCTTCATCTTGGCGCGGCGATAATCCGTCAGCGACTTAGCTGGACGACCGAGTACCGGCACCTGCTGAACGCCGGGACGGCTCTTGGCGATGTCGGCGATGTCGCCAAGAACAGCGGATGCAGTAGCGTTGCCGCCAGCGCCGGGACCAACCATCAGCAACTCGCCGAGAATATCCGACTCGACAGCGACGGCGTTGGTGACGCCATCGACCTGCGCGATAACCGAATCCAGCGGCACCATCGTCGGGTGAACGCGCTGTTCGATGCCGGATTCGGTGATCTGTGCGACGCCGAGAAGCTTGATGCGGTAACCGAGATCGGAGGCGGCCTGAATATCTTCGATGGAGATATTGGTGATGCCTTCGAGATAAATATCGTCGGCGGAAATCTTGCTGCCGAAGGCAAGCGTGGTGAGAATGGCGAGCTTATGCGCCGTATCGTTGCCCTCGATATCGAAAGCCGGATCCGCTTCGGCATAGCCCAGACGCTGCGCTTCCTTCAGGCAGGCTTCGAAGGACAGACCTTCCTTCTCCATCTTGGTCAGGATGTAATTGCAGGTGCCGTTCATGATGCCGTAAATGCGCGACACATGGTTGCCCGTGAGCGATTCACGCAGCGCCTTGATGATGGGAATACCACCAGCGACAGCCGCTTCGAAATTGAGCAGCGCGCCCTTTTCTTCCGCCAGAATGGCAAGCTCGACGCCGTGCTTGGCAAGAAGCGCCTTGTTGGCCGTCACCACATGGAGACCGCGCGACAGCGCTGCACGAACGGCTTTTTCCGCCTGACCAGACGCACCACCGACCAGTTCCACGAGGACATCGATATCGGCTTTTTCCGCCAGTTCCTCAGGTGTGTCGAACCAGGTAATACCCTTGAGATCAATGCCGCGATCACGCGAACGGTCGCGTGCGCTGACGGCGATAATCTCAATTGCGCGTCCGCAGGTAATCGCAAGTTCTTTGCTTCTCTGCTGGAGGATGCGCACAAGCGAAGAGCCGACAGTGCCGAGTCCCGCTACGCCGATTCTCAATGAATCTGCCATTGGTATATTCCTGATTTGCTGAGTTGAGAGGTGGCCGGAACCGGCCACCCTGGTGGAATGCCCTTATCTGTGGGCGTTGAGCGAGACGACGTTGTGCAACGTATCGTCTGCTGTCGACAGGAAGCGCTTGAGATTGCGCGCGGCCTGACGAATTCGATGCTCGTTTTCAACGAGCGCAAGGCGAACATAATCATCGCCCATTTCGCCGAAGCCTACACCCGGAGCAACCGCGATGTCGGCCTTCTCGATCAGCAGCTTGGAAAACTCAAGCGAGCCGAGATGGCGGAATTTTTCTGGAATCTTAGCCCATGCGAACATGGTGGCTGCTGGCGGCGGAACTTCGAAACCGGCCTTGCCGAATGTATCGACCATCACATCGCGGCGACGGCGATAGACATTGCGCACTTCCGCAATATCGGAGCCATCACCGTTGAGCGCGTGAGTGGCCGCGACCTGGATCGGCGTGAAAGCGCCGTAGTCGAGGTAGGACTTCACACGCGTCAAAGCCGCAATCAGCCGCTCGTTGCCGACAGCAAAGCCCATGCGCCAGCCGGGCATAGAGAAGGTTTTCGACATGGAGGTGAACTCCACGGCCACATCCATGGCGCCCGGCACTTCCAGAACGGACGGAGGCGGGTTCTTGTCGTCAAAATAGATTTCCGAATAGGCAAGGTCGGACAGCACGATCAGATCATGCTTCTTCGCGAATGCGATGACGTCCTTGTAGAAATCCAGAGACGCGACATGTGCCGTCGGGTTGGACGGGTAGTTGATGATGAGCGCGAGCGGCTTGGGGATGGAGTGGCGCACGGCACGCTCCAGCGGTCCAAAGAAGCTCTCATCCGGCTCCACATTCATCGAGCGGATAACGCCACCTGCCATCAGAAAGCCGAAGGCGTGGATCGGGTATGTCGGATTTGGACACAGAATGACATCGCCTGGCGCCGTGATGGCCTGCGCCATGTTGGCAAAGCCTTCCTTGGAACCGAGTGTGGCGACAACCTGCGTATCAGGGTTAAGCTTCACACCGAAGCGGCGGGCGTAATAAGCCGCCTGCGCGCGGCGAAGGCCGGGAATGCCTTTGGAGGACGAGTAACGGTGCGTGCGTGGGTCCTGAACGACTTCGCACAGCTTATCGACAATCGCCTTCGGGGTTGGAAGGTCTGGATTGCCCATGCCAAGGTCGATGATGTCGGCTCCACCCGCTCGCGCGCTCGCTTTCAAACGGTTGACCTGTTCGAACACGTATTGCGGCAGACGCTTGACCTTGTGAAACTCTTCCATCTCTTTCCTCATGGAAATGAGCCAGACAACCCGGCTCACATAACGTTCGTTTTTTGGTTTGAAACACAGCCGACACGAACACATCGGGCCTGTATCATTTATTGTACCGCATGCGCCGGAAAACACGAATTGCTTTTCGGCAGGACACGACAGTGCCTTCGTGAGGGAAAGCATCGGGCAGCAGAGGCGGCGCAGATTCGCCGCATATCCATGCAGGTTCAATGGACTTGCATAACGCGAGTTTTTTCAAAAATGCAAGGCAAGCCGCCGCGTTTGGCGACGCCTTGGCTCAATCAGCCGCGTTCACCCTGCACAATTGCGCTGCGAATGACCGAAAGCACACGTTCCGGCTTAATATCCGTGCAGACGAGCTGGCTGGGATGGCCATCCCATTTGCCGGGCGGAAAGCCCACGCCATCCGGCTTCTGAATCGTCTGACCATCGGCCAAACCACCACAGACCACACGAATCGCGCCGCTGCGGGTCTCGAAAAGCTCAGGGTTGGTCAGATAGACGCAAGCGCAGCTATCATGCACCACCATACCGTCGCCGGTGCGCTGATTGTAGAACTCGATGTAGAACTGCGACAGATCCGACAGAAGCTGGACGGGTGCCCCGCCCTCCTTCGCCATCTCGGCCATGAAGGCAGATGTCATGACGGTGCGAGTCGTCACATCGAGGCCGACGACGGTAACGCGCCATGGTGCGGTAAACACCACGTCTGCGGCCTCCGGGTCGCCGTGAATATTGGCTTCCGCCGCCGGGCTGACATTGCCGTTGATATCGAACGCGCCGCCCATGACGATGACATCCTTGACCAGGGCAGCAAAATCCGGGTCTTCCCGCAGCGCCAGCGCAAGGTTGGTCATGCGGCCAACAGCAATCAGCGTCACCTCGCCCGGGTTCGCCTTGACCGTATCGATGATGAAGTTGTGGGCCGGACGCGGATCGAGCGGCAGATCGATTGTCTCGGGCACACCGATATTGCCGAGCCCATCTTCCCCATGAATGAATGTCGGCCAGTGGCCTTCCGGGCGTGATGGATCGAAGGTCACATCCGCGCCTTTGGCTACGGGTGCCGTCATAGCCCACTGCTGCTTGAGGAACAGCGCATTGCGGGTGGTGATCTCAATCGGCGCATTGCCGAACACGGTGGTCACGCCAATCAGATCAATGTCCGGGTGGCGGTGCAGAAATAGCAGCGCCATTGCGTCATCAATGCCGGGGTCCGTGTCGAAAATTACCTTATGCATGCCGTGTCCTCGAATTCATATGCAGGCGGAATCGCCCAATCGATGGCGAAGCAGCGAGCGCACCATAAACGGACGCGCAATTGACGCAATGGCTTCCTCGCAACAGATGAAAAACGTTGCACCTTGCACAATTCAGTGACAGAAGCAGCCATCCATATCCCCTCCCGGAATACTCCCGTGCAAGACGTTGCCCTTCAGCTGTTTCTCATCCTGTTTCTTGTCGCCGTTTTTGCGGGCTTCGTCGATTCGATTGCCGGCGGTGGAGGGTTGATCGTCATTCCGGCTATGCTGATCCTCGGCGTTCCGCCGCTGGAGGCGCTGGGAACGAACAAGCTGCAAGCGCAGTTCGGCAGCGCTTCCGCGACGATTGCTTATGCAAGACGTGGTCATGTCGATCTGAAAAAGCAGTTCCCCATGGCGTTCATGGCCTTTGTCGGCGGCATTTTGGGCGCAATCATCGCCGCCTACGTGCCGCCAGATATTCTGCGCGCCATCATGCCGTTTCTGCTGATCGCAATCGCCCTCTATTTTGCCTTCAAACCTAATCTCAGCGACATCGACAGCCACCAGCGCATCACACCCTTCGTGTTCGGATTGACAGTCGTTCCGCTCGTCGGTTTTTACGACGGCATTTTCGGCCCGGGCGCGGGCTCGTTCTATATGCTGGCCTTTGTAGGGCTGGCGGGCTTCGGCATGTTGAAGGCTACAGCCCATACCAAGCTTCTCAACTTCGGGTCGAATTTTGGCAGCTTCCTTGTATTTACGCTGAACGGCGCGATTTTGTGGAAGCTGGGATTGGTGATGGGGCTGGGTCAGTTTCTGGGTGCGCAGATCGGCTCTCGCCTAGCCATGAGTAACGGCGCGAAGATCATCCGCCCGCTGCTTGTCATTTCCTGCATCGCCATGGCGACGAAACTGCTGATGGATTCCGGCGCGTTTTCTTCGTTTGGCGCATTCGTCTCGCGCCTGATTGGCGGCTGAGAAAGCTCAGCTGCACGCCAGCGTGGCGGACTGGTCGGCGTGTTGCAACACGATGACCGCGCCGATGATCTCGTTCTGAACACCACGCAGCGGCGTCATCCGGCAACGCGTGGCGAAGTTCTCACGATTGCGACGTCCCTTGTGGATGTAGTCGATCTTTTCGCCCTTGAAACACTTGTCGAAAGCCGGCTTCGCCAACTTGCTGAAGCTCTCTTCACCCACGAACTCCGAGACGTGGCAGCCGATCATGGACAAGGTGGTGCGGCCCAGAAACTGTGCGTTTTCCTGGTTGGAATAGAGATAGCGATAATCCCTAGTAATCACGCCGACGCGATCCGGTAGACTGTCCAGAATGGCTTCGTTGAGCAGAGGTTGCTCGGCGAGGCCGAATGCGGCAGGCTTTTCCAGCGGGCGGGGAAGCAGCTGCTGCAAACTATCTTTGCCATCACCGCTCGTGCGGAAATACCGATCGATCAGCATTGCCATGGCAGCGCTGCGACGTGTCACGCTTGATTTGTCGTCTGCCTCGTCACGGATCAGGCCGTTGAGGAACTGTAATTGCATATGAGCTTCTTCGCGGTTCTCCGCCCTGAAGGACAGAATATCCGCGATCATCGGCTCAAGCTCCTTGTCCAGCAGACGAACGAGATCGTCATGCCCGCAAGCAACAGCCTGTTTCAATTGTATGCATTTCAGCGAAAAAGCGTCGAAGAGTCCTAACAATGGAGCCTCCATTCCATCACCCAAGTTCCTGATGTCCGACGCCACCCTCAGGCTTGGCCGAACACGGTCAGAAGAACTTCCTTCTTTCTAAAGCACGCCGGGCCGATCAAGACCCAATCCGCCGTCTCACGAGACGACGCTTCCTCCCTAAAGAAGCGGAGACGTTCACGGATGAAACGGCGTGCTCGAACGTCCAGCCCTCTGACACCATGAACACCACAGAGGCTCAACCCGTCAATACACTAGTTTTCACCTATCGAGCGCCGTCGAGGCGATTAATATTTATTATAGGATGAGAATTTTCCGATACGCAACAAAACCGAACGTAAGACTTCGAATGCTGGGGCAACAATACTGTCGTCAACGCGACAATATATTCATAAAATTGGTCGCAACATCACTTTTATTCATTGAATGGGCGATTTTTGACGAAAGTCAATTTTGCCGAGAGCTATAAATCTGTCCGACAAATCAGAAACGCGTATTGGGTACCTGCCCGCAGCAAGACGAATCGCAATGCGAGGACAGTTTATTGGAGCCAAATTAACGCCAACAGGCGTGTCAAATGACATACGCCTGAGCAAAAGCTCACGCCAACTTGGGGCGAACGAAGCTTATTTACGCTACCGCGCGGTTTCTACGATCAGCCAGTTCCTTCACGATGATGATCGCGCCCACCAGCTTGTAGGATGGAGAATAGCACGGCGACATCTCATAGGAGCGTACCACGGTGCGTCCGTCGATGTCCTCGGCATAGGTATATTTCGCCGCCTCGCCCTTGAAGCACGCGTCCAACTTCTCACGCAGAGCCTGCTGGAAGTGGTGGATGCCAATGAATTCGGCAATATGCCGACCGACGAGGTCGTTGGTCTTGGCTTCGTAGCAGAGCGCATTGAGTGCGTTGGTGTAATTGATGCGGTAGCCGGGAGATACGACGAAGACGCGCTCGTCCAGATCATCCAGCCGGTCTTCGTCCAGAATGACGTAAGGGCTCCAGGAGGCCGATTCGCCGTCCGGCGTCGCGCCGTCGTAGGGCAGACCCGCGCCGATATAGCGATCCACGAGTTTGCGCAGAAGTTCGGAGTTTCGCTGAACGCAGCCCGTATCCTCGGCCTCCTCGTTGAGGAGATCGATAGCAAAGCGGAACTGCTCAAGAACCTCTGAGGAATTCTTGGTCTTTCTGCTGGTTATGCTCTCGAGCAGCGGATCAAGCTCACGATCAAGCATCGTGATTTTCAGGGCGTCGTTGCGATCAACGGCACCTTTCAGCTCCGAATATCGTTGCCAGAACAAGTCAATCAAAGCTTTCAACTCGACTCTCCCCCGGAAGATCGTGCGCCTGCCGCACTTTCAAATCGTTTCCGGTTCCGTGGCGCGAGACTCGTTATAAGGTATCACCGTAAAAAATGACGTAACGAGAAACAGCACCGCCATTACAAACACAAGATAAATTAACACACGCAGAACGTCTTTAACAAATCCCAGAAATTGTGAAGAAAAATATACATACACAATCCTGGGATGTTAGCGCTTAACAAGAACCAAATCTGGTCTATTCTAGTCCTTGATACTGCCCTTGATATGCCAGCGGTCGTGATACCACAGCCACTGACCAGGATATTCCCGCACCCAGCTTTCCACCTTGTCGTTGAGAAGCTGCGCGGTTTTCTGAACGTCGACTGCACCCTTTTCGTTCAAGGGTATCTCGACCTTCGGCTCGATTTCCAACCTGTAACGATTGTCCGGCAAGCGAATGCAACGCGCTGGAAAAACATCGCAGCCAAACTGGCGCACCAGCTTTGCCAGCAGTGGGTTGGTCAGCACGTCATTGCCGAAGAATTGCGTCGGCAGGCCTTTTCTGAACTTCTGATCCACCAGAACGCCGATACCGCCGCCCTTTTCCAACTGACGCGCAAGCGCAAAAGAAGAGCCCGCATGCGACGGCACGAGATGGCCCATACGCTCCTTGCGGAAATCGAAAATGCGCTTTGCCACATAGGGATTGTTTGGCGGACGAAACAGCACTGTCACATCGAGGCCGAAGGCCGAACCTGCGACGGGCAACAGCTCGAAATTGCCGGAATGGGCGGTGAAGACGATGAACGGACGCGGATTGTCGCGCAGCTCGAGAAATGTCTCGGTGCCGATGACTTCTACCCTGCCCGGTTCTGTCTTTGTCGGATCGAAATCGAACAGGCGATCCAGAAAGACATATTCGGCAGCCAGGCGACCCATATTGCCCCAGCTGTCCAGCGCGATTTCCAGACGCTCCTCTTCCGATTTCTCGGGATAGGCACGACCAAGATTGAACAGCATCAGCTTGTGGCGCGGTGTCTTCGGGCCGATCTTGCGCGCCATTCTGTCCGCAAACCGAATGGCGGGATCGGCAGGCAAAAGTTTCAGCAGGTTCAGAAAGCCGAATGCGAGCGTCGCATTCAGCCACTGCCGGAAGTTTTCGAGCGCCAGAACGACGCGCGTGATGAACATTTTCAATGGCGTCAGTCCATCCGCAGAACGATTTTGCCGAAGACCTGACGGGTCTCCATACGCTCCAGCGCCGTTTCGATGGTGTCGAAGGTGACTTCGGTGTCGATAACAGGGTAAACGAGACCGCGCGCCATTTTCTGCATCGCATCAGCCATATTTTCCATGCGGCAACCGAAGGAGCCGAGCAGCTTCAACTGCTGCTGGAACAGCATCATCAGGTTGATTTCCGAGGACACGCCGGACGTGGAACCGCAGGTTACCAGTCGACCACCGCGCTTGAGGCAGAACATGGAGCCAGCCCAGGTGTCCTTGCCGACATGTTCGAAGACGACATCGACGCCCTTCTTCTTGGTCAGCTTGCGCACGACGCCTTCGAAGCGGTCGACGCGGTAATTGATAACGTGATCTGCACCCAGCGCCTTGGCGCGCTCGATCTTGTCGTCGGAACCGACTGTCGTGATAACGGTGCAGCCCATTTTCTTGGCGAGCTGGATAGCAGCCGAGCCGATGCCGGAGCCGCCAGCGTGAATGAGGATGGTTTCGCCCGGCTGGAGCTTGGCGTTATCGAACAGCATATGCTCGACCGTGCCGAAGGTGACAGGCGCAAGAGCCGCAGCAACGGCATCGACGCCGGGCGGTGCCAGCACGAGCTGACGGGCGGGAATGTTGATCTTTTCCTGCGCAAAGCCATCCAGATGGAAGCCGTGGACGCCGCCGACGTTTTCGCACAGATTGTCGCGACCGGCCACGCAGTGGTGGCAGCGACCGCAGGTGCGTGCGCCGTAGATGGAGACGAGCTGGCCCGGCAGAACATTGGACACGCCGGGGCCGATGGCTTCCACCACGCCAGATGCTTCCGCACCGATGGTCAAAGGCATCTTGCGCTTGGCGAAGGCCATGCCGCGCCAGCCCCAGACATCGATGTGGTTCAACGCCACGGCCTTGACCCGGAGCGTGACTTCGCCGGGTGCCGGGGCTCCCGGCTCGGGCAGGTCCACTCTTTCAAGTTTACGATCATCAACGAGTTGCAAGGCGCGCATAATGAAGTCCTTCGCCCGGAGGCGTTATTTTTGTTTTCGAGTTGGGGAACCGCTTAAGCCGGTTCCCGCGTCATGACAAGGCTTGCGTTCTGTCCGCCGAAGCCGAAGGAGTTGGACAGCACGGCGGTAACGTCCGCATCGCGCTTCACATTCGGCACCACGTCGAGCGCAATCGTCGGGTCTGGATTGGTGTAGTTGATGGTGGGCGGAACCGTTCCCGTCAGCATGGTTTGCAGCGAAAACACCGCTTCAACCGCGCCGGCTGCCGTCAACGTATGACCGATCATCGACTTGTTGGACGAGACAGGGATGGATTTCAGCCCCTCACCGAAGACGGCGAGCATGGCACCATATTCCATCTTGTCGTTCTCAGGCGTCGAGGTGCCGTGGGCGTTGATGTAATTGATATCGCCTTCGGCCACGCCCGCATCGGCCAGCGCCGCGCGGATGGTGGCAATGGCTGGACCGCCATCCGGTGACGAGCGGGTGCGGTGGAAGCTATCGGCCTTTTCACCGGCACCCTTGATGATGCCAAGAATTTTCGCACCACGGGCGACGGCTGCTTCCAGCGATTCCAGCACCAGCGTTGCAGCACCTTCGGCAATGACGAAGCCATCGCGGTCCTTGCTGAAAGGCTTGGAGGCCTTTTCCGGCGGATCGTTCTGGGTCGACAGCGCGGACAGAAGCGAGAAGCGGATGAGCGCTTCGGCGCTGACCGAACCATCGGTCGCGACCGTCAGCGCACGGTCCGTGCGTCCCTGACGAATGGCTTCGACGCCGAGCTGAATGGCCGTCGCGCCAGATGCACAGGCCGTGGACAGCGTAACGGGCAAGCCGCGTGTGCCGAACCGGTCAGCCAGACGCTCGGAAATCGCGCCGAACAGAGCGGCTTCCTGAAACTCAGGATCGGGACGTTCGCGCAGTGCCGCCATGAAGCGATCATAGGCATCGCCAGGCTTTGCAGCGGGTGGAGAGCGGTCGCCCAGTTCGAAACGGGCGCTCCATTCCGGCTCGATGGGCGGTGCCGCCAGAAACAGCGGGCCGTTGAAATCACCGGAGAGACCGGCCTGCGCCAGCGCCTCGATGGTGGTTTCGCGGGCAAAGGCGAAGGATCGCTCGACCGAGTTCGGCTTGGGGATCTCGATAAAATCCACCGTGCCGCAGATGCGGGTCGACAGATTGTCGGTCGGGAAACGGGTGATCTTGTGGATGCCCGATTTGCCTGATGTCAACGCCGCCCAGTTATCCGTCAGCCCCTGACCGAGCGAGGTGATGATACCCATGCCGGTAACGGCGACGATGGGACGACCGAGGTGATCCTTGAAATTGCTGGACGCCATGGTGTCTACTCCTCAAGAATCTTTGGAAAGCACGGCAACGCCTTCGCCGCGAACATGGCCAACGGTGGTGACAACGGCCTGCGTGGCGATTGCCGCCATTGGCTTTTCGGCCTTATCGTCGAAGGATGGGACCTTCGCATCGCTGCTCAAAGCAAGGGCTGCGAGCGCGAGACCCAGCGGAAATTGCGCTTCCAGCCCATGACCGGTAATACCGCTAAAGCCCCGAAGTGTTGCCTTCGGCAAAGCCTTGTCCAACACAGCCTTTTCGCGTGCGGTCACGGTATTATGGCCGCTGGCACCGGAAAACACGATTGTGGTCGCATCATCATGGGCAGGCGAAAGAAGCCGCTCGAAGCGCTGCTCGAACTTGTTGTCGTCCCGCGCACCGCGATCACCTTCGATGGCATCGATGCGGGCGTAAATCTTTGCGCCGCGCGCTTCTGCGCGCTTGCGTGATTCGAGAACGAGGAATGCGCCGACGGAGCCGGTGATCATGCCACCGCCCTCACCGTCTGTGCGCGACCAAAGCGGCTGCCACTGCCCTTGAGCATGGGCACCGATGGCTTCGAACAGCAGCGTCATGTCGGGACGTTCCGCAGCGAAGGCACCGCCAACGAGGGCATGGCTCGATTCGCCAGAGCGTATACGATAAAATGCGGTCTCGACGGCGGAGATGCCGGCGGCCTCTTCGCCCATGAAGGTGCGCGACGAGCCGGTCACCTTGTGGACGATGGAGATGTTGCCAGCCATGAGGTTGGACAGCTGGGCCAGAAACAGCGTCGGACGAAGCTCGGTCGTCAGCTTTTCGTTGAGCATGACCTCTCGGTCGTTGCGCTTCAGACCTTCATCGACAATCAGCGTATCGACATTGATGTCGCGCTCGCCACCACCGGCAGCAACGATCATGTCCATGGTGCCGCAGGCATCGGCATCCGTCTTCAGGCCAGCATCATCCAGCGCCAGACCGGCGGCGAACACGCCAAGGCGCTGCCAGTTTTCCATCTGACGCTGATCCTTGCGACCGATCTGGCTCGACCAGTCGATTTCCGGCAGCGGATGGATGGGATAGGGCGCGAACTTCTCGGTTTCAACGATTGCTTCGGGCGCAGCACCTGCAGAGAGCAGCGCAATATGGGCGTCGATACCGACACCATGACAGGTCACGATACCGACCCCGGTAATCACCACATCATTGTCAGACTTCATTATCTGTCATCCTTCGTCGCTTGCCCGTGAAGAAGCAGGCCAGCTTTTCAAAGCGGTCTTGGAGACCGCACATGCCATGCGAAATAAAGGGCGAGATGCAGCTTTGCAATGGCGAAGGCCCAAAGACGCGTCGCAATGCATGGATTTTCAGAGGTCTATGGTGAAAAAACTCAGCTTTTGGCATGGGATACGCGGCGGGTGCGGCTTACCCCCCTCTGCCCTGCCGGGCATCTCCCCCTCAGGTGGGGAGATCGGCTGGGCGCGAGCTGACCGGTTCAACCGCAACGGAAATGCGAACCTCCTCGACAGCGGTCAAGATACACGGGAGGTTGCCGCGATTCGATCTCCCCCCTTGAGGGGGAGATGTCCGGCAGGACAGAGGGGGGTAAACCACACCCACCATCGCGCCCTTATGACTCTCTCGACGACTTAAACCGACTTATCCGCAGCAATCGCCGCCATCAACCCCACCTCTTCGGCACGCTTTTTGACGATAGGTCCTAGGGGAATCTCGGAAAACGGCATGGTCCGCAGTTTCAGTTGCGCATCACACACCTTCTTGCCCTCAGACGTGATCTTGGCTTTCGTCACCGCAAAGCCGGAACCGTCATGTTCCAGATAGGCTTCGATATCGAGGACGGCGTTGGGCTCCACGAAGGTGCGCATCTTAGCGCCGTCTACCGTCATCAAAAACGGCATGGCCGCGAAATCGGTCATGGCGAGAACCAGCATGCCGGACGCCTGCGCCATGGTTTCAATGAGCAGAACGCCGGGAACCAGCGGCATACCAGGAAAATGCCCCTCGAAGACCGGGCTCTGCGCGGGCACGACGGAACGTGCTTTCAGGATACGCGCCGATCTGTCGATGGACTCGATCCGGTCCACCATCTGGAAATATTCTAGAAGCATGTTTTGTCCGTGGAATGGGTGGTGAGTTGGATGCTGCATTTTTGCAGCGGTTCCGTAGCACTCCGTCATCCCGGACTTGATCCGGGATCCAGCAGCCGCGCGTCTGCGCGGCAAAAGGTTCTTTCGCGATCAAGGACTTTATCGCACTGGATTCCGGCTCAAGGCCGGAATGACGGCCACTGTTGGTAGCCGTCCCTAGCCAGCACTAACGCAAAATCAGCCCTTGGCGGCCTTCAGTTCGTCGATCTTGGCGCAGAGGTTCTTCAGTACGAAGTATTCCTCGGTCGAAACCTTGCCTTCGTTGACTTCCTGCGTCCACTGCTCGAGCGGGATCTTGATGCCGAATTCCTTGTCGATAGCGAAAACGATGTCGAGGAAGTCGAGGCTGTCGATGCCCAGATCGTCGATCGTGTGGCTTTCCGGCGTAATGTTTTCGCGGTCGATCTCGCTGGTGTCAGCAATAATGTCTGCAACCTTGTCGAATGTAGCTGTCACGCCCATAATCCTTCGTGTGTCTTTATTTATAAGCTCTGTTCAGACGCACCACATAGGCAACTTGGGCAAAAAAGCCAATGGGGTCGTGAAGTATCCTTGAATTTTCAGCGCAAAGTGTTGCCTAAACAGCAACCGAATGGCGTCCGCGACCGCTGGAAAGATAGGTATCGAAGGTCGCAGCGATGCTTCTGGCGAAGGGTTTGCCAGCTTCGGTCAACCGGAAAACGCCCTCCTCCATCTCAACGAGGCCGTCGCGTTCGCCCTCTGCAAACTGCCGCGCCTCAGCAATGGCAAGAACCGCAGCCGGGCCGTAAAGCTGCGAGAGCGCCGTAAGGTCCAGCGAAAAATCGCACATGATACGCTCGATCACGAAGGCCCGGACGCGGTCTTCCTGCGATAGCTCGATGCCGCGCACCACGCAAAGCTCGCCGCTGTCCGCCAGCCGTTCATATTCGCCGGTGGCAGGCATATTCTGCACATAGCCCTGCGGCAATTTGCCGATGGACGACGCGCCGAGCCCAATCAGCGCATCGGCGCAGTCATCCGTATAGCCCTGAAAATTACGCTTCAATACACCGTCCTTCATGGCAACGGCCAAGGTGTCGTCCGGCCTGGCGAAATGATCGATGCCGATGGCCACGTAACCGGCCGCGACCAGCATCTGCCCGGCCATCGTCATCTGCAGATAACGCTCCGAAACATCGGGCAATGCCTTTTCGGGGATCATCGTCTGGTGCTTCTTCATCCACGGCACATGGGCATAGCCGAAAAGGGCGATGCGGTCGGGCGAAAGCGAAATGATCTGGTCGACCGTATCCTTCAACGTCTCCAGCGTCTGGAACGGCAGGCCATAGAGAATATCGCAATTGACGGAGTGAACGCCCCTCGCCCTGACAGCCTCGACCACCGAGCGCGTCTGGTCGAAGGTCTGGATGCGGTTGATGGTCTTTTGCACGTTCGGATCGAAATCCTGCACGCCAAGGCTCGCCCGCGTCATGCCGATGGCGGCGAGCGCATCGTAGCGCCCCTCATCCAGATCGTTGGGGTCCATCTCCACGCTGATCTCAACATCCGGCGCAAAGGAAAATGCACTGCGCAGACAGTCCACCAGCGCAATCATATCATCAGGCTTGACCATGGTCGGCGAACCACCGCCGAAATGCACCGCCGTCACCCTGGCATCACCAGACACAAGCCGGCCGACTTTCTCGATTTCACGGTGCAGAGATTTGAGATAAGTCGCGATGGGCTCGTATTTCAGCGTTTGCTTGGTGTGACAGGCGCAGAACCAGCAGAGACGGTCACAATAGGGAATATGCAGATAGAGCGAAATACGGTTATCCGCATCGAGCTTTTTTAGCCAGGAAGCATAAATGCCCGAATCGATTCCCTCATGAAAATGCGGCGCGGTTGGATAACTGGTGTAACGCGGCACGGCGGCGGCATATTTACGGATGAGATGCTCGGTCACGGCAGATTTCCCCCTTAGCATGTATCAATTCTGCGACTATGGGATACAGCCTGCGACAGTTTGCAACTTTGACTTCGATCAAGTCAGGTCGTAAACATCGCGTATCAAAAGCCGTGGGGGATTACGGCTTATCGGGGCGGGGCGACAAGCATATCAAGCAATTGGTTGCCACCCTTTGCCCTGGTCTTTGCGATCGGGACATTCACTATGGATACGTTGCAGCGAAACATCCACAATTCGGATATTCCTGTGGTTTGCCGTTCTTGCGAAGCAAGGCACGGCGGGCTGTGTGGTGTTCTGACGCCAGATCAGCTCTCGGAACTCAACCGGCAGTCCACCCGAAAGAAAGTCGAACTGGGTCACGAATTGCTGGGTCAGGGCGAGCAGGTTGCTTATTACGCCAACATTCTCAGAGGCGTGGTGAAATTGTCGAAGATGATGTCGGATGGTCGCCAGCAGATCGTCGGTCTGCAATTCGCTCCCGACTTCCTCGGTCGTCCCTTCATTGCCGAAAGCAGCATGAGCGCCGAGGCCGCAACCGATCTGGAAATCTGCAGTTTCCCACGCCGTCTGATCGATCGCATGGTGGGTGACGTTCCCGGCATGGAGCGCAGGCTTCACAGCCAGTCTCTGAAAGAACTGGACGAGGCGCGCGACTGGATGCTGACGCTTGGGCGCAAATCTGCGCAGGAAAAAGTGGCGAGCTTCCTTTATCTCATCGCCACGCATATCGATCCTGAGAATGAGGACAAATCCTGCTTCGATCTACCGCTATCACGTGCCGATATCGCGGATTTTCTGGGCCTTACCATCGAGACCGTCAGCCGTCAGATGACCAAGCTGCGCAAGGAAGGCATCATCCAGATCGAGAATAACCGTCACATCACGGTGCCTGACATGGATGAGCTGAATTTCGCCGCAGGTAACGACTGACCCTGCGGATTGCGACTCACCGAGCGTGGCCGGTATGGCTGGTGATCATGTAAGGCGCTTTCGCCTGCGCCGGATTAAACACGGCGGCTGCAACGATCAGACAAACAAAAAAGCACTTCATTTTAACGCTCCCCAGCGCCAGTGAAACTGTGGTGTTTCATGGGAAGAGTTATAACGCATAAGTTGCCTATACGGGCTTAAGGAACGCGGTAAGCTGGTGCTTTCCGGATTGCGTAAAAATGCCAGATGCCTGTTTACGCTGCGTTAATCAGCAGATTACTGCGCGGCTGCTGGTGTCGCGACAGGCTTTTGCTGTTCCTGCAAAGCGCGAAGTTCTGCAACGCGACGCTTGTATTCCGCTTCGGAAATCTGGCCCTTGCGACGGGCGCTGCCGAGGCGCGTCATGGTCGTTTCCATGGAATCGGCCTCTTCATTGTCCATTTGCGGCAGAGCGGCGGTCATGGGGGCGGCGAAAGTCGGGTAGGTCCCGGTGTCGCGCTTTTGAGCAACGGGCGAAGCATCGACCTTCTGCGGGCCAACGATCTGTGCGGCGGGCCGCTTCATGTTGGCGGGCGCAACGACGGGGTCGAGCGTCTTGCAGGCGCCCAGCAATGGCAAAAGGATGCCGCAAACCGACAGCACCGTTGCCGCTCTTACGCATTCCATATGCTTGCCCATTTCACTGTCCCGCCTGTAACGTAGTATTTGAATGCCGGACGCCGGTTTCTTGGGCGTCGCTGTTGCTGGAACTTGTATTCGTTTTCATGCAGAATGTGCAAACACAAAAATGCGCCGGAGGACAATGTATGGCAGGCACTGAAGGCGGGGTGAACGACGAGGAGGAAAAGCCCAAGGGCTTCGACCCCAAATCCGCCGACGCCTATATTGTGCGCGACCCGCAGGCCTTTGCCATGAACGTGGCGAGAGCCCTGGAAAATCTGGGCAAGGCAGCTTCCGAATGGCTGGCACCCAGAGAGCGTGGAGACATTCCGCAAACCAGTGCCAGTCCCATGAGCGATCTGGTCCAGACACTTTCCGACGTCGCCGAATACTGGATGGCGGAGCCGAAGCGTTCGGTGGAAGCACAGACGCATCTCCTCTCCAGCTATTTCGATATCTGGCAGAAATCCGTCTCGCAAATGTCTGGCGAAGCCAAATCCGCGCCGGAACAGCCGGGTAACCAGCGCAAGGACAAACGCTTTGCCGACGAAGACTGGCAGGCCAATCCTTTTTTCGATTTTTTGCAGAAGGTCTATTTCGCCACCGCCAACTGGGCGGAGAAGATGGTGGCAGAGGCAGACGGTTTAGATGAACACACCCGCCAGAAGGCCCGCTTCTACATGCGGCAGGTGACGGAGGCCATCTCGCCCGCCAACTTCGCCTTTACCAACCCGCAGGTGTTTCGCGAAACCGTGGCCACCAGTGGCGCCAATTTGGCCAAGGGTATGGCCCAACTTGCCGAAGACATGGCAGCGGGCAATGGCAACATCAAACTGCGCCAGACCGATTACAGCAAATTCGTCATCGGCCAGAACATCGCCGTTACCCCCGGCAAGGTCATTGCCCGCAGCGATCTTTGCGAAGTCATTCAGTATGCGCCATCCACCGAAAAGGTGCTGAAGCGCCCCCTGCTGATCATCCCGCCATGGATCAACAAGTTCTACATTCTCGATCTCAATGCCCGCAAATCCTTCGTCAAATGGTGCGTGGATCAGGGCCATAGCGTGTTCATGATCTCATGGGTCAACCCAGATGCGCGCCACGCGGAAAAGGGTTGGGACAACTACACGAGTGAGGGAATCGATTTCGCGCTGGATGCCATCGAACAGGCGACCGGCGAAAAGCAGATCAACGCGGTGGGTTACTGCATCGGCGGTACACTGCTCGCCTCCACCCTAGCGCTGCATGCGCAGGAAAAGAACAAGCGCATCCGCTCCGCGACATTTCTGGCAGCCCAGACAGATTTTACCCATGCCGGCGACCTGAAGGTCTTCATAGACGAGCAGCAACTGGCAGCCCTCGATGCGCACATGAAGGCGGTAGGGTATCTGGATGGAGCGATCATGGCCAGCGTCTTCAATATGCTGCGCGCCTCCGACCTCATTTGGCCCTATGTGGTTGATAATTATCTGCGTGGCGCGCAACCGCCGCCTTTCGACCTGCTCTACTGGAACTCCGATTCCACCCGGGTCGCTGCCGCCAACCACTCCTTTTATCTGCGCAATTGTTATCTGGAGAACAATCTGGCGCATGGTCGCATGAAGGTAGCGGGCAAGGTTGTCGATCTCAAGGACATCGAGATACCGGTCTATGATCTCGCCACCCGCGAAGACCATATCGCGCCCGCCAAATCCGTCTTTACGGGAGCCGCATGCTTTGGTGGACCGGTGGAATTCGTGCTGAGCGCGTCTGGCCACATAGCCGGTGTCGTCAATCCGCCTGAGATGGAGAAATATCAATATTGGACAGGCGCGTCACCGGGCGGTGACTTCGACGAATGGCAGGGGCAGGCGAGCGCTCACAAGGGCTCATGGTGGCCGCATTGGCAAAAATGGATCAAGGCGCAGGACAAGCGCAAAG
Source organism: Agrobacterium sp. 20P9.1.2 (assembly GCF_057799395.1). Lineage (NCBI taxonomy): Bacteria > Pseudomonadati > Pseudomonadota > Alphaproteobacteria > Hyphomicrobiales > Rhizobiaceae > Agrobacterium > Agrobacterium sp. 20P9.1.2. Next base: position 61,806 of record NZ_JBYOKI010000003.1, read on the forward strand.
TCGCGGCCCGCATTCCCGGTGATGCCGCCCTGCCCGCGCTTTGCGATGCGCCGGGCACCTATGTGCTTGAATAAGCGCGCAGCGGACACGACACTGCACCATGCTTTTTGATTCTCCCCTCACTTCCGCCACGCTCGTCTCCCGCTACAAGCGTTTCCTGTTCGATGCCGTGCTGGAAGACGGCACAGAGATCACCGGCTCCTGCCCCAATACCGGCTCGATGCGCGGGCTGACGACGCCGGGGTCACGGATCTGGTTGTCCGAACACGACAGCCCTACCCGCAAATATCGCCACATGCTGGAGATGGTAGAGGCGGATGGCACGGTGGTTGGCATCAACACTGGGATGCCCAACAAGCTTGCGCAGGAAGCCATCGAGACCGGCAAAATCCCATCCCTTGCCGGTTACTCTACGCTAAAGCGCGAACAGAAATGCGGCATCAATTCCCGCATCGATTTTCTGCTGTTTGCTACCGGCAGGCCGGATGCCTATGTGGAGGTAAAGAACGTGCATTTCATGCGCGAAAAAGGCCTCGCCGAATTTCCCGATACCGCCACCGCACGCGGCGCAAAACATCTGGAAGAGCTGGGCGACGCGGCGCAGGCAGGATATCGCGCCGTCATGCTCTACCTCATCCAGCGCAGCGATTGCGACCGCCTTCGCATCTGCGGCGATCTCGATCCGGTCTATTCGGCCGCCTTTCAGCGGGCAATGACGCGCGGCGTGGAGGCTTACGCCATAAAATGCAGCGTCTCTTCGTTGGAAATCGTCGCAAACGAGATGGTTGCAATAGACGACTGGTACCCTGCTGCTTTATGAAACGAAGCATTGAAGACAAGAAAGCGGTATAATGGTTACTTACATCGACGCGGCACAGGCACCCATGAAGAATACGGGCGTCATCCGCCTGTATAATGCGGAAGACTTCGCGCGCATGCGCAAGGCAAGCCAGCTGACCGCGCGCTGCCTTGATGAACTGGCCAGCATCGTCAAGCCGGGCGTCACCACCAATACCATCGACCGCTTCGTGTTTGAATTCGGCATGGACAACAACGCCCTGCCCGCCACGCTGAATTATCGCGGCTACACCAAGTCCGTCTGCACCTCCATCAACCACGTTGTCTGTCACGGCATTCCCGATGACAAGCCACTCCGAGAAGGCGATATCGTCAATATCGACGTCACCTATATCTTGGATGGATGGTACGGCGATTCCAGCCGCATGTATCCGGTGGGGCAGATCAAGCGCGCGTCCGAGCGTCTTCTGGAAGTGACCCATGAGTGCCTGCTGCGCGGTATCGCCGCCGTTCGGCCTGGTGCCCGCACCGGCGCAATCGGTGCCGCCATTCAGGCCTATGCTGAAGGCGAGCGTTGCTCGGTGGTTACAGATTTCTGTGGTCATGGCGTTGGACGTCTTTTCCACGATACGCCGAATATTCTCCATTACGGCAAGGAAAGCGACGGCCCGGAAATCCGCGAAGGCATGATTTTCACCATCGAGCCGATGATCAATCTCGGAAAGCCGCATGTGAAGGTGCTGTCGGATGGCTGGACCGCCGTCACGCGTGATCGCTCTCTCTCCGCGCAATACGAACATGCCGTGGGCGTGACGGCGACGGGCTGCGAAATTTTCACGCTTTCGCCCGGCGGTCTGCACCGTCCTGGCCTGCCACCGCTCTGATTTAGAGAACAATGCCGATGGCCAAACATCCCGCCGATCAAACGACAATGTTCAACTCCGAAGACGGCGCGGACAAGGTGATCGGCGGCCTTGCCGAAGATATGGACGAACGCGGCTTCTTTGCCGAGCCACGGCAAGTCTCCAAAAAGATGAAGATGAAGGCGACGCCAACGCCATCACCGGATGGTGACATGGCGCACTACCACGGCCACCGCGAGCGGCTGCGCGCCAAATATCGCGACAATGGCGATGCGGCGCTGGCCGATTACGAGCTGCTGGAGCTTCTGCTGTTCCGGCTTATTCCACGACGGGACACCAAGCCGATCGCGAAAGCGCTGATCGCACGCTTCGGCACCTTCGGTGGCGTCATGGGTGCGCCGATTGCGCTGCTTCAGGAAGTGAAAGGCGTTGGCGAAGCGGTGGCGCTCGATCTCAAGCTCATCGCCTCCGTGTCCCAGCGCATGCTGAAAAGCGAAATCCGCAACAAGCAGGTTCTGGGCTCCTGGTCATCCGTCATCGATTACTGCCACGCCGCCATGGCGCATGAATCCCGCGAGCAGTTTCGCATCCTCTTCCTCGACAAGCGCAATGTGCTGATTGCCGACGAAGTGCAGGGCCACGGCACGGTCGATCACACCCCCGTCTACCCGCGCGAGGTGGTGCGCCGTGCGCTGGAGCTGTCTTCCACCGCCATCATCCTCGTGCACAACCATCCCAGCGGCGATCCGACCCCGTCCCGCGCCGATATCGACATGACCAAAACCATCATCGATACGGCCAAGCCGCTTGGCATTGCCGTGCATGACCACATCATCATCGGCAAGGATGGGCATGTCAGTTTCAAGGGTCTGCGGTTGATTTAGAGCGCTTCCGCCTCACCTCTCGCCCCATCTGTCCCGAAACACCAGCTCCTCCAGCGGCAGCCGCTGCCGCCAGCCTTTGACGGCCAGTTCCGGCTCGCCGTAAAGCGTATCGACCCGCCCGACACAGAGCCATGCGACGATTTCGATGTGCTGCGGAATGGCGAGGATTTCGCGAATATCTGCATCATGAAAAATGCTGACCCAGCCAACGCCGATGCCTTCGGCGCGTGCTGCAAGCCACAGGTTCTGCACCGCGCAGACGGTGGAATAGACATCCATGCGTGGATTGTGGGTGCGGCCGAGAACCACATCGCCGCCTCGCGTCGGATCGCAGGTCACGCAGATGGATAGCGGGGCCTTGCGAATGCCTTCTAGCTTGAGGCTGCGGTAAAGCGCCTGTTGCTCCTGCTCGAACATCTCGGCGGCTTCGGCATTGGCCCGGGAAAAGGCCTGCCATGCGCGCTCTTTGACATCAGCATTGGTGACGAGCGTGAAATTCCATGGCTGCATGAAGCCAACCGAGGGTGCGGCATGTGCAGCCTTGAGCAGGCGTTCCACCAGCTCTTCCGGCAACGGATCGGGCAGAAACTGATCGCGCACATCCCGGCGCGTTTCTATGACGCGGTAGACCGCCTGCTTGTCGCTGTCTGAAAACTCGCACGCTTTTACCAGCGCGTTCTGAAACTCATCGGGCCGCATCGTCAATCCCCAACAATGCACAGGCCGGACGCCGAAAGCATCCCACCCATCAACAACCTGCCGCCGTCCATGCGGTTCGGTCTATGGCATCAGGCCGGTCTTCTGACTTGGCTTCGTCCGCGCATTGCCGCCTTCCCGATTTCTCAGTGGTCTATGGCAATCCGCGTCCACCTTACAGCGTTGGGCACGTCGCGGGCTTTCACCGCGTTCCCGATTCTCCCGCTTGAAAGCAGGCACCTGACTGGCGGCTTTATGACGGCCAGAGCATTGTGACGCAAGAGCCCCCGCTTCATTTCCATGAGTACCGGAACCGCTGCCCGCCCCGCGCATTCTCTTCGCAAATGGAGAACCAATATGGACCACTATAGCGAACTTCGCCAACAGATCGGCCAGGATCTCGATACGCTCACCCGCAAGGAAAGCCCGAAATCCATTTTTGAACTTGCAGAAGATTATCTGTTGGGTGACCCCGCCTTGAAACGGCAGATGGTGGAAGACATCATCAAGGAAGAAGCCGACAAGCGGAATATCGAAATCCATTGATACGACACGCAATATCCGGGACAGGGAACCGACGCGGGTGAAACCATAATTGTGACTGCCATTGTAGCCTTCGCCATCTCAATCGTGGTCGTTCTTGTCGCGGGTATCGCCCTCGCTTCCTGCCACCGTGACAAAATCATCATCAAAATCGCCTCCGCCGCTTTGCGTAAAGAGCCGGACGCAACACCGCTGGACCGTCACTGGACCAATCTCCAGAACGCTCATGCAGAGCGCAATGCCCTGTCTCTCATCCAGTCCAACCTCGGTGCTTTTGCCGCGAGGGTAGAAGCCGCCCGCGCGGCCGGGCGCAGTCTTGATCTCATGTATTACATGTGGAATGCCGATCTAACCGGGCAATTGATGATGCGCGAAGTCATCGCTGCGGCAGACCGTGGCGTGCGCGTCCGTCTTCTGCTGGACGATCTCGGCGTGTCCATCTCAGATCGCGCCTTTCACGCCATCGACAGCCACCCCAACATCGAATTGCGACTGTTCAACCCCACCAAGGCTCGGGAGAACGTCTTCCGGCGCGGGCTGGAACTTCTGTTGCGGTTTCGCAGCGTCAATCGTCGTATGCACAACAAAGCCTGGATTGCCGATGGCCGGGTGCTGATCGTTGGCGGGCGTAATATCGGTGACGCCTATTTCGATGCGGCCGAACAGGCGAATTTCCGCGATTTCGATGTGATCGCTCATGGCGATTGCATCGCGCAGGCTGAAGAAATTTTTGACGATTATTGGAACAGCGCCGTTGCTGTGCCCGTGCGTTCCTTGCTGGCGCGGCGCCCCAGCAAACTCGCGAAACTTCGCCGCCGCATGGATATTCTGGCCTCCGGCAGCGCCGCGCGGCCTTATCTGGCGCAGGTGGAGAGCCAGCACCATTCCGGCAATTTTCTGATGTCCGACAATCTGCATTGGGTGGAGAGTGCACAGGTGGTTGCCGACCCGCCGGAGAAAGCTGCCGGGAAACGCCGCAGCGGCCATAATTTCCTGATGGAAACGTTGCTCCCGGTGATGGAGGAGACTGAGAAAAAGCTGAGCATCACCTCGCCCTATTTCATTCCCGGCCAGAAGGGCGTGGAAACGCTGTCGCGCCTCTCCGCCGAAGGTGTCAAAGTCAGTGTTCTCACCAACTCATTGGCCGCGACCGATGTCGCCGCCGTGCATGCGGGATATTCGCGCTATCGCCGACCACTTCTGATCAACGGCATCAAAATCCACGAACTGCGCTCGCTGGCCGATCATCACAAATCCTTCTCCCTACGCGGCTCAGGCCAGGCCAGCCTTCACACCAAGGCGTTTACACGCGATGGCAAGATCGGCTTTATCGGTTCGCTGAATTTCGATCCACGGTCCATGTCGCTCAACACCGAGATGGGCGTGCTGTTTTCATCCGCTGGACTGGTGGGCGAGATGGAGGAGATCTTTAAGGACGAGACGAGCCGCGAGATGAGCTTCGAACTGACGCTCAATGAACGCAGAAATCTGACATGGACGGGGCTGGTTCGCGGTGAGCCCCGCCATTACCGTCATGAGCCCTATGCCAGTTTCAGCCGCCGCGCTTTGGTCAGCCTCATGGGTTTGCTTCCCCTGGAATCGCAGCTTTAGGAAAAAAGCGCATCTCTGAACTGATCGAATTTCCCGCTCACGCATTTTAGAAACAGTGAAATGCAGGAGACGTATCATGTTCATCGACCCGCCAGAGCCGAAAACCAGCCGTAAAACCGCAGAAATGTACCGCAATGCGGAAGACACTTACGGATATCTGCCGAACATGTACCGCGCTTTCGGCCACCGGCCTGAGGTGATGGAAAGCTGGAGTGCTTTGCTGGTTAGTCTGCGCGGCAATATCGAGCCACGGCGCTATGAGCTGGTGACGCTGGCTGCAGCTCGCGAATTGCGATCATCCTATTGCATTCTGGCCCACAGTGCCGTGCTGGCCCGCGAAGGTGTTTCCGGTGAGGAACTGACCGCCATCGTCTCCAACGCAGAAGATGCGCCGCTGGATGAGCAGGAGCGCGCCATCATGATCTTTGCTTCCAAGGTCGTGCATGATGCGACGTCAATCACGCAGGCAGATATAGACGCCTTGAAGACACATGCTCTGACCGATGCGGAAATATTCGATATCGTCGCTGCCGCCGCAGCCCGCTGTTTCTTTTCCAAAACACTGGATGCGCTGGGCGCATCTCCAGACCAAGCCTATGTCAAAAAGCTTGGTCCGGAACTTGCCGAGAAACTGGCTCTCGGTCGCCCGATCGAGCAGGAGGCGGAAGCCGCCCTGCCCTGATTGTCAGGCGGCCTTCTTGCCGAGAGATTTTGCTGCCTGGATCTGGACCAGCGTGTCCAGATTCTGGTTTACGCGGCAGTAAAACTCTTCTTCGATGAAGGGCCGGAGCATGAAGTCGTTGCCGCCAGCTTTCAGGAAGCGCGCAGACAACAGCCTGTTGGTGGAGGACGATACGCCGATGATGCGAAGCTCGTGCGAGCCGCGCATAGTGCGAATGCGGCGCGTCAGTTCGAAACCATCGATATCAGGCATGTTATAGTCGGTGACAACAAGACCGATATCCTTGTTGTTCTTTAGCAACTCCAGTGCCTTGGCACCGCTTTCCGCCAGGCTGACACGGAAATTGTAGCGCTTCAGGCGGCTAGACAGAAGGGCGCGCGCCGTTGGGCTGTCATCGACAATCAGCACATGGTGGCGATGGTTGGTGAGGAAGCGGCAGACCGATTCCGTCAGCATATCGACGGCAAAGACATTGTCTTTCAGAATGTAATCGACAACTTCCTTGGTGATCAGCTTTTCACGCGTGTCTTCATGGAAGGTGCTTGTGAAGACGATGGTCGGGATGGAAAGATCGATAAGATATTCCAGCGCTTCGCCATTTTCTGCGCCTGGCAAATTGATGTTGGAAATTGCGAGCGTTACCGGCTCAGTAGAATGCTCGTAGCATTCCTGCAACTCTTCGAAGTTACGGCAGACTTCGACAGTCAGGCCCAGCAACTCCTTGAGACGTGCACCAATCATTTGGGTGAAGACATTGGAGTCTTCGGCCAGCAATATTCTTGTGTCATGAAATGGCACGCCAGAATACTGCATGCCCGTAATACCCAGAAAATTCATAGTGCCCCCAAAACACATAACGCTTTGGGAATCACTATAAGTCAGGCTGTTTTCAGAATAATTAATTACAAAAACCGCATTTAAACTGTGGTTACTTATTCACAAACGTTCATTAGCGATAAGTAACGGAAATAGCGGTCACGCCGTCATGCGTCTTAGCGTATCGACAACCTTCTGAAAGTCATACGGCTTGGAAAAGAACACGCTGCGGACGGGCAGATCTTCTTCCTCAGGCCTGTGGTGACCAGACGTCAGAACAATACCCAGCGGTATATCCGTTGCGCGCGCCCAGTTGGCCAACGCAACGCCGTTCATGCTGCCAGGCATATCGACATCGGTAAACAGAACCTCGACATCGGAACGGCTCTCGAGAATTTCCACGGCTTCATCTGCGCCCGATGCTTCTATCGCATCGAAACCCGCATCCTCCACCATGTCTACCGCCATCATACGCAGAAGCGGGTCGTCTTCGACAACCAACACCACCTGCCTGGCGAATGGATTTCTCTGTCCCATTGTTCCGCTACCTACTTCTACATCCGAGCGTCGAGTTCATGTGAACTCTTTACCCTTGGATTGAACAACGTCCCTGTGGGGTGCTTGTTCCTTGAAGACCCGTGGAAACAGGCCTTCTCTAGGTGTTTATGCAGGGTAGCTGGAGCAATCAGAGCGATAGATTAGCGGTAATAGCGTTTACACAGAACGAGTTAGCCCGCCATCGACACGCAGGTTCTGGCCGGTAATATAACCGGCCCCGTCGGACGCCAGAAAGGCAACGGTCGCGGCAATCTCTTCGCTTTTGCCGTAACGCTGCATCGGCACCATTTCGCGCCGCTGTTCCGTTGCGGGCAAGCTGTCGATCCATCCGGGCAGAACATTGTTCATGCGCACATTATCAGGCGCGTATGTGTCAGAGAAGATTTTGGTGTAGGCAGCAAGACCGGACCGGAACACGGCGGATGTGGGAAACATGTCGCTCGGTTCAAAAGCCCATGCCGTGGAAATATTGATGATGGCACCGGACTTCTGCGACACCATGGTCGGCGCGATAATACGCGTCGGGCGAATGACGTTGAGCAGATAGACATCGAGCCCGGTGTGCCACTGCTCATCCGTAATATCGAGAATCGGTGCGCGTGGCCCGTGACCGGCGCTGTTGACCAGCACATCGATGCGGCCGAATTTCTCCAGCGTCAGATCGGCAAGCTTTTGAAGATCGTCGTTGGACTGGTTGGATCCCGTCACACCAATGCCGCCAAGCTCAAGCGCCAAAGCTTCACCCTTGCCGGAGGACGACAAAATCGCGACCTTATATCCATCGGCAGCCAACCGCTTTGCGACCGCAGCACCCATGCCGCTGCCACCCGCCGTTACCACCGCCACTTTTTCTGCCGACATCTTTGCTCTCCCTTGAAATTTGCTGCGAGCTTATCCGGCTTCACCGGCAAACTCGAACCAAAATCATTGATAGAGAGTGCAGAAATCCTGCAAGGCTGTGCCCCTACTTCAACCAACCCTCGATACGCCCTACGGCTTCGGCAATATCCGAGACAGAGCCCGCATAGGAGAATCGCAAGGCGCGATGCCCTTCCAGCGGATCGAAGTCCAGACCCGGCGTGGCCGCTACATCGATTTCCGCCAGCATGCGCTTGGCAAAATCCATACTGTCATTGGAGTAGCGGCTGGTATCAACATAGGCGTAGAACGCGCCGTCCATGGGCGACGCCAACGGAAGGCCGAGTTCCGGGAGACGTGTGGTCAGGAAATCGCGGTTGGTGCGGTAGCTCTCCTTATAGACATCCAGTTCTTCTTCCGCGGAGAAAGCAGCCGTTGCAGCAAGTTGAGAAAGCTCCGGTGCGGAAATATACATGCTCTGCGCAAGACATTCGATGGGACGTATCAGCTTTTCCGGCAGTACCATCCAGCCGATGCGCCAGCCGGTCATGCAATAATACTTAGAGAAGGAATTGATGACGATGGCGTTTTCGCTGATCTCGACAGCGCTCGTCTCATCTCCCACGAAGGTCAGGCCATGGTAAATCTCATCGGAGATGAAAGCGATGTCGCGGCTGTCGCAATAGCTCACCAGACGCTTCAGTGCTTCACGCCCCGTGACGGTGCCGGTCGGGTTGGCAGGGCTTGCCAGAAGCACGCCCTTCAGCTTGCAGCCTGCCTTGGTTTCCGCTCGCTCCAGACTTGCTGGCGTCAGCGTGTAACCGGTTTCGGCAGTGACGGGCACTTCCACGACATTGAGACCGAGGGCTTTCAAGATATTGCGGTAGGCCGGATATCCGGGACGAGCAATGGCAACCGCGTCACCCACATCGAAGAGCGCGAGAAAGGCCAGATTGAACGCAGCAGAAGAACCCGTCGTCACGGCAATTCGGGCGGGATCAACAATCGCGCCGTGGCGATGCCGATAGCTTGTGGCGATGGCTTCACGCAGTTCCCGAAGCCCAAGCGCATCTGTGTAGCCGATGCGGCCATGTTTCAGCGCAAGTTCGGCAGCCTCGAGCGATGCCTTGGGCGCAGCATGCGAAGGCTGCCCCACCGCCATGGAGATAACGGGGCGCCCCGCCTGTCTGCGTCGGTTTGCTTCTGCCAGAATATCCATGGCATGAAATGGCTCAACCGCGCTTCGCTTGGATAAGGTTATCAAAAGCATGTTCTTTCTTGGAAAACTGTCGGAGATTTGCCGTATTATTGCTGTCTTCACAATGACGAGATCGCAACGGACAGATTACTTTGCGATATGGCAATTAAATTAAATTACGGTAATTGCGTGAGATAACAGAATCATCACGCACAACGAATCTATGAGGACCGACATGGCACTTTCGATCAAATCCACGGCTCTTGCCAGCCTGACGGCCCTTTCGACGCTCTTCGTGTCCCTGCCCGCCCATGCGCTGGATGACCAGCAGAAAAAAGAGTTCGGCGCTTTCATCAAGGAATATCTGATCGAGAACCCGGAAATCATGCTGGAGGTTCAGGAAGCGCTTGAGCGCAAGCAGTATGAAACACGAAATGCCAAGGCAGCGGAAGCCGTAGCGGACAATCAGAAGACGATTTTCCAATCCAAATACGACCTGTCGCTCGGCAATCCCGATGGCGACGTGACACTAGTGGAGTTCTTCGATTACAATTGCGGTTACTGCAAGCGCGCCATGAGCGATGTCGACACCATTCTAAAGACCGACAAGAAGGTGCGTTTCGTTCTCAAGGAATTCCCGATCCTCGGACCGGAATCCATGGAAGCTCACAAGGTTTCCAATGCCGTAAAGCTCATCGCGCCTGAGAAATACCCTGAATTCCAGCGCACCCTTCTGGGCAGCAACGGTCGCGCCAATGAGGCGAGCGCCATCGAAGTCGCAGAATCGCTCGGCATCAAGGAAGCCGACATCCGCAAATCCATGGCTGCAAACCCCAACGACGCCCAGGTGAAGGAAGCCTACACCCTCGCCACCAACCTCGGCATCACAGGCACACCTTCCTACGTCATCGGCAACGAAGCCATATTCGGTGCAGTCGGCGCAGTTCCCTTGAAGGAAAAGATTGCCAACATGCGCACATGCGGCAAGGCGACTTGCTCGTAAAGCTACCCTCGCCTTCCCTCATTTCTGACCGGAACAGATGAGGGAAGGGATAAATCCTTGCCGTCCGCGCCCTGCGCAACTCAATAAACCACCCCGAAGATCAGTGCTCAAAAACGGCACAACTGCGAATTCTCCCCCTTAATCAAAAATCAATTTATCTAAATTAGATTATTCGAAAATAATAATTCGGATCAGGGGGCGCCATGAAACATGTGGCAGAAATCATCCGCAATCGTTCCGGTTCAGCGGCGGTCGAGTTCGCAATCGTTGCTCCGGTTTTCATCCTCGTTCTTTTGACCATGATCGCCTACGGCATTTACCTGACGGCGGCCTATGCTGTGCAGCAAGTGGCTGCCGATGCGGCCCGCACTGCCGTTGCCGGCATCAACACGACAGAACGTCAGAGCCTGGCGAAGGACTTCATCGACAAGAGCGCGCTGAACTACATTTTCCTCGACAAGAAATATGTGAATGTCAGCGTCGGCAGCGACCCGGCCAATGTCAACCAGTTCACGGTCACTGTGGAATATGACGCGACGGAACTGCCCATCTGGAGCCTCTACACCTATGCGCTTCCGGACAAGACCATCAGGCGCTTTTCAACAATACGGATCGGGGGGATCTGAGATGCGGGCATCTGTTTCATTGATGCGGCGCCTGTCGCGTGACCGATCCGGCAACATCGCCATCATGGCGGCCATTACCGCACCGATGATAATGGGTGTGCTGGCATTGGGCGTAGATTATGGCTCGCTGACGCTGCAAAAGCGGCAGTTGCAACAGACGGCTGATCTCGCTGCCGTGTCCGCCGCATCTGCTACCAATGCGGAGCAGGCTGTGTTTCAGTATTTCCAGCTCAACAACAAGAACATCGGCGTCAAGACGGCTACCGGTATCCTGACGGACACCGGCACGATCCCTTTCGATGCCACGACCGTTTTTTCCAATCGCGATGGTTACGCCGAAGTCATCAAGGGCCGCTATGTGCCTGACGCCAGCGTCGCAGTCGGCCAGCGTTTCGTGGAAAATGCTACGCCGACCAACGCGGTGAAGGTCAATATTCTTGAAAAAGGCCGCATCTATTTCGCCGGGACGTTCACCACGCCACCTACGTTGGGCGCTGTCGGAACGGCAGCCGCGCAACGGGTTGCTGCCTTCTCTGTCGGGTCCCGCGTCGCCAGCCTCAATAGCGGCCTATTGAACAGCCTGTTGAGCGGGTTGCTGGGAACCACAATCAACCTGAACCTCGTGGACTATCAGGCGCTCGTCGCCGCCGATGTGAATGCGCTGACCATCGTTGATGCGCTGGCCACCGATCTCAATATCACCGCTGGCACCTATCGCGATGTTCTGCACACCGAAATCACCTATGGCAAATTCATCTCCGCACTGACCAAAGCCACAGGCACCAAACCCGTGGTGACGGCAGCGCTGAAGACGCTGGAAAAAACGCTCAACAAGACCACCGTAAAATTGCGGCTGGAACAGGTGCTGGCGCTGGAGCCCATTCTCGACAAGCAGATTGGCAACTCGGAAAACCTCAATGTTCAAGCGGGCATCTTCGATCTTATCACCGCTGCAGCAACTGCGGCCAATGGCGGCAAGCAGGTTGCGGTGGATGCCGGTGTCACCGTACCGGGACTTGCCTCGACCAAGATCACGCTGGCCATCGGAGAGCCGCCTGTCGGCACGCCATCACTCGCCGTCGGATCCCCTGGCACCATCGTCAGAACCTCACAGACACGTCTATCCATCGAAACGAAAGTCGATGGGCTGAAAGCTTTGCTCGGCCTCTCGGTCAACCTGCCACTTTATGTCGAGGTGGCCAATGCGGAAGCGAAATTGACAGATATTCGCTGCAACGCCAATGGCACCGGTGCGGTGGATGTGGATGTCGTTCCCGGCATCGCTGAAATCTCGCTCGGCAATGTCGATACGACCGCATTCAACAATTTCGGAAGAGACCCGCGCGTAACCAAAGCCGCCATCGTGGATTCGCTGGTGCTGAAAATCAACGGTATGGCCCATGTCGATGCGGCCAACATGACCAAAACGAAACTGACTTTCCAGCAGGCCGACATCACCCAGGCCACGGTCAAGACCGCCTCCACCAAAGATATCTCGACCTCTCTCATCAAGTCGCTGCTGAAGAACCTTGACGTCGATATCAACGTCCTCTTCCTCACAATCGGCACGCCTACACTCGTGCAGGCGGCGCTGGCAGAAACGCTCTCCGTGGCAACGGTGCCAATCGACGGTTTGCTCTACAACACACTCACCTTGCTCGGCGTCAAAGTTGGCGAGGCCGATGTGCGGGTCACGGATTTACGCTGCATGCACCCGGCGCTGGTGCAGTAAAAAACCACAAAACAAAAAAAGCCGCCGGATCGCTCCGGCGGCTTTTGTTTGTCTTTCAAAACCAATTAGCCGTTTACAACAGCCAAACGCTTCTCGTCGCGACCGCTCTTCATGCGCTCGGACAGGAGGAAAGCCAGTTCCAGTGCCTGATCGGCGTTGAGGCGCGGGTCGCAATGCGTGTGGTAGCGATCAGACAGCGAATCCGCCGTGACCGTGCGTGCACCACCGGTGCATTCGGTCACGTCCTTGCCGGTCATTTCGATGTGAATGCCGCCCGGATGCGTGCCTTCGGCGCGGTGAATCTGGAAGAAGCTTTCGACTTCCGACAGAATACGCTCGAACGGACGCGTCTTGTAGTGGTTGAGCGTGATCGTGTTGCCGTGCATCGGATCGCAGGACCAGACGACCTTGCGGCCTTCCTTCTCAACAGCGCGGATCAGCTTTGGCAGGCTCTCGGCAACCTTGTCGTGGCCGAAGCGGCAGATCAGCGTCAGGCGACCAGCTTCGTTAGAAGGGTTCAGCGCATCGATCAGCTCGATCAGATTGTCCGGCTGTAAGGATGGGCCGCACTTCAAACCAATCGGGTTCTTGATGCCGCGGAAATATTCCACATGGGCATGGTCCAACTGGCGCGTACGGTCGCCGATCCACAACATGTGGCCGGATGTCGCGTACCAGTCACCGGAGGTGGAATCGACGCGGGTCAGCGCTTCTTCGTAGCCCAAAAGCAACGCTTCATGGCTGGTGAAGAAATCGGTCTCGCGAAGGCTCGGCTGATTTTCAGCCGTGATACCGATGGCCTTCATGAAGTCCATGGTCTCGGAAATGCGGTTGGCCAGCTTGCGGTAACGGTCTGCCTGCGGGCTATCCTTGACGAAGCCGAGCATCCACTGGTGCACGTTCTCAAGGTTGGCATAACCACCCATGGCAAAGGCGCGCAGCAGGTTCAGCGTGGCAGCCGACTGGCGGTATGCATCCAGCTGGCGCTCAGGGTTCGGAATGCGCGAGGCTTCGTTGAACTCGATACCGTTGATGATGTCACCACGGTATGACGGCAGGCTGATGCCATCAGCCGTTTCGATGTTGGACGAGCGTGGCTTGGCGAACTGGCCAGCAATACGGCCAACCTTGACGACAGGAAGCTGCGCGCCATAGGTCAGAACGACCGCCATCTGCAGGAAGGCACGGAAGAAGTCGCGAATATTGTCGGCGCCATGCTCGAGAAAGCTCTCAGCGCAATCGCCGCCCTGAAGCAGAAAAGCTTCGCCTTCGGCAACGCTGGCAAGCTGCTTCTTCAAACGGCGCGCCTCGCCCGCAAACACCAGCGGCGGATAGGTCGCAAGCGTCGCTTCCGTTGCCGCGACTGCCGCCGCGCTAGGATATTCGGGAACCTGCTGGATAGGTTTGTGTCTCCAGCTACCGGGTGTCCAATTCTGTGCCATGTTCTTCACCTGGTTTCCACGCCAACTCTGTCCTGAGCGGCGATCTCGAAAGTTGCGCGGCTTATAGCTTCAAGGACAGGCTTTGCAAAGCCTGTCCTTATGAAGCCTATGCGTTTCAGCCATTTTTGTGCCGATAAAGCGAAGAAAATAGAATCTAAACGATTTAATTTCTCCTTTTGTCGCAACGCAACTATACGCGCTGCCCGTTCCTGATGCGGTAGCTTGGCGAATACATCGTCACCAGTTCTTCCGCAGCCGTGGGGTGGACGGCCATAGTGGCGTCGAAATCGTCCTTGGTGCAGCCTGCTTTCAGGGTGATGCCCAGAAGCTGCGCCATTTCGCCTGACTCATGGCCCAGAATATGCGCGCCAACGACCTTGCGATCTGCGGCGTTGACGATGAGCTTCATAATGGTCTTTTCCGTGCGGCCGGACAGCGTTGCCTTCATGGGGCGGAACTGGGCGCGGTAGACTTCGATTTCCTCGAATTTAGCAGCCGCCTCTTCCTCGGAAATGCCGACAGTGCCGATTTCCGGCTGGGAGAACACTGCCGTTGCGATCAGGTGATGATCCGGCTTGGTCGGGTTGTTCTTGAACTCGGTTTCGATGAAGCACATGGCCTCATGGATAGCGACAGGCGTCAACTGTACCCGGTCGGTGACGTCGCCCAGCGCAAAGATGCCAGGCACGTTGGTGCGCGAATACTCATCCACGATGATCGCGCCCTTTTCGTTGACCGCGACACCGGCGTTTTCCAGACCCAGCCCCTTCGTGTTCGGATCACGGCCTAGCGCCAGCATGACCTGCCCGACATTGAGCGAATGGCCCTGCTTGGTGCGCGCGACGAGACCACCTGCGCCGTCCTTGCTCACTTCCTGAATGACATCTTCAAGGATAATGCGAATGCCCTTTTCAGTCATCGCGGCATGTAGGCCCTCACGCATATCGTTATCGAAGCCATTCAGAATTTGCTTGCCGCGATAGATCAGCGTCGTTTCGACACCCAGACCATGGAAGATGTTGGCGAACTCCACGGCGATGTAACCACCGCCAGCAATCAGGATAGCTTTCGGCAACTCGTCCAGATGGAATGCTTCGTTGGAAGAAATTGTCAACTCGTGGCCGGGCAGCGAAACATGCGGGTTGGGTGTGCCGCCAACCGCAATCACGATGCGTTCTGCCGTTACCGTCTTGCCGGTTTTCGTCAGCTTCACCGTATGGGCATCGACCAGTTCAGCGCGGCTGTCGAAAATATCGGCCTTCGCGTTTTCCAGCCCCTTGCGATAAAGGCCTTCGAGACGTTCGATTTCCTTGTCCTTGGCAGCAATCAGTTTTTTCCAGTCGAACGTGCTTTCGCCCACGGTCCAACCATAACCGGCAGCATCTTCAAAATGCTCCTGATATTGCGAGGCATAGACGAACAGCTTCTTCGGCACGCAGCCTCTTATGACGCAGGTTCCGCCGTAGCGGTATTCTTCCGCAATGCCGACGCGCTTGCCGAGAGATGCTGCCACACGGGCGCTGCGCACGCCGCCGGAACCGCCGCCGATAACGAAAAGATCATAATCATAAGATGTCATGGAAGAGCCTCTGATAGGAAAGACGGCTGCAAGCCATCCCGTTTGGCATTCATATAGGTGGTGCAGCGCACAAATGAAAAGCCCGGACTGTTATCCGGGCTTTGAAAAATTCTGACACTGGTAAAAAGGATCAGGGCTTTGGCTTGGCAGCCGGTGCCGCTGGAGCAGGCGCTGTTGCGCCCGGTGCACCGCCGGTGTTGGCGCTGTTTGCAGGCAGCGGCTGAAGATCAGCGCCGGCTACCTTTTGCAGTTCGGTCATGCTCGACGTGTTGAGATCGCGGTTGATGCCAGCGGCCCAGATGTCGGCAGCCTTCATCAGTTCGCGCGTGGCAATCGGGCCATCCTTCAACAGCTTCTTGCCAGCTTCGCTGCTGTAGAAGGTCGAGATTGCCTTGAGCTCATCCAGCGAGAAAGCGCGTGCATAGGTCAGCGCAGCTTCGCGCTCCAGATCGGCGCGGCGCGGTGCAAGTTCCAGTGCCTTTGCATCCACAGTTTCAGTGATCGCGTCCTGAACATTCGGCGAAGCCTGAATAAGCTCGGCCTTCAGGCGCTCTGCAAGACCCGGCAGAATGTCGTCGAAACGGTCGGTCACGCCCAGAGCGGCGATTGCCTGCTTTGCAGCGGCAACATGCTCCGGCGAAATTTCCTGTGCGCGCACGGCAGTACCGAATACGACGCCGGAAATGAGGATCGAAGCAGCGGCAGCTTTGCCCAGTCCCGCAAGTTTGATCATGAAATCTCTCGCTCCTGTTATAGTTTCGCCTGCATTACGCGGGCGCCATCCGGCCCGGCGATAATGGCAAGCGATGCCAGATTAATGAAAAGTCCGTGCTCGACAACACCGGGTATGGTGTTCAGCTCGCGTGCCAGTGCTTCTGCATCAGGAATACGGCCAAAAGATGCGTCGAGAATGAGGTGTCCACCGTCCGTTTTGAAGGGGCCATCCTCCAAAGAACGCAGCTTCAATTCGCCTGAAAGGCCAAGCTTTGAAGCCAGTTTTTCGATAGCGATGCGCGTCGCGACCTGACCGAAAATATTGATTTCGATGGGCAGTGGAAACGCACCCAGCGTGTCCACCACCTTGGTCTGGTCGGCAATCACAATGACGCGAGACGAGGCTGCGGCCACGATTTTTTCGCGCAGCAAAGCGCCGCCGCCGCCCTTGACCAGCCGCAAGGCGTGGTCGACTTCATCCGCACCATCAATGGTCAGATCCAGTTCCGGCAATTCATCCAGAGACTTGAGCGGGACGCCCAGTTCCACGCACAGACGCGCCGTGCGCTCGGATGTCGGAACACCCTGAACCTTCAGGCCGGACGAAACCTTTTCCGCCAGAAGCCGGACAAATTCTTCCGCCGTGGACCCGGTACCAATTCCAAGACGCATTCCGTCTTCGACATGGGACAACGCCGCTTCTGCGGCCTTGATCTTCATTTGGCGGGCATCCATGCGGCTGCAAACTCCGGGTCTAATCCACTCGATCCGCGCTTCGGACCTGCTTTTGCGGCCTGACGCTGGCGTGCTGTTTACACGGGTCGAATAGCAAACGAAAGCCCTTTTCGGAACGCAGCAGGCGACGATTCAAAGGTTTCGTTGCAAATGCCTGCGCCTTTGCTTAGCCTTGCCGAAGATAGACAGTTCATCATGAGGCATTCCTTGACTTCTCCCCTCGTCATATTCGATCTCGACGGCACTCTGGTCGATACCGCACCCGACCTGATCGACAGCCTGAATTACGCCATCGCAGCCGATGGCCTTGCGCCTACAACCTTTGCTGATCTCACCCATCTGGTCGGCCAGGGCGCACGCGTCATGATCAAGCGGGCCTTTGCCCTGCGCAACAAGCCGCTTGCCGACGACCAACTGGAGCCGCTTTATGAGCGCTTCATCGCGCACTACATCGAGAAAATGCCGGGTGAAAGCGTGCCTTACCCGGGCCTAACCCAAGCGCTGGACAGATTGTCGAGCGCGGGCTTCACGCTGGCCGTCTGCACCAACAAGACGACCGTCCTAGCACTTCCACTTCTGGAAAAGCTTGGCCTAAGCAACCGTTTCAGGACCATCACCTGCGGAGATACCTTCGAGTGGCGCAAGCCGGACGGACGCCATATTCTTGGCACCATTGAAAAGGCTGGCGGCGACCCCGCCAAAAGCGTGATGGTGGGCGATAGCGGCAACGACATTCTTGCCGCCAAGAACGCCAATGTGCCCTCTATCGGCGTGACTTTCGGTTACACGGACGTACCGATGGCCGAACTCGGACCAGACGTGACAATCGATAATTTCGATGAGTTGGATGCGATGCTGATCGAACGGCTCATGTCGAAGCGCGTAGCCGCAGCCTAAGGGCAAGCTCCGCTCTCAGTCATACCGGGCTTGCCCCGGTATTCAGCAGCCACATCTCCGCGTGGCTGTAAACATCACGAATAGAAATGTTTGGTCGGGAGCCTGACTGACGTCAGCAATCAGTCGGCGTCGCCCGCTGAAATATTCTGCGCCAGCGATATGGCGACGCGTCTGTCGTCTTCCGCTGCCACGGAGAAAGCCTGTTCCTGCAGGTTCTGAATCCACTTGCAATTGGCGACAGAACATTTGTCCAGCGCAGCCGTCATGAACGCGAGCCCGCGCACGGTCTGGCCTTCTTGAAACAGAAGATTGCCGAAAATCGACATAGCACCGGCATGACCATGCTTGCGGGCCTGGTTCAGCCACTTCTTGGCCTGCTGCGCATCGGCACGACCGCCCTCGCCTGCCAGAATCATCTGCGCCAGTTCAAACTGCGCTTCAGCAACGCCGAAGGTGGATGCTACCTGGAAATAAAGCTGGCGGGCCTGCGACAGATCGGTCTTCACCGGACTGCCCGGAATGCCGTGGCGATAATAGTCAGCCAGCGACAGAAGCGCGTTCACGAAGAAACCCGTATCCTCAGAGCCGGGCTCTACGCCCTGGCTGGCAATTTCGCTGTAAATCTTGAAGGCTTCGAAGTCGTTTTTGGTCACGCCATCGCCGAAGGCATACATATTGGCAAGCGCCCAGCGCGAGCCGGTGTGACCCTTTTCAGCCGCGTAACGATAAGCCTCGACGGCGTCTTCCTTCTTGCCGCTCTTGTAGGACTTGAAGCCAAACTTGAACAGGTCGAAAGGGCCGGATTCCTTGGTCACGCCGGAATTGATATCAAAAGCCGCAGCGGGCATTGCAAGCGTCGCAAGCAATATTCCCGTACACAGCGGCTTAAAAACGTTGATGTCACATTTCAGCATTTCAACGGACTTCTCTCACTCTTCCCGGCGTATAGCGAATACTTACGCAATACTGCAAAGCCAATTCACGCCGGGCTGCGATTTTAGAACACACTGCGTCTTTCCAGCCGCACTTTTCATCGTGCTGCCAGTGATCATTTGCGGCGGTCGATCAGTATTTGCATGAAGACAGATATAGGCGCCGTTTCCGGCAACATAACGGCGTTTGAACGCCTGAAGGATTCCTCCAAGCAAGACGGGCAAGGCAATTCCCGCCTTTACTTGCTTAGACACTGAATCCACACCTGTTTTCACATTAACCACTTCCGCAGAACCACTTTCGAAGCCTGCATATTCTTCCATTTCCCGCGTCTTCGAAGACAAACAAGCAACTTGTTTGTGGCGGGAAATGGACAAATAAGCCCGCATTCTTACGCTACGTGAAGGTTGCAGAAATATGTTGCCAAATCGTCACAATATTGCGGATAGGCAACAAAAAACCCGGCCGCGAGAGGCCGGGTTTGCATGATGCAGGCACTGGTTAGAACTTCACCTTAACAGAGGTGGACACAGCAGCCACCAAATCGTTACCGAAGCTGTACGAGGCGTCACTACCATAAGAGACACCATTTAACACAACAGGTCCTGAGCTACCACTGGTTAGGATACCGAGAGCACCAGCGAGGCGAAATTCGACGTTTTGATTGGGCGCATAGGAAACGCCAGTACCTACGGTCCAAGTGTCTGTCTGAGTACCAAAGCCCTGCGAAGTACCACGATCCCATGTCAATGTGACCGCACCGCTCCATTGTTCGTTAAATTTATGTCCGACACCGCCGGAGACGGTCCAGCCATCTCGATAGCCTAGGTCGAGAGATGTTGCCGCAACGGAAGGATTACAAAGCGCTACCCCAGCAACAGAGCAGAAGAAGGGAATTTTTCCGAACTGGCTCCAGTCAGTCCATTTTACTGAACCCAATACAAGCCAATCAGGTGCAATACCGCTCTGGAATTTAAACTCTAGAGAATCTGGCATTGCCTGAGAACCGTACACCGGTAACAAAGGAAGTCCAAGCTGTGTCAGGTTAAGCGTTCCAGTGATGTCGTCCAGCTTTACTTCACTGTTGTAGACCAAACTGGCTCTAAGCGCGTATTCTGGAATTTCGTATGCTACCCCGGTGCGCCAACCCCATCCGTCAGCCTCGAGATCTAAGCGTCCAGTGGCCGTCGGCGTCACTTGCCGCTCTTTAAAACCCGAAAGCTCTTGATAAAACCCTCCGCCAATCAAGCGCAACTGGCCTTTGCCAAGATCAAACTTGTAGGAGCAGGTTAAAGCATAATTATCACTTTCGACTTTCGTTTCGATATTCTCTCGACGCCCAGCCCAGGTGTTGCCGGGCTTGGTATGCGCACCCCACGGCTGCGAATAGTCAGCCATACAATCGACAGCATCGCCAAAGCCCGCTTTTAAACCCACTCTGGGCACCCAGTAATTTTCAGTGTCGTCAGCTGTTGACCCACCTCCAAATGCGCCAGTCGCATTCTTGAGCTTACGCTGAGGTGCAACGAACGTCGCAGCCGATTCTGCTGCAAATCTCGAATTGTCGAAAAGCAGGTCAATATTATATCCACCACGCTCCAAACCGCCCGCGAAAGCAGGTGTCATCGATGTGATACCGACAGCAAGGCCCAAAGCGCCACTAATAATACGATTTTGTGTTGCCATCTCTCTCCCCAATCAAGGCAATGTCGTGACGGTGAACGTGCAGGGCTTTGAAACAAAAGACAATCTGCCGCAGCGGACCGGGTCTTTTTTGCAGTGCGAAAAATTGTTACGTAAGATGCTGATCAACATGGTCTCATCGTTTCTATTTGGATGATTATTCTAATGATTTTGGATTAATACGTTTCAAAATAGAATGATATGTCAATTGCGCGCGTAGGTGTGACCCCATGACCACATCCACAATTTTCACACGCAAAAGCCGTGATTTTGCCCGCTTGAGGCGGACCCGCCCGAACCGCCTTCTCGATTGTGGAGCACGGGCAAAGTGATTCTTCGCTCTGCCACCCTGACATTCCAAAGCAGATACAAAAAAGCCGCCCCTCAGTGAAGGGCGGCTTTTATTGAGCTACGCTTTGATCAGCCTGCTTCGTTGACCCGCTGAAGCGCGACCTTGAGGCTTTTGATCTGGACTTCCAGCTCCGCCTTGCGGTCGCGGTCGGCGGCTACGACTTCCGGATCGGCATTGGACACAAACTTCTCGTTCGACAGCTTCTTGTCGATGCGTTCCAGTTCGCTTTCTGCCTTGCCGATAGCCTTTTCGAGACGTCCCTTTTCAGCCGCGATATCGATGAGGTTGCCGAGCGGAATGCACACGGTTGCCTCACCCAGCACCAGCTGCGCCGAACCCTTCGGCGCGACATCAGCTGCCAGAATTTCATCTGCGCGGGCCAGACGGCGGATGGCCGCCGAGTGACGGTCGAGACGCATTTCCGTCGTCGGGTTCGCCGCAACGATGACCAGTGGTGCAGTCGCGCCTGGCGGAACGTTCATTTCCGAGCGGGTCGAGCGAATGCCGGAGACGAGATCGACCAGCCAGTTGATTTCGGCAGCAGCAGCATCGTCGCGGAACTCAGGTGTTGGCCAATCCGTATGGCACAGCAGGTCCTTGCGGCTTTCGCCCTCACCTGCCGAATGCTCCCACAGTTCTTCTGTCATGAATGGCATGAACGGGTGCAGCAACTTGTAGATTTCTTCCAGAACATAGGCAGCGCAAGCCTGTGCTTCCTTCTTGGCAACCTCGTCCTCACCGCTGAAAACGGGCTTCAGCAGTTCAAGATACCAATCGCAGACCTGATTCCAGACGAAGCGGTACAGTGCGCTTGCCGCATCGTTGAAACGGTAATTCTCGATAGCCGATGTGACGTCCTTTGCCGCATTGGCAAGTTCCGTCAAAATCCAGCGGTTGATCGTCTGTGTCGTTGCTTCCGGCAGGAAGTGCGGGTCGCGCTTCACGCCGTTCATTTCGGCAAAACGCGTCGCATTCCACAGCTTGGTGCCGAAGTTGCGGTAACCGGCGATGCGGGCCGGGTCCAGCTTCACATCACGTCCCTGCGCCGCCATGATGGCCAGCGTGAAGCGTAGCGCGTCTGCACCATACTCGTCGATCAGTTCCAGCGGATCGATGACGTTGCCCTTAGACTTCGACATCTTCTGGCCGTTCTTGTCGCGAACCAGCGCGTGAATGTAGACGGTATGGAATGGCTCGACCGGGTTGCCGGCATCATCCTTCATGAAATGCAGACCCATCTGCATCATGCGCACGACCCAGAACGGGATGATGTCAAAGCCGGTGACCAGAACGTTGGTTGGATAATAGCGCGCCAGTTCCGGCGTCTTTTCCGGCCAGCCGAGTGTGGAGAATGGCCACAGCGCGGACGAGAACCATGTGTCCAGAACGTCTTCATCACGGGTCAGAATTTCACCCGGCTTGAAGTTTTCCAGCTTCTCCTCAACCCAGGCCTTCCACGGGCCCTCGTGCGAGATATAGTGCTGGATTGCGGCCTGAAGCGCCTCTTCCTCCGTTTTCTCGACGAAGACCTGGCCATCCGGACCATACCATGCCGGAATCTGGTGGCCCCACCAGAGCTGGCGCGAAATGCACCATGGCTGGATATTTTCCATCCACTGGAAGTATGTGTTTTCCCAGTTCTTCGGCACGAAATTGGTGCGGCCTTCGCGAACGGATTCGATGGCTGGCTTGGCAAGCGTCTTGTTGTCCACCCACCATTGATCGGTCATGCGCGGCTCGATTGGCACGCCGCCACGGTCGCCATGCGGCACCATGTGCTTGTGCGGCTCGATCTTGTCCAGCAGACCTGCTTCTTCGAATATCTCGACAATGATCTTGCGAGCGGTGAAACGATCCTGACCTTCGAGGCGATCCCATGCTCCATGCAGGGCGGCTGGATGATCCAGTCCTTCGAGAAACTCCTCGTTTTCCTTGATGGTAATTGTCGCGTCGATGTTGAGAATGTTGATCGCACGAAGACCTGCACGCTTGCCGACTTCGAAGTCGTTGAAATCATGCGCAGGCGTGATCTTGACCGCGCCGGTACCCGCTGTCGGATCGGCGTAGTCATCGGCAACGATTGGAATCTTACGACCAACGATCGGCAGAATGACGTGCTTGCCAACGATGGACTTGTAACGCTCATCATCCGGGTTCACGGCGATGCCGGTATCGCCCAGCATGGTTTCCGGGCGCGTGGTGGCAACGACGATGTAATCGCGGGTTTCGAATTCGGTGGCCTTGCCCTCTTCATCGAATGCGATTGGGTATTCGTAGGTAACGCCCTTTTCCAAGGGGTAGCGGAAGTGCCAAAGGT
Source organism: Agrobacterium sp. 20P9.1.2 (assembly GCF_057799395.1). NCBI lineage: Bacteria > Pseudomonadati > Pseudomonadota > Alphaproteobacteria > Hyphomicrobiales > Rhizobiaceae > Agrobacterium > Agrobacterium sp. 20P9.1.2. The sequence goes on from NZ_JBYOKI010000003.1 coordinate 85,326, forward strand.
TGCCCTTCACTTCCAGCTGCTCGACTTCCATGTCGGAAATCGCTGTCAGCAGCTTCGGATCCCAGTTTACAAGGCGCATGTCCTTGTAGATCAGGCCTTCCTTGTAGAGCGTAACAAAAACTTCGAGAACGGCCTGAGAAAGGCCTTCATCCATCGTAAAGCGTTCGCGCGACCAGTCGCAGGATGCGCCAAGGCGCTTCAGCTGGTTGAAGATCAACCCGCCGGACTCTTCCTTCCACTGCCAGACTTTCTCGATGAAGGCTTCACGGCCCATGTCGCGGCGGCCAGGCAGCTGATTTTCCATCAACTTGCGCTCGACCACCATCTGCGTTGCGATACCGGCATGGTCCATGCCCGGCTGCCATAGCACGTCCTTGCCGCGCATACGCTCAAACCGGACCATGATGTCCTGAAGCGTGTTGTTGAGCGCGTGCCCCATGTGGAGAGAGCCGGTCACATTCGGCGGCGGTATCACGATTGTGAACGTTTCCGCGCCCGGCTTGGCGTTCGCGCCAGCGCGAAACGCATTGGCCTCATCCCAGGCTTTGGCGATTTTGGGTTCTACGGATGCGGAATCGTAGGTCTTTTCGAGCATTTACTGACCTGAATTTTAGAGTTCTGGAGCATGTCGCGCAAATTTGCAGCGGTTTTGCGGAAACGACATACGACAATACAAGGAATCTACAGTGCACCACGAATCCTAGGGATCGCAATGCGCCATATGTTTGATTTTTTAAATAAGGATGGGCGGTGCAGAGTCAACAGAAAGTGGCGTTTTCAACGGCAAAGGCTAACAAACAAAAAAGCCGCCCCGGGTTCTGAAGCGGCTTTGCGTTGGTTTCTTTCGCTGTGATCAGCGGCGCGGGCCGCGGGCTACGCGCTCGATTTCCTCGCGCACCAGCCTCTCGACCAGCGTAGGAAGGTTGTCTTCCAGCCAATCCTTCAGCATCGGGCGCAGCATATCCTGTGCCATCTGCTCGACGGAGGGACGCTCTACGCCATCGAACATCTCCGCCAGTTCGCCGAAGGACTGCGCGATCTGCGCACCTGCGGCAGCGGAAATGAGGTTAAGCGAGAGGCCAGTTTGTTCCGGCTGACGGTGCTGCGGCTCGGCTGCTACCGGCTGTTCGGCAACGGGCTGCTCCATAACGACTTCCGGCTGAGCAGCAGGTGCCGGGGCTGGCGCAGGCTGCTCAGGCTCAACGGCACCGCGAAGGGCCATGTTTTCCCAAACCGGCAAAGGCTGTGGTTCCGGCGCGGCAACGACCGGGCGCGTGAAAACGGGCGCGGGTTCCGGCTGCTGGCGAACGGGGGCCTGCGTTGCATTCAGCAGCGGGCGCATGTCGGTCGGGCGAATGGATGCAGCGGCTGCCCGCTCCTGCTGGAACGGTGGCTGCGAAACCGGGGCTGGCTCGACCAGACGCTGGGCTGCGTAGCCTTGAGGGCCGAGCGACGCATTGCGATCCGCAGCAGCACGGACACGGGCCGCGACATCTGCCAGCGACATGGTCTTGTCCGCCGAATCTGCACTGGTCATATCAGGCCGTTCCGCAAAGGATGGCTCGGGCTGGCGCGCGCCGTAACCTTGGTTTGCGGCTGGCGGCACATGTGCGGGCGGGCTGGCAAGCTCTGCCGAGAAGGACGAATCCGCATCCTCTTCCTCATCATAAACCGGAGGCAACGGCGCCGAAAAAGCATCCGATGACGCAGGCTCGTTGCTTTCGATGATCCTGCGAATGGATGCCAGAATTTCTTCCATGGATGGTTCGCGCGCTACACTTGGCTGAGCCATTTTTATCCCCGGTTTTCACGTTCAAGACGGAACGGAGCAAAATACGCACTCCGAATCACCGTTAGTGTAGGGCACCCATGGGTAGAAATGAATCCACCTGACGGCAGTAAGTCGCTTGTTACACAGCTTTATTTCGCGCGGCTGAAAAACGGAAATGCCGGACCCTCGCCGGCCCGGCACCTCAACATCCATTTAAAACTGAAGTCTTCGATCAGAAAACGAAGTCGCGCGCCTTGGCAAAACCCGGAACCGGCTTGACCGAAGCATTGAAGAACGAGGTGGATGATGTGCCCTTGCCATCGCGGCGGTAAACGGTTGCCTTGGCAGAGTTGCCGTAACCGACGACGGCGATGAGACGGCCACCATCACCAAGCTGATCGAGAAGAGCCGCAGGCACGTCTTCCACAGAGCCGTTGATGAAGATGAGGTCGTAAGGCGCCTCTGCGGCATAACCCTTGTCCAGCGCGCCGGTGACGGTCGCGACATTATCGAAACCAAGCGACGACAGCGTTGCTGTCGCGGCTGCGCTCAACTCTTCATCCGATTCCAGCGAAACGACCGAACCCGCCAGCTGCGAAAGGACCGCCGAAACATAACCCAGACCGCCGCCGATTTCGAGAACGACATCATCCTTGGTGATGGCTGCCAGCTGCAACAGCTTGGCCAGTGGCGATGCCTTCATTACGTAGCGAGGACCAAGTCCATCCTTGGCCGGACAGATCTGCAAATCCTCATCCGCGTAAGCAATCCGCTTCACACCGGCGGGCACGAACTCTTCCCGCGGCACCGCCAGAAAGGCCTTCAGCACCGAATGCGAGGTCACATCGGTCGTGCGCAACTGGCTGTCTACCATCTTGCCGCGTGCGGTTTCGAAATCCATCATGTCGTGTTCGCCTCAAATACAAGCTCGAAAGCAGCCTGAAATTCAGACCACCGTTGGCTACCGTCTTAATTGCCTGCGCGTTGGCTTTCAAGCACAAGCACACCGCAGAGGGTGGAAAAAGGCAGGTTGTGACTTTCATCGCAGATTTTAGCATCCAGATTGCGCAAAACACTCCAAAAGCGGGAACTTTTTATCCGCCTAATCATTGATAAAGGACTGGAAACGCTCAACAACCTTCGGAGGCCAGCATGCTCGGCACAATCCTTATTATCCTGCTCGTTCTGTTCCTGATCGGCGCTTTGCCGAACTGGGGTTACCATAATTACGGGTATGGTCTTTCAGGCGGTCTCGGCCTTGTTCTCGTGATCGTGCTGATTTTGGTCCTCCTCGGCCGTATCTAACGTCCCTGTAAAAGCCGCATCGTCCCATCAAAAAGGACATGCGGCTTTTTCACAAAACTTCTTCGGCTTTTTCAAACCTACCCTATTGCGTGGAAAATGGATTCGTTCTAAATCCCCGCCATGGCTTGAGCGATACAAGCCCGTGAGGCCTCGTGGCGGAGTGGTGACGCAGAGGACTGCAAATCCTTGTACCCCGGTTCAATTCCGGGCGAGGCCTCCAACAAAAATCACCGAAATTTCAAATGTTTACAGCAGTCCCTTAAAGTCACTCCATCGATGGTGTGACTGACGGATGGGACCGTGCTGTCTAATTCCCCCACCTCGTCGGAACATCAATCGGCTTTTGCAGTTTACCGCGATACAAGAGTAGTGTTGCGATATGCAACCCAACAGACTTTCCGGGAGAGCGCCATGAGATTGACCGTTGTTTTAATGAGTGCAGGACTGGCGTTGGGGCTTGGCGGTTGTACGGCTGGCGGCTTTACGGCCACGTCTATCTCGTCCTACAGCCTGGAGCCGATACCCGGCAGCATTACTTACGGCGGGCAGCCGCGAACGAAGTTGACGAAATCGCCTATCGGCAGCACGTTTACCCATAATTTCCGCCGCTTCGATGACCGCGTTATTGAAACGTATCAGATCCAGCCGGACCGTTCGCTGAAAATCATCGACCGCCGTATCATCAGGGACTGGTCGTTCCTTGGTCGGGATGACTAGGCTGGCAACATAATGCCGGTAGCATGCAGATAGACATTGAACAGCTACCCCGAACCTTCTAAACGCCCTTCCAGTATTGGAAGCAACGGGGAAAGCCATGCAGACGCCTTGGAAAAAGCCGGTTCTCATCGCGTTGGAAGAGCCAGGCGTCTATGTGAGCATCGAATCGACGCAGGCGGCGTCCTGGGCGTTGATCGAAGATTGGCCGGAAGAAGATGGCGAGATGCTGGACCGTGCACTTCTCGTCTTTGCGGCTGTGGATGCTGGCAAGAAAAAGCCCGAAGATGCGCGCAAGGCCTTCATCGATGCGGCGATTGAAGCTGGTCTAGACGTAAAGTCATAGTGACGCAGGTGATTTTGCCATCTTAAAAACCGGCCGCCTTGTCGGTAAGATGTTGACGAAAATCAAAAAATACCGAGGCACTCTTCTCAATGAAAAAGTTCATTTTCATCCTTATTCTGGCCTGCCTGCTGATCAGCATTGTCGGGCATTGGATTTTTGCACTCGTCGTGACCTGAGTGCAAATGCCGGGCATGTATGCTGCCCATAGAATTCCTAACAATTCATGTCAGCGTCACGGAACTCCGTTAAGTTTTGCACGTTCTTCTTCCACGAACATGGAGGGTAAAGCGATGCGTGACGGTCTCAACAGTCTGCTTGAAGTTTCACTACTTGGTTTTGTGGTTGTTACTTGCCTTATGATGGTTAACCCCATCATTTGATAGCAATATCAGAGTGATTATCAGACAACGTTATTTAAAATAACGATGCCAAAATGCGGCCTTTGTGCCGCATTTTGTTTTTCCGCTTCACGACTTTGTTCATCAGCTTTTTTTCAATAGCAACCTTATTGCATTCGGCGTGGGGGGCGCTAACGTCTGACAATAGCCTCTCGTGAGTAACGCGCATGTCTGCACCCCAGTCTTCCTCCACAATCGTCACCGCCGCCATGCTGGCCATTGGCGATGAGCTTCTTTCCGGTCGCACCAAGGATAAGAACATCGGCCACCTCGCCGATGTCATGACCATGTCAGGCATAGATCTCAAGGAAGTGAGAATTGTCGCGGATGAGGAACCTGCTATCATCGAGGCGCTGAATGCGCTGCGTGAGCGTTATGACTATGTCTTCACGTCGGGCGGGATCGGCCCCACCCATGACGACATCACCGCCGATGCCGTATCCGCAGCCTTCGGTCTGCCCTGCGAACATGACGACGAAGCGATGCGCCTGTTGGGCGAGATGTACCGCGTTCGAGAAATGGAATTTACCGATGCCCGCAAGCGCATGGCCCGCATGCCCCGTGGGGCGCAGCACATAGCCAACCCGGTATCGGTCGCGCCCGGCTTTATCGTGGAGAATGTCTACGTCATGGCCGGCGTACCGCAGGTGTTTCAGGCCATGCTCGACAATGTGATTCCCACACTCCGCACCGGATCGAAAATCCTGTCGCAAGCTGTTCGCTCGCCCTATGGCGAAGGTGATATCGGCACGCTTTTGACCGTCGTTCAGAAGGCCCATCCCGAAACGAGCATCGGCTCCTACCCCAAATATGACGGCCAGCGTTTTTCTACGGAGATCGTCGTTCGCGCCCGCAATGCAGCGGCCCTCAACGCCGCAGCGCAGGACGTGACCGCAATGATCGAGACCATCACTCGCGAGAAAGCAGCGCGCGCCGTTTGAACGCTTGCAGCCGTCGAACGTTTACGCAAATCGAAACCGCCTTTGCGTTCGCGTTGATCGTGATCAAGGCTTTGCTAGGCTGAAGGCAACAGAGTGCTGGCTTAAACGGAAGCGGATTGCAGATTTCCCAGGCTGCACAGCTTCACCATGATGAGGGAGCCCGAACATGGGTTACAAGACGATACTTGCCGTTATGGACACCGCGGAAAATGCCCGAAAGCTAGGCGATTTTACCGTTTCGCTGGCAAACACATTCTCCTCACACGTCATTGGCCTGCATATGGAAACATTTGCAGCCGTTCCGCTCGTTGCCCCCATGGAGATGCCAGACCCGGCAACCGTACAAGCGGTGCAGGAAGTCGCGCATCAGGAAACCACGGATGTGGGGCGGATATTCGATAAGAAAATGTCTGCCGAAGGCGTTTCGCACGAGTGGCGCAGCTTCGTTTCCTCCGTCGGTTACTCTTCCAACACAGCCGTTCAGAGCGCGCGCTGCGCCGATATCGTGCTCGCGAGGCAGACGAGTGCTTCGGCAATGTCAGATAGCCGTGCGGAGCTCGACAATTTTCTCTATGAAAGCGGGCGCCCGATCCTTCTCGTTCCACACATCTTGCAGCAACCCAAACCAATTAAACGCGTGCTGGTGGCGTGGAACGGTTCGAGAGAGGCCACCCGCGCGGCCTTCGATGCCCTACCCTTCATGATGGCGGCAGATAGCGTCGAGATTTTCTCTGTCGGTGCGGAGGACAGCGATGTTCAGTCCGGTGCCCTTGCAGGTTCCGAACTCGCCTCCACCCTCGCCCGCCACGGCATCAATGTCAGCGTCACCTCGCAGGAAAAAGCGCATGGCCTGTCTGCCGAAAAGGCAATCGAGCAGCGTCTGTCGGATAACAGCATCGATCTGCTGGTCATGGGTGCTTATGGCCATTCCCGCTGGTGGGAGATGCTGTTCGGCGGCGTTACGCGCACCGTGCTGGACAAGACTACTGCCCTGACGCTTTTGTCGCGTTAAGCCGATGGTGAGCTGAAAACCAAAGAAGCCGCCGAGACGATCGGCGGCTTATCGCACTCTGGCCGCTAGACTAAATTAGTCGCTTCTCACCCGTCGCGAATTTCGCCTTCAGCAGACATTCGTCATATTCCGCATCCGCAGTGGAATCGAACACGATACCGCCGCCGACATTGAACGTGGCTCTGCCATCCTCAAACAGCGTGATAGTGCGAATGGCGACGGAGAAGCGCATGTCTCCTGTGGGTGATATGAGGCCGATTGCGCCGCAGTAGGCGTTGCGCGGCCCTGTCTCCAGATCGTGCAGAATCTCCATGGCGCGCATTTTCGGCGCACCCGTGATCGAGCCGCAGGGAAACAGGGCTGCGAAAATATCTGTTATGGACAAATCAGGCAGCAGCTTTGCGCTGATATGGCTGACCATCTGGTGAACCGTCGGATAGGTCTCGATATCGAAAAGCTTGGGAACGTCCAGCGTGCCGACTTCGGTGATGCGCGATATGTCGTTGCGCAGCAGGTCAACGATCATTCGGTTTTCGGCCAGCGTCTTTTCATCCCGCAACATGCGCTCGATCAGGGCCGCATCTTCATCCGGTGAGGCGCCGCGCCGGATCGTGCCCTTCATCGGGTGCGTTTCAATCCAGCCATCCCGGATGGAGAAAAACAGTTCAGGCGAACGGGAGAGAATGACGGGGCCACCCAGATCGATCAACGCGCCGTATTTCACCGGCTGCCGCTCGATCAGCGACCAGAATGCGGTGAGCGGGTCTGCCTGCCAGCGCGCATGGATCGGCATTGTCAGATTGGCCTGATAACAATCGCCCTGCCGCAGATGCTGATGCAGCCTGTCGAACTGCTGGCGATATTGCGGAAGCGTCCAGGCCGGTTTGATGTCGGTCAGAAAATCATCGACTTGCATCAAGTCCGCCGGAGGCTCCACTTCGTCACCAACCGGTGACGTGAAGACGCCGAAGCAGAGAAGCGGGACATCGCGTTTTACGTCCGCGATCGGTGCGAGCTTTTTCTCGAAGAGGTAGCCTGCCTCATAGGACATATAGCCAGCGAGATATTTGCCACTTTCACGCGCCCGCTGCATGCGCTCCAGCGCGGGCAGGAATTCATCCGCGTTATGCGCAACGATGATTTCTTCCGGTTCAGTGAACAGCGTCACCGAACCGGTCGTATCATCGCGAAAGAGAACATAGGGCGCGGTTGGCAATGCGGTCGATCCGTTGAGTTTCAAACAGACTCTCAGATGCGATCGATATCGCCTTTCGCCCACATTTCAATGGTCTCGGCGTAGAAATCCGCAAAGCGGCCTTCTTCAATTGATTTGCGGATGCCCTGCATCAGTTCCTGATAATAGGCCAGATTGTGCCAGGAGAGCAGCATGCCGCCCAGTGCCTCGTTGGAGCGGGCGAGATGGTGCAGGTAGGCGCGGGAATAATCGCGCGATGCCGGGCAGTTGGACTGTTCGTCCAGCGGGCGCATGTCTTCAGCGTGGCGGGCGTTGCGGATGTTGACGCGGCCACGGCGGGTGAAGGCCAGACCGTGACGACCGGAGCGGGTGGGCATGACGCAATCGAACATGTCGATGCCGCGGGCGACCGATTTCAAGATATCATCCGGCGTGCCGACGCCCATCAGATAACGCGGCTTTTCCGTTGGCAGAACCGGAAGCGTCGTGTCGAGCATCGCCAGCATCACCTCTTGCGGTTCGCCCACGGCAAGACCGCCCACGGCATAACCCTTGAGATCGAGCTGCTTGAGCCCTTCCGCCGAGCGGATGCGCAAATCCGGCTGATCGCCACCCTGCACGATGCCGAACATGGCCTTGCCCGGTTGCTCGCCAAATTGAACGCGGCAACGCTCCGCCCAGCGCAGCGACATTTCCATGGCGCGTTCGATTTCCTTGCGCTCGGCAGGCAACGCGATGCATTCATCGAGCTGCATCTGGATATCAGAATCCAGCATGCCCTGAATTTCGATGGAGCGTTCTGGTGACATGTGGTGCAGCGAGCCATCCAAATGGCTTTTGAAGGTCACGCCCTTCTCATCCAGCTTGCGTAGGCCAGACAGTGACATGACCTGAAAACCGCCGCTATCGGTGAGGATCGGGTGCGGCCAGCGGATCAGCTCATGCAGACCACCAAGGCGCTGTACTCGCTCCGGGCCGGGTCGCAGCATCAGGTGGTAGGTATTGCCCAGAATGACATCGGCGCCGAGGTCACGCACCTGATCCAGATACATGGCTTTGACGGTGCCAACCGTGCCGACCGGCATGAAGGCCGGTGTGCGGATGGTGCCGCGTGGCATGGCCACTTCGCCAAGACGCGCGCCGCCGCTGGTTGCTTTGAGGGTGAAGGAGAAGTTCTCGTGCATCAGGTTTTCCGAAAAAGGAGGCTGGAATCGCCATAGGAATAGAAACGGTAGCCGGTTTCGATAGCGCGCGTGTAGGCCTCGCGCATGGTTTCCAGCCCGCAGAAAGCCGAAACCAGCATGAACAGCGTGGATTTCGGCAGGTGAAAATTCGTCATCAGAATATCGACAGCCTTGAAACGGTATCCCGGCGTGATGAAGATGCCGGTTGGCCCGGACCAGGGCATGATCTGTCCATCATCAGCAGCCGCACTTTCGATCAGCCGCAGCGACGTTGTGCCGACGCAAACGATGCAACCGCCCCTCGCCTTGACCGCATTCAGCTTGGCCGCAGTTTCCTCTGAGACAGTGCCGATTTCGAGGTGCATCTTGTGCTCTTCGGTGTCATCAGCCTTTACAGGCAGAAACGTGCCAGCGCCCACATGAAGCGTTACAAAGTGCCGCTCGATACCGGCGGCATCCAGAGCTTCGAAGAGCGCGGGCGTGAAGTGCAGGCCGGCGGTGGGCGCTGCGACGGCCCCTTTTTCGCGGGCGTAGATTGTCTGGTAATCGGTCTGGTCCTGCGCGTCTTCAGGACGCTTGGCGGCGATATACGGTGGCAAGGGGATGTGGCCGACGGACGCGATGGCCTCGTCCAGCACGGGGCCGGAGACGTCGAACAGCAGCGTGATTTCGCCCTCTTCGCCCTTTTCCTCGACGGTCGCCTCAAGGAAAGCCAAGCCGCAGACATTGTCACGCTCGTAACCGAAGCGGATGCGGTCGCCCTGCTTGATGCGCTTGCCGGGACGGGCAAAAGCCTTCCAGCGGCTGGCATCTGCGCGCATATGCAGCGTGGCGGAAACGGCAGTCTCCGGAGCGCCCTCGCGGAGCCGGACGCCTTCTAGCTGGGCGGGAATAACGCGGGTGTCGTTGAACACCAAGGCGTCGCCGGGCTTCAGAAAACTTGGGAGATCAAAAACCTGATGGTCCGTCATGCTGCCTGCATTCGGATCGACCACAAGCAGACGCGCACTGTCGCGCGGGTTCGCCGGGCGAAGCGCGATGTTATCGTCAGGAAGGTCGAAGTCGAACAGGTCTACACGCATGATGGGCTTTCGAAAAACATCAAACCCGCCCCGCATTCGCATGTGGGCGGGTAATTCGGGTGACGGGGCGTTCTCCAAACTCTGCGTCATCCTCGGGCTTGACCCGAGGATCTAACGATCCACAACGATCCTCGGGGCAAGCCCGAGGACGACGACGGAGAGGTTGATGCCCGCCACCCAATCAAAACCCGCCCCGCAGAACCTGCGAGGCGGGCCAAGTGTCTATATCCGACGATCAGGCCGCAGAAGCAAGGCGGATCGAGACGATGGAATCGGGGTCCTTCACAGGCTCGCCGCGCTTGACCTTATCGATGGCTTCCATGCCTTCGATGACCTGGCCCCAGACGGTGTACTGCTTGTTCAGCCATGGGCTGTCCGTAAAGCAGATGAAGAACTGCGAGTTGGCAGAATTCGGGCTTTGCGAACGGGCCATGGAGCAGGTGCCGCGAACGTGGGAAATGGCGGAAAATTCTGCCTGCAGGTCAGGCTTCTCGGAGCCGCCCATGCCAGCGCGGCTTGGGTTGAAGCTTTCAGAACCCTTCTTGCCGAACTTCACGTCGCCGGTCTGCGCCATGAAATCGGAGATGACGCGGTGGAAAACAACGCCGTCATAGGCCTGCTCGGACACCAGTTCCTTGATGCGGGCAACGTGGCCGGGGGCCACTTCCGGCAGAAGCTGGATCACGACCTTGCCAGTCGTGGTTTCCATGATGAGGGTGTTTTCGGGATCTTTGATCTCGGCCATGGTATCTCTCCTTTTACGTGGGCATGCGCCCGGTTTTATTTCTTGCCAACGGTGACTTTGACCATGCGGTCAGGATCGGAAACTTCGCCGTTGCCGCCTTTACCCTTCTTGATCTTGTCGACAAATTCCATGCCGGACACGACCTTGCCGACGACGGTATACTGGCCGTTCAGGAACGAGCCCTGATCGAACATGATGAAGAACTGCGAGTTGGCGGAATTCGGGTCCTGCGAACGGGCCATACCGACAGTGCCACGCTCGAACGGTGTCTTGGAAAACTCGGCCGGCAGATCAGGCAGGTCGGAACCGCCGGTGCCTGCGCGCTGGGCGTTGAACGACTTGCTCATGTTACCGTACTGCACATCACCCGTCTGGGCCATGAAGCCGGGAATGACGCGGTGAAAGGCGACGTTGTCGTAAGCACCTTTTTCAGCCAGCGCCTTGATCTGCGCAACGTGCTTGGGCGCAACTTCCGGCATAAGCTGGATGACGACAGGGCCGTCTTTCAGCTGGATCGTGAGGAATTCCGCAGCCGAAGCAAAGGTGCTGGCGGCGATGGCGCTGACGAACAGGGCGCCAGCAAAGGCAAATCGAAGCAGTTTCATCGGATTGGCTCCAGAGTATTGGCTGAGACTAGTGTTTCAGCTTGCTGTTGAGGGCTTGCAACACGGCTTTCGGCACGAAAGTCTCCACATTACCGCCCATTGCGGCGATCTGCCGAACCAATGTGGCGGTAATGGGCCGCGATGCCGTTCCGGCTGGTAGAAATACGGTCTGAATATCGGGCGCCATCTGCCTGTTCATGCCAGCCATCTGCATTTCGTAATCCAGATCGGTGCCATCCCGCAGGCCGCGCACCAGAAGCGTAGCACCATGCTCGCGGGCGGCATCCACCACCAGATTGCCGAAGGAAACGACCCGAAGGCGATCAACGGCATCCGGCAATGCTTCGGTCAAAGAACGGCGAATAAGCTCGGCTCTTTCCTCGAAGCTGAACATCGGCGCCTTGCCGGGATGAATACCTATAGCGACGATGACTTCCGACGCAACATTCAACGACTGGATCAAAACATCCAAGTGTCCGTTGGTCATCGGATCAAAAGATCCGGGATAAAAGGCAATCGTCATACCGCTCTCGATATTTAACGTTAGTTGTGCCGCCTTTTGTCATGTAAGACAGAGCTTCGCAAGACCTCGGCGTGGCAGGCTTTTCGCCGCGCAGCCTCAATATTACACTGAACACCACATGAACGCGCCATTCAGCGCGGCTTCAAAGCATATCTCTATAAACGTCTCATCGCATCGCAAACGGGCACTCTGCCCAATCGGAGACGGAAATGCTGGTATTTATGATGATCCTGACAATCGCGACATCCTTCGTCGTTGAATATGTCTTCATGGATTGACGTGAACTGCCGATTTCCTGAACGCCAGATGAACGAAGCATTCAACAAAGCTTCAGAGGCGCGATGCTAATCGATTTTTAACAATAACGCGGAACTGGATTAGCTGTCACGCGTTCAGATCGCAGTAAAGGAACGGGCACATGTTTATCAGAGAAAAACAGTCTACTTCGGCGAAAATCGGCGTGATCAGCACAGCCTGGACAATGTTGGTTATTGCAATGGTAGCAACCACGTTCAGCCTTTACGGTCAAAAGCCGGAACAGAACGGCCCTGAATTTCCGCAGCTTACTGCCCGCTCTCAGTATATGAATTATTATTGATCCAGCGGGAGTGAAATACTCATCACTTCTGGAGTTATGCCATGCTTACATTCTTGACACTGCTAGCAGCCTTGATCAGCGCAATGTTCGTGGCATCCGTTATCTCGGTGGTGACGGAGTCTCGTAAGGAAGATGAGGATTTCAAAGCGTTGATGGAACGCAGCAAGGCGTTATGACTGCCAGACTCTGAAGGTTTGATACAATATTCGAAGTTTGAAAGCCGCCTGCCCGTCAGGCGGCTTTTTGGTGTCTGGCGTTTCGCATGGTGCGCACAATTACTCCCACTGGCGCAATTGCTCACGCCATCGTTTGAAGAAGCACGCCTTTACGCGGAATTTAGCCTTCAATTCCAAAGAGGATTGATTTAAGGAAGCCCCATAGACCCGGCGTAACGGGCGAATATTGTGAGGTTTGCATAACGATGCTCGATTCCCTGAGAAATGCTTCTCGAACTTTGGCGGCAAAGATTCTTCTTCTTCTCCTCGTCGTGTCCTTCGGCGTGTGGGGCGTTTCCGCATCTCTGGTGTCGACAAATTCGCATGCCGTCATGACGGTGGGCGACCAGACGGTCACGCCCAATGAATTCCGTTTTGCCTATCAGCGCCAGATGGCAGATGTCGGCCGCCAGTTTGGCACGCGTCTGACCACGGAACAGGCCAAGGCGTTCGGCATCGACCGTCAGGTGTTCAGCCAGCTTGCTGCCGGTGCAGCGCTGGACGAACTGGCCTCGAAGATGAACCTCGGCCTTTCCGAAGATCGCCTCGCGACCCTCATTGCCGAAGACCCGGCATTCAAGTCTCCAAACGGCCAGTTCGACCGCAGTCTCTTTAGCCAGCGTCTGCGCGGCGCGGGCTTCAACGAAGATGATTACGTGAAGGAGCGCAGCAAGGTTGCCGTGCGCGGCCAGATCGTGGATGCCATTTCCGACGGCTTCAAGCCGCCGCAAGTTCTGGTCGATGCGCTGAAGCATTATCGCGATGAACAGCGCTCAATCGAATATATCCTGCTGTCCAACGCCAATATCGATCCGGTCAAAGCACCGGGTGACGATGTGCTGGCGGCATGGTTTGAGAAGAACAAGGCCAATTACCGCGCGCCGGAATATCGCAAGTTCACCTATGTGAAGCTTGAGCCGTCCGACATCGCCGATCAGGCCGCAATCACCGATCAGCAGATTGCCGACTATTACGAAGGTCACAAGGATAACTTCCGCACAGCCGGACGCCGCACCATCGAGCAGCTGACATTCTCCGACAAGGAAATGGCGCAAGCCGCTGCGACACAGATTCGCGCCGGAACCACCACTTACGATCAGGTCGTGAAAGATCAGGGCAAGCAGCCTGCCGATGTGACGCTGGGCGAATTCACCAAGGACACGGTTCCCGACCAGTCGGTCGCCGAAGCAGCCTTCGCAATCCAGAAGGATGGCGGCGTGTCTCCCGTCGTTGACGGCGCCTTCGGCCCGGTCATCCTGCGCGTGACGGGCATCAAGAACGAAAGCATGAAGACGCTGGATGAGGCGAAGGAAGAGATTCGCACCAATCTTGCCACGGCCAATGCTGCCGAAGAGCTGAACAATGTTCACGACCGCTACGAAGACCTGCGTGGCGGCGGCTCTTCGCTGGCGGATGCAGCAACACAGCTCAAGCTCAAGCCGGTTACGGTCGAAGCAATCGACGCCAATGGCGAAGACGACAAGGGCAAGCCTGTCGAAGGCCTGCCGACCCCTGCCCTCGTAACGGAAGTCTTCAAGGCCGATCAGGGAGGCGATGCGCCTGCTGTCAATATCGGCCGTGACGGTTACGTCTGGTTCGACCTGCAGCAGATCACCGCACCGCGCGACCGGACCCTGAACGAAGTCAAGGATCAGGTCGTGGCCGATTGGACTGCCGAACAGCAGCGCACAGCGCTGGCCACCAAGGCCGACGAACTGAAGGCACGCGTTGAAAAGGGCGAAACGCTGGCTGCGATCGCTGGCGAGATGGGCCTTGCCGTGGAAACCAAGATGGGCCTTCGCCGCACCAGCGAAGACGCATTGCTGGGCCAGCAGGCCGTGGCCGCCGTCTTTGCGGGCGCAAACGGCCTTGTCGGTACAGCGCCGGACACGGAAGGCTCCAGCCGCGTTCTGTTCAAGGTTACGGATGTCACCAACTCGCCATCCGACGCGCTTGATAACAACGACCAGCAGCTGACTGCCATGGCAACCGCCGCCGGCGATGACATGCTCGACCAGATGGTCAACCGTCTTCAGAATGATTATGGTGTCACCATCAATCAGGCTGTCGCAGACCAGGCCATGACAGCATTCTAAGCCGCAATTCGGGGGACGTGACGACATGGCTGACTTGAAGCCGCTGATTGCGAAGGTGGCCAATGGCGAAAGCCTGAACCGGGATGATGCCCGTCAGGCCTTCGACATTCTGATGTCCGGCGAAGCAACACCTTCGCAGATCGGTGCGTTCCTCATGGCTTTGCGGGTGCGCGGTGAAACGGTTGACGAGATCGTCGGTGCTGTTTCCTCCATGCGCTCGCGCATGCTGCCCGTAACGGCCCCTGCCGATGCCATGGATATCGTTGGCACCGGCGGCGATGGGCTGGGTACCTACAACATCTCCACGCTCGCCTCCATCATCGTGGCGGGCGCAGGCATACCGGTTGCCAAGCACGGCAACCGCGCGCTAAGCTCCAAATCCGGCACGGCAGATGCGCTCTCCGTTTTAGGCGTGAAGCTGGATATCGATCCGGAGCTGATCAGCCGCTGCATCGGCGAGGCCGGTCTTGGCTTCATGTTCGCACAGCGTCACCATTCCTCCATGCGCCACGTCAACCCCAGCCGGGTTGAGCTTGGCACGCGAACCATCTTCAACCTGCTCGGCCCGCTGTCCAACCCGGCTGGCGCGAAGAAGCAGTTGCTCGGCGTTTTTGCGCCGCATTGGCTGGTGCCGCTTGCAGAAGTGTTGCGCGATCTGGGCTCGGAAAGTGTCTGGGTCGTTCACGGTGATGGGCTGGACGAAATCACCACCACAGGCACCACCCATGTGGCCGCGCTGGAAGGTGGCAAGATCAGAAGCTTCGATCTGACGCCAAAGGATTTTGGTGTCGATACCGCCAGCATAGAGGATCTCAAGGGTGGCGATGGCGTTGCCAATGCGGCGGCCTTGCGCGACGTCTTAAGCGGGCACAAGAACGCTTACCGCGACGTATCGCTGTGCAATGCCGCGGCCTCTCTCGTCGTGGCTGGCAAGGCGCAGACGCTGGCAGACGGCATGAAAATCGCAAGTGCCTCGCTGGACGAAGGCAGAGCAACAGCAGCCCTCGACAGACTGATTGCTGTTTCGAACGAAGAGTAAGGCAAAGCCATGAGCGACATTCTGAAAAAGATCGAAGCCTACAAGCGCGAAGAGATTGCTGCTGCCAAGGCAAGGGTTTCGCTGGATGATCTGAAGGCAATGGCTGCCGACCAGACAGCGCCGCGCGGCTTTTACAATGCGCTGAAGCGCAAACAGGCAGATGGCGCGTTCGGGCTTATCGCTGAAATCAAAAAGGCCAGCCCTTCCAAGGGCCTCATCCGCCCGGATTTCGATCCGCCAGCGCTGGCAAAAGCCTATGAGGCCGGCGGTGCTGCCTGCCTTTCCGTGCTGACGGATACGCCAAGTTTTCAGGGCGCACCGGAATTTCTGACCGCCGCCCGCGAAGCCTGCGCCCTGCCCGCGCTGCGCAAGGATTTCATGTTTGAGGCCTATCAGGTCCATGAAGCCCGTGCCTGGGGTGCCGATTGCATTCTTCTCATCATGGCATCGCTTTCTGACGATGAGGCCAAGCGTCTGGAAGACGAGGCTTTCTCGCTCGGCATGGATGTTCTGGTTGAAGTGCATGACGAAGAAGAGACAGA
This sequence comes from Agrobacterium sp. 20P9.1.2, assembly GCF_057799395.1. NCBI lineage: Bacteria > Pseudomonadati > Pseudomonadota > Alphaproteobacteria > Hyphomicrobiales > Rhizobiaceae > Agrobacterium > Agrobacterium sp. 20P9.1.2. The sequence goes on from NZ_JBYOKI010000003.1 coordinate 101,637, forward strand.
ACGCGCGCTGAAACTCACCTCCCCGCTGCTCGGCATCAACAATCGCAACCTGCGCACCTTCGAGGTCAGCCTCGATGTCAGCGAGCGTCTGGCGGCGATGGTTCCTGCGGACAAGCTGCTGGTGGGCGAAAGCGGCATCTTCATCTATGAGGATTGCAGCCGCCTTCAAAAATCAGCCATCACCACCTTCCTCGTCGGCGAGAGCCTCATGCGCAAGGATGATGTTACAGCCGCTACACGCACGCTGCTGACGGGCCGCAGTGACATTCTGGCTGCCGAATGAGCGCCGACCCTAAACTGACCCATATCGGCGCGTCCGGCGAGGCGCACATGGTCGATGTGGGCGACAAGACTGAGACGACGCGCGTTGCGGTGGCGGAAGGCTTCGTGAAAATGAAGCAGGAAACGCTGGCGCTGATCCGTGAAGGCAATGCCAAGAAGGGCGACGTCATCGGCACGGCCCGGCTGGCCGGTATCATGGCCGCCAAGCAAACCTCAAACCTCATTCCGCTCTGCCATCCGCTAATGCTGACGAAGGTCGCCGTCGATATTACCGAAGACGAAGCCCTGCCCGGCCTGCGCGTTCAGGCCACCGTCAAGCTGTCCGGCAAGACGGGCGTCGAAATGGAAGCCCTCACCGCCGTTTCCATCGCCTGCCTGACCATCTACGATATGGCGAAAGCCGCCGACAAGGGCATGGAAATCGGCTCCATCCGCCTGCTGGAAAAGACCGGCGGAAAATCCGGGCATTTCAAGGCACAAGACTAAGACATTGAATGGGTCCGGCGGGGATGCGGCGAATCCACCCTTACGGCCACAGGAAGAGGAAACGCCATGAAACCCCTCCTGCCCGTTGCGGAAGCTCAGGCGCGCTTGCTGGGTGCAGCCAGACCCGTCATGTCGGTCGAGACCGTGCGACTGGAAGACGCCGACCAGCGTGTGCTGTCGCAGGATCTTGAGGCGCGCCTCACCCAACCACCCTTTCACGCCTCTGCCATGGATGGTTACGCGCTGAGGGCCACCGACGCCCCACAGATCGGCTCCATCCTCACCGTCATTGGTGAGTCCGCTGCGGGCCATGCGTTCGAGGGCCGCGTGGGCGAAGGTGAGGCCGTGCGGATTTTCACCGGTGCGCCTTTGCCCGAGGGTGCCGATTCGGTTCTCATTCAGGAAGATGCGGAAAAGCTCGAAGGCGGCAAAATCCGCACGACGTTCGAGGTCACCGAGGGAAGACATATCCGCCCGCGCGGACAGGATTTTCTGGAAGGCGAAACCGGCCTAAGGGCCGGAACGGAACTCACCTTCGCAGACATTACCCTTGCCGCCGCTATGAACCATGCGGAGCTTTCCGTCTACCGCAAACCGCTCATCGCTGTTCTCGCAACCGGCGATGAACTGATCCCGCCCGGCGGCACCCCCAACCCCGCGCAGATCATCGCCTCCAACACCTTTGGCGTCGCCACGCTGGCCCGCAGAGCCGGTGCAAACATCCTCGATCTCGGCATCGTCGCCGATGACGAATCCCTCATCCGTGCCGCCATCGACAAAGCCATCGCCGCAAAAGCTGACGTCCTCGTTACCCTCGGCGGTGCCTCGGTCGGCGATCATGACCTCGTGCAAGGGGCGCTGAAAGCCCAAGGCATGGAGCTGGATTTCTGGCGCATAGCCATGCGCCCCGGCAAACCGCTGATGGTCGGCTCTATCGGCGACATGCAGGTGCTCGGCCTACCCGGCAACCCGGTCGCCAGCCTCGTTTGCAGCCTGTTGTTTCTGGAACCGCTTATCCAAAAACTCAGCCACCGCCCAATCACATCCCGGGAAATCAAAGCCAAGATTGCCACCGCGCTGAAAGGCAACGACCAGAGGCAGGATTATCTGCGTGCACGGATCATCGGTTATGAAGGTGGCTTTCCGGTTGTCGAAGCCTTTACGAAGCAAGACTCATCCATGATGAAAATCATGGCGGAGGCCGATTGCTTGATCGTGCGTGCGCCGTTTGCGGAGGAGTTGGAGGTTGGTGGGGAGTGTTTAGTGGTGCGGTTGCGTTAAGAGCAGCTATTGGTTTAATTTTACTTATTTAAATGGTGCTTTCATATCACCCGTTTCAGGTCTACCCAATACGAGCAAACTATGTGTTTCTTTCCGGTTTTATACTGCTTTCTTAATTCATAACTGCAGATACTGATTAAACTGTATCTAGCTCCGCCGCTAAACTACCGAACATACTGCGGGTTGTCGCAACTATCGAATCGTCGTCGCGGAGAAGTTGAAGAACTGCTGCTTCGTATTGATAGCGATTTTGAAGACCCACACCCTTAGCTATCGTATCCAAAGCTTGCGTTTCTCTGATGGGGCAACGAGTTAAAATCCGAACCCAGTCACCGGTCTGTGCTGCTGCAGAAAGCGTCGAGATCTCTCCTTTGACGATAGATTCCGTGTCTATTTGGAGTGCAACGGGTTCCCGCAATTCGATCTGCCGTAATGTCGGTAAGCTATTAAAAAATGTCCGTCGGATTGTCTTTTCAACTGCTCGGGCCGCTAGACGTGGAAAATGAGTCTCTGTCACAGATATCGCAGCACTGATGGCATTTTCTGCATTCGCTATACCGTCTCCCCCTGTTACAGAAGCTTGCTTCAAGGCGACAGCTCGGATCAGACCGGGATGGTAGTAGATTGATTCAACTGAATAAAAAGGAAGCGCGAAAATTCCATTGGATTGAAGGGATGCTATTGAGACTGCGTCACGCCCATCGTTGTCGATAATACCCCAAGCCTTTACCCAATGAAGCGTTTCTGAAGCTCTGATTCCACTCACAGCATACTCCACATCACGTGAAGACCCCTTTGACCGGACAGAGACACCTGGAAACAGGACGCTGTAAAGTGGCCGATCTAGGCTTGAGGAATCACCTTCAACGAAAACGATTTTACGGCGTGCGCCAACAATATCTTGCCTAATGGATTCTTCGATTTCTGCATTCGCTGGAATTATATCTACATCCCAGTTAGTAGCTGTCTGGCCAGCATAAACGCAGGACCTCACGAGCAACACGCGAGTGTCTGGATTGTCAACTGGTAGCATCAAGTCGTGCGTGGCAACTATGAACGCACAATCGTCCCGGAAACGAAATAACTGCGTCAACAAAGGTGAAATAATCGACCTATGAAGATGTCGCTCTGGTTCGTCGATAATCAACAAGGTCCCTGATTTAGCCGTCAATACATCTGCTGCTATGAGCAATGCATTTCGTTCACCGTCGGACAACTCTGCTGCACCATATGGCGGCCCCCCTTTTTTGGAGGCCACCAAACGATCACCCTCCTGAACGGAGATTTTTATCTCAATGTTTGAAAGTGCCAAAAGTTCGTTGATTTTTGCTATAGGTGCTGTTTTTCGGGCAAGTTTGGTCGCTTCATCTATATCACCTACACGCATGGCACCTGCAATTGCTCTCGCATCGACATTTTCTGCATCAATAAGGTCGTAGAGAGTTATACCTGATCGCATCTGAGCATTTTGCTCCATCCAGCGCGAATTAGTGGTATTATCCCAATTCTTAACTTGTTGCTCATACGACTGCTTCTGAGAGGCTGTGAACTCAAGCGAACTCGACTGGAACCATGTTTGTCTGCTCGCTGATATACGTCGCGCATTGGCACCGCCCATCGCTGAAAAAGTTTGCAATAAAGAGGATTTACCAGTCCCATTCGCGCCAAGCACAAAAAGAGTTTGACCGGACAAGATTTCGATAGGAAAGACTTCACCTGAAAGAGAAGGAATGTTTAAGCTGATTTTCACGAGTAATATTTCCCCATCGAGTTAACATAAGAGCTAAAAATTAAACCCATGGACAATTTGGAATAGAACAATCTCTAACTGCAAGAGCATATATCGTTCGAACGTATATCATTTTCTATTATTTTATTTTTTATTACGCAGCTCGTTATTGGTTTTAATTTCCTCCCTCCAAGTAGACCAATGCTCCATAAATGGCAAAAAGGCCGCATCGCTGCGGCCTTTTTAAATTTCGGTCCAATCAAACCAACCGGCTCCGCTCCAGCGCCGCTTCAATGAAACTCGCAAACAGCGGATGCGGGTCTAGCGGGCGGCTCTTGAGTTCGGGGTGGTATTGCACGCCGATGAACCACGGGTGGTCGGGGTATTCAACCGTCTCTGGCAGAACGCCGTCCGGGGACATGCCGGAGAAAACGAGGCCGCAGCTTTCGAGGCGATCCTTGTAATCCACGTTCACCTCGTAGCGGTGGCGGTGGCGCTCCGAGATATCCGTCGAGCCGTAGATTTCGGCGATCTTGGTGTCTTTCTTGAGCGACGCCTTGTAAGCACCGAGACGCATCGTGCCGCCGAGATCGCCGGCTGCGTTGCGCTTCTCTAGCTCGTTGCCCTTGACCCATTCCGTCATCAGGCCAACGACCGGCTCGGACGTCGTGCCGAACTCGGTTGATGATGCCTGCTCGATACCGGCCAGATTGCGAGCCGCTTCCACGACCGCCATCTGCATGCCGAAGCAGATACCGAAATACGGCACCTGACGCTCGCGGGCATATTGCGCTGCGCGTATCTTGCCTTCAGAGCCGCGCTCACCAAAACCGCCGGGAACGAGGATGGCGTCTACCTTTTCCAGATAGGGAGCCGGATCTTCTTTTTCGAAGACTTCCGATTCGATCCATTCCAGCTTGACCTTGACCCGGTTGGCAAAGCCACCGTGATGCAGGGCTTCGATCAGCGACTTATAGGCATCCTTCAGACCGGTATATTTGCCGACGATGGCAATGGTGACTTCGCCTTCCGGCGTGTGGATGCGGTTGCAGACTTCTTCCCAATGCTCAAGGCGCGGCTTCGGTGCAGGTTCGATACCGAAGGCGGCCAGAACCTCGTTGTCGAGGCCTTCCTTGTGGTAGGCAATCGGAACGTCGTAGATGTTGGCAACATCAAGCGCCTGAATGACGGCGGATGGACGCACGTTGCAAAACAGCGAGAGCTTGCGGCGTTCTGCTTCCGGGATTTCCCGGTCGGCACGTACCAAGAGAATGTCAGGGTGAATACCCAGCGCCTGCAATTCCTTGACGGAGTGCTGCGTTGGCTTGGTCTTAAGCTCACCGGCTGCCGGAATGTAAGGCATGAGTGTCAGGTGAACGAAGATGGCCGTGCCGCGTGGAAGGTCGTTCTTGGCCTGACGAATGGCTTCCATGAAGGGCATGGCTTCGATGTCACCCACCGTGCCGCCGATTTCGCAGATGACGAAGTCGTATTCCTCATTACCTTCGGTCACGAAATTCTTGATTTCGTTGGTGACGTGCGGAATGACCTGCACCGTCGCGCCGAGATAATCGCCGCGGCGTTCCTTATCGATGATGTTCTTGTAGATACGACCCGTGGTGATGTTGTCGGTCTTGGTGGCCGAGCGCCCCGTGAAGCGTTCGTAGTGACCGAGATCGAGGTCCGTCTCCGCGCCGTCATCGGTCACGAACACCTCACCGTGCTGGGTGGGGCTCATGGTGCCGGGATCGACGTTGAGATAGGGGTCAAGTTTGCGAAGTCGTACCCGATAACCACGGGATTGCAACAACGCTCCGAGTGCTGCGGCCGCAATGCCCTTACCAAGTGAGGAGACCACGCCGCCTGTGATGAATACATATCGCGCCATGGGATTCACCGCTTACCTTTAAATGAGTGATTCCGCCAGCCCAAATTTCTGAACGCCCGCATTCATCTGTTGATGGAAATGCGGCAGGCTTGCCCGGAATGTAAACAAAAGAAAACCGGCAGGCTTTTGGCCTGCCGGAGTGATATGCTTGAACCGGTTTTACTGGCCGGTCGGAACTGCGTTGTTGGCCGGAGCCGGTGTCGCTGGTGCCGGAGTGGCAGGCGTCGTGGCCGGTGCCGTACCTGTGGCAGGCGCAGCGCCTGTGGCCGGAGCAGCAGCGCCATTGGTCGTGGACGGAACGCCGCCCTCAGTCGGGGCCTGCGTCGCTGGCGCTGTCGAAGACGGGCCGAGCGTATCCAGAATGCCGTTACCCTGCCCCTGCGTGGCGGGAATGCGGTCCAGAATATCGGTCGGGCGCGATTCGTAGCGGGTCAGAAGACCAAGGCCGAGAGACGTTGCGAAGAACAGCGCCGCGAGGATGGCCGTGGTGCGCGTCAGCGCATTTGCCGTACCGCGCGCGGACATGAAGCCGGAACCACCGCCGATACCAAGGCCACCGCCTTCGGAACGCTGGATCAGAACCACGCCGACAAGCGCCAGCACGATCATGAGATGAATAACAATCAGTACGTTCTGCATGACAATCCATTCCATGCCCCGTTGGGAGCACAATGAAGAAGTTTGCGGCTCTTTACATGAGGCGAAAGCGTATTCCAAGCCCCTGTAAGACGAAAGAAGCGATCAAGCAGTCAATTGCTCGTATGCCGCATAGATGGAGAGAAAATCGGATGCTTTCAAGCTGGCCCCGCCAATCAGCGCGCCATCCACATTCTCGACGCCCATCAATTCCAGCGCGTTGCCGGGCTTGACCGATCCACCATAGAGAATGCGCATGCCCTTACCTTCCGCACCGAAGCGCTTGACCAGTTCTTCACGCATGAAAGCGTGCGCTTCCCGCACATCCTGTGTCGTCGGCGTCAGGCCGGTGCCGATAGCCCAGACGGGCTCGTAGGCAATCACGGTATCTGCAGCAGTCGCCTCATCCGGCAGAGAACCAGCCAGCTGGCGCTTCAGCACGTCCAGCGTCTGGCCTGCCTTGCGTTCATCCGCCGTTTCACCGATGCAGACGATGGCAACGAGGTCTGCGGCGTGAGCCGCGGAGGCCTTGGCGCGAACGAGGTGGTCGGTCTCGGCATGGTCCGTGCGACGCTCCGAATGGCCGACGATGACGTGCGTGCCAAAGCAATCAGCAATCATCTCGGCAGAAATGTCACCCGTATGCGCGCCGGATGCATTCTGGTGGCAATCCTGTGCGCCGATCAAAAGCGGGCTGTCTTCGCACAACGCGGTCGCGACATAGAGCAGCGTGGAGGGTGGGCAGATCAGCGAATCGATTTTTTCAGACAGCGATCCTTTGACACCTTCGGCCATCGCTTTGATCTGATCAAGCGACTCGCGCGTTCCGTTCATCTTCCAGTTTCCAGCGACGAGCGGGCGAACATCAGGGGTCATAAGCGATCCATTCCTCTTAACTAAAAGGGCGCCCTAAAAGACTGGACGCCGGTAACGGCAGGTACTGGCTAAGTCTTAAAGGCTAGCGAGATCATTTGGTACAAAAAAGAAAGGTTTTGGTTCAAAACTTTGGTCAAAATCGTCGCATTTTGTCGTTTTTTGATCAGCTGGCCGCTTCTTTTATGTTCAACTTGATATCAGGTAGTTCAGTACCGCCCGCCAATCCGTCATGCGTACCGGCGTACCGTGCGTTCCGCTTTTATACAGCGTGAACCGCGCGGGCTGCCCTGCTTTCAGCAATGTGCGGAAAATGCCTGCCTGCTGGTCTGCGGAATAAACCCTGTCTTCGCTGCCATGAGTAAACCAAACCGGCTTCTTGGCTTTCACAAAAGCGCTTTTGGGAAAATCGGGATCGACCGCGCCGCCAAGAATGGCCATGCCTTTCAGGTCGGAAACAGCTTTCTTATCGCGGCTAATGCCGTAGCAGATGAAGCTGCCCATGGATGCGCAGGCGAGTATGACCGGGCGCCCGCCGGATTTTGCTTTCGCATCGGCAATCAACGCGGCGATATCGGCAACGCCATTTTCATCGAAGCTTTTCACGCTCGGCGCGTAATAGGTGCCGCCATTGGCGACGGCGAGATTCTTCAGCCGGTTGAAATTGCCGCCGAAGGTATAATCATTCATGCCCAGCCTTCGGTCTCCACCTCGGCCGTGAATGAAGATCACCGTAAAGGCTTGCCCGGAGGCCGCCCCCACGCGCCCGACATCCAGCGCCCTACCCTCTACCGAGAGTGTTTCCAGTTCCTGAAATTTCTTCGGTGCCAGATCGACATATTGACGCTTCACCCGCCGTTCCGGCGTCTCGTCGCGGCCATTGATGTCGCGCATTTCATTGTAGTCGACGATCACGGAGGCACCGCCATCACCCGTGGAAAGCACGGGCTGATTGGAAAACAGATCGTCCTTGAAGGGTTTCAGCGGGCCGCCCGTGCTTTGCGCCTGAGCGGGCGTTATCGCAACAGACAGGCAAAAAAGAGTACAAAAGGTGAAGATAGCTGTGGACATGCCTTGAGTAACCGTTTCATTTGGGCCAGAACACTTGTCATCCGGGCGGGGGCAGCGCAATCCTTTGAGATGACGCAAACCCGATTATTCCGTGCTTGAGTAACAGCATGTCTTGCCGTCAGAGGCAAAGCAACGCTGATTCGCATGGCCAAATTCTGACTGAACTGGGTACAATGGACGATAGCAACGACCTATTTTCAAGCCAAGCCGCACCGCAACGCGGAGAGCCAGAGCCTCGCGAGGCTGCGCCTGTTGCTGCGGCCAAAGCTGTTGCCGCAACGCCAAAGCCTACGCTTGTGACCACCTCATCGGGCGATGATTACGGTGCATCCTCCATCCGTGTGCTGGAGGGGCTGGAGCCCGTGCGCATGCGCCCCGGCATGTATATTGGCGGCACGGATGAAAAAGCTCTGCACCATCTGTTTGCCGAAGTCATCGATAACTCCATGGACGAGGCCGTCGCCGGCCACGCCAATTTCATCGAAGTGCATCTCGATGCGGAAGGTTTTCTGACCGTCAGCGACAATGGTCGCGGTATTCCGGTGGAAAACCACCCACAGGTTCCGGGCAAGTCTACGCTTGAAGTCATCATGACCAAGCTGCATGCGGGCGGTAAGTTCGATGGCAAGGCCTATGAAACTTCGGGCGGTCTGCATGGCGTGGGCGTCTCTGTCGTCAACGCTCTGTCCGATCTTCTCGAAGTCGAAGTCGCGCGCAATCGCAAGCTCTATCGCCAGCGCTTTTCGCGTGGCGTTCCCATGGGTGGCCTTGAAGAGCTGGGTGATGTGCACAATCGTCGCGGCACCCGCGTTCGCTTCCATCCCGATCCCCAGATTTTTGGCGACCACGCCCGCTTCGAACCGGCGCGCATTTTCCGCATGGCACGCTCGAAAGCCTATCTGTTTGGCGGCGTAGAGATACGATGGAGCTGTGATCCCGGCATGGTCCCACCGGATGGTGACATTCCGGAAAAGGCCGTGTTCCACTTCCCCGGCGGCCTGAAGGATTATCTTGCTGCCACGCTCGGCAAGGACTTCACTGTCACCCGCGAAATCTTTGCCGGAAAGACGGAAAAGACCGGTGGCCACGGGGCGATGGAATGGGCCATAACCTGGTATGGCGGCGATGCCCAGCTGCATTCCTATTGCAACACCATCCCCACGCCCGAAGGCGGCACGCACGAGGCAGGGCTTCGCATTGCGCTGACCAAGGGCCTGAAGAATTACGCCGAATTGACGCAGAACAAGCGCGCCCGCGAAATCACTACCGATGACGTTATGATTTCGGCTGTCGGCATGCTTTCCGTCTTCATTCGTGAGCCTGAATTTGTCGGCCAGACTAAGGACAAGCTGGCGACGGTCGAGGCGCAGCGCATCGTCGAAAACGCGCTTCGCGATCCGTTCGACCACTATCTTGCCGGCAACCCGAATGAAGCGGCCAAGCTGCTGGACTGGGTTATCGAGCGTTGCGAAGAACGCCTTCGCCGCCGCAAGGAAAAGGAAGTCAACCGCAAGACCGCCGTTCGCAAGCTGCGCCTGCCCGGTAAGCTGGCGGATTGTTCGCAGAACACGGCAGAGGGTGCCGAACTTTTTATCGTGGAAGGTGATTCGGCTGGTGGTTCGGCCAAGCAGGCGCGCAACCGCGCCAATCAGGCCATTCTGCCGCTGCGTGGTAAAATTCTGAACGTGGGAAGCGCCAGCCGCGAAAAGCTGTCTGCCAATCAGCAGATCGCAGATCTCATTCAGGCACTCGGTTGCGGCACACGCACCAAGTATCGCGACGAAGACCTTCGTTACGAACGCATCGTAATCATGACCGATGCCGACGTGGATGGCGCGCATATCGCCTCGCTACTGATTACCTTCTTCTATCAGGAAATGCCGGAACTCATCCGGGGCAACCACCTCTATCTCGCCGTGCCGCCGCTTTACGTTATCCGCCAGGGTGCAAAAACGGTCTATGCCCGCGACGACGCGCACCGCGCCGAGCTGATGGAAACAGTCTTCAAGGGCAAGAAGGTCGAAATCGGTCGCTTTAAAGGCCTTGGCGAAATGATGCCAGCGCAGCTGAAAGAAACCACCATGGACCCATCCAAGCGCACATTGCTGCGCGTGGAAATCGATGACGTGGATTTCGAAGGCACCCGCGAAGCCGTGGACAATCTCATGGGCACCAAGCCGGATGCACGCTTCCGCTTCATTCAGGATCGCTCCGCATTTGCGGAAAATCTGGATATTTGAGGATAGAAAGGTATCTGTGAGACCAACGCCCAGATACTACACGCAGGCAACTGAGCTGATCCATCATCAGGTTAGTCTCTCTAAAGCCCCAACTCCTCCGGTCGATCCAGCACCGCGCCGAAATGGTGTTTCCACAGGCGCGCGCCCAATGCGCCGGAGCGGTCCAGGCTGGAGCCAACCGTTAGCCATGGAATGAGCGTCGGGTGCAGTCCGGCGTCGAAGAAGGCGAATCCGGCGGCGAGGACGCAGGTGTCGGCTTGGATGCCGCAGACGAGGACGCGGTCTGGGTTCAGAGACTTTAGATACTCCACCGCTTCCCGCGTCGGTGCGTAGCCGTGTTTGATGAAGATGCGATCTGCGGGCACAAGCGAATCGTCGGATGGTCCCGGTTTCCAGCCAAGCTGTCGCTCGAAGGGTGTTATGCTTTCGTCATGGCGCTCGACGCTTGCGACACTGGGCATTTTCTTGGCGAGAGTGGTGATGTCGCTCACCAGTTGAGCGGGCGGATTGAAGCTTGGTTGGACATCGACGATATAAAGTATCTGCTTCACGCTGACCTCCCGGAACGTTCGATCTCATCCTGAAATGCAAAAAGCCTCCCGCAAGGATTTGCGAGAGGCCAATGACTTTTGAACGCTGCGATATCAGCGATCAGTCGATATCGGCAACCTCGATGTCTGCACCACCGCTGATGCGGTGGGCGAGTGCGGCTTCCATGAACTCGTTCAGGTCGCCATCGAGAACGTTGCTCGGAGCGGTGCTTTCCACGCCCGTGCGCAAGTCCTTGACCAGCTGATAGGGCTGCAGAACGTAAGAGCGGATCTGATGACCCCAGCCGATATCGGTCTTGGAGGCGGCCTGCGCACTCGCTGCGGCTTCCCGCTTCATCAATTCGGCTTCATAGAGGCGCGAACGCAGCATTTCCCACGCCTTGGCGCGGTTCTTGTGCTGGGAGCGTTCCTGCTGGCAGGCCACTGCGATGCCGGTCGGAATATGCGTGATACGCACAGCCGAGTCGGTCGTGTTGACGTGCTGTCCACCGGCGCCCGACGAACGATAGGTATCGATACGGCAGTCGCTTTCGTTGATGTCGATCTGGATCGAGTCATCAACCACAGGGTAAACCCAGATGGACGAGAACGATGTGTGGCGGCGCGCATTGCTGTCATATGGCGAAATACGAACGAGGCGGTGAACGCCCGATTCCGTCTTCATCCAGCCGAAAGCATTGTGGCCCTTGACCAGAATGGTCGCGGATTTGATGCCCGCTTCTTCGCCTTCGTGAACTTCCAGAACCTCGACCTTGAAGCCCTGACGTTCCGCCCAGCGGGTGTACATGCGCAGCAGAATGTTGGCCCAGTCCTGACTTTCGGTGCCACCGGCGCCGGAATGGACTTCGACATAGGTGTCGTTGCTGTCGGCTTCACCGGAGAGCATCGCTTCCACCTGACGGCGGTTGGCTTCGCTTCTCAGCGCCTTCAGCGCATCTTCGGCTTCCTTGACGATATCGGCATCGCCTTCGGCCTCACCCATCTCGATCAGCTCGACATTGTCGTTGACCTGCTGTTCCAGCAGCTTGACGCCATTGATCGATTCGTCCAGCTGCTGGCGCTCGCGCATTAGCTTCTGCGCTTCGGTAGCGTCATTCCAGAGATTGGGGTCTTCGGCCTTGTTGTTCAACCAGTCCAGTCGTCTTATCGCCTGGTCCCAGTCAAAGATGCCTCCTCAGCAGGCTTATGGCCTGCCTGATTTCGTCGACTACATTCACGATTTCATTGCGCATTTCGCAGATTCTTCGCCTTCTTTGAAAACTGGTCGTGTGAATAAATGCGAGGGGCGCGGATGTAAAGCCCGCGCCCCTCGCCTTTCCATCAATTGGGTTTAATAGAGGCCGCCGCCGCCGCCGGTAATGGCCTGCTGGGCCTGTGGCGAAGCGCGCAGGATATCTTCCTGCGACATTGCGCCGTCCATGCCGATCACGTTGAAGCTGCTGGCAGGGCCTGTGCCGGGCTTGAACGCTTCCATGATCGTGTCCGGCTCGCCCTCATTGGCCGCCATGCCGGTCTTGCGGTTGACGGCAATGAACTGCATGCCGTTCGGCACGATGAACTTGCTTGGCTCCAGATGCTTGGCCGCCAGCGCAATGAACTCCCCGAAAATTGGTGCAGCCAGAGAGCCACCGGTGCCGCCACGACCGAGTGGCGCCGGGCTGTCGAAACCGATGTAAAGACCAGCGACGAGATCAGGCGTATAGCCAACGAACCACGCGTCTTTTTCGTCGTTCGTCGTGCCGGTCTTGCCTGCTACCGGCAGATCAACCTTGATCTTGCCTGCCGCCGTACCGCGCTGAACGACGCCTTCCAGCATCGATGTGGTCTGGTAAGCGGTCATCGGATCGAGAACCTGCTCGCGATTATCGACGATCGTCGGTTCATCCTGACCCTGCCAGTTGGCAGCATTACAGCCTTCACAGCCGCGCTCTTCGTGCCGGAAAATCGTTTTGCCGTAACGGTCCTGAATACGGTCGATCACCGTCGGCTTGATCTGCTTGCCGCCGTTCGCGATGACGGAATAAGCGGAAACCATACGCATGACAGTCGTTTCACCGGAACCGAGCGACATGGCGAGCAGCGGTGGCATCTTGTCGTAAATGCCAAAGCGTTCCGCATATTCGGCGACAAGGTTCATGCCCATATCCTGCGCAAGACGCACGGTCATCAGGTTACGGGATTTTTCGATACCGAGACGCAGGGTCGATGGACCAGCCACTTCACCGCCGTAGTTTTTCGGACTCCAGACCTGACCGCCGGATACGACTTCCAGAGGCGCATCCATGACAACGGAAGCAGGCGTATAGCCGTTATCCAGCGCCGCTGCGTAAATGAACGGCTTGAACGACGAGCCCGGCTGACGCATGGCCTGCGTTGCGCGGTTAAATTCCGACTGGCCGTAGGAGAAGCCGCCAACCATGGCCAGAACGCGACCCGTATGCGGGTCCATGACAACCATGCCGCCCTGAACCTTGGGAGGCTGGCGAAGACGGTATTCGTCTCCCTTGTCGGACAAAGGTTCCGCGTAAATGACGTCGCCGGTCTTCAGGACACCTGTGGGTGACTTGGCAGTTGCGCGCTGGCCCTTGGCATCGCGGTAAGCCCACTTCATGTTTTCGGGCTTGATATGGCCACGGCTGCGCAGATCGGGCGTGTCGCTGTCGCCATCCGGGCGAAGGCCAATATCGACACCATCGGCGGAAACGGCAAGAACGACCGCCATCTTCCACTCCGGCACATCACGCAGCGGGCGCATCTTGGTCAGCGCATCGCTCCAGTTGCCGCTTGTCTCGATCTGATCGACAGGGCCGTGGAAACCGCGGCGCTCATCGTAATCCAGCAGACCATCCTGAAGCGCCTTGCGGGCCTCCATCTGAATGTCGGGATCGAAGGATGTGCGAACGGAAAGACCGCCTTCCAGCAAGGCCTTCTCGCCGTATTTTTCAACGATCTGGCGGCGTGCTTCTTCGGAGAAATAATCGGACGCAGCGATATGAGCACCACCACGGCGAATATTGATGCCAAGCGGCTGCGTCTTGGCATCAGCAGCATCTGCCTGGGTGATGTAGCCGTTTTCGGCCATACGATCGATCACCCAGTTACGGCGCTCGATGGCTGCCTTTTCGCGGCGAATGGGATGATAGTTTGCCGGGCCCTTGGGCAGCGCTGCGAGATAGGCCGTTTCGGCAATCGTCAGTTCCGTGACCGACTTGTTGAAATATGTGAGCGCGGCACTGGCGATACCGTAAGAGTTCAGGCCGAAGAAAATCTCGTTGAGATAGAGTTCGAGAATCTTGTCCTTGCTATAGGCCTGCTCGATGCGGAAGGACAGGATCGCTTCCTTCGCCTTACGCTCCATGGTCTGTTCATTGGTCAGCAGGAAGTTTTTGGCCACCTGCTGCGTAATGGTGGAGCCGCCCTGCGTCGGACCGCCAGTGACGTAAGCGACAGCTGCGCGTGCGAAACCTGTGACGTCGATGCCGGGGTGCTGGTAGAAGTTCTTGTCTTCCGCCGAAAGGAAGGCCGCCTTGACACGGTCTGGAATGGCCTGAATGGGCAGGAACAGACGGCGCTGCTTGGCATATTCCGCCATCAGCGCGCCGTTGCCAGCATGAATGCGCGTCGTAACCGGCGGCTCATAACTGTTCAGCACTGCGTAATCCGGGAGATCCTTCGTAATCGTCACCAAATAAATGGCAACACCACCAGCCACCACAAGGAACAGCATGCTGGCCAAGCCGAAGAAATATCCAATAAGTCTGATCATATTAAGCTACCGATACTTCGAATCGTAACTGGTTGCGCCCACCGTTATGAGCACATTCTTGCATATAGCGTGCCGTTTTGCACACCGCTTCATCGATGACAAGCTGCCAATAGCGGCATTCTCTTATATGTTACCGTGAGCCGCCATCTTCATTGACTGGAAAAAGCGGACATCACCATCGAATCCTGCCTTCGAGTAACGTGGGGAATGTGAGTAAAATAGGGCTTGGAGTCGACAAATTGCGCTCATAGACAAGAGTTGAACTCTTTTGGTCCAAGGGGTCGCAGAGATGTCACAGTCCTGAAAACTGTGACACATCATCCCGATCACAGTGCAACTGAAAAATCAGACCGGGCTTTCAGCCGCCATTGGCTAGAGCCTGCGCCCGGTAGCGGGTCACGGCGACAGCCAGCGTATCGGCCACTTTGGCCCGCCACTTCTCGTCCAGCAGCAGTTTTTCGTCGTCAGGATTGGACAGGAAGCCGAGTTCCAGAAGAACGGACGGCACGTCATGAGCGCGCAGAACCTGAAAACCGGCGTAACGGTGCGGGTTGTTGATGAGACCCACCTGCCCTTCGAAGGATTTCACGATGTTTTCGGCCAGCGTTACCGAGAAAGCCTGTGTCTCTCGCCGCGTGAGATCAAGCAGAATATCGGCCACTTCCGGCTGGGCGTTCTGCACGGCCACGCCAGCAATCTGGTCGGAAAGGTTTTCACGCTCGGCCAGATCCTGCGCCATGCGGTCGGACGCGCGGTCGGAAATCGTATAGACGGTGGCGCCACGAATACCCTTTTGCTTGAGCGTATCGGCATGGATTGAGATGAAGAGATTGGCATTCTGCTGCCGCGCCAGCGTCACGCGTTCCGAAAGCGCCAGAAACACGTCGTCATCTCGCGTCAAAAATGCCTTGATGCCTGGAATCTGGTTGAGCCGGTCGGCTAGCTGCTTGGCGAAGGTCAGCGTAATGACCTTTTCATCCGTACCGGTCACGCCGCCCTTGGCACCGGCATCGATACCGCCGTGCCCAGCATCGACCGCAATCATGAAATCGGACTGGCGGCTGGACTTCTGGACAATATCCGGCGTGACGGAGGCAGTCGTCGTAGGTGCCAGGGCCTGCCAGTTCTGATTCTTCAAGAGATCGGCAAATTTCTGCTTGGTGGCGATTTCCGTATCCAGCACGAAGCGAAAAACCTTGCCTTCGTCTTCAACCTTGGTTTCGGCAATGGCGACTTGCACGGGTTTCTTTGCCGTCAGCACCAGACGTGCACTGCCCTCACCCATGCTGCCGAAGCGGATATCGCTGAACAGGCCTGTGGGTGCGAGGTCCTTGGTTGGGAAGGAAAAGCCGACGGCAGGGAAATCGACCACGATGCGGGCTGGCGCATCGAGATAATGCACCTCGAATTCCGGCTCCTCGTTGAAATCCATGACAATTCGCGTGCGGGCCTCATCTCCGATGATGCGGGCTGCATTCACAACCAGCGACGGGGCTTTTTCCGTGGCGTGACCATTCAGGGAGACGGCGAGAATGGAGAAAGACGCCAGTGCCAGAGTGCAGGCGATTCGCCCCAACCGGACAGCCGTCCGTGATGCCCTTGCCCCGTCGATCAGGTTTTTGATGGTCGCCAACGTCATTTCCGTATTTCAGTCATTTCGACAAAAGATGCCGCCGCCTGGGCGCAATCATCGCGTTTATCGTCGCCAGAATGGCCTGATTTGCTTTGCCGCGCAACAATCGCAGCCCTTGGTGAAGCATTTCTTAACCGGGAAATTCCACCAATGATATGGCATATTTAGCCACCCTATTGCTATTATGACAGATAAAACATACAACATGAATGAGGGTTAAAAGTGTTGACGGGATAGATGCCCGCCGGCTGCCAATCGACAAAGACGCTGGCGCTGTAATTTCGGGCAATCATCTGCCGTCGCTGCATTTTTCTCCTGAAACTGGATCAATTCTGGCCGTGGCCAGAACAATACCCGGTGGCACGCCACCGCACGCTCGAGGAGAGCATTTTCATCGGATCCTTCGGGGTCTATTTATTATAGTCGTTCTCGCTTGGCCAATGATGTCGTTGCAGCAGCTTTCACATGAACCGGATACCAGGAGCAGGCACAGTGCTTTGCCAGTCGTCCGGATGCTGCCAGTTTACAGACGCCGGGCAAGACACTTCATTTCCGGCACACCCTTGAAAATAGATGAAAGGCCTGTCCTCGTGGCGGGCCTGTTCTCGTATAAGACAGGGCTGCGCCGAGGAGCAGAGCTTACATGGCAGACAAAATGCTTATCGACGCCTCCCATGAAGAGGAGACACGCGTTGTAGTTGTTCGTGGAAATCGGATTGAGGAATTCGATTTCGAGTCGGAACACAAAAAACAAATCCGCGGCAATATCTATCTTGCCAAGGTGACGCGCGTAGAACCATCCCTTCAGGCAGCTTTCGTCGATTACGGCGGCAACCGCCACGGATTTCTGGCTTTTGCAGAAATTCATCCGGATTATTACCAGATCCCACTGGCTGATCGTCAGGCTCTGTTGAGAGCGGAAGCCGAAGACCATCGCCGTGGCGATGACTTCGAACCTGCCGACGCACCGCATGACCCCATCTCCCCCGCTATCGATCTCTCGCAGGTCGACCAGCCGGATATTGGCATCGTGCCAGCAGCGGCACCTGCGGCGGAAGAAACCGTAACGGCAGAAGCCGTTTCCGAGACAGTTGAAACCGAAGTGGAAGCCACGACCGAGGTCGAGGCTACCGAGGCTGTTGCCGAGGAAGCACCTGCCGAAGAAGACAAGCCGAAGAAGCGCGTTCGCCGCTCTCGCGCCAAGAAGAAGACCGAAACGGACGACGTTTCCGCCGATGCCGCCTCCTCGGACGAAGGTTCCGAAGACGATGGCAGCAAGGGTGGCGAAATGGCTGCCATGGTCGATACGGACACGATTTCCGAAGAAGTCGAAGGCCTTGGCCGTCGCAATGACGATGATGACGACGACGATGATGACGATCATCACGAAAAGGAAGTCATCGAATCGGTCGGCGCCGAAGACGCGATGGAAGAAGTTCCAGACCGCATTTCCCGCAAGCCGCGCAAGCAGTACCGCATTCAGGAAGTCATCAAGCGCCGCCAGATTCTTCTGGTTCAGGTCGCGAAAGAAGAGCGCGGCAACAAGGGCGCTGCACTGACGACCTATCTGTCGCTTGCAGGCCGTTATTCGGTTCTGATGCCTAACACGGCGCGCGGCGGCGGTATTTCCCGAAAGATTACGCAGCCAACGGACCGCAAGCGTCTCAAGGAAATCGCGCGCGATCTGGAAGTGCCGCAGGGCATGGGCGTGATCCTTCGTACCGCCGGTGCCAACCGCACCCGCGTCGAAATCAAGCGCGACTTCGAATATCTGATGCGCCTGTGGGAAAACGTTCGCACGCTGACACTGAATTCCACTGCCCCTTGCCTCGTTTACGAGGAAGGTTCGCTGATCAAGCGTTCGATCCGCGATCTCTACAACAAGGATATCAGCGAGATCATCGTGTCCGGCGAAGAAGGCTATCGTGAAGCGAAAGACTTCATGAAGATGCTGATGCCGAGCCATGCCAAGGTGGTTCAGCCTTACCGTGATATTCACCCGATCTTCTCGCGCTCCGGCATCGAAGCGCAGCTTGACCGCATGTTGCAGCCGCAGGTGACCTTGAAGTCCGGTGGCTACCTCATCATCAACCAGACGGAAGCGCTGGTTTCCATCGACGTGAACTCCGGTCGTTCGACCCGCGAACATTCGATTGAAGAGACTGCGGTTCAGACCAACCTGGAAGCAGCAGAAGAAGTGGCTCGCCAGCTGCGCCTTCGCGACCTTGCCGGTCTCGTCGTCATCGACTTCATCGACATGGAAGAGAAGCGCAACAACCGCTCCGTCGAAAAGAAGCTGAAGGATTGCCTGAAGAACGACCGCGCCCGCATTCAGGTTGGCCGCATCTCGCATTTCGGCCTTCTGGAAATGTCGCGCCAGCGCATTCGCGCATCGGTTCTGGAATCGACCACGCAGGTCTGCTCGCATTGCGGCGGAACCGGCCATGTTCGCTCCGAATCCTCCATCGCGCTGCATGTTCTGCGCGGCGTGGAAGAATATCTGCTGCGCAACACGACGCACAACATCACGGTTCGTTGCACACCGGATACGGCGCTCTACCTGCTCAACCACAAGCGCGCGACCATTGTCGATTATGAAGGCCGCTTTGGCGTTGCCATCATCATCGCGGCGGATGCCAGCGTCGGTGCACAGCACTTCGCGATCGATCGCGGCGAAGCCGTCGAAAACCCGGTCAAGATCGAAAGCCTCATCCAGATGCTTCCTGAAATCGAGGAAGAGGAAGACGACATCATCATCGAAGCCGATGAGGATGAAGACGAGGAAGAAATCGTAAAGGCCGAAAAGACCGAGCCACGCCAGCCACAGGCTGACAATGGTGAAGACGGCAAGCGCAAGCGCAAGCGTCGTCGTCGCCGTCGCGGCAAGGGTGCAGGCCAGAACGGTCAGGAATCGCAGTCTGAAGCTGGTGACGACACATCGTCCGACGACCAGGACGAGGATGGCGACGCCGATCAGGATGACGACGCAACTGTCTCCGCAGAAAACGGTAGCGACGCTGCTGGTTCTGAAGAGAACAAGCGCAAGCGCCGCCGTCGCGGCAAGCGTGGCGGACGCCGCAATCGCGATGAGAATGGCGATATCATCGAAGAAAACGGCGCAGAAGCAGAAGCTGAATCCTCCGAGGGTGTCGAAGACGGCGCTGCTGCTGCTGCCATTGAAGGCGTAGACGAACCAGCTATTGCAGCGGCCGTCGAAGCCGACGCGGCAACGCCAACCGTTGAAGAAACCGAAAAGCCGAAGAAGCCACGCCGGACCCGCAAGGCGAAGGAGAAGGTTGGCGATGTCGTAGAAGCGGAAGCTGCTCCTGCTCCTGCCACCGACGCTGCTCCTGCCGTCGCTACGGAAGCGCCAGCTGCTGCCGCTCCTGTCGAAACGGTAGAACCGGTTGTCGTCAACACCACGGTCGCTGAAGCTGCCATCGAGGAAGCAGGCGAAGCCTCTGCCGATCTCGGCAATGAAGCGCCAGCTGAAGCCAACAAACCGGTCCGCGCCAACCGCGGCGACAACGTCTCGTCCTCCGAGCCTGTCGTAACCTCCGCCACCAACGAAGGCGGCGAAGCCGACCCCGCCAAGCCCCGCAAGGGCGGCTGGTGGCAAAGACGCGGCTTTTTCTAAGCCGCGGGTTTAGATAGAGAAGAGATTGAGGCTCCGCATTGCGGGGCCTCTTTTGTTTTGGGGTGTGAGGTTGTGGAGTCTTGACAAAGAGTGTGAACGGAAATGATCTGGAGACTGGAGAAAGCGTATGCCAACACTCAGAATTTACGATCTTAAAAACCACACTCTCGCGCTGGATTTAAGCGATTTGCTCCAACTTCTTGCACCTCGATCACTACAGGCAGTCTGGACGATTTCCGCAATACAGTCTGATGGCGTTGAGTATGAATGGTTTGACGCCACAGGAGAAGGAGGCGAACAGCTCGAAAAACTGGCGCAGGAAAATGCCAAACTTCCAGGCTATCAATTAGTGGCACTGGCAAAAAAGACGCGCCAAGTTATCTGGGGCAAATTTTATGGCTCTTTTCCATCAGAACCCGAAGAGGCTTGGATTACGATTTGCGCTGTAGACAGCACCTATTATGAGATTAAGACCGATGATGGTGCGGCACTACAAAAAATCAAATCGAGCTTTAAAGATGTCCGTACCATGGATGTGGGTAACTAAACCGGAGCATCGAGTAGATCCATGAAGAAACAAGCGCGGACCTGGTGATATGGCAGAAATGCATCGAACCACCGCATCTCTCCGCTTTCACGGGGATGTCCTTGATCCAGAAGAGATTTCACGCATACTCGGGGTGAAGCCGACGACATGTGTAAAAAAAGGTGACCTGTGGGAGACGCCCAGAGGAGCAAAGATAACAGCACGAACGGGCTATTGGAGCCTATCCGCTCCTAACCAAAATGCAGGCAACCTCGAAACACAATTGACGGAAATGCTCTCCCTCTTGAGCGAAGACCTAGAGGCTTGCCGGTCACTGGCGGCAAGCTTTAGGGGAAACATATTTGTTGGCCTGTTCCTATCAGGCTTCAATGAAGGTCTTAGCCTGTCTCCGACGACAATCACCGCGATTGGACTGCGCGGATTGACGCTAGATATCGATGTCTACAGTGGTGGCGACTTGGACCAACAGATTGCTTAAATTACCTTTTAGAGCTTGCGGCAGAGCCAATCCTTAAGCTGTCTCTGAACAACATTCATACAAAAAGCCGCATCGTCTCCGATACGGCTTCTAAACGTCGTCAATCACCATGCCCCTAGAGACACATAATCACGTCCGCGATGGACCGGTCGCTCACTCGTCGCGATAGACTTTTTCGCGGCGTTCGTGACGTTCCTGGGCTTCGATAGACAGGGTGGCGATGGGGCGGGCGTCCAGTCGTTTGATGCCGATGGGTTCGCCTGTTTCTTCGCAGTAACCGTAGGTGCCGTCCTCAATCCGCTGAAGGGCTGCATCTATCTTGGAGATGAGCTTTCTCTGGCGGTCGCGGGCGCGAAGTTCGATGGCCCGGTCTGTTTCGGATGAGGCACGGTCGGCCAGATCCGGATGGTTGGCACTTTCTTCCGCGAGATGGCCGAGGGTCTCTCTGGCTTCTCTTAAAATGTCATTCTTCCAACCGATGAGCTTCGACCTGAAATAGGCCCGCTGGTTGGCATTCATGAACTCATCGCTTTCCGAGAGCACATAGTTGCTAAGATCGATCTTCTCACTCACGCGATTCTCCTCGAAGAACATCTCATATTGCGCGGGTATACTCCAATGACATATGGCCGTTCAAGTGCGCAGAACAGTTTTCAGGCATTTTTAAATCTGTCACAAAATTCAGCTAAATGGTTATTTTTTATGCTTTATTGGCAGAACACGGATTATTTCTTCGATCACGTTATCAGGACTTGCCTATACCGGCTGCCACTTGCGGGGCGGCAGTCTATTCCTGTAAAGCTTTTGCACGATGTTTACAGCCGCATAGGACAGCCCGGAAATGCCAGTGCTTCAACCGCCCCCGTTCCGGGTCTATCTGCTGCGCCACGCCCGTGCCGCATTGGCTGCTCCCGGTGAAAGAGACTTCGACAGACGGCTGGATGACACCGGTTACGCGGAGGCCGAAATCATCGCGGACCGCGCAGCCGACAAGGGCTATACGCCAGATGTCATTCTCAGCTCCACCGCCCTACGCTGCCGCGAAACCGCAGAAGCCGTGCGGCGGGCTTTCAACGACAGATTCGAGATCACCTATGTCGATGAGATGTATAATGCCGAGGCCTCGGTCTATCTCGCGCTGATTGCCGCCCAGACGGCTTGCCGCTCGGTGATGCTGGTCGGTCATAACCCGACGATGGATGCGGTTGCCGATGCCTTTATCGGCCAGCAGGCCATGGCCTCACTTCTGCCCTCCGGTTTTCCGACTGCTGGCCTTGCCGTGCTCGACGCGCAGGCCACACCGAACAACAATGGCGCTGGCTGGCAGCTGAGCGAATTCCTGCATCCCTAAGGTCGCGTCCCCGCCGCGAAAAACTTTCCACAGGCCGCTTCTTTTTTGAGCAGGCGGCCACCCTATATATTTTTGGACAGTAAAATATTTGTGGGAAACTTCATTGCCGCCATCCTTCACGTCAGTCACCGATAGCGCACTGATTGCCATAGACAACATTGCAGACCGCGCAAGCGCGCTGACCAACCCGACATTGCGGCTGGGCGTGACCGGCTTATCCCGCGCGGGCAAGACGGTTTTCATCTCTTCGCTGGTACATAATCTGCTGAATGGCGGTCGCCTGCCACTGTTTGAGGCCATCCGTTCCGGTCGCGTATCGAATGTGCGGCTGGAACCGCAGCCGGATGATGCCATTCCGCGCTTTCAGTATGAGGATCATATTCAGGCGCTGGTGCGAGACCGCATCTGGCCGGATTCGACGCGTGCGATTTCCGAGCTGCGCATCACGCTGGATTACGAAAGCGCAAGCGGCTGGGGCCGCTGGTTCTCGCGCGGACATCTTGCCATCGATATCGTCGATTACCCCGGCGAATGGCTGCTCGACCTTCCCTTGCTTTCGCAGGACTACAAGACCTTCAGCGATAACACGCTAGCTTTGGCATCTGGTGGTGTGCGGGCCGAACTAGCAAGGGATTGGCTAGAGATTGCCAATTCCCTCGACATAGACGCCCCTGCCGATGAAATGACGGCGCGACGTCTGGCAGAGAGCTTTGCGACCTATCTGCGCGCCTGCAAATCGGATGAGCGTTCGCTTTCCACGCTGCCGCCAGGCCGGTTTTTGATGCCGGGTGATCTGGAAGGCTCGCCTGCCCTCACCTTCTCCCCGCTTCCGGGCCTGACCGAAGGCAGGGCACCCAAGGGTTCGCTGCGCGCCATGATGGAACGGCGTTATGAGGCTTACAAATCCATCGTGGTGAAACCGTTCTTCCGCGAACACTTCGCCCGGCTTGACCGCCAGATCGTGCTGATAGACGCGCTACAGGCCGTCAATCGTGGACCGGAAGCGGTGCAGGATCTGGAGCGGGCGCTGGGCGACGTACTGGCCTGTTTCCGTCCAGGCAAGAACAGCCTGATGTCTTCGCTAGTGGGTCGCCGCATCGACAAGGTTCTGGTGGCGGCGACGAAGGCCGACCATCTGCACCACGAAAGCCACGACCGGCTGGAAAATCTGACACGGCGACTGGTGGACCGCGCCATCACCACTATTGGCATGAGCGGCGCTGGCATCGATGTCATGGCGCTGGCCTCGGTGCGCGCCACCAAGGAAGCCAGCGTGCGGCAGGATGGCCATGCGCTGCCCGTCATCGTCGGCACACCGATTGCGGGCGAAAAGATCAATGGCGAGATGTTCGACGGCAACCGCACCACGGCCATCTTCCCCGGTGACCTGCCGGAAGACCCGGAACCGCTATTTCGCGCGCTGGATGCGGAAGGCAGTGCCGCCGATCTGCCGGATGTGAATGTCGTGCGCTTCCGTCCGCCCAAGCTGGAAGAAACCAGCGGCGGCATAAAATTGTCCGTTCCGCATATCAGGCTCGACCGCGCCATGCAGTTTTTGTTTGGAGACCGGCTCGCATGAAAGACGAGAACAACACACCCGGCCGTCGCCCGGCTGCATTCACGCTGGAAAGCGAAACTTCAGAGCCTCGCACCATCGAAGCAAGACGCGCGCCGCGTAGTTTCGATGCGGATTTTTCCCTGACGCCGGATGAGGAAGACCCGTTTCTGGCGCCGGAGCAAGTTGATGCCGCCGCCCTGCCCGTCGCCGCACCGCGCAAGCGCCGCTTCTCCTTCGCCAAGCTGGCAATGGGTGCGCTCGGCGTGCTTTTCTCGCTGGCGTTTGGCCTGTGGGCGGATCAGCTCATCCGCGATCTGTTTTCGCGCTCCGATTGGCTGGGCTACATGGCAAGTGTGGCGCTTATCATCGCCGTCTTCGCGGTGCTGGCGCTGGTGGCGCGTGAGGCACTCGGCATCATGCGGCTGAACGCCGTTCAGTCTCTCAAAGCAGATGCGGAAGCGGCGGCGCTGGAGAAGAAACCCCCTGCCGCCCGCGCGGTCATCACCCGCCTCAATGCTGTTCTCTCTCACCGGGCAGAAACGGCCAAGGGTCGTGCCGCGCTGAAGGAGACCGAGAACGATGTGATCGACGGACCGCACCTGATCGAACTAGCCGAACGCGAGCTTTTGAGCCCGCTCGACCGGCAGGCGCGCGCCTTGATCCTGAACTCCTCCAAGCGCGTCTCGGTCGTCACCGCCGTCAGCCCGCGTGCGGTGGTCGATCTCGCTTATGTGCTGTTCGAGGTTACGCGGCTGGTTCGGACCATGGCGGAGCTTTACGGCGGGCGTCCCGGCACGCTCGGCATGCTGCGGCTGTTGCGCGATGTCATCGCTCATCTGGCGGTAACGGGGTCGATTGCGGTTGGCGATGGCTTGGCACAGCAGGTTCTTGGCCACGGGCTCGCATCGCGCCTTTCCGCACGTCTGGGTGAAGGCGTGATCAATGGTTTGATGACCGCACGAATCGGCATCGCGGCCATGGATTTGTGCCGTCCCTTGCCGTTCCGCGCGCTGCGCCGCCCCGGAATAGGCGATTTCGTTTCCGATCTGACACCGGATTTGACGGGTGGTAAAAACAGCGAAAAGCCCTGATCCGCAGGGCTTGTGTGCGCCTAAAGGTTACGATCCGCGTCGCTAATCCTGGCCGAATAAACCAAGCATTAACCATTCCCGACATAGATTGACCCAACACAAAGCGGCCAATTCGCCAGGGAAAGTATCATGTATTCGCGCTTCTTTTCGCTACTGGGCGGACTTGCCGCCGTTATGTCCGTCAGTGGCGGGCTTGCAGTTTCCGACGTTCAGGCCGCCTCGCGCGATGACCAGTTTTTCGGCTCCGTTGCCGGTGTCTGGTCCGGTCCCGGCGAGATCGTTGCCGGAAAATACAAGGGCACAAAATTCACCTGCGATCTGACTGGCGAGCCGCTGGGCGACAAGGATACGGGCATCAAGCTAGGCGGCACCTGCCGCGTCGGCGTCTTCAAGCAGCCAATGTCCGCCGTCATTGCCAAGAAGGGCAACAGCTATGAGGGCAAGTTCCTCGATGGCGCCGAGGGCAAGGGTCTCGATATCGTTTCCGGTCAGGTCAGCGGCGACAAGGTCGTGGTCGGTATCAACCGCGCCAAACTGAATGGCGCCATGGTTGCCCGCGTAACCAACAACACCTCGATGAACATCACCATTTCCGTCAAGGTCGCAGACCAGATGGTTCCGGTCATCGGCCTGACGCTGGCGCGCAATGTCGATCAGATGGCAGTTGGTTCGATCAAGGAATAAGGCCTTTCGGCAGATTCAAAATTTCGAGAACGGGAGTGTCCACCACTCCCGTTTTTCGTTTGCGGCCTTGATGCCGGTCTTATCCGCCGTTTCCAGCCATTGAGACACCGGCCTGCCATTCACCACCAACTCCGGCGCGATGTCGCAGAGCGGCATCAGCACGAAGGCACGCTCCGTCATACGGGGATGTGGAATTTCGACGCGCTCGGTGGTGATAATCTCATCGCCAAAGGTCAGCACATCGATATCGATGGTGCGCGGACCCCAGCGCTCTGTGCGAACACGCTTCATTCCGCGTTCGATCTCAAGGCAAAGGTCGAGCAGCGCCTCCGCCGTAAGCGATGTCTCGATCAGGGCGCAGCAATTGAAAAAATCGGCCTGATCGGTCTTTCCCCAGGGCGGCGTGCTGTAAAGCTGCGAGACGGCGAGCAATCGGCAGTTTTCGTGCCGGGCACAGCTATCGAGTGCCTGCGCCATGGCGGCGGGCGGATCACCAATATTGCCGCCGAGACCCAACGCCGCCAAGGTCATGCCATCAGCCATGCTGTTCGACACTCACCTGCGCATAGTCCAAAATACCGGGCACGGGCGCGGAAGGCTTGCGCACCGTGATCCTGACCCGCACGATTTGCGGATACCGCTTGCGCAGCGCGGTTGCTATGTCGTTGGCCAGAGCCTCGATGAGATAACGCCGTTGACCAGCCACGATTTTTTCGATCACATCGAAGGCCACGCCGTAATCGACGGTGTTGGATATGTCGTCTGTCTCGAGCGCGTTTCCGGCCTCGACTTCCATTTCCGCATCAACAAAGAAGCGCTGGCCCAGCGTTTCTTCCTGCGCCAGCAAGCCGTGGCGGGCGAAGAAGGAACAGTTCTTCAGCAGTATCGTGTAAAGGCTCATAATCGGCCCTCCCCTTTATTGGTTTTTCTCTGCCTCAGAACAGCATCGGCAATCGCCAGAGCATCACGCGTCATCGATACATTGTGTACGCGAAAAACAACCGCTCCCGCCAGCCTTAGAATGGCGGTTGTGGCGGCCGTGCCGACATCGCGATCTTCCGCCACATCTCTTCCGGTCAAAGCGCCGATGAAGCGTTTGCGAGACGTTCCGGCGAGAATAGGCAAACCAAAACCGGAAAGCGCATCGAAACGCGACATGAGCGCGATATTTTCATCCGTATCCTTGGCAAAGCCGAAGCCGGGGTCGAGAACGATCGCGTCTCGCGAAATGCCCGCTCTATCAGCGATCTCCAGTGACTGATTGAGAAAGGCGTATTGGTCATCGATGACATCGGCCAGTTTCTGGCGCTCGCGGCCGGTATGCATGATGCAGACGCCAGCCTTTGCAGCTGAAACGACGCCAGCCATATCTGCATCTTTCTGCAGGCCGAAGACGTCGTTGACGATATGCGCCCCGGCTTCCAGCGCCAGCCTCGCAGTTGAGGCGCGGTAGGTATCGATGGAGATCAAGGCATCGGTTTCTTTGCTCAGTTTTTCGATGACCGGCAGAACGCGGTCCTGTTCCTGTCCATCGCTGATGCTTTCCGCGCCCGGACGGGTGGATTCGCCGCCGATATCGATGACGTGCGCACCGTCTTTCACGCAGGAGAGCGCGTGCGATACCGCCTGCTCTGCCGCCAGATATCGCCCGCCATCGGAAAAGGAATCCGGCGTCGCATTGACGATAGCCATAATAAGGCCATCCCCATCAAGTTTCAGGGAGCGCCCATGCGCGACTTGCCACACATTGTCACTGGCTGTTATCACGTAACATCACGCCTTTCCGGAATAACGGAGTGTCCGCCATTCATATCGTCACGACTCCGCCTATGCAGCAATCATCTGCCAAGTTCAACCGGAAGGCTGATAAATGAAGCGCCAATCCCGCATGCTTTGCGCGTTCCTTTCGGGCGCGATTTTGATGTCGGCCCCACAGATCGCCCATTCTGAAGCGATCATGAGCAAATCTTTTTCCTATTTCTCCATTGGTGGAAAGACAGCGGAAGATCTGGACCACGAACTCTCCCATCGCGGCCCCATGACAAAGGCCACCGGTGCACGTCATCCGGGTGCGACGGAAATCAAATTCGGTGGCGAACTGACCTATGTCGAGCAGAATGGACGCTGCGGCGTGGGCACCGTGAAGGTGAAGCTCCACACGAAAATCCTGCTGCCGCGCTGGACGAACCGCAAGCGCACGACGGCAGAGCTGGCGCTGATCTGGGATACGCTCGCAGCCGATATCAAGCGGCACGAAGAGCGCCATGCGGAGATTGCCCGCAACTATGCCCGCACGCTGGAAAAGCGGCTTCAATCCCTTCGTCCGCAGAAGAATTGCGAGGAAATGCAGGCACTCGTTGGCAAGACGACGCAAGAGGTCATGGATGCCCATGACAAGGACCAGCTGCGTTTCGATGTCGTGGAATCGAAAAACTTCGACGCCCGCATGACCCGGCTGCTGAAACACCGCATTATGCAGAACAGGTCCGTTCAATAGAGCGCGACAAACAATGCTAATCCGTGCAAATATCTATGCGGATTTCTTCAAGTATTTTATCAACCAAAAATTGCGGACAACCTCCGCGCTTTGCCGGATAATGATCGTTGAATTCTTGGCGTGGCTCGGAATGCACGACTCACGTATCTGTGAGATCAGAAGTTTCCACCCGTTCAGCCGTTGCGTTTGCTTGTGTGTGTTGCCGGTTCCCCCGGCGCGTCCTAAACCGCAGGTGTCTCCTCCTTCGCCTGATGGTGACGTGCCCACCTCGCCTCGCTATCCCGCGAAACGGAGAGCGAGGCTTTTTCTCGGAAAACAGACGATCAGCGGTTCAGGCTTTGCCTGGATCAGCCCTGCCGCTCGGGCACATGCACGACCAGCCCATCAAGGGCGTCAGTGATCTTGATCTGACAGGAGAGACGTGACGTTGGGCGAACGTCAAAGGCGAAATCCAGCATGTCCTCTTCCATCGGCTCAGGCGGGCCAACGCGTTCAGCCCATTCATCATCCACATAGACATGACAGGTGGCACAGGCACAGGCACCGCCACATTCGGCGTCGATACCCGGAACGGAGTTGCGCATGGCGTTTTCCATAACGGTGGAGCCATTGCTCACCTCGAGTTCATGCGGCGTGCCGTCGAAAGCAACGATGGTCAGTTTGGTCATGTCGGAATTCCAGAGCGATGTTTGAGAATGTTTCCAAACAAATAGAAAGGCCGGGTCCGCTTGGCAACCCGTCAATGCGGGCACGAAGCAGAACCGGCCTCAAAATACGTCGAAAAATCAGCGTTAGCGGCAGAGCTTGAGAATGAAGTTTTCGGCTTCGATGACCGATGCTGCGACCTTCGCAAGCGCGGCGCTGTCACGGCTGCCATTTTCCACGGCTTCAGCCGCAGCAGAAACGTTGAAGGCGCCTACGGCATCTGCCGAACCCTTCAGACGATGCGCAATCGCTTTCATCTCAATGTCATTGCCAGCAGCGAGTTCGTGCAGCAAAGTGCGTGCATTGCGGGTGAAAAGCTGGAGGATTTCGATCTCGAGCTCCTTGTCGCCCATGGTCTGGCGGGCCAGATGCATGAAGTCGATGGGCTTCCGGCTGACCGGCGCTGCACCACCATAATTGTCCGGAGCTTCGAATGCGATACTCAACGCTGCCATTTTGTTAGATTCCTCGTTTGGGCCAGTTTCTTGTTTTGAGGCACATATGTCCTGCTTTTAAGCAGGTTAGGCCTGCGATGAGCTTAAATTGGGGCGCGACGAAGGTGGAAATCTTTCGCTATGGTTAATTTATGTTAAACTTATGCGAAACAAGGCCTTCCGCTTGCTACCGAGGTTTAAAAACTGTTAACAAACCGCCACTTGGCATAGGCTTGCCCGTGGCATTAATTGTTTCAAAGGCGCAAATGTGTCACTACGGTACTGCCGTCTTGCATGACCTGAGTTCTGGTTTTGTAAATTCGGTGTGTAAATGTAATTTTGCCTGAAAGCTTAGCGACGTGCTCTCAGGAATTAGTAAGAAACGAGGCACTATATACCGGCTGGTATCGTGCCTTGAGGCATTGATGGCGGATATCCGAAAGCAGGCGGCGGACGGATGAACGGCATGAGGCCGGGCGTAGAGTAACGAGGCGTAACCGCATGGCGAACAACAAGATCAGCGACTCGATTGACGAGACTGCGTTTCAGGCGTTGGAAGATGCCTTGCAGCTTGGCGCGTACGAAAATAAGCCGGAGCCTCGGAAAAGGTCCACTCCAAAGCCTGCGGAGGCCAGAGTGCCAGAACAGACAAGAGTGCCAGAACAAAACAGAGCCCGCGCGGCTGAACCGCCTCAACAGCAGCGCCCCGCGCCAGAGCCAGCACCGAGATCGCCATCTCTCGAAGCGGCCAATGACGGCTCCAAGCGCAGCCCCGCCATGATCCTCAAATCGCTGGATGCCGGCTCCATGGCCGGCGCATTGCGTAATGCGACCATTGTGTCCGTTCTCTGGGCCATTGCCGGTGCAGGTCTTGCCAATGTCATCTATGGCAACCTCATCTGGAACGTCAGCTCGATTGCGGAACTGTTTGCCGTTCCCGGCGTCATGGCCATCATTGTCGGCGTCATCGTTCCGATCATGCTGTTCTTCGCCTTCGCCATCATGATGGCGCGCGCCAAGGACCTGCGCAACGCTGCCCGCTCCATGGCGGAAGTCGCCCTTCGTCTCGCAGAGCCGGAAACCATCGCGTCCGAGCGCATCATGTCCGTCGGCCAGGCCGTACGCCGCGAAGTGTCGGCTATGAATGACGGCATCGAGCGCACCATTGCACGCGCCACCGAACTCGAAACGCTCGTCCATTCCGAAGTCAATGCGCTCGAGCGCAGCTATGCCGACAATGAATTGCGCGTCCGCAGCCTCGTTCAGGAACTGAGCGCAGAGCGCGATGCCATCATCAATCACGCCGAGCGTATTCGCTCGTCCATCGTCGGCGCACAGGACCAGATCAAGGAAGAACTCTCCATCGTTGGTGAAGAGCTTTCCATGCGTCTGGCCACCAGCGGCGAAGCTTTCGCCTCGATGATCGACACGCGCTCTGCCGCGCTGCTCGAAAAGTCCCGTATTTCCACAGAAGCCATGGGCAGCCTGATTGCGGCCAAGACCGACAATCTTCTCAAGGCGCTCAACACATCCGGCGCGACGCTGTCAAACGAATTCGACCTGCGCCTGCACGATCTCAGCACAACGCTGGATGATCGCGGCCGTCTGCTTCTGGAGCAGTTTGCCACGCAGGCCTCCACGCTCAGCACCGGTACGGAAAACCTTAACAAGTCGCTGGAAGAGCGCACGCGCCTTCTCAACGACATCCTGTCCAAGCGCACGCTGGAAATCAGCCAGAACATCGACCGCGGTCAGGACATTATCGGCGGCTCGCTGGATAATGTTCTCGACAAGCTGACGACAACGCTGGAAGAAAAAGGCCTGTCCTTCCGTCAGAACCTGCAAAGCAGTGCCGATGACGCGATCATGGATATGGATCTGCGCTCTGGCCTGTTCGAAGAAAAGCTTCAGACTACGGTTGGCCTCGTCAATTCGGCATTCGACGAGCGCGTGGCAGAATTCACCAGCGCCTTCGACCAGCGCGCAGGCAGCCTCGACAGCAAGCTGATGGAAAGCCTTGCGCGCATCAATGAAACCGTTGCCGGTGGCACCGATTCCATCGATGGCATGCTGAATTCCGGCATAGAGCGCCTCAGCACCGCCCTCACCGACCAGTCCTTCGCTCTCGCGACGACACTGGGCACCGGCCAGGAAATGCTGGAAAGCTCTCTGGAAAGCCATACCCGCGAATTGAGCGACGCCATCGGCGCACGCACGGCGGAAATTACCGGCGCATTCAGCGATACGCATGAGAAGATCGATGCGGTTCTGGCAGAACGCAGCACTGCGCTGTTCGGCGCACTGACGGCGACGCAGGATCGTTTCGACACGGCTCTTGCCAGCCGCGCGGAAGCCATCACCGGCTCCATGTCCGGCACGGCCCAGCATCTGGCCGCCCTTCTGGAAGAGCGCGCCGCCGCCATCAACAGCATCGTTGCCGATGTCGAGCGCCGCCTTGCCGAAACGCTCGACAGCCGCGCAGCCGCCATCACCGGCGCTGTCTCCGGCGTCGAGGAACGCCTGGCCGATACGCTAGACGTTCGCACTGCAGCCATCCACCATGCCGTCGCCGGTGTGGAAGATCGTATTGCCGACACGCTAGAAACCAGAACCGCAGCCCTTGCCAATGTCGTCTCGGGTGCGGAAAGCCGCATTGCCGATACGCTCGACAGCCGTACCGCTGCGCTGAACAGTGTGGTCTCCGGCGTCGAAGAGCGCATCGCCGACACACTCGACAGCCGAACAATGGCTATCGATATGGCATTCTCGACCGCCGAAGAGCGTCTTTCCGAAACTCTGGAAAGCCGCACCAGCGCGCTCACCAGCGCCGTTTCCGGTGCCGAAGAGCGCATTGCTGACACGCTCGACAGCCGCACGATGGCCATCGACATGGCGTTCTCCGGGGCGGAAGAGCGGATCACCGAAGCACTCGATTCCAGAACAGCCGCCCTCAACACCGTTGTTTCCGGCGTCGAAACGCGCATCTCCGATTCCATCCAGCATGGTACGGCAGCACTTTCCAATGCCGTTAGCGGCGTTGAAGATCGCATCGCTGAAACGCTGGAAAGCCGCACGGCTGCGCTCTCTAGCGTTGTCTCCGGCGTCGAAGAGCGTATTGCCGACACACTCGACAGCCGCACAATGGCTATCGACATGGCATTCTCGACCGCCGAAGAACGCCTTGCCGAAACATTGGAAAGCCGCACCAGCGCGCTGACCACAGCCGTCTCTGGCGTCGAAGAACGTATTGCCGATACGCTCGACAGCCGCACAATGGCCATCGAGATGGCCTTCTCAGGTGCGGAAGAGCGTATCGCAGAAACCATGGATGCGCGCACGGCAGCCTTTACCACTGTCGTTGCGGGCGTCGAAAGCCGCATTTCGGACACACTGGAAAGCCGCACCTCTGCACTCAGCAGCGTGGTGTCTGGCGTTGAAGAACGCATCGCAGATACACTCGACAGCCGTACCATGGCCATCGATATGGCATTCTCCGGCGCGGAAGAGCGCATCGCTGAAACGCTTGATAGCCGCACGGCCGCCCTCAACAGCGTCGTGTCTGGTGTCGAAGAACGCATTGCCGACACGCTCGACAGCCGCACCATGGCTATCGATATGGCATTCTCCAGTGCAGAAGAACGCATCGCAGAATCGCTCGATAGCCGGACTGCCGCTCTGACCAACGTCGTTTCCGGCGTTGAAGAACGCATTGCCGATACGCTCGACAGCCGCACTCTTGCCATCGACATGGCGTTCTCCGGCGCCGAAGAACGTCTGGCCGAAACCCTTGATACCCGCACCTTCGCGCTGACCAGCGCCGTGTCCGGCGTTGAGGGTCGTATTGCCGATACGCTGGATAGCCGCACGGCGGCACTTGCCAATGCCGTTTCCGGCGTTGAAGAGCGCATTGCCGACGCACTCGACAGCCGCGCCATGGCCATCGACATGGCAATTTCGGGTGCCGAAGAGCGCATTACCGAAACGCTCGATAGCCGCACGACCGCCCTCACCCAGTCCGTTGCCGGTGCCGAACAGCGCCTGTCGTCCACGGCCTCCACAATTGAGGAAGCCCTGTCTGTCGGTCATCTGCGTCTCGATACGATGCTGGGTGTCCAGGCAGATGCGATTACCCGCACCGTCGAGCGCAACAGCGACCTGATCGAACAGACCGTCGGCACTGCGGCCACCCGCATCGAAACGGCCATCGAGGGCGGCGCAGGCCGTTTCTCGGACACGATGGAAAGCGGCGTTTCGCGTCTGGAAAACAATCTCGTTTCCTCGCACGAGCAGCTTCGCAGCACGCTCGATGAGCATCACGGCGCATTTACCGAAACACTCGGTTCCGCGCAGGAGCGCATCAACGATCTGTTGTCCGAGCAGGCCATGTCTATCGGCACCACGATTGCGTCCAGCGCCAGCATGCTGGAAATGTCGCTCGAAACCCAGCAGGAAGCCATTCAGCGCACCATCGACACCAGCGGTGCAACACTGGAAGAGCGTCTGCGCAACAGCGCCAGCGCCGTTTCCACCCGCATCGATGAAGCCGCCCGCGAAATCGGCGGCGCTGCGGATGCGCTGTCCCAGCGTGTCGAACAGTCCGTCAGCAACGTCTCCACCCGTCTGGATGAGACCGGCGCACGGTTGGAAACCAATATCGGTGGCTTGCAGACCCGCATTCAGTCGGATCTCGGTAACGTCAATGCATCCATTGAAGATGCCAGCCGCAAGATTTCCGAAACACTGGACGGCAAGACTGCGGATTTCGTTCGCACCAGCGACGACGCCACGCAGCGCATTGCCGGTGTTCTCGACACGGGCACGGCACGCATCGATGAGCGTCTGGGCACCATGGACCGCGCTCTGAATATCGGCCTTGAAAACGTCAACCGTACCATTGAAGGCAAGGCGACCAACCTTGCCGTCAGCCTGCGTGACGCGGTGGTCAATGCCACCCAGACCATGGATGGCGAAGCGCTGCGTTCGACCGAACTTCTGGCCAAGACCGGCTCTGAATTTGCCGACCAGATGAAGAACCGCAACGACGAATTCACCCGCGCCATCGAACAGCGCTCGGAAGAAATTGTCGGACGCATTTCGGAAGCTCAGGGCCGCCTCTCCGGCCAGGCCGCAGCCGTCGCCCAGACCTTCTCGGAAGCTGGCAATGCCATCGTCAACAAGGTTGCCGAAGCGGAAGCCGTTGTTCGCTCGCAGGTCGGCGCCATCTCAGAAACGCTCTCCGGCGTCGAAAGCTCGCTCGATGCGCGCGGCGAATCCATTCGCTCCACGCTCGACAGCCGCACCCGCGAACTTAACTCCATGCTGGCCAGCCGCTCTGCCGAGCTGTCGCGCCTTATCGAAGAAAAAGCCAAGCCCATCGTCAACGAATATGCGACGATTGGCCAGAATGCCGCGGAGAAGATCGTCACCGCCGCACAGCAGAGCGCCAATCTTCTGGCCGAAAGCAACAGCGGTATGGTGCAACTGGTGGAGCAGGCCATTGGCGACTACGCCAAGGCAGGCACGGACGCCGCCGACAAGCTGGTGGCCGCAACCCGCAACAGCACGACGATGCTTTCCGAAACGCATTCCGGCATGTCTGAAGTGGTAACGGGTGCCGTCGATAGCCTCAACGTTGCCGTTGCGCGCGCCTCGCAGGAATTCAAGGCGGCGGACCAGTCTCTCAACACGGCTGCCTCCAGCTTCTCCGATTCCGCATCGCGGGCCGCCGACATGGTGTCCAGCTCCAGCCGTCTGCTGGAAGGCAAGATCGACCGTCTGGCGAATATTTCCGGCCAGACCCTGTCGCAGGTCGCCGGTATCGTCGGTCGCTTCGAAGAGCATTCCACGGTTCTGTCGCAAGCGTCGGAACTGCTCAGCGCCGCCCAGACCAGCCTCGTCGGCACGCTGGAAGAACGTCAGGAAGCGCTTCGCACGCTTTCGGTCGGCCTTCTCTCGCGCTCTGAGGAAATCGAAAATTCGATGCGCGGCGTGATGGGCGTGGTCGAACAGACCCTCGCACAGGCAGAACAGCGTTCGGCCAATGTTGCAGGCAATCTGCGCGATAATCTCAACTCCTCCTTCGACCAGATCGGTCGTTCGCTGGATGAGACGGAGCAGCGCGCCCAGACGGCAGCACAGAACATGCGCGGCGCACTGGCTGCTGCCGGTGAAGATGCAAGCCGCTCCATCGAAGGTACGATGGCGGATGCGCAGAGATATTCAGACGAGCTGGTCAACCGCCTGCGCGGCGGCGTCGCCTCCTCGCTCTCGGATGTGGACAAGCTGCTGGGCAACGCCACGGACAAGTCCAATGCCGCCGCAGCCGTGCTGCGCGAGACATTGCGCGAAGCCGTGGAAGAGGCTGTGTCCCGCTTTGCCGGTGCAACGGATGAAATCCGCCGTTCCAGCGTCGATATCCGCAAGGAACTGGATTCGACCCGTGCAGAGCTGAAGCGCGGTGCCTTCGACCTGCCG
This sequence comes from Agrobacterium sp. 20P9.1.2, assembly GCF_057799395.1. Classification (NCBI taxonomy): domain Bacteria; kingdom Pseudomonadati; phylum Pseudomonadota; class Alphaproteobacteria; order Hyphomicrobiales; family Rhizobiaceae; genus Agrobacterium; species Agrobacterium sp. 20P9.1.2. Next base: position 137,529 of record NZ_JBYOKI010000003.1, read on the forward strand.
GAAGAAGCCAAGGAAAGCGCCGCTGCCATGCGCCGCGCGGTTTCCGAACAGATCAAGGCCTTGCAGGATATTTCCCAACTGGTAGGTCGCTCCACACAGCAGCTGGAAATTTCCGAGCCAGCCGCCCGCGCTATCGCTGCCACAAAGCCCGCTCCTGCGCCACAACAGCAGCCACAGCCTCAGCCGGTTGCGCAGCAGCCTCGCGTGGAACAGCCGCGCCCGCAGCCAGCGGCAACGGTCGTGCCGCCGTCGCCGGTCCTCGCCCGCCCGGCGCAGCAGCAGCCGGTCGCACCACAGCAGCCATCTGCTCCGCAGTTCCGTACCACGCAGCCGCTTGAAACCCGCAGCGTGCCGCCTCAGGCCGGTATTGCTGCCCCGGCGCAGCGCCGTGAAGATGGTGGCGGCTGGATCAGCGATCTCCTGCGTGGCGCATCTCGCGATGGTCAAGATGCATCGGCACCCGCAACCCAGGCTCCGCGCCAGTCCGCCGAGCCGCAGACCCGGGCTGCCGATCCGCGCAACCCGCGCCATGTCGTGGAATCGCTGAACTCGCTGTCAGTGGATATTGCCCGCGCTATCGATCACGACGCATCGGTAGAGCTCTGGGGCCGCTACCAGCGTGGCGAACGTGATGTGTTCACACGCCGCCTCTATACGCTGAAGGGCCAGCAGACCTTTGATGAGATCAAGCGTAAGTATGAGCGCGAGACGGAATTCCGTACCGCTGTTGATCGCTACATCTCGGATTTCGAAAAGCTGCTTGCAGACGTGGCGAGAACGGATCGCGACCGCACCATCACGCAATCCTATCTCACCTCCGATACCGGCAAGGTCTATACGATGCTGGCACACGCGGCAGGACGCTTCAGCTAAGGCGCTCCATTTTTAAGACTAAGGCCCCGGAGAGCATATTTCCGGGGCCTTTTCATATTGCATATTAGCAATATTCTTGAACCTACCTAGGCAAGTCTCTATATGTGCCCTGCGGGGACGACCCCGCCCTTATTCATGACTTCGGGACGGCCCGATAACACGGGAGCATCCCATGCGTTCTTTCAAGGACCGCGTTCGCCACGCGCTCAGTTTTGAGATTATCGGCCTTCTGCTCATAATTCCCTTCGGCGCCATGATCTTTGGCATACCTATGACCGATGTCGGCATTGTCGGCGTCGTTAGCGCCACCATCGCCACGGCCTGGAACTATCTCTACAATCTCGGTTTCGACCACGTCATGCAGCGCGCCAAAGGCACAACACAGAAAACCACGGCCATTCGCATTGCACATGCGCTGTTGTTTGAACTGGGCCTGCTGATCGTGCTGATGCCCTTCATCGCGTGGTATCTCAACATCAGCTTCATGCACGCGCTGGTCATGGACGTGTCATTCGCGCTGTTTTACGTCGTATACGCTTTCGTCTTCAACTGGTGTTACGACCGGCTGTTTCCGCTGCCCGAATGGCAAAAAGAAGCCCCGGCAGAATAACCGGGGCTTGGCCTTTTCCAATGTCTTGGTGGTTAAGCAAGCTGGTCTCAGCGCGTCAGCCTGATGTCGGCCGTTACCACCGTCGAGCCACCTGCGCCATCCTTGTCCGTCGTGCGAAGACGCAAGCCGTTGTTGCCCATCTTGGTAATGGTCATGGCGGCATCGCGGTCGCCATTGATGTCGCGGGTCCAGCGGATCGCAAGATTGATAGAGTTGCCGCTGCGGCTACCGGAAAGCGCGGATGGCCTGCCGGATGGGCCGACATAGTTGCCTCGGTAACGGCTGCCATTGGCGCTCAAATCCGCCGAGATAGCGCGGCGGATTACGACGAGTCCACGGCAAGTGCCATTCATGCGCAGCGATGGGCCAGATGCGGTGGATTCGAATGTGCAGTTCACATTGATGGGCCTGGCGCCGATGCGGGTGGTGACCGTGCCACTGCCCTTCCAGCTGCCTTTGAGCGAGGCGAGAAATTGGCTTTCATCAGCCATCGCCGGCGGTGCCACCAGTGCGGTCGCGAGTGCTATGATAGAAATCAGCTTGCATGTCATTCGCGTGGTCCTTGTTTGTGAAGTCCGAACGTCTCGCCCTGCCGATTGTTCCTTCGCCAGCAATGTTATGCACCAAAGCAACCTAATCCGGGTCGGCGCGTTTCTCGCCAGCTTCATCTCAGCGTCCCGGAGAGCTTTCCATGACAACGCTAACAGCGCCACTTGATGCCAGCGGTCACTCTCTCGGGAAATCCCCGGAGAGCGGCATATCCGACCGCTCCATTTTCGCACTCGCCGTCCTCAACTTTTTCCTCGCTGATGCCCGCGATGGGCTCGGTCCGTTTCTGGATGCTTTTCTAGCCACCAATGGCTGGTCAGCCATGCAGCTGGGCGTCATCGCCACCGTTGGTGGGCTAGTCGGGCTGGCCGCAACGCCGCTTTGCGGTGCGCTGGTGGATGGCTCCACATGGAAGCGCACGCTGATTGCCGTGCCGGTGGTTCTCGTCACCATCGGCGCGCTGATTACGCTGATGTTCACCAACGAGGCCGTGGTCTGGATAGGTCAGATCATGACAGCCGTTGTCGGTGCTGTCGTGGGTCCTGCCCTTGCTGGCCTCACCCTCGGCCTGGTCGGCGAAAAGCTGTTCTCACAGCAAATCTCGCGCAATGAATTCTGGAACCATGGCGGCAATTTCGTTTCACTGTTTGCCACCTATTTCGCGGTCACGGCCTTTGGTGTCTCCGGCGTCATCGGCCTGATGGTGGCGACTGCTATCGGCGCGCTTGCCGCGATCGTGGCTATCGATCCCAAACGGATCGATCACAAGGTGGCGCGCGGGCTTGGGCAGGATGAAGGCGAGCCCGGCACCTCCGGCTTTAAGGTTCTTTTCAAAGAACGCGGACTGATCTTCCTCTCCATCATCCTGCTGATCTTCCATTTCGGCAATGCACCGATGGGCCGGCTGATTGCGCAGAACTTCGCCATCGAGCTGAATACGCCATTCCGCACCACGGCCATCATTACCGGCGTGGCGCAATTTGCGATGATCTTCGTTGCAGCCATCGCGCCATGGCTCATCCGTCGTTTTGGCCTGTCTGCAGTGTTTTTGATTGCGCTTGCAGCACTGCCCGTGCGCGGCGTGCTGGCGGCCAGTTTCCACGAATTCTGGGTTATCTATCCGGTTCAATTGCTGGACGGTATCGGCGCTGGCCTGCTCGGCATCGCGACGCCGGTGGCCGTCGAGCGCATTCTGAAAGGCACCGGACGCTTCAATGTCGGCCTCGCCAGTGTCATGACAATCCAGGGAATCGGTGCATCTCTCAGCAATGGTGTCGCAGGCTGGTTGACCACCGAAGGCGGCTACGCGCTTTCGCATCTCGTCGGCGGCGGCATTGCCGCAATTGCCATCGTGCTGTTCCTGATGTTCCGCCACGATATCGCGCCAAGACAGGCAACGGATGGCTGAAACAGAAAAGGAGGCCATTGGCCTCCTTTATAACTCATCGCTGGTGGCAACACTCAGCCCACGAAAGCACGCTCGATCACGAACTCAGCTGGCTTGTTGTTGGCACCTTCGTTCAGGCCTGCTTTTTCAAGAAGCGCCTTGGTGTCCTTAAGCATGGCGGAAGAGCCGCAGATCATGCCACGGTCCGTGGCGGGGTCGAAGGCAGGCACGCCAAGATCGGCAAACATCTTACCATTCTCGATCAGGTCCGTGATGCGGCCCGTAAAGGCATAGTCCTGGCGCGTGACTGTCGCATAATGCTTCAGCTTATCACCGACCAACTCGCTCAGAAACTCGTGGTTCTTGATTTCCTCGACCAGATCGAAGCCGTATTTCAGTTCGGCAACATCGCGGCAGGTGTGGGTGAGGATAACTTCCTCGAACTTCTCATAGGTTTCCGGGTCGCGGATGAGGCTTGCGAAGGGTGCAATGCCGGTGCCGGTGGAGAACATATACAGGCGCTTGCCAGGCGTCAGTGCGTCCAGAACCAGCGTGCCTGTCGGCTTCTTACGCATCAGCACCGTGTCGCCGGGCTTGATCTGCTGCAGATGCGACGTCAACGGGCCATCCGGCACCTTGATGGAGAAGAATTCCAGTTCTTCGTCCCACGCCGGGCTGGCAATGGAATAGGCGCGGTAGATCGGCTTTTCACCGACCATCAGGCCGATCATCGCGAATTCGCCTGAGCGGAAACGGAAGCCCGCAGGACGGGTCATGCGGAAGCGGAACAAGTGGTCCGTGTAATGCTCGACAGAAAGCACCGTCTCGGCATAGACGCCGTCAGGGATTTTCACCGCAAATTCTTCCGTCTTGGCTGGAGCGTTCATTCTCTATCCGTCCATCTTCACATGGTTTGCGACATTTTGCAGATGGGGCAATATACCATCCGGCCTGACTTTTGAAGGTACAGGAATGTCATTGGTGCTATGCGCGTGGAAATATGTATCAAAAACTCATATTTCTGCGCAAGAACTCATATTGCCGCACGGCGACGCCAGCTATAGGTCTCTTGACCATCAGCAGGCTTTGCCGTTGGCTGGTAATAGACATCGATGCCCGGCAAGCGATTTTCGGACAGGCGACGGATCGCCGTGTCGTTCGTCACCGCAAAGCTGGTGAAACCGGTGCGCAGCATCAGCGGCACCTGGTCGATCAGCACATCACCCACTGCCCGCAACTCACCCTGATAGTTCAGACGGGTGCGCAAGAGCGACGCGTGGCTGAAACCTCTGCCGTCGCTAAAGGCCGGAAAGTTGACCGCGACCAGCGCGATGCGATCAATAAACGGGCGAAGCTTCTCAACGTCATCAGCCGGTGTCACGAGAACACCAAGGCCGATATCGTTGCTTTCCTCGGCCCGTGCAATGAAGGCATCAAGGCCGAGAATAGCGCTCTGGCCATTCTGCGCCTTGACCTCTTCGGTCTCGATGACCCACGGATCGTTATCCAAGAAACCGCTCTCATTCCAGATTTTCGTCATGATGCGGTTCCTTATGCGGCTGCGGCTGCTGCCGGATAGAGCGCTTCCTTGAAAGGCTGCGCGCCGACGCGGCGATAGGCTTCAAGGAAGGTTTCTTCTTTCGACAGACGCAAACCGAGATAGGTATCGACGATGGTTTCAACAGCGTCCGTTACTTTTTCCGGCTCGAAACCGCGACCGATGATCTCACCGATGGACGAGTTCTCGTCGCCCGATCCACCCAGCGTAATCTGGTAGAGCTCGGCACCCTTCTTTTCCACACCCAGCAGGCCGATGTGGCCGACATGGTGGTGGCCACAGGCGTTGATGCAGCCGGAAATCTTGATTTTCAGCTCACCGATTTCCGCCTGGCGTTCCGGCGAACCGAAGCGGTTGGAGATTTCCTGCGATACTGGAATAGAGCGCGCATTGGCCAGCGCGCAATAATCCAGCCCGGGACAGGCAATAATATCCGTAATCAGACCGGCATTCGCGGTCGCAAGGCCAGCCCCCGCAAGAGCGCGATAGACCGGCTCCAGATCAGCAAGAGCCACATGCGGCAGGATGATATTCTGTTCGTGGCTGATGCGGATTTCATCCAGCGCATATTCTTCTGCGATATCGGCCACGATATCCATCTGCTCGTCGGAAGCGTCGCCCGGAATGCCGCCAATGGGCTTCAGCGACACCGTTACCATGCCGTAATCGGGATGCTGATGCGGCTGCACATTCTGGTCCACCCAGCGTGCGAAATTTGCATCCGCCTTCTTCCAGCGCGCGACGCTTTCCCAGCCTTCGGGACGCTGCTTCAAATCCGGCAGCGCGAAATAGGAGGTGATGGCGGCAATATCGGCGTCCGGCAGTTTCAGCTCGCCATTCTTGAGCTCGAAAAATTCCGCTTCCACCTGACGCGCCAGCTCCTCGGCACCCGTTTCGTGAACGAGTATCTTGATGCGGGCCTTGTACTTGTTGTCACGACGGCCATGCAGATTGTAAACGCGCATGATGGCGGTGGTGTAGGACAGCAAATCCTCTTCCGGCAGGAAGTCCTTGATCTTTTTGGCGATCATCGGCGTTCTGCCCTGCCCGCCACCGACGTAAACGGCAAAGCCGATTTCGCCCCTGTCGTTCTTCTTCAGATGCAGGCCGATATCGTGCACCTGAATGGCGGCGCGATCCTTTTCTGCACCCGTAACCGCAATCTTGAACTTGCGCGGCAGGAAGGAGAATTCCGGGTGAACGGACGACCACTGGCGCAGAATTTCAGCATATGGGCGTGGGTCCGCAACTTCATCAGCGGCAGCACCGGCGAAATGGTCTGCCGTGACGTTGCGAATGCAGTTGCCGGAGGTTTGCAGCGCGTGCATTTCCACACTTGCCAGTTCCGCCAGAATATCCGGCGTATCCGCAAGGCGCGGCCAGTTGTACTGAATGTTCTGGCGCGTGGTGAAGTGGCCGTAACCGCGGTCGTACTTGCGGGCGATATGCGCCAGCATCCGCATTTGCCTGGAATTCAGCGTGCCATAGGGAATGGCGACGCGCAGCATATAGGCGTGCAATTGCAGGTAAACGCCGTTCATCAGACGCAGCGGCTTGAAGGCATCTTCGGCCAGCTCGCCGGACAGGCGACGTTCCACCTGATCGCGAAACTGCTCCACGCGGCCTTGAACAAAAGCATGGTCGAACTCATCGTAGCGGTACATGATATTCCTCAGACTGCGATAAATGCTGCGTCCGCTGGCTCAAAGCCTTTGGCGTAATGCATGGTTGGTCCTGCCGCACGGATGCGTTCGCGCAGGCGTGTTGGCCAAAGCTGACCGTTTTCCTCGGTGACATCGACAATGTTGACGTCAACCACCTTGTTGGCGGAAAAGTCGCGTTTGCCGATTTCCTCCAGCGAGGCTTCCGCCTCCGCATGGCGTGCGACAAGAGCCGACTGGAGGTCTTCGTTCCACTCACCGCTTGCGTCGAGCCAGACGGCAATGCCGTCGCTCAAACGATTGGCCGTCAGAACCTTGTCAACCATTTGCATACTCCTGCTTCAGGTCCGAAACCGTGCCAGCCGCAACCAGCGCTTCGGACCGTCCTAAATTCGCACCGGCAACCGCATCACCGATGATGACCATGACCGGACCGCTAAGCTCATCGCGATGTTCCAGTGCTGGCAAATCCTTCAACGTGCCGTGCATAAGACGGCGATAGGACCGGCTGGCGTTCTCGATGACGGCAACCGTCGTGTCCGCATTCAGCCCGGCGCTCATCAGGCGTGTGGCAACCGAAGCAGCCACGGAGCGGCCCATATAGACGGCAATCGTTGCGCCAGACACGGCAAGCCGCGCCCAATCCGGCAGCACATCGCCCGCCAGATCATGGCCGGTTGTGAAGATGAGCGAGGACGCAACGCCACGCAGCGTCAGCGGCAGTTCGAAATCGGCGGCAGCAGCGAATGCAGACGTGATGCCGGGCACGATTTCATAACCGATGCCTGCCTCTCGCAGCGCCGCCATTTCCTCGGCTGCGCGACCATAGATCAGCGGGTCACCAGATTTTAGGCGCACGACGCGCTTGCCTTCTTCGCCCAGCGACACCAACAGCTTGTTGATGTCGGACTGGGATTTGGAGTGACAGCCCTTGCGTTTGCCGACGGACAGGCGCTCGGCATCGCGACGCCCCATATCCACGATTTCCTGCGGCACCAGCGCATCGTAAACGATGACATCGGCCTGCATCAGAACGCGTTGCGCCCGCAGCGTCAGCAAATCTTCCGCACCCGGGCCTGCGCCCACCAGCCAGACATAACCCTCAGGGCTTTCCGGCGAGGCCAGCAGCTTGGCTGCGGCGCTGTGGGCTGTGTCGATATCGTTGAGGGCAACGGCATCCGCGACGCTGCCAGAGAAGAAACGACGCCAGAAGTTGCGGCGAAGCGCACCCTTGGGAATGCTGCGTTCAGCGGCATCACGATATTCAACGGCAAGACGCGCAAGGCGACCGAGCGACGGCGCCAGCATCTGCTCGATACGTGCACGCACCATCTGCCCCAGGACTGGCCCTGCCCCTTCGGTACAGATGGCAACGGCGAGCGGTGCTCGGGACACGAGACCGGGCGTATAGAAATCACAGTAGCCGGGCTGATCGACAGCATTGGCGGGAATGGACTTTGCGCGGGCGGCGTCAACAATCTGGCGATCCAGTGCTTCATCACCGGTCGCGGCAAAAACGAGGATCATGCCCTCCACCAATTCCGGGGAGAATGGGATGGGGTGGTGCGCGACCTGACCTTGCGCAAGCAGCGCGGCGTAGTCGGCCTGTGGCGCATCGGCAAAGGCGCGAATTTCAGCGCTTGTGTTGAGAAGCAGGCGGACCTTGGCAAAGGCTTCGTCGCCATTTCCAAAAACCGCAACAGGAAGCTGGTCCACCTTGAAAAAGGCAGGAAAAGTCGTAAGCCGTTGATCAGCCCTATCTGAAGCGTTTTTAAGCATGCCCATAATATGTCCGATCGAGCGCAAGGATTGAAGGTACAGAAATTCGCTTGCTATAGTGCAGTAGATTTTTATTTCTCGGCAAGCGCAGATTTGGAGGAAAACAAACCGATGACAAAAAAACGTCACGCTGTTGTAATTCCACACATTTTCTACAAATTTTGTGCATTTTATCGGCAGAATTCGTCCAAAATTGGCCAATAAACAGGCATCACTCGAACGGGAAAAATACCTTGACTGAACACACCATAGCGTCTCGCCTGCTCGATGTTATCGAGAACGATATTCTACCATTGACCGCACACGGCGTGTCGCTCGGAAACAAGGTTTTCGGCGCTGCCATCCTGCGCAAATCCGACCTGTCACTGGTGGTGGCGGAGACCAACAACGAACTCGAGAACCCGCTGTGGCACGGCGAAGTACACACGCTGAAGCGTTTCTATGAGCTGGGAGAAAAGCCGAACACCAAGGATCTGATTTTCCTATCGACCCATGAACCTTGCACCATGTGCATGTCCGCTATCACCTGGGCTGGCTTCGATAATTTCTACTCCTTCTTCAGCCATGAAGATTCTCGCGATGCTTTCGCCATTCCGCATGATCTGAAAATCCTGAAAGAGGTTTTCGGTCTGGAGCCTGGCGGCTATCGCCGCAACAATGCGTTCTGGAATTCCTATTTCATTTCCGATCTAGTGGAAAATCTGGATGATCCGTTCAAGTCGAAACTCAGGGAGCAGACGGCGCGCATCAAGGCTGCCTATGATGACCTGTCGGTGAACTACCAGTCGTCCAAGGGCGACAACAATATTCCTCTGAACTGACACTCTCCGCAGAAAGCGAAATCATATGGAAGCCTCGAAGGATATTTCCCGTCTCATCGAGATCATGGAAGCACTTCGCCAGCCGGAAACGGGATGCCCCTGGGACATCGTGCAGACATTCGAGACGATCAAGCCCTATACCGTCGAGGAAGCCTATGAGGTGGCGGATGCCATCGAACGCAACGATATGGACGACCTTTGCGACGAGCTTGGGGATCTGCTGCTGCAGGTCGTGTTCCATTCGCGCATTGCCGAAGAGATGGGCGAGTTCTCCTTCGGCGATGTCGTCCATGCCGTAACATCCAAGATGATCCGCCGCCATCCGCATGTCTTTGCGGTGTCGGCAGCAGATACGGCAGAATCGGTGAAAATCCAGTGGGACGTCATCAAGGCGCAGGAGAAGCGGGAGCGTGCCGAACGCCGCGCCAAGCGCGGGCTGGGCGATGATTTCAAAGCCGGTTTTCTTGGCTCCATCCAGCGCACCCAACCGGCATTGACGGAAGCGCTGAAGCTTCAGGAGCAAGCGGCACGCGTCGGCTTCGACTGGTCGGCACCCGAGCCGATTCTCGACAAGATCGAAGAAGAAGTTCGGGAACTGCGCGAGGCTCTGGCCGAGGGCAAGCCGGAAAAGGTGGCGGATGAGTTGGGCGATCTGATTTTCGCACTCGTCAACATCGGCCGCCATGTGAAGACCGATCCCGAAAATGCGCTGCGGGGAACCAACACCAAGTTCCGCCGTCGCTTCCATCACATAGAGACATCGCTGGCCGAAAATGGCGAGACGCTGGAGGCGGCGACTTTAGAGCGGATGGAAGAGCTTTGGCAGTCTGCCAAAGCTATCGAGCGTCAGCTTGCTGATTAACGCAGCGCGCCGAGCCTCAACCGGCGTGGCGCACATTGTTCGATAGCGACGAATCCTTGGAGAACTCCTCCGCGCGATAGACAGTCAGTCTGTCGCGCCCGCCAGCCTTCGAGGCATAAAGCGCCGTGTCTGCCATTTTCATCAGCGCGTGCGGTGTGCAGTTCTTCTCTTCGCACACGGCAAGCCCCATGCTCAGCGTGGCAACGACCTTCTGGTCATCGATCAGATGCTTGATGGAACTGACGAGCTGGCGAAGGCTTTCAGCCAGCGTTTCGGCGTCACTCTCGCCCGTGGCGGGCATGAACAGAATGAACTCCTCACCGCCAAAGCGCGCAAAACTGTCATTGGGCCGAATGCGGGCGGATAGTTCCCGCGCCACACGTACCAGCACCTCATCGCCAGCCAGATGGCCGAAGCCGTCATTGATGCGCTTGAAGTAATCGATATCGATCATGACGATGACATCGCCCTGACGCATCTGTTCCGGCAAATGTTCGGAAAACGATCGACGGTTGGGCACACCCGTCAGCACATCGAGATCAGCCAGCCGCCGCAATCTCTCCTCCGCCCGCTCTTTCACGAGCGCCAGCACGAAGACGGCAATGGCGAAGTGGCAAACGATGGAAACGAAGAATGCGTTTCTGGAAGAGACAAGCGCGATCTTGGGAAGGAGAACGCCGACGACCACGAGCGCGCTGAGAAAGGCAGCAAAGGCGATGGTTGCGGCAAGCGTCTTTCGCACAGGAAGCGGCTCGATCAGGCGATCCGTATAGACGGTATAAGCGGCGGCGAGCAGAAGAACAGCCGCCGTGGTTTGGAACGCGGTGGTTCTGGCTTCCGAAAAAACATAAAGGCCGGAGGCGAGAAGCACGGCGCAAACCAAAACCGGAACACACAGAACCAGCCATTCCCTGCGCCGCAGTCTTTGCGTGCTGATACGGCACATGCCGATCCAGAAGATCGAGTATCCTACTAGACCGGCAAAGCTGCCAGCCAAGGACAGAAGACCTTCATATCCGTTTAAAAGCTTGCCGATGCTGACAAGTGTGGACGCCATGGCGACCAGAAAAAAGCCAATCGCAAGAAAACCGAGCCCAACGCTTTCACGCGACTGAGAACGCACATACAAAAAGCACATTGCTGCCACGAAGAAGGAAAGCTTGTGAAGCAGCAAAACTGTATTAAGGTCTAAAGGTTGAAACATTCTCGTCAACTCGTATGAATTGAGCGACATTATCACATAGAGGCGATTACGAAACCCTAACAAAAAAGGGACTATTGGTTGCATGCGGCGCATAACAGTTATGCGCCAAAAGCTTTTCCTTATGAACGCATGTAGGTTTTTTCAACCAAACGGTAAAAAAACCTCGCCCTAGCGTTCCCAGTCTTCCGTGTCAGCCTTCTGCACCTTGCCCAGACGGCGTTCCAGCTCCAAAGCCTGCGCTTCGGAAAGGCGCACTTCCAGCGTCACCGAGCCGTCCTCATTGTCTTCGCGGGTATCGACAACAGCATTGTTGTATATCCACGACAGGAAGTGCAATTGCTCGACATTGAGGACCACTGTGGTTTCCGTCAAAACGCCGGAAAGGCGCCGGGAAACCTCGTCCATCAACCTATCGACGCCCTCGCCCGTGATGGCGGAAACGGCGCGGACATTGGCACGGCCTTCTGCCTTGTGCAAAATGGCGTCATGGGTTTCCAGATCGAGCCTGTCGACCTTGTTCCAGACCTCGATGATCTTCTCGTCTGCAACTTTTTCATCGATGCCGAGATCGCCGAGGATGCGCAGAACGTCTGCAGACTGCGCGCCATTGTCAGGGTCGGACATATCGCGGACGTGAAGAATAAGGTCGGCTTCCAGCACCTCTTCGAGCGTGGCACGGAAAGCAGCTACGAGATGCGTCGGCAGATCGGAAATGAAACCGACCGTATCCGAGAGAATAACGGTGCGCCCATGCGGCAACTTCATGCGGCGAAGGGTTGGGTCGAGCGTGGCGAAGAGCATGTCTTCGGCCAGCACGCCAGCACCGGTGATGCGATTGAACAGCGTCGATTTTCCGGCGTTGGTATAGCCGATCAGTGCAACGATGGGATGTGGCACCTTGCGTCGCTTGGCGCGGTGAAGCTGGCGCGTGCGAACCACCTGCTCCAGCTCTTTTTCCAGCTTGACGATGCGGTCCTGCAGCAAGCGACGGTCGGCTTCGATCTGCGTTTCACCGGGACCACCCATGAAGCCAGCGCCACCGCGCTGACGCTCAAGGTGGGTCCAGCTTCTGACGAGGCGGCCCTTCTGGTAATTCAGGTGGGCGAGATCGACCTGAAGCGTGCCTTCCTTGGTGGAGGCGCGACGACCAAAGATTTCAAGGATCAGACCAGTGCGGTCAATGACCTTGGCATTCCACTGCTTTTCAAGATTGCGCTGCTGCACCGGCGTCAGCGGATGGTCGATGATGACCAGGCCCGAATTCGTCTCGTCCAGCAGATGGCCGATTTCCTCAATCTTGCCTGTGCCGAACAGTGTGGCGGGCCGAGGCTGATTGACGGGAACGATGAGGCCTTGCGAAATGTGTAGATCGATGGCCAGAGCCAGCCCCTTGGCTTCCTCCAGCTTCGCTTCCATGGAGCGAGGCGGCGTCGTGGCCGACGGTTCCTTGGGATTTCGGCCCTGCTTCAAGACCGGGATGATAACCACCGCGCGCATATCGTCCCGGTGCTTTTCCTGCTCAGGGATGATGGATTCATTCGATGTGTCGCGTGTAGAAATGTGCCCGCACCTTTCGCGTGTTCTAAAAGCTGGAACCGATCCAGACAGCGCCGTTGATAAACGAAAGCGCATATAATGCAAAACAACGGGGCCTTTCTAAGGTTCCGTTGTCTAGCAATTCAAGATTTGATTATCGACTTGCGGTTGAGTGCGCTGTTACGCAGCGCCCTCTTCCGATTCGAACATCTGCATCGGCTGGCCCGGCATGATGGTCGAGATCGCGTGCTTGTAAACGAGCTGGGAATGCCCATCCCGACGAAGAAGAACGCAGAAATTGTCGAAGGAGGTAACAACGCCCGTGAGCTTGACACCGTTGATTAGGAAAATCGTCAACGAAATCTTTTGCTTGCGAACAGTGTTCAGGAAAAGATCTTGCAGGTTTTGAGAACGTTCCGCCATAGCGCCGATTCTTTCTTTTTTGCCCGGATGGGAGACCGGGAAATAAACAATCAATAATAGGATCGGTTGAACCTCGTCCCCAGTCAGCCGATCAGCAACTCTGGTATCAAATCACGATCTGTTCCGCAATGTCGAAAAACTTACCCGGATTTACTAGGGAGAGCTTTTTTCAATTCAAAGCCAATGTTTTAGAAATATTGAATAGATACACGGAATAGCTGTTCCACCTCTCGCACGGCATCTGCCGAAGCAAATAGGATGACGCGATCCCTGGCCTTGATTTTCGTGCTTCCATCCGGACGGATGACTTTCTTGTCACGGTAGATGACGCCGATGCGGACGCTATCCGGCAAGGCCAGATCCCGCAGTGCCTGCCCCACCAGCGGCGACGTCTCCAGCGCCTCGGCCTCGATGATTTCGCCATTACCGCGCTGCACCGCATAGACCGAGCGAATGCGACCTTTGCGGACATGTTGCAGCACCCGAGAAATCGTCACGGCGCGCGGGTTGATATAGGCATCGAGTGCCAGTGACTTGGCCACATCATGGAAAGACGGGCCGTTCAGCAAAGCAAGGTTGGACTTGCAGCCCATCTGCTTTGCCATGACGGCGCCGAGAATATTGGTCTGGTCGTTATTGGTCAGCGTGACGATCAGGTCCGCATCCTGAATATCTGCCTGATGCAGGATTTTCTGATCCAGCACCGAACCATTCAGCACGATGGTCGAGTTCAGCTTTTCGGATGCGGCAATGGCGCGTTCCCGGTCGGACTCGATGATCTTCACCCGCGTCTTGGGTTGAAACTCCTCAATGGAGCGGGCCACATACTGACCGATATTTCCGCCGCCAGCGATGACAATGCGGCCTGCTTCCTTCTCTTCATGACCGAACAGGCCAAGCGTTCGGCGCGCATGCTCTTTCTGGCAGATGACATAGGCCAGATCGCCGGTGCGCAATTGCTCGGAGGAATCAATGGCCTTCAAATGACCGTTGCGATAGACGCCCACCACGGTTGCGACCAAATCCGGGAAGAGATGGCTGAGCTGCTGCAACGGCGTGTTGACGACCGGGCAATTCTCCATGCACTCGATGGCCAGCATGAAGACATTGTCATCGGCAAAACGCACCACATCCGTTGCGCCCGGAAAAGCGATGCGGCGCAGCACCATCTTGCCGACTTCGATCTCGGGCGAGATCGTCACATCGATGGACATGTTCTCGCGGCTGAAGAGATCGCCATATTCCGGCTGAAGATAGCTCTGGTCGCGAATGCGCGCGACCTTGGTCGGCACGCTGAACAGCGCGTGTGCCACTTCGCAGGCAACGATGTTGATTTCGTCGTAGAGCGTCACGGCGATAATCATATCGGCCTGATCTGCACCTGCCTTGGCCAGCATATCCGGATGTGCGCCATGGCCGACATAGCCGCGCACATCGAGCGTTTCTGTAATCGCCGCGATCAGTGCTGCCGAAGTATCGATCACGGAGACTTCGTTATCCTCGCGCGACAATTGCTCCGCAATGCCGTAACCCACTTGGCCTGCGCCGCAAATGATGACTTTCATACGCTCTCTCTACGGACCAGACGGCAATTTTGGATGGTTATACGCCGAGCGATTTCAATTTGCGATGCAGGGCCGACCGTTCCATGCCGACAAATTCCGCCGTGCGGGAAATATTGCCGCCAAAGCGGTTGATCTGGGCAACGAGATAATCCCGTTCGAACATCTCGCGCGCTTCCCGCAGTGGGAGAGTCATGATGTGCTGATCTCCCTGCGCCGCGATCTTTGGCAGCATATCGCCAATATCGGCTGGCAGCATATCCGCAGAAATCGGCGTATCACCGCCTTCGGGACGGGCGAGAATCATCAGGCGTTCGATGTTGTTGCGCAACTGGCGGATATTGCCGGGCCAGTCATGGGTTTGGAGAACGGCCATCGCGTCATCACCGATCTTGCGGGGGCGAATGCCCGCCTGTTCGGAAATCTGGCGCATGAACATATCGACCAGGAACGGGATATCCTCGCGACGCTCCGACAGGGCCGGAACCTTGACCGGAACGACGGCCAGTCGGTGATAGAGGTCTTCGCGGAACAGCCCGTCGGCAATCAGGCCTTCAAGATTATGGGCCGTGGACGAGATGATGCGAACATCGACCTTCACCCGCTTGCCGCCGCCGACGCGCTCGAATTGCTGATCCACGAGAACACGCAAAATCTTGTTCTGCGTTTCGCGCGGCATTTCACCGACTTCATCCAGATAAAGAACGCCGCGATGCGCCTCTTCCAAGGCGCCGACCTTGCGCGGCTGGCCCGGGAGACCTTCGGTGCCGAACAGCGCGATTTCCATGCGGTCGGGCGTGATCGTTGCGGCATTCAGCGCCACGAAAGGGCCAGTCGCACGCGACGACTTCTTATGGATCATACGCGCCACTAGCTCCTTGCCGGAGCCGGATGGGCCGAGAATCATGATGCGGCTGTTGGTGGGCGACACACGGTCAATTGTCTGGCGCAGTTGAGAAACGGCAAGCGACGCGCCAATCAATTCAACAGCGTCGCCCGTGCGCTTTTTTAGCTCGGATACCTCGCGCTTGAGCTTGGAGTTTTCCAGCGCCCGTTCGGCAATGAGAATGAGACGATCGGCCTTGAACGGCTTTTCGATGAAGTCGAACGCGCCCCGCTTGATGGCATTGACCGCCGTTTCGATATTCCCGTGGCCGGAAATCATCACCACCGGAAGGTCGGGGTGGCGGCTCTTGATCTCATCCAGCAGCGCCAGACCATCCAGCTTGCTGCCCTGCATCCAGATATCCAGAAAGATCAGGCGCGGCACACGTTCGGAAATGGCAGCAAGCGCGCTGTCGCTATCGAAAGCCATGCGGGTTTCATGGCCTTCATCGGACAAAATACCGGCTACGATCTCGCGGATATCCGCTTCGTCATCTACGACCAGAATATCAGACGCCATATGCAACTTCCTTGTCTATTTCACTGCCCGCCGCTTCGATATGCGGCAGCAGCACTCTGATCATGGCGCCGTGGCCATGATCGAAATCGGCGGGTGCATCATGCAACTCAAGATGACCGCCGTGTTCTTCGATAATCTTCTTGACGATGGCCAGACCAAGGCCCGTGCCTTTTTCGCGCATCGTCATATAGGGCTCCAGAATGCGGTGCCGGTTTTCAACAGGCAGACCGCGACCATTGTCGATCACATCGGCAATGAAGCGATTGTTCTGCTCGTCAAACGACGCCCTGACGAGGATTTTGCCCTCACGCGGGCTGTCGCTCGTCTCAACTGATTCGATGGCCTCGGTGGCATTCTTGATGAGGTTTCCGAAGGCCTGCCCCAGCATGCGCGCATCGAACATGCCTTCGAGAGCCTCGTCACCGAATTCGGTGGCGAACTTCACATGCGCTGCGCCCATTTCCCGCAGGAATGTGGCGTCCTTGAGGATCGTGCGCAAATCGGACATCTCTTTGGTCGGCTTGGGCATGCGTGCGAAAGCCGAGAACTCGTCCACCATGCGACCGATATCGCCCACCTGACGGACGATGGTGTCCGTACACTGGTCGAACACGGCACGATCCGCCTCGTCATTGATCTGTTTACCGAAACGGCGCTTGATACGCTCTGCGGACAGCTGGATCGGCGTCAGCGGGTTCTTGATTTCATGGGCGATGCGTCGCGCGACTTCTGACCATGCGGTAGAGCGCTGGGCGATGACGAGATCGGTGATGTCATCCAGTGTGATGACGTAGGATTCGTGGCCGTCGCGCGCATCCTCACGTGTGACCTGCACATTGAGCGTGCGCTCCTTGCCGCGCCGGATGATGTTGATCTGGTGGCGAAAATCCATGCGCGCCGAAGCCGCGGCTTCGGTTACGACATGTTCAATTTCCGGCGCAACTTCAACCAGCGGCGAACCAAGCAACTGCTCGGACGAAACGGCCAGAAACTCTTCGGCGGAGGGATTGGCGATGGTGATGTTGCGATGCTCGTCCACGCCAATCACGGCAGCCGTCACGCCCGACAGCACGGCTTCGATGAAGCGGCGGCGATTGTCGATATCGTCTTTGGCCTCGATGATTTCTTCCTGCTGGCTGCGGATTTCGCCAATCATCTTATTGAAGGTTCTCGCTAAGCGCCCCACATCACCATCCACTGCACGCACCGGCACCAGCACATGCATGTTGCCCATCGCCACGCTGTCAGCGGCGCTGATGAGCAGGCGGATGGGCCGCACGATACGGTCAGCCACGGCGATAGCAGTCCAGATGGCGGCCAGAAGCACGATCAGAGCAAAGCCGAGATAGAGGATGGCAAAGGCGATTTGCAGCGGTGCACGGCCCGCTTCCATGGCCTTGTATTCAGCGCGGTTCTCTTCCATCTGCCGCATGGCCGCCATGACCTTGGGGTCAACAGCACGCACAGTGTAAAGAAAAGTTCCGCCGATGCCCTCAAGCTTGATGATGGCACCGACCAGATTGGTAATGCCCGGCGGGATCAGCGTGGGTTGACCGGCAGCGGCCTTTTCCAACGCATCCTGCGGAATGGCCGGTAGCGGCTTTTCGGTCTTGATGTCGGCCTGAACGACGGCATCGCCATCTTCCTGCACGAGGAAAGCGCCGAGAAAACCGCGTCCTTTGGCCTGCCGGGTCATCAAATCCTTGAAACCGGTCCGGTCGAGATAAAAAAGTGCCCGGTTGCGGTCGAGATCTGTCGCCATGGACAGCGTCTGACCCTGCAGATAACCGGCATTTTCCAGCATATAGGCCTGAGCGATATTGCTGGAGGAATCCACGATAGCCTGGGTGCGGATAGCGAACCAGCGATCCAGACCGACATTCAGCGTGATACTGGCAAAGATCGCGACCAAAACGGCAGGCGTAATCGCGACGATGGAAAACAGTGCGACGATACGAACGTGAAGCCGTGCCGCCGCCCTGCCCCGGCGTCTGGCCTTCATCAACCGGCTGATTTCACGACCGATGAGATACATCAGCCCGATAACGAAAAGCGAGTTGATGACCACAGACGCGATGACGACATTGGTGGTCGGCGCAATGGGGGTAAGCCCCAGTAGCACGAACAGCGTCAGCATGGCGCAGATGAGCGCGACACCCGCAAGCACCAGTCCCGGGAAAGCAAAGGACATCCGCCGGTCGGCAATGACTATGTCAGCAGCCGCACGGTCGGAAACCCTATCGGTGACAGGTTTGCGCATCGATCATTTTCCCATGCCGCCTTGTGCGGCATCACAATCTTGAAAAAGAGGACGCTGGCGCACTTTCAGCGAATCCAGCGTTCCCGTGATTTTCAAGCAACACATTGTGGCGAAAATGCAACGACACCCTTGGCTTGTCAACCGACTCAGGCGGTTCTTGAGCTGCGATACACAGATACGCCAAGTTCGCGAATCTTCTTGCGCAGCGTATTTCGGTTGAGGCCCAGCAGGTCGGCAGCCTTGATCTGGTTCCCGCGCGTGGCCGTCAGTGCCGCGAGAATGAGCGGATACTCCATTTCGCGCAAAACGCGATCATAGAGGCCCGGCGGCGGAAGGTTTTCGCCAAAACCGGAGAAGTAATCCCGCATGTTTTCTTCGACTGCTTGCGAGATGGTCAGCGAGCCGTTGCGGGTTGCTGTGCGGTCAATCGGGCTATCGGGAACGTCGGATTGAAGCTCCTGCTCGATGATTTCGCGGGTGATGACTTCCTGTGGATAAAGCGCCATCAGGCGGCGGATGAGGTTTTCCAGCTCACGAACGTTGCCGGGCCAGGCATAGGCCTTCATCAGTTCCAGCGCCTCGGTCTCGAAACGCTTGCCCTCCAGACCCTCTTTTTCGCCTGTCTGAATGAAGTGGCGCACGAGGTCTGGAATGTCTTCCGCACGGTCACGAAGCGGCGGCAGGCGCAGCGGCACGACGTTGAGGCGGTAATAGAGGTCTTCGCGGAACAGACCCTGATTGATCGAGGTCTTCAGATCCTTGTTGGTGGCTGCCACGATGCGAACATCCGTGCGGATGGGCGTACGCCCGCCAACGGTGGTGTATTCGCCCTGCTGAAGCACGCGCAGAAGACGGGTCTGCGCATCCATCGGCATATCACCGATTTCGTCCAGAAACAGCGTACCGCCTTCGGCCTGCTCGAAGCGACCGGTGGAACGGTTCTGCGCGCCGGTGAAGGCACCCTTCTCATGGCCGAAGAGTTCGGATTCGATCAGGTCGCGCGGAATGGCCGCCATGTTGATCGCCACGAATGGACCGTTACGGCGCTTGCCGTAATCATGCAGCGCCCGCGCTACCAGTTCTTTACCCGTACCGGACTCACCCGTAATCATCAGCGTCAGATCGGTCTGCATCAAACGCGCCAGCACGCGGTAGATTTCCTGCATGGCGGCGGAACGACCGACCAGCGGCATACCATCCTGCATATCATCGTCCAGCTTGGCTGGCTTGCGCTTGGGCTCGGACAGAGCGCGACCGATGATGGCGATCAGCTCCGTCAGGTCGAAGGGCTTGGGCAGATAATCATAGGCACCTTTTTCAGAGGCCTTGATGGCCGTCATGAACGTGTTCTGCGCGCTCATCACCAGCACCGGCAGATCGGGCCGGGCCTTCTTGATGCGCGGCAGAAGGTCGAATGCGTTTTCATCCGGCATGACCACGTCGGTCACGACAAGATCGCCCTCGCCCGCAGACACCCAGCGCCACAGCGTTGCGGCGTTGGAGGTGATCCGCACATCATACCCGGCACGGCTGAGAGCCTGATTGAGGACGGTACGGATGGCCGCGTCATCATCGGCCACGAGAATCGTTGCTGTCATCGATTAAGTCCTGTCGGGTTCGGCAAAATGCTGTCGTCTACCGCCACTTCGGGGGAAACGGGCATCAAAACGCGGAAAGTCGTGCGGTGGTTCTGGCTGTCGCATTCCACGATGCCGCCATGGGCACCGATAAGTTTTGCGACAAGGGCAAGGCCGAGACCGGAACCGTTGGTTTTGGTGGTAATAAAGGGATCAAACAGATGCGGCACGAGATCGGTCGGCACGCCGGGACCGTTATCGACCACACAGAATTCCAGCGGCAGTGAAATGCGCTCGCGCGTGCCAGCGACCGACAGGCGAATGCCGGGGCGGTAGGCCGTCGTCAGAATGACCTCGCCATCCGGCTGGTTGCCCACGGCTTCGGCAGCGTTCTTTACCAGATTGAGGAAGACCTGCACCAGCTGATCACGGTTGGCATAAACCGGCGGCAGCGACGGGTCGTAATTTTCGCTGATCTTGATGTTGCGGGCAAAACCGGCTTTCGCCACTGCCTTCACATGATCCAGCACCGAGTGGATATTGATCGGCATACGGTCCACCGGGCGTTCGTCGGAGAAAATCTCCATACGGTCCACCAGTGAGACGATGCGATCCGTTTCATCGCAGATCAGCCGTGTCAGCGCCCGATCCTCATCGGGAACCGATGTCTCCAGCAACTGCGCCGCACCGCGAATGCCCGAGAGCGGGTTCTTGATTTCATGCGCCAGCATGGAGGCAAGGCCGGTGACGGAGCGAGCGGCGGCGCGGTGCGTCAGCTGGCGATCGATCTTGTCGGCCATGGAGCGTTCCTGAAACACCACCACGACCGATCCCGGCTCGCTGACGACAGGCGCGACATAAAGGTCCACCAGCTTGTCCTGCCCCAGACGCGGCGACGAAAGATCAACGCGATATTCATTGACCGGTGCACGGCGCTCCCGCACCTGATCGATCAAGGCCAGCAGCGGGCTGCCGAAGGGAATGAAGGTGGAAATGCGGTAACGTGCCAGATGCGTGGCGCTTGCGCCAAAAAAGGCTTCCGCTTCCCAATTGGCAAAGGCGACGAAACCTTCGCCATCCACCAGAATGACCGGGTTTTGGACCGCATTAAGAACGGCCATGGCAAGGGCGTTGCCACCGGGTGATGCAGTTCCGGCGCTCATGCGGCCTTCCTCGCGGCACAGCGTTCCGCGCCCTGTTGCAGGGCAGAGCGCAGCAGTGCTGTCACCTGCCCCGTGTTTTTCGATGTCATAATGTCAACCTTGTCATCTGTCTTCATGTCCGGCGCAAAGCGATCCAGATACCATCCAAGATGTTTGCGCGCGTGACGAAGCCCGGCTTCAACGCCGTAAAATTCCAGCATCAGTTCGTAATGTTCGATGGCGATGTCCGCGATCTCATGCGGCTGCGGCGCTGCATGGCCCGCAAGAACCGCAGGCAACCAAGGCTGGCCCTGTGCACCACGCCCCACCATAACGGCGTCTGCGCCAGAACGGCGCAGGATATCAGCAGCGTCCTCAGTCGTTTCCACATCGCCATTGGCAATCAACGGCACGGAAATCACATCCCGCACGGCCTTTATCGCGTCCCAGTCGGCGCGGCCCTCGTAAAACTGCATGCGCGTGCGACCGTGAATGGTGATGAGCTGGACACCGGCAGCTTCCGCACGGGCAGCGATATCAGGCGCATTGATGGAATTCTCATCCCAGCCCAAACGCATCTTCAGCGTTACGGGCACATCGACCGCTTTGACGATGGCCTCGATCAGGCTCAGCGCATGGTCAGGTTCGCGCATAAGCGCCGAGCCGGAATAGCCGCCGATGACCTTCTTGGCCGGACACCCCATATTGATATCGATGATTCCCGCACCATTATCCGCCGAAATCTTCGCGGCTTCTGCCATCCAATATGCCTCGCGCCCGGCAAGCTGCACCATATGCGGAACCATGCCCGCATTCTTAAGACGCGCCCAGGATTCCCCGCGATTGGCCACAAGTTCACGGCTGGCCACCATTTCGGTAACGACAAGCCCCGCGCCGAAACGCCAGGCAAGCCTGCGAAATGGCAGGTCGGTCACGCCAGACATAGGTGCCAGCACGGACCGGTTACGAATGGTAACGGTACCGATGTCGAACGGATCTGACAGCGACGGAAGTGCCAAGTGGTGATCTTTCATGCAGTTTTCAGTTTTGCATTATTTTTAGACAGCGTTTGCGCAGTTGCCAAGCACTTTCGCTGACATATTCGTTTGTTTTTTTGATTTGGTGTTTATCGCGGATAAAGAGAGGAAAAGGCTCGAAACGGGAATATGAGGAGCCTATGGCACGGCGCATTGGCGCTGGCTATTCGTTTTTTAAAACGCTAGATCGTCTCTGTAAACCTTTGAAGAGATGCATAAACGGCATAGGTTCAATGCAGGAAGTTGCTATGAAAATCGGGATCGTCATCGTTGCTGCGGGTCGTGGAGAACGTGCAGGCGCACCGGAAGAAGGCCCGAAACAATACCGACCCATCGGCGGCACCCCGGTTATCGAGAATACGCTGGAGCGTTTTTTAGGGTGGGGTGGCACTGCCGAAATCGTTGTCGTCATTCACCCCGATGACCGCGCGCTCTTCGACCCCATCGCCAAACGACTGAACGCGACCGACACGATTATCACCGTCACCGGCGGTGCATCGCGCCAGCAATCCGTGCTGGCCGGGCTTGAAGCATTGGAGAGCAAGGGTATCACCCATGTGATGATCCACGACGCCGTGCGCCCTTTCATCGATACCGACCTGCTGCAACGCATTGCGGAAAACCTGTCGGCTGGCGAGAAGGCTGTCCTGCCAGCCGTGCCGGTTGCCGATACGCTGAAGCGCGGCAATGACGGCTTCGTGGGTGAGACGGTATCGCGCAGCAATCTCTACGCGGCACAGACGCCGCAATCCTTCGATTATCCATCCATTCTCTCGGCCCACAGAAAAGCCGCCTCTTCCGGCATCAGCGATTTTACCGATGACGCTGCTATTGCCGAATGGGCTGGCTTGGCCGTCAAGCTGGTGGATGGCATGGTCGATAATGTAAAACTGACCTTGAAAAGGGATATCGCCATGGCCGATGAAAAGCTTACTCACGATCTGCCGGATGTTCGCACCGGCAATGGTTACGATGTGCATCAGTTGATCGACGGTGATGGCGTAACGCTGTGCGGCATTTTCATTCCGCATGACCAGAAGCTGATGGGCCATTCCGATGCCGATGTGGCACTCCACGCCCTGACCGACGCACTCTTGGCGACCTGCGGCGCGGGTGATATCGGCGATCATTTTCCGCCGTCCGATCCACAATGGAAGGGTGCCGCATCGCGCATCTTTCTGGAGCATGCCGCGAAAGTTGTTCGCGGCAATGGCGGCACGATCATGAATGCCGATGTCTCGCTGATTGCCGAAGCGCCGCGCGTGGGGCCGCACCGTCAGGCCATGCGGGAAAATCTCGCAGATATTCTCGACATCTCGCTCGACCGCTGCTCCGTCAAGGCCACCACCAACGAAACCATCGGCTTCGTCGGGCGGCGTGAGGGCATTGCGGCCATCGCCACGGCAACGGTAGTTTATAAACGGCGGCCAGCATGAGCATTTTTCCTGACGACATAGCGGCTCTGGCCCAGCAGATCGTGCGCGATTTCACCGGTCGGGGACATATGCTTTCCACAGCAGAAAGCTGCACGGGCGGTTTGATAGCCGGGGCGCTGACAGACATCGCCGGCTCTTCCGCCGTGGTCGACCGTGGCTTCGTGACCTATACCAACGATGCCAAGATGGACATGCTAGGCGTGACTTCTGCCACGCTGGAGACCTTCGGTGCGGTTTCGAAAGAGACAGCGCTCCAGATGGCGCATGGGGCGCTTTATCGCTCCCGCGCAGAGTTTTCCGTCGCCGTCACCGGCATTGCCGGTCCGGGTGGTGGTTCAGCCGAAAAGCCCGTAGGCCTCGTGCATCTTGCCGCGAAGCGACGGGGTGGCGGCGTTATTCACCGTGAAATGCGTTACGGAGATATTGGCCGCGATCAGGTCCGGCTGGCAACGGTCAAAACTGCGCTGGAGATGCTGCTTGAACTGGCTCAGGCTGCGTAAATCTTGTCTGCACGCGCCTCGAATGCTTCGGCAAACATGCGGAACGCGCGGTCGAACATGGAGCCCATGACGGCGCCGAGAATGCGGCTCTTGAACTCGTAGTCGATGAAGAAATAGACCGAGCATCCGCCGTCTTCAGTGGCTTCAAAGCGCCAGCGATTGTCGAGATATTTGAACGGGCCATCGAGATACTTCACATCGATGGCATGTTCATCGGGCTTCAGCAGAACCTGCGTGGTGAAGGTTTCGCGAAATGCCTTGTAGCCAACGGTCATATCCGCCACCAGCAGCGTCTTGGTGTCACGTTCCTTGCGCGAACGAATGGTCAGACCTTCGCAAAGCGGCAGAAATTCCGGATACTTCTCCACATCGGCAACGAGATTATACATCTGTTCGGGAGAATGTTTGACAGGGCGGCGTGTTTCATAGTGCGGCATGAGCCGGAGTTAATGCGCTGCGCCAATAAGATCAAGAAGCTGACGCGCCTGCGCTCTGGATTTCACCTGAAATATCGGCACTTGCGGGCCATAAAGATCGAAATTCCGCAGAAGTATCGGCGCGTGACGCTTCTCGAAATTCCAGATGTAGCTCAGGAACTCCCTGTCGGGCCATTGCTCCGCGCAACCCGCCGCCATATCCGGCCTTGTCTTGCCATAGCTTTTCGCCACCCGTTTAAAGACGCTCCAGATACATGTGATCCGCGATATACGCACCCAAATAACGATGTCTGTTCTTGGAAGTCGCAAATCGAAGCTCGACGGATTGCTGCCATCCATGATCCAACGATCATGCTGGACAGAGGCTGCAATCATCTGACGCTGCTCGGCGCGTTCTCTTGCCACCCAGCCTGGCAACCAGAAAAATTCCTTGTCCATCGAAATGTGCGCGAGGTCGAACCTTTGGGCGATTTCTCGTGACAGGGTCGTTTTCCCACCGCCCGAAGAGCCGACGACCATAATGCGAGACGCATTGGAGACCAGAGACGCGGCCTGCTGGATACCGTCAATGACTTTCATCCTCTACACCCTTGCATAGCAGTTTGCAGAAATTGACTATTGCAACCAAGTGGGGCTCGGCGCTATTTAACTGCAATAGTGATTGCAGCCTTGGGATGCAACCGAACAATCGAGTGATACGATGGACGACTTTGCCAACATCATAAATCTTCTGGAATCTGCAAAACAGCTGGCTTCGATGAACAGCATGCCCATGCTGGCCTATCTCATCGATGTGGCCAAGTGCGAGGCGCGGGAGAACAAGCCGGTTCTGCGCAAGCGCAAGCGTGGCGAATCGACCGTCAAGCAGGAAGCCGAAGCCTGAGATAATGGCTGGCGGCTTGCCTTCCGGCATGAGATCATCAAGATAATGAGTGGCCGCGACGCGGCCATATTTCGTTTTTGGGGACAAGGAGGAGGATCGCATGCAAACCGTGTCTGTCGATCTGCGGTCCTATCGTGATGAGACCCCGGATGAACGCCACAGCTTTGTACAGATTGTTCTGCCCGTCGCCGGACAGCTGGAAATCGATGTCTGCGGGCATCAGGAACGATTGTCGCCGTCCAAAGGCGTTCTGGTTCACAAGAACACGTCGCACACCCAGACCAGCAATGTGGTCAACTGCTCGCTGATCGTTGATCTGGACGAGCAGACGGTGGGCGCTGATGTTCTCAACAAATTTTCATCAAGACCATTTATCGATCTCAGCGCGAGAACGATCAGGCTCACGCGGTATATGCACAGCGTGATGCAGAGCGGCGAAGGGGACGCCAAAACCGCTGAGGTATGGGCACCGATGCTCGTTGAAAGCCTCGCAGGCGAACCCCTTGATGTGACATCCAGACTTTCAGCGCTCAAGGCGCTCGTTGAAATCGACCCGTTCATGCCGTGGAGCCTTGAGCGCATGGCCTACCACGCGGATATCAGCGTTAGCCGGTTGCACGCCATTTTCCGCGAGCAGTTCGATGAAACGCCACATCTGTGGCTCTCCGATATACGCATGGAAAAGATTTGTGCGCTTCTGGCGGGTTCGTCTTTGCCGATTGCCGAGATTGCAGACAGGGCCGGTTTTTCCGACCAGACCGCCCTCACCCGCGCCATGAAACGCGCCAAAGGCACGACGCCCGCCGCCTATCGTCGTGCGTTTTCGGAGCGGCCGCAGTAGTTTATGTCAAGACAGCCCTTCGCCGCCGTGGCAGATAGCGCCGGGCAACGAATGGACATGACATGAACAAGACGGGACTAGGCGTATTTTACGGCATGCTGGCGGGCGCACTTTGGGGCGGGATTTTTCTGGCACCGAAGCTGATCCCTGACGGCTTTACACCTTTGCAGCTTTCGACGGCGCGATATCTCACCTACGGCCTGTTTGCGCTGATCCTGATCGGCCCGAAAATCCGGCGTGTTGCTTCGCGTTTTGGTAAAGCGGAATGGATCGCGCTCGGCTGGCTGAGCCTCATCGGCAACATCGTTTATTACGTCCTGATCTCGACAGCGGTGCAGTTGAGCGGTGTCGCCTTCACCTCCATCATCATCGGCTTCCTGCCCGTCGCGGTCACCATCATCGGCAGCCGCGACCATGGCGCGGTCTCGCTGAAACGGCTGTGGCCGTCGCTTCTGTTCGGCGCCATCGGCATTTTCGGTGTTTCATGGCAGTCGCTGTCGCAGGGGCAAGGCGGGTTCGATCTGACGCGCATCGTTGGCCTCGCCTGCGCTCTCGGCGCGCTTGCCTCCTGGACCGCCTTTGCCGTCGGCAATGCCCGCTGGCTGACGCGTCTGCATGATGTCAGCGCCGACGAGTGGAACTTGATGACCGGCGTCGTTACCGGCGCGCTCGCCCTGCTCCTCGCCATCCCCGCCTTCGGCTTCGGCGCAGATGTTCACAGCGGTTCCGACTGGCTGCAATTCGCCTCCGTCGCCATCGGCCTCGGCATCTCCGCCTCCATCCTCGGCAACGCCCTTTGGAACCGCATGAGCCGCCTGCTGCCGCTGACTATGGTCGGGCAGATGATCCTATTTGAGACGCTGTTTGCGTTGCTCTATGGTTTTGTGTGGGAACAGCGCGGGCCGACGCTGATCGAGAGCGCAGCGATTGTATCTGTTGTGGTGAGTGTGTTGCTGTGCATGCAGGCGCATAGACCAGCGAAGGTGCACGCGTGATATGACGATAGGCCAGTAAGTTGCCTGCAATCACCTTCTGCTGGGAGCCCTCGGCACACTCCCCCTCATGCTGAGGTGCTTTGGCCACAGGCCAAAGCCTCGAAGCATCAAGCCCAAGAACTCAACACTGCTGCCCGCCACCCTCATCCTTCGAGGCCCCCTTGGGGCACCTCAGGATGAGGGTTGCTGCGTTCTGCCCAATATCCCAAAACTGTCGAAAGGCTGCTAGCATAGCGCCTTCAAGTGAATAGTGGTTACTCAGCCGCAGCCAGCAGCTTCTTCTCCCGGTTCGCACGCAGCCGCTCGAAGTCATCGCCCGCATGGTGCGACGACCGCGTCAGCGGGCTGGAGGAGACCATGAGGAAGCCCTTGGTATAGGCAATCGTCTCATAGGACTTGAACTCTTCCGGCGTCACATAGGCTTCGACCTTGTGGTGCTTGCGCGTTGGCTGGAGGTACTGGCCGATGGTCAGGAAGTCCACATCTGCGGTGCGCAGGTCGTCCATCAATTGCAGCACTTCATTGCGCTCTTCACCCAGGCCAACCATGATGCCGGATTTGGTGAACATGGTTGGGTCTAGTTCCTTCACGCGCTGCAACAGACGCACGGAGTGGAAGTAACGAGCACCGGGACGAACGGTCAGATAGTTGCCGGGCACGGTTTCCATGTTGTGATTGAACACATCAGGCTTGGCAGCCACAACACGTTCCAGAGCGCCCGGCTTCTTCAGGAAGTCTGGCGTCAGGATTTCAATGGTTGTGTTGGGCGATGCGGCACGGATGGCCCAGATCACCTTTTCGAAATGCTCCGCACCACCATCGGCCAGATCGTCGCGGTCGACCGACGTGATGACGACGTGGGACAGGCCCATCTGCTTGACGGCCTTGGCGACGTTTTCCGGCTCGAGCATATCGAGCGCGTTCGGCTTGCCGGTGGAGACGTTGCAGAAAGCGCAGGCGCGGGTGCAGATTTCACCCATGATCATGAAGGTGGCGTGCTTCTTGTCCCAGCATTCGCCGATATTCGGACAGCCAGCCTCTTCACACACCGTAACCAGCTTGTGGGAGCGCACCAGTTCGCGCGTCTCGTGATAGCCCTTGGAGGTCGGCGCTTTCACGCGGATCCATTCGGGCTTGCGCATGACTTCGGTGTCTGGACGATGCGCTTTTTCCGGGTGGCGAATGCGCTTTTCGTCCAGTGCTGTCCTGTCGAGAATAGTGACCATAAGTAACCTGCTTCTACCGCTTTGAACGGTTTAACGCCTGACGAGCTTCGCGAGGAATAACAGAAGGCTTGCGCCCAAGAAAGATGTGACGAAATATCCGAGCCTGCTGTCCTGCACGAACACATCGAATGTGCGCAGCACGGCAACCGCCACGACCGAGCCGACAATGCCCAGCACGATGTTCATGAAGATGCCGAAGCGCATATCCATGAGCTTGCCCGCAAGCCACCCGGCCAAACCGCCGATGATGATTGCCGCTATCCAGCCTACACTTTCCATCCGTCGTCCCTTCCGTCAGGCGATCAATCTTGCAATCAGCGTCACGATAATGGCGCCCACCGTCGCGTGGATGATCTGCACCACCAGTGCGTTTTCAATACCGAGCGATATGCCGAGGGCATTGAACAGATAACCGCCGACAAACGCGCCGATCACGCCGCTCAACAGGCACCCGATCAAGCCGCCACCGCCAACGATGAGGCTTGCAAGAAAACCGGCAACGAGGCCGATCAGCAGAAAAACAACCCAGGCTTCCGTGGCAATCGACATGATGGCTCTCCTTTAAAGCAATTCCAGCAAAAGTGTGTAGCGGTTTTGCGTCCGGAATTGCGTAAAACAAAGAGTGGGAGTGGTTTTGCGTTTCGAAGAAAAGCGAAACCACTCCAAACTCACTCCACTAGAGATAGGGAGTGACCAAGGCATTTATCAAGCGTTCAGCACACGCCCATAGGCGTCCAGCACGCTTTCCTTCATCATTTCGGACAAGGTCGGATGCGGGAAGATCGTGTGCATCAGCTCTTCTTCCGTCGTCTCCAGGTTCATGGCAACGACGAAGCCCTGAATGAGTTCGGTCACTTCCGCACCCACCATATGCGCGCCGATCAGCTCGCCGGTCTTCTTGTCGAAAATGGTCTTGACCATGCCCTGATCTTCACCTAGCGCGATGGCCTTGCCGTTTGCGGCGAAGGAATAGCGACCGACGCGGATTTCGCGGCCCTGCTCTTTCGCCTTGGCTTCGGTCAGGCCGACAGACGCGACCTGCGGGTTGCAATAGGTGCAGCCGGGAATCTTCAGCTTGTCCATGGCGTGAACATTCGGCAGGCCGGCAATCTTTTCGATGCAGATCACGCCTTCATGCTCTGCCTTGTGCGCCAGCATGGGCGGGCCAGCGACATCGCCGATGGCATAGAGGCCGGGAACATTGGTCTTGCCGTAACCGTCGATAACCACGCAGCCGCGATCCGTCTTGACGCCGAGCGCCTCGAGACCGAGATTTTCGATGTTGCCCTGCACGCCGACAGCCGAGATCAGGCGATCTGCGGTGATCTTCTGTACCTTGCCATCCTTCGTTTCCACATGCGCCGTAATCGAATCGGAACCCTTTTCGACCTTGGAAACCTTGGCTTCGGTGATGATCTTGAGGCCGCGCTTTTCCAGCTGCTTGCGGGCGAAGGCGGAAATTTCCGCATCTTCCACCGGCATGACATTGGCCATCAATTCCACCACGGTCACATCCACGCCCATGGATCGATAGAAGGACGCGAACTCGATGCCGATGGCGCCGGAGCCCATGACGACGATGGATTTCGGCATGAAATCAGGCTTCATCGCTTCGAAATAGGTCCAGATCAGCTTGCCATCCGGCTCGATACCGGGGAGCGCGCGCGGACGCGCGCCGGTCGCAACGATGATATGCTTGGCCGTGTAGGTGCCCTCACCCAGAACGCCCTTTGGAACCGGATTCTGCGGCTGAACGATGGGCTTGGAAATCTTGCCGACGACGATCTCGTTCGCCTTGGTCAGCTTTGCCTCGCCCCAGATGACGTCGATCTTGTTCTTCTTCATGAGGTAGGCCACGCCGCCATTGAGGCGCGCAGACACGCCACGCGACCGGGCGACGACTTCCTTCACGTCAGCGGTGATGGTGCCTTCCAGTTTCAGGCCGTAATTCTTGGCGTGGTTGGAATTATCCAGCACTTCGGCGGAGCGCAGCAGAGCCTTGGTAGGAATGCAGCCCCAGTTGAGGCAGATACCGCCCAGATGCTCGCGCTCGACGATCGCTGTCTTGAGGCCCAGTTGCGCAGCGCGGATAGCCGTGACGTAACCGCCCGGACCCGAACCGATGATGATGACGTCATAAGACTGAGCCATGTCTGTTTCCTGCCTTTGTCTTCCCGAGGGCGAAACCATGCCGCAGCCTCAGTCCATTTCTTTTTAGAGTCCAAGCATCATGCGAACGACGGGCTCAAGGCCACGACCGATCGCACGGGTATTTTCAGCATCCAGATGCACACCATCGACAGGTGTCGTGACCGCCACGGAGGCAGCATCGAAAAAGCCGCAGCCCTTCTCGTCCGCCAGATCGCGATAGAGCGAACCCATCATCTGCGATTGCTCGATGGCACCGGCATACATGGCCGCAAACATCTCATTGCCCGTTTCGCAGATATGCGGCGCAGACACGATCAGGATTTCCGGCTGCTCGTCATCGAAGGACCAGACGTGGCTGCGCACCAGATTGATGAGCCGCTCTACGCCCTTCACCGCACCAACAGCGTTGCCGCTGCCGATACCGCGTTTCAGATCATTCGTGCCCAGCATGATGATGACGAGATCGAGCGGGGCGTGACTGTGCAGCAGTGTCGGCAAGATGCGCGCGCCATTGCGGTCGCAATCCGCCAGATGATCGTCATAAGCCGTGGTTCTGCCGTTCAACCCCTCGGCAATGACATTGACGTCCGTTCCCAGCGCCTTTTGCAAAACGGTCGGCCAACGGTCCTCAAAGGCATGACGCCCGAGATTTTCGGCGTCGAAACCCCATGTCAGACTGTCGCCATAGCAAAGAACGGTTTTCGTCATTTCAGCCTCGCGAATGGAGCGAGCCGAAAACCGTCATCCGGTTTCCGGCTCAGCGTTTTTTACACCAGCATACCCATCGGGTTTTCAATGTAGCGCTTGAAGGCAGATGCGAGTTCTGCACCGAGCGCGCCATCGATGACGCGGTGGTCGAAGGCGAAGGTTGCGGTCATGACCGTACCCACTTCGATCTTGCCGCCACGAACCACCGGCTTTTCGACACCAGCGCCGATAGACACGATGGATGCCTGCGGCAGGTTGACGATCGAGGTGAAGGAAGAGACGCCGAACATGCCGAGGTTGGACACCGATGTGGTGCCGCCCTGGTATTCTTCCGGCTTCAGCTTCTTGTCACGCGCACGCTTAGCAAGATCCTTGACCTCGTTGGAGATCGCAGACAGCGTCTTCGTCTCGGCATTGCGCACGATTGGCGTGATCAGACCGTCCGGGATCGACACGGCAACGCCGACATCGGCATGCTTGTGCAGAACGCGGGCCGTCGATGTCCACGAAGCATTCGCCATCGGAACGTCACGCAGCGCAAGCGCCATCGCCTTGATGATGAAGTCGTTGACGGAAAGCTTGAAGGCCGGAACCTCGCCCTTCTCCGTCTTCTTCACCGGCGCGGACGCATTGATCTCGGCGCGCAGCTTGAGCATCGCATCGAGTTCGCATTCCATCGAGACCGTGTAGGACGGAACCGTCTGCGTCGACTCTGTCAGGCGCGAGGCAATCGTCTTGCGCATGCCGTCATGCGGCAGAAGCTCGTAGGAGCCTTCCGCAAACAGCTTGAGGACGTTTTCGTCCGAAGGACCCTTGGCAGGGGCTGGAGCCGAAGCGCCAGCGGGCTGAGCAGCAGCCGGAGCAGCCTTGGCACCGCCGGAAGCAGCTGCCTTCTCGACGTCGGTCTTGACGATACGACCATGCGGGCCGGAGCCCGACACAGCCGAAAGATCGAGACCGGCATCCTTTGCCAGACGACGGGCCAGCGGAGACGCGAAAATGCGCTCGCCGGATTTCGAAACAGGTGCTGGCGTGGAAGGTGCCGGACCCTGATCTGCAACCGGCTTTTCAGCCTTGGCAGGAGCAGCTTCCGTCTTTTCTTCCTTCGGTGCTTCAGTCTTTGCGGCTTCCTGCTTTGGTGCTTCGGCTTTCGCCTCAGCCTTTGCAGGCGCAGCGTCACCGCCCTTGGCAGCGTCAGCCACATCTTCGCCTTCGGCTACGAGGATAGCGATCACGGCATTGACCTTGACGGCTTCGGTGCCGGCTGGAACGACCAGCTTGGCAACGACGCCCTCATCCACGGCTTCCACTTCCATGGTCGCCTTGTCGGTCTCGATCTCGGCAATCACGTCGCCAGGACCAACCTTGTCGCCTTCCTTGACCAGCCACTTGGTAAGATTTCCCTCTTCCATGGTGGGGGAAAGGGCAGGCATTGTAATGTTGATAGGCATCGAAACGCCCTCCCCTTATTTGTAGCAGACGGTTTTGACGGCCTGGACGACTTCGTCGACGTTCGGCAGAGCCAGCTTTTCGAGGTTCGCAGCATAAGGCATCGGAACGTCCTTGCCAGCAATCGCCAGGATCGGCGCATCGAGATAATCGAATGCGGCGCGCTGAACGCTGTTGGAAATGAAGTCACCAACCGATGACTGCGGGAAGCCTTCTTCCACCGTCACCAGACGACCCGTCTTCTTGACGGATTCGATGACCGTCGGAAGGTCCATCGGGCGGATGGTGCGCAGGTCGATCAGTTCGACGTCGATGCCGAGCTTTTCGAGTTCGGCAACAGCCTTGACCGCATAGGTCATGCCGATACCGAAGGACACGATGGTCGCATCTTTACCCTTGCGGTGAATGCGTGCTTTGCCGATTGGCAGCACGAAATCATCCATCTTCGGCACTTCAAAGCTCTGGCCGTAGAGAATTTCGTTCTCAAGGAAGACAATCGGGTTCGGATCGCGGATAGCGGCCTTCAACAGACCCTTCGCATCGGCAGCCGTGTACGGCATGATGACCTTGAGGCCCGGAATATGGCTGTACCATGCGGCGTAGCACTGCGAGTGCTGAGCAGCCACGCGGGCAGCAGCGCCCGAAGGACCACGGAACACCATCGGCGCGCCCATCTGACCACCAGACATGTAAAGCGTCTTGGCGGCAGAGTTGACGATCTGGTCGATGGCCTGCATGGCGAAGTTGAACGTCATGAACTCGACGATCGGGCGTAGACCCGTCATCGCCGCACCGACGCCGATACCAGCAAAGCCGTGTTCAGTGATTGGTGTATCGATAACGCGCTTGGCGCCAAATTCCTGCAGAAGACCCTGCGTGATCTTGTAGGCACCCTGATACTCGGCAACTTCTTCGCCCATGACGAAGACGTTTTCGTCGGAGCGCATTTCTTCGGCCATCGCATCGCGAAGGGCTTCGCGCACGGTCTGCGTCACGAACTCGGTACCCTCTGGAATATCCGGGTCGGCAGCAACTTCGATCTTCGGTGCGGCTGGAACCTTTGCAGCTTCCTTGGCAGCGGAAGGCTCTTCGCTGGCTTCGCGGGTCTTGCCGCCGGCAGCGTCAGAACCGGAATTGGCGGCATCCGCCTTCGGCTCTTCCTTTTCGGTGGAACCGGACGAGATGTCGTCGGCGCTTTCGCCATCCTGAAGCAGCACGGCGATGGCCGTGTTGACCTTCACGCCCTCGGTGCCGGCTTCGATCAGCAGCTTGCCGATTGTGCCTTCATCCACGGCTTCGACTTCCATCGTTGCCTTGTCGGTTTCGATTTCAGCAATCGCGTCGCCAGCAACAACCTTGTCGCCTTCTTTCTTCAGCCATTTGGAAAGCGTGCCTTCCTCCATGGTTGGGGAAAGGGCGGGCATGAGAATTTCTATAGGCATGTTATCTCCCTTCCCAAATCAGAGCAGAATGTCGGTGTAGAGCTCGGATACATCCGGCTCCGGGTCGTTCTGGGCGAACTCGGCGCTATCGGCCACGATGTCACGGACATCCTTGTCGATTGCCTTGAGTTCTTCCTCAGTCGACCAACCATTTTCGATCAAACGTGCCTTGACCTGCTCGATTGGGTCATGTTCCGCGCGCATCTTCTGCACTTCGTCCTTGGAACGGTACTTTGCCGGGTCAGACATGGAGTGACCGCGATAACGATAGGTCAGCATTTCCAGAATGATCGGACCTTTGCCGGAACGGCAATGCTCAAGCGCTTCGTCCGCAGCCGCCTTGACGGCGCGCACATCCATGCCATCCACCTGAACGCCGGGAATGCCGAAACCGGAACCACGCAGCGAGTAGTTGGACTGCGCCGTGGCACGGGCCGTGGACGTACCCATCGCATAATGGTTGTTTTCGACGATATAGATGATCGGCAGTTTCCAGAGAGCCGCCATGTTGAAGCTCTCGTAGACCTGACCCTGGTTGGCCGCGCCATCACCGAAGTAAGCGACGGAAACACTATCATTGCCGCGATACTTGTTGGCGAAGGCAAGACCGGTTCCCAGAGAAACCTGCGCGCCAACGATGCCGTGTCCGCCGTAGAAATGCTTTTCCTTGGAGAACATGTGCATGGAGCCGCCCTTGCCCTTGGACAAGCCGCCCTGGCGTCCGGTCAGCTCGGCCATGACGCCGCGTGCGCTCATGCCAGCAGCCAGCATGTGGCCGTGGTCACGGTAAGCGGTGATGACCTGATCGCCTTCCTTCTGCGACATGTTCATGCCGACGACGACAGCTTCCTGCCCAATGTAGAGGTGACAGAAACCGCCAATGAAGCCCATGCCATAAAGCTGGCCGGCTTTCTCTTCGAATCGACGGATCAGCAGCATCTCGCGATATGCGTGCAACTCTTCGTCTTTACCAAAGTCCGGCGTGTTCTTGCCGGTGAATTCTTTGGTGGCTGTCTTTGCCGTGGTCTTGCGGCCGGATACGGTCGCGGTTTTTCGCGGCGCCATTCATCCCTCCCTGAGTTGCCATTAGAATGGTTGGATTGGGGCGCACCATATGCAAGAAAAGTGAAAGCAGCAATGCCATAAACGCATGGCTCATATTCAGCCTAAGTAGCTGTGAATAAATTAAAAAAGTCGATTAACTTGAATTCGGTTAATCAGAAATATGCGTTCATGATAACTATTTCGTCTGGACGGGACATATTCAGCTGGTAGCGCGATATCTCATCGATCATGTCACGCTCGAGCGATCCATCGCTCATCAACTCGACCTGCCGCTCCAGTGCTACGCGGGTCTTCGTCAGCTTCGCAAGCTCTGCTGTTCTGGCAATACGCTGGCGCTCCAAACGCTCCGTGGCCTGAAGCCCGAAATCGCCATGGATGGAATGATAACCGAAATAGGAAAGAAAGGCGACCGTGATGGCCGGAACGACCAGACGGCCAAAACGTCTTTTCTTGTGATGCTTGGTCCACATACTCTGAAACAGCCTTAAAACGCGTTACTGCAACCACCATAACCGCATTTGTTTAACCATCCGTTGACCTTAATTCACGCACCCGCCGCAGCGCACAAAAAAGGCCCGCCGAAGCGAGCCTTTTTCTTAAAATATGAAGCGATTCTTATCCGCGAAGGATGGAACGGCCTGCATAAGCAGCCTGTGGGCCGAGCATTTCTTCGATACGGATCAACTGGTTGTACTTGGCCAGACGGTCAGAGCGCGACAGCGAGCCGGTCTTGATCTGTCCGCAGTTGGTCGCAACTGCCAAATCGGCGATGGTAGAATCTTCGGTTTCACCGGAGCGGTGCGACATGACGGCGGTGTAGCGCGCCTTGTGCGCTGTCTCAACGGCATCAAGCGTTTCCGTCAGCGAACCAATCTGGTTGACCTTGACGAGGATGGAGTTGGCAACGCCCATCTTGATACCATCGCGAAGGCGTGCGGAGTTGGTGACGAAAAGATCGTCGCCGACGAGCTGAACCTTGGAGCCAATCTTGTCGGTCAGGTACTTCCAGCCGTCCCAATCGTCTTCTGCCATACCGTCTTCAATGGAGATGATCGGGTATTTGCCGGCCAGTTCGGCAAGGTAGTCAGCCATGGCTTCAGGCTCCAGCGTGCGGCCTTCGCCTTCCATCTCGTACTTGCCGTTCTTGAAGAACTCGGTGGATGCGCAGTCGAGAGCGAGCGCAACATCATCACCCGGCTTGTAGCCAGCCTTTTCGACAGACTTCATGATGAAATCGAGTGCTTCCGGCGCGCTCTTCAGGCCCGGAGCAAAACCGCCTTCGTCGCCGACATTGGTGTTGTGGCCCTGTGCTGCCAGTTCCTTTTTCAGAACGTGGAAGATTTCCGCGCCGATCCGCACGGCATCACGGATGCTTTCCGCACCGACCGGCATGATCATGAATTCCTGGAAATCGATCGGGTTGTCGGCATGTGCGCCGCCATTGATGATGTTCATCATCGGCACGGGCAGCAGATGCGCGTTGGGGCCGCCAACATAACGGTAAAGCGGCAAACCTGTGGTTTCGGCAGCAGCCTTGGCAACCGCCAGGGAAACACCGAGAATGGCGTTGGCACCGAGGCGCGACTTGTTCGGCGTGCCATCGAGCGCGATCAGCGTCTGGTCGATGTGGATCTGGCTTTCGGCATCGAAACCGCCCAGCGCATCGAAGATTTCCGTGTTAACGGCTTCAACGGCCTTTTCCACGCCCTTACCGAGATAGCGCTTGCCACCATCACGCAGTTCTACGGCTTCATGCGCGCCTGTCGATGCGCCCGATGGAACTGCCGCACGACCGAAAGAACCGTCTTCCAGGTAGACATCGACTTCAACGGTGGGGTTTCCACGGCTGTCGAGGATTTCGCGTGCGATGATATCGGTAATGGCTGTCATGATCTCTCCCTTGGGACTGGAACAGGATTTTCAGTTGCCTGTCTTAGAGTGCATCCCGAAAACTGTGAAGCGCTTTTCGGATGAGCAGCGCGATAAACAGGGCGACGGAATAGCGACTCGATGTGAACTTCCTCCGTCGCTGTAGACGACGCGCAAGAAATTACAATGACGGCGCCCATCTCTGGACGCCGTCTTTTCATAAAAATCGATTGAGGCCAAAAGCGGTCACGCAGCTTTCGCGATATTGTCGAAAGCCAGCAGCTTTTCCAGAAGCTTCGGCATATCCTTCAGGTGGACCATATTGGGTCCGTCCGAGGGAGCGTTATCAGGGTCTTCATGCGTTTCCACGAACAGACCGGCAACGCCAACCGCAATAGCTGCACGGGCCAGCGTCTCCACAAACTCCCGCTGACCGCCGGTCGAACCACCCTGCCCGCCCGGCTGCTGCACGGAGTGAGTCGCGTCAAATACAACCGGCGCACCAAGCGATGCCATGATGGGCAGCGAGCGCATGTCGGAAACGAGCGTATTGTAGCCGAAGGACGCGCCGCGTTCGCACAGCAGCACATTCGGGTTGCCACTATCGTTCAGCTTGGCCAGAACATTCTTCATGTCCCAAGGCGCCAGGAACTGACCCTTCTTCACATTGACGACCCGGCCGGTCTTGGCCGCCGCCACCAGTAGGTCGGTCTGTCGGCTGAGAAACGCCGGGATTTGCAGGATGTCGACAACCGGTGACATGATTGCGCACTGCTCTTCCGTGTGAATATCCGTCAGCACCGGAAATCCGAACTGCTCCTTGAGTTCAGCAAAAATCTCCAGCGCCTTATCGATGCCAATGCCGCGTTGGCCCGACAGGGACGTGCGGTTGGCCTTATCGAAAGACGACTTGTAGACAAGACCGATACCCAGCTTGCCGCACAGCTCCGCCATGGTCTCGGCAATCATGAAGGCATGGTCGCGGCTCTCCATCTGGCACGGCCCGGCAATCAGCGAGAAACGTTCGGTGTTGGAGAAGGAAACCGCCTTGGAGCCCTGCCCCACCACGACTTTCAGATTGTTCGTCACACTCATCATCTATCCTCGGAATCAGCAGGGCATCTTTTAGAGGCAAACGCCGGTGAGTTACCCTTAAATCTCGTACTGGCCTCGCACTTATCAGCAAGATGCCCGCGAGTCACTGCACTACGACCGCATGAGACGCGTCGATGATGCTGATTTCGCTCATCAACAGATGCTTAAATGAATTTCACGGAATTTTAAGGGATTGCAGAACACATATGGAACAGATAGTGTTCGTTCTGTATTTGTTTCGCGAATCTTCGCCTCGAATTTCCAAGGGTGTTTCTTCATGCTCACGCGCAAACAGCAGGAATTGCTTCTGTTCATTCATGAAAGAATGAAAGAGTCTGGCGTGCCGCCATCCTTCGATGAAATGAAGGATGCACTCGATCTTGCCTCCAAATCCGGCATTCACCGGTTGATTACAGCGCTTGAGGAGCGCGGGTTTATTCGCCGGCTACCGAACAGGGCGCGCGCACTTGAAGTCATCAAGCTTCCCGAGTCCTATTCGCCCGCCAACAAGCCCCAACGCGGCTTTTCACCAAGCGTCATCGAAGGCAGCCTTGGCAAGCTGAAGGCTGTGGAGCCACCGCCCGCACCTGCCCCCTCGAACAGCCGCGACGTCAACTCCGTCAGCGTCCCCGTCATGGGTCGAATCGCAGCAGGTGTGCCGATTTCGGCGATCCAGAACAACACCCATGATGTGGTGGTGCCGATGGATATGATCGGTTCGGGCGAGCATTACGCGCTTGAGGTCAAAGGCGATTCGATGATCGAAGCCGGTATTTTCGATGGCGATACGGTCATTATTCGTGACGGAAGTACCGCAAATCCGGGCGATATCGTCGTTGCACTGGTGGATGACGAAGAAGCAACACTGAAGCGTTTCCGCCGCAAGGGTGCCTCTATCGCGCTCGAAGCCGCAAACCCTGCATACGAGACCCGCATCTTCGGACCGGACCGGGTGAAGATCCAGGGCAAGCTGGTCGGCCTGATCCGCCGCTATCATTAACTGCTCCTGCCTATAGCTTCGCGGGTGGATTTTTAGGTCTGCCCGCGCGCAATATTTTTGGTTTTGATTGGCACGTCGCGAGGTCTTAGAGCCAAAGTTGCACGTTGGTCCGAATGACGAACAAGTGCACATTACATGCATGTCAGGGGGAAATTTGCGCTCACAGTAAGCGCAGATATCCAAAAGTGGTTAGTCGGCTTACTATTTTCGAATCACTCGTTTTTGTGAGTGTCTATGAATGATTTTTAGGATGACGTTTTGTATGAAGCGCTGCCTGAGTTTGAGTTGCGGAATGGAAGCTTCAGACTGCGATCCCTCTGTTTCTAATGTCACCACATGGGCACACGACTAAAACATCAAATAATTTGAAGACCACCATCGCGCAAACCATCTGTATCGACGAAATTTCCCGCGCTAACACGGTGCTGCAACCGAGGGATATGAGATGTACGAGCTTTATATTGCCAACAAGAACTATTCCTCCTGGTCCCTGCGGCCATGGGTGTTGATGCGGACACTCGATATTGCATTCAGCGAAAAGCTGACGCCCTTCGGTAATTCGGCCGAGGATTTCGCAACTTTTTCTCCGACGGCCAAGGTGCCCTGCCTTGTGGAGAACGACCTGACCGTATGGGATTCGCTATCGATCATCGAATATCTGGCGGAACGTCACGGTGGCGTTTGGGCTGGTGAGGCAAAGGCACGAGCATGGTCGCGTTCTGCGGCGGCTGAAATGCACTCCGGCTTTCAGACATTGCGCAACGAACATCCGATGAATGTCGGCCTTCGCATTCAACCTAGCGAGGTTGGCGAGGCGCTGAAGAAAGACATTTCCCGCATCGACGCACT
This sequence comes from Agrobacterium sp. 20P9.1.2, assembly GCF_057799395.1. Lineage (NCBI taxonomy): Bacteria > Pseudomonadati > Pseudomonadota > Alphaproteobacteria > Hyphomicrobiales > Rhizobiaceae > Agrobacterium > Agrobacterium sp. 20P9.1.2. The sequence continues at coordinate 177,721 of NZ_JBYOKI010000003.1, forward strand.
TTGGCAGGAAGGTCTAACATCTTTCGGCGGCCCGTTCCTGGCGGGAGACGCATTTACGGCAGTAGACGCGTTTTTTTGCCCCGTCGCCTTCCGCTTCCAAACCTACGCGACGACTTTGTCGCCCGAGGCCGAGGCTTACAAGAACCGTCTCCTCACCCTCCCCGCAATGCAGGAATGGCAGGATGCGGCCTTGCTGGAACCGTGGCGCGATGCAGAACACGAGGCGGAAGCCAAAGGCATCGGAGAATGGCTGGCGGATTTGCGCTTGAAGTCGTGAGATATGGAACGGCGTCTGTTTCGAACGAAAATACCGACTTGGCTATGTAAAACGGTCTGTGTGAAAACGAGTCAGAAGGTGTCGCAAAGCGCGCAAGCGGCACCTTTGAATGAAGCATATCACGGGGCGTTCGATAGCATTCTTTCGATATGCTCCGGCACTGACGCGTCGAAATCGCCTTTGCGCCAGTCATAGCTACGGTGCCTTGTCCAGAAGCGGTCCATATCCTGCATCGCCGCTTCGGCGCGCAGCACAGACTTACCCTTTTCACCAAGCCATATTTCCATGGAGCCCGTGCGCCGCAAGGTTTCGCTGCTGATGAGGATCGCGCCGGATCGACATGTGGAAAAAGGCACCCTGCGGGTCGTCACCACCAGATCGGCGAGATCGCAACCCGCTCCCGTGAGCGCCGTATCCAGAATGATCGCGACGGCCACGCCGGACTTTGACGTCGCAACGCACCATTGGTCTTTACGGCAGGTGAAGCGATCCGTACCCGATAAGGCCTCTTTGATTTCTCTGGCGGCCCGCACCTTATCCTCATCACTCAGACGAGGCCTACGACCGGCGGCCTCGCCAGCCTCTTGCGCGGCGTCAACGGTGAGTGACTTCACCACATCCAGCATTCTTGGGCTAACATGCTGCTCTGGCAATGGCACCGCCCTTGCCCATTGATCATAGATGAAACCGGAGGCACGGGGCTTCGTCGTCGCGACGGCATCCGCCGACAGCAACGCAACCAGCGAGCCATCTTCGTAAATCAGCAGATCGGGTTTGCTGCGCCATTGCTCCGTCACCAGCATAGCGAATCCGGCGGCGATCAGCGGCAGCCCGATCAGAGCAAGCCGCGTGCGCAGCAGCGCGATGATCAGAAATCCCGCCGTGGAGACACCCAGAAACCAGCCATTCTGCCGCCCGATGGTCGCGTCGCCGCCCCAGCTCGAAACCGTCTTGGCAATTTCAATCACCATTGCCATGCCGTAACCCATGACCTTCAGAAACGGCCCATCTAGACCGAAGGGCATCAGCAGCATTCCCACCAGTGCAAAAGGCATGACGATCAGCGACATGACCGGCATTGCGGCCAGATTGGCGGCCAGCCCGTAGGTGGTGATGCGGTGAAAATGTTCGATAGAATAGATCGCCGTCGAGATGCCACCGATCAGTGACGTTATGACGACACCACCGATGATCGTCGCCGCCTTCTGCGACACCGAAAGCCACCATGGCGGACGGCTGATCACGAGCCTTTCCCTCTCGCCGCGCCACCTGCTCCAGAACGCATAGCCGGACACCAGCGCCAGTGTCGCGGCGAAGGACATCTGGAAACTCGGCCCCATCACCTCATGCGGTGACAGAACGATGATGACGATGGCGGAAAGTGCGACGTTTCGCAGGCTGATCGAAGGCCTGTCCACGAGCACGGCAATGAGCATGATGGACATCATCAACCACGCGCGCTCCGCCGAAACTGCAAAACCCGAAATCAGGTAATAGGCAAGCGTCATGAGCAGTGCCGCAAAAGCGGATATTTTCTTGACCGGCCAACGCTGCGAGAAACCGGGAAACAGGCTAAAGGTGGTGCGCATGCCGATGAAGAAAATACCGGCGGCAAGCGCCATGTTCAGGCCGGAGATGGCCACGATATGCGCAAGGCCGGAAACGCGCAGCGCCTCCATCGTCTCGACAGAAATCGCACGTCTCTCATCGGTGACAATGGATGCCGCAAAGGCTCCCGCATCGCCGCCGATCAGGTTGCGAATGCGCTGTGCGATCTGGCTTCGGAGCTTGTAAAGCCAACTGTCAGCGCTTTGCAGCCAGGTCTTAGTGCCCTGCTCACCCGGCATTCCTGCCACCGTCCTGGGCGGGCCATAGAAATAGCCCGTCGCGCCGATGCCATCGAAAAACGATGCAAAGGCAAAATCATTCAACCCCGGCAACGCCGGGCCGGAGGGCGGTGAAAGCCGCGCCTTGCCGCTGATCGTCTGGCCGATGCCGATTGCCTCATGCCGGCTGCGCGACACCAGTGATACCCGTTCCGGCGGGCGCGACAGTTTGGGTGCGGAGGTGGATTGCAGCGCAACCACATAGCGCCAGTTACCCCGCGCATCCAGTTCCCGCCGCTCCACCGTGCCGGTAATCGTCGTCGTCGCAGGCGTATCGAGAATGGTGGTCGCCGCCCGCCGTGTTTCCCAGTCCGCCAGCAGCATGCCGAGCAGCACGAATGCGCTGGCTTTCAAAATGGCAGACGTCGCCCCGGGTCGGTAAAAAAGCGCACCCGCCATGGCCGCAACGCCAATTGCCAAAACCAGTAGAAACCAGTGCGATGGCGTGACAGGCAGGCTGAACCAAAGTGCTGCGCCTGCGGCAATGAAGACGGGAATGAAGAGAAAGTCCTGCCGGTGCGCAGCCTCAATTTCAATGCACCGCACAAACCAGCATCTCAGCCTGAAAATGATGGCCGGCGGCGTGGAGGCAAGTCCATCCTGCGCAACCAGCGCACCCCGGGAAACATGCAACGGCAACAGCAAGTCATCGAGTTCCGTTTGCGCAACGAAGCCCGTTTCCGCCAGGCGGAAATGCTGCTGTTCTTCCCTAGTGTTCACGCCCCGGCGCCCCTTGCCGCAAGCTTTTAGTTTGCAACCCTGAAAGGCAGATTGCAACCACTTGCGCGATTAAGGAAGCATTGACCTAGAATGAAACACTGTTCCCATGAAATGCCCCATTTCGGGATATTGGCGTGTCGCAATGCACAATTTGCCCTTTGGATAGCTTGGCATTGGCGCGGAGATCATATAGCTAAATCGCTGACGCTTAACTGGCTGATGCGTCACCCCGCATCGCCTGCATATTTCGGAGGTATGGTATGACGGAAAATAGCGCGACAGTGACTCTCGGCGATAGTAAAGTCGATCTTCCTGTACGAGAAGGCACGATCGGACCCAAGGTCGTTGATATCGGAACGCTTTACAAGCACACCGGCACCTTTACCTACGACCCAGGCTTTACATCGACAGCATCGTGCGAATCCAAGATCACCTATATCGATGGTGACGAAGGCGTTCTGCTGCACCGCGGCTACCCAATCGAGCAGCTGGCCGAACAGGGCGACTTCCTAGAAACCTGCTATCTGCTGCTTTACGGTGAACTGCCAACGACTGCACAGAAGAAGGACTTCGATACCCGCGTAACGCGCCACACTATGGTGCATGAGCAGATGAGCCGCTTCTTCACCGGCTATCGCCGCGACGCCCACCCCATGGCCGTCATGTGCGGCACGGTCGGCGCGCTGTCTGCCTTCTATCACGACTCCACCGACATCACCGATCCGCACCAGCGCATGGTTGCATCGCTGCGCATGATCGCGAAGATGCCGACGATTGCGGCAATGGCCTACAAGTACCACATCGGCCAGCCCTTCGTTTACCCGAAGAACGATCTGGATTACGCATCCAACTTCCTCAACATGTGCTTTGCCGTGCCATGTGAAGATTACAAGGTCGATCCAGTTCTGGCCCGCGCCATGGACCGCATCTTCATTCTCCATGCCGACCATGAGCAGAACGCATCGACATCTACGGTTCGTCTCGCTGGTTCGTCCGGTGCAAACCCGTTCGCCTGTATCGCTGCCGGCATCGCTTGCCTCTGGGGCCCTGCCCATGGCGGCGCGAACGAAGCTGCGCTCAACATGCTCAACGAAATCGGCTCGGTTGACCGTATTCCGGAATATATCGCCCGCGCGAAGGACAAGAACGATCCGTTCCGCCTGATGGGCTTTGGCCACCGCGTTTACAAGAACTACGATCCGCGCGCCAAGATCATGCAGAAGACGATGTACGAAGTGCTGGAAGCCACCGGCAACTCCGACGATCCAATCATGCAGGTCGCTCTCGAGCTGGAAAAGATCGCCCTTTCCGACCCGTACTTCGTCGAAAAGAAGCTCTATCCGAATGTCGATTTCTACTCCGGCATCACGCTCAAGGCTCTCGGCTTCCCCACGACCATGTTCACCGTCCTCTTCGCTCTCGCCCGCACCGTCGGCTGGATCGCACAGTGGAACGAAATGATCGAAGACCCACAGCAGCGCATCGGCCGCCCACGCCAGCTCTACACTGGCGAAGCAAAGCGCGACTACGTGCCGGTTTCCAAGCGCTAAGCTTGTAAGCAACGAATGAATGGAAAGCCGGGTCAACGCCCGGCTTTTTTCATATCTGTCGTTTCTAGACCGTCATGCTCGGGCTTGTCCCGATTATCTACCCACGTCTGATGTTGGGGTTCGTTAGATCCTTTGGGACAAGCCCAAGGATGACGCATCACACCGATCTCAATTCGCCGCCACACCGAGAAACTGCTTGAGTTCCGCAGTCTTCGGCGCTGAAAACACCTCTTCCGGTGGGCCGATTTCGTGGACTTTGCCTTCGTGCATGAAGACGACGCGGGAGCAGACGTCTCGGGCGAATTTCATTTCGTGGGTGACCATGACCAGTGTCATCCCTTCCGCCGCCAGTTCGCGGACAACGGCCAGCACTTCGGCTACTAGTTCCGGGTCGAGAGCGGAGGTGATTTCGTCGCAGAGAAGCGCTGTCGGCTGCATGGCGAGGGCGCGGGCAATCGCCACACGCTGTTGCTGGCCGCCGGAGAGTTCGTCGGGGTAGGCATCGAATTTATGCGCCAGACCCACGCGTTCCAGCATCTTGCGCGCCAGTGCTTCCGCTTCTGCCTTCGGCGTCTTCTTCACCACCGTTTGCGACAGCATGACGTTGCCGCCGACGGTCAGATGCGGAAAGAGATTGAACTGCTGAAAGATCATACCGACTTTCAGGCGCAGTGCTTTCAGGTGAAGCTCGTCGTCCAGAAACTGGGCGCCAGCGACCGAGATCGCACCTGATGAGATAGTTTCGAGGCCATTGACGCAGCGCAGCAGGGTCGATTTTCCCGAACCGCTCTTGCCGATGATCGCGATGACTTCGCCCGGTTCGATATCGAGGTTGATTCCTTTCAGCACCTCGTTCGTGCCGTAGCTCTTGCGGACTTCAGTGATTTCGATGAGCGACATTAAGCTTCCTTTCGAGAATCTGGCTGCTCTTCGATAGCGGCCAGCACAGCGCGAAATAAATGAGGGCAACGAGGCCATAAACGGTGAAGGGCTGGAAGGTGGCGTTGGTGACGACAGTCCCGGCCTTGGATAGCTCCACGAAGCCGATGATCGATGTCACCGCCGTTCCCTTGATGACCTGAACGGCAAAGCCAACGGTCGGAGGAATGGCGACACGCAGCGCCTGTGGTAAAATGACGTATCGCATCTGCTGCAGCCGCCCCATGCCAAGGCTGGCGGATGCTTCCCATTGCCCCTTGGACACGGCCTCCACACAGCCGCGCCAGATTTCGGTGAGGAAGGCCGCGGCCCAGAGAATAAGCGTTATACCGGCGGCAAGCCATGCTGGCACATCGATGCCCAGTAACCCAAGCCCGAAGAAGGCGATGAAGAGTTGCATCAGCAACGGTGTGCCCTGAAACAGCTCGACATAATATTTGGAAAAAACCCGCAGCGACTTCTTTTTAGAAATGCGCATGAACAGCAGCAGAAGGCCAACCATCGCACCGCCGATAAAGGAGACGAGCGATAGCAGCACCGTCCATCGCGCTGCCAGCAGCAGGTTGCGCAGAATATCCCAGGTGGAAAACTCGATCATCGGGCGCTCCTTCTTGGAAAAATGAAGCCGCCGATGACAAGCAATATCTGCCGAAGCAGAATGGCCAGCGCGAGATAGATCACGGTCGATACCATATAGGCCTCAAAGGCGCGAAATGTGCGGGACTGAATGAAGTTGGCTGCAAAGGTCAAATCCTCCGCCGCAATCTGCGACACCACGGAAGAGCCAAGCATGACGATGACCACCTGTGACGACAGTGCGGGCCAGATGCGTTGCAGCGATGGCACCAGCACCACATGGCGGAACGTTTCAAACCGCGTCATGGCAAGACTGGCCCCTGCCTCGAATTGCCCCTTCGGCGTTGCCTGAATGCCTGCGCGGATGATTTCGCAGCTATAGGCGCCCAGGTTGACGACCATGGCGATATTGGCCGCCGTCAACTCCGTCAGCTGCAAGCCCAGCGATGGAAGGCCGAAGAAGATGAAGAACAGCTGGATCAGAAACGGCGTATTGCGGATCAGCTCCACATAAAGCGCGATGGGTGGGCGCAGCCAAGTCGGCCCGAGTGCACGCACCCATGCGCAGAAAATGCCGACTGCAATTCCGAGCACGCCACCGATGGCAATCAGCTGAAGGGTAATCAGCACCCCCTTCACAATCACAGGATAATATTCGAGAAGCCACCCGAATTCGAAAGTGTAATTCACGACGGTTCCTTTCGAAAAAATATAAGGAACCGCGCCCCGTATCACCACGAGGCGCGAATTCTAAACGGTCTTAAATATCCTTCGGTAGGTCCGTCTTCAGCCACTTCTGGGCAATGGCATTCAGGCTGCCATCCGCCTTCGCAGCGGTAATGATGGCATTGACCTTTTCCAGAAGCGCTGGCTGGTCCTTGTTGAGACCGATGAAGCATGGCGAGTTCTTGATGAGAAACTTCAGTTCGGGACGCTTCGGCGGGTTCTTTTCCAAAATGGCAGCGGCAACCACATTGCCGGTTGCAACCGTCTGAACCTGACCGGAGAGGAATGCGGAGATGGTGCCGTTATTGTCTTCGTAGCGCTTGATGGTGGCATCCGCAGGCGCGATCTTCGTCAGTTCCAGATCTTCCACCGCACCGCGCGTGACGCCGATGGTCTTGCCGGAGAGGTCTTCGGCCTTTTCGATCTTCACGCTGTCAGGCGCGAAAACGCCGTTGAAGAAGGGCGCATAGGCAACCGAGAAATCGATGACCTTTTCACGATCTGCATTCTTGCCAAGGCTGGAAATGACCAGATCGACCTTGTTGGTCTGGAGGTAGGGAACGCGGTTGGCGCTGGTGACAGGTACCAGTTCCGCCTTCACGCCCAGCTTTTCGGCGATCAGATTGGCGACGTCGATGTCATATCCACGCGGTGCCATATCCGTTCCCACGCTGCCAAAGGGCGGGAAGTCCTGCGGCACGGCAACACGGATGGTGCCGCGAGAGGAAATGTCGCTCAAGGCATCTGCGAAGACAGGCGCGGCGAAGCTGGCGCTTGCGGCAATGGCAATGGCGGCGAAAAATGCACGTCTGTTGAACATCTGAAATCTCCTAGAGAGTTGCGTGGAGTGGAGGGAGGGAAAGTGAATTGCGAAGCTCGAAATGGCGATCTTGCTGCCGCGTCAGATCAAGGCCAGTCTCGACCTCGTCCAGATGCGTGACCGCAAGTTCAGACGCTTTCAGGAAGTCACCCGCATCCATCGCTTCGAAGATGCGGCAATGCCCTTCATGCGATTGCGCGGCGTGGAAATCCGACTGGTAGAGCATGGAGATCAAAATCGTGCGGGCCGTGAGATCGCGCAGGAGATCGATGATGATGTCGTTTCCGGCAATTTCGGCAATACGAATGTGGAAATCACCCATCAGGCATGTCAGCCGCTGCCGATCGGCAACTGCCATCGCCTGCTTCTCCTCATCAAGATGATCGAGAAGTATCTGCCGACCTGCCGCTGGAAGCACTGTCATGTTGCGCAGCAAACCGCATTCTATGACGCGGCGGGCCCCGTAGACTTTGACGGCCTCTTCTGCGGAAGGCTCGACCACGAACCAGCCCCGGCGCGGGCTGACCTGAACGACACCGCGCGTCACGAGACGCATCATCGCCTCGCGAATTTTGGTGCGCGATACACCATAGATTTCCGCCAACTGGTTTTCACCCAGCCGTGTGCCGGGGCGTATGCGCGCGGAAAGGATTCCGGAAACGATGGCCGATTCTATCGCGCTTTGGTCGGTGTTGAATGTATGTCTATCTTGCATACAAGACTGGTAAGCAAGCTGCGTGCCAGTCCGTCAGAACACAAAAAATCCAGCGCCACGCGATGCCGTAACGCTGGAGAAATGCACATTTGATAATTTTTTAATCGCAGATCATTTGGCGTGCGATCACAAATTGGGCGATGGCAGCATCAGGCCGGATGGCTCATCGCGCCGCTTTTGCTGCGATACACCGACAGCAATATTTCCGCACCAACCTCGCCCGGCGGGCGTTCCGTCCGCAGACGCTCCTGCACCAGCGCAAAGCCTTCCAGCATCGCTTGGCGCTGCAAGGTATCGGAAGACAGGCGCTCGGCCCAGCGCAGCATGGAGCCTGCGCGCACGACCTCGTTGAAATATTCAGGCACAACGGCATAGTCGGCAATCAGGTTCGGCAACGCTCCGGTCCATGTCTTCACGCGCCTGCTCAACATCGTGAAAATCCAGTCGGTCTTGTAGACCGAGACGACTGGCACATTGGCGAGCGCAAGCTCCAGAATGACCGTACCCGACGCGGCGATGGCGGCATCCGCTTCCGCAAAGGCCTGCCATTTGAAAGCGGCATCCGTGCCGATCTCGGGGCGGATATGGGCTGGCCATGCGGCGGCGAGTTCGCGAATGCGGGCTTCCTGCCTTGGCACGGTGGGAAGCACGAAGCGCGTTGGGCCGTTTCGCTCTACGAAGGCTGCTGCTGCCGTCTGAAACGGCTCCATCAACCGCGTGGTTTCCGTGGAACGCGAGCCGGGCAGCAGCAGGATCGTTCTGCGTTCGTCGGGCTGAGGCAACCCACGCGCGGCACGCTGTTCGCGAACGCCGAGCAAATCCGCATCCACGCTTAGGCGATGTCCAACGAAGGTCGTGGCCGGGCCGCCGAGGCGCTGCATGGCCTCCGGTTCAAACGGCAAGAGCGCCAGAACGTGGTCTACATAGGACAGCATCGCCGGAGCGCGCTTTTCCTTCCATGCCCATACGCTGGGGCAGACATAATTGATGACAGGCAGGTTGGGCAAAGCCTTGCGGACGCGCTTGGCCACGCGATGCGTGAAATCCGGGCTGTCGATGATCAACAGCACATCCGGTCGTGCGGCAATAATGGCGTTTGCCGTTTCCTTGATCCTCGCCAGCAACTGCGGGAGCTTTTTGAGGACTTGGGTAAAACCCATGATCGACAGTTCGGAATAATCGAACAGCGAAACCAGACCTTCAGCCGTCAAGGCATCGCCGCCAACGCCGAAGAGTTCAACGCGCCCCGGATATTGAACCTTCAGGGACCGGACCAGATCGGCGCCCAGCAGATCGCCGGAAACCTCGCCCGCGATGACGGCCAGTTTGAGAACGCTGTCACTCACATCATCTCTCCCGCAAGGCCGGTATCGATACCACAGACGAACAGTCCCGCCTCATTCGCCGCCTCAAGCATCGCGTCGCGATCCAGCACGAAGGCCCTGCCCGCTTCCACCGCGATACCGGCAAGCCCGGCCTTGGCCGCATTCTGCACCGTGGATGGACCGATGGTGGGCAGATCCGCGCGGATATCCTGCTGCGGCTTGCACAGTTTGACCAGAACGCCTTTTCTACGGCTGGAGATACGGCCCTCGGCACGCAGCGAGGCCACGCGCGCCAACATTCCATCCGTGCCCTCGACGCCTTCCAGCGCGACGATACGGCCACCGACGGAGACGGAGCCCTGCCCCACATCCAGCGCACCCAGCGCCAGCGCTGCCTGCGCAGCCTTAGCAATATCCCTGCGGTCTTCGTCGCTCGGCTCAATCTTGCCAAGCGCGCCCGTTGTCGCCAGAAGACCGGGGGCAATTTCGTGCGCGCCGATCACCCGCGCGCCTTGCGCTTCGATCAGCCCGATGACCATTTGCAGCACCGTATCATCCCCGCCCGACAGCAGCGTACGGATGATGGACGGCATTTTCGCAATCATTTTGAAATTGGGGCGGATTTCGCGCCATTCTGGCCGACGCGACACGCCGCCGGACAGCACCACGCGGTCGATCCGGTGCGTTGCCAAAAGCTTGCCCAGCGCTGAGACGTCACCAACGCTGATGGACACGCTTTCAAACCGCGTCCAGTCCAGATCAGCTTCGTCTTTCAGCCGGATGATGAAGGGCGTTTCGCCAGCTTGCTGCGCGGCTTCCGCCACGTAATAAGGCAGAAAACCGCTACCAGCGATGATGGCCAGACGCCCCGCACCCGGTGCCACGAATTACTTTCCGCGATTGGGCGACGAAATCGCCCGGTCATTTGCCGCTGCAATGAAATCGATGATCTCCAGCGCCTGCGGGCAATCCTGAAACTCGCCGCGAATGGCGGCAGCATTTGCGCGCACGCTGCCTTCGCTTTCGAAAATCTGCTTGTAAGCGCGGCGAACCTTGTGGATTTCGGCACGTTCGATGCCAGCACGCGTCATGCCGACAATGTTGAGCCCGCTCAAAAGGCCAGGATTGCCGTTCAGCATGCCATAGGGAATGACATCATAGCTGACAGCAGACAGACCGCCAATAAATGCCTGACGGCCAACGCGGGTGAACTGGTGCACGGCAGAACCGCCCCCCAGAATAGCCCGGTCCTCGATGGTCACGTGGCCAGCCAGCATGACATTGTTGGACAGGATGATGTTGTTGCCCAGACGGCAATCATGCGCCACATGCGCATAAGCCAGGAACAGGTTGTTGTTGCCGACGATGGTGGTACCGCCATGTTCGACGGTGCCGGTGTTCATCGTCACACCTTCACGGATGGTGCAATTTTCACCGATGACCAGGGTCGTATCGACGGCGCTGTGGTGAGCGCTCTGCGAATCGCCACCAATGACGGCGGAGGGCCAGATTGTCGTGCCCTTGCCAACGGTGGTGCAACCCAGCACGACGACGTGGCTAATCAGCTGAACATCATCATGCAACGTAACCTTCTGCCCGACATGGCAGAACGGACCGACCACGACGTTTTCACCGATGACAGCACCGTCTTCGATGAAAGACATCGGATGAATTTTGGCCGAAGCCGCAATCTTGCTCATTGCTGATCCTCGGGGATCATCATCGCGCCGATGTCAGCCTCAGCCACCAGAACGCCATCCACCTTCGCATCGCAGTGGAATTTCCACACATTGCCGCGCTGGCGCTGCTTGACGACGTAGATTTCAAGACGGTCACCCGGCACGACCGGCTTGCGGAAGCGCGCATTGTCGATGGTCATGAAATAGACGAGATGGCCGCCGTCACCCTGCTTGCGCGCACAGATGGCACCCGCCGTCTGCGCCATGGCTTCCACGATGAGAACGCCCGGCATGATGGGGCGATCCGGGAAGTGGCCGGTGAAATGCGGCTCGTTGACGGTCACGTTCTTGATGCCCGTTGCGGAATTGTCGGCATCGATGTCGATGATCTTGTCGATCAGCAAAAATGGATAACGATGCGGCAGCAGCTTCATCACTTCAAGGATGTCGGCCGCGCCAAGCGTCGTCTTTGTCTCTTCAGACATTCTTCTCTCCTGTCTTCTTGTCTCGCTCCTCGGCGCGCGCCAGCAGTTCCGCCATGTCGCGCAGGAAATGTTTCAATGGGCGTGCAGGCACGCCACCATATTTCGCACCCGCCGGCACATCCGCGACAACGCCGCTCATCGCCGCAATCTGAGCGCCGTCGCCGATGTTGATGTGACCGTTGATACCGCTCGCGCCGCCAATCATCACGCCATCACCGATGCGCGTGCTGCCCGCGATCCCCACCTTGCTGACGATGCCGCAATGGCGACCGATACGCACGTTGTGGCCGATCTGAACCTGATTGTCGATTTTCGTGCCTTCACCGATGACAGTGTCATCCATGGTTCCACGGTCGACGGTGGTGTTGGCACCAATCTCGACATTGTCCTGAATGATGACACGACCGATCTGCACGATCTTGATCATACCACGCGGGCCTGGCGCATACCCAAAACCATCCTGCCCGATGCGGGCACCGTTGTGGATAATGACGCCGTTGCCCAGCAAGGCCGAAAGAATGCTGGCCCCACCCGCAATCGTGCAATCGCGCCCGATTTGAACATCCGCGCCGATGATCGCGCCCGGCCCGATGCGCGTGCCGGTACCGATATGCACATTGGCACCGATGACGGCCAAAGGTTCGACCACGACGCCAGCCTCAAGCTTGGCCGACGGATCGATATGCGCTGCAGGAGAAATCCCCTCTGCTTGATCCAGTATCGCAGAAGGCCGCATAGCCGATGCGTGCAGTAAGGCTCCAGCCTGCGCAAAAACGGTATGCGGGTTTTTGGCGATCAATGCCGGAATATGCGCTGGCACGAGCTTACGCAGCGCCTCGTCGCAGATCACCGCTGCGGCTTCGCAGGTCAGCAACTCATCGCGATTTTTGCGGGAAAGAATATAGCAAAGCTGATCGTGCTTTGCGCGGTAAACAGGCGCGATAGACCGCACGATGCGATCTCCAGCAGCCTCATCAGACAGTTCCGCCCCAAGACGGTCTGCGATGTCTTTCAATCGCATGCCTTCGTGGGGCGGAAAAAAGGCGTTGTACTCCATCAAACGGATACTCCAGAACGTTCAAACTCGCAGTTCTGGACTGCCGATATCAGAAAGTGTTGGACATGCCAAACCGGAAATTCTGCACTTCGTCGTAGTCTTCCTTCATGAACGGCACTGCGTAGTCTACGCGCAGAGGACCGAACGGCGAAGCCCACATCAGGCCGATACCGGCAGACGCACGGATCGAGCTGTCGTCATCAACAGGTTCGCCACCAGAAACTCTAACCTTGTTTCCGTAGAGCGTACCGGCGTCAACAAAGCCAGCAAGACGCAGACCGAAGTCTTCCGGAACGCCTGGCATTGGTGCCGTCACTTCAGCAGATGCTGCGAAGTATGTCGTGCCACCAATGGCGTCACCGTTAATACGTGGGCCGATACCGTCATTCTCGAAGCCACGGATCACGCGACCACCAATCTTGAACTGGTCGAACACGAGCAGGTTGTCACCCGTCGGCGCTACGTAACCGGCCTGACCAGTGATCGAGCCGATGATGTCGTATTCATCAGACAGGGTGTGGTAATAACGAGCCTTGGCATAAATCTTGTAGTATTCGGAGTCGCCACCAAGACCAGCAAATTCGTTGGTCAACGCACCCTGCCAGCCTTCGCGTGGCATGTTGCGGTCATCAAGGCTGTTATAAGCCAAGGTGTTGGAAATGATCGACTGCGTCCAATTACCGCCTTCAATTAGATCACGATAAGGCGAAGCAAGATTGCCCGGCTGATCCCAATCACCCTTACCGTCATAGTTAATCTGCTTGTACGTGTATTTGAACGTCGTCGCCAGATTTTCGGTAATCGGAGCCGTCACGCGGAGCGCGAAGCCCTGCTCGTCGTAATCATAGTAATCTTCGCTCGAGCTCTGGCTCTTGAACAGGTCGAAACCTGCAGCAAGGCGGTAGCCGAGGAAGTAAGGCTCTGTGAAGGACAGGTTGTAGCTACGCGCATCATCCTGACCGGCACCAGCAGCAATACGGATGTACTGGCCGCGACCGAGGAAGTTCTTTTCTTCAATAGAGGCTTCGAGAAGCGCACCGTCGTTTTGCGAGTAACCAGCACCGATACCGAACGAACCGGTTGCCTGATCTTCAACGTCAACCACGATCACGACGCGGTCCGGGGCGCTGCCCTGCGACGTGCCGATATTGACCTTGGAGAAGTAGCCCAGAGCTTCAAGACGACGCTTTGCAGCGGTGATGATGGTCTGGTTGAAGGCGTCGCCTTCGCTGATGTCGAACTCGCGACGAATGACATAGTCACGCGTGCGGGTGTTGCCGCGGATTTCGATACGCTCGACGTAAGCGCGCTCACCCTGATCGACGATGTAGGTCACACCGATGGTGTTGCCGTTCATGTCGCGGTCGCCACGGGGCGTCACGCGGGCAAAAGGATAGCCTTCGGCAGAAACGCGCTTGGAAATAGCTTCCATGCTCTGCTGAACTTCCTTGGCGCTGTAGTTCGAACCTGGACGTGTGTCCACCAGACCCCGCAACTCGGAACCATCGACGCCAGGAACGGTCGACTCGACGGCGACGTTACCGAATGCGTAACGCTGACCTTCATCGACCGTGATGGTGATGGTGTATTCGTTCGTGGACTCATCGAGAACCGCGTTCGAACCCGTCACGCGGAAGTCGGCATAACCACGATTGTAGTAGAACTGGCGCAGCGCTTCTTCGTCAGCGCGCAGCTTGTCCTCATTGTAAACATCCTTGCGTGTCAGGAACGACAGCATGTTGGATTTCTTGGTGTTGATAACCGCAGCCAGACGACCGTCGCTATAGGCATTGTTGCCGACGAAATCGATGCGGGCAATCTTGGTGCGTTCACCTTCGTTGATGACGAAAGCAAGGTTTACGCGACCCTGACCGACATTGACGACCTGCGTCGTGACCTGAACGTCGCTACGACCGATGGCAGCATAAGCTTCCTTGATGCGGGCGATATCGGCTGTGACCAGTGTCTGATCATATGGGCCGAGAGACTGGGTCTGAACGATGCCCTGAAGCTTGTCGTCCTTAATCTTGCGGTTGCCGTTGAACACGACCTGGTTGACGAGGTTGTTTTCACGAACCGTCACGACCAGTGTGCTGCCCGAAACGCTCATGCTGACATTGGAAAAGTAGCCTGTCGCATAAAGACGCTTGACCGATTCATCGATGTCGGCGTTGGAAAAGTTCCGGCCTGGAGCAATCGTGATGTTGGAACGCACGGCATCTGCACCAGAGCGCTCAGCGCCCCGAACATCGATCCTGCTGATCACTGCCGCATATGCAACACTAGAAGAAGCAAGCACTCCCAGAGCTGCAACCGAAGAAACACCAGCAGACAGCGCAACCGCCGACACCGCGTTCAAAAATCTTGAACCAGCCTTCATTTTCAATTCTTACCTTTTCCCGTTGTCCCTCAGCGGGCAGAACCCGACTCCGGCCATCTGCGTCGTTTTACCTGCTTTTGCTCTACAAGCAAGCCCGACCGTTAATTTCTGTTTACTTCGCAAGCAACCGTGGCTCAATCGCCACTTTGGCTTCAAAACAAGGTAAACACCCTCTTAAAAAATCAGCTCTAAAGCGCGTTTTAGCCGATCAAGCTGCTGATATCATTCCATGTGGCAAATACCATCAAACTGAAAATCATCGCAAGACCGATACGGAAAGCAACCTCCTGCGCACCCGAACCCAGTGGCCTGCCCCGCACAGCCTCGATGGCATAAAACACCAGATGCCCGCCATCCAGAATCGGCACAGGCATGAGATTGAGAAGGCCAATCGAAACGGAAAGCAAGGCCGCAAGCTGAATAAGGGCTGCAAAACCGAGCGTTGCCATCTGGCCTGATGCCTGCGCGACACGCACCGGACCACCCAGCTGATCCGCATTCATGCGACCGGTAACGAGATTGCCGATGTAAGCAAACGTGCCGGTCACGACATGGCCGGTCTCCCGCACGCCTTCCACCAGCGCTTCAGCAGGGGAGTAAGTGACGTGGCGAAAATTACCGCGGGCCTGATCGGTGACGATACCGATGATTCCCAGCTCCATCTTGTTGCCGAACTGGTCCGTGGTTTCCGTGCGCGTCGGCACCATGGGCAGTGCAAGCTCCTGGCCATTGCGCTCGACGGTCACCGTGATCGGCGTGCCGGGACGCACCGCCACATAGCGGCGCACATCTTCGAATGTCTTGACGTTCTCGCCATCGATGGCGACCAGACGGTCTCCCGGGAGAACACCGGCGGTTTGTGCCGCACTGTTCTCACGCACTTCGGACACGATGGGGTCGGAGATCATGCGACCATAGATCGTAAACAGCGCCGCAAAAATCAAAATAGCTAGCAGGAAGTTGGCGATCGGGCCGGCGGCGACGGTGGCTGCTCTTTTCCACAGCTTTGCGCCTGCAAGCGTCTGCGCCCGCTCCTCCAGCGACAAACCGGCAAGGCCATCGCTGTCTGGCTTGCTGGACACATCGTCGTCACCGAAGAACTTCACATAGCCGCCAAGCGGGATGGCCGAAAGCTTCCATCGGGTGCCGCGCTTGTCTGTGAAGCCAATGAGTTCCGGACCAAAACCGACGGAAAAAGCTGTGGATCGAATACCGCACCAGCGTCCGACGAGGTAATGGCCCATCTCATGAACGAAAACGAGGAGGGAAAGAACGAGAACGAACGGCACCATATAACCGGTCAAGAAACCAACCGTTGCCGTTACCATATCCATGTCTTCCCAGCCTTTCGCTTGAGTGCCTGTTCCACGCGCTCGTCAGAACCCCGGCACGATGCCGCCGTCCGACCCTGGCACATCACCGGTTATCGCCGCGTGAACAACAGCAATGAGGAATACGGTAAAGCAGGCAAAAACAAGACCGTCAACCCGGTCCATGAAGCCGCCATGACCGGGGATGAGATTGCTGGAATCTTTTACCTTGAAGCGGCGCTTGATGAAGGATTCGAACAAATCACCGATCTGGCTGAAAACGGAGAGAACCAGCGCCAGTCCCACAATCACGAAACTGATACGTCCGTGATAGATCGCAGCCACCGCAGCACCGGCAATCACGCCGGAAACCGTGCCGCCAATCGCACCCGACCAGGTCTTGCCCGGAGAGATTGATGGCGCAAGCTTCGGGCCACCGATGGCACGACCGACGAAGTAAGCCAAAATATCCGTGGCCCAGACGATGGCGAAGACGAAAATCATAGCGGCAAAGCCCGTCAGCTCTTCACCTCTGATGGCTGCCAGCGAGATGCCGCTCAAGCCTGCATAGACGATGCCGCCGACCAGCCACCAGTTCTTGCCGCGAAGCACCGGAAACAGAGCCGCCGTCAAAGCAAAGCCAGACAGCAGAGGCAGGTCGAGCGAGGATTCGCCGAAAATCGTATTGCCGCTCATCACAGCGACGGCAAACCAGCCCCAGGCATAGCCGGTCGGATTGGTATCGGACAGCTTGGTGATGGTGCTCCACTCGTAATAAATGAGCAGCGCCAGAAGTCCTGCCACGACGCGGAACATCATTCCGCCGTACCATGTGGCGGTCAGAATAACGGCGGCAAGGACGATGGCGGAAATGATCCGAAGCTTCAACTCGCGGTTCATCAGGTGCCCGCCAGAGCGACTTGACCCGACAGGCCACCAAACCTGCGGTCGCGCGTCATATACTGGTCAATGGCGGAGAAGAACGTCTTGCGGTCGAAATCAGGCCAGTAATCGGGAATGAACAGAAATTCCGAATAGGCCGCCTGCCACAGCAGGAAGTTGGAAAGCCGCTCCTCCCCGCTGGTACGGATGATGAGGTCCGGATCCGGCATGCCAGCTGTATCCAGCCGTGCGGTAATGGCATCGGGATCGATCTGTGAAGCGTCGATCTTGCCTTCCGCCACGTCTCTTGCAAGCGAGGCAGCGGCACGGGCGATTTCATCGCGCGATCCATAATTGAAGGCGATGACCAGCGTCAGCGCCGTATTGTCACGGGTCATCTGCTCGGCTTCGGTCAGCAAGGCCTTGATGTCCTCGTTCAGACCTTCACGGTCACCGATCACCCTCACCCGCACATTTTCCTTGTGCAGGTCCGCCAGATCGCGGCGGATGAAGGCCTTGAGAAGCCCGAGCAGATCGCTCACCTCCGCTTCCGGCCTGCGCCAGTTTTCAGAGGAAAACGCAAAAAGCGTGAGGTATTTCAGGCCGCATTCACCGGCGGCACGCACGGTCTCGCGCACGGCTTCAACGCCGCGACGATGGCCCATGATGCGCGGAAGCCCGCGCTGCTTTGCCCAGCGCCCGTTACCATCCATAATGATGGCAACATGCTCAGGTAGTGAGGAACGTGTAATGTCCGACATCTCGATCCAGTTTAAGCAGCGCGGAATTAAAAAGAGAAAACTTACAGTAGCCTTGCGGCTATTTACACCTGCATGATTTCCTTTTCCTTCTCCGCAAGCAAGCGATCAATATCCGAAATCGTGTCATCCGTCATTTTCTGAACCTTGTCGGACTGCGCACGGCTTTCATCCTGACCGATGTCACCATCCTTTTCGGCTTTTTTCAGACCGTCCATGCCATCGCGGCGAACGTGACGAATGGCAACCTTGGCTTTTTCCGAATATTCATGAGCGACCTTAACGAGCGATTTGCGGCGCTCTTCGTTCAGCTCAGGCAGCGGAATGCGCAGGTTCTGGCCGTCAACGATTGGATTGAGGCCGAGGTTGGATTCGCGGATCGCGCGGTCCACAGCACCGACCATCGACTTGTCCCAGATGTTCACACCCAGCATGCGTGCTTCTGGCACGGTGATGTTGGCAACCTGCGAAAGCGGCACGCGCGAACCATAGGCATCGACCGTGACCGGGTCGAGAATGTTGGCAGACGCACGGCCTGTGCGCAGCGATGCGATATCGCTTTTGAATGCATTGATCGCGCCATCCATGCGGCGCTTGATATCGTTGAGGTCAATACCACTCATTTTCATACTCCATCAGTTCTGGCCGAACAGGCCTCATTTCACAGCGTGGAATCAACGCCCGGTCAATTATGTGTCGTGCACGATGGTCTTGCGGCCGCCGCCCGTCAATATTTGAGCAAAACCACCCTTTTCATGGATCGAGAAAACGATGATCGGAATGTGGTTTTCCCGCGCCAGCGCAACGGCGGCAACGTCCATGACGGCCAGTCCCTTGCCCAGCACTTCCGAATGGGTCAGCTCGTCGAAACGGGTGGCCGTCGGGTCCTTCTTCGGGTCGGCGGAATAGATACCATCCACCTGAGTACCCTTGAAGATCGCCTCGGCGCCCATTTCGGCAGCGCGCAATGCAGCAGCGGAATCGGTGGTGAAGAACGGGTTGCCGGTGCCACCAGCGAAGATCACGACGCGGCCCTGGGACAGGTGGTGAACGGCGGCGCGCTGTGAAAAGCTCTCGCAAATCTCAGGCATGGCAATGGCGGACAGAACAACCGTATCGATGCTCAGCTTGCGCAGCGACGTCGCCAGCGCCAGCGCATTGATGACCGTTCCCAGCATGCCCATGTGGTCGCCGGTCACGCGGTCGCCGCCCTTTGAGGCAACAGCCACGCCGCGGAAGATGTTTCCGCCGCCAACGACGACACCCACTTCGACGCCCATGGCTCGCGCCTCGGCAATGTCAGACGCAATACGGTCTGCGACGGCAACGTCGATCCCGAAACCCTGATTGCCCATGAGGGCTTCGCCCGACGCCTTGAGAAGAACACGTTTATAAAGCGGCTTGGAAGACATCATGACTCCTTAAAGCATGTCACGCAAAGTTACGCAGCGCATTTGCAATGACGCCATGCGAAAACTAGAGAAAAACCGCAAGCCCGACGAATCCTGGAGATCGCCGCGCAGTACGGAATATTACCGGAACGCGGATACACGAAGGGCACCGCGTTGTCACGCGATGCCCCGTAGTTTTCCCATATTTGGGTGAAGAGATCAGCCCTTGGCGACCGCAGCAACTTCAGCAGCGAAGTCGCTTTCTTCCTTTTCGATGCCTTCGCCGAGCAGCAGGCGGGCCATGCCGACGACTTCGATCTTGGCACCGGCTTCCTTTTCGGCTTCCTTGACAGCGTCGCCAACCGTGATGTCAGGGTTGATGACGAATGCCTGGGAAAGAAGAGCAACTTCTTCGAAGAACTTGCGCATACGACCGTCAACCATCTTCTCGATGATGGCTTCTGGCTTGCCGGATTCGCGAGCCTGTTCGATGAATACGTTACGCTCACGCTCAGCAACAGTGGCGTCAACTTCTTCAGCGCGGATGGCGAGCGGGTTGGTCGCAGCAATGTGCATGGCAACCTGACGGCCGATGGACGTCAGAACAGCCTTGTCGCCTTCGGACTTCAGCGCAACAAGAACGCCAAGCTTGCCGATGCCGTCGCCAGCAGCGTTGTGAACGTAGGTCGCAACAACGCCGTGCTCGACTTCGAGCAGGGCTGCGCGGCGCAGCGTCATGTTTTCGCCGATAGTGCCAATCGCGTCCTTGATGGTATCGGAAACAGACTTGCCGGTGGCTGGGTAAGTTGCAGCAGCAATAGCGTCAACAGAACCGTCAGTCGTCAGGGCAACCGAAGCTACGCCACGAACGATATCCTGGAAGGCATCATTGCGAGCAACGAAGTCGGTTTCGGAGTTGACTTCAACGACGACAGCCTTGTGGCCGGCAGAAGCGATACCAACGAGACCTTCGGCAGCCGTACGGCCAGACTTCTTGTCAGCCTTGGAGATGCCCTTGGCGCGCAACCAGTCGATTGCAGCTTCCATGTCGCCGGCTGTCTCAGTCAACGCCTTTTTGCAATCCATCATGCCTGCGCCAGACTTCTCGCGCAGTTCCTTTACCATTGCGGCTGTGATTTCGCTCATTGTGTGCCTCTTGTCGGTTCGTCGGTCACGGCGCGATGCGGCCCGACCGAAATCGGATTTTGGGAACGAATGTACCCGGAACTGTGACAGGCTGATGAAACAGCCGCCACGAAGTTTCAAAATCGCGCCCAAGCCCTGCGGGAGTGCGCGATGTAAACAAACAAGGCCGTCGAACTTATGGAGTCCAGAACGGCCTTGTCAGATCCTGATTGAGAAGGCGGCATCATGAATGCCGCCCAAGGGCCAACGATCAGGCGCCAGCCTCGTCTTCCAGAGCAGGCTCGACTGGAGCTTCTTCCGAAGCACCGATGTCGCGGCCAGATGCGCCCTGCTGACGTGCGATACCGTCGATGGCTGCGCGAGCGATCAGGTCGCAGTAAAGCGAAATGGCGCGCGATGCGTCGTCGTTACCTGGGATCGGGAAATCGATCTGGTCCGGGTCGCAGTTCGAGTCGATGATTGCAACGACCGGAATGCCAAGACGCTTGGCTTCTTCGATCGCAATCTTTTCCTTGTTGGTGTCGATGATGAACATCAGGTCCGGAACGCCGCCCATATCGCGGATACCGCCGAGAGCCTTTTCAAGCTTTTCGCGTTCGCGCTCAAGGTTCAGGCGCTCTTTCTTGGAGTAGCCGGAAGCGTCGGAGTTGAGGATTTCGTCGACCTTGCGAAGGCGCTGGATCGAGTTCGAAATCGTCTTCCAGTTGGTCATCATGCCGCCGAGCCAACGCGAGTTGACGTAGTACTGAGCGGAGCGCTTTGCGCTGTCTGCAATGATTTCAGAAGCCTGACGCTTCGTGCCAACGAACAGAACGCGACCGCCACGGGCAACCGTGTCAGACACGACCTGAAGGGCGCGCGACAGCAAAGGAACTGTCTGTGCCAGGTCAATGATGTGGATGTTGCTGCGGTCGCCGAAGATGTACGGCTTCATCTTTGGGTTCCAGCGGTGTGTCTGGTGACCAAAGTGAACGCCAGCTTCCAGAAGCTGACGCATAGAGAAATCGGGCAATGCCATGCCTAGTTATCCTTTTCCGGTTGAACCCCCGCGAAGCAAACAGCACCGTTTTGAGGCGGCGCCACCGGGCGGAACGATCCGGATTTCTCCCGCAACATCCCAAGCTTCGCGTGTGGAATGGTGTGCCGCATACAGCCAGTTTCAACGAAATGCAAGCAATTATGCGGAAAATTACGAAATCGCGTGACGCGCCGTTCAGCGCATCGGCTTGTTATCACAGCTTTCAGGCTGGAGAATATCGAGTTTGGCGAGCTTGCCCGTCAAAACGAAATCGCCATAGTCCATCGTCAGATCGCGCGTGATGCCGTTCTCATAGAGCTTGAACGACATGCGGTAGATGGGCAGAGAATCGGTACCGCTCTTGTCGTTGTAATAAGCGATGGTCACCGGCCAGAACGGCGTCTTGGCGAAATCGCCCGCCTTGCCCGCATCCGCGTCACCATCCGCTGGCGTCTGCTGCTTGCCTACGAGCGTGGAGGTGATCAGGCTTTCATCACCGTCATCGGAGCCATCGAAGACGCGCGATTCGAAGATACGCTTTCCAAGCTTGGCATTCTCGATGACCTGAAACATATGCTCGGTCGGAAATTCGCCTGCGGCCAGATCGATCTTGCGCGCATCGGGCTTGGTCAGGTCAATGGTCATGGTGCCATCGGTATCGACGGCAGAGCCGGTCACTTCCTTGTCCAGCTTGTCATCGGTGAATGACTTGGTCTCGAAGGTGAACTTCTTGGAGCCCGCATCCTCGAACGTCGTTGTCTGCTGATCGGTCATCCGCACGGTATCGCCGGTGCTGATCTGGGTCACGAAGCGAAAGTCGGTCTTGTAGCCTTTGCAGGAGGAGCCGGTGAATTCATAGACCATTCTGCCGGTCATTCCCTCGATGCCGGAGCGGTCCGACGCATCCTTCAATTCCAGATCATAGACGGCGCGGTGGGAGATGAGGTTGGGAACGGTGGCAGGCACAGCGCTTGCAACACCCGGCAGCACGAAAACGACGCCGGAAGCAAAAGCAACAGCAAGGTTCCTGACAAACATTCAATATCTCCTGTTGGACTCACTGCTCATATTGTACAAGCAACCGCCCGGCTTTTGGACATCATGCTCTGTCTGCCGGATTTTTGAAAGATTTACAACAAAAGCGGAGACGAAAATGTCGGATGCCATCGAAGCTCGCCTGAAAGAACTGGGCTACACCCTGCCCGTCGCAGCAGCGCCTGCTGCAAACTACGTCCCATTCACCATTAGCGGCAATCTGCTTTATATTTCAGGTCAATTGCCCATGGAATCCGGCAAGATTGCGGTCACCGGCCATGTTGGCCGCGATGTCGATGTTGCGACCGCCCAGCGCGCCGCCGAACTCTGCGCCGTCAACATCCTCGCACAGGTCAAGGCCGCCCTCAACGGCGATCTCTCGAAAGTCCGTCGCGTGCTGAAGCTGAATGGCTTCGTCGCATCCGTGCCTGAATTCACCGAACAGCATCTGGTCATCAACGGCGCGTCCAACCTCATCGCCAATGTGCTGGGCGATGCCGGCAAGCACGCCCGTGCCGCCGTTGGCATGGCCTCCCTGCCCTTCAAAGCCGCCGTCGAGATCGATGCCATCGTGGAAATCGAACTATGACGCTGAAGCTTTCCTGGCTGACCGCGAACCCCGTTGCTCATCGCGGTTTCCATGACCAGAACAAAGCCGTCTGGGAAAACACCCTGACGGCCTTTTCCCGCGCCATCGACGCGGGTTTTGCCATCGAGTGCGATCTGCAACTTGCCTCAGACAGCGTTCCCGTTATCTTCCACGACCACGAGATGACACGCCTGACCGGCATCAAGGGCGATGTGCGCGAGCGGACCTCGGGCGAACTCGGCATGCTTTCGGTTGGCCAGACCAAGGACAAAATTCCGACGCTGAAGCAGCTTTTGAAACTCTGCGCGGGCAAGGTTCCGCTGGTGCTGGAACTCAAGGGCCGCGAAGGTGAAGGCGTCGATGACGGCTTTGCCGAGGCCGTGCTGGAAGTGCTGGAAGGTTACGAAGGCGATGTCGCGCTGATGAGCTTCGACCATCACCTGTTGAAGGACCTGAAAGCTGCAGGATCGCCTTGGCCGCTTGGCCTGACGGCGGAAGGCGCGAAACCGGAAGACTTCTTCAAGCATGATGACGCCATGCAGATCGGCCTCGATTTCATCTCCTATGCCTGGCCGCATCTGCCCAACAGCTTCATCAAAGCGCAAAGAAAACTCGGGCTTCCGGTGATTACCTGGACCGTGCGGGATGAAAAAGGTCGCGAGACCACCTATACATATGCTGACCAGATGACGTTCGAAGGTTTCGACCCAAGGGAAAGCGTTACAACCAGCGCATGAGCGATGAATATTCCATTCGCGTAGCGACGTCCTTTAAGGACATCGATCCGGAAAGCTGGAACAGGCTTTCCGGAACCACTCAATCTACGCGAACAAACGATTACAACCCGTTCATATCGCATGCCTTTCTTTCATCCATGGAAGAGTCGGGGTCGGCCACGGCCAAGACCGGCTGGCGCGGCCATCACCTTCTGCTTGAAAATGTCGAGGGTCACCTGACCGGCGCGATCCCGGCCTATCTGAAGAGCCATAGTCAGGGTGAATATGTCTTCGACCATGGATGGGCGGATGCGCTGGAGCGGGCGGGCGGCAATTATTATCCCAAGCTACAATGCTCCGTGCCCTTCACACCCGCGACCGGGCCACGACTTCTAACCAACGGCATCGATGACGCGGCCTTCCGCCAGGTTCTGGCGTCGGGTCTGCGGCAGGTTGCGGAGAAAATCGGTGTATCCTCAGCCCATGTTACCTTCGCACCGGATGGTGACATCGAGGCTTTACTGGGTGAAGGCTTTCTTCCCCGCACCGACCAGCAGTTCCATTTCATCAACAACGGCTACCGAGACCACGCCGATTTTCTCGATGCGCTGTCATCGCGCAAGCGCAAGGGCCTGAAGAAGGAACGCCGCGCGGCACTGGAAAACGGCATCGAAATCGACTGGCTGACGGGCAGCGATCTGACGGAAGATATCTGGGACCAGTTCTTCCGCTTCTACATGGATACCGGAAGCCGCAAATGGGGCCGACCCTATCTCACTCGCCAGTTCTACTCGTTGATCGGCGCGCGCATGGCGGACGACATTCTGCTCGTCATGGCAAAGCGCGAGGGCAGATATATCGCGGGTGCTATCAACTTCATTGGCGGTGACGCGCTGTACGGCAGGCACTGGGGCTGCATCGAAGACCACCCCTTCCTGCATTTCGAGGTCTGCTACCATCAAGCCATCGACTTTGCACTGGCAAAAGGCCTGCAGCGGGTTGAGGCAGGTGCGCAGGGTGAGCATAAGCTGGCCCGCGGCTACACGCCCGTTACCACCCACTCCGCCCACTTCATCACCCATCCGGGCCTGCGCCGTGCGATTGCCGATTATCTGGAGCGAGAGCGCAGCGAAGTCGAGCAGATCAGCGATTATCTCGACGAACACAGCCCGTTCCGCAAGGGCGAACGTCCGGAAGCAGACGACTGACAAAATTTTAGACGAGGAGACATTTCATGACATCGGCCTATGACACCAACAATATCTTCGCCAAAATCCTGCGCGGCGAAATTCCGTCCGTGAAGGTTTACGAAGACGACGACACGCTGGCCTTTATGGATGTCATGCCGCAAGCCCCCGGTCACCTGCTGGTCATTCCAAAGACAGGCTCACGCAATATTCTCGATGCCGATCCCGCCGTTCTCGCCAAAACCATAGCCGTCGTTCAGAAACTTGCCGTCGCCGCAAAAGAAGCCTTTGATGCGGACGGTGTGTACGTTGCACAGTTCAACGAACCGGCAGCAGGCCAGACTGTCTTCCATCTGCATTTTCACATCGTTCCACGCATGGAAGGCGAGCCGTTGAAGCCCCATAGCGGTGCTATGGCGGACGGTGACGTGTTGAAGGCGCATGCGGAGAAGATCAAGGCTGCGCTTTGAGATGATCAACCGACCATGGGCTGTTGCCGGCTAATCGGCAGCGGCTCCGATGGCGGATTGTGGGGACCTCACCACAGCAGCAGCGCCAGACATTTTATTCACAATGTGAAGAGATATGGGACACGCAACTGCAAAACACACGATTCCACCAAAGACATCCGCGAGATGATGCCCGCCTTGAACCAGAACCGCAGGCAGCATCAGAATGTTGAGAACACTGAAAACAGTGATGAAAAAAGCGTGCCGGGGAACAAAAAACACTGCCATCAAAGCCATAAAAATATGAAAGGAAGGAAAGCCGATCAGCCCAAGAATATTAGTGGGTGAGAGATAATCGACACCTTCCCGACCCAGACGAACCAGCTCTTGTCCGTAATCAGGGCTGACAGCGAGCGGAATGGCTTCCAAGACCCACTCTGGCAGTGGATGATAGGCTTTTGCACCGAAGGTCGGAAAGAACACCCAGAATGCAATGCTCAAAAGCGCGCCCAGTGTTCCGGTAAGCAGAAAACCTTGGAGCGCCTTGTCCTGACCGGTGAAGCCCAGTGTCATGATGATGACCAGCAATTGAGGCAGCGACGTCATGTAGACAACGTAAAGGGCCGTGCCCACCAAAGGGTAGTGCGCAGCCCAAGTGACGACATCGGGCCAGTTGTATCCAACCAACCTATCAGCCCACATCAAAACATCATCTATGGGGCTAAAGGCGATCGGCAGAAAAGTGTAATTGAAAATAGAAGCAAAGATCGTGAACAACACATAGAGCCCGGAAGACGTCAGAACATGACCCAACCGCGTATCACGGCCCGAAATCCTGTAAAACTGCCCGATTGCAATAGGCAAAATCCCCAAACAAAAACTGCCCGCATAACCAGCAACATCAACGGGTACAGAACTGAGATAAATAAATAAGACGTCAAAAACAGATATTACAACGATAATTCTAAAAATTAAAATCTCTACAGGAAAAAATATCATTATAATTTTCGAAAATACACAAAATACGATCTCGCTATATTGAACAAATAATTGGATAAAAAAATAAATCAATATTACGTTAGACAAATAAGTCCGATTGCTAGGAGTATTATTGGCGTAACAACACCAACAAATACCCTTTGTTTGCTAGCAAGAAACACCGCAAAACCCAGTGCCGCCGCACCAACTCGCAACCACATCGGCGAATGTTCCAGCGTGCCCGTTGGGAAAACGATTAGCTTTGCAGTCACGGCCATCACGAGAGCGGTGGCCACTGCCCTCACCCAATTCAGCGTTTCCGAACCTTCTTTCAGCCGGTTGCCAGCGATGACGCCGAGCCAACGCCAGAGATCGGTGGCGAGCCAGCCGGCAATAGCAATGAAGAGATAGGGTGCCCACCAAGCTTCGCTCATCATGGTTCGCCCTCCTCTGTCACAGGCGCAATCTTGCGGCGGAACCAGAAACGGTCGATGAGGTAGGCCAGCGTGCCGCCGCCAATGCCGGCATAGAGAATATCGAATTCCGGCTCGATGACTGCAAACAGCGGTCCAGCGATGACGCCGATGACGAAGGCCACCTTGACGACTGTATGGTGGGCAGAAGCCCAGATGGACGAGACGAAATAGACCGGCGTCAGGAAAAAGAGCACACCCGCTACGACAGGCGGAAAGGCCGCCACCACGCCGTAGCAGATGCCGACGATGACGGCATTGATGAGCGTCAGCGTCATGCCAAAGCCCGCAAACCATGCCACCCGCGCCTCACGCGGCACCTTGGTCAGATTTTGCGTGGCGAAGACCCAGGCGGTGATGGCCACGAAATGCGAGAGAAACAGCAAAAGCCATGTCGGCGTTTTGGCGGTGCGCATTTCCGGCACGATGGACGCCACCATGGGCATCATGCGGATGGATGACAGCGTAACGACCAGAAAGCAGGTCGCCAGTCCCGCGCCACTCGTCATCGCACCGATCAGGATCATCTTCGCAGGTAGCGCCCAGATGGTTAGCGTCATGAAAACTGCTTCACCGCGGCTCACTCCCGACTCCAGCGCAAAGGCGCTAAACCCGACGAAGGATGTCATGAGAATGAGGGCTGGAAGCGAAAAAATGCCCTTCATGCCTCGGAAAAACCAGAGGGAAAGAGGCTCCACAACGCTGTCTGAAGGCATGTCTAAATCCGGTATCGATAAAATAAAGTGCCGGGCACAGAGCCCGGCACTTATCACATTATATTATCAACTTACTTCTTTTTCGGCACCTTAGGCACGGTGTTGGTCTTGCGACGTGGTTTGGCGTCTTCTTCCGCCTTGTCCGTCTCAGCAACCACCACCTCGGCCTCTTCGGCCTTGGCGGACTTTGCCTTACCCTTGGTCTTGCCGGGCGACTTCGCCGCCTTCAGCTCAGCCTCGGGCTTTGGCTTCACTGGAGCCGTTTCCGGCAGCACGTCCAGCTTGAGGCTTTCGGTGCCGTCTTCCTTCTTGTCAATGCTGACGCTGACGACGCCGCCCTTCTTGAGTTTTCCGAAGAGAATCTCATTGGCCAGCGGCTTCTTGATGTGCTCCTGAATGACGCGACCAAGCGGACGCGCGCCCATCTTCTCATCATAGCCCTTCTCGGAAAGCCAAGCGATGGCATCCTCATGCAGGTCGAAGGTGACATTGCGTTCAGAAAGCTGCGTTTCCAACTGCATGACGAACTTCTGCACCACCTTGTGGATGACCGCAGTCGGCAGCGGCGAGAACGGAATGATCGCATCCAGACGGTTGCGGAATTCCGGGGTGAACAGGCGGTTCAGTGCCTCTTCATCCTCACCGCTACGCTTGGACGAACCGAAGCCGATAGCGGATTTCGCCATTTCAGACGCACCCGCATTGGTCGTCATGATCAGAATGACGTTGCGGAAGTCGATCTTCTTGCCGTTATGGTCGGTCAGCGAGCCGTGGTCCATGACCTGCAACAGGATGTTGTAGATGTCTGGATGCGCCTTCTCGATTTCGTCCAGCAGCACCACGCAATGTGGATGCTGATCGACGCCATCGGTCAGAAGACCGCCCTGGTCGAAGCCAACATAACCGGGAGGTGCACCCAAGAGACGCGATACGGTGTGGCGTTCCATATATTCCGACATGTCGAAACGCAGCATTTCCACACCGAGCGAAGCGGCAAGCTGCTTGGCGACTTCGGTCTTGCCCACGCCCGTTGGGCCGGAGAAGACGTAGGAGCCAATCGGCTTGTTAGGTTCGCGCAGACCTGCACGGGCAAGCTTGATGGCAGTGGACAGGGCCTCGATAGCGATGTCCTGACCGTAAACGACCGAACGCAGTTCCTTCTCAAGGTTGGCGAGAACCATCTCGTCATCCTTGGAAACGGTCTTGGCCGGAATACGCGCCATCGTCGCAATCGTAACCTCGATCTCCTTTTCGGTGATCAGCTTGCGACGCTTGGAAGCTGGCAACAGCATCTGCGCGGCACCGGTCTCATCGATCACGTCGATGGCCTTATCCGGCAGCTTGCGGTCCGAGATATAGCGGGCCGAAAGCTCCACCGCCGCCTTGATGGCTTCGTTGGTGTAGCGCAGGTGATGGTAATCTTCGAAATAGGGCTTCAGCCCCTTCATGATCTCGATGGCGTCTTCGATAGATGGCTCGTTGACATCGATCTTCTGGAAGCGACGAACCAGTGCACGGTCCTTCTCGAAGAACTGGCGGTATTCCTTGTAGGTTGTCGAGCCGATGCAACGAATCACACCTGACGATAGCGCGGGCTTAAGCAGGTTGGAGGCATCCATAGCGCCGCCCGATGTCGCACCGGCACCGATCACCGTGTGAATTTCATCGATGAACAGCACCGCACCCGGATACTCTTCCAGTTCCTTGACGACCTGTTTCAGGCGCTCTTCGAAATCACCGCGATACCGCGTGCCAGCAAGCAGCGTGCCCATGTCCAGCGAGAAGATTGTGTCGTTCTTCAACGCTTCGGGCACTTTACCCTCAACGATCCGCTTGGCGAGACCTTCGGCGATGGCCGTTTTGCCAACACCGGGATCACCCACATAAAGCGGGTTGTTCTTGGAGCGACGGCACAGAATCTGGATTGTGCGGTTAACCTCGGCGTGGCGGCCAATCAGCGGATCGATCTTGCCGCCACGTGCCTTGTCGTTCAGGTTCACGCAGTAAGCTTTCAGCGCATCCGGTTGCTTCTTCGGTGCTGCACTATCGTCTTCTGAACTGCTGCGCGCAGGCTTCGCCTCATTCTCGGTGTCTTCTGCACCACGGGGCGACCGGGTCTGGGAGGTGCCAGGGCGCTTGCCAATGCCGTGCGAGATGTAGTTGACGGCGTCGTATCGCGTCATTTCCTGTTCCTGCAGGAAGTAGGCGGCGTGGCTTTCGCGCTCTGCGAAAATCGCAACCAGCACATTGGCGCCGGTTACCTCTTCGCGACCGGATGACTGCACGTGAATGACAGCGCGCTGAATGACGCGCTGGAAACCTGAGGTCGGTTTGGAATCCTCGTCGTAACCCGTTACCAGATTGGAAAGTTCGTTGTCGACATAATCGACCACCGTCTTGCGAAGCGCATCAAGATCGACGTTGCAGGCACCCATCACGGCTGCCGCATCCGCATCTTCTATCAACGCCAGCAACAGATGCTCGAGCGTCGCATATTCATGATGACGCTCATTTGCAAAGGTCAGTGCCTGATGCAGCGCCTTCTCTAGACTTGGGGAAAAAGTTGGCACGTTGCGATCCTCATTTCTTTTCCATGACGCACTGAAGCGGATGCTGGTGCTGTCGGGCGAAATCCATGACCTGACTTACTTTTGTCTCTGCGACCTCATATGTAAATACCCCGCATTCGCCGACCCCATGCTGGTGAACATGCAGCATGATACGGGTCGCCCCTTCCCTGTCCTTCTGGAAAAAACGCTCCAGAATATGAATGACGAATTCCATGGGAGTATAGTCGTCGTTCAATAAAAGAACACGGTAGAGATTGGGCTTTTTTGTCTTCGGTTTGGTGCGGGTAATAACAGACGTTCCGCGGTTCGCACCGCCATCTTCCCCTTCACTGTCGCCCTGCATGTAGATCGACTTAGCGATCATCTTTTGTCATTCTCCAGATCAAACTCGCACCGGCTTTTTGGGTGACGAGCCAGAATTTCGCTTACCTATATTTAGGTCGTCCAATGGTGATTTTAAGCCCCCCGCGCTGCACTGCAATCACTAATCCGTTCACAGACGAGGAAAGTGTGAACAGAAGCGGGAAGCGATGGCCCGCACAAACCCTTCTCATCGTGACAGTCCTCGCCGCAGGGTCACCGCAACCGCATGTTCAAAGGTCGAGACCTCCATCTTGCGGCAAATCGATTCCATCAAATAGCTCATCGTAATGCTGGACAGGGCCACTTTTGCGGAGATCGCCTCGAAACTTTCCCCATCTACGGCCAGAAAGAGGATCTGTTTTTCAAGGCCAGAAAGCGGTTGCCTCTTTTCCGTTCTTGCACGCCCGATCATCGTCAGGCGTATATGCATGTGGAACATTAACATGCTCAGCCGCTCGACCTCATCCTCCTCGAGATGCGGCCGATCTCCCGCGAAGCCGATCAGCCGCGGCAGCGATGAAACACCGAGCGCCGGAAAGGTGATCGCCATGATGAAACCGGCGGCGCGATAGAACGCTGCGGTCTCCGGCTCGATCTCGCCTCTGGCTTCCACCTCGGCCAAATCCCAGGGCATCGGGCCCAAAGTACCGGGCAGATGCTTGGAAAGCCGGGCAACGAATTCTGCCATGCGCTCATCGATTTTGTAGAAAAGATCGGCTGGAAGATTGGATGGAAAAAGAAAGGAAATCGGCTGTTCTTCATCCAGACGCGCGGTTTCGAAGACGCAATAATAACGAAAGCCGAACATCTGCTGAACTTCGGTCAGCAACAACGCGACATCGTCCATCGTGTCGGCTTTCTGCATTCTGATGAGAAGGTTCTGGTTGATGTCATACCTCTGCATCAAAAACCGGCCATCCGGTTGGGTCGGGATGGCCGAAGGGGCGATGTCAACTCAGTTCGGCGCCCAGCGAAAAGCATGGAGCGCCGGACCTTTCCTGTCAATTTTCGCCATCCAGCATTTCGCGCACGGCCACGGCCAGTTGCTTCAGCGAGAACGGCTTTGGCAGGAAGCCGAATTTGGCATCGGCAGGAAGGTTCTTGGCAAAGGCGTCTTCGGCATAACCGGACACGAAGATGAACTTCATGTCTGGATAGGTTTTGCGAAGCTCCCGCAGCAGCGAAGGTCCATCCATTTCCGGCATCACGACGTCGGAAACGACGATATCGACCTTACCTTCCAGTTCTTCCAAAACTTCCAGCGCTTCCGTACCGGAGCCCGCCTCGTGCACCGTATAGCCACGCGTTTCCAGCATTCGCTTGCCGCCGCGGCGCACCGCCTCCTCGTCTTCGACGAGAAGAACGACGGCGGACTTTCCGGTCAGATCGACCGGCTCTTCCTTGGCAGCTTCTTTGACCGCTGCGGCATCTGCTGCGGCCTGAGTCGCTTCGTTCTCGAGCTGTTGAGCCACCTCGATGATGTGGCGCGGCAGGAAGATGCGGAAAGCCGTACCCTTGCCCACTTCGGAATCGGGATAGATATAGCCGCCGGACTGTTTGACGATGCCATAGACCATGGACAGGCCAAGGCCAGTGCCCTTGCCCACTTCCTTGGTGGTGAAGAAGGGTTCGAAAATCTTGTCCATGATCTCAGGCGGAATACCGGTTCCGGTATCCGCAACTTCGATCATGACCAAATCTTCCGCTGGAAGATCGGAGCGTCCGAGAGAAACGACCTCGCTTGCATCCATGTTGCGGGTGATAATCTTGATTTTGCCGCCCTGTGGCATGGCATCGCGCGCATTGACGCAAAGGTTGATCAGCACCTGTTCAAACTGCGAAAGGTCAGTTTTGACGGGCCACAGATCGCGCCCGTAATCCACTTCCAACTTCACATTGGTGCCGGAAATCAGCCTGTCGACCAGCATGCGCAGATCGCCGATGACATCCGTCAAATTCAGCACCGCCGGACGCATGGTCTGCTTGCGCGAGAAGGCCAGCAACTGGCGCACCAGTACGGCGGCGCGGTTGGCGTTGCGCTTGATTTCCATCAGATCCGCAAAGCTGGCATCGGCAGGCCGCGCCTGAAGCAGCAGATGGTCGGACGATAGAAGAATGGCAGTCAGCACATTGTTGAAGTCATGCGCTATGCCGCCCGCAAGCGTACCCACCGCATTCATCTTCTGCGTCTGCGCCATCTGTGTTTCCAGCGCCTTCTGCTCGGTCACCTCGATGGCATAGACGATGGCCACCTCTTCCGGTGCCTCGTCATCCTGATCGATCACAGCATGGACATAGAAACGGAAATGCCGCGTCTCGTCGGTCGGATGGCGCGAGTCGAAGGGTGCGATGTCACCCTGACGATCCTTGGCGGCATCGATGGCCTGCAACAGCTTCGGCTTGTCATTATCGAGCAGCACAGCGTCGAGAACGACGCCACTGTCAATATCATCCCGCCCGACGACGCCGGAGAACAGCTTGAGGAAGGGCGCATTGGTGCGCAAAATCCGTCCGTCGCCATCCAGAGAGGCAATCGCCATCGGCGTGTTGTTGAAGAAGCGCGTAAAGCGCATGGCCGATGCGGACTCGGCATTTTCCTTGCCCTTGGAGCGCATCAGCACAATGGTGCGGCTCTCGCCCGGCGCGCCATCCCGCGTGGCGGTGACCTGATGTACGAGCCGCGCGGGCATGCTCTGGCCGTTCACGCGGCGCATGTCGAGATCGAGCATTTCCGTGCGGTTGGTGCCTGCATGCGGCTGAACGGATTCGATCAGCGCCATGCCCTCGCCCGCAACGATGTCGGATACCGTTAACGAACCGGGAGAGAACTGCGCCAGATCGATACCCAGCCATTGCGACAGCGTGGCATTGAGATAAACGATCTCGCCCCGCTTACCGGCAGAGAAGAAACCGGCCGGAGCGTGGTCGAGATAATCAATGGCGTTTTGCAATTCGCGGAAAAATCGCTCCTGATCTTCACGCTCGGTGGTGATATCGGCAATCTGGAAGACGTGCAGATCGTTGCTGCTCGGGTCTTTCAACAGCCGCGCCTTCAGGCGGTACCAGTGCGGGCCGGACTGCGAGGTGTTTTCGCTCAACGGCTTCAGCAGGCGGAATTCTTCGTAACCATCATTGCCATCGCGCAGGCCGTTGATCAGCCGGTAGAGTGCTTCCGTCGATTCCCGGTCGCGTGACAGCAGCGTCTCGAGGCTCTGGATATCCGTCGCCTTCTTGGCGCCGGTCATCTGACAATAGGTCGCGTTGGCATAGACCAAGCGGCCCTTGGGATCGGTGATCAGCGTGCCATCCGGGTGGGAGGACAGGAAGCGGCGGGCCATGCCATCGGATTGCGATTGCGGCATGACTTCGATGAAGCCGATGGCGGACGACACCAGAAAGAAAATGCCGAGCATCGCCAGTACGCCGAGAATGCCGAGGACGACCTCGTTCTCCAGCGAATTCTTGAAATAAACGAAACCAACGGCAGCAGCGACCAGTACGAGCGCCAGCAGCAGGATGCGCAACAGCGTGCCGGAACGGGCGCGCCTATCCACCAAGGGGAAGTCATTGTCGCTGGCTTGGCTCACCTTGGTCATTGAGGCTCTAACCCTTGCAGTTTTGGCGATCCTTCATCATTCCAAGACAAATGCTTCGAACGGAATCGCTTTTATCTATCCCTTGTAGCAATTTGCAGAAATATCAAAAAGCTCCGGCACACCATAAACCTTTGCCAATACACAGCGAATGCGTCGCAATTGGTGCGATATCGCCAACTGCGTGGCACCTTTGCCACGTCGAAATGTGGCGAGAGGTGGAACGGTGCAGCAATTTCGTGGTTAAGCACGGATAAAAACTTGTGCTTGGCGCAAAAAAATCGTCTTTTCGCTTCAAACTGCTTGAAAAATTCAAACGCGGCAATCATTTGCCCGATAAAAGACTGAAGGGTTGGCTCGATGATGGATGAGTTTATCGGCACTTACGGCAACAATCTGATTGTTGCTGTCGTAGGGGTCGGCGTTGCACTTCTTGCCTTGGCAATCATCTTATGGATCATCCGCAGACGCGGTGGCTCCTCACCCTTCATTCGTGGCGGCAAGAACCGCCAACCACGCCTGCAAGTGCTGGATGCCACCGCCGTAGACGCCCGCCGCAGGCTGGTTCTCGTGCGCCGCGACAATGTCGAGCATCTGGTCATGATCGGCGGCCCGACGGATATCGTCATCGAAAGCGGGATCGGTGCCATTCCAATCCTCAGAGACGTGCGCGACCCGCAGGATGAGATGCTGACATCGGAAAAGGCCATTGCGCACAACCGTCAAAGAACCCTGCCACCGGTGAAAGAAGAAGAGCATCGTCCGGCTCCCCCAATTGCCGCAGCAGCCCCTGCACCCCAGCCGGAAGCGAAACCCGCGCCCGTTGCGGCAGCCACACCTGTCGCACAACCCGTCGCCGCAGCACGCCCCGCTCCGCCGCCTGCACCAAGACCGGCGGCCCCTACGCCCACACCGGCACCAACGGTTACCGCTACGCCACCGGCACCCCCTGCGCCTCGCCCCGTCGCGCCGCCAGTGCAGTCAGCACCGGACGTTGCCCCGGTTCCAAAGGCCGTCGCCAGAGAGCCGATCGTTCCTCCCGTCGCAGCAGCGGTCGTCCCCGCAGTCACGGTCGCATCCCTGCAGGCCGATCTAGCGGCAAGACCAGCGGCACCCACTCCCACCCCTATCTCGGTCGCTTCTCAACCCATCACGGCACCCACGCCGGTCGTCTCTGCCCAGCCCATCCAGCCGCCGCAGCCTGCGGTGCTGACACCTGAAGTGGCACCAGAGCCAATCGCTTTGCGGGAAGCATTCATCGACCAGAACAACGCCGTCGATTTTCTTGACGCCGCCCGCGAGCGCGTCCTGCCGACCTTCCGCAACGAAACGCCCATCAGCGCCACGGCCAATGTCGCCAAGCCCGAACCTCTTGCGCCCAACGCCGATGGCACGGTTTTCGGAGATCAGCTGACCAGCGATTTCGAAAGCTTTCTCCAGGCCGAAATCGAAAAGAACAACGCCAGCGGTGCGCCGGATGTGAGCCTCGATCCAAGAGCGCAGCCGCAGGAAACCGCAGAGCCAGTCGCCCCAGCCGTCTCCAGCGACCCTGATGACCGCGACGTGCAGAAGGAAATGGCGCGTATTTTCGGTGAAATGGCGGTTACGCGCGACAGGTAGGACTGCAAAGGGCAGTCTTGGTCTCAGCGTAAGGCCCAGCGAGTTATTTTCTCGGGCTTGTCCCGAGGAAATAACGAACCACAATATTCAATGTGATCTGCCCCTCGCAACAAGCAAGGCGGCGAAGCGATAGGAAGCCTTATATGCAAAGGGCGGGTCAAAGCCCGCCCTTTTATTCATTTACTCAAGCAGCGAGCGCTGCGGCCACGGCCTCTATTGCCTCATCCGCCTTAGCGCCATCCGGGCCACCGGCCTGCGCCATGTCAGGACGGCCGCCGCCGCCTTTGCCGCCGAGAGCAGCGGACGCGGTGCGCACCAGATCAACCGCACTGAAGCGCGAGGTCAGGTCTTCAGTCACGGCAGCAACCGCGCTAGCCTTACCGTCTTCTGAAACCGCAATCAGCAGAACCACGCCGGAGCCGAGGCCACCCTTGGCCTCATCCGCAAGGCTCTTCAGGTCCTTTGCATCGATGCCGGAGAGCGACTTGGCGAGGAACTTCACGCCGCCGATCTCCTTGACGTCGCCAGCAGAACCCTTGGACGAAGCGCCACCCATGGCGAGCTTGCGGCGGGCGTCGGCCAGTTCACGCTCCAGTTTCTTGCGCTCATCCAGCAGGCCTTCGACGCGGCCCAGCACTTCGGCTGGCTGAACCCTGAGCGAAGACGCCAGCGCCTTGACGCGATCATCCTGCTCGGCCAGATAGGCGAGAGCCCCTGCCCCCGTAACCGCTTCGATACGACGCACACCCGCGCTCACGGCGCTGTCGCCAAGAACGCGTACCAGACCGATCTGGCCGGTGGCCGACACATGTGTACCGCCGCAGAGTTCAACGGAATAGGGACGATTGGCCTTCGCGCCGTGAATGCCCGTGCCCATCGATACGACACGAACTTCATCGCCGTATTTCTCACCGAACAGCGCCATCGCACCTTCTGCAATCGCATCGTCCACGCTCATCAGACGCGTGACGACAGGCGAGTTCTGGAGGATGATTTCGTTGGCCATTTCCTCGACGATCTTCAACTCCTCAGCCGACATAGGCTTGGGGTGAGAGACGTCGAAACGCAGCCGCTCGGGTGCGACCAGCGAACCCTTCTGGGCCACATGTGTGCCAAGAACTTCGCGAAGTGCTTCATGCAACAGGTGAGTTGCCGAATGGTTGGCGCGCAGGCGTGAGCGGCGGTCGTGATCGACCGTCAGCTGAACTTCATCACCAATCTTGACGCCACCCTTGGCAACAGTGCCGATATGCACGAAGAGGCCTTCGCCCTTCTTATGCGTGTCGGACACCGTGAAGCTGCCGTCATCAGACGAGATGACGCCCGTATCACCCATCTGGCCACCGGACTCACCGTAGAACGGCGTCTGGTTGACAACGATCTGAACGCTGTCGCCCTCAACAGCGCTATCGACAGACTTGCCATCCTTGACGATGGCCTGAACGATACCTTCCGCCGTTTCCGTGTCGTAACCGAGGAACTCGGTCGCGCCGTGCTTTTCCTTGAGTTCGAACCAGACGGTTTCGGTCGCCTTGTCGCCAGAGCCGGTCCAGTGCGAGCGGGCCTCTGCCTTCTGGCGCTCCATCGCGTCGGTGAAGCCGGCAACATCCACGCCAATTTCGCGGGCGCGCAGTGCATCCTGCGTCAGATCGAGCGGAAAGCCGTAGGTGTCATGAAGCTTGAAGGCCGTTTCACCGTCCAGCATGTCGCCCTTGTGGAGCGTGGATGTGGCATCCGACAGCAGGGTCAGGCCACGGGCCAGCGTCTTGCGGAAGCGGGTTTCTTCCAGCTTCAGCGTTTCCGAAATCAGTGCTTCGGCACGCACCAGTTCAGGATAGGCGCGGCCCATCTGCTGAACGAGTGCTGGCAGCAGCTTCCAGATCAGCGGCTCGCGCGAACCCAGCAATTCGGCATGGCGCATGGCGCGGCGCATGATGCGGCGCAGGACGTAGCCGCGACCTTCATTCGACGGCAGAACGCCATCGGCAATGAGGAAGGCAGAAGAGCGCAGATGGTCGGCGATGATGCGATGGCTTGCGCGGTTCGCACCTTCAGCCGGAACGCCGGTGGCTTCGACGGACGCAGAGATCAGCGCGCGGAACAGGTCGGTATCGTAATTGTCATGCTTGCCCTGAAGCAGCGCGGAAATGCGCTCCAGGCCCATACCGGTATCGATGGACGGACGCGGCAGATCGATGCGCTGCTCCTTCGTCACCTGCTCATACTGCATGAAAACGAGGTTCCAGATTTCGATGAACCGGTCGCCATCCTCATCGGCAGAGCCTGGAGGGCCGCCCCAGATGTGATCGCCATGATCATAGAAAATTTCGGAGCAAGGACCGCAAGGACCGGTATCGCCCATCGCCCAGAAATTGTCGCTGGTCGGAATGCGGATGATACGATCATCGGAGAAACCGGCAATCTTCTTCCAAAGGTCGAAGGCTTCGTCATCGGTGTGATAGACCGTCACCAGAAGACGGTTCTTGTCGATTCCGAATTCCTTGGTGATCAAGTTCCAGGCGTGGGTGATCGCCTCTTCCTTGAAATAATCGCCAAAGGAAAAGTTGCCCAGCATTTCGAAGAAGGTGTGGTGACGAGCGGTGTAGCCGACATTGTCCAGGTCGTTATGCTTGCCACCGGCGCGCACGCATTTCTGCGACGACGCGGCTGTCGAGTATGGGCGGCTTTCCAGTCCGGTGAAGACGTTCTTGAACTGCACCATGCCCGCATTGGTGAACATCAATGTCGGGTCGTTGCGCGGCACCAGCGGGCTGGATGGCACGATTTCGTGGCCGTTCTTCTTGAAGTAGTCGAGGAAGGTCGACCGGATTTCATTTACACCGCTCATACGAAGTCCTTCATTGCCACGCGATCCCGCGGCCATAGCATAAAAAACACTGGCTTTTATCGCTCACCACCCTGCCTGTCCAGCCAAAGAGGGCGGCGTTACGACACAAATAAAGGCCGCGCGAAACAATCGCACGGCCTTTACAGTTCAAATTCCAGGATATCGCCGAGCCGGAGCCCGGCAAAGCTGACTTATGCGTCGGGATCGCTCCCGTCAGAATCGGCTTCCGGTCCACCATTCTCAAGGAAGCGCTCCGCGATCAGACCAGCATTCTGGCGAAGAGCCAGTTCGATCTCGTTGGCAACGGCAGGGTTTTCCTTGAGGAAGGTCTTGGCGTTCTCACGCCCCTGCCCCAGACGCTGGCTATTGTAGGAGAACCAAGCACCTGACTTTTCAACGAGACCGGCCTTGACGCCAAGGTCAACCAGCTCACCGGTCTTGGAAACGCCTTCGCCATACATGATGTCGAATTCGACCTGCTTGAAGGGAGGCGCCATCTTGTTCTTGACGACCTTGACGCGGGTCTGGTTGCCCACGACTTCTTCGCGATCCTTGACCGCACCGATGCGGCGGATGTCGAGGCGAACGGACGCGTAGAATTTCAGGGCGTTGCCGCCCGTCGTCACTTCCGGCGAACCATAGGAAATGCCGATCTTCATACGGATCTGGTTGATGAAGATGACCATGGTCTTCGACTTGGAAATCGAAGCAGTCAGCTTGCGCAGCGCCTGGCTCATCAAGCGAGCCTGAAGGCCCGGAAGGCTGTCGCCCATTTCGCCTTCGATTTCCGCACGCGGTGTCAGCGCCGCAACGGAGTCGACCACGAGAACATCACACGCACCGGAACGTACCAGCGTATCGGTGATTTCGAGCGCCTGCTCACCCGTATCGGGCTGGGAGATCAGAAGATTGTGCAGATCGACGCCGAGCTTGCGGGCATAGACTGGATCGAGCGCATGTTCGGCATCCACGAAGGCGCAAATGCCGCCCTTTTTCTGCGCTTCTGCAATGGTCTGCAAGGCGAGCGTCGTCTTACCGGAGCTTTCCGGTCCATAGATTTCGATGATACGGCCCCTTGGCAAACCACCGATGCCGAGTGCAACATCGAGGCTGAGCGACCCTGTCGAAATGGTCTCTACCTCGACGATACTTTCATTGGAACCGAGCTTCATAATCGATCCCTTGCCGAACGAACGTTCGATCTGGGAAAGCGCCGCTTCCAGTGCCTTGCTTTTATCCACTGCTTTGTCCTCTACAAGACGCAAAGAATTTTGTGCCATCTGGAAACCACCTTTAGGTTATTGAAGCCGCACAGGCAATGAAGCTCTCTATGGCGATTTTGTACTTTATTTGTTCTCCCTTCACAAGCGCGCATCATCATATTGAAATCAAATATGGATAAGTCCTTTGTTCTACTTTTGTTTTTCTTTTTACGCTGTGGAAAAAATGGCTGATGCGATAGCATTCAAACGGGTCATCAGGCACGAATCGACACGATTCTGACCGATCACAAAAGGAAAGTTTGCAGTGAAGAAAATACTCGTTCTTGGCGGCGCACATATAGACCGCCGCGGCATGATCGAGACCGAAACCGTGGTTTGGGCCAGCAATCCCGGCGCGTGGATGGAAGAAGCAGGCGGTGGCGGTTTCAACGCTGCGCGCAACCTCTCGCGGCTTGGCTTTGCGGTCAGGATCATCGCGCCGCGCGGCGGTGATGCCAATGGCGAGACGGTTTCCGCTGCCGCACGCGAAGCAGGCGTGGAAGACACGCCATTCACCTTTCTCGACCGCCGTACGCCAAGCTACACCGCCATTCTGGAACGCGACGGCAATCTCGTCATCGCCATTGCGGATATGGACCTTTACAGGCTGTTCACCCCTCGCCGCCTGCGCGTGCGCGCCGTGCGCGATGCGATCATGGCAAGCGACATAATCCTCTGCGACGCCAACCTGCCCGAAGATACCTTGCAGGCCGTCGGCACGGCAGCGCGGGTTTGCGAAAAGCCTCTGGCGGCCATCGCCATTTCCCCCGCCAAGGTGGTAAGGCTGAAAGCGGCGCTGCCGGATATCCATATGCTATTTATGAACGAGGCGGAGGCGCATGCGCTGACGGGTCAAAGCGTGGATGACGTGCGCGAATGGCCAAAGCACCTCGCCGCACTCGGACTTCGCGGCGGCGTCATCACCAGCGGTGCGCGTCACGTCGTCGCCTTTTCCGAACGGGAAACGGCCATACTCCATCCGCCGCTGATCGAGGCCGTGCGCGATGTCACCGGTGCGGGAGATGCGATGGCATCGGGTTATCTCGCCGCAATTTCGCAAGGTGAGCCGCCTTCGCAGGCCCTTCGCTGGGGTGCGGCGGCCGCTGCCATCACTGTTCAATCGCTCAGTGCGACGGCAGCGGAACTGGACACGGGTTCGCTGGAAGCGATGCTGGCCCTTGTCCCCGCAGCCGAAATGTTGTGAAGAGATCGCTGAGATAGAATTGGAAGAAACAATGACAAAACCCCAGCCCCCGCTTTTGCCCATCGCCTATTCGGACGAGGTTGCCGCAGCAAAACAACGCGGCGCGCCCATCGTCGCTCTCGAATCCACCATCATCACCCATGGCATGCCCTACCCCGGCAATATCCAGATGGCTGAAAGCGTGGAGCAGATCATCCGCGATCAGGGTGCGGTGCCCGCCACCATCGCCGTTATCCACGGCACGCTGCATATCGGGCTTGAGAAGCACCAACTCGAGGCACTTGCGCAGACAACGGATGCAATGAAGGTCTCGCGCGCCGATATCGCCTTCGCCATTGCCGAACGTCGCACCGGCGCCACCACCGTTGCTGCCACGATGATTGCCGCCGAACATGCAGGCATCAAGGTTTTCGCAACAGGCGGCATCGGCGGCGTGCATCGCGGCGCGGAAGAAAGCTTCGATATCTCTGCCGACCTGACCGAACTTGCCAAGACCGGCGTGATCGTCGTCTGCGCGGGTGCAAAGGCCATTCTGGACGTTCCCAAAACACTGGAAGTGCTGGAAACGCAGGGCGTTCCGGTCGTCACCTTCGGATCGACGGAATTTCCAGCATTCTGGTCACGCTCGTCAGGTCTCAAGAGCCCGCTGTCACTCAACAGCCCGGCGGCCATCGCCAATTTCCAGTCCACCCGCGAACAGCTGGGTATCGTAGGCGGCATGCTGATCGCCAACCCCGTGCCGGAAGAAGACGAGATCGCCAGCGAGGAGATGGAAATCTACATAACCCGCGCGTTGTCCCATGCAGAGGAAGATGAGATTGCTGGCAAGGCCGTCACCCCATATCTGCTGGCAAAGATCTTCGAAATCACCGAAGGCCGCAGCCTTGAGACCAACATTGCACTGGTGCGCAACAATGCCCGCCTTGCTGCCGAAATCGCGGTTGCGTTGGGCTGAAGCTGAAGGCGCTGCGTTTTAGCAAGTAACGCAAAACAGACAAAAGCCCGGAAACCTCTCGGTTCCCGGGCTTTTTAGTACGTGCGATCCGCTTATTTCTGCGCGATCGGCTTCACCAGCGAGGTGATGCGGCGGATGGTTACGCGTCGGTTTTCCTGTGCTGGTCCGAGTGTCTGGACCTTGAGGAAGCGCTCGCCATAACCCTGCGTCGTCAGGTTTTCCGGCGGAATGCCGTAAACATCTGTCATCACATTGGCGACGGAAGCGGCGCGCTCGTCAGAGAGAACAAGGTTGCTCTCGTCGCTGCCCACGGCGTCGGTATGACCTTCGATGAGGAAGGTTTCCGCCGGGTTGTTCTTCAGCACCTTATTGATGGCATCTGCCACCTTGCGCAGAGACTGTGCCTGGCTCATCGGAATTTCGGCACTGCCGGTCGCAAAGGTAATCGTGTCGAGGTCGATACGGCGGACCTTGTCACGAATACGGGCAGAGTAGCGCACTTCATCCATTGTGTAGACACGCTCTACGGGCTCTACCGGCGGCTGCTCCAGGAAGCGATAATAATCGCGGTCCGGATCACTGGACGTGTCGATGATATAGTCCTGAACTGGGATACGCAGGCGCATCGGGGGCAGGTCCAAGCCCGGGTCGCGATAGACATATTCACGATCCGGCTCATCCACCAGTTCCGGTGCGTAGAACAGCACATACTCACGGCCACGATTATCGATGCGCGAACGCTGGATGATATCGCCGTAGCGGTTGCGAACGGTCACGACCTGCGTGCCATCTGGCCGCTCAATCGTTTCGCGGTAACGGTCGTCAGGAAGACGCTCGTAATATGGCTTGGCACCATCACGGACGAAACGGTCGTCGTCATTGCCACGCACGACCACGCGGTCGCCGAACTGCAGGAAGACGCGATCGCCCATGTCACGATCCCGTGGGCCGCCGCGCGGCATATCGCGGGGCTGCCATTCACGCACGCCATCCGGACGATCATAGTCTGGACGACGGTTGATCCGCTCACCCTGAATATTGGTGATGGCCTGAATGTTGATCTGCGGTGGAGGATTGTTTCCACGCGCCGCAGCTTGCGCTTCCGCATCAGATGTCGGCACCTTGTAGTCCTGAACCTGCTCGCGTTCCTGACGGCGCTGTTCGCGGGACTGCTGGTTGCCGGTGCGTTCGGCTTCCTTGTCGCTGTCGAGAACCGCAGCACCCTTGTCTACCGGCAGAATAACAGTATCGGCAGACTTGGATGGGTCCTTGGCAACAGCACGGGCCTTGTCGAGCTGCTCCTTGGTCGAAGGAGGTGCTTCCTGCTGCGGAACTGCGACCTGATCAGGAACGAGTTCGCCAGCTGGCGCCTGTCCTGTGGTTTTGCCATCCTGCGGTGCGGGTGTTGGTGCATTTGGCATCGGTGCAGGTTCGCCGTTCTGGCCACGCGGTGGGCGCGGCTGTTCGGATGGCTGCTGGCCCGGTGCGGGGTTAGGCTGCTCTCTTGGCTTTGGCGGCTGGCCGGGTGTCGGCGGCTCGGCAGGTACGGGCGCGTTCTTTGCATCCGGTTCTGGGGCTGCTGGCTTCTTGCCGGGAACGGCTGGCTTTTCCGGGTTTGCTTCGCCGGCTGCCGGTGCAGGCTCCTGGCCAGGGCGAGGACGCTCGCCTTCAGGGCGTGGCTTCGGTTCGCCTTCTGCGGCTGGCTGCTGATCGCCCTGCTGGTGACGTGGGCGCTCCTGCTGCTGTTCCGGCTGAGCCTGGTCGGGCGCGGCATCCGGCTTGGCGTCGCGACGTGGACGTTCCGGACGTGTTTCGCCTTCAGCCGCTGGCTGCTGGTCGCGTGGGCGACGTGGGCGCTCCTGCTGCTGCTCGGGCTGAGCCTGCGCAGGTGCTGCATCCGGCTGGGCTTCGCGGCGCGGGCGTGGCTGCTGCGGCTCTGGCGCAGCTTCTGGTGCTGCCTCACGACGAGGACGCTGCTGTTGTTCGGGTGCGGCCTCCGGTGCGGCTTCGCGACGCGGGCGCTGCTGCTGTTCCGGTGCAGCTTCGGGGGCGGCCTCACGGCGTGGACGCTGCTGTTCGGGTGCCTGCTCTGGCGCTGCCTCGCGGCGTGGGCGCGGAGCTTCCTCCTGCTGACGCTGAGGCTGTTCGGCCTTCGGCTCTTCCTTTGGCTGCTCCTGCTGGCGCTTCTTCAGAAGCTCCTCAGCATTGGGATCTGCCTGTGCCAGAAGGACGGGTGCGCTGGCGGTATCCGTTGTTTGAGATGATGTATAATGAATAGCGCCCGCGTTGGCCGCAGCCAATGCAGGCTCGGCAACCATCGCAATCGACATGAGCGGAAATACCACCCCGGTCAGCAGCTTGTTTTTCTTGAGCATCGTAGTTCCTCACCTAGTGATCGTCTTTATACCGCTGTCTCACGGCCTTTTGAAAAACCTTCTGCACATGCGGGCGGTGAACAACGCCTGAATGGCAGTCTTGTTCCCATCATGGCGAAGCTGTTCTGTACCGCAAATGAACAGATCAAGGCCTTTTCATGAACTGATTGTGGCCTTCGTTGCGGTGCGAAACGATTAGGGTTGCATTTTCAAGACAAGGATAAGACTATCCGCCAAGCGCGGCGCTCACCCTTTCGGGCTAAGAGGCCACGCGAAACATTCACCGCCCGGAAAACATAAACAAACCGGTGCGGAAGACTCGCCGAAAGAGAGGATCGAAATGCGTATTTCCACCCGTCTGCTAGCTGCTGCATCGATTGCCGCGATGTCG
This sequence comes from Agrobacterium sp. 20P9.1.2, assembly GCF_057799395.1. NCBI lineage: Bacteria > Pseudomonadati > Pseudomonadota > Alphaproteobacteria > Hyphomicrobiales > Rhizobiaceae > Agrobacterium > Agrobacterium sp. 20P9.1.2. The sequence goes on from NZ_JBYOKI010000003.1 coordinate 222,685, forward strand.
CTTTTCTCCGGTGCCGCCATGGCACAGGACAAGCTGGTCATTGGCACGGAAGGCGCCTACCCACCCTTCAACGTTCTTGAAGCAGACGGCACCCTGACCGGCTTCGACATCGACATCGCCAAGGCGCTGTGCGTTGAAATGAAGGCAGAGTGCACTTTCGTCACGAATGACTGGGACGGCATCATTCCTGCCCTGCAGGCCAAGAAGTTCGACGCCATCGTCGCGTCCATGTCGATCACGCCAGAGCGTCTGGAAAAGGTCGATTTCTCCAAGAAGTACTACAACACGCCGCCAGCGATTGCCGTGCCAAAGGACAGCCCGGCCAAGACGGTCGAAGACCTGAAGGGAAAGACCATCGGCGCGCAGGGTTCCACCACCCACGCCAACTATGCCGAAAAGCACCTGGCGGATTCGGAGCTAAAGCTCTATCCGACGGCTGACGAATACAAGCTCGACATCACCAATGGCCGTATCGATGGCGTCATCGACGACATCGTCGTTCTGTCGGAATGGGTCAAGTCCGACGCTGGCAAGTGCTGCAAGATCCTGACGCCAATGCCGGTTGATGAAGCCATCAACGGTCAGGGCGCGGGCATTGCGGTTCGCAAGGGTGACACGGCGCTTGCCGACAAGTTCACTGCTGCAATCGCCGCAATCCGTGCCAATGGCGAGTACAAGAAGATCAACGACAAGTACTTCGATTTCGACGTTTACGGCAAGTAAGCGATTTGTTTGTTGAATATTGTGGCGGAAGGCTTGCCCTTCCGCCATTTTTGTTTGAGAACAAGGTCATAAAACAATACGAAACGCGCGGCAAAGACCGCAGGGGAAATTGGCATGAGCGGAGCATTTTCCGCCATAGGTTCGTTCTGGACCTATCTCACTTATCTCTTCGATCCATTCTGCGGACCGGTAGGCATCTTCTCTCTCTTCGGCAACGGAGCACTCGTTGCCTGTGGCGATGCAGGCTGGGGCGATGAAATCGCCTATGGCGTCAAGATCACCATTTCTGTTGCGCTCGCCACCTTACCAGTCGGGCTGACCATCGGCTTTCTCATTGCGCTTGCCGCGCAATCCAGTGAAAAATCGCTGCGGCTTGCCGCCGGTATCTACACCACCATCTTTCGCGGTCTGCCGGAGCTGCTGACGCTCTTCATCGTCTATTACGGCATCCAGATGCTGTTGCAGTCCGCCGGTGGCTATATCGGCTTTTCCGGCCCAATCGAAATCAATGCCTTCGTTGCGGGCATGGTCGCGCTTTCGGTGGTTTTTTCGTCCTACGCGTCGGAAGTGCTGCTCTCTGCCTTCCGCGCCATTCCCAAGGGCCAGTATGAAGCGGGCGATGCGCTGGGTCTTTCTCGCAGCCGCACCATGGTTCTCATCATCATTCCGCAATTGGTGCGCATTGCCCTGCCCGGCATGACGAATCTCTGGATGATCCTGCTCAAGGATACGTCCTACGTCTCCATCATCGGCCTGTCCGATATTCTGCGCCAGACGGGCATCGCCGCGCGCGTCAGTAAGGAAGCCTTCTTCTTTTATGGCATTGCCTGTCTGCTCTATCTCATTCTGGCGCTGATTTCGTCCTTCGGGCTTGGCTTCATAGACCGCTGGTCGCGCCGTTCGGAGGCACGCCGATGAGCCACGCCGAACACCTCATCCCTGCACGCCCTGCCCCGCCCGCCGCCGCCAAGCCGCTTTCCGCCTCCAAAATCGTTGGCGTTACCGTAACCGGCTTGTGGCTGCTGCTGGCGCTGGGTCTCATTTACAGCGTCATCGATGATTGGGACCCAGACAAGTTCACGCGTTATGGCCCGCGCTATCTCGATGGCTTGATCACCACCATCACGCTGGTGGGAACATCGATCATTCTCGGCGCGATGCTATCGCTGCCCATCGCATTCGCACGCATGTCCAGCAATCGCATTCTCGGCACGCTGGCCTATGTCTATGTCTATGTGTTCCGTAGCACGCCGCTTCTGGCGCAGCTTTTCCTGATCTATTACGGCCTTGGCAGTTTCCGCCCCGAGATGGAAGCCGTCGGTCTATGGTGGTTTTTCCGTGAGGCCTGGTATTGCGGCCTGTTGTCGCTGACGCTCAATACCGCTGCCTATCAGGCGGAAATCTTGCGTGGCGCGATCCAGAGCGTGCCGAAGGGTCAGCTGGAAGGTGCCGCATCGCTCGGCATTTCCAAGCCGGTGACATTCTGGAAGATCGTTTTGCCGCAAGCCCTCATCGTAGCGCTGCGCCCTTACGGCAACGAAATCATCCTGATGATCAAGGGCTCCGCCGTCGTCTCCATCGTCACCGTTTATGATCTGATGGGCCAGACACGTTATGCGTTCTCGCGCACATTCGATTACCAGACCTATCTCTGGGCTGCGATTTTCTATCTCTCCATGGTCGAAATATTGCGTCACGTCTGGGCATGGCTGGAAGCGCGTCTGACGCGGCACCTCACCCGGTAAACGCTTGGCAGCACTCATGCCGAATGAATGCTAACAGTCTGAAAAATATAACGAATTTGTGACAATCTGGCCAATTGGCAAGGTTCGGTTAATCATGTCATGCTCCCATGGTCTGCGATACTTCCTGTGTATCGGCGACCAACAAGAACCGGAGCAGCCGCCATGAACAAAGACATGGAAATGATGCTGAAGGGCTATGGCGTTACCACGGCCCAGATTTTCTACCATATGCCGGACCATCCCGTCGTTCTGCAAACCTACCTCTGGCAGAACTACGATCTCGCGCCGGATTTTCCCGAAATGAAGGGCTTCCTCAAATTCTGGCAGGAAAAGCTGGATGGGCCGCTGCACTCCGTGCGCTACGTCCATCGCCAGCTGATTTCCGCGCAGGAATGGCGCTCGCTCAAGGGAGAGTTCATCCTCCACTAACGAAAACAGGCATTGCACCTCACGGCGTTGCGGACTAAGCAGGCTTCAATTTTCAAAGCCAAGCCCCGGATGCGCGCCATGACGAAGAACCAGAAGATCGATGAAGAGGCTCTAGCCGAAGCCTATAACCGCGCTCTTGCGTTGGAAAAGGCTGGCGATATCGATGCTGCGGTCAAGGCTTATGAAGAGGTTCTGGCCATCGACCCAGACGATCACGGCGGCGCTGCCGTTCGCATCGCCTCCATGGGACGCGGTGAAACGCCGCCCAAGGCACCGGATGCCTATGTCGAAACCCTGTTCGACCAGCAGGCGCAAGCCTTTGAAGATATTCTGGTCGAACAGCTCGGCTATGCCGTACCAATGATCGTGCGCCAGCGCCTGCAAACGCTGGAACTTGGCCCTTTCAAACGTCTGCTAGACCTCGGCTGCGGCACAGGCCTGACCGGCGAAGCCCTGCGCGACATGGCGGAAGACATTACCGGCATCGACATTTCCGAAAACATGGTCGAACTCGCCCATGAAAAGGAACTCTACGAAACGCTCTATGTAGCGGAAGTCGAAGACTTTCTGGAAGACAATGACGACGAACCCTTTGACCTGATCACGGCAACTGACGTGCTGCCCTATCTCGGCGCGCTGGAGCCGGTCTTTTTTGGTGCGGCTGAAAACATGGTCGAAGGTGGCGTCTTCATTTTCTCATCGGAAACCCTGCCTACCGAAACCCTCGCTGGCCGCCCCTATATGGTCGGCCCGCACCAGCGTTTCGCCCATTCCGAAACCTATGTCCGCGAACGCCTTGCTGCGACCGGTTTCGAGATCATCGAAGTCACCGACATCAACGTGCGCATGCAGGACGGACACCCGACGCCGGGTCATCTGGTGATTGCGAAATTCAAGGGGTGATAGCGTAACGTCAGTTACGCTCATTCCTATGCTCGTCACAGGAATAAGGAACGAAAGAGTGGGCGCGCCATCCGGCACGCCTCTTCACATCACTCTTCGCCGGACTTCGGGTTGTCCAGCAGCATGTAATCCAGCGGCAGTTCCGTCGTGTATTTGATCTGCTCCATGGCGAAGGCAGAGGATACGTCGCGTATTTCGATCTTAGCGATCATGCGCTTGTAGAAGGCATCATAGGCGGCGATGTCTGGCACGACAACGCGCAGCAGATAATCCACGTCACCGCTCATGCGGTAGAACTCGACCACTTCCGGAAATTCCGAGACGACTTCGGAAAAGCGCTTCAACCACTCGATGGAGTGAGATGCGGTGCGGATGGAAACGAACACCGTGACCTTGGTGTTGACCTTGCCGGCATCGAGAATGGCGACGCGACGACGGATGACACCGTCCTCTTCCATCTTCTGGATACGTCTCCAGCATGGCGTCGTGGAAAGACCAACCTTCTTGGCAAGGTCGGCAACAGCAAGGGTGGAGTCTTCTTGCAGAATTCGTAGTATTTTTCGGTCGAGGCGGTCCAATCTACTCTCCTCCAGAATTATTTTCCTCTGTTTACACTAAAAAAAAGGAAAAAAAAGAAATTTGTTTCAGGAGAGTAGCCTATCCACATTCTGTCGAAGCACGGGCAATAATTCCCCCTCAAACCAGGGGTTTTTCTTGAGCCAGGCGCTGTTTCGCCAGCTTGGATGCGGCAATGCCAGCACCGGCACGCCCTGGTTTACATGGAGATAGCTGCGCCAGTTCTGCACCGTTTCCGTCATCGTCTTCATGCGGCGTGCACCCAGATGCCAGGCCTGCGCATATTGGCCGATGGCCAGCACAAGCTCGATCTGCGGCATGGCCTGCATAACGCTTTCGCGCCAGCGCGGCGCACATTCCAGCCTCGGCGGCAGATCGCTGCCTTTGGCGTCGTAACCCGGAAAACAAAAACCCATCGGCACGATGGTGAAACGGTCGGCATCATAGAATGTCTCGCGGCTGACATTCAGCCAATCCCGCAGACGGTTGCCGGAGGCATCGTTGAACGGCAGCCCGCTTTCATGCACGCGCAGGCCCGGTGCCTGCCCGGCAATCAATAGTCTAGCCTTGCCGGAAATCACCGCCACAGGTCGCGGCTCATGCGGCAAGCGATCCACCTCGCCCTTTAACGGCGTATCCCGACAGATGCGACAGTGTGCGATATCCCGCCGCAATGCCGCTATCAACGCCTCATCCTGCTCCGCCTTTGCCAACATGACGCGACCTTACCACCCAAGAACATGACGAACCAGAGACAGCACACCCGCCAGAGGTACATCCATATCGGCAGCCTTATGCTCCCGCCGCCAGTCGCGCGGCTGCTCGAACGTGCCGGACCAGATGCCCGCACGCTGGCTTTGTGCCAAGGCCTGCTCGCGTGAGAACAGGAAATACTCCGTCGTCACTGCGTAACCCGCCGCAACGATCTGCGCGGCAACGTCTCTGCCATCGACTGAACAGCGCACCAGCAGCCGCTTGTAGCGATCCCGTTCATTACCGGAACATTCCACTGTGCCGGATTGCAGCAATGTTTTCACATAGGCCTTCGCTTCGGCACCACAAGGCCACTCACTATTGTCGCGCAGGCAGGTCTGGTTCAGTTCCGGCGCGTCGATACCGACGAGACGAAAGCGTTCGCCATCCCGCGAAACGGTGTCGCCATCGACCGCCGTAAACCGACCCGAAAACCGCTCCTGGTTCAGCCCATCCACCTTTGCCGCAATCAGCGTTCCCATAATCAGTATCAGGGCCGCGATGATGCCGTCCTTCACCAGCCGGAAGGGCGTGCCTGACTTTCGTCTCATGTAAGAACAAACCCTTTTCAGAAATGGCAAACAAATCCTTTAACAGCAGCATCTTCTTAAGATTTTGCCATTAGGCTGCAAGTCTTTAGATCACTCGCGTTGTGTCCATGAGTAAGAGCGCTAGCACCACTGCCGACAAAAACATCGTCGACCGGTCTCGGACACGGCGCAACAAGGCTGTGTTCGATACGGTCAAGTCGACGCGTGAGCGCCTGCAATATGGCCCTGTCAGCGCCAACGCTTTCGAGCGTGACATGCTGCAGATGCACATTGCCGAGACCTTGCAGAGCGCAACCATCATGCCGCTCTTCATCGTTCTGGCCACCGGCGTCGGCATCTATATCAGCCGCGATCCGCAGATCATCGGCTGGGCCGTGCTGGCTTTGACTGCCCATGCGCTCGCGCTGTTTTTTGCACGGCGCGCATCGCGGCAGGAACTGAACGCCGCAAACATCGTCACCTGGAACAACATATTCCTCGCCACGCAGATCGTGATCGGCCTCGTCTGGGTGCTGTTTGCGATCCAGCGCATAGAGCCCGGCGATGCCTCGCTCATCATGTTCTACAAGGGCGCGACGCTGCTGATTGCGCTGTCGATCACGGCGACATCCAACTTCCTGCTGCGGCGCGCGACACTGATGACCTTTCTGCCGGTGCTGGTGGCGCTCAGCGTGACCGCCGCGCTGTCTCGCAGCCCGATGGAAATCGGTCTGGCGCTGATGTTTTCCATGGCAATGCTGTTTTGCCATCACGTCACGAAGCGTCTCTATCACTCCAGCATCAAGCTTCTGTCCTTCCAGTCTGAGAAGGACGACCTGATTGCAGAGCTGGAAGTGGCAAAATCCATGTCGGATGAGGCCCGTCGCAGGGCCGAAGAAGCCAATATGGCGAAGTCCCGTTTTCTGGCGTCCATGTCGCACGAGCTGCGCACGCCGCTCAACGCCATTCTCGGCTTTTCCGAAGTCATGGCATCGGAAGTCCTCGGGCCGCTGAACAACCCCCTATATAAAGAGTATTCCGGCGATATTCACCGCTCCGGCCAGCACCTGCTCGACCTCATCAACGAAATCCTCGATCTCTCGCGCATCGAAGCCGGTCGCTACGATCTGCATGAGGAAGCCATCGCGCTTCTGGAAATTGCCGAAGATTGCGTCGGCATGATCCAGCTTCGGGCGCGCGCCAAGAACATCCGCATATCGCAGCAGTTCGAAACCAGCCTGCCGCAAGTCTGGGCGGATGAGAAATCCATCCGTCAGGTCATTTTGAACCTTCTGTCCAACGCCGTGAAATTCACGCCTCAGGGTGGCGAGATTTCCATCAAGGCTGGCTGGACGGCGGGCGGCGGGCAATATGTGTCGATCAAGGACAATGGCCCCGGCATTCCTGAAGAGGAAATTCCCGTCGTGCTCTCTGCCTTCGGCCAGGGATCGATTGCCATCAAGAGCGCGGAACAGGGCACGGGCCTCGGTCTGCCTATCGTTCAGGCCATTCTCGCCAAGCATGACGGCCAGTTCGTGCTGAAATCCAGATTGCGCGAAGGCACGGAAGTCATCGCCATTCTGCCAGCCAAACGCGTGCTGCAAAGCATTCCCGCCGTGGAAGACGTGCAGGTGGTGCAGCCACGCAAGCGGTCGTTCGCTTAAAGCATTACCGGCGAAAAGAACAATGTGCTGACCAGCGAGTACAGCACGAAGCCGCCATTGGCGAGCAGCAGGCAGAATACCGCAAACGAGCCGAGATCCTTGGCATTGCGCGCTGCCGAGGAAAACTCCGGCGAAACGCGGTCGACGATTTCTTCGATGGCCGTGTTCAGGGCTTCCACCGAAAACAGCAGAAGCATCAGAACAACGAAAATCAGGTAATGCGGCAATGGTGCACCGATGACGCCCAGCAGCACGAGCCCCGCGCCCAGAGCCAGCACCTCGTGGCGGAATGCCGCTTCCTTCCACAGACGCATCAGCCCCTGCCCCGAATAACGGGCCGCGGCGAAGAGATGCTTGAACCCGGTTTCCTTGCGAAAAACCGGTTTAGGCGAAGGCGTGTTGTTGATGTTGTCCATCGGCGTGCTCAGTGGTCGGTGCGAGTATCGACACCCGCCATGGCGAATGTTGCCATTCCAGAATGGCACGCCGCTGCGGATTTGACGATACCGGCAGCAAGGGCTGCACCCGTGCCTTCACCCAGACGCATGCCAAGCGCCAGCAGCGGCGTCTTGCCGAGCTTTTCAACGGCGGCCAGATGGCCGGGCTCACCGGAGACGTGGCCGATAAGGCAATGGTCAAGCGCAGCAGGATTAGCAGCCTTCAGCAAGGCCGCCGCAGCCGTTGCCACATAGCCATCGATCAACACCGGAATCTTTTCCACGCGCGCGGCCAGAATGGCACCGGCCATGGCCGCAATTTCGCGACCTCCCAGACGGCGCATGATTTCCAGTGGGTCGGACAGATGATCCTTGTGGAATTCGACGGCGGCTTTCACGGCAGCAATCTTGCGCGCCATGACATCGCCTTCAGAACCGGTGCCCGGGCCGGTCCACTCTTCAGCGGTGCCGCCATAGAGCGCCAGATTGATCGCAGCCGCAATGGTGGTGTTGCCGATACCCATTTCACCGAGGCAGAGAAGATCTGTGCCACCGGCAATCGCCTCCATACCAAAGGCCATGGTGGCGGCGCAGTCGCGCTCGGAAAGCGCAGGTTCGCAGGTAATGTCACCGGTCGGGTAGTCGAGCGCCAGATCGAAAATCTTCAGGCCCAGATCATGGGTCACGCAAATCTGGTTGATGGCCGCACCACCGGCGGCGAAGTTTTCCACCATCTGCTGCGTGACGGAAGATGGATAGGGTGTGACGCCATGGCGGGTAACGCCGTGGTTTCCAGCAAAGATTGCCACCAGCGGACGTGTCACGGCTGGCGCACGACCAGACCATGCTGCCAGCCACATGGCGATTTCTTCCAGACGACCGAGCGAACCGGCAGGCTTCGTCAGCTGCGCGTTGCGCTCTTTGGCAGCCACGAGCGCGTGCGTGTCCGGTCCCGGCAGGTCGCGCAGCAGCGTGCGAAAATCATCAAAAGGCAATCCGCTCATGCTCATGATATCGGTCTTTCTGGTCGCGCCGGACGCTTGTGTTTTCCGGCAAATCGGTCTTTGTTGCGCTTCTCATAATCGGGGATGCGCGCAGCGACAACCTCAAATGCGACAAGCGCCACCTCAACTGTTGGAGAGACGATTGCGGGCCGGGGATTTTCTGACGGATATGATGCGCGCGCTGAGCTTTCTCAGCCGCATTCCGGTGCACGACATCTTCTTTGAAAACGAACATCGCACCATGGGCGAAAGCGCCCGCGCCTTTCCCGCTGCCGGTCTTCTCATCGCCCTGCCCTCAGCCCTCGTCGTGGCGCTTCTGACCCATTTCCATGCGGATGCGCTGCTGACAGCCGTCATCACGCTCGCCATCGCAACACTGATGACAGGCGCGCTGCACGAAGATGGCCTTGCCGACACGGCAGATGGCTTCGGCGGTGGTAGAAATAAGCATCGCGCGCTAGAAATCATGAAGGACAGCCGCATCGGCACCTATGGCGCCATCGCGCTCACTCTGTCGTTTCTCGTCAGAACAGCCGCCATCGCCGCGCTGATCCGCGAAGTCTCACCGCTTGCCATCTTCGCCGCCCTGCTGGCGACAGCCTGCCTTAGTCGTGGCCTGATGGTCTGGCACTGGCAGGCGCTGTCACCGGCCAGAGACGGTGGCGTTGCCGTATCGGCAGGTCAGCCGGGAGAGCGCGAGCGCAACACCGCCCTCATCTTCGGTTTGGGCATCGCCATTCTTTTCGGCCTGCCCTTCCTCCAACTGGTGCCGTTGGGTCTGGCGCTCATAGCCGCATGCGTTGCGACCCATCTGTTCAACCGGTTCTGCCTGCGCAAGATCGAGGGCCACACTGGCGACACCATCGGCGCAACCCAGCAGATCACGGAGATCGTGATACTCGCAGGCCTTGCTCTCATTGCGTGAAGTGCGGATATAAAGTCCATGGAAACGCCCTGTATCAATGTCTGCACGCTCGACCCGCAAAATGGCCTTTGTGATGGCTGTCATCGAAGCATAGATGAGATCATGGCGTGGTCGCGCTATAGCAATGCCGAGCGCAGCCAGATCATGGCCGACCTACCGCGCCGTCTCGCTGCGAGGAATACGGGAAACACTGAGGAGACTGCGAACGCATGAACAGGCTGACTTTCGTTTTTCTCGTGCTAGGCGTCGGTCTTGCACTGCTGATCATCAATCATGATAGCGGCCAGACCTTCGGCATCAATAACGAGCAATTCGGAGAAGCCGTTTATCTTCTGCCTATCGCAGGCCTTCTGTCGGTCGGCATCCTGGCGGGCAATCGCGGCGGCTTTTCAACGGTTCTGCGGCAATTGGCCATCTGGCTCGTCATCATCCTCGGCCTCGTCTCGGCCTATCTCTATCGTTATGATGCCCAACGCTTCGGAGAACGGTTGCTGGCAGGGCTGATGCCCGGCCGCGCCGTGGTCGTCACCACGCAGGACGGTGCGCAGGAAGTCATTCTCAACAAATCCATGAGCGGCCATTTCGAGACCGATGCACAGGTTAATGGCGCAGCGGTGCACATGCTTGTCGATACCGGCGCAAGCTCCGTTGTGCTGTCTCGCAGCGATGCGGAGGCAGTCGGCATCAATGTGGATAATCTGGCCTATACGGTCACCGTCATGACGGCCAATGGGCGGACATCCGTCGCCCCCGTTCGCCTGTCGGAAATCGCCATCGGCCCGATTGTAAGGCGTAATGTCCCTGCCCTCGTGGCACAGGATGGTCAACTAGACCAGAGCCTGCTGGGCATGACCTTCCTCTCCACGCTCGGTTCGCTGCAAATGCAAACCGATGAGCTGAGACTGCGCGACCGCTAGACCGTTCCCATTGTTAATGGGAAACGGTCTAAATCAGATTTCGCTCAACTGCTTGGCGCGCGGGCCGGACAGGATCACTTCCCAGGCGGCTTTATTTTCGAATTTCTGGCGCGCAAGGAAGGTGTAGCCGGTGCGATCCCAGGATTTGATCGAGCTGGTCATGTTGTCCAGAACGTAATCTCCATCCGCAAAGCGCACCATCAGGACGGCATGGTTGTTGCCACCACGGTCCAACACGACGGAAACCGACATTCTGCTGGCGGGAAAGCCCGCATCCAGCAGCGCCTTGGTTTTTGCCATGGCGTAATCTTCGCAATCCCCGCGTCCGTCTTTCGGCAGAGACCAGTAATTGCTGCGACCATAGACAACAGTGTCTTCGGCGGGGCGAATGGCGGAGTTGACCTGCCTGTTGACCTTGGTGACGAGTGCAAGCGCATCTTCATCGCTCATCTTCGTGCCGGCCTTGGCGGAACAGAGCCAGCCGTAGCGCTGACAGGCGGAGGAGAAACCTTCAGGTGCTGCGATGGAGCGTGTGGCCTGAAGCTGGCCTGCGGAGACATTAGAGCAAAGCGTTGCCGCGCCCAGAAGAGCGAAAGCTAAAACGGAAATCTTCATGATTATGCCAGTTCCTTCGAGGTAGCCTGGTGATCCAAGGGTTCGGCATCTGCCGCCCGACTCACGCAATAACAAGTAGGCATTCACACTGAAGGTGACCCGACATCACGTCGTACTCGAACTAAATGCACCTCTAAAACGCGCCTAAGGCTCACCTATTCGCATGATTAGCCTAAAATATCAAAAAAAAATTAATCTACCCCGTTTTGATATGTGCCAAATCGGGAATTTTTCCAAACGCAACAAACATCCCACACCCGGCATCAACCTTCACGCCGAACTACAAAAACGTTAAAAATTAGAAAAAAATCCTCAAATCAGAATAATACTTTTGGATAGTAACGCTGCGAATCTAGCTCAATGGAATTACAGTCAAGGTATTAGTACGAAATAATCACAGTATATCATCACGTTGTGGATAACATTTTCTTAATATAGCCTCCAGATTGCGGTCATAAAACTGCCAATCAATGGAGGAATCCCATGAGCAGTAAGATAACAACTGTGTTTTCGTGTATTGCAATCTTGCTGTCCAGTACCACACTGGCATCGGCACAAACGCGCGTACAAAGATGCGACCGGGTGAGGCCAGGGACGATAGAATATCTCCTGTGCAGGCCAACGGCCACAATTCCCACGACCCCTGACAACCAGGGCGACAACGACAGAAACAACGGAAATCCCGTAAGCACTGATCCAGGCACCGGCAGCAATCCCGGCGGCGGTAACCCTGGCGGTGGCAATCCCGGAGGTGGCGGGCACCATGGTGGTGGCGGACATCACGGCGGCGGCGGACACCATGGCGGTGGCGGAGATCACGGTGGTGGCGGTAACCACGGCGGCGGTGGAGATCACGGCGGCGGTGGCAACCATGGCGGTGGCGGTAACCACGGCGGCGGTGGCAACCATGGCGGTGGCGGTAACCACGGCGGCGGTGGCAACCATGGCGGTGGCGGTAATCATGGCGGCGGTGGCAACCATGGCGGTGGTGGAGATCACGGCGGTTGGGGCGGCGGCAATGGTAATGGCGGCGGCAACGGCAACGGTGGCGGAAACGGCAATGGCGGAGGCCATAGCGGCGGTGGCGGTAACCATGGCGGCGGTGGCAACCATGGCGGTGGTGGAGATCACGGCGGTTGGGGCGGCGGCAATGGTAATGGCGGCGGCAACGGCAACGGTGGTGGAAACGGCAATGGTAGTGGCAATGGCAATGGCGGAGGCCATAGCGGCGGCGGTAGCCATGGCGGTGGCGATCACGGTGGCGGCCAGAGCGGCGGCGGCTGGGGTGGCGGTGGCCACGAAGGCGGCAGCGGTAATGGTAACGGTGGAGGCAACGGTAATGGCAGCGGGAACGGCAATGGCGGAGGTCATGGCGAAAGTGGCGGTGGTCACGGAGGCGGTGAGCACGGCGGCAACCAAGGCGGCCATGACGGTAATGGCAATGGTAGCGGCAACGGCAACGGTGGTGGCAACGGCAATGGTGGCGACCACGCCGGCTGGGGCGGCGGCGGTGAGCATGGCAACGGTGGCAATGGTGGCAATGGTGGCCACGGCGGCGGCCATAGCGAAATCAACGCCACCTGAACGCCTTCGAGATGGAAAACTGGCAGCGCTTGCGCTGCCAGTGTCCAACACATCAAAAGGACTTCGGTAATACGCCATATCCATATTCAGGGCCGCTTCGAGCGGCCCTTTTTATTGGAACTCGAAGATCTGGCGGAAGACACCGGGCGCGATCAGGGAAAGTGGATTGATGGCGAGACGCGGCGAGTCCGTCTGGCCTGTCAGCTTGAAGGTGATGCCCAGCAGACCACGATCCCGCCCATTGCCGAGGAAGATGCCGATGAAGGGCAGTTCGCCAAACAGGCGGTTGAGGCCATAGGCAGGCATGAAGGTGCCGGTCATATCCATATTGCCGTTCTGGTCCTTCACGATGCCCTGAAAGGTCGCGCCGATCTGTTCGCCACGAACTACGCCGTTTTCCAGTGCCAGCGTACCGTTGACATAAACCACGCGGGCAAAACCGCGCTGAAATTTTTCCGAACTGACATCGATGTTGCGGCGAACCGCCGTGTTCAGGCTTCGGCCATCCTCGCCCGTCGGCGTCGCCACAATATCCTGCAGCTTGGCTTCGTTGAGAACGGCGAAATTGCGCAGGTCGAGCGACCCGCTCCAGTCATTGCCATTGGCGGTGGTCAGCGCCAGATTTAACAGGCCGCCGCGGACGCGGGAATAGAGATTGGTGAAGCGCGCAAACGAGCCCGCATCGCTAGTGGTCAGATTGATCGTTCCGCCATCGCCGCGATTGGCGGTCTGGGCAACCAGCGCCTGTCCCCGGCTGGTGACCGCCTTCAGATCGATGGTGCGCAGCTTGCCGTCACGCAAATTGATGTCCGCATTGACGTTGCTCATCACCTCGTCATTGAAGCCATAAATCTTATCCAGTTGCGCCTTGACCGAGAAGGAACCAAAGTCGCCGTCACCGCCCCCCGGGGCGGCATTGCTCTTGCCGCTGGAGCTGCGCAGCTTTGCGATGAGAGGCCGAAGATCGGCGGATTTTCCGCTGGCGCTGACCGTGTAATTCTTGCGCGCGGACGAGATGGAAACGGCAAAATCATCCTGCGGCGAAAGCTGGAAGCGTGAGAAATTGGCAGAGGTCAGCCCTGCTTTGTCGAAAGCCAGATCACCCGCCGCCCCGAACCCATCGCCTTTGAGCGAGAAGTTGCTGATCGACGTGCGGCCATCGACCGTATCCATGGTGAAGGAGGCATTGGCGGGAATACCCGCCCCCTTCGTCCAGCCAATTCCCGGCAGGATGATGGAGGCGTTGGAAAGATCAAGTTTCACGCCCTGCCGACGCGGATCGGAGCCGTTGATTTCCAGCAGCGTCGTGCCGCCCAGAAGCTTGGTCAGTTCCGGTGCGAGTTTGGCGATCTGCCCCGGCTCCAGCGTGGCCTTGAGCAGCATCTGCCGGGCAACGGTGCTGGATTTGCGCGTCGGCTGAACCAGATCGAGGTCCATCGGAACATCATCGATGCGGGCCTTGCCCTTCATGCGCAACGCATCATTGTCGATGGTCATTGGACCATTGATCGAAGACACATCGCGGCCGGCAAATGGCCTCGTCAGCGAGACGTCGTCCAGATCCAACCGTGCCGTCCATTTGGGCGGCGGTGGCTGCTGACTGTTCAGAAGACCAACGGTCAGCTTGGCATTGGCCTTCACCTGCCCCGAAAAATCCTCCGGCTTGAATTCAGTATCCTTCAGAGCATTGATGGGCTGGAACGTCGCCAGCTCCGCCACGGCATCGGCCGAGCCTGATACGTTGAGATCAAGATCGGCCGTCAATGGCTTGTCATAGACCGAGTCGATGGAGAACTTGCTGTTCTCCAGCGCCAGCGTGCGGTTGGACGGGAAGAACGATGTCGCCTTTATGATATCGACATTGATCTTCTCACCCACCAGCTCAAAATGGGCGGAAGCGTCCCTGAGCGGCGGTATATCGCCGGTCACGTTCAGGCGTGTATTGTCCACATCGAACCTGATCTGCAATTCGCCAGCCGAAAGCTCCAGCGGACAACCCGGCCCGCACATTCTGCCTTCCGGAATGAAGACGGCGATGGAGCCGTTTCTAACAGTGCCGCCAAACAGGTTGGCCACGACCCAGGGACGCGCCTTACGCGCCATCCAGAAAGGCCACAACTGCTTGACCGCCGTCGCCTCCATCTTGGCAATCTGGCCGCCGAAGCTGATCTCAGGCGAGCCCTTGCCAACGAAATGCACTTTAAGTGAACCGGCCATGTCGCCCAGCGCACTCTTTACATAGAGTGCCGGCACATCCAGCCGGTGCGTCGCCTTGTCATAGGTACCATCCGCCGTCAGGTCGAAGGTGACCGGCGGTTCTCCACCGCCTTCGGCAATCGCGGTTGCCTGCTCCATCCGCATCGCCAGATCATAGCCGATATCGCTATCCTTGATCTGCCCATGCAGCGGCAAAACGGTTTGGCCCAACGTCAGGCGGGAGTTCTCAACCGCGATGACGCTCTTGTCGAAGTCATATCTCGCATTGATAACGCCGCTCGTCACCGGCTGCGCATCGCCGCCGATATAGAGCTTGCCGTCGCCAATACCAACGGAGACCGCAAGCGATGGCTTGGTCTCGCCTCGGTCTCTGTTACCGACGATGTTGATGCCCGCTTTGACATTCAGGCCCTGGTGCATCAGCCCTTCTGGATCGTGCTGCTCCAGAAGCGGACCGATATCGAAACCATCCAGCCGTGCGGTAAAACCATCGATGCTGCCACTGGCACCCTTGGCCGCCAGCGAGAGCGTGGCAACCTCTCCGTTAAACGCGACATTTCCGTCCAGCGAATAACCGCCATCGCCATCGGGAACCAGCGAAAGCTCCCGCAGAGAAATTGTCCGCGGCTCACCGTCTTCTCTTGGCGGCAGGCGGATGGCGATGTCGGAGAGGTCGATCTCTTCCGTGCCACTGCGCTGGAAGGCCTGCGCAAAACGGTCGAGTTCAGTGAAAGCGAGGTCCAGATAGGTGGGAACGTCATCCACCCGCATCTTGGCCCAATCTATGGCTTGCCCCTTGGGCAAAAGCGCGGTGTCGAGTTCCATGCCCGTCGCTTCAAGGCTCTGGACGGAGACACGACCTGTAATCAGCGCCAGGGGATCGAGTGCCATGCCTATGGCGCGGGCTCGGCTCAGATGCTGGCCGGTATCCTGCTCGATGATATCGACATCCTGTGCCACCAGCGCCAGATGAAAGCCCGAGGCAAAACGCACGGAGGTAGAGCCGATGCGCGCCTCGTAACGTGAGCCGATGGCGTTTTCCAGCGCCTGCTTGGCCTGCTTGGATAGCGCACTGTCGATAGAGCCGGTTTCGATGGAAAGAATGATGCCACCGACCGAGATGAAGGCCAGAATCACCAGCGCCACGAAAACCTTCAAAAGCGCACGCATCATGGAGCGTGGCGCGGGGCAATGAACAATGATCGGATCTACCGCCTGGGCAGAAGGCATTGCATGCAGCGGCGTGATATCGCGCTTGCTGAAGCTGACCTTTTCGCCACGAATTTCCGCCATCCGCCTGTGCTTGCTCCCGGAATTGCCACGGCCCTGAAATCACCATCAAGGCCTGCTCGGAGTGACGGGTCAACCAATCACACCGTCTGACTCGCCACAAGACTGGACGAAGCTCTTATTCGGTATATATCGAATAGTGGCCCATTTACTCAACAATCCGGCGAAAGAAAGGTCACCCATGACAGATTTAGCAATTGGCGATAAAGCACCGGATTTCACGCTTCCCAGAAACGGCAGCGGCGACGTCAATCTGGCCAGCCTGGAAGGCAAAGCCGTCGTTCTGTATTTCTATCCAAAGGATGACACATCCGGCTGCACCGCGCAGGCCATTGATTTCAGCGCCATGGGTGCGGACTTCGAAGCCGCCAACGCTGTGGTCATCGGCATCTCGCCCGATTCGGTGAAGAGCCACGACAAATTCGCCGCCAAACATTCCCTCACCGTCATGCTGGCCTCCGACGAGGAGCGTCAGGTGCTGGAAGCCTATGGCGTGTGGAAGGAAAAAAGCATGTATGGCAAGAAATATATGGGCGTAGAGCGTACCACATATCTCGTTGCGCCAGATGGCAAGATCGCCAAAATCTGGAACAAGGTGAAGGTGCCCGGTCACGCGCAAGAGGTTCTGGACGCCATCAAGGCGCTCTGAAAATCGCGCCATGGTGCTGCGGCGCCGGCGAAAGTCAAAACTTCGTTAACCTTAACAAATTACTATCCGGCCAAGACGAGATTGGCCGGAGGTGAGATTTTGACGGAAGCGGGTAAAAGCCTGTCATTTGGCAAAAAGCGCCAGCAGCACGTTCTGATTCTGGCCAGCGGCGATAAAGTCCGCCATCTCACCATTCGCCCGTGGCTTGCCGCGACTGCCCTTTGCGTAGTCGGCCTGCTCAGCGTCGGTTACATCGGAGCGACTGCTTATCTTGTTTTGCGCGACGATCTGGTCGGCGCGACAATTGCCCGCCAGTCGCGCATTCAGCGGGAATATGAAGACCGCATTGCCGCGCTGCGTGCGCAGGTGGATCGCGTCACCTCCAAACAGTTGCTGGATCAGCAGGTGGTTGAGCGAAAGGTCGAGCTTCTTTTACAGCAGCAGAACGCCCTCACCTCCCGCCATGGCCGCATGAGCGAGCTTCTGGAGCGCGCCGAAAAATCAGGCCTATCCGAAAACACCAATGAGAAAAGCCCGGTCAACGCCTACGCGCCTGACAAGAGAGCGAGCCTTTCCGGAGCGTCCAGCGCCATCGGCAATCTCATGGCATCGTCCTCTTCCGGCAGCGGGCTGAAGGGCAGCCTCACCTATGGCGCCACCAGCGACAAACTCTCCGACCGCAGCCTTGCCAAGATGATCACCTCGCTCAGCAAGGTCGAAAACGACCAGCTAAGCCGAATCGCCTCGCTGACGATAGGTGCCGAAAACAAGGCCGACGCGATGGCCGACATCATTCGCAGAACCGGAATCAAAATCGACGACTCCGCCGATCAAGCGATCGGTGGCCCCTTCGTTGAGCCGGTCAATGATAGCGCTGGCACCTTCGAAACATCGCTCAGTAATCTCGACAGCGCTCTCAACCGGCTGGAAACGGTGCGCGGTGCAGCCGTGTCGCTGCCCTTCGGCAATCCAGCTCCGGGTCGCGAAATTTCCAGCCGTTTTGGCAACCGCATCGATCCATTTCTAGGTCGCCTCGCCTTGCATGCCGGCGTAGACTTCGTTGCCGAAACCGGTGCCGATATCCGCACGACGGGTGCTGGTACGGTCACAAGTGCCGGTTTTTCAGGTGGTTACGGCAACATGGTCGAGGTCGATCATGGCAAGGGCATCACCACCCGTTACGGCCATATGTCCCAGATTCTCGTCAAGGAAGGCGACAAGGTCAATCTGGGCGATGTCATCGGCAGAGCCGGCAGCACCGGTCGCTCCACTGGCCCACATGTGCATTATGAAGTGCGGCTGAACGACAATCCGGTGGATCCGGTGCGGTTTCTCGTGGCCGGAACAGAGCTGAAAACCTATCTTCAATAGAACAGTCGGCGCGATACGACTTGGTTATTGATTCCGTTACAATTGCCGGTCTCACTGGAAACAGTGGGGCAACCTGTATTATTTTGGGATAAATCCCTGTTTCCTTGACTTTCCGGCTAATTCGGCCTATTTCGCCGCTACAGTCTGCGGCGTCGCCGTTATGACAGCTAAGTGTTCTTTTCGAACCAACACGGAAACAGTTTTTCCTTTGACAACATTCTCTGATCTTGGCCTGAGCCAAAAAGTTCTTTCCGCTATCGAAAGTGCCGGCTACACGACACCGACACCCATTCAGGCAGGCGCAATTCCGCCAGCGCTTGAACGACGCGACATTTGCGGCATCGCACAGACGGGTACGGGCAAAACCGCATCCTTCGTGCTGCCAATGTTGACCCTGCTGGAAAAAGGCCGTGCGCGCGCAAGAATGCCGCGAACCCTCATTCTGGAGCCCACTCGCGAACTCGCCGCACAGGTGGCTGAGAACTTCGAGAAATACGGCAAGAACCACAAGCTCAACGTCGCCCTTCTCATCGGCGGCGTCTCCTTCGAAGAGCAAGACCGCAAGCTGGAGCGCGGCGCAGATGTTTTGATCTGCACCCCGGGTCGCCTGCTCGACCATTGCGAACGCGGCAAGCTTTTGATGACCGGCGTCGAAATCCTCGTGATCGACGAAGCCGACCGCATGCTGGATATGGGCTTCATCCCGGATATCGAACGCATCGCGAAGATGATTCCCTTCACCCGTCAGACCCTGTTCTTCTCGGCCACCATGCCGCCAGAAATTCAGAAGCTGGCCGACCGCTTCCTGCAGAACCCCGTTCGCATCGAAGTGGCAAAGCCATCCTCGACGGCAAAGACGGTGACGCAGCGTATCGTCGCCACGCACGACAAGGATTATGAGAAGCGCGCCGTTCTGCGTGAGCTCATCAATGCGCAGACCGAGTTGAAGAATGCGATCATCTTCTGCAATCGCAAGAAGGATGTCGCTGACCTGTTCCGCTCGCTGGAACGTCACGGCTTCTCCGTCGGCGCGCTGCATGGTGACATGGACCAGAACTCGCGCACCAAGATGCTGGCGGGCTTCAAGGACAATCAGATCACCTTGCTCGTCGCATCCGACGTTGCGGCGCGCGGTCTCGATATTCCCGATGTCAGCCACGTTTTCAACTTCGATGTTCCGATCCATGCGGAAGACTATGTTCACCGCATCGGCCGTACCGGCCGCGCAGGCCGCTCCGGCGCTGCCTTTACGCTCGTCAACCGTCGCGACACGAAGTATCTCGACGCCATCGAAAAGCTGATCAACGAAAAGATCGAATGGCTGAACGGTGACCTGTCCGAGCTTCCAGCTCCGATGGAAAGCTTTGCTTCCGAGCGCCCGCGCCGTGGCAAGGAAAAAGAACAGCGCGGTCGTGGCCGCGACAGAAACCGCCGCGATGTGGTTCCTCAGACCGAACCAGAAGTCAAAACCATTCAGCCAGCAGCAGCCATCGTGGATGTTGCGGCCAACGGAGGCGAAAAGTTGAAGGCAGAGCGCAAGCACGAAAAGGCACCTCGCAATTTCGAGCGGAACCACACCACGTCTCCTGCAAACGACGACAATCGCGAGCGTCGCCGCCACTACCGCGATTATGACGATGGCCCGACACCTGTCGGCTTCGGCGATGACATTCCTGCCTTCATGCTGATCGTGGCAAACGCGAAAGCGTGAGCATGAAACCCGGCATTGATTTTCCGGGTGTCGGCTCTGGCCTTGTCATCCAGCGAGATGGCAAGGTCTTGCTTTACAAGCGGGTCAATCCGCCGGAAGCAGGACATTGGAGCATCGTCGGCGGCAAAGTGGACCACATGGAATCCGCCGCCACCGCCGCAAAACGCGAAGCCGAAGAAGAAACCGGCCTAGCCATTGGCGACGTCAACTTCCTTTGCATCAGCGAACAGATCATTCCCTCGGACGGCCAGCACTGGCTATCGCTTATTTATGTCGCAGACGATGTGCACGGGGAACCAAGCCTGACAGAACCGGATAAATTATCCGATATGGGCTGGTTCGACATGAACGACGCCCCGCAGCCACTATCGCTTTTCGCGCAAGATGCGTTCCGGCATTTGCGCAAGCGGAGTGCGTGACGGCTACGGAGCCCCTACATTGCTGAAAATACGCCAAATTTCGTCCTGCTGGCGCCTTTTCGAAAGCATTGCCTCTTTTGTAAACGGTTCTGTGTCGATAAACATCTCTCAGCCTGTTCAAGAATTGCTGCTGGCCTGGCGAAAATGGTGATTTCGAGAACCGGAGTGGAGCGTACTTAACGTATGTGAGCACCGGAAGCGCAGAAATTACCATTTGCAGTCGGCCAGCGGCGATTATTGGATATGCTGTCAGGACAGGAAGAGGAACACAGCCGCCCGATGCCATTATTTCGCCTGCTCATCATCGCTGCCAGTGTTGCCTTTGCCGGCACAGCAAGTGCTGCCACCATCGGTGTCGTTGCGCCGCAAAATGGTGCCTATGAGATGCTGGGCTCGCAAATCCGTCAGGGCGTCAAGATTGCAGCGGCCAAGGCTGGCCTCGATGTCATGGAAATTCATGAGAGCTGTGAAGAAGGTAGTGGCGGTGCCATCGCCGATGGCTTGGTTGCGGCCAAGGTCAGCATCGTTGTCGGCTTTCTGTGCACGGAAACTCTGCCTGAGGCACTGCCCACGCTCAAAAATGCAGCGATCCCAGCCATTACCCTCTCCAGCCGCGCCTCTGGCCTGATGGAAGATACGTTAAAGCGCGGCTGGCCACTCTTCCGGTTGGGGCCGTCGGATACGGATGAATCGGCAGCGGCAATCGACGCCATTCTGCGTGACTGGAAAGGCCACTCCTTTGGTCTCATCGATGATGGCACGATCTATAGCCGCGAACTGGTAGACCGCATCCGCGCCAAGCTGGAAGAATCCGGCCTCAAGCCCACCTTTACCGATACGCTACGCCCCGCGCAGGAACAGCAGGTCGCGCTCGTCCGTCGGCTCAGCCGCACTGGCGTCACGCATGTCTTCATCGGCGCGGAACGCAACGATGTCGCGATCATCGCCCGCGACGCAGCAGCCGAAAAGGCGCCGCTGACGATCATGTCCGGTGATACGATGCGCGCCGCCAACAACCCGGTGCCTTTGCAGCCGGGCGTTCTGGCCATCACCATCCCCGATTACGCCGCCTTGCCTTCGGCTGCGGACGCGGTCAAGGAACTCCGTGCTGCCAATGTCGAGCCGGAGGGGTACGCCCTGCCCGCCTATGCAGCCACGCAGATTGCCGCAAAGCTTGTTGAGCTGGCGGAGGCGCAGAACAAGCCGGCCCCCGCCGTTCTGGTCGGCACCGCTTTTGAAACCGCCATCGGCCAGATCACTTTCAACGACCGTCACGAATTGCAGACCAATCCATACCGCCTCCAGAAATGGGATGGCACGGCCTTCGTTCCTGTGGACCGCGCCGAGCGCTAAGCCCAATTGGCCGTGTGACGATTGTTGA
Source organism: Agrobacterium sp. 20P9.1.2 (assembly GCF_057799395.1). Lineage (NCBI taxonomy): Bacteria > Pseudomonadati > Pseudomonadota > Alphaproteobacteria > Hyphomicrobiales > Rhizobiaceae > Agrobacterium > Agrobacterium sp. 20P9.1.2. The sequence goes on from NZ_JBYOKI010000003.1 coordinate 244,528, forward strand.
TACCGCGCATCGGTGGTAAAGCGCGCAAACCTTTGTAGTAGGAGCTTTTGCAGATGTCTCTTCCCGTGCGGATCGCCCCCTCCATTCTTGCCGCCAATTTTGCAAAACTCGGACAGGAAGTGGCCGATGTGACGGCGGCGGGTGCCGACTGGATTCACCTCGATGTCATGGACGGCCATTTCGTGCCGAACATCTCCTTCGGGCCAGATGTTATCAAGGCTCTGCGCCCGCACAGCCAGGCCTTCTTCGATTGCCATCTGATGATCGCGCCTGCCGATCCCTATCTTGAAGCCTTCGCCAAGGCTGGCTGCGATGGCATCACGGTTCATGCCGAGGCTGGCCCGCATCTGCACCGCTCGCTGCAAACCATTCGCTCGCTGGGCAAGAAGGTCGGTGTGACGCTCAACCCGGCCACACCGCTGTCGGTTCTGGAAAACGTGCTCGATGATGTCGATCTCATCCTCATCATGAGCGTCAACCCCGGCTTCGGTGGCCAGAAATTCATTCCCGCCATGCTGGACAAGATCCGCGCCGCCAAGTCGCTGATCGGTGACAGGCCAATTGAACTCGAAGTGGATGGCGGCATCACCATCGCGACGGCAGGAAGCGCGATTGCTGCTGGTGCCAACGTTCTCGTTGCCGGTTCAGCCATCTTCAAGGGTGACGGGGTCGAAGACTATCGCACCATGGTCAGCGCCGTGCGCGCGTCCGCAGAACAGGGCCGCAGCTAAGCGGCCAACCAAGTGGCGGCCCCTGCCCTTCGCCACTTTCCCCCTCGGCCCTCGAATGCGTTGAGATTGCCGGAACACTTTGCTAAAGGGGCAGAAAAATTTCCTCGTATAGAAAGCCATTGCCATGATCCCTCGTTATTCCAGACCGGAAATGGTCGCAATCTGGTCGCCGGAAACCAAGTTCCGCATCTGGTTCGAAATCGAGGCGCATGCCTGTGATGCTCTCGCCGAAATCGGCGTCATCCCCAAGGATGCAGCCAAGACCATCTGGGAAAAGGGCGGCGCCGCGGAATTCGATGTGGCGCGTATCGATGAGATCGAAGCCGTCACCAAGCATGATGTCATCGCCTTCCTGACCCATCTGGCAGAATTCGTCGGCCCCGACAGCCGTTTCATCCACCAGGGCATGACCTCTTCGGACGTTCTCGACACGACACTCAATATTCAGTTGGTGCGCGCCGCCGATCTGCTGATTGCAGATATGGACCGCGTTCTTTCAGCACTCAAGACTCGCGCTTTCGAACACAAGGACACGGTTCGCATCGGTCGCAGCCATGGTATTCATGCCGAGCCGACAACGATGGGCCTGACCTTTGCCCGCTTCTATGCGGAGATGGACCGCAACCGCGCCCGCCTCGTCGCAGCCCGTGCGGAAATCGCGACCGGTGCCATTTCCGGCGCAGTCGGTACCTTCGCTAATATCGACCCGTCTGTCGAAGAACACGTCTGTAAGGCGCTCGGCCTGTCGCCAGAGCCGGTCTCCACGCAGGTCATCCCGCGTGACCGCCACGCCATGTTCTTCGCAACACTCGGCGTCATCGCGTCTTCCATCGAAAACGTCGCCATCGAAATCCGCCACATGCAGCGCACCGAGGTTCTGGAAGCCGAAGAGTTCTTCTCTCCGGGCCAGAAGGGCTCCTCCGCCATGCCGCATAAGCGCAACCCTGTGCTGACCGAAAACCTGACGGGCCTTGCGCGTCTGGTGCGCATGTCGGTGGTTCCGGCCATGGAAAACGTTGCACTGTGGCACGAGCGCGATATCAGCCACTCCTCTGTCGAACGCGCCATTGGCCCCGACACGACGATCACGCTCGATTTCGCGCTGAACCGTCTGGCTGGCGTCATCGAAAAGCTGGTGATCTACCCGGACAACATGTTGAAGAACATGAACAAGTTCCGCGGCCTCGTTCACTCCCAGCGCGTTCTTCTGGCGCTGACGCAGGCTGGCGTTTCTCGCGAAGATTCCTACCGTCTCGTCCAGCGCAACGCCATGAAGGTATGGGAACACGGCGCTGACTTTCTGGAAGAGCTGCTTGCAGACGAAGAAGTCCGCGCAGCCCTGCCGGAAGAAACGATCCGCGAAAAGTTCGATCTAGGTTATCACACCAAGCATGTAGACACGATTTTCAAGCGCGTGTTTGGTAAGGCTTAAGGTCGAGAGACTTTCATCCTTTCTTCCGTCATCCTCGGGCTTGTCCCGAGGATCTAATCACGCTTCTGCGGATGCAACGTGGGTAGATCCTCGGAACAAGCCCGAGGATGACGGAGAGAGGATTTATCGTCGCTACCAAACCGCCACCTTGATTCCACCCACAATCACACCGAGATATGCGGCATGAAAGCATCAGAAGCAGATATCCTCATCGTTCCCGGTTACACCAACTCCGGCCCTGAACACTGGCAAAGCCGCTGGCAGGAGAAACTGTCCACGGCCCGCCGTGTCGAACAGGCGGAATGGACAAAGCCGGTCAAAGACGACTGGGTGGCAAAGCTGATCGAGGAGGTGAATGCCTGCACCAAGCCCGTCGTGCTAGTCGCGCACTCGCTAGGCGTACCAACGGTCATGCACGCCCTGCCGCAGATCAAGGACAAGATCGCCGGTGCGATGTTCGTGGCCCCGCCGGATGTGGCGAACCCGGATATCCGCCCGAAACATCTTATGACATTCGGCCCCTACCCGCGCGAGCCTCTGCCTTTTCCGACTATCACCATCGCCAGCCAGAACGACCCCTTCGGCAGCTATGAGCATGCAGGCGATATTGCCAATGCCTGGGGCTCGACGTTGATCGATGCGGGCATGTCCGGCCATATCAACACCGAGTCGGGCCATGGCCCATGGCCGGAAGGGACGATGGTGTTTGCGCAGTTTCTCAGCAAGCTGAAACCGCCTGCCGGGTTCCCTGAATAATTTCATTAGCAATATCAAATATTTCTCGACTATGACGTGCGAAAGAGAAATTTCCGCACGTCCCTTTTAACTGCAACGTAAGTCTGCGAGAATAGACTGGGAATTTCCGGCGTGCGTTCGTGCGCTATTTTAATCGATTGAACATATGGCAGGATCGCGTGAACCAAGATCTGTTGCTGAAAGATATTCTTGAAGCTCTGCCTGTTCCCGTCCTCCATCTTCGGGCCAGTGGCGATATCGTTTTCGTTCCGGCCAATTTCAATCTGGCCGCTTCCTGCGACATGCCCGGCCATCTGCTGGACTTCATCCACCCCGATGACCACGCAGGCGTCACAGAGACCTTAGCGACGCTGCCAGAAACCTCATCCACAGCGTTGGAGGTCCGGTTGCACGGTACCGACACCGTGGATCGCCATGCCATCCTGTCTTTAAGCGCAGTCGGCTCTGGCACTCGCGCGAGAACGCTTGCGCAATTTACCGATATCACCGAGCAGCGACATCGGGAAAAAGAGATCGCTTTTCGCGAGAGCCGCTGGAACAGCGCGCTTGTCAGCTCCTTATCCGGCGTATGGGACCAGAACCTCGCCACCGGCGCAATGTATGGTTCAGATACATGGAAGGCCATTCGCGGCCTGGCGCCGCACGAACCCATCGAGACCGATTACGACAAATGGGTGGATTTGCTGCACCCGGATGACCGGGAACATACGCTGCACTGCATTGAACGACAGAATGCGGGCGACCCCGCCTATACCGCCTTCCAGTACCGTGAGCGGCACAAGGATGGCCACTGGGTGTGGATAGAATGTCGCGGTGCCTGCATAGAACGGGATGATTACGGCAGGCCCGTGCGCATCGTCGGCACCGATACGGACGTGAGTGAGCGCAAGGCCACCGAACATCTGATGGAGCGCATTTCGCGCCACCTGAAGGTCGCGCTCGAAGCCTCGCAGGTCGGTGTGTTCGAGGTGAATTTCGACGCGGGCGAGACCATCTGGGATGACCGCATGTATGAAATGTATCAGGTCGATCCCAGCACGCCCGTCAGGATCGGCGGCCTGTGGGAATCGCGTGTTCACCCGGATGATCTGCGCCGCGTCGATAAGCATGTCTCCGACAAGATCGAAAAACTTCAGCCCTTTTCGGAAGACTATCGCATCGTTCTGCCGGATAACTCCCTGCGCTACATCCGGGCGCGCTCGCTTCCGTTCATCGACATCGATGGCCGCAAGAAGATGATCGGCGTCAATTGGGATGTGACGGCGGATGTGCAACTGCGCAACGAGCTGGAGCGCGCCAAGACACTGGCAGAAGCCCGCAATGTCGAGCTTGAAGCCGCGCGGGCAAGCATCGAACACAACGCGATGCATGACTATCTGACCGACCTGCCAAACCGCCGCTATCTGGATGACGTGCTGGAGCGCCGGACGCCGGGAGCGAAAAAGAGCAGACGCGGCATTGCCATCCTCCACATCGATCTCGACCGCTTCAAGCAGATCAACGACACGCTGGGACACCGCACCGGCGATGTCATGCTTCAGCATGTCGCAGATTTGCTGCGTAAGAACCTGAAGGCAGATGAATTCGCGGCCCGCATCGGCGGCGACGAGTTCGTCTTCCTGTCGCCCTTCAACGGCAATACCCGAAGAATAGCGGCCATGGCGGACGGCCTCATCAAGGAGCTGCGAAAGCCGGTTCTGCATGAAGGACATGAATGCCGGTTCGGCGCCAGCATTGGCATCGCCTGCGGCATCGGCGCTGATATCGATTACAAGCAGGTTCTGCTGAATGCGGATATCGCGCTCTACAATGCCAAGAAGCGCGGCCGCAATCGCTACGAATTCTTCTCAGCCGATACGCAGGATTGGCTCATCAACACCAAACGCGTCTCGGATGAAATTCTGATGGCGTTGGAGAGGGATGAATTCGTTCCCTATTATCAGTTCCAGTTCGACGCACAGACGCTCAACATTTCAGGCGTGGAAACGCTGGCACGCTGGAACCACCCGCTCGAGGGCATTCTGACGCCAGACAAGTTTCTGGCCGTCGCCGAAGACCTCGATGCCGTCGCAACCATCGACGGCATCATTCTCGAAAAAGCGCTGGCCGATTTCAAACTGTGGAAAGCGGCAGGCATTGCCATACCCACCTTCTCCGTCAACGTGTCAGCGCGGCGACTGCACGATCCGGCCCTGACGGACACGTTGGACGGCCTGGATATCGAGCCGGGTACGCTCTCCTTCGAACTGCTCGAATCCATCTTCCTCGATGACGGCAACGATATCGCCATTTCCAATATGCAGAAATTGCGCGCACTGGGCATCGATATTGAAATCGACGACTTCGGCACCGGCCATGCCTCGATCATCAGCCTTTTGAAAGTCAGCCCAAGTACCCTGAAGGTAGACCGCGAGCTTGTACGCCTGACGCCGGAATCTGCGGAGCAGCGCAAGCTGCTCGGTTCCATCATCGATATCGGCCATTCACTCGGCATCAAGGTGGTGGCGGAGGGTGTGGAAACGGCGGAGCATATCCGCATCCTGCAGGACATGGGCTGCGATTCGCTTCAGGGCTATGCGCTCTGCCGCCCGATCCCCCGGGATCAGGTGCCAAGCTTCGTCGCCGCCGAGGCCTGGAGGTCGGCAGCGACGCATATTCAGCGAAAGGTGCGTAGAAAAGCCGCCAATCTGCCGGGAGGCAAGTAGATCGCCGGCTGAGCAAGATGTTTGACGATCAGGCGACGGCCTTCATGTCGGGTTCTGACAATCCCTGGCGCAGGCTCTGGGCGGCAGAGTTCAGCAAGTCACGCATGCGGTCGTGGATTTCATCATCAGCAACAGTCACGGCAGCCTGTTGGAAGTCCGCCTGCAATTTCAGAAAAACAGCTTCTTCTTCATTGCCATTCACCGCACAGCCAGCGAGTTCGCTAGCGTAGGCGTCCGCGTTTTCTATCTTCATCAGCGCTGCTGCCCAAAGCCCGACAAGCTTGTTGCGCATGGCGTGAAGACGAAACGTCACATACTCTTCGTTGAAATAAATATTTTCGAGTGCTTTACCACGTTCTTTCAATGCAAACATAATTTCACCCCGGTTTTTATTAGATTATTATTTTCGTCCTCTTCGTGGGGACGCTTATGTTGTAAAATAAAACTGTTGAAAAAGCGTAATCATGCATTACGGCCTTCGCAGCAGTCACATGCAAGGTTAAGAATTGATGCGAAGGTGACCCCGACTCATTGTGGAATGGCTTCTTTTCCTTTATGGGACCGCTTCAACTGACGAAACAAATGCCGCCCTCCGGCACCAACCAAGAGATTTGTTAATATGAACCGTCGCCGCCGTATTTACGAAGGCAAGGCCAAGATCCTTTATGAAGGTCCAGAGCCAGGAACTCTCATCCAGTTCTTCAAGGACGACGCAACCGCCTTCAACAAGAAGAAACATGAAGTCATCGACGGCAAGGGTGTGCTGAACAATCGCATTTGCGAATATGTGTTCACCCACCTGAACAAGATCGGCATCCCCACACACTTCATCCGCCGCCTCAACATGCGCGAGCAGCTGATCAAGGAAGTGGAGATGATCCCGCTTGAGATCGTCGTGCGCAACGTCGCTGCCGGCTCGCTCTCCAAGCGTCTGGGCATCGATGAAGGCGTGGTTCTGCCGCGCTCCATCATCGAGTTCTATTACAAGTCCGACGCGCTCGAAGACCCTATGGTCTCGGAAGAGCACATCACGGCATTTGGCTGGGCCAATCCCGCCGAACTCGATGACATCATGGCGCTTGCCATTCGCGTCAACGACTTCCTCTCTGGCCTGTTCCTCGGCGTCGGCATTCAGCTGGTCGATTTCAAGATCGAATGCGGCCGCCTTTTCGAAGGCGATATGATGCGCATCGTTCTGGCCGACGAGATTTCCCCGGATAGCTGCCGTTTGTGGGACATCGAAACGCAGGAAAAGATGGACAAAGACCGTTTTCGTCGCGATATGGGTGGGCTTCTGGAAGCCTATTCGGAAGTTGCGCGCCGTCTCGGCATTATAAACGAAAATGAACCGATCCGCGGCACCGGCCCGGTTCTGGTCAAGTAAATTCAGGAGAGCATCAGGTGATCAAGGCACGGGTGACTGTTACGCTGAAGAACGGCGTTCTCGATCCGCAGGGTAAGGCAATCGAAGGCGCGCTCGGCAGCCTCGGTTTCGATGGCGTCGGCCAGGTCCGTCAGGGCAAGGTCTTCGATCTGGAACTGAACGCCAGCGACAAGGCGAAAGCCGAAGCCGACCTGAAGGCGATGTGCGAAAAGCTCCTCGCCAACACGGTGATCGAAAACTACTCTATCGCTATTCTCTGACGTTCAGGAGCCGCCCTATGAAATCCGCAGTCGTCCAGCTTCCTGGCCTTAACCGCGACCGTGATATGATCGCGGCTTTGACACGGATTTCCGGCAAGGCACCGGTCACCATCTGGCAGACCGAAACCGAAATCCCGGATGTCGACCTGATCGTCATTCCCGGCGGCTTCTCCTATGGCGATTATCTGCGTTGCGGCGCCATTGCCGCGCGCATGCCGGTCATGCAGGCCATCCGCGAGAAGGCAGAACAGGGCGTCAAGGTTCTCGGCGTCTGCAACGGCTTCCAGATTCTGGTTGAGGCAGGTATGCTGCCGGGCGCTCTAATGCGCAACGCATCGCTGAAATTCGTTTGCCGCGAAGTGAAGCTCGAAGTCGTCAACAACGACACGGAATTCACCCGCGCTTACGACAAGGGCCAGATCATCCGTTCTCCCGTTGCGCACCACGATGGCAACTATTTCGTGGAGCCCGAAGCACTGAAAGCTCTTGAAGACAAGGGTCAGGTGGTTTTCCGTTATGCCGAAGGCACCAATCCAAACGGTTCGCTCAACGACATCGCTGGCGTCATCAACGCCAAGGGCAATGTTCTCGGCATGATGCCACACCCGGAAAATCTCATCGAAGCCGCGCACGGCGGCAATGATGGCCGCGGCATATTTGCCTCCGCTCTCGGCGTCATCGCAGCGTAAATATTAACAAAGCCGAGTTACACCGGCTTTGTTGTATTTCCCTTTCATGGCCCCTATTCGTGGATTGAAGCGATGAACCGCCTGCCCCTTCGTAAAGCACTGAACATTGCAGGCCTTGGCCTCGTCGCGCTGTCTCTGACGGCTTGCCAGTCCGAGAAAAAACCGGCGGCGTCATCCTCTTCATCGCAGGCCGCTTTGCCGGTTATGGAACGCGTAGCGCTGGGTGCCAATGCCTGCTGGTTCAAATCGGGCGACCCGGCTTTCAAGGCCTATCGCCTTGCCCCGGAACTGAATTCCTTCTCTGGTCGCCCCCGCATTCTGCTGGTGCCGCGCAACAGCCCGGAATCACGCCCCATGCTCGTCGTGCAGGCGGAAGGCAACCCGGCCAAGGTGGATGCTTTCGGCCCCGCCATGAACGAACCGCATGCGGCGCGCATCACTACGGATGTGAAGCGCTGGGTCAATGGCGGCAAGGGCTGCTGATCCACCTCAGAACGAGCGCGGCAGTGAAAACAGCCGCGCCTTGGAAAACTCACGCATCGCATCCTGCCGCGTAATTCCAATGTCTTCCAATTCTTCTGCTGACAAATCCCGCAGTGCCAGACGGCTGGCACGCTTGCGCTGCCACTGACCGAATGCACCGAGCAGCCGCTCCACTAGATTGCGCGGCTGCGCCTGAAACGGCACAGGGCTAACCATCTCGCCGTCATCGCGGAAAACACGTTCCCGCGTGTAACCGTCAGGATACATTGTATCGATTGTCGAGAGATATTGATCCAATTTACGCATATTGTACCCCTTTGAGAAATTCAGAAACAGTTCAATTGATACAATCAATACAATTGACTTATGGACGAGTACAATGCATAAATTGTCACCATGACAAATTGGCTCCCAGACTTATCGCAAGGCACCGGCCCGATTTATGTGCGGCTTGCCGACCATATTGAAAACGCTATTTCCGAAGGCACCCTGTCGCCCGGCACAAAGTTACCGCCGCAGCGAAATCTTGCTTTCGATCTGGGGGTGACAATCGGCACCATCAGCCGCGCCTATTCCCTTATTCATGAACGTGGTCTTGTCAGCGGTGAAGTGGGGCGTGGCACCTATGTCAATGCCAGCCAGACACCCAGCCCGGCAGCGAAGATAGAACAGGCCGTTGCACATATCGGTGGAACGCGTGTCCCCTCCGATACGCCCAACCGCTTCCGCCTCAACACGACGGCAGCAACAGACATCGGCCAGAACAAGCTGATCGACGGACACATCTCCAGCATCGTCAGGGAATGTTCGCTTCAGGTTACAGATTACGCGCGCTCGCTCCCGCAGGAATGGTCGCAGGCCGGAGTTCGCTGGCTGTCGCAGGGCGACTGGTCACCAGCTGTGGACAATATCGTGCCAACGCTGGGTGCACATGCCGGGATCATGGGTGTCATCACCGCCATGACCTCCCCGGGAGATCGCATCGTTTTCGAACCCGTCACCTACTCGCAGATTGCTAGAGCTGCCATTCTGGCCGGACGTCGCGCTGCGCTGGTGGAGAGTGACGAGCGGGGAATCATCCCCGAGGATTTCGAGCGCGTCTGTGCACAACAGCATCCGAAGATGGTGTTCCTGATGCCGTCAGGCCAAAACCCCACTTGCGCCACGCTGCCGGAGGAACGCCGACGCGCGATTGCCGATATTGCCCGCAGGTACAATGTCTGGATCATCGAGGATAATCTCTATGGCGCGATGATCCAAAACGCGCCTGCGATGATTGCGCAGTTCGCACCCGACCAAACCTTCGTCGTTGGAGGCCTGTCGAAATCCGTTTCGGCTGGTGTGCGGGGCGGCTGGGTCGCCTGCCCTTCGAATTTCGCTTCCCGCATCCGCATTTCCCACGCCATGATGACTGGCGGCCTGCCCTTCCTGCTGGCCGAACTCAGCGCGCGCATGGTCAATAGCGGCGATGCGCACGAGATCCGCAAAGACGTCACGGAAGAGATCAATGCCCGCGAACAGATTGCCCGCAAGGCTTTCTCCAATTTCGAATTCAATTCGATGCCGGACATTCCTTTCCTGTGGCTGAAACTGCCGGAACCATGGCTCTCAGGCACGTTCCGCAGCGCCGCCATGAAGGAAGGCATTCTCATCGATGATGAGGATGAATTCAAAGCCGGTCGTTCGGAGAAAGCCTATCACCGTGTCCGCATCAGTTTTTCCGCGCCCAAAACCCGCGCAGAACTGACGGAGGGCTTCGGCATACTGCGGCAATTGCTGGACAATGGTTCTGCAGGCTATGAAGGCGTGGCGTAAGGACCGGCAAGAGGCAGCGAAGCTACGAAAAGCCGTGAATTTGCAGGCCGCGACAGGCATTTTCCTGTCGCACGAAGTGATCTCTTAGGGTAAAGAACCGGAAACTCCCGTACCGGCTCGAACCCCGTGAGACCTATGACACTTCCAAATCATATCCAGATCACCCCGGAACTCGTTGCATCCCACGGGCTCAAGCCCGATGAATACCAGCGTATCCTTGACCTGATCGGGCGAGAGCCGAGCTTTACCGAGCTTGGTATTTTCTCCGCGATGTGGAACGAGCACTGCTCTTACAAGTCGTCCAAGAAGTGGCTGAAGACGCTGCCGACCACAGGCCCGCGCGTCATTCAGGGGCCCGGTGAAAACGCAGGCGTGGTGGATATTGATGATGGCGATGTCGTCGTCTTCAAAATGGAAAGCCACAACCACCCCTCCTACATCGAGCCCTATCAGGGTGCGGCGACCGGCGTCGGCGGCATTTTGCGTGACGTCTTCACCATGGGTGCACGCCCTATCGCAGCCATGAACGCCCTGCGCTTCGGCGCACCCGACCACCCGAAGACCCGCCACCTCGTGGCAGGCGTCGTGGCCGGTGTCGGCGGTTACGGCAACTCCTTCGGCGTGCCGACAGTTGGCGGCGAAGTCGAGTTCGACGCGCGTTATAACGGCAACATTCTCGTCAACGCATTCGCAGCAGGTCTGGCAAAGTCCGACGCCATCTTCCTGTCGGAAGCCAAGGGCGTCGGCCTGCCGGTCGTCTACCTCGGCGCAAAGACAGGCCGTGACGGCGTTGGTGGTGCAACCATGGCATCTGCCGAATTCGACGAATCCATCGAGGAAAAGCGCCCCACCGTTCAGGTCGGCGACCCCTTCACCGAAAAGTGCCTGCTGGAAGCCTGCCTTGAACTGATGAAGACGGGTGCCGTTATTGCCATTCAGGATATGGGTGCCGCTGGCCTCACCTGCTCTGCTGTCGAAATGGGCGCCAAGGGCGACCTCGGTATCGAACTGAACCTCGATCAGGTTCCGGTTCGTGAAGAGCGCATGACCGCTTACGAAATGATGCTGTCGGAAAGCCAGGAGCGCATGCTTATGGTTCTGGAACCTTCCAAGGAAGGGGTCGCCAAGGCGATCTTCGTCAAGTGGGGTCTGGATTTCGCCATCGTCGGCAAGACGACAGACGATCTGCGCTTCCGCGTTCTGCACAATGGCGAAGAAGTCGCCAACCTGCCGATCAAGGAACTGGGTGACGAAGCCCCGGAATACGACCGCCCATGGACGCCGGCCAAGGTGCCTGCACCGCTGGCGGAAAACGACGTGCCGGACGCCGACATTGCCGATGCACTTTTGAAGCTCGTCGGCTCCGCCAACAACTCATCGCGCCGCTGGGTTTACGAGCAGTACGACACCCTCATTCAGGGCAATTCCTTGCAGTTGCCGGGCGGTGATGCAGGCGTGGTACGCGTCGAAGGCCATGCCACCAAGGCACTCGCCTTCTCATCCGACGTCACCCCCCGTTACGTAGAAGCAGACGCCTTCGAAGGCGGCAAGCAGGCTGTTGCCGAATGCTGGCGCAACATCACGGCCACAGGCGCATTGCCGCTGGCGGCGACCGATAACCTCAACTTCGGCAACCCGGAAAAGCCTGAAATCATGAGCCAGCTTGTTCATGCCATCAAGGGCATCGGCGAAGCCTGCCTTGCGCTGGAATTCCCTATCGTGTCCGGCAACGTCTCGCTTTACAACGAGACCAACGGTCAGGCGATCCTGCCCACGCCAACCATCGGCGGCGTTGGCTTGATGGCGGATTGGGGCAAGATGGCCCGCATCCGCTTTGCAGCCAGCGATGAGGTCATTCTTCTCGCAGGCGCACCAGAGGGTCTCGGTTCCCATATTGGCCAGTCCGTCTACATGCGCGATGTCAATAACCGCATCGATGGCCCTGCCCCGCATGTGGATCTGGCCCACGAAAAGAAAACCGGCGATTTCGTTCGCGCCATCATTACCGATGGTCTCACCAGCGCCGTCCACGATTGCTCCTCCGGCGGTCTCGCTCTTGCCGTCGCCGAAATGGCGATTGCATCCGACATCGGCGCGACGGTCGATGCGGTCGAAGGCCACAATCCGGTCCTGACATTCTACGGCGAAGATCAGGGCCGTTATGTCCTTACCGTCAGCCAGACGAACCTCGAAACCGTCACAATGCGGGCCGCAGCAGCAGGCGTTTCGCTGGTCGCCATCGGCAAGACCGGCGGCTCCACAGTTAAGCTGGGCACGGCTCGTGGCCTCGAGATTAATGAATTGCGTTCGGCCCATGAATCATGGTTCCCTCAGTTCATGGACGGCGAGACTCTCGTCGCTGCAGAATAAGAATTGAGGAGTGAACACCATGCCCATGAAGCCCGGCGACATTGAGGACATGATTAAGGCCGGAATTCCCGGAGCAAAAGTAACCATTCGTGATCTCGCCGGTGACGGCGATCACTATGCGGCAGAAGTCGTCGCCGAAGCCTTCAAGGGCAAGACGCGCGTACAGCAGCATCAGATGGTCTATGATGCATTGAAGGGCAATATGGGCGGCGTTCTGCACGCCCTCGCCTTGCAAACATCCGCACCGGAATAATCGAACGTCCGCATTCAAGATCAAAGGCCTGCGCGAAACCCTCGCGCGGGCCTTTTACATTTCCGGCGGCTTGTCGGAACGCAAGTCAGCAAAGGATGCCGCAGGCAGTGGGCCAGCCGTCAGCAGCGTAAAATCGAAACCGGATTTGCGGTCGGAACCCAGCACATATTGGCGGTGCATCCGCAGGAAATTTCGGCGGTTCTTGCCGTAGCGCTCATCCGACATTGAATGCTTGAAGCGGATCGGCACGATCTTTGGCTGGCGGGCATCGCCATGCCCCGTCAGCTTGGCCGTATGGCACTTGTAGAGATGGATGGGATCGGTCAGGCACTGGATATCGAACCAGTTCACATCCTCATGCCGCGCCAGCACGCCGATGCTTTGGCGCAGGCGTGAAGCGCTGGAAAGCAGCGCGCATTGAAGCGCTGCACCGCCAAGCGTCACGAAGGCCACGCGCCTGCCATCGAAGGCATCCGCCTTCAGCTCCAACACCCGGCCAGCAACGGCCAGCGCCAGACTTGCGCCCATGCTGTGCGAAACAAAAAGAACCTCGTCTGAAGGCTGCTCCAGCGCCAACAGCACGGCCCGCGCCTTGTCCTCGATCCAGTCGCGCGCCATGGGCTCATCACGCCCCACGGCCAGGGCAAAGCGCCAGTCGGCAAAAAGATGCAGCGTATGAAACCGCTCCGAATACGGCATCACGCCCTTCAGAAAGAAGAGGTAACCGAGGGGAATGGTGAGAAGACAGAGAAGCGCCGAAACGCCAGCCAGCAAAGGCATTGCTGCAATCAGAATACTGGCGGTTACACCCAGTGCGATCAGCAGAAACGGAAACAGGAAAAACAGCCCAAATCGCCACGCATGGCGGAAATAGGCGAAGGCTCCACCCTCACGGATAATCCCGCCACCAGCCTTGAAGCCAAGCGCAATCTGTTTCCAGATGGAGCCGGCTCGCAGGCGTGAGATCAAGTCATTATGGTCGTGTATGAACACGGCGGATTGCGTCGCGTGGCCATCATGCTGCGCGCCAACGTTCATGAGGCTCCCCGCCTCCGTCTGCCCCACGCCGCCCACCGTGAAATCGACACCGAAGGTCTTGCCGGATTGCACGGCGCTACGTTCATAGCGGCGCTGATGGGCCGCTGCATCCAGGGGATCGAAGCCGGGAAAATAAAAGACGAGTCGCGACGAAACCTTCGCCATGAGAAGCAATCCTGAAACGGGCAACCCCGAAAGATCGCTTGATGTTGGGCGCCGCACCTATATTATAAATGATGACATTTTATAGGCATGAGAGGCGCATTTGTCGAAAATTGTTGATCAGCTGATAAGCGGCGTCGTCAAAGGCGCCATGTCCGAAATCCTCAAGAAAACCGGCGTGAAGCAAACCAGACGCACCAAGCGTCGGACCAAAGCCAACACGTCGCTTGGAGGCGGCATTGTCGGCAGCATTCTTGAAGCCGCACTGGGTGGCAAGACGACACGCAAACCTAAAGCAACACCGGCCAAGAAACAGGTCAGCAAACGCCGCACTGCCGCTGCCAGAAGCCGCCAGCGTTAAACGCGCTGGCATGAGCAGATATCCAACGGATGACGCGTAAGCGATCCGTCCAAAGCTGAAGTTGCGTTGGATTTTCACTTTAACAAACGCGCGGAAAATACTGGTAAAAAAGAAAAAACCCGCCGAAGCGGGTTTCTTTGGTGCGGTCGAGAAGACTCGAACTTCCACGGGTTGCCCCACAGCGACCTCAACGCTGCGCGTCTACCAATTCCGCCACGACCGCATCGTGGTAGATGCCGACTTGCGCCGACGGAGGTGCATGTAGCAAAAGGATTTTGGGTGCACAAGAGCGTCATGACAGATTTTTGAAATTAAAAACCGCCCGCATCATCCCTATATCGAAGAAGCCCGCAAACGCTGGACTTGCAGCGCTGAAATCATTCTGCGAGAAGGCTGTGGAAAGGACATTTTCATGCTCACACGCACCGATATCCAGACAAATATGTTTGCCGAGCCCGGTTCTGCACCGGTTCGCTGGCGAATCTCCGATGGGCTTGTGCCTTATGAGCATGCCATTGCCGAGATGGAACGCGAAGTTGCGGCCATTGCGGCAGGCGAAGCCGATGAGCTTGTCTGGTTGCTGGAGCATCCGCCGCTTTACACCGCTGGCACCAGCGCCGATTCCGCCGATCTTATAGAGCCGGATCGTTTTCCCGTTTTTGCTACCGGTCGCGGCGGCGAATATACCTACCACGGCCCCGGCCAGCGCGTGGTCTATGTCATGCTTGATCTCAAGCGCCGCAGCCAAGATGTGCGCGCCTATGTGGCAGCACTCGAAGACGTCATTATTCGCACGCTGGACAAGATGAATGTGCGTGGCGAGCGGCGCGAAGACCGCGTCGGCGTCTGGGTGCGTCGCCCGGAAAAACCGCTGCTGCCAGATGGCGGCATGAGTGAGGACAAGATCGCCGCGCTCGGCATTCGCCTGCGCAAATGGGTCAGCTTCCACGGCCTGTCGATCAATGTGGAGCCGGATCTGACGCATTTCACCGGCATCGTGCCCTGCGGTATCACGCAATATGGCGTAACCAGCCTTGTCGATCTGGGATTGCCGGTTATGATGGAAGATGTCGATGTTCTGTTGCGCGAAGCCTTCGAGGAAGTGTTTGGCGCAGCGGAAAACGAAGTGGCCAATCCTGCGGGCTGATGCCCACGGCAACCTTCTGCATCGACCGACGTTTCTTCGCTCCGCAAAGCTGGATTACCATCCGGCCCTTTGCTCAATCCGATAAACCAGAAAATAGGTGACATCACATGTTCACAACTTCAGCCTATGCCTGCGACGATGGCTCTTCTCCGCTGAAACTCGCTACCATCAAGCGGCGTGATCCTGGCCCGCGTGATGTAGAAATTGAAATCGAATTCTGCGGCGTCTGCCATTCGGATATCCACACTGCCCGCGCTGAATGGGCAGGCTCGCTTTTCCCTTGCGTTCCCGGCCATGAAATCATCGGCCGCGTTGGTCGCACCGGCGCCGAAGTCACCAAGTTCAAGACCGGCGACCGCGTCGGCGTTGGCTGCATCGTGGATAGCTGCCGCGATTGCCCAAGCTGCGCCGAAGGTCTTGAGAATTATTGCGAAAAGGGCATGACTGGCACTTACAACGCCCCCGACAAAGCCATGGGCGGCGATGCGCATACGTTGGGTGGATACTCCGCCCATGTGGTCGTGGATGACCGCTACGTGCTGAATATTCCCGAGAGCCTCGATCCGGCAGCCGCAGCACCCCTGCTCTGCGCTGGCATCACCACTTATTCGCCACTGCGCCACTGGAATGCCGGTCCCGGCACCCGCGTCGGCGTCGTGGGCCTCGGCGGTCTCGGCCATATGGCGGTCAAGCTGGCCAATGCCATGGGCGCAACAGTCGTCATGATAACCACGTCCCCCGGCAAGGCGGAAGACGCCAAGAAGCTTGGCGCACATGAAGTCATCGTCTCCAAGGACCCGGAACAGATGAAGAAAGCGGCTTCCAGCCTCGATCTCATCATCGACGCGGTGGCTGCAGACCATGACATCAACTCCTATCTCGCTTTGCTCAAGCGCGACGGCGCCCTGGTTCAGGTCGGCGCACCGGAAAAGCCACTGTCGGTTCACGCCTTCAGCCTTATCCCGGGCCGCAAGACATTCGCAGGCTCCATGATCGGTGGCATTCCAGAAACCCAGGAAATGCTGGATTTCTGCGCTGAAAACGGCATTGCTGCAGATATCGAGATGATCAATATCGACCAGATCAACGAAGCCTACGAGCGTATGATCAAGAGCGACGTGCGCTACCGCTTCGTCATCGACATGAAGAGCCTGCCAAAGCAGGCCGCCGCTTAACTTTCAGGCGCGCATCATTGACCCAAAAAACAAACCCGCCGAGATGATCGGCGGGTTTATTATTGTCTGCCTGCAATATGATGCACTAATGCCAATTTCAGGGGCCATATCGTCGGCGGCTAACACCACACCACCCGAAATCGGAAGGAAAATCGATTCGCGATTCGACAAAAGCTGAAACACTTCAAAAGCGAAGTATTACGCTTCAGGAAAGCGAACGATCGTCCGTGAAGCTGCTTTCCGGAACCTGATTGCTGGCCAGCGCCACAATGGCCAGCACGGCATGTTGGCGATCCCAGCCCGCACCTTCGGCCTTTTCCAGAAGCCCATTGATCGATGGCTCGAGGGCAAACTGGCATTCGGCCTGATAATCCATGGTGTCGACTGAAAGCGACGGAGAATTGATCAAAGCGCGCATAAAGCACTCCATTCTATCGCATCGCCTGAGCATAATGTCAGGAGACGCGCACATTCAAACGCTCGAACGCCTTTCCATCATGATGACGAAAAAGCATCAGAACTACGAATCCCCAGCGGGTCGCAGAGTCGGATATATGGGTGGATGTGTCAAGTTCATGAAGGGCGTGCAAATACACTCTCCCGGCTTTTCCACGCGCGAACCGCGTGTATCCGGTAGGTGACATATGATAGGACGTGTGAAATCCCCTTGTCCAGCCCTAATAATCCCGTCTCGGCTTTCGCCGCCAGATCAGCATCGCCATCAGAAACAGCGAAAACAGGATGAACCATGTCAGGGGAAACGCCATGAACAGCCCGGCATAGGCACAGCTTCCTTCGAAGCAAGACCCAAGCGCGCCCGCCTCCGCCATTACGGTCACCGTAAAGGCAGCAGCAAGCCCGCTTCCGACCGCACCCGCAACGAGGATCAATATGTTGGTAACAACTCTCATTCCCTAGATTATGATGGAGAATGAGACAGCTTTGCGGAGGGAACGGCTTATTTGCGATGTTTAATATATGTGTTGCAGGATTGAGACGATAGTCATCGGGGCAAGGATTTGAGACTCGGCAGGACGCTAAAGAAGCTTTCCCCCAGCCCCATCAGATGTGACCGGACACTTCAAAAATATCCACCTCAGTCCTTCGCCGAGATCGCGCTCAGCTCTTCGAGATCAAGATCGCGTTCGAGTTCCCGAAGCGTTTCGTCGTCGATCTGTCCAGCGCGGTGGAGCCTGATCAGCTCCCGCCTGCCCGCCGCAACCGCTTCCAGAACGACGTCGAAATGGGCGTGAAGAAGCGGTGAATAATGTTCCGTGCGCTCGGCGTATCTTACGCTTGCCGCCAATCGATGCTCATATCTCTTCAGCAGTTGTGGATGAACGAGTTGACCATCGCCATCATAGGCAAGATTTTGCACCGCCTTGAGCTGCACATCTGCCATAGCAGCTTCCGCCTCACTCATCGTAAGGGGTGCGCGCTCCGTTTCGATGTCTCCAAGGCCCGCCCAGGCGACTACCCGCCCAAGCGTCGTTCCCTGTAAAAGAACCGTTCCCACGATAACCGCGAATGACATGACGAGGATGAAGTCGCGGCCCGGAAAATCTCCCGGTAAGCTCAAGGCGAGCGCAAGCGTCACGACGCCTCGCATGCCGGCCCACCCCAGCACCGCCACGCCACCTGCCCCAATCGGCACGGTGCGTGCTCGTCCGGTGGAGTGGAACAGCCTGATGACGAGGTCTGCTCCCAATATCCAGGCAAACCTTGCCACCACAAGCGTAACGAGGATCACGGCGGCCGGAAGGGCCATCGATTGGACAAGTGCACCGAAACCGCCCCCTCGTTCCACCACATCACGAAGCGATAGCCCGATGAGGATAAAGACCGCAGCCTCCATTAAGAAGACGAGAACGTTCCAGAAGGACGTGCCGCGCATTCGCGTCGCTGCGGACAAGACCGTGTGCTGGTGCCATGATGCTATCAGCCCCGCAGTCACGGTGGCGATGACACCCGATACATGGATCTGCTCCGCCACGAGATAAGAAACCCATGACATAATCGCCGTCGCCGCGATCATAAGATACTCGTCACCCAATCGGCGGACGAGTTTCACCCATGCGAACGCAACGACAACGCCCACCGCAGCGCCGCCAATAGCCAGAACGAAGAACGCACCGAGAGCGTCTATCGTGCTGAACGTACCGCCCGCAGCAGCAGCGACGGCAAACCGGAACAGCACCAGTCCACTGGCGTCATTCAGCAGGCTCTCGCCCTCCAGAAGTATCTGAAGTCGCCTCGGCAGATGGACACGCTCCAGCACGGCACGAGCCGAAACCGCGTCGGGAGGCGAAACGATGGCCCCGAGCGCCGCACAGGCCGCCCACGGCAGGGATGGCATCAGGAGGTGGACGACAACCGCAACAATAATGGTCGTAAACAAAACCGCACCAATGGCGAGCGACGCTATTCCGAAGACGTGCCGTTTCAACCGGTCAACCGCAATCGACCATGCACCATCCAGCAAAAGCGGCGGCAGAAAGATCACCAGAATCAGTTCAGGATTGACCGAAATCGGAGGCAGACCGGGGACAAATGCCAGCATCGCGCCGCCAGCCAGAAGCGCCACCGATGGCGGCAGACCCAGACGTTGCGCAATATAATGAAGAACGATGATCGCGAGCAACATCGCAATCACGAGTTCGAAAAGGCGTGTCCCGTCCATGCGCCACCCCAAAGGCAAATTGGATAGGCATCAAATGAACAATTCCGCAAAAAATGCAACGGCTTGTTCCGGGCCGCAGATTATGGTCAGCGTCTCTAAGTACAGAGCGAAAACAAGATTTTAGTTTGCGCGAAATAAGATATAGCGATTGTAGGAGATACTGAAGACGACAGCAGGTCGATGGTCAGTCAGACGCCTCATGGGGGCAGCTTCACCAATCACGTCGCATTTAACAACGTAGCACTTGAGATACGAAATCACCGCAGATTTCAGCAACCAAGTCCAACTATTCCAGCTTGTTTGGGATCGCCTCAAGAGACACATAACGAATTGAGATCGTTAGATAAAATGGTGGGTGATGTAGGGCTCGAACCTACGACCCGCTGATTAAGAGTCAGCTGCTCTACCAACTGAGCTAATCACCCGCCGCCGCCGTGTCTGGCGGTGTGAGTGGCCGTATAAAGACGATCATTCTGCTTGTCCAGCGTGGAAATGAAATTTCTTCGATTTTTGCGTCGGAAAAATGACAACCACGCTGGAAAAGCCTGAAAAACCGGGCTTTTTCACCCGATAATTTTATTTCTCGTCAACGCCTGAAAGCGCGCGCTATCGCAATCAGGATACAAGCGCCTATGAAGCCTGCAATCAGATATCCGATCCATCCCGTCAGAACGATGCCGAATACTGCCAGAATCGCGTTGGCGACGATGGCGCCGACGATTCCAAGAAGGATGTTCATGAAAACACCCATATTGCTCTTCATGAATTTTTCGGCGAGCCAACCGGCTATGCCACCAATGATGATTGCGGCGATCCAGCCAATTCCAGCAGATTCCATGATTTCCTCCTCGGTTGCTGCACAATCATATTTGGCGATTCTAATATTTTCTTCAAGGTGGCGCTGGGGCGCCATGAGCAGGACATGCTTGAAACCTTTAAGCGGCCTACTACCTTGGCGCAGTGATTCGGAAAGAGCAGAAGGGCGTTCACGATGACATTCTCCATACGGCAGTGCCGGGTACTGCCGATTCTGTTGGCCTTCGTGGCCCTATGGATGCTCCCCGCCCCGTCCGTTATGGCGCAAGCGCCCGGTTCTGTTACCGAAGACACCTCCCTGCCCGTGGCACAACGCGCCGAGGCGCGGATGGTGGAAAACAAGGCCATTCTGGCTGACATTACCCAGCAGACGGAAAACCAGCGTAACGACGACACCAAGCTCGTTGATCTCAAAGGCAAGGCGGATGATCTGGCGGGTAATGCTGCCGCCACCGTCGGCCACCTGCGCGCCCGTCTGGATGAAATCAACTCCCGCATCACCTCACTCGGTGAACCGCCCAAGGACGGCCAGCCGCCCGAAGCAAGCGTTGTGACCGACGAGCGCACGAAGCTGAATGCCGAGAAGGCCCAGATCAATGCTGTGTTAGGTGATGCCGAGAGCGTCGCGTCCAATGCCGCGCGCCTCTCCAACAACATCACCTCCATCCGGCGCACCTTGTTTGCCGCCACGCTTTTCAAGCGCACGGAAATTTCGCTGCCAGTTCTGGCAGATGCCGCCAAAGCCTTCGGTGGCGAGATTTCGGCGCTCAGCAGTTCGCTGACCGGCTGGGCAATCTTCGTCTGGAACTACAAGCGCCTGTCCATGTTCGGCGCGGTTTCGCTGTCCGTATTGGCGGCGCTCTTGTTCATGGTGGGAGGTTATCGCCTGCTGGGGCACAGAATGGAGCGCAAGGCCTTCTCGGGAGAGCCATCTTATCTGCGGCGTCTATCGGTGGCCTTCTGGTCAACCACGGTGCAGTCCATGTCGGTCTTTCTGTTCATGGGCGCTTCGGTCTTTCTGCTCGATAATTTTGGCGTCCTGCGGCCGGACATAGCGCCGATCTTCTTTGTGGCAATGTATATCGTTGCCTTCATCTATTTCGTATCGCGGCTTACCTACGCGATCTTCGCGCCCACGCAGCCGGAATGGCGGCTGCTGAATGTGTCCACGCGCGGCGCGCACATCATCTCCTCTGCCATGCTCGTCATGGCGCTGGTCAATGGTCTCGACTACCTCTTCAGCACCATCAGTGAAACGCTGAATTCCCCGCTCATTCTCACCGTCGCCAAAAGCTTCGTTGCCTCCATCATCATCGGCATCATTCTCTTTACACTGTCCTTCGTGAAGCCGCTGGCCAGCAAGGAAGGTGATGAGGATGTCAGAGACCACCCCATGCCGCGCTGGCTGTCTGCCCTGCTGCGCTTCGGTGGCCTGCTGCTCATCGGTGCCTGCCTGACCGGCTATGTGGGGCTAGCGCGTTTTCTGGCAACGCAGATCGTTTCCACCGGCGCCGTCATCGCCACCATGTATATCGGCATTCTCTCCGGTCGCGCCATTTCCAAACAGGGCGTGTTTGCAGAGACATTAGTGGGGCGTTATCTTGGCAAGCGCTTCGGGCTCGGCCCCGTGCCGCTGGATCAGGCGGGCCTTGCCGCCGGGCTCGGCATCTACTGCATTGCGCTCATCTTCGGCGTACCGCTCGTTCTGTTTTCCTGGGGCTTCCAGCCCGGCGATATCGAAAGCTGGGCCTATCGCCTGCTAACCGGCTTCTCTATCGGCAAGACGTCAATCTCGCTCATCAGCATCATCACCGGCATTCTCGTCTTCGTTATCGGCTATGCGGTCACTCGCTGGTTCCAGAAGTGGCTGGACAGAAACGTCATGGCGCGCGGTCAGGTGGATGCGGGCGTGCGCAACTCTGTCGGCACCGGCATAGGCTATCTCGGCGTGGTGGTTGCGGCGATCTTCGGCATTTCGTCTGCGGGTCTCGATCTTTCCAGCCTTGCGCTCGTCGCCTCCGCCCTGTCGGTCGGTATCGGTTTCGGCTTGCAGAACATCGTATCGAACTTCGTGTCCGGCCTCATCCTGCTGGTCGAGCGCCCCTTCAAGGTGGGCGACTGGGTGGTCACGGGTACCGTGGAAGGCACGGTCAAGCGTCTCTCGGTGCGCGCAACGGAAATTGAAACCTTCCGCGGCCAGTCCATCATCGTGCCGAATTCGGAATTCATCAATTCCTCCGTCGGCAACTGGACACATAGAAACCGCATCCAGCGTGCCGAAATTCCCGTTTCCGTTTCCTATGACACCGACCCGCAACGGGTGATGGATATTCTGCTGGAACTGGTGAAGAAGCAGACCCCGGTTCTGCGCAACCCGGAACCGCATGTGGAATTCCTGCGGTTCGGAGAATTCGCACTGGACTTCGAGCTTCGGTTCCATCTGGCCGATCTCAGCCATGGCCTCACCGTCAAGAACAATCTGCGCATGGAGATTTTGAAGCGTTTCCATGAGGAAGGCATCAGCATTCCCATGAAGCAGCGCAATCTGAACATTCATGTCGATGCCGACAACAATCCCAATGCGCTGGCCGCGCTCATGGATGATGGAGACAAGCCGGTTGCGGCCCAGACGCCAGCCGCACCGAAGCAGGACATTCCAAAGCCTGAACCTGCGGAACCTGCCGCCAAGGATACCGAAATCGAGACGGCAAGACCCTCTGCGCGCAACCGCAGAGGCTGATACTCAAAAGCCTTGAAAATCGTCAAAAGGCTCGCCGTCGCGGCGAGCCTTTTGCATGTCGTAATCAGGCGTTTGAGCAACGGTGCGACATTGCATAGTCTCGCCCAAACTGGTTCGATAAAGCCCGCAGAAAGCGGGCGAAATGCCTCAAGGGGAACTTGCATCATGAAGACACATGCGCGGGCGGTGGTGATCGGTGGCGGCGTTGTCGGCGTTTCGACGCTCTATCACTTGGCCAAAAAGGGCTGGAACGACGCAGTTCTGATCGAGCGCAAGGAGCTGACATCCGGTTCCACATGGCACGCAGCTGGCCTGCTTCCACTCTTCAACATGAGCTATTCCGTCGGCCAGATCCACAAATACTCGGTGAAGTTCTACGAGGAACTTCAGCAGGAAACCGGCATGAATGTCGGCTTTTCCAAGGTCTCCAACATTCGTCTCGCCCGCACCAAGGACCGCTGGGATGAATATATGTATTATTCCGGCATTGCCGAAACCATCGGCGTCAACGTCAAGATGCTGACCCCGGAAGAGGTCAAGGAAGTCTGGCCGCTCTGTGAGACCGATGGCCTGCTCGGCGCCATCCAGCACCCCGACGATGGTTATATCCAGCCCGCAGACCTCACACAGGCGCTGGCCAAGGGCGCGCGCGACCGTGGGGCTACCATCTACCGCAACACGACCGTCACCGCGCTGGAGCAGCTTGAGAACGGTCACTGGAAGGTGACGACGGACAAGGGCGAGATAATCGCGGAACATGTCATCTCCTGTACCGGCAACTTTGCCCGCAAAACCGGCGAGATGGTCGGCATCAACATTCCCGTCATTCCGGTCGAGCATCAGTATATCGTCACCGAACCGCATCCGGATATTCTGGAACGTCGCAAACAGGGCCTACCTGAGATGGGCGTCCTGCGCGAATCCGATAGCGCCTGGTACATGCGCGAAGAAGCAGGCGGCCTCATCCTCGGACCTTACGAGGTCGGCGCACCGGTCTGTTATGTCGATGGTCCCTCGGACCAGAGCGAATATGAGCTATTCCAGGAAGAACTCGACCGCCTTATGCCGCATATCGAAGCGGCCATTGCCCGCGTTCCGGCCTTTGGCGAAGTGGGCATCAAGAAGGTCTATAATGGTGCGATCGCCTATACGCCGGATGGTAACCCGATCGTCGGACCCGCACCGGGTCTGAAGAATTTCTGGCTAAACGAAGGCCACTCCTTCGGCATCACCGCTGCCGGAGGTGCTGGCTGGCAGCTTGCGGAATGGATCGTCGATGGCGAGCCGACGCTCGACCTGATGGGTGTCGATCCGCGCCGCTTCGGCCCCTATGCGACAGAAGGCTACCTCATCGCCAAGAACGAGGAGGCCTATGCCAACGTCTTCACCATGCATTACCCGGATGAAGAGCGCGCCGCCGCCCGTCCGCTCAAGACCACGCCGATCTATGATCGCCTGAAGAAACTCGGCGGCGTCTTCGGCTCCGTCTATGGCTGGGAGCGCGCCAACTGGTTCGTGCCTGAAGGTTACGAGCTGAAGCCGGAAGAACTGGGCGTCGGCGCTGATGTCATCACCAACCACAACCATGCGCCCGCGCTGGATGACGGTCGCATCGTTGAAAAATGGTCGTTCCGCCGTTCAAATTATTTCGAACATGTCGGCAACGAGGTGAAGAACGTCAACCAGAATGTCGGCGTGCTGGATATGTCGGCCTTCGCCAAGATGGAAGTCTCCGGCCCCGGCGCGCGCGCATGGCTGGACTCGATCCTCGCCAACGCCATTCCCAAGAAACGTGGCCGTATCGCGCTGACCCACCTTCTGACCAAGGATGGCGGCGTGAAGGCGGAATTTACCGTCTATGAATGGGCACCGGGCCGCTTCTACCTCGTCTCTGCCGGTGGTCTTGAAAACCACGACCATGACGTCCTGCGCCGCCTTGCCCCCACCGATGGCTCCGTCATTCTTCAGCCCATAACGCAGAAATACGGCGTGCTGGCACTGGCCGGTCCAAAGTCCCGTGAAGTCTTGAAAAAGCTCACCCGCACCAGCCTCGACAACAAGGATTTCCCATGGCTCACCGCCAAGGAAATCTCCGTTGGCGTCGCAACGGCGCATGCGCTGCGCGTCAACTTCGTCGGTGAACTGGGCTGGGAACTGCACCACCCCATCGAAATGCAGGCCTATATCTTCGACCGGCTGATGGAAGCCGGTGCCGAATTCGGCATCAAGCCTTTCGGCATTCGTGCGATGGTCTCCATGTCGCTGGAAAAATCCTACCGCAACATGGGCCGCGAACTCTCCGTCGAATATAATGCCTATACGTCGGGTCTCGACCGTTTTATCAAGCCTGAGAAGCAGTTCATCGGTCGTGATGCCGTGGTGGCGGGCAAGGAACAAGGCCTCAAGTGGATTTTCTCCACCCTCGTTGTCTCCGGCAACACGACGGTAGACGCGCGCGGCTCGGAAGCCATCTATGACGCGTCAGGCAATGTCGTCGGCCGCGCCACCTCGGGAGGCTTTGGCTGGCGCATCGGCAAGTCGCTGGCACTCGCAATGCTGTCGCCGGATCATGCGGCGGTTGGTACCAAGCTGAAGATCAGGATTTTGGGTGAGCTATACGACGCGGAAGTCGTGGTCGAAAGCCCGTTCGATCCGGACAATGCGGTGCTGCGGGCTTAGTAGAACACCTCGCTGCCGCCTCTCCCACCTTCGTCATCCTCGGGCTTGTCCCGAGGATCTAACGAACCCCAACATTCAACGTGGGCAGATCCTCGGGACAAGCCCGAGGATGACGACCGTTAGAGTTGCTTCTCCGTGAGCCAGCCACCGAAAAAGTTTGGCCTCCCCCCTCTCCCGTGGTACTGCATCCGCAAAATTGCCTGCTGAGGATGGCAGGCTTCACAATCAAACAAACATGTCCGCCTGGAAGCACTTGATCTGCTGCATGGCGGTGCGGGTGCGCGATGCAAGACAAGACCTATTCCCCCATTCATGTCGTCGGCGGCGGACTGGCCGGTTCGGAAGCAGCCTGGCAGATTGCCCAGTCTGGCGTCCCCGTCATTTTGCACGAAATGCGCGGCGTGCGCGGCACCGAAGCCCATAAGGGAGATTCGCTGGCCGAACTCGTCTGCTCCAATTCCTTCCGCTCGGATGATGCGACCGCCAATGCCGTGGGTGTCATTCATGCTGAAATGCGGCTTGCCGGTTCGCTCATCATGGCCTGCGCCGACAGGCATCAGGTGCCCGCCGGTGGCGCACTGGCGGTGGATCGCGATGGCTTTTCCGCTGCCGTGACGGCGCAGCTTGAGGCTCACCCGCTGGTGACCATCGTCCGCGAAGAAATTTCCGGCCTTCCGCCGAAGGAATGGGACAACACCATCATCGCGACTGGCCCGCTGACTTCGCCGGATCTCGCAGCCGCCATTCAGGCTGAAACCGGCGAAGACGCACTGGCCTTCTTCGATGCCATCGCCCCCATCGTTCACCGCGACAGCATCAACATGGATATCTGCTGGTACCAGTCGCGCTACGACAAGGTCGGCCCCGGCGGTAACGGCAAGGATTACATCAACTGCCCGATGGACGAGCAGCAGTATAACGCCTTCATTGATGCGCTGGTGGCGGGCGATACGGTCGGTTTCAAGGAGTGGGAAGGCACGCCCTATTTCGACGGCTGCCTGCCCATCGAGATCATGGCGGAACGCGGACGCGAAACCCTGCGCCATGGCCCGATGAAGCCGATGGGGCTTACCAATGCCCACAACCCCACCGTCAAGGCCTATGCCGTTGTCCAGCTACGGCAGGATAATGCGCTTGGCACGCTCTACAACATGGTCGGTTTCCAGACGAAGCTGAAATACGGCACGCAGGCCGATATCTTCCGCATGATTCCTGGTCTGGAGAATGCCGAGTTCGCACGCCTCGGCGGCCTGCACCGCAATACCTATATCGATTCGCCGATCCTGCTCGATCCTTCGCTGCGACTGAAATCGCGCCCATCCGTCCGGTTTGCCGGTCAGATCACTGGCTGCGAAGGTTACGTGGAGAGCGCTTCCATCGGCCTCCTCACGGGCCGTTTCGCCAGCGCTGAACGCAAGGGCGAGCCGCTCAGCCTGCCACCTGCGACGACCGCTCTCGGCTCACTGCTCAACCACATTACCGGCGGCCATCTGTCCACCGATGAGGAGCCGGGAAAGCGCTCCTTCCAGCCGATGAATGTCAATTTCGGATTGTTCCCGGAACTGGCACCCGGTTCCATCGTCAAGCCCGAAGGCGTCAAGCGCTTCCGCGGCAAGGACAAGACCATCATGAAGCGTCAGCTGATGGCCAGACGTGCGCTGACCGATTGTGCCGCATGGCTGGGCGTTCCTGCCCCGGTCTTTGCTCAGGTGGACGTAGACGGCGACGTTGCAGAGACGGAATCTTCGGCGGCCTGATCGGCCTCAGCCTTCGGCTCCTGTTCGGCAGCTTCCAGATAGCTGCCGAGCAACCACAGTGAAACTTCAGCCGCTTCCCCCGCTGATTTGAACCGGTAAGCACCGCTGTATTTCGGGTTATCGACAAAGGTCACCACGAAACCATCGCCGGTTTCCAGATGCTCGACCGTAATGCGCTCGGGATCGATCAGCATGCAGGCATGATGCTTGCCCATGTTGCGCATGAACCCGGCCTTGTTGTCGTGCAGACGCACAAACACGGCATTGCCGTCAGCGGTCATATGCAGGCTGCGGATTGCCTCCGTCGGAAAAGCTCGAGCGAAATCGAGAATCGCCTGTCCGGTATCGTGCCGGTCGTCATCATCAGGGTCGCGCTGCAGGCGCCAGACATAGACGCCAAAGAAACCCAGCGGAACGAGAATGAGTAACCAGATTGCAGGGTTCATCGACGTCGCTCCATGCGGCTCATCTTGATGGATGGTAAGACTCTCATACGTGCCGGTTCTTAACCACCAAGCCTTGCGCGAATATTGAGCCGTCAGAAGCGTTTGGAGAATGAGGCTTTTGCAAGCTGCCACTGGCGGCGCAGCATGGATGGCTGGATATCCTGATCGAACAGGCCCGCCCCTGCCCGCCTGGCATCGGCAATGACCTTGCCTGCCAGCGAAACCGGAATGAAAGCCGGGAAAATGGGTTTCGGCACCTGCGCCTTGCGGGCCTTGTCCAGATGTCCCTGTGCGGACATGCAGAATATTTCGATGGCAGCACCGATGCGGGCCGTGTCCTTGCCTTCCAGAAAACTCTCGCGATCAAGACCGGCGGCGGCAAGCATGTCCTGCGGCACGTAGACCTGGCCGCGCCGCCGGTGCAGCGGCATCAGCAGCAGCATGCCGGCCATGGCCTGCGCCACACCCGCATGGCCAGCCGATTCCGCGCTTGCCATGGCATCAGCGGGAGACAGTACGATGCTGGAAAGCTGGATCAGCGCCGACGCGGTTTCACCGGCATAACCTTCCAGCGCATTGCGGTCCTCGAAGACATCATCGTAGAGATCGAAAATCCGCGCCTCGATCATGTCGATCAGCGTCTTGCGCGGTAGATTGTGGGTCTCGATGGCGCTCAGCAGCGCGGCAGCCACCGGGTTGGCAAGGCTTTCGCCATGCGGCGTGCCTTCCAACAGGTCGCTCCACCATTGCATGCGCACTTCACCCGGCAGCGGTTCACGTACGAGGTCGCGAATGCGGGCGATTTCGGCATTAAAAGCATAGAGCGCTGCAAGAGCGGGACGCTTGTCTTCGGGTGATAATAAGCATGCCAGATACCGGTCGCGGTCGGTCTCGCGCAACATGCTCAGGCACGCGTCCTTGATCCCTGCCGGCTCTGTCATTGCTGTTCCGCTCTTTCAGCCTTCCACGGCAATCAGCGCCGCCGCTACGGCACGCGATTCCGAGAGCATGATGTTATATGTCCGCACGGCTGCGCCCGTGCTCATGGCATCCACCGAAATACCGGCTTCCTTCAAAGCGGCTTTCAGCTCCTTGGGAAGAATACGCATGCCGTCTCCCGTACCGACCAGCAGAAATTCGATTTCGCCAGCCTGTTCGAGAATCCTGGAAAAAGCCTCGACCGTCAGCATCGTGTGGTCTTCCACATCCCAGCCATGAATGCCGGAGGGAAGACACAGCAGCGAGCCGCGATGCGACATGTCGGCAAAGCGAAAGCCGCCATTGCCATAAGCATCGATGGGCGCCCGGCCGGGAAAATGGGCCGGGCGTATTTCTATACCACCTGCCATCAGACGGCCGGCTTGCCGCCGATAGCGCCACTCTTGGCATCAGCCTTGTCGTCTTCGGCATCATTGCCATTCGGACGCAGCTTGAAGGCGATCAGCACCGGTGCGGCGATGTAGATCGACGAGAAGACGCCGATACCGACACCGAACAGCATGGCGAAGGTGAAGGAGCGAATGACTTCACCACCGAACAGGTAGAGCGCCAGCAGCGCCAGCATAACCGTCAAGCCGGTCAGGATGGTACGCGACAGCGTCTGGTTCAGCGAAACGTCGATGATCATCGAAAGCGGCATCTTCTTGTAACGCCGCAGGTTTTCGCGAACACGGTCATAAATGACGACCGTGTCGTTGAGCGAGTAACCGATAATCGTCAGGATCGCCGCGATACTGGTGAGGTTGAATTCGATGCCGAGGTAGACGAACAGGCCGATGGTGAACACCACGTCGTGGACCATCGAGATGATCGCACCCAGCGCGAACTGCCATTCGAACCGAACCCAGATGTAGGCCATGATGGCCACCATGGCCAAAGCAATACCCACGGTGGAGGTAAAGGTTAGATCGCCCGAAACGGCAGGGCCAACCACTTCCACGCGACGGAATTCGTATTTGTCCTCAAGCTCGCCGCGCACCATGGTGATCGCAGATTGCTCGGCATTCTCGCCGCCTTCCTGCGCCTGAATGCGGATCAGCACGTCCTGCGAGGTTCCAAAGCCCTGAGCCTGGATTTCACCGAGGTTGAGCTGGCTGAGCTTTTCGCGAATATCCGCGATATCGGCATCACCCTGCTTGGCCTTGACTTCGATGACCGAACCGCCCTGGAAGTCGATACCCAGGTTCAGACCCTTGGTCACGAAGCCGCCGATGCACGCCAGCATCACCACGCCGGTGATGATGAAGACGTAACGGCGATAGCGCATGAAAGGAATGTCCTTGCCGTCGAAAATCGCGGTGCGGATACCCTTTGGCAGATGCTTGGGACGGCTCTTGCGAACCCACACGCCAAACAGCCACGCCGTCAGCGTATAGGCGGTGAAGACGGTGGTGACGATACCGACGGCCAGCGTCACGGCAAAGCCCTTGACCGGGCCGGTGCCCATATAGAACAGCACGCTGGCAACGATCAGCGTCGTCAGGTTGGCGTCGATAATGGTCGCGAAGGCGCGCGTAAAGCCGTTCTCCAGCGATGAGATCAACGGTTTCCCGCTTCTCACCTCTTCTCTGATACGCTCATAGATCAGAACGTTGGAGTCCACAGCCATACCGATGGTCAGAACGATACCGGCAATACCCGGCAAGGTCAGCGTCGAGCCAATGATACTCAGCACCGCCAGCAGCATGACGATGTTCACGATCAGCGCGATATTCGCCAGAAGGCCGAAGAAGCCGTAGAAAATGAACATGAACAGCACGACACCAACGGCGCCGATGGCGCTGGCCATCAGACCGGCATTGATCGAGTCGCTACCGAGGCTCGGGCCAACGGTGCGTTCTTCGACAACGGTCAACGTTGCCGGAAGCGCACCGGCGCGCAGCAGAACAGCAAGGTCGTTTGCGCCCTGAACCGAGAAGTTGCCGGAAATCTGGCCGGAACCACCGATGATCGGCTCGCGGATCACAGGGGCGGAAATTACCTGATTGTCGAGAACGATGGCGAAAGGCTTGCCGACATTCTGCTGGGTTGCCTGCGCAAAACGCTGTGCGCCGCGGCTATCGAAACGGAAGGTAACGACCGGCTCGTTGGTCTGCTGGTTAAAGCTGGCCTGCGAATCGACGAGGTTGTCGCCCGATACCAGTGCGCGGCGCTCCACCAGATAAGGAACCGGCGGATCGTCCTGCGAATAGAGAATTTCAGATGTGGCCGGCGGGCGGCCATTCAAAGCTTCCTGAACCGGCATGGACGTATCGACCATGCGGAAGGAAAGCTTGGCAGTCTGGTTCAGCAGCGATTTCAGACGCTGCGGATCCTGCAGACCGGGAACCTGCACGATGATGCGGTCTGTACCCTGACGCTGGATCAGCGGTTCGGTCGTGCCGACTTCGTCCACGCGGCGGCGAACGACTTCGATGGACTGCGAAACAGCTGAAGACAGGCGGTAATTGATGCCGTCATCGGTCAGGTTGAGGCGCAGCAGGCTATCGCCGCCATCGCTCATCGTCACTTCCGTGATCGACGTGCCAACCAGGGTACCGGAAGATACGGGCAGCGTCAGATCGCGAAGCGCGGTCTTTGCGGCCTCATACTGGGCCGGATCACTGATGCGAACCTGCACCTGCTGGCCGTTACCGGCAAGGCCCGAATATTTGATGTTGGCATCACGCAGCTGGGTCCGCACATCGCCGACGATGGTTTCGAGACGTTCCTTCACAATGTCGGAACGCTCGATCTTGAGCATGATGTGGGAGCCACCCTGAAGGTCGAGACCTAGAGTTACCTTATTGTCCTTGTACCAGTTTGGCATGCCCTCCAGTTGCTTGTCGGTAAACAGGTTTGGAGAAGCGATAACGACGCTTATCAGCACGGCCAGCCAGATGAAGGCTGTTTTCCAGCGGGAAAAATGAAGCATTTAGGTCTCGGTCAAGGTTGGGTGTCAGAACCCAGGCTGCGTTTGCCGCAACCTGCTTATTATTACTTGGCGTTTGCAGGCGCTTCGGTCTTCACCGGCTCGCCCTTGACGCGTACTTCGGCAATGTAGCTGCGCGATGCACGGACCTTGACGCCTTCGGCGATTTCGACTTCCAGCTCGTTGTCGTCGATGACCTTGGTCACCTTGCCGACGATGCCGCCGCCGAGAACGACCTGATCACCCCGGCGAATGGCCGTCAGCGTTTCCTGACGCTTCTTCAGCTGCGCGCGCTGCGGACGGATCAGGAAAAAATACCAGACCACCATCAGCGGGGCAAACAGGAAAAGCATCTCAAGGCCAGACCCGAATGCAGATGGTGTGCCTGCCGCATCCTGGGCAAACGCTTGGCTAATGAACATAAAGAACTCCTCAGATTTTCGGGCACAGTCTTAGCCACTGGCCAGCTTTCAAGCCGCCGGAATATAGTTGCGATCCCCTAGAATGCAACAGACACAGACAGTACGCCGTACCGTTTCCACGCCTCATAACCTTTCAAGGCGATAAACGCCATGCTAACCCGCAGAAATTCTATTGTTGTGCCGCCTCCATACAGTGCGAAGCGCAGCCTTGAATGTTTGCAGGAGACATTGAGATGACACCGGAAGAAACAAACCTGGCTCTGCTTTCCGAAGTTCGCCGCCTTGCGGCCGCCCTTGAGCGCCTTGCAGGCCCTGCTCCCGCTGTAAACGACTGGAATAGCGCCGATTGCTTCGTCTGGGTTCCCGCCAATGCCTGGCTTCAGCCAGTGCCACGCCCAAACCGCGTCGCCCTTCAGCTCATTCGCGGCGTGGATCATGTCCGCGATATTCTCCACGAAAACACCCTGCGCTTTGCCGAAGGTTATGCTGCCAATAATGTGCTTTTGTGGGGCGCGCGTGGCATGGGCAAGTCGTCGCTGGTCAAGGCTGTTCACGAAGACGTGCGTACCGCAAGCCGCGTGGCTTTGAAGCTGGTCGAAGTCCACCGCGAGGACATCCACACCCTCCCTGCCCTGTTGGATATTCTGAAATCATCCGATCAGCGCGTCATTCTCTTCTGCGACGATCTCTCCTTCGACCATGACGACACTGCATACAAGTCTCTCAAGGCAGCGCTCGATGGCGGCATCGAAGGCAGGCCGGACAATGTTCTCTTCTACGCCACCTCAAACCGCCGACACCTGCTGCCGCGCCACATGATGGAGAATGAGCAATCGACAGCCATCAATCCGTCTGAAGCGGTGGAAGAGAAAGTCTCTCTTTCGGACCGCTTCGGTCTGTGGCTCGGTTTCCACAAATGCAGCCAGGATGATTACCTGAAAATGATCGATGGGTACGCCGACTATTTCGATCTCGGCCTGCCGCGCGAAACGCTGCACCACGAGGCGCTGGAATGGGCAACGACCCGCGGCGGGCGGTCCGGTCGCGTGGCATGGCAGTACATTCAAGATGCCGCCGGAAGGCTGCGCAAACCAATTGTGCGCTAAGCTTTTTCGCGTCCTGGCATTAATTCAATAAATATCCACAAATGGTTGAATTAACTCGATTATATTGAATACGGAATCGACTGAAAACAATTAGATTTTCCTGTTTTAGCGCGGAACAAACGCATATTCTGCCCGTTTCAGTGGCACAACGCGAACCCGCGTGTGTTACAGGAGATCAAAATGACTGATCAGACAAGATATGCGACATCCACGGCAGGCGTTTACGCTCCTGTAGCGCGGGACACTGGTACCAATATTTCCTGGGGCGGCGTGTTTGCCGGTGTGGCAATCGCCCTTTCCCTGCACCTGCTGTTGAACCTTCTTGGCCTGGCAATCGGCGCAGGCGTGATCGACCCTGCGCAGAACGACACGCCCACCGCCGCATCGCTCTCCATGGGCTCGGTTATCTGGATGATCGTCAGTGGCATTATCGCAGCCTTCATCGGTGCCTATGTTGCCAGCCGCATGTCCGGTCGCGTCGTCCGCTCCACAGGCGCGCTGCATGGTCTGACCTCCTGGGCGGTTACCACGCTCGTCGTCTTCTACCTTCTGACCACATCAGTCGGCGCGCTGGTCGGCGGCGCATTCTCTGGCGTCACCAGCGTTTTTTCCGGTGCCGGTTCCACCATTGCCACGGCGGCGACAGCCGCAGCGCCCTCGCTTGCCAATGCCAGCGACCCCGTTTCCACGATCGAACAACGCATTCGTGAAGCAAGCGGCGGCAATGATCCGCAGGCTCTGCGCGATGCAGCCGTCAGTGCCGTTCGCGCCGCATTGACAGGTGATCAGGCTCAGGCCGACGATGCCCGCAACCGCGCTGCCGATGCTCTGGCCCGCGCACAGGGTATCCCGGTCGATCAGGCCCGCCAGCAGGTCATCCAATATGAGACCCAGTATAAGCAGGCCGTAGAACAGGCCAAGACTCGCGCAACGGAAGCTGCCCAGGCAACCGCAACAGCAGTCTCCACCGGCTCTTACGTCGCCTTTGGCGCGCTGCTCCTCGGCGCCGTCGCCGCGCTCTTCGGCGGCAACATGGGTGCTGCCCACACAGAACGCCGCCCCGAAACAATCGTAGAATAACGGATTGGCCTTACTGCTGCAAATGCCCGCGGAAACGCGGGCATTTTTGTATGGATTAGTCTTGAGACGCGACGTTGTCTCTATCCGTCATCCCTGAGCCGAAAAGTCAGACCAAGTCGCAGGTCCAACGAGACTCTTTGGAGACGAAAACACCACTCAAACCCGACACGACAAACAAAAATGCCTGCGTCTCCGCAGGCATCTGTCGTCCAAGTCGAAGCCCAATCTCAGAACTTCGGAAATTCCAGCTTGCTTGCATCATATCCGAGCTCTTCAGCCTTCTTTACCATCACCGCCAGCCTGCTCTTGGATGGCACGTTGCGCGAATAGATCCAAAGATTGGTCATGTCGGGGTTGGAACTTATGAACCAGCTTCGGTCGGGTGACTGATAGCGGACCCAATAGTTGAAGGTGATGAACAGCAGATAACGCACCCGTAGCTTTGCGTTTGTCGCCTTGTAGTCTGTCAGCGTGCCGATGCCTTCGATGGTTTTGAGTTTGCCTTGGGGCGTTCCTTCGCGGCAGCCATCCTGCACCATTACCTCGTTGGGCGCGGCACCCTTCTTATAGATAGTGAAGCCAGCGACGCAGCCATCCGTCAAACGCATCGGCGTGCGGCCAATCTCCAGCCATTTGCCCTGATAGTGCGACAGTTGCGTTGGCACCACCGCCGTTTCGGCTTTCGCCTCCTGAACGAGACATGCGCTGAGCCCGCAAAAGGCCAACGTGGCGGCAAGTGGGCGAAGGAAACTGGACATGGTCAATGCTCCGTTAATTCTGTTTTCAGAACAACGCCATTCCAGCTTCGCGGTTGCATGCCGCCCCATCATGAAACCGTGTTCGCCACAGGGTTAGCCAGCAGCAGATCGCCCGTCCGGATATTCCGCCGGTCCCTTGATCTCCAGCATGTTGCCGAAGGGGTCGTATATATAGAAGGAGTGGCCCATGCCCCGCGCGCCGCCATGCATGGCCTCACGATGGATTTCCACGCCGTGGCTTTCCAGATGCGCCCGCAGTGCATCATGCTCGAAAGGGCCAGTCGCGATGCAGATGTGGTCAACATTACGCCCACCCGCCACCGGCGGTGCCGCCTTCTGCCCGCCCGGATGCGTAATATCCCACAAAACGATAAGCGATGCTCCACACCACACCTGCTCCATGCCCAGCGCCGGATAGGTGTAGCCGGGACGGCAGCCCAAAACCTCATGATAAAAACGAAGCGCCTTGTTCATGTCATCAACCAAAAGAACGACGTGATCGA
Source organism: Agrobacterium sp. 20P9.1.2 (assembly GCF_057799395.1). NCBI lineage: Bacteria > Pseudomonadati > Pseudomonadota > Alphaproteobacteria > Hyphomicrobiales > Rhizobiaceae > Agrobacterium > Agrobacterium sp. 20P9.1.2. The sequence goes on from NZ_JBYOKI010000003.1 coordinate 280,186, forward strand.
TGCCGACAAGGGAAAACGGTATGCCTGATGTCACTGATATCTCCTCCAAGATGCCAGTGCTACAATCGCGTTCTCGCGCGCCGGGTCAACTGCGAAACTCAACCCGTATTTGGCCGGGGTTAGCTCTCAATGCGCAGGGCAGCAAACAACTGTGCTGACAAGTCTTCCGCTGCAACATCGATTTTCGGAAGTTTCAGGCGAGCGACCTCATCGGCAATGAAGCGATTGAACGCCTGCGCCCTGACCGTGAACTTGTCGATAAGCACTCGACCGCTTGCATCCCTATTTTCGTAATCGCTTTCAGCTTTGATCCGCCGCTCGATCAAACCATCTGACCCGACAAGCCAAACTGCCCTCACCTCATCAGAGAGTAACGGCGCAATCCTTTCTGGCAGCAGGGCTGAGCCCTCCATCACCAAACAATCTGGCGCATTTATCAAAGGCAGAATATGAGCATCCCACATGGAATCGTAATGACGCAGAACCGATTGCATCAACTCATCCAAGCTGAGGTCGCGGTAATGTTCGACAACATGTGGCGGCACGAAATCGGGTGCATCCCGCCATGGCCGACCGGGATGCCGGGCAAGACTATCTGTTGAAATGCAGCGCCAGCCCAAGCGTTGTGCCATCTCAGCAGCGAGCGTGGATTTGCCCGCATGTGAGGTGCCGCCAATCAGAATGATCCGAGCCGCCATATCCCCTCCTATTCAGGCACGAAAAAACACTGTCGCAGACGGCAACGACCGCAAACGACGATGGACAACATACAAGGAAGAATGGGGATTTTGTGAGGAAGTGGTACGCCCTAGGGGAGTCGAACCCCTCTTTTCAGAATGAAAATCTGACGTCCTAACCGATAGACGAAGGGCGCGTAACACTTGCGGTGTGGCGCCCTTATAGTCAGAGCTTTTCGATACCGCAAGCAAGAAAATGCGCCTTTTGACAAAAAAATGACGGACCGGGCGAGAAGCCCTGAAAAACAAGGATTATCCATTCAAAACAGAGGCTTATTTTGCCTGTGGATAAGAGCTTTTGGAGGGGAAATCGGCTGATCCATGCCGAGACAGCGGCGAATCCGGCTTACTGGTCCTGCGTTTTTGAGCGCTAAAAGCGTGTACTTTTGCACTTTGAGGAAACACCTCAGTGGCGCACCACTTAAAATAGCAAAATCGGAAAAAGGAGCCTATAAGATGGGATTTAATATCTGGAATTGAAAAATAAGTTGCCCATCATAAGTTAACCGACATCTCGCCATCGAATAGCTTTTTTTCGAGGCTGATTTCGATCTTGCTATTTTAGAGAATGATCCATTGCCGAGGCGGTAACGGATGACGACTGTGAAAACGACGGATAATGCCCATGCTCCAACGATCGCTGATCGCAAAAATTTTCCTCGTTTCTTTCCTGAGCGTTCACGTTCCGCTTATTGCTTTGATTGTTCATCTGCTTTTTGGTTTTGATACCAGCCCCATTCCGGTCTTCGGCCTTATACTCGTGGCCACCGTTGTCGGCACCGGCGTCTGCCTGTTCGCCATCTGGCACTTCATTCGCCCCCTGCACCACCTTGCCGTGGCTCTGAAGAAATACCCGGAGGACAAAAGCGTTCTTAAAATTCAGTCCAGCGGCACAGATGAAATCGCCATCGTGACCGATGCGACGAAGTCGATGTTGTTTCAGGTTGAGGAGCTGACCAAGAAGCTCAAGCATCAGGCCACCACGGATTTTCTCACCGGACTGGCCAACCGCCGCTGGCTGACGGAGCAGGTGCCCGCTCTTCAGTCGCAAGCCGAGCGTGGCAAGGAGCCCCTTTCCCTCATCCTGTTCGATCTCGATAATTTCAAACAGATCAATGATGATTACGGCCATGATTCTGGCGACAATGTTTTGATGATCGTCGGTGAGATCGTGAAGGATTCTCTGCGGCCCTATGATCTGGCTGCCCGCATCGGCGGCGAGGAATTCTGTATCGTCCTGCCGCGTACCTCGGGCGAAGCTGCGCTGAAGATTGCCGAGCGCCTGCGCGCTGCCTTCCAGGCCAGCTATGTGGAGCCGCTGCCGCATGGTCGCATTACCTGCAGTTTCGGCGTGGTGCAGGCTGGCCCCGGCGAGCGCCTGCAGCAATTGCTACGCCGTGCCGATACCGCGCTCTATCGCGCTAAGGACGCCGGGCGAAACCGCGTCATCGGCGCTTTCGTGGATAAGAACCAGTAGAAGACACACGTTCTTTTTTAGGAATGCGGCAAGAAACCCGTTGGGGAGCTGTGCGATGTGCTTGCTTTTCAGGCATTCTTGCCGCTATTAGCCAAAGCCATCGACAATTTTGACCAGATGGTAGACACCCCATGTCCCTTCCCGATAAAGCTTTTCCCGTCTCCTGGGATCAATTTCACCGCGATGCCCGTGCGCTTGCCTGGCGTCTGGCCGGCCTGAACCAGGAGTTCAAGGCCATCGTCTGCATCACCCGCGGCGGCCTCGTCCCGGCAGCCATCATCTCCCGCGAACTCAACATCCGCCTCATTGACACCGTTTGCATCGCTACCCGCCATGATTACGTCAATCAGGGCGATACGCTGCTGCTGAAGGGCATTTCGCCGGAGCTGATGGAAAAGGAAGGCGATGGCATCCTCGTCGTCGACGACCTGACCGACACCGGCAAGACCGCCATCGAAGTGCGCGAAATGCTGCCAAAGGCCCATTTTGCCTGCGTCTACGCCAAGCCAAGCGGCGTCCCCACCATCGACACCTTCATTACAGAAGTGAGCCAGGATACGTGGATCTATTTCCCGTGGGATCTGGGTTTCACCTATCAGGAGCCTATCGCCAAAGGCGCACCGGGCTGATTTCGCTCACGTTTGCGACGTCGAAAAAAATCATTAGAAAACTGTCTATTTAATTGAAAGTTTTACGACGAAGGGGAAAGTCCGCAGCCAATTGCGGACTTTCGGTTGCCTCTGGTGACGAGTCTGTTATGGACTTTCTGTCCAAACTTCACCGTTGACCGGCTGCCAAAATGAACGAACCTCATAATGCGACAATCATCCAGACGATCATCGGCGCTCTTGAGCAACTGGAACGAGACGACGATGTTATCCTTCTGGGGCCATCACCTCGAAAGGTCGCCGAAAAAATCGCCGTGGAACTAAGTTCAGTCGTGCCAGATCCTGGCCTCTCTCCAGAGGAAATGCGGGGAGTGCGGCTGCTGGTCCTACATGCGATCTCCAATAAGTCTTTTTTTGACTGGGAGATGCCAATGCTTACGGGTTTTACCGCTGCCCAGTTTCAAGAAATAGCAGAAAAACTTCCTCGAGAATGACCGCCCTTATCGCAAAGCGGATGCGCTGTCTCAAATTTCCTAGCCTTCACGACGAAATTGGGATCACACGACCGATATTTGCAACTGAAGTATTCCAAATTTCACAGTTAGGGGCTGCTGCATTCAGGTGCTCTTTTTGGTTTGTCTAGACTTAATTGGTGGTGAACCGGCAATTGTGGAAATCAGGTGTTGTTGCTCGTACACCACACTCGAAAAAATCGAGAAAATCGCGATAAACGGGCCCTCCGTAAGGTAAGGTAGTCGGCATCGGACTTTCTAAAATTCATCCAAGTTACTGAATTTTATGGGTGGTTTTTCTTTCCCCGTTTTCCACAGCCACGCCACACAATATCTTGTGGTTAACAAACGATTGCAAACTAGGCCTTGACGGAATCACTGCATATCCGCAAGGTAATGCTCATGTTGCGGCGGCGACGGAATCGGGTGTTCCACCTTCGGTTCTCATCAGTTTCAGTTCACGCGTTTGTATGCGTTCCAGCCATGAGGGGATGGAGCGCAATCGGTTGTGTGTGAGCTGGCTTTTGTTGCCAAAACAAAATGCGGGATATATGGCGACAACAAACTGTTAATACTATATATAGTATGCTTGCAGCCGAAATCACCACGAGATAGAGGGAACGTCATCCATGGATGATGGTTTCACCTGAGATGACCACACACCGGCGGCGCGCGATAAGGCGCGACGCTGGAGCGAATTTTTGCGCCCTGCCCAGAGGCGCCCAAGGACGAGGACAAAGACAAATGCGCATCGAACGCCGCTTCACGAAGCCCGGCCAGTCTGCCTATGCGGAAATCGAATTCCGCAAGGCCGTGAGCGAGATCAAGAACCCGGATGGTTCCGTCGTTTTCCGCTTAGCGGATATCGACGTTCCCGCGCAGTTCTCTCAGGTCGCGACAGACGTTCTGGCGCAGAAGTACTTCCGCAAGGCCGGCGTCCCTGCCCGTTTGAAGAAGGTCGAAGAGAACGACGTTCCTTCCTTCCTGTGGCGTTCCGTTGCCGATGAAAAGGCGATGAAGGATATTCCCGAAGACGAGCGTTACGGCTCTGAAATCGATGCGCGTCAGGTTTTCGACCGTCTGGCCGGTACATGGGCTTACTGGGGCTGGAAGGGCAAATATTTCTCCTCCGAAGAAGATGCGGCTGCCTTCAAGGATGAGCTTGCCTACATGCTGGCCACCCAGCGCGTTGCGCCGAACTCTCCACAGTGGTTCAACACCGGCCTGCACTGGGCCTATGGCATCGATGGTCCAGGCCAGGGCCACTTCTATGTCGACCCCTTTACGGGCAAGCTGACCAAGTCCAAGTCCTCCTACGAACACCCGCAGCCGCATGCCTGCTTCATCCAGTCCGTCGAAGACGATCTGGTCAATGAAGGCGGCATCATGGACCTGTGGGTGCGTGAAGCGCGCCTGTTCAAATACGGCTCCGGCACGGGTTCCAACTTCTCCTATCTGCGCGGCGAAGGCGAAAAGCTGTCCGGCGGTGGCAAGTCCTCCGGCCTGATGAGCTTCCTCAAGATCGGTGACCGCGCAGCCGGCGCCATCAAGTCCGGCGGCACGACCCGCCGTGCAGCCAAGATGGTCGTCGTCGATGCCGATCACCCCGATATCGAAGCTTACATCGACTGGAAGGTGAACGAGGAGCAGAAGGTTGCCGCTCTCGTGACCGGTTCCAAGATCGTCGCCAAGCACCTGAAGGCCATCATGAAGGCCTGCGTCAATTGCGAAGGCGATAACGGCGATTGCTTCGACCCTGCCAAGAACCCTGCCCTGAAGCGCGAAATCCGCGCTGCCAAGAAAGACATGGTTCCTGAAAACTACGTCAAGCGCGTCATCCAGTTCGCCCAGCAGGGCTACAAGGACATCGAGTTCAAGACCTACGACACCGATTGGGATTCGGAAGCCTACCTCACGGTGTCTGGCCAGAACTCCAACAACTCCGTGTCGCTGAAGGATGACTTCCTGCGCGCCGTTGAAGATGATGGCGACTGGAACCTGACCGCCCGCAAGGACGGCAAGGTCATGAAGACTCTGAAAGCCCGCGATCTCTGGGAAAAGATTTCCCACGCCGCATGGGCATCTGCCGATCCAGGCCTGCACTTCAACACCACCATGAACGACTGGCACACATCGCCAGCCGCAGGTCCTATCCGCGCATCCAACCCCTGCTCGGAATACATGTTCCTCGATGACACGGCCTGCAACCTTGCCTCGCTGAACCTGCTTCAATTCAAGGACGCCAAGACCAAGAACATCGACATTGCCGACTACGAACACGCCGTTCGCCTGTGGACCGTCGTTCTTGAAGTCTCCGTCATGATGGCGCAGTTCCCGTCCAAGGAAATTGCCGAACGCTCCTACGAATACCGCACACTCGGCCTCGGCTATGCCAACATCGGCGGCCTGCTGATGTCCTCCGGCATTCCTTACGATAGCGATGAAGGCCGTGCGATTGCCGGTGCCTTGACCGCCATCATGACCGGCGTTTCCTACGCGACATCGGCTGAAATGGCTGGCGAGCTTGGCCCATTCCCCGGCTTTGCGCCGAACCGCGACAACATGCTGCGCGTCATCCGCAACCACCGCCGCACCGCTCAGGGTCTCGCCTATGGTTACGAAGGCCTATCGGTAAACCCGGTTCCGCTCATCCACACCGATTGCACGGATGCAGACCTCATCACCCACGCAGTTGCTGCATGGGACAAGGCGCTGGAGCTTGGTGAAATCAACGGCTACCGCAACGCCCAGACAACCGTCATCGCGCCAACAGGCACGATCGGCCTCGTCATGGATTGCGACACGACCGGTATCGAGCCTGACTTTGCGCTGGTGAAGTTCAAGAAGCTGGCCGGTGGCGGTTACTTCAAGATCATCAACCGCGCCGTTCCAGAATCCCTGCGCTCGCTCGGTTACTCTGAAAGCCAGATCGCCGAAATCGAAGCATATGCTGTCGGCCATGGCAATCTCAACCAGGCGCCTGCCGTCAACGCCTCGACGCTGCGCGCCAAGGGCTTTACCGATGAGAAGATCGAAGCCGTCAACGGTGCGCTGAAGGCAGCCTTCGACATCAAGTTCGTCTTCAACCAGTGGACACTCGGCGCCGACTTCCTCAAGGACACCCTCAAGGTTTCCGACGAGCAGCTCGCCGACATGAGCTTCAACCTTTTGGAACATCTCGGCTTTGCCAAGAAGGACATCGAAGCGGCCAACGTGCACGTTTGCGGCGCGATGACGCTGGAAGGCGCACCGTTCCTCAAGGACGAGCATCTGCCTGTGTTCGATTGCGCCAACCCATGCGGCAAGATCGGCAAGCGTTACCTCTCGGTGGAATCCCACATCCGTATGATGGCGGCAGCACAGCCCTTCATCTCGGGTGCGATTTCCAAGACCATCAACATGCCGAACGATGCAACGGTTGAAGATTGCGGCGCAGCCTACATGCTGTCCTGGAAGCTGGCGCTCAAGGCCAACGCGCTTTACCGCGATGGTTCCAAGCTCAGCCAGCCGCTCAATGCATCGCTGGTCGAAGATGACGACAACGAAGACGCATTGGATGATCTGATCGCCCAGCCACAGGCCGCCCAGGCCGTGACACTGACGGAAAAGATCGTTGAGCGCGTGATCGAACGCGTCAGCCGCGAGCGTGAAAAACTGCCGAACCGCCGTCAGGGTTACACGCAGAAGGCAGCCGTCGGCGGTCACAAAGTGTACTTGCGCACCGGCGAATTCGGTGATGGCCGCATCGGCGAAATCTTCATCGACATGCACAAGGAAGGCGCCGCTTTCCGTGCGATGATGAACAACTTCGCCATCGCCATCTCGCTTGGCCTGCAATATGGCGTGCCGCTGGAAGAATATGTGGAGGCCTTCACCTTCACCAAGTTCGAACCAGCCGGCATGGTCATCGGCAACGATGCGATCAAGAACGCGACATCGATCCTCGACTACGTCTTCCGCGAACTCGCCGTCTCCTATCTAGGCCGTCACGATCTGGCCCATGTGGATACGTCGGACTTCTCGCAGACGGCACTCGGCAAGGGCATCGAGGAAGGCAAGACCAACCTCGTCTCCACCGGCTGGACACGCGGTTACAAGCCAACCTTGGTCTCCAACACCAGCAGCGAACGCTCTTCGTCCGAGCCAAAGGGTTCGGCAACAGCCGCCCCTGCCCGCGCTTCCGGCAACGTCACGCAGATCTCCGGCAACACGGTCCGCAAGCTGGAACCAACCGTCGCCATCTCCACCTCCGAAGTCCTCGCCTTCAAGCGTGACTACGAGGAGCGCGCCAAGGAACTGGCCGAAGACATCGCCGAAGAGGCCATCGCCACCGAATCCGAACAGGCCGCAACGGCTCTCTTCTCCGACAAAGCAGCAGCAGACGCCGCCTCTGCCAAGACAGAAGCCAAAAAGAAGGAAGCCGAACGCCGCATCCGCTCCATTGCTCAGGGGTACACGGGCAACATGTGCGGCGAGTGCCAGAACTTCACGATGGTGAGGAATGGGACGTGTGAGAAATGCGATACTTGTGGTGCGACGAGCGGTTGCAGCTAAGTTAGCACTCAACGCCAAATAAAAATGTCGCGTCCAACTAAGAAACGCTCCGGGAGGCATTTACGCTGGATAATCCAGCGTAAAGCTCTCCAATAGACCGAAACGACTTTCAGGCGTTCTTCGACGCCTGAAAGTTCTAAAGGGAACGAACAGGGTGTCGCGTCCAACCAAACGTGAGAGACCGCTCAACTAAAATGGATTTTCCAGCTTAGTTGAGCGGCTACCGCCCGGTCCGAACCGGGAGATGGCCGACCACCAGACATCCAGGCACCTCGTGGTGCCTGGAAAATGCCTTCCAGAACAAACAGTGAAACAAACGCCAGAGTTGGAATCAGCCCACCAAGTTCACGCGTAAACATGAGGACTCCCAGTCATGAACATGCATGTGAATTCCATCGAGACGTTCCTCGAAGCTCTCCGTAAAGAACTCATGGAGGCCTCAGTGCTGCGGAAGCCAGCGAGGAACTAAAGCTTCAGCCGAAGGTGCTCGAACAGCTCACCAAGGCAGGCTTCATCACGGCGGAGATTGCCGTGAACCCGCGGAACCGATGCCCGCAGACGATCTATCGCCAGGAGGAACTCGACAGGTTCTCGAACGAATTCGTGTCGCTGTTCGGATATGCGTCCCGTCTTGGCGTGCATTTCATGAAGGCGAAAAAGGATCTGGAGAGTACCGGCGCGCCGGTGGCGATCACGACCGATGCCGTAAGCGCGACCTTCTATCGGTGGGCAGATATCCGGGCGGCCGGACCGAGGTTCGCGGAGCTTGGCATCACGTTTGCGTTTCAGTGACGATCACGTTTGACTAATTCGCCCGGCATATCGATTTTGGCATAAGCAGGTTGCCGGGGGGAGCGTCACGAAGTGCCGCCCACTGTTCATCGGAGGTCCAGAAAGCCTCGATCGGCGATCCCGTGGCAGCCGAGTAGGCGATTTGGCCCATCCCTCAGCTCTCTTCTCGGCTTACCGAAGCCTCGTACCGTCCGCTGGGCAGCTTTCGGTAGATAATGCGACCTCCGCTTCGGTAAACAAGCACGACGATCTGTCCCCACGTGTCGACCTTCTTCAGGATCTCATTCGCAGCTACCGGGTCCTGGATTACGGTCGATGGTGGCATCTCAAAGCCGCTGGTTAAAACTGGGGCAATACCGTCCCAGGCTTCCTCCACCTCAGTCATGGGGATCTCGGAAGCATCGATCTCGATCGTATAAATGCCTCCGTGCTCTATTACCCCTCTAATTACCTCGAGTTCTTCATCCGCGTATTTCATCGTCATCCTCCAGGCTTTGCACTCATTATACCTCGGTCAGTTCCTTGACAGTCAGGTCTTCCACCTGATCAGCAACCTGCGCATCCGGAAGAACATCTCTAAATTCCCCGTCGCAGAAGCCAGCATGGCTTGCCAATGCATGAAGAAGGACAGGCCGCCAATGATTTCGGTAAAATGCACCCTCTTCAACCTGCGCTTGCCTACGCAGATAGTAGCGGACGCCGTCGCCGCCGTTGAACTCGGCGGCCATATGTATCCCCGTCGTATGGCCGACGAGGTAATTGTTCACATCCTTCTGGAAACGGTCATTCATCGAAAGCGCCTCCATCTGGAATTTGATCTTGGCTAGCAGCGGTCCGGGCACCGCCGCGCCATCGTCGATCCAATAAATCGCGGTCAGACCGCCATTATCGACGGCGACATCGACCTTTAGGAACTGAACGTCGGGCAAAATGTCGAAGTAGGCGTGAGCAAACTTCCCCGCGTCGGCTGCCAGTTTGTCGCCGTTACATGCCTCGCACAGTGGAACAAGATTCCGCGCGTAAATGGCAAGTGACTTGAATACCGACTTGGGGAGGTGATGATCGAGCTCGACAGGCGGGTCGATTCCACACATCGGACACAAGTCAACCTTCTCGAAGGCATTTGTCCTTACGTGGTGGATCTTTCCATCTTCATAGGTTTGCCCGTCCGCCTTCAGCACTGCTGCCCTTAAGTCCGTCGCCAGGTTCGGGCCCTTCAGTTCTGGTGACGGCGATCCCAGCAGTTCATCGTAGCGATCGTATATGGCGATGATGGCGTCGATCTCGGCGTCTGTCGGCGCATATCCCAGATCTTCCCCGCCGTATCGGTACGTGTAGAGAACTTTCTGGAGATCATCCCGTGCAGTTTCCCTGGACGGCTTCGGCAGATTTCTCATTTCTTTTTCGAGCGCCCTGCCAGTTTTGACAAAACATAACCACGGGCCTGACCGCTTAACGCAGGTGTGAAGAAATCCTCGATAGCTTCGATTTCGAGACCGCTGTCCACGAGGATATCCAGGACTTCATGAAAGTCTGTCGCGGAGGCTACCAGGCCGAAGATGTCGTATGTCAAAATGCCGACGTTCTCGCCAAACGTTTCAAGCTTCGGCTGCGTCAAATGGACAGTGTCCCCAGCCCGAGTAACGACTCTTACGTGGCGTGCTAGCGTTTCCTGGATGACCACTGGGGAGTGCGTTGCAACAATGCAGAATGCATTCACTTCTTCCAAGATGATCCTGATGGCCTGCATCAGCGCCGCGGTCAGCGGGGGATGAAGATGCATCTCCGGCTCATCGAATAGCACAAGCGATTTTCGAGCGGCTCGCGCCGTCAGCGAGGCGATGACATGCAATGCAATCTTGTGACCCGTGCTCCAGCTCAGGAACGAAGTTTTCGGTTCATTGATGATGAACTCGGCTTCGCCTTCATCTCCTCGCTGAGCAAATGATGGCTCGGAAAGCAGTGGCTCGAGTGCAGCAAGGAAAAGCTGTCGACGGCCGCCGTTGCTGATTGCTGTGACATACTGCTCGAATTCGGCTGCAAGCACGTCGATCGATTTCAAACGGGTAATCGTTGGGCGACCATCCGCGAAAGATTGCGCACCCTCGCGCTCCTGCGCTTCAGCCGAGATGTCGCGAAGTCCACAATACGCGAACCGTCCCCTCCCTGCAGAGATATCCTTGGCAACCTGCATTCGGTCACGGCCATCCAGGCCGGGAACGTCAAAGCTATCGAAGGCACTGTAGGAAATCGTTATGACACGCGAGAAGTTGATATCGGGCGGCTGAAATGTCCCCAATTCGCGGACCGCCGCGACACTGCGTTCCGATCCGGACGCGAACGCAACATGGGAGATTCGCGAGAGCAGCGTACTCTTTCCGGATCCATTCCGTCCGATCAAAGCGACAATCCGCTGAGGAAGCAAGACCTCTTTGCGACTTGGCCCTAGTCTCCTGATTCGACGAAGGCCGACGACTGGAGGAGCGGAAAAATCAAGAGCCAGCTCATCTGACCCGTCGGTTGGCGTAAACGCGAATGGGGTGTCGAGATCGGCGAGCTTGGTGAAGTCCTTATTCAGGACGGCAGCCGCGTCATCGAGGAAGCGATCCCAGGTGTCATTGTCGCGGAAAAGCGAATTGCCCCAACCGGGCTCGTTTTGGAAGTCAGGAACGAGTGATGGATTGGCCACTACGTCTCTGAGGGAGGCCAGAATCTCTGCCCGATCGGTCTCGTTGATTGTTGAGAGTCTCTCGTAATAGTCGAGTGAACGACCGACAGAACACCATTGATCGTCAAGGAGTTCGAACGAATCGATAACCTGCAAGGGCTCGCGCCGTTTCTGTCCAAGCTTCAAGATTTTGACGCTACCAACAAGCAGGAGCTCTTCGCTCTCGCTGTCCCTATAATAAAGATAGTAGGTGGTCTTGAAGTCGTAGTCGTCCCAGGTGTCCTGCTGCAGACCCACTTTGCCCTTGATGGAGTTCAGCTCTCCTTTGGAGGGCGGGTAGATATCGAAGTTCATTGGAGCAGCTCCACCCCCAGCCATGAGCCTAGGATATTCAACCGTCGATTACCATGATTCGCCTCGCGTTCCAATTCACGCGCCCTGTTAACTGGTAGTCCGATTTTCGGGGCAATCTCTTCGTTTTGTTGGATTTGGAGAATCGGGAACCCTATCTTCGTCCTATGACATGTCCGCAGCGAAGCAAGAACATGCGCGCAATCAATCGCGGGACACTCGTCCAGAGATGATCGTCCGGAAAGTGGCGCATGCACTCGGTTATCGTTACAGACTGCATCGACGAGATCTCCCAGGCACCCCGAACATAGTTTTTCCTTCCTGGGAGAAGGTGATCCTGGTTCACGGCTGCTTTGGCACATGCACGACTGTCGCCGCGGCTATCGCGAGCCAAAGGAGACCAAGACTATTGGTCGAAGAAAATCGCCCGCAACAGGGTGTGGGAAAATCGCCACCTCGACGAGCTCAAACGGATGGGTTGGCAGATCCTCGCCCGAGATTGTTTCCGCAGGGTAAAAGATCAGGCGTCAGGCCGACGCTCAGTGTCTCGCGCGCCATTTACTCGTATCGCTTCCGCGGTCTGACGGGGTACCCTTCAACGTATTCCCCCAGCAGCCCATAGTGATTCAGGATCCGGAACGGATTGTTGGCGGCAGCCTCAAATCTTTGCGCGTCATCGATCGAACACCAAGGGCAGATATCCCCCTTTTCTCTCAACGGCTCCGAACACTCCACACATTCCGCGATCGGTGGAGCAATATCGCCTTCCGCATACACTCTCGTGCTCCCGCGGTCTGTCAACATGAACGGCGACGGATAACTGCGGCCGATCTTCCCAGAGTAATAGTCAGCGCCGAGCCCGTTCGCCGTCTCTTCGAGAACCTGTTTTAATTCCGCTGATGCTTTGGCACCTGAGATCACCGCTGCGACACATGGCTCCGGCACATAAAGGATCTTGTACCCTCCGACATCCTCCACGTAGTCTTCGAAATTGACGGCACGGACCTCCTGCTCGTAACTCCATTCCCGGTACTTTGAGAAATACCCTTCAAAGATAACGGCGTTCCGGAGTGCCATCGCGTCACGAGGCTTTTTCCTTTGTGCCGCCATCTTCGCGAATGAGACCAGCGTTTCGCTCGGTCGATCTCGGTATGTGATCTCGCGAACAAGAAGGTCTTCATAGACCTCCTGCAACTCCGACACGTCAAACCCGATTACGAAGCCCTTGTGGTTGTCGCCATAGTGCGCCCACATCGGGGTCACGACAGGAGACTTCGAGAAGCAGGTTGTCAAATACGGCGGGATCTCCTGCACAACCTCGCTGTAGGTGGCGAGGAGATCGGATCCCTGATCGAGATCAATACCGAGGAATAGCTCGTACGGATCGTTGTAGTCCGCTGGCAGCGTGCATTTGATGCCGACATGGCCATCGCGAGCGAAAACGTGTTCGGCGACGCCCGCCGAAAAATATTTGAATATCATTTTCATCGGAGACACTCCCCCAGTGCCGAGAAGTGCATATCGCAGTTTTTGACTGAGCAAAAGGGGTGTGTTGCTGACCGTCGCTTAGCCAACAGAAAATCTTCGGCAAGGCGCGCTGTGGGTCTCGCTGCTGATCCTACATTGCTCGAGGCCATACGCCAACCGCTACCGCTTTGCCATCGGGATAGCCGCCTTATCGAGCGCTAGCGCAGATGTTAACGATTGATTAGTTGCCACCAGCTAGACGAGTGGCATGAAGGATTTGGAGGCAATCGACCCGAAGGGAATCTGGCCTTCAGCGCTGGCAACTGAGATCAAAGTGGTTTTGAAATGCATAGGTTTTTACAGGTTGTCGCAATTGCTATCGCCCTGCTTGCCATCTTTTTGGCGGTGATGAGCTTTGTGGGCGCGGCTGAAGTGAAGCACCCGACCCTGCGTGGACTCATGGTTCTGTTCGCCATTGGTGCGGCCGGATACACGTTGAACGACGTTCGCGAAATTAAGGAGTCGCTTACCAGACCACTTGGTGCGATTGCATTCGGCATGTTTTCACTGGCAATAGGCTACGGTGCGGATCAGGGTGCATACTACTACGGAAAGATCTTCAACAACACCGTCGAAGATGCGTCCAGAAATGGTGCCCAGCTAGACTCGACGCTCAAGGCGACTGGCAATAAGTGACACCTTTGCTTGGAGGCTGGTCTCATGCGCCTAGCCTCCCACAATTCGCGAGGCGCATTGGATGATGACAGCAGAACAGATCACGGCAGCCCATGTCGAGGAACTCCGCCATGCACGTGAGCGGAGCGACACACACCTTGCCTCACTTGCAGGCGTGGTAATCATGGACAAACCTCACAGGCATTGATGGCTCACATAGCGACGGCCCGTGAGACCATGACGCCAGCTTGTGAACTGCGGGCAGTAAGGGATGCGCGAAGGACCTGCACAGCGCGTGCACTCTTCCGAGGCCCACAAGTTTGCGATCCGGGCGCACGAGGCATTAGCCGAACGCCCCAATAGGCCATTCTCCCTCGTCGAAGAGCTCGAAGGCGGCCTGAGCTTCCTTTGATGCACTGACCCATGTCTATTCCTCAGGGCAAAATCTGAGCGCCCTTCGACGACTTGTAAGTCTCATAGGGTTTCCGATGCAACTGCCTCTGCGAACCGGACCGGGGGAATGTTGTTTGGATGGGCAGGAAATAGTTAAGTATTTTCAGTTGGGATAAGTAGTTGCGGAAGGCTTTTTTTGGTTGGACGCGACGAAGCGCCCCTATCGTGTTCTCTGCATCGACGGCAGTGGTATGAGGGGCGTCTACACGGCAGCGCTTTTGGACAAGCTCTCTAGCTATTACGCTAAGCTTCGCGATGCTGAGGCGCTCGACATAGGCAAGGGCTTCGATCTCATAGCGGGAACAAGTACGGGAGCTATGCTACGGCATTTTGCCGAATACGCAGAGCGTCGGCCCAGTCCTTTAGTGCTTTAATATCATCCGAAATCTCTGAGGGTGGCGGTGGTTCATCATTACGAACGCGAGACGGGTCATGCGCATCGATGATGTCACTGCATTTCTTGAACGCCGCTCGGAACGCTTCCGTATCCGTCTCCAACAGCGCGGTGACCTTCTTCAAATGCTTAGTGTCAATGTAATCCCGATGCCGCATCAGCACGCCCGCGAAAACGATTTCCTCGAGCGCCCGCTCCCACGTGGCCCGTAGAAAACAGTAGATTCTAACAGCGGAACTGCGATAGCCGGCCTCGTCATTGGCATCATACAGAGCCTTGCCCGCCCGCTGGTCTTTCTCAAGCTGATCCAAGCGCGACTTGACGCCAGCATGATCCCAGGGCAATCCATCGCCCACAATACCGGTACCTTCTGGGCCCCGTGAGAGGTTTGCAAGTTTAGCGGGCACGCCTTGGCCGCGCGCGCTGTCATTCAGGTCATTTACGAACACAAGGTCGTGGGTGAAAACAATTATCTGACGTTCCTTCGCCTCTTCGACGAGCCTTCGCGCGACCTTCTTGCGCCAGCGGTGGTCTAGCGATGTAACAGGGTCGTCGAAGATGAGAGCAGACTTGTGTGTGGCTGTCGCGAGTTCGGTTAGGAAAGCCGCGAGTGCTACGCAGGTTTGCTCCCCTTCGCTCAGCACCAGATGCACCTTGGTCTTGGGATTTGCGAACAGACGGATTTGGTAGTTTGGTGATCCGTACTGACCACCGGAACGCACGACCTCAACACGGACCTTCTCCGCCGCAAGCCTTACGATCTCTCTCTGAAAGCGGTCACGCATACGGGGAGTGATGATGTCATCGGCAAGGTCGTTGCCAAGTTTCGTAATAGGGGCCGTCGCTGTCTGCCCTAGGCATCTGGCAATGCGCTCTATATCTGCCAGCCGGTAGACCTCTTTTTTAGCGACCTCAGCAAGGGCGATAGCTGCAGCACGGTCTTTGAGCTCGTCATGCTCGGCCTGTAAAACTTCGCGGCCTTCGACGTCGGCTGCCGACTCCAACTGACTGGCATAGGCGCGGGTATCGTTTTCAAGCGCCAGCAGCGCTGTTTTTGGAACTACCGACATCGGTGACAGGGTCATGACTCCGTTGTGACCGATATCTCGCAGACACTGGCGTCTACGCAGATCGGAGGTAGCCATAAAGCGCAGCACGTCGGCGGCCAAATCACCATGTTGGATGGCAATCCGCCTCCGTATATCCGCTATTAGTCGAATATCCGGTTGATGCGTCTCGAACCTCTTCAGTGAATTCCTAAAGACTTTGTCGGCCGCATCAGCCTGCTTTTCCGTGTCATCGCGGATGAAACCCTCGAAGCCACTCAGCCGCACACCGGCCTCGACACCCACCGGCTGATGGCACAGTACACAGTGTTCGCCTTCTACCGCCGGGAATTGCTTTTCGATATGCTTCGAGTAGTGCCGCGCCGCCTCCCAGAGCTCCCGCCATACTTCCGCGCCGACGGCTGGAAAAGTGGCGCCCTTGAAGACGTCATCCGCGGCGACCGTAGCGGCAACTCGTTTGGTCCTGGCGTCGTCTGCAAGCGATTTCAACGTATTCAGGGCATCGTCGGAATAGTATTCCTCAACCTTCGTAAGATAGCGCACGATCTTCGCGATGCCATCGGCGAACTGATGTTGCTCGGCGGCCGCCTCAATTGGGTTTTTAGCGAGGTCTTCGGTGAGTTGCCGGAGGCGTGCACGTTCTGTTTCTGTCATGATTGCGAGGATCGCTAGCGGCTGCAGTTTCGTATCGTGCTTCAGGCAGGACATAATACGCCCGACCGATGTGGTTGCCCGCCAAGTTGGCATATCGAATACTGGATCGCGGAGCGCATTGATCTGGGACTCCTCGGTCTGCAGCAGCAGCTTAATGTGCGTGCAGACGGCCGCGAGGTCGTCGGGAATGTCGAGCCCAAAGGGCCGGAACGCGACCTCTGTCTTGTCCTGGATGTGGACTGCGCCGCATTCGCGGTCGAAAACGCTGACGGCGGAAAGCACTGGATCAGGACTCATATCGTCCTCCCATCCCAGTACAGGCTGATGCACGCCGTCTTTAGAGATCACAAAACTAGCGGTGGCTTTGACGCCAATCGTCGAAGAAAATGCGTCGGGCATGATTTCTCCGGCTTTCCGAGCCCTGCAGGCGCGCTTCAACACTCTTCCATACCCCGATTTGCCAGCTCCATTTGGTCCGTAAACAATCGTCAGGCCCTGTTGTTCGAACATTAGGGTCTGGTTCGGAGCCAATTGGTTTACTCCGACGACATCTCCAAAGGAGACCAAGGCGATTGTTGCACCATTACCGGGGTTAGCCGGCAAGTGTATCGCTTCCAACGCCGCGGCCGTCAGTGGAATGTCGGGCGCGCCGTTCTCTTTCTTGCAGAGGTGCAAAACTTCGTTGACGGCAGCAGCATCAAGCGTACTGCCCGTCACAATACGCCGAAGGGCATCACGCTGCCACATGGGCCGCCCTTGCGACCAATCCAGTATCGTTTGAAGCACAGTCTTCGACGGGGCAGCGTGGTTCATGGTGAAAGCTTTACTTTAAGGTGTCCTAAAACAATAACAGTCCGCAACCTATACTAGCGAACGAAATATAGAAGCAATGGGACGTCGGAACTGGTAGTCATCCACATTTATTGAAAGGGATCCTTAAATTCTTAGGTTGTATTTTCTTGAGCTTACCGGAAACGTATCGTCGACGCATTTAAGGATTCAGAATGAACGTGGAATGGACGCAACATCCTGCCGGACACGGAGGATTTCATACGGGACGATCGCGTTTTGATAGCGCCAATGTTGTCAACTGGATATACGACTGTGGTGCCCGCAACACGAAGAAGTTCGACAAGGTGCTCACATCATGGATATCCAACAACACGTTTCCGGTTGACTGGCTATTCATATCGCATTTTGACACGGACCACGTTAGTGGTTTGGATACGCTGCTGTCAGGAACAGTTGTGAACAACGTGATGGTACCCTATGTCAACGATGACCAGCTCGCCTTCACCTTGCTACATGAAATCCGCAGAGGCAGACTGCAGCGTAGTTTCGTAGAACTTGTCTCCGACCCCGCACAATTTTTTCTGTCGAGAGGCGTCGGCCGCGTGACGTTTCTAGGAGGCCCGGAGAGCTCGGAATCTGGGGAGCCTACAGAAGCGCGCCCTATAAGACCTGTGGGTTGGGAAACCCGCGACTTAACCGCAAAGATGAGGCCGATGCCAACAGCGGTTCCTGCGCCAGCCACAAAATCCGGGTCGGAGAAGAAGACCGATGATAGCGTTGAAATTGTTAATCAAAACGGCTGCGAGATTTACGTTTCCAACCAAAACACTGGCCTTCTGTTAAAGCCGTACCGGACAGCGATAAGCACCAGCTCACTCAGAGGTCTTCGAACGGCTCTGTATTCACTTTTGCGCATAAGCAGTCGTGCTGTCGCTTCCCGGCCGGGTTTAGGACGACTTGCGCACGCCATAGCTCTTCACGCACGCACTCCTTCCGGTCGGAGCGATCTGCAAAAAGTCTTCAAGCTCTTCGTTGGTTCTTCCAATCGAGCCTCGTTATCACTACTCAGCGTCCCTATTCATTTCGATGAATCAAAGAGGAAACACGGTTATTTTCGCTGGAACCGGGCGTTTGAATATGATGCCCCTCATTTCTGGGGTGAATGGCCTCCGGCATGGCTGAATACAGGAGATTCCGAACTCCTCAACAAAGCTGATGTTGACGCCTTTGCAGCGGCTTATTCTGCCCACTTGCCCTCCGTGCATATGTTGGCGCTTCCTCATCATGGCTCAGACTTAAATTCGAATATCACGCTACAAAATCTTTGCCCAAACGCCGCGCTCGTCGTGCATGTGAAGGAGGGTGCTAAAAAGCATCCCGGACCCGTCGTAACTGGATTGGCTGGAAAAAGGTTGTTGAAAGTAACCGATGCTCACCAGAGCATCCTGCGTGTGTCCATAAACGTTAGTTAACCAAACCTCCCAACGCATCCGACCACACATACCCATTCTTGCTATCGATTGTACGACAGAAGTTCTGGAATAGTTAGACCACGTCTTGTCGCGGCACTAGGCAACCCTCTCAAGATGGACAAAGTTTCAACCCGCCAAACGATAACCGCTGTTCTACCCCCACGTTGTCCGCTCTCGCCTAATCTGTGGCCGAGTTCCCTTGGATAGCTACAATGGCTGGCAGACCCTCAGACGCAGACGTTTTCAGAATGAAAAGACGACCCCGCGCCTCGCGGAGCCGCATTGGACCTCCCGCAGCTTCGAGGATTGTCTTCTCCACTTGTGCTCTTCCATCCGCAATCCCGTTTGCATCGCTTGCCTTGTGCAGGTCGCCGCCCCCGACATCGCCCGCACCTGCGAACGCGGTGCCTAATTAAGCGTTCCGTACCTGTCCGCCGTGTACGATCAGCAGTGTGAAAGACAGTCGCTATTGCTGGGACCATTACGACATCAGATCAAGGTGATCTAAGCAACCATTCATCAAGTTCTTTGATGAAGTCTCCGATGTGCGTCACCTTTTCCTTCTTTCCGGATTTGATGGTTTTCGAGGAAGCAAATATCATCTCGGCGATTAGCTCCCTGTGGGCTTCATCCACCGTTAGAACACCGACAGCAGGAAGCGCGATAGCGTCTTGCTCCCTCACGATCGTAAGTTCACCTTGGTTCTCCACCACCTTCCAATATCCTGTGAAAACGGCCTTTGATCGGGTGATGTGGTAGTCGATGAGCCAATCGCCAACTTCCATGCTATCTCCCCAACCTTCATAGTAGTCGGTGCCTTCCAAGAGACGATCCGCTTTGACCGCACTGTTGTACGCCTCTTCCGCCTCATCGGTCGCCTTCCGTTCCCACCGCACGACGTTGATCTTTGAGTCAGCGAAATCCAAAGGCTTTTCTCGCACAGCTTGGATCAGATCGTCCGCCGAAGCGGCTGTGCGATCGGACGCGTCCTTTCTAATTTTCCAGAGCCTCTGAGCAGCAACAATGTCGGCTTTAGTTATAGGTTTTGCCCCTGCGAACCGCTCATTGCACCAGTCTTGGATTTTGGGGTTTAGCTCGGTATCGTCGGAGAAGACATTTGCCTCTGACCAGCCGTAAGCAGCAATGCCTTCAACGACCAGCCCGTTGGTCGATGCGTTCGAAGAACCGAGAACGACTCCGGATCCGGTTAAGTAAACCTTGCCGTGAAGTCGCAAGTCAGACCGAACTTCAACGGAAGCGCCGAGTTGCAGCAGCTCCTCGATTTCATACGGATTACAGGCCCCAGACTCGAGATTGCATACGATCTTCAGGGATCGCCAAGGCTTGCGAAGTCCTAGCGAATCGATTGCTCCTTTACCCCAGAAAGCGACCACTATGGTCGCCTCATCGGTGGCTTCGAGGATCTCGCGGACCTTTGTGAGGGCTTTGTATTCATCTAGAAAAATCATGGTTGGTCCTGAGGTAATTGGCTGGTTTAAGCATTCTATCCATCGCACTCAATAAATCGGCCGCGTCACATGGTGGATGCACCGATCAGCATATTGTCGCGAACTTGAACCCGTCCCTCCGCCACCAGTAATCCGATGCGCGACTTGATGACTTCTTTCAATTGCGAGCTCGTCGCACGGAAGCCGAGACCGCGTGCGATCGCGTTTACGGTTTCATCTTCCGTAGCACCGAAACCCGCTTCCAAGACTGAAAGGATCCCCTCATCGACCTCCATGGGCGGTATCATCTCGATCCTTCTAAGGCTCGGCGAAAGCGCTGAGCTGCGGTCGCGGAGCCTCGCATCTACACCTGGCCACAGCAGGAACTCTCCCGATCTGTAAACGTGTCCGCCGCTTACCGACGCATCAAGTGCACGACCGACGTGCGCACGGATACGTCCACCTGCTTGCTGGAGGCCCCAGGCTGTGCGAATCCTGACCACGACCTCGTCGCGATGCACCGGTCCTTCTATCTCCACCATTTCCCTGACCAGAGATACCAAGAAAGGCAGGGGAGCCTCGTGAAGCTCGTATCTGAAGTCTGCCCTCAGTGAGGCTTCCTCGTAGAAAGGAGTTGAACTTGCGAACGAAACAGGTTCCAGACTAATTTCCGTCACCGCGTCCCTTTCGATCGTGACCACTTCGACCGAGACTGCGCGGCGCGGGCCTTCTGCTGCCGAATCTCCCTGAAGTACATTGGCTTTCGCACGCTCGATGGCCTCAACGACCCGGTCGAGCTCTGCCTTGGGTCGTTGAAACCAATCGGAACTCCAAATCCGATGTATCGTCCAACCGTGGTCCTCGAGGACCGCTTGCCGTAACCGATCGCGATCCCGAGCGGATCTGGAATCGTGATAGGATGCACCATCGCATTCTATGCCGAGGAGATACCGGCCAGGGACTGCGTCGTCAGCCACGGCAAGATCAATGAAAAAGCCGGCGATCCCAACTTGCGGATGAACCTGGTAACCTCTCTCATGTAGCGCCGTCATAACCTGCTCTTCGAATACGCTGTCCATGTCACGTTCGGCTCGCTGAGAAATCGATAGTCGCCCAGTCCGCGCGTAGTGCAGGAACAGCTTGAATGCGGCAACGCCCTTCCCCTTTGCCCGCTCAAGGTCAATGTCTTCGTCGGTGATCGAAGCGTAAACTTCGCATCGACGTTTTGCTCGGCTGATCAGTACGTTGAGCCGACGTTCGCCCCCTTCCGCTCCTAGCGGGCCGAACCGCATCCCCATGTAACCTTGCCTGTTCTTTGCATAGGCCACGGAAATTAGAATTACGTCGCGTTCGTCGCCCTGAACGTTTTCAAGGTTTTTGATAAAGAACGGTTCGTGTGGATGGGAATGGAAGAAGTCCTCAGTCGCGGGATTGAGACGCCGAAGGATTTCGAGTTGGTCTTGAATTTCGCGCCTCTGCTTCACAGAGAACGCAGCGACGCCGAGCGAATGCTGCGGCGTGTTGATGGCGTGGCGGATGACCGCCTCCGCTACGGCCCTCGCCTCGACTTTATTTACGCCGTCATCGAACGTGCCACCGCTCACGGGGTGGAACCGAAGGCCCATACCTGCCTCCTGCGTATACGGGCTCGGTACGATGAAAAGTTTGTCGTCGTAGAATTGGGAATTCGAGACCGCAATCAACGACTGGTGTCTACTACGATAATGCCACCGCAGCATTTTTTCCGGGAGACCCCGCGCCGAGAACAAACCCAGGATGCTTTCGATGTCCGAGACGCTTGCGCCATCCTGCTCGTCGTCGTCCTCAGATCCGCTTGAGGTCATCTTCGAGAAGAATTTCGTCGGAGGCAACTGACGCTCGTCGCCGACGACGACGACCTGACGGGCGCGCGCAATCGCTCCCAGAGCATCGACTGGTTGGATCTGGCTGGCCTCGTCCATCACGAGAAGGTCAAACTCGAGAGCGCCCGGCGGCAGAAACTGCGCAATTGATAGAGGACTCATCATGAAGACAGGCTTCAGCGCCTGTATGGCTGGTGAGGCCCTCTGCATGAGTTGCCGGATCGGCATGTGGTTACGCCTGCGCGCCATCTCTCCGCGGAGAATGCCGACTGGTCCTATGCCGCTGACCTGAGGAATCCTGCTATGATGAGCCCTGACGACCTCGAGCCTCGACAGGCGCATGCGGTTGCGATCGAGTTCGGCGAACTCGTTCACTAAGCGACCATGAACCTCACCATCAAACCGCGCAAGCTCAGGATTCCTTGAGTGCTGATGCCGCAAGATCGCCTCATAGAAGGCGATTTCAAAATGATCGATGACTTGGGATGTTTTAAATGCGCCGCTCTCAAGCCCCTCGATGATTGCACCGACGCCAAGTTGCGCAGCATCGGTGGCCCTTCCGTTGTAAGCAACAAACTTCGAGAGTTCCTCGTCGCTCTCCACCCATCGCTGGAGAACGTTTCCGATGTTTTCGAGTCCGATGTCTGCGAGCACGTCGCTGGCAAAGATGAAATCAAGGTCTGCTCGGAGAAACTCAGTTATATCGGCAATGCGCTCGATCATCTTTGCGCAATCGTCAGAAGCTTTGCGGGCTTTAACAGCCAATCCAGCACGGTCCGATACCTTGGACGCCAGAATGCGAAGATCCCGATTATTCTCGATCCATTCGACGATTCCCGACAAGGTGGACCAATCGGACGCACCATCCCTCCAGAGTTCTCCAAAAGCTGCGTTACCCAGATCGCCGAGGCTCAACATGGATTTCTTGCGATCGCGCCCAGTCGCAAGCTGCTCCAGCCACTGAACACGAAGGCCATTGTTCTCTGGAGATGAGAGCGCGACTGTTGAAAACGACATGTCTGCGGTCGTGATCTCTTTTAAGACCGGAATCGCGTGAGCGAGAGGTACCTCCTCAGGCCCAGCAGCGTCCTTGAGCAGCATGCCGCCCTGTTCTCCCAAATCCGACCATAATGTCAGGAGGAGCCTTCGCACCTCTTCCAACATGCCGCGAACTTGATCGCACCGAGCCTTGAGGGCGCGCTTGTCGGTCAGTCTACCAGCAATCGCACGCGCTTCCGGCCCGAGGCCTCTGAGACTCCTCATCCATATGACAAGATCCTCTAGCGGACGCGGATCTGTCCGCTCACCGCGCCAATCGGCGCCGAACGCCCCGCGCCCTAGGCTGTCACCATCTTTTATGGTTGTCCGAGCCTGCTTGCCCTTCTGCAGGAGATCGAGCAGACGAACGGTTTCTTCAGGGGTTGTTTCCGGCATGATGGTTCGTAGTAACGCCTTGGCTCTCCGCCAGTCGCCACTGAAGAACTTCAGCGCCTTCCTTCCATGAAGCGCTACAGCCGTTCGCGTCAGAGAAAGGTCCATGTCCCAGGCCTGCTCGGACATCTTACCGTCCAACTCGGCCTTGGTCCGCCTGTAGATGGCAACAGCTTCAGCCAGATCACCAGCCTGCTCTAGGCCGCGCTCCCATATTGCTGCAACGAATGCATCTGGGCTCGCGTCCGGCGCGTCCGCCACCCTGTCGCCAATATCTACCAACCTGCCGATCGATCCAAGCGTGGAAGACGCATCTATTCCGAGCATCTGCTTCAAGGAGATGACCGACTGAAGGAAACGGGGCAATGCCGCATCGATCTGTCGTATCGTTCCGAAGCCGCTTTCCGGAAATGAAGCCGGAAGCTGCTTGAACTGTTCCAGCATCGGTCGCGGTTCAATTTCCCAAGCGCCATCCTTGAAGTGCTCGGCAGTTTGGCTGGAAAGGCGCGAGAGCTCCGATCCGGCGCGCACCAGTTTCTGTACATCCCCCTCCGATTCTTCCCACACCGATGAGGAGAGTGCGCTGGACGAGATTGCATGAGGGGCTGTCGCTATCGCTTCAGCCAGCCTGACTTTCTCGCTGAATTCAGAGATCGAGGAAATTGGCTCGCTGTACAAAGATGCCGTCACATCAACCATGTCGCGTCGAAGCGATGACAGGTCGGAAGCGGTGTCCTTCAGACGCTTGGTAAGCCGCTCGTGGTCGAGCGGGGTAATCGACGTGAGGCCAACACCTGACCAAGCGTGTTGCGATGGAAGCCCGATATCGTCGATCCGTTGAGCGAGCTCGCTAAGGAGGCCCTGTATCCGCTCTCGCGTTTCCGGTGACCAGCTTGCAGCTTCCGGCAGCTCGATCTCCGACGGGGGCGTCCCCATCTGCCGAAGGCGCGACAGTTGACCGATTACTTGGTATGGTGTCAGAGCGTATGGAAGATACACTTGATGTAGACGTTCTGGATGTGAGTTGAGACTGTCCCGCGCTTCGACAAGTCTCCTATCGACCGCATCGGAAATTTCTCCTTTTGGCGCGCCGAGCTCCCAGACATGTTGAAGCTCACCCAGCAAAGCTTTCTTGTTCGCCTTGTTCGAATGTAGCTCAAGACAAGCGTCACCGACGCCAGCTTGATCAAGGCGCCTTTTTACCACTTCAAGAGCAGCCATCTTCTCGGCGACGAACAGAACCGTCTTACCGTCGGCCACAGCGGCGGCAATGATGTTGGCAATAGTCTGCGATTTTCCGGTTCCGGGCGGACCCTGAATGACAAGATCATGCCCCCTTCTGACTTCGTGAATTGCCACGGTCTGCGAGCTGTCAGCGTCAACGATGTGCGTCATCTCAGCGGGCGAGATATGAGCGTCAATTCTCGCTTCCTCGGACAGTAGATCATCGTTTCTCGGAAATCCGTCGGATACAAGTGAGGTGATCAGGGTTCGGTCGGTGAACTTGGCACCAGAGGGCCAGAGGGTAGGATCCAGATCCCGGTACATCAGGAATTTGGCGAACGAAAAAAAGCCAAGCACAACGTCGTCAGGCTGAACCGACCAATCTGCTTTAATGGATACAGCTTCCCCGACCTGTTCGGCGTAAGCTCCAAAAGAAAAGTCATCGGATGCGTCGAACGACGGCATGGTAATCTTGTGGACCCGGTCGAGGAAGGCCTCCAGCGACAGGTTTGAAGCAAAGTCCTCTTGTCGGGCGCGCAATTTGAAACGTTCTGCTGCGCTTGCGCGCTCCAAGGCCACCGGAACGAGGATCAATGGCGCATAACGGACATTCTCAGCGTTGTTTGGGTCGACCCATTTGAGTGTGCCCAGGCCGAGATACAGAATATTAACGCCTTGTTCTTCCTCGAGCGTCCGCGCGTCAAAATAGAGATCCAGCAGACGCTTCTGAAGTGCATTGGGCGTCATTCGCGTTTGAAGCTTGGTGTCCCCGTGGCGAACGAGACGACCGGACCCGTCACATTCTTCATCGTCCGGAAGGGCCAGTTCCAGAACGTCTTCTGCTTCCTCACCGTCCTTCTGCTCTCGCCCCTTGGCGCCTGCGAGAAAGGTCATCGCCTTGGCCTCGGTGACAAGGATGCGGAAAATTTCCGCAGACTGCTCGTCGACTATGTCGATCGTCTTGGCACTCTTGGAGAACCTGGGGACGTTCAGCAGCCTATTTCGTGCTGACAAGTCAAGCAGCTCAGTCCTCGCACGCTCGACCTTTGCCTCAACCGACAAACTGCTGTCGAACACCGACTTCTCTATTTCGCCGTTACCAAGAACATTTTCAGACATGCACTTTCCCCATTCCCTGTGACGCGGATCATGCACAAATGAACGTTGCGGTCCATATGCGATAAAGCAACTTCACCGTTTATTCTGAATATGCTTAAACACGATTGTCGTTCGACACTTTGCTCCGGTCTCAGGCTGCACATGAGTTGCTTGGTGGCGGGCATTACAACATGGTTTGCCGGGGGGCTCACGTGCCATTCTATATTCGAAAATCAGTATCGGCGGGGCCGTTTCGGTTCAACTTCTCCAAAGGTGGAGTGGGAGTGTCTGTTGGGGTGAAGGGGCTACGGATCGGCACTGGGCCTCGAGGACATTACATTCACGCTGGTCGCGGCGGGCTTTACTACCGCGCAACACTTAGCAACGCGGGACAATCTCGTCGGAACGCCTCCTCTGAAGCGCATTCCAGAGTACCTTCTGACCTGACCTTCGAGACAGACGACGTCAAGATGATTGAAATCGAGTCTGGCGACGTATTGAACATGAAGGATGAGTCCTTCACCGATCTACTGAATGAGATCAATTCGAAGGCCGCGCAGACGGCGATGTCTTCGCTTCTGATGTGGATCGGGATTGGATTGGGACTTGTCGCTGGGCTCGCTTCCGGTGGAGCAGGTCTGATCTTCTGTGCGCTTGGCGGTCTTGGATGGATGATCGGTAGATGGCTGGATTCATACCGCAGATCTACCGTTCTTTATTACGATCTCGAGGGCGACGCAGAAAAATCGTATACGCAGCTCACTGAAGGTTTCGACAGGCTGCAACAGTGTTCGGCGAAATGGCACATTCAAGCAGGCGGCGCGGTCGAAAGCCTAACGGCGTGGAAACGTAACGCTGGAGCCTCCCATCTAGTCAACAGAAAGTCGACAGTTCTCAGCTACAAGCTACCCATTGTCATCAAAAGCAACCTGACACCCCCTGCACTCCATGTGGGACGCCAGGTCATGTATTTCATGCCAGACGTCGTACTCGTCCAGGATGGTGGCCGCGTTGGAGCCGTGAATTACGCCCAGCTCAATGTCCGCTGGGAGGATTCACGATTCATTGAGACTGAACGAGTGCCGGGTGACGCGAGAGTTGTAGATCACACCTGGAAGCATCCCAACAAAAGTGGTGGCCCTGACAGACGGTTCAAGGACAACAGGCAAATACCGATTTGCCTTTACGAGGCAATCCATTTCACCAGTAGCAGTGGCCTGAACGAATTGGTGCAGGTATCTAAAACGGGTGTCACTGACGGGTTCGCTGATGGCGTGAGAAAATTGGCTGCGCTACCGAGAGATCGGACAATCTCGACCCTAGCGAGCCCGGTTTTGAAGCCTGTGACTGAAGCTGTCACAGAACTTCCCAAGTCAAAGCATACTCGTTGGAAGAGAATCGCCGCGTCTGTAATATTCCTTCTTGTGGCACTTCCGCTTCTCGCCCAACTCATAACGCTCGGGAAAAACGGGAACGATGGACCGGAGCCAATTGCTGCGATTGCCGCCGCCACCCACGCAGAAAATGAGAATACCCCGGCCTCTTCTGCGGCAGTCGAACGTAAGCCAACAACGGAATCAAGTCCCACTGTGCAAGTTGAACCAGAGGCTAAGGTCGAACCGCCTGCCAAAAACTCCTCCGCGGAGGGCACAGAACCAGACAACCCATCCCTTAAACACGTTCAGTACGCGTCTACTGCAGTCAATCTGCGCAAGGGGGCAGGAACAAGGTTCCCAGTCATATTGGTCGTTCCAAAGAACGCGGCTGTCGAAGTAGTCGAAACCACAGGTGGCTGGAGCCGCGTCAGACTTGAATCCGGTGTAGAAGGCTGGATGGCTCGCACTACGCTTAAGGCGCAATAGACAGCCTGAATGGTAGCCCGGTCGTCGTCGATTTTACGGTACTCAGGGGCAGTCAAATTCTTAGCGGTAGCCACTCCGACAGTAATCGGTTTCCATCAGACTTTACGCAAAGTAGCTCAAGGAGCCATGGTATGAGCGAAAAAAATGAAGCTGGAGAACTTTTCAGTTGCGATATCGAGATTGATGACACCGGTCTCTTTATTGGCCTTGTTAAGTTTAGATCGTACGATACTGGAAGACTAACAGGATTGACCGAGAACTCCATACGCTCGCAGTTCAACCAACTCTTGCAGCTTAGCGCTTCTGGAGCGATGGTCCGAGACGGGGTTGTCTTGACGGGTTATCACAACAACGACGACAAGGGAGATGTTCTGCTTCTGGACGGCGAGTTCATCGGCACGTGGTATTCAGACGACTTCGAGTGGTCCTACTTCATGGAGCCTGGAAATGACGTGGAGACGTGCAGCGCGCCCTCCCCTTGGATGCTTCAAGACGCCATCACGGTGTGGCTGCGCGAGAACTCATTGCAAGCGTCGTGACCATCAAGAATTTCATAACAAATCCCTTTTTGGGCTACGACTAGGGCTAAAATAATCTGATGCAACTTTGTGACGACTCTCTTCGGCTTAGCGCTACCGACCTTGTCGGGTACCTAAATTGCCGCCATCTAACCGGTCTCGACATCGAGGTCGCGCGAGGCACGCTTTCCAAGCCTGCTTTTTGGGACCCGCTCTTGCAAATCCTGTGGGAGCGTGGCGCGCGCCATGAACAGGACTTCGTCAATCATCTGGAGGCACAAGGACTCGACGTCACTGTGATAGAAGGCGTTGGGATTGAAGACGATGCCGTTGCCCGGACCCGAGCGGCCATGGTTGAAGGCCATCCTATCATCGTCCAGGGCGCGTTCCGGCTTAACGAGTGGGTGGGCCGTACCGACATTCTTCGCCGCATCGAGATGCCAAGCGATCTTGGGGCATGGTCATATGAGGTCATCGACACCAAGCTTGCCCGCGAGACAAAGGGTGGCACAGTGCTGCAGCTATGCCTTTATGCCGAATTTGTGGCGTCCGTGCAGGGCCTGACGCCTGAGTATTCCTATGTCGTCGCGCCCTGGTCCGACTACGAGCCGCAAATCTTCCGAATGGACGACTACGCGGCCTATTACCGCCGGGTAAGGGACGGGCTGACACATGCAATCAGAGACTATGGCGAGCAGGAAATCTATCCCGACCCGAAATCGCATTGCGATATCTGCCGCTGGCAGGATCGTTGCGACCAGCGGCGGCGCGACGACGATCATCTTTCCCTCATCGCCGGTATCAGCAAAGTCCAGATCGACGAACTCAAGCGACAGGGCATCAATACCGCTGCCGACCTTGCGGTTATGTCCTTACCACTCGCCTGGAAGCCCACTCGGGGGGCCGCCTACTCCTATGAGCGCATCCGCGAACAGGCGCGCATCCAGGTGGAAGGCCGCGAGGCTGGCATTGTAATCCACGAGTTGCTGCCTGTGGCGCCAGGATTTGGGCTTGCAAACCTGCCGGCGCCGTCCTCCGGCGATATCTTCTTCGACCTGGAAGGCGACCCCTTCGCAGGTGAAGGCGGCCTCGAATATCTGTTCGGCTACAGCTTCGCCGACACAAATAGTACCGCCAGCTACACCTGCAATTGGGCTTTTACCCGCGAGGACGAGAAGGCGAATTTCGAGCGCTTTATCGACTTCGTCATAGCGCGTCTCGAACGGCACCCCGATCTGCACATTTACCACTTCGCGCCCTACGAGCCGGCGGCGCTCAAGCGGCTGATGGGCCGTTACGCGAGCCGCGAGGAAGAGATCGACTTCCTGCTGCGCTCCAAGCGCTTCGTCGATCTGTACGGCGTTGTCCGGAACGCCTTGCGGGCGAGCGTCGAGAGCTATTCCATCAAAAAGCTCGAACCGCTGTACGGGTTCACTCGCGACACGAAGCTGTCCGACGCAAACATGGCGCTCGCAAAGGTGCAGGCCTGCCTGGAGCTTGGCGATCTGGAATTCATCGATGACACCGACCGCACGGTAGTCGTCGGCTATAACAGGGACGACTGCGTTTCGACCTGGCAATTGCGCGACTGGCTTGAGACCCGCCGCGATGAACTGGTCGCAGCAGGCACGGATGTGCCGCGCCCGGAGGCACCGGAAGGCGCGCCGAGTGAGAAGCTCAGCGAGTGGCAGGAGAAGATCAATGCGCTCATCGACCAGCTAACCGGCGACGTGCCGCTCGATCCAGCGGACCGGACACCGGAGCAGCACGCGCGCTGGCTGCTTGCCCATTCGCTCGACTGGCACCGGCGGGAGCAGAAGGCGCTGTGGTGGGAGTATTTCCGGCTATCGGATCTCGCGGCGGAGGACCTGCTCGAAGAGCGGGCGGGCCTGTCCGGCCTTTCCTTCATCGGCGCAACCGGCGGCACCGCCAAGGCGCCGATCCACCGCTACAGCTTCCCCCCGCAGGAGACGGAGCTGCGCGGCGGCGAAAGCCTGCGGAACATGGGCGGTGCTCATTTCGGCTCCGTCGAGGAGATCTCGCTGGAGGAACGCTGGGTCGACATCAAAAAGCGGGGCGACACAGCCGATGTCCACAGCGAGGCCATTTTCGCTCACAACGTGATTAAAGCTGACGTGCTTGCGAACGCGCTTGTTCGCATTGGTGAATATGTCTCCGTGAACGGCATGGAGGGTGATGGTCCATATAGGGCGGCCCGCGATCTTCTCATGCGGATGCCGCCTCGGCTCGGCGGGCAGCCGATCCGGCAGGACGGCGAACCCACGCTCGATGCCGCGCTGCGCATCGCACCGCATTTGCAGCCGGGCGTGTTTCCCATTCAAGGGCCACCCGGTGCCGGCAAGACCCACACCGGCGCCCGCATGATCTGCGCACTCGTTCAGGCTGGAAAGACCGTCGGAGTGACTGCCAACAGCCACAAGGTGATCCGCAATCTTCTGGATGCCGTCGTGACGGCGGCCGACGCGATGGGCGTAGATGTCCAGTGTATGCAGAAATCTGCCGAGAAAGAGGACGACGTCCACCGTTTGCGCTTCACGACCAAGGCACCTGAACTGCTCGGCGCTATCAGCCACGGCGTCCACGTCGGCGGCGGCACCGCGTGGCTCTGGGCGTCACCCGACGCCGCCGAAGCCGTCGATGTACTCTTTATCGATGAAGCGGCGCAGATGGCGCTTGCCAATGTGCTGGCCGTCTCTCAGGCGGCATCCACCATCGTGCTGCTCGGGGATCCGCAACAGCTTGACCAACCCATGCAGGGCAGCCATCCAGAAGGCACCGACGTTTCATCGCTCCATCACATCCTCGGCGGTGATCAGACCATTGCCGACGACCGCGGGCTGTTTCTGGCCGAGACGTGGCGGCTTCACCCGGACATCTGCGCCTATACCTCTGAGCTGTTCTACGGCGGCCGTCTTCACCCACGGCCAGGGCTGGAAGTGCAGAAGATAAGGTCGGGCGGCCGTGTCAGCGGCGCGGGCCTGCGTTACGTACCCGTGCCGACCGAAGGCAATCAGAGTTCGTCGCCTGAGGAAGCTGACTGCGTCCGCGACTTGGTGGATGAGATCCTTGGTGCGGGGACGACATGGATCGACAAGCACGGGGTCGAAGCCCCTGTTACGCTCAATGAAATCCTCATAATCGCGCCGTACAATGCTCAAGTCATCGAGCTGCAGGACCGCATCCCCGGTGGCCGCATCGGCACTGTCGACAAATTTCAAGGTCAGGAAGCGCCTATCGTCATTTACTCGATGACGACCTCAAGCTATGCAGACGCGCCGCGCGGCATGGACTTTCTCTACAGCCTCAACCGGCTGAACGTGGCTACGTCTCGCGCCAAATGCATCTGCGTCCTCGTCGCATCGCCTTCCGTCTTCGAAGCACAGTGCCGGACGCCACGGCAAATGCAGCTTGCGAACGCCTTTTGCCGGTATCTAGAGCAAGCAACTACTGTCCAAGCTGTCCCGCCAGCCGACACATGAGGCGCGGCATTTTCCGTGTAAGAATGGTCGAGGCACATCACCCCGTTTCCATCTGTCACTGTGAAGTCTCACGAATAATGCGCCTGACTTCTTCCCCTTCAACGATGGCCTTCTCCACCAGGACGTCGGCTATCTTTTCGATGGCGTTTCGGAACCGCGTCACGATTTCCCGGCTGCGCTCCATCTCCCGACCAAGGACACGCTCGATGCGCGCGGCGACGTCACGATTGTTTCGTCGAAAGTGATCTCTCTGCTCGACGGATTTCAAATTGAAGTAGGCAAGGCCGTCCCCCATACCAAGCTGAAGTTCCATCCTGGTCGCAAAATCGCTTGCCTTGTGCAGGTCGCAGCCCTCGGCATCGCCCGCGCCATCGAACGCCGTACCGAGGATAACCTCCTCTGCCGCCCTGCCCCCAAGCAGCAAGGCGATGTGGTCAAGACAGCCTTGACGCTCCCTAAGTTGGGCCTCCTCCAACTCGAAATGTGCGAACCCCAAGGGTTGTCCGGCATGGGCCTCCCAAGGTACGGCGACAGTATTCAACAATCCGACGCCCAGTCGAACTCCGACAACCGCATGTCCCGCCTCGTGAATTGCGATCGTCCTTCGCTCGCCTCCGGTAATCTTTCTCGCTGGAGGTAAAGCCGACATCACATCTGCAAATGAAACGGCCCTTCCTCCCGCGCGGGCAAGCCGCTTTGCGTCTCGACCGACTGTCTGGAAATGCGCACCGGTCAACCCAACGGTCGCAGCAGCGATCGCGTCCACCTCTCGGTCTGACAACTGGGTGCCGAAATAACTGCGGGAAAGATGTTTTCGTGCGTCTGCATCCGGCAGCGAAATACGGATATGCCGGTCCAGCCGCCCCGGTCGCAGGAGCGCTGAATCGATGGCGTCCGGGGAATTTGTGGCTCCGATGACGACGACGCCTTCGAGTTTGTCGTGACCGTCGATCAACTCGAGCAGGAAGTTGATAACCTGTCTCCAGTAGGTTTCGTGTTCGGTTCCAGCAACTCGCTCTCTATCGCCGATCCCGTCAAACTCATCGACGAACAAAATGCTTGGATTCTGTGCCTTCGCCTCATCGAAACTTCTTCGCATCGCTTTCAATGTGTCGTCGAGGTGCCCGGCGGCCTGCCATCTCGCGACGGACGACGCGACCAGATGGGCACCGCACGACCGCGCGAGCGCACCGGCGAACATCGTCTTCCCGGTTCCAGGCGCTCCGCTCAAGAGCAGTCCCCGATCGACGTCCGCCCAGGCAAGCTTTCCATCTTTCCACGCCGCGATGTCTCTAGCCAGAGACAATCCCCACGTTTTCGCATCGCCATACCCTACAAGATTTTCGAGTCGCGGCGGCGCTTCCACGACAGGCCGCTGCTTATCTGTCTTAGCTGCGGCAAGTCGCGCTAGAACGTCCGAGGCAGGTCTCCCTGTCCGGAAGGCAGCAAAGACATCTGCAAGAGGATACTCCAGCATCTTCCGCGCATCCGCCATGTCGACATTCTGACCCGAGAACTCCTTCGCGGCGGCAGCCAGATGGAATGGTCTTACTGCACCGACGTCTACAACGCGGTCGGCCGCCAGGTCGATTTCTCTTGGGAACCCATGTTCCGAGGGCCAGATGATGAGGATAGAACGCCTGGATTTCAATTGGCCGCTGACCAGTTCACTATCAATACCGCCTTTGGTACTAAGTTTAGGGGAAAAGATTTCAAAGCTAGCGAGGCTGTCGGCGGTGGTCGTCAGAATGGTTGCTGCAGCGACGTATTCGTCGAGTACGGATCGAGGAGGGATCCGTAGGACGATCACAATCTGCCGACCCATCTCATTTTTTTTAAAGGCGCCGCCCAAGCGTGCCGCCGACTTGAGTGTAAGCGCATAAGCCAAGCGCTCGAGCGTCACCGTGCGGCGACGCTTACGGAAGTTTTCCATTCCAAACTCCCTAGCGCTGAAAGCGACGGATGACCGTCTCGGGGTTGATCATCTCTTCGTCGAGCTCGAGCGAAATCAATTGATGGAGAGCCATCCAAGCGATGCCTGTCATCGGCTTCACTTCAGTGAAAATATGCAGGCATTCTGCGACAGTAAGCGAGCCGACCTCGTCAAGCGCGGACAGCATTCTGATCCTGTCGTTCAGAGGCGTCCTGGAGTGGGCATACCGGAGGAGATCACGGGCGTTGGCAAGCCGAAAACCCGCCTCGATCTCTTTTCGCGGGATGCCCCGATACTGGTAACCGGCAAGGGCAGCGCCTTCCTTGGTCGCAGGATTTTCCTCGTCCTCGACAGCGTCGAGGAGAAAGGGTTTGCCGTGCTCGTATTTCACAAGAAAGTCCGGAACATGAGAACCGAGCTCAGTTTCGAACTCCAACGGCAAGCAAAGCCAAGCGACGACAGTCGGATCGACGTCGAGAATGCAGCCTAAATCTCGCGCTGCCCGCGACCGAAACATCGGGTCGCCAGAACACCGGACTGTGCCTTTTGGATAGAAAAGTTTGGAAGAAGCTTCATCAAAAGCGGCACACAAGGCCGCTGACGTATCAAAATGCGGATGGCTCATCATGAACACCCTCGACTAGATAAACGTTGCCTGCGCCGCTTCGGAGCGGCCTGCCCGTTCAACCTATTCGAGATATGTTCAGCATCTTGATCATGCAGAACAAAATACGAACAAAAATGATTATGTCAAGATTGAAACTAGCTTGTGATAGATTGTTGATCTGCGCGCCCAAGCTGCGCGCTTAGGCCGGAACCAGAATAATTTCTCGGAGGCGCTCTCGAAGAACCGACGCTTCTGCGGCTAGGTCTACCGTTACGAAGCGGATCCGATGGCCTTGTATGGTGATCGCTTCGTCTAAAGTCTGGTCAATTGCGGGATGCAGCAAAATACCTTCTGCCTCGTTTGCCAGTGTGTCGTCGTAACCTGCCTGTGATCGAATGTAGGAGTAGATCTGATAGATGTGAGCGCTCTTAAGCCCTTGTCCATCGTATCTGCGAGGCTTGATTATCCCAGTGAACTTCGTGTCCATAATGATACGACGTGAGGCGTTTTTCTCAAGTACGACATCCAAGTGCATTGTCGGAAGGATCGCACGCAGACCATCGGTCGCGTCAGCACCGTGCCAGTCAATTACGGACTGCTTCCCCACTTTCCACCCGTCACGACCGTGAAATTCTAAGAAGTAGAAGCCAGCAACCGCTTTCTCGAAAATCTGCCTGAGCAGGATTTCATCATGATCGAGCCGACTTATTTTATCGTCTCCTGCGTTTTCGGACGGCAGTTTCATGTCTAAGATCAGCTCGGCGGTCCGGACGACAACTTCGTCATGCTCGTCGTTGCGCCCGAAACGCTCGCGCGACATCTCGAACCTGGACGGACGAATCGGCGTTACGCCGACGTCAACTAATATCTGAGCAAGGCCTAGACACTGGCACGCCAGATCGCGTGACTTAACCTTCTTGCCGGCGGCAAGCAGCGCCGCGACGATCAGTCGGTTTCGCGGCGTGTCGTGCGTTAGGTCCTCATAGCGGCAGGCAATCTTACCCTTGCTCAGTAACTGACCTGATTCGGTTCTAAGCCAGTCTATTCGCCCTTTCACACGACTGAGCGAAGCCGTCCGCAGCTCGTAGCCGCGGGACAGGCCTCGTCTGAGTCTGCGTTCCACCGCAAGTATAAGCACGCGACCTAGAACGTCCGGCAAATCAGCCTCCTCATCTACCTGGGTACTCATAGGGTCGAGGAAGCGCGCTAGCCCCGAAGCATAAGAAAGCAGCACCCATAGATTGCGGATTGGGATGCCGACATGGCTTTTCCAAGGCTCTCCCGCGTAGTGTGTCGACGTCGTCACCTCTAGATCGGTCATCAGATCGCCATTAACCGGGCCGTCTGTGTCTTGGCCTTTTCCTCATCGTCGAACCAGTATTCCATAATGAGAGGCGCGACCTCTGTGGCGACGGTTTCTTGGTACCACGCCTCCCATGCGCCAGCCCCTCCGCTAGGCGGGTAAGCTGGCGTGAAGAAGCTATGTCCAACCTTGAACTGTCGTCCAAGTGCACGATCGCCTTCGATGACTGAGTTCAGGGAATTCATCCTATCAGCGATGCGGGAGACAAGCTGTTCGGGTGCTCCTTGCGCAATGACCCAGCTTCGCCAGACCTCGTTGAATTGTGGAGAGAGCGACAAGAACGAAAAGCGGCGCCTAAGCGCTAGATCTACGAGCGCCAGCGACCGGTCAGCGACATTCATCGTCCCGATTATGTAGAGGTTTGGCGGAACGTACCTCCGCTCATTAATTGTCCGGGGATAGGCTAGTCTCAAAGCTTCGAATTCGCTTCTCTTGCCGTCTTCTATGAGGGTTAGCATCTCGCCGAAGATTTGCGCTGGATTACCCCGATTGATTTCTTCAATCACTAGCACGAAGGGCGTTTTCGGGTCCGACATCGCGGCATCTATGGCCTCCAAAAAGACACCATCCACTAGCTGCAGACCCTTGGTTCCGTCTGGACGCCAACCCCGCACGAAATCCTCGTAAGAGAGCGTGGGCTGAAACTGGACAGCAATAAGCTTTTCAGGATCTCTCGCACCGATCAACGCATAGCCTAACCGCTTAGCAAGCCAGGTTTTGCCTGTGCCCGGAGGACCCTGTAGAATAAGGTTCCTTTTTCTACGCAATAAATCGAGTGTCGCAGCGATGTCTTTAGAGGGCAGGAAGCATCCATCCGCTACGATCGCATCGACGTCGTAAGACTGAACGATAGCACTTTCGGATCTCTGAATGTCTTCGTCGGAATCGGCGACCTCAGAAAAGCTCTCCTCGCCCGCGTGGAACGACCAGTCGCTCTCGAACCCTTCTGGCAGAGCTGCGGCATAGTCCTCGCCATCTTCTGTAAGGACAAATTCGCCCGATGACTGAACTTCGATTAAGCCTACCACCCGCGCCCACTTCGAGATGTATGATCCCGGTTGAGTCGACCTCCAGGTCGGCACCAGCGATTGCAGACGTCTCGCTGCTTCACTAGGAGTAATGACACCGGGCTCCCTCTGAACCATCAAAAGAAGGTGGCCCATTCCAAAGACCCGTCCGATAAGCGGCCCCCTAAGTACGGTTGCCGGATCCTCGGCTAGGAGCTCAAGCCCCCTTTCGGTTGGGCGATAAATGTCTCCGCTGTCTACACGCAGTAGTCCGAGGCCTCCCATTGCCTGAGACAAAATGTTGCCTGCGGAAGCGACATTGAGCTGCGTCGCCTCGCTAAGTATAACAGTGACGAGATCCTCCCGAGCGATGCCGTGTTCGGACTCACGAACCATAGCTAAAAGAAGCTCGAGGTTTCCCTTCACATATGTGAGGCTTCGGCGCTGTGCGTTAGCTGGCAGGATCGAGAAAGCTGGGATGTCCGAGGATTCGCGCTCGGAAGTGTGGGGCGCTATAGCGCCCTCGTCTGGTTTGCCGAAAAACTTCTGCCAGAGGAACCAGGCAAAGATCGCTTGGTCGACCTTCTCGTTGAGCGACTCGGGTTTACCTAAGGCATCACGAAATGCTGCACGCACCGGTGGGTGCTGCGCTATGAAGTCTCCACCAATGCGAGGCGCACCAACGCTTCGTTGAATTCTCCATATTCGATGGCTGTCGGCGATGCTCGTCATGTCGTCAGGGAACATCGCTGCCAGCAAGCGCGTAAGCCGTGCCCTAGGACGGCGTGCCGAATGCTTTCGTAGAACGACCTCCATGACCTGGTCGTACAAAGCTTGCACAAACGCGCCTCTTTCTTCGACACGGATTTCTTCCAAGTTCACCCTAGCTTCAAAAAGTATCCTGGCAAGCTCTCCGTCGCTGTAGGCACCACGAACCGTGACAGACTTACCGGAGCCAATTTTTGCCACGGCGTCGCTGTCCCACAGCCTCTCCTGAAACTCTGGAGTACGCCATTCCTCCCAATCAGCCTCCTGCACGCTTCGGACATGCTCTATGTAATTCTTGCGCCAAGCCTTGGCCCAATCCTCTTCTCGGTAAGTCGCGAAATCCGCGTCATATAGTCTACGAAGCTCAGTCCTATCCCAGTCAGCCATTATTCGATCCTCACACCGTATTGCGTCAGCATGGATAGGTTGAGTCCTACGCAATGCGCAAGTAGCGCAAGAACCCATTCCCCGGCATCTAGAAGTGTTTTCAATTTGAAGTTAAGCAACGGAGATCTGAATAGCACTGGACGAACACCATTTTGTTGGGGGCAAGTCACTCCTTCAGATTGCTACTACATCAAAAGTTGTAGTAGCAATCTTTGTATCTCGGAGTGCCTGTCTTTGAAATATCTGGTTGTGATACTGTTGGTGGCCCTGCTACCTGCCAGCGCGTGCGCCTCTAACGTCACAGTCGTTGACGGAGACACGCTAGACGTCGACGGCGTGCGATATCGTCTGTATGGGATTGACGCTCCTGAGGCTAGTCAAACGTGCCTTGATCGAATGGCATCACGCTGGGACTGCGGCCAAGCAGCGATCACTATGATCAAGAAGCTTACCTCCACTGGATCCGTCACTTGCGACGCTAGAGGTAAAGACGCCTACGGTAGGACGCTTGCAGTCTGCACCGCGGGCGGGGCGGAAATCAATTCGGAAATGGTTCGACGCGGGATGGCTTGGGCTTTTCGACGATACTCCCTCGACTACGCGCGGGTTGAGGATGTAGCGGCCGCTGGTCGTGTCGGGGTTTGGCAAGCGGAAACGCAAACTCCGTGGGATTATCGTGCCGAGCGGTGGCGCGCAACAGACTCTTCGGCGCCTGATCCTGCTTGTCCAATCAAAGGAAACGTGAACCGGAAGCAGGAAAAGATATACCACGTTCCTTGGTCGAAGGATTACAGCAAGACCAGGGTCAACGAGAGCAAAGGTGAGCGGTGGTTCTGCTCCGAAAATGAAGCGATCGCGGCAGGATGGCGCGCCCCAAGCTGGGGTAATTAAAGAAGAAGATTACATGGCACCAAAATTTGATTCACTGAACAAGCTCTTCGAAAGCCTTCGCGATTCAAGTCATGACTTTCGCGTGACGACAAATCCGTTCCCTCCGATCGACGCCGAAAAGCTATCCAAAACTCTGGAACTTTCGGAGAAGGCGGAGCGCAACGGCCGGCAGAATGTTCCACCCACCGACACAAGGGAGTTGGACGACGTTGAGCGGTCAGTCGTTGAACGAGTTGAGAGCCAAAGGGACGACGCCTATCAAGTTGTGGAAGATCAGCTTTCAACTTACGCCACGCGTCTTAGGAACTTGGATTTCGACGGCCACTTCGGGCAGATCCAACTGGCAAATCATGCAAGTGTGGCAGATTTCAAAGTTGAGGTTGCTGGAGGACGGGACGAACTTCACGGTCTACGCAAGGACCTAAGAGAGCGTGACGTCGAACTCGCGGAATTTCGCGAAAAGAACGGTCTTCAGAAGCGGGTGGCCAGGACCAAGAGCGGCGTTGCAACGACGGCCAAATGGCTTGTTATCGCTACCCTCCTGATTGTGGAGACATGGGTCAATGGGACATTCCTCGCCGTTGGCAGCAACCAAGGATTCCTTGGCGGAACTATGTACGCCCTCGCCTTCGCTTTCGCGAACGTGATCCTGACAGTCCTACTCGGCCTCTACGTCGTGCCTCGCATCGTGCACCGATCTTTCCTCTGGAAAATGGTGGGATTGGCTGGGATAGCTGCATGGCTTGTCGTCGCTGTGTCGGTCAATTTAGTGATGGCCCATTATCGAGAAGTCTCCGCAACCATGGTCGACGCCATAGGGCCCGAAGTGATGCGGCGTCTGAATGAAGCGCCGCTTGCGATGAGCGACATCGACTCGTGGATTCTCTTCGTCACGGGCATGATTTTCTCGTTGATAGCTTTGATAGACTCCCTACTGATCTCAGATCCCTATCCCGGTTATGCCGGCACCCACGAGCGGTATGTCGCTGCCCGCCAAGCGTATGTAGATCGCAAAAGGGACCTGATCGACGAGCTAACCGACATCCGCAACGATCATAACGAGAAGGTGGAGTGGATCGTCCGCGAACTATCCACGCGGAGGAAGGAGTCCGCCTCTATCCTCGATGCACGCGCACGGATGGTCGGCCTTTTCGCGGAGCATCAGGATCATCTAGAACTGGTGGCACAGAAGCTCCTTGCGTACTACAGAGAGGCTAACAGACAGGCGCGAACAACAGCCCAACCCGTGCATTTCAAGTCGCAATACACGATGATGAGGCGGGATATTAGTTTAAGCACCGAGAACGACTGGAGCGACAAAGATCTCGCCGAACGTATCCAAGAAGCCCAGGATCAGCTCAAAGCACAGATGAAACAGATAAGCGTCGAATTCGAAGCCGCCGTCACGGCCTATCACCAACTAGACAATCTGTTCCCGGAGACGTCCAATGGCCCGGCTTAGACGTAGAAGGCGCAAAAGCTCCTCGTCAGTCTGGGCTTGGATTGCGATCGTCGTACTTGTGCTTTTCATCGGTGCCGCTGCTTCGTCCATGGTCTATTTGAAGCTCCGCGCCGGAAACGAGGCGGAGCTCGGTGAAAATCTCTGCCCAGCAGATGGACCAAAATCGGTCACCGCGTTCTTGCTGGATGCTACCGACCCAGTCTCCGAAGTGACAAAGGCTGACCTGCAGAACCAGTTTCAGAAGATCGTCGGGCAAGTTCCCAAAGGCGGCCTTATAGAGGTCTTTGCTTTGACGGAAAAGGAAGGGGCTCTGACAAAGACGTTCAGCGGATGC
This sequence comes from Agrobacterium sp. 20P9.1.2, assembly GCF_057799395.1. Taxonomy (NCBI): domain Bacteria; kingdom Pseudomonadati; phylum Pseudomonadota; class Alphaproteobacteria; order Hyphomicrobiales; family Rhizobiaceae; genus Agrobacterium; species Agrobacterium sp. 20P9.1.2. Next base: position 320,554 of record NZ_JBYOKI010000003.1, read on the forward strand.
AACCCTGGTGACGAGGCGTCGGCCGATCCCTGGACTTCGAATCCGAAGAAGATCCGCGAGCGTTGGAAGGCAGCCTTCGGTGACCCCCTAAACCGTGTCATACCGAATTCCAACACCGGTTCGACATCAAGCCAGTCACCAATCATGGCAGGCATCCAACGGATCGTCATCGAAGGATTTTCCAAGCCGGATCTGGATGGTCTGCCCAAACAGCTATACGTCGCATCTGACATGCTTGAGCACACGCCGACGTACTCAATGTACAGAAGCGGCGTCGGCTACGAAGCGTTTTCGAAGACTGCTGCCCGCGATCTCTATAGGACCCCTTTGGCGGGAATCGAGGTCAAGATCCTGGCCTTCCAGCGTCCCGGAGCGCCTTCATCGGACGATGTTGCCGAGTTCTGGGTCTCGTGGATCAGGTCTAACCAAGGCGAACTGCTCGGATACGAGAGATTGGCAGGCATGAAATGAGCTCCGTCTCCACTAGGGATGCTATCCGTCACAACGGTCCCATTACGGTTTTTGTCGGTTTGACGCTCATCGGAGCGTCGACAATCTGGTTTGGAAAGCTCTACGATCTGAATATCGTCTGGGTCACCGTGATACCAGTGTTGCTCATGCTGGCGTACTTCGCACTAAACATGTTGCCGGGCCTCAGACTGCTGAACGAGCAGGCCGGTGATAATCTCTACTATATGGGATTCATCTTCACGCTCACCAGCCTCGGCATCTCCCTGTTCAAGTTCACAGGACAGGCGTCGATCGAAGACGTCGTCAGGAACTTCGGCGTTGCGATCGTATCCACCATCGCAGGTATCGCGCTACGAATATTCTTCAATCAGATGCGCCGCGATCCCGTAGACATAGAAAGAGCTGTCCGGCACGAACTTGCAGAGATGACCCGCAGGGTTAGGAGCGAACTCGACTCTTCGGCGATGGAGTTCTCGACTTATCGCCGTACCAGCAACCAGATGCTGTCAGAGGGATTCGAAGAGATCGCCAAGCAGGCCGCGCTAAACGGTGAGGCCGTTAGGTCGTCAATTGAAGCGATGTCGCTGAAGGCAACGACGACGATCGATGAGACGGCAACGCGCTTGGTGGCGACGCTTGAGCAAACTCAATCAAATCTCTCTGAAATCGCTGAGAAAAACAGCAAGACAACCACCGACCTCTCATCACGTCTAGAGAAGTCGATGGGAGTGGTCGAAGACAAGCTAGTTGCGCTTGCGGCGACGCTGGAAGGTCTCGAGAAGAGATACAGCGCAGCTAAATCTCCCGATGAAGTCATCAGGATCGAGGTGTCTCCGACGGTTTCCGAGCTTAAAGAGCTTGTTTCGACGTCAACCGTAGCAATCGCTCAGAATGCCCGAACCACGCAAGAAACTGCGAAGAAAATTGTGACCGCCCTGTCGGCTTTCAAAAGCACCGCAGCTTCTCTCGACAAGCTCTCAAAAGAACTCGCGTCTTCCAGCGCGGCCGACGAGAAAGCTTCTCAGGCTCTCGGTGACCTTCTCAGCACTATCGAAAATGTTGCACCCTCTCTGAAGGTCGCAGCTTCAAACTCCATAGCCAACGGTGAGAAGATCGAAAAGCTGACCAAGTCGATCGGAAGCATCCTCATCTCGCCGCCTTCCCAAGGTGCGGCGGCGTCCGTTAGTCCGCAGCCGGTCGAAGCGCGCACAAAGGCCGACAATATCGTGGAGACGGCCCACTTTACCCCTGAAGGTTCCAAACCGGCTGCGGCAGTTGATGAAACCGCAGAAGATGGCTCCAAGCCGGCACGCAGTTGGTGGCGTCGATGAGTGAGAGCGCCTCCAGAATTGAAGCCAAGGGCTACAACCGCGGCCTTATTCTCGGCTTCACGATGGCGGAGTCGCTCCTACTTGTAATTTTCTGCCTCCTGCTCGTTGCTGCCGCGGTCATAGCGGCCGAGCGACAAAAGGCTGCTGATGCAATTGCTGCGCAGGAGAAACAGGCAGAACAAGTGCTTAAGTCAGGTTCTGAACGGGAAGAAGTCCTGCGCCTGCAGCGGGAACTAGAAGCTGCCACGAGACAGATTGGACTTTCGGCAACGACCAAGCGACCTGAAGACTGGCGGGAGCTTGTAGTGGCGAAGGATACGCTGCAGGTGATTGAGACGAGCTTGTCGGCGAAGGGTCGCGAGGAGCTCGAGGAGAAGATTTCGCAGCTCCAGAGAGAAGGTGCTGCGGCTCAAGTTGCCCGTCTGAAGGCAGCGGAACTCGAACAGTCGGTCAGGGAACTCACTGCCAAAAACGAAACTTTGGAAAAACAGCTAGCTCTGTCAACTGAGGGCTCCAGACCGCATGAATGGCCTCCGATAATTAGCCTGAGCGAAGCCAACGGAAACTACTTCCGTTCAGGGAGTGCAGAGCTCACCAGGGCGTTTGGTGAGAAGCTTAACGGTTCGATTTCATCTCAGATCGCCGACAATCTTGAGAGCTATGGGGCGGATATCGTCGAGGTTATCGGCCATACTGATGAACAGCCTGTGTCGAGGCCTACGTCCAACATGGACTTGTCGTCGATCAACGCCTTGAACGCATCAGCGCCGATCACCTCGCTCGAGCCTGCAGATAACGCGGGCCTCGGCTTAGCAAGAGCGATTGCAGTCGCCAACGTCTTGAGAGCGAATCCCGCCTTGAAAGGCGTCACGGTGCTACCTCTTTCCGGGGCCCAGCTTATTCTTCCTGGAGATGTTCTGACAAACGGCGTAGCTGGAAATTTGGAAACTAGACGAAGGATCGAGATTCGAATTCGTCGCCGGGATGCTGGGTTAAATTAATGTCAGCAGACGGTCCCTTGATAGCGTGTCCACCGCTCAGAAAGCCATGGTAACCGTCCCATCTATTTCTTTAAATAGCTCTTCCCACCGCTATCGGTGGTGCAGTATCGCCCACCCCGCGGCCCGGTGCAGTACGATCCTGACCGACACGAACACTCACCGTCTTTGGCCCGCGACATATTCTCGTCGGTGCCGCCGAGCAGCCCAAGCGCGCCGCCCATGTATGCCGAACACGAACGTTTGCTGCCACTAACGGAGCCGTCGTTGCAGATGAAGGTTTCCCCACGACAGCCGGCGATGCCGCCTTTGCTTCCACTACATGGCGTGTTTGCGGAGTGTGACGTCGCTGCACCCAGCCCAACGAAAATGAGGATCGCGACAGCGGAGACGCGACTCACAGATGAAAGAGTGCTCACTTTAGGCCGAGCTCCACTCCATTGGCTGCACGCGGCTTGCCAATGCTGCTCTTCAGCCAGCATTCAGACTTCTTGGCCACGTAGGAGAAAGCCTTGCATTGGTTCTCGCTTATGCAGGTGGTGAAGCATTCGAGATAGTTGCTCTTACGGATTCGCTTGTAGTCGCCACCGGGTAAGTCGACGCCGGAATAGCTTGTGAAATCGGAGACGATCACTCCAGCAGCCATCGTCGGTGCATATGCGGCAACCGCATCCGAGTTGCGGATCAGCGCAACGACGTTGTTCTTCAGGAAGCATGCGCGGTGCTTCGTGTTGTAGGTGATCGCCCTGCACTGATCATCGGCCATGCACGTAGCGTTACATCCGCTGTATGAAACGTCCTTCAGCATCCGGTAATCGAAGCCGATCGCATCATACCCCCTCGCATTGACCAACTCCGTTAAAACATGTGCGGGGGTCGGCAGGCTAGCTGGCGCTTTCTGCACCTCCACAGACGCCTTTACCTCAGCCTTCCCGTAGCAGAGTATCTGGAACACCGAAGTCGTGATCTTTTCGGACAGGTCGGCAGTCGCCATGGGCTGCGCGTCACGAGCGCGCTCTCCATTGCTGGCGGTCAGCGACTGCGACTGCATGAAAAGATCGGCCACTGATGCTCGAATGGCAAAATTGATGTTCTGCGCAGTTATGCCAATCTCATCCGCAGTCTTTTTTGAAAAAGTCGCGGTGGTGATACCCAGTAAGAAACCGTCGCGGTCGACCACGGGGCCACCGGAGTTGCCTGGCTGGATCGGAGTGGATATCTGGATATAACGGGTATCGTTACGAAGGCCAGCGAGAGCGTTGACGTTACCTGTGGTGATCTTGACGCTGTCGGACAGAATGTCAGCGAGAGGATAGCCGATCGCGACTATGTCTTCCCCTAGGCGAACGGGCGCCTTTGTGAAGACAATAGGCGTCAAGCTGTCACCCGAAGGAAGTCGGATGAGCGCCAGATCATTCACTTCATCGACCCTGGGGTCGGCCGCGACGCCCTTGCCTTTGACTTCCAAACGTTCGCAACCGTGAACGACATGAGCGTTCGTCATGAGCCAACCGTCAGCCGTCACCGCGAACCCGGTACCAGACGATACCGGATCGTCTGCCCACGAATTTGACGCAACTCCGCAAGCGAGAATGAATGCGTAGAGCGCTCCCAACCAATTTGCCATTGTAAACTCCCCAACCTCGGCGACACTAGATTGTAGATTAGTAGGTCGGCAATGAAAAAGTCTTGTCCGGCGTAGGGTCGAGATTAGTTTCAGCAGTTCAGGGCGCTCGTTTTTTCGAGGGCGGAAGCATTCCTTAAACCTCCACAGTCGCTCGCATTTTAGCGATCCGGTTACCGGTGCTGAAAGGTCCGATGTCGTAGTGACGTCCCGAACAGGGACACACCATTGGCAGACATCAATCCAAATGCGCAGGCGCTCTCACTGGCGGTCAAGCGGATAAACGACCTGCAGCGGCAAATGACCGATCGTGTCTTGGCGATGGCGTTTGAGATAGAGAAGCTGACGGAAATCGTGCCTGCCGGAGAGGCGAAAGCGTTCCTCAAGGCTCGATGCAATCTGCCAGTCACCGAGCTATCGGCCTACATGGGGTTCGCGAAGACCCTGAAGGGCTCGGAGGATGTCCTTCGCAAGGCGCGGGCGTCGTTCCCGGTGGTCAAAGCTCTGGTCGCTGTCGACCAGGATGCCCGTCAGGAAATTCTCGAGAGGATGGAGATCGGCGCACGGATCGATACGAGCGATGTCGCGCTGATAAGGAAGCGATTAGCCGAAGCCAAGTTGACGCCCGCTGAAGCGTTGACTGCGGCGAACAAGAAGGCCGTTGCGGCGGCTGTACGCCGACAGGCGAAGACGGCTGCTTCCTCCTTCGAGGGAAAAGTCGCTTCATTGGTGGAAGAACTGAGGAAGCACTTTCGAACTGACGTCGAGAAGTCTCCCGTCGGAGAGCGAGAGCTCCGCCAACAGGCCGGGGTCCTCCACGTCGAATGTAATCTGCTCTTTGGCGATGACACGACTGCCGTCATTTCAAGAAAACCCGCGACGCCTGCACACCGCATCGCGATAGCCCGAAAAGTGCTTGAAGACTTCGCCTCCGGTCGGCTCGCTGAAATTGGGCCAGCCGAGACGAGCGCCCTGTCGTCGCTATCGGGCCAGAGCCGAATGGCAATACACGGGCTGACTCGCAAACCGTTAGCCACAGTCCCTCCGCGACACTATCGTCCGCGGGTCATCGAACTGTGTGCAGGTGCCGGCGGGCTCGCGCTAGGCTTGGAACGCGCAGGCTTCGAGCACGTGGTGCTGATCGAAAAGAACAGAAACGCTACGGCTACTCTGCGCGCGAACAGGCCACACTGGAACGTCGTGGAGGCTGACGTCCGAAAGGTGGACTTCACCCAATACCGCGACCGCGGGATAGATCTACTGACCGGAGGCCTTCCTTGCACTCCCTTCAGCACGGTGGGCCAGAAGAAGGGGCAGTACGACAAGAACGACCTGATGAGAGAAGGCGTTCGCGCCGTCCGGGAGATGGCACCAAAGGGATTCATGTTTGAAACCGTTGAAGGCTTTCTCCACTCGCGCCACGCAGACTACGTTTCCTTCCTTCTGCGCGAGTTTTCGAAGGCCGGATATTCGACGGAGATCCACCGCATCAATGCGAGAGATTACGGCGTCGCTCAGAACAGGTCCCGCATCATGTTAGTGGGGCTGCGCAATGATCTGGCGGGCGTCTTCCGGATGCCGAAGAAGTTTCCGGCGCTCGCGACGAACGTGGGCGTCGTCCTCGCCGACTTGCTTCCTGAGAACGGCTGGTCGGGCTCGCAAGCGTGGCTCCAGTCGATGAAGGATCGCGACTACCGGGCGGACACCATTCGGGGATACCAGGGCAGCGCCCGCGACGGCGAGGCAATCCGGGCCGACCGTCGGCAGGTTCGCTACGCTCCTCCGGCGAAGGCGGCGCCGACGGACGAGGAAGCGTCGAAGGAAGGGTTTGTGCCCGGCCTGACGAACCGCATGCGGGCCAGGTTGCAGGGCTTCCCGAACGACTGGAAGTTCGTCGGCGGCCTCCGGCCTGTAGCCGACCAGATCGGAAACGCGGTCGTCCCGGCGGTGGCGCAGGTGATGGGACTAGCGATGCTGTCGGCGCTGAAGGGGTGGGAGATCGATTGGGAGGCGAACATGGGATCGCGGACTGAACTCTTGCTTCGGAAATCTCTAACGCCTCCACCAATCGACTGCGTTTGGGACGGACTACATTTAGCAACGCTGGAAGGGGTAAGCTTGCGATGAATGACAGCCAAAAAAATCGCGAAGAAGATGACGATGAGGATGGTGGCGGTGCTGGGAACGGGTCTGGTATCGGAATGATGCCACCTTTCCGAGGTTATGGCTCCGCGGAACAATTCAGTGAGGATGACGACGAAGAGGTCACCGAGGAGGATCTGGAACCCACAGCCCCAAGGGGAGATGACTTCCCTCTTTCAGATCGTGACCTTGTCGGCGAAGAAGTGCTGCCGAATGACATGGTGGTCGGCAGATACGATGGCTTTTGGTATCTTTTCGATACCGATGGCAGCAGATACGGCCCGTTTCGAACTCAAGAGAAGGCGCTGATCGTTGCTTTCAACATTCGCGCGTGGGGGCCGTCACCCTGAGTGACTTCCAGCTTCTTCTGATAGCGAGCAATTCGTCTAAGGCGGCCTTCTGCTCGCAATTCGCATCCCCGTAATCGACGGCATGAAAAGCATCGATCATATTTGCGACGACCGCGTCTCCGTGCTTCTTAGGAAACTGAAGATAGTACCGGAGCGTGCGAATGTGCAGCGAGATCTGCTTCTCACGATCCCAGTCGACGCGCGTTCGCTCATGCCTGATTCCGTCGATATAGTACTCCTCGATGGGGTAGAGTGGATCTCCGAGCTTGATAGGGGTGAGCATGAACCTCTCCAATTTGCTGAAATGGGTTGCGACATCGTCCATTCAGAATCGAGAGCTTGAACTGCCGGCGCAAGTTTCTGCCGTTGCATCCTTTTAAATGGCGGAATATTGCTGTCTTCACACCACCTATACAGAGATACGAATGTTCATCCGGGCATTTATCGTTGCTTTCTCATTGCTCTCAGCGGCGGCAATCGCGGCTGACTACCGTCCCTACGCGAACGGTCGCTTCGGCTATTCGATCGACCTTCCATCGGGGTTCAAGACAGTCCTCAGTCCGGAGAACGGCGGCGGCATCGGTCTGGAGAGCGCGGACGGCCATGCGAAGCTATCAGTTTGGGGCAACTACCTGACCGAGGGCGGATTCCCCAAAGAGAGCGACCTCCGCAAGAAGGTCGAGATCGATGAAGGCTGGAAGTTCACCTACGAGAAGCGGGGAGCATCGTGGGCAAGCCTGTCCGGGGTGAAGGGCGACCGCATCATCTATATGCGCCAAATCGCGGTGTGTGACGACGCCATGGGAAATTTCACGCTCGAGTACCCGGCTGCGCAGCAGAAATGGTACGGGCCGGTCGTCGAGCGGCTGGTGAAGACGTTGAAGGCGCCGAAGCACTGTGAGTAGAAGGATTTTCGAGGCCCTCCGCAGACGTGCCTGTTTCCGTACATTAACTTTATTTCTCACGAGCACCTATCGGCCACTGGTCGAGTGCCTTGCATGTGTTTAGTTTTGTGTATAGTGCAGAGCAAGGTTAAGGGAGAACGACGATGACTCAGGCGAAAAACGCTCCAGTCAAATATGTCATCGGGGTCGTTCGCTTCCCGGCGGTAGCCGATCTCGACAGGTTCGCAGGCGCGATCCAAAGGGCGCTCGGCGACGAGTATCCACTGGGAAACCAGCAGACGGTCAGCGAAGTCGGCATTCAAATCGAAGCAGGTGGAGTGAAGGTTCAACAGACCGACACGCCCGTGTGGCAGCTCCTCAACAAGGACAAAACCTGGGGCGTCATCGTCAACCGCGGACTGGTCGGCATTCATACGATCGCCTACGTGGATCATAAGCACTTCATCGAGAAGGTCATGAAACTCGTAGATGCCGTCCGCAGCATGGAAGACAAGCCAGTGAGGTTTATCGAGGCCGTCGCAATGCGATACGTGGACGTGGTCGCGCCTCTGGAAGGCGAAGATCTGCTCGACTATATCGATGCTGGCGTCTTGCCGTCGTCTGTTGGTATCGATGGTCTCGAAGTGACCGAAGGCCTGCACGTGCTTGCGATGAAGAGCGAAGTAGGGAAGATGCGCCTACAGGTGCTTCGCAACCCGAACACCGTTCTTCCTCCCGATCTGCATTCGCCACTTCTGATCGAGAGCGGCTGGAGTTTGGAACGGCCGCCACGAGAGTTCGTTACCATCGACACGGATCACGCTACGGTCTTCGCGACAGCAGTGGAAATCGAAAAAGTGAATTTTGAGGACGACATGTTCAGGCTGAGACAACCAATTAGTGATATCTTCATGAAGATTTCTACGGAACATGCACTCAGAGTCTGGGGATTGAAGCAATGAATACCAACATCGCTATGCGCGGACTGGTAATGTTCGCAGGCGTGGCGTCGTCCTGCTCTGCATTCGCAGGCGTTTACCAGGTCGCTCCAGGCATCAGCCACACCAGCCCGTGGCAGATCGCCCCGGAGAAAACCTCGGCCGAAATGCATGTCAGCCTCGAGGAAATGGTCGCCGAGCTGAAAGCGAAGGGTTGCCCGATCACGACGATCGCCGAGATCGCGGGCGTCGAGCGCAAGACGGTCTATACTTGGCTCGATGGCAGCTCCACTCCACAGGCCGACCGCGAGATGCGCGTCGCCAGCGTCTACCAGATGCTGAGCCAAGCGGTCGGTGGCGAATTCGGCGTGCTGCATCGCGTCTGGCGTTCTAAGACGCAAGACGGAACGAGCCTCGAATCCATCTTTTCGTCCGCCCAGGTCGATCTTGGAGGCGTACGCGACCAACTTGCTTACCTGCAAACTTCGATCGTGAATCTCCGAGCCGCCGACGAACGTCGAAAAACCAAGCCCGGCAAGGGGATGGGAGAGGAAAACGGGTACGTTGCAGAATCCGCGATTGCAGATTTCAATTGGGTCTGATCTCATCGGTCTGACAGGATTCACACAGGCCGCAGATGTCCGCTTTCAAGGATGAGGCCGACAAGCTGCTTGCGGCTGGTTGGCGACAGTGTTCGACGTTCTCCCCCAACGCCGTGGTCGGCCACGACCGCGGCCTCGCTGGAGATTGCGTTCTGGTCGTAATGACGCAGTCCTGCTCGGTGGTCGGGCCAAACCTCGAGCGCGACCCTCACATAGAGGTCGCCGTGGCGACGCCGGTCAATGGCAAGTTCAGTGCGAAGTCGTCCGAAGCCACCGGCAGGAACGGCCGGAAGTTCTGCGTCTGCCTGAAGAAAGGCGCCGACGACGCGCCGTACATGATCGACATAAACAGCCGCTTCACCTTCCCCCGCGAACTCCTCCTCCAGATGTCGCCGGACGGCCCCCGCTGCAGCGACAAGGATGTCGTCCGGATCGGCAACTGGGTAGCACGCTACTACAACCGGACGGCCCTCCCCAACCTGCTGGTGATCCAGCTCAGCGCGGCGAATATGCAGGATTTGGTGACGGCAGTGCTCAAGGACCCCTTCGCCGCAGCGCCTCTGCACGAGGAGGTTCATTCGGTCTACGGTGCCTGGGAGCCGGACGACGAGACCGGCCCTTACAGGTTCGAGATCGTGTTCATCGTCCGCAGCATCAACGCAATGGACGAACTGCGCGTCAGGCTGTCGAAGAGCCTAGGCATCAACGAGCACGAACTCCTGTGGAAGATCGAGGGCGTCGAACTTCAGTTCGAAGTCTTCGTCTACGACCAAGTTACTCTCGCTGATCTCGACGACAGGCTGCGGATCTCGGAATGGGATCTGCTGAGCGGGCTGATGGAACAGGCGTGAGGCGACGGCAATGAGCTTCTTTCAAAATCTCTCATACAAGCTAAGCCGCAATCAGGCGGCAGCCTTGAACATACTTGCGATCGGCTTTATCGGCCTTTCCATCGTATGGCTCGTGCTTGAATTGATGGGGGTGAAATTCCCCATGGAACCGGTCGTGGTTGTCTTCGGCGGACTCGCCACCCTGTTTGCGAGCTATTGGCCCTGGACCTCCTTCAGGCACGCGTCGTTGGCGCCGAATAGGCCTCGGACCACCAAAATTGCATCAGAGCCAATATTCCATGCCAAAACACACAGCCTGATTATTACCGCGTGTCGATAACGGAAGCATCAGGTCTGCCCCGCGCCTCTGTTTTGCGTGTGCAATGCACCGCAATGTCCCGATAGGCTCCCATCACGAGCAAGCTGTGGATCACGGTCTCGCAGTTGTAGAAGGTTGCGATCTCTCTTCCAGCCAAGCCATGGGCGATAGTGTTGCGAAGGTTCATCCCCCGAGCGTCGGCAAAGATCGATCGTATCCAGAAATGGATGTCCTCACCAATTTCGCCCTTTATCCTGTCCATGGCCAGGAAGTCGCCAAGGTTCTTGGAAACCTCCCATCCAGCGCGACCAGGCCTCGTCTTGGTCACCGGCTCACCAATTCGTCGCGCGAGATTGCGAAACGAATCCTCCATTTGCGGGACCAGGACAAAGAGGCATTTCACATAGTCGCCTTCCAACCAGGCTCTGATACCCGCAATCAACAGCGGCATATCTGAGAACAGGTTTGACCGCTGTATGAAAGCCGCCATCTCTTCAGACGACAAACAATGTTTTTCAACGACAGCCTCAAGCGCCTTGCATAGAAACAGCCGGTTGAATTGACGCAGGAAGTCCGCGTGTCTGAAAAGAGGTCCGTCGGTATCCTCTTCCCCGCCGACCTGTGCTGCAACGTGATCATCGGCAATCATGGACATCGTCATTCGCGCCATCAAAGGCGAGATCTTCGCTGCCTCATCGGCATGAAATCGAACCTCTGACTTTGGTTCAATGAAATAGGCTGCGACATTGTAGAGTGATTGCTCCCAATCGTCATCGCAAAGATAGGCTATAAGCTCGTCAACGTCGTCCTTCTTCACTTCGATAGGTGTCGTGAAAGACTGCATTTCTGCCCCAGACGCGCGTATCGCCTGCTCTCGCATCACATGAAGGCGCTTTTGTCGTTCGGTATCGTTGGCCCGGCGGGCATAGTCCATGGCTGTCTGTAGCCAACCCATGGCTTGTAAAGCCGATCCCTCACTTGCGAGCTTCTCGTAAGCCTCGCTGACAGCAATCGCAATTTCTGAAACACGCTGGAAGTTTTCTTTCGTCGAATGGTAGGTAATCAGAAAATTGGCGACCCGACTTGCTCCAAAGGGGTCCCAAGTCTCAGCGCCAAGGAATCGTCCGAACAATGTTTCCAGGCTTGAGATCATTCCTTCTTGTTCACCGACAGTCAGTCCGGATCTCCGGTTCAACGTCAAGGTTTCGTAAAGCGTGAGCCACAAGCCATCGTTTGAAACTTCTTGGTGGAACCGCTCAATCATAAGGCCCTTGGCCGTAGCAGTCCTGCCGTCATCTCGTATTGAGCACGACAACTGAAGAGCGCGCTCCAAGGCTTCAATGTCATCATGATCGTCGGAATTTCGGCTTTGCGTCACACCGTCGAAATAACTGTCAATCGCGAGCCTAGCAAACTTGGCATCTGCCAGCCGATCAGCCGCTTTACGGCTTAAATCCCAAATCAAGTCTGCATAACGAGCTCGCAAGACAGGGTTAGTGAGTGTCTTCGCGCGGACCTCCCAATGATCCACAATGTCAACGGACAGGTCTCTTGGATCGGGAAAGTAGTAGACCTTTCCCTGCCTATCTTGGCTCGAGCCCATAGGTCCGAAGTACGTACGCCACGGCTGATGATCTGACTGCATAGTTTGGAGGGTAAACGCAACGAGGTCTGCCCATCCTCCCCTACTCGCAGTCTTCTCCGCGAGTTTGATGCGGGCGCTCGACAGAGCAGACTGCACATCGTGGGTGGAGATTGGCTCGATCCTTTTGTCGAAATCCGAGATAACCGCCGCGATTGTTTCAGGTACGAGCATCAACACCTCCACCGTCTCCTTAGACTCAGTCCTTTCAGCGCAACGCTCTATGCATCTCGCCGTGAAGCCAACGCGTTTTCCCTTTCCGCGCTCACGTCATACGCCTTCTAATTGATTTCCACATTGATTGCACGTGGGGTCGATGCGGCCATCGAGCGCGAGAATGGTACTTTGATGACAGCTCGGGACATCCGCATGTCGTAGCCTAATGCTCTCACGCGTTAACGGTGAGACGCATGCCGCTTCAAAACAGTATGTGCGCGGCGCTCTGCCCATCCCAATTTGGAAACAAGGTGGATGGAGCGTCGTCTTAGAGGATCTTGAGCAAGCGGCTTCTCTGTCCATCGCCTTCCAGGGTCACTGCAACAAAGTCGTTAAATTGTTGGGCTAATGCTAGTCGAGTATGGTATTTGAGGCTACGTGATCCCCGCCAATTCCTCCCACCGCAAGCGCGGCTGACCTGTCCGTTTCCAATGCTGAGAGATATCACCATGACTGGCAACCAATCGACCGTGAAGGCGGCAGTATGGATGATGCTATCGTTATCGCTGTTATTGTTGATGTCAGTCTCCGGTCGCGTTGTCACTCATGAACTCAACGTTTTCCAAGCGATGGAGATGCGGTCTGTCATCGCGTTTTTCATGCTGTTACCGCTGGTATATTGGGAGGGCGGGCTCACGGCGATGCGGACCAGCATCCCGCTCAGACACATCGGTCGCAATGTCGCGCACTATGTGGGACAATACGCCTGGCTGATGGGACTGACTTTGATACCTTTGGCGCAAGTGATCTCGATCGAATTCACTGCGCCGATCTGGGCCGCCTTTTTGGCAGCCATCTTTCTCAACGAACCGCTGACGTGGCGAAAAGGTATCGTCATCATGTTTGGCTTGGCCGGGGTCGCCGTGCTTGTTCGTCCGGGTGGCGCTCCACTTAATCCAGGTCATCTCATAACGCTTGGAGCCGCTTTCGCTTTCGCGGTATCGTTCGTCTGCACCAAAGCGCTGACGCGGTCTGACGGCGCGACAAAGATCCTGTTTTGGATGCTTGTGATCCAGTCCGCTATCGGTGTCGTTCCGGCACTTCAAGTTTGGACATGGCCGTGTTCTTCGACATGGCCCTGGATATTCCTTCTGGCATTTACGGGGTCGTTCGCTCACTTCTGCATGGCAAAAGCTCTTGCGCACGCAGACGCGACAGTCGTGATGCCTATGGATTATCTACGGGTGCCCGCGTCGGCAATGATAGGATATCTCCTGTATGCGGAAACGATTGATGTCCTTACTGCAGCGGGTGCGGGGCTGATCCTGCTGGGCAACTTGTTCAATCTTCAACGAACGCGGAAATTGATCGTCGCTTGATGTCAGACGATAACGCGGCATTCTATGCCGCGAGGCGGTGAACTACTGGAAGTTCCTAGATTTCACCTTCAACCTGTCGATATGCAAATCCCGCACGAAAATATCCCGCGCCTCAGGCACCGGTTTTTGTCTATCGCGAGAATCCCCACCGCCTGCCGAGCCGTGAGCGAACTCGTCGCCGCGTCCGGATGGTGCTTTAAATATGACATCCATGTCAGCCAGACCCGAGAGGTCCGCAGACAAGTCGAATAGTTGCTGGGCGACCAGATGCACGACCTCCCCTTCCCGCTGGATTCGTCCGTTGATGGCCATCATGATTGATCCGAGTACCACCCGGCGCCGCTTCTCAAAGAGACTCGGCCAGACGACGATGTTCGCAGGACCTGTCTCGTCCTCGATCGTGATGAACATCACGCCTTTCGCGCTTCCCGGCTTTTGCCGCACCAGGACAAGACCTGCGGTGTAGACCCATCGGCCGTCGCGGCCGGACATCGCGTCTTCGCACGTAATCATGCTGCGTTTGGTCAAGCTCTCCCGTAGGAATGCCATTGGATGTTCGCGCAGGGTCAAGCCGACGTGTCCGTAGTCCGCAACAACGTTATGGCCCTCGGTCATCTGCCGGAGCTCGACCTCAGGCTCCGCCTGCTCAGCGATCGATTTCTGCTCGCGGTCCGCAGCCGCTGCAAACAGCGGCAAGGGTTCGTCACGCAGGGCTTTGATCGCCCAAAGCGCATCGCGCCGTTCAAGCTGAAGCGATGGCCGAAAGGCGTCGGCCTCTGCAAGCTCGACAAGGGAAGCAGCAGGAACACCAGACCGACGCCACATATCATCGACCGAACTGAACGGATCGCTCATTCGCGCGGCAACGATCCGAGCCGCGTCCGACGCTGCCAATCCCTTCACCATCCGCATCCCCAGGCTTACGGCATGCCGATCAGTGTTTCCTATCCGCTCCAACGTGCAGTCCCAACGGGATCGATTGATGCAGACAGGCCGGATCTCGACGCCATGGGCGCGGGCATCGCAAACAATCTGCGCAGGGGCATAGAAACCCATGGGCTGGGAATTCAGGAGCGCCGCGCAAAACACATCCGGGAAATGACACTTGATGTAATTCGAGGCATAGGCGATCAGCGCAAACGAAGCAGCATGTGATTCAGGGAAACCGTAGCTTCCAAAACCTTCGAGCTGCGAAAATGTCTTCTCTGCAAATTCGGCGGTATAGCCGTTTCGCACCATGCCGGAGACCAGCTTCTCCTTGAACCTGCTGACACCGCCCGTAAACTTGAAGGTCGCCATCGACTTGCGCAACTGGTCTGCTTCTCCCCCGGTGAACCCTGCGCAGACCATCGCGACCCGCATCGCGCTTTCCTGAAACAGCGGCACGCCAAGCGTTTTGCCCAGCACGGCTTCTAGTTCCGGTGTCGGATATTCGACCTTTTCCTTGCCCTCGCGACGGCGAAGATAGGGATGCACCATATCTCCCTGGATAGGACCGGGGCGCACAATCGCTACCTGGACGACGAGATCATAAAATGTCCGAGGCTTCAGGCGCGGCAACATCGCCATCTGGGCTCTGGATTCAATCTGAAATGTGCCGAGGGTGTCGGCTTTGCGGATCATCGCGTATGTTGCCGGATCCTCCTGGGTGATCTTTGCGAGATCCAGATCATCGTCCTTATGCTCACGGATCAGGTCGAATGCTTTGGACATGCAGGTCAGCATGCCCAGCGCCAGGACGTCGACCTTCATGAACTTGAGCGCCTCCACGTCATCTTTGTCCCATTCGATGATCTGTCGGTCTTCCATGGTGGCAGGCTCGATGGGAACGAGGTCATCGAGGCGGTCGTGGGTCAGCACGAAGCCACCGGGATGCTGACCCAGATGACGGGGTGCGCCCATCAGTTGCTGTGCGAGTTGCAGCGTCAGCTTCAGCCTGCGGTCATCGGGATTGAGGTTCAATTCCCGCACATTGCGATCACTGACGTCTTCCGACCAGGACCACATGCCCGAAGACAATGCCTTGATCACATCCTCAGGCAAGCCAAGCACCTTGCCGACGTCGCGAATGGCACCCTTGGCACGGTAACGGCTGACGGTCGCACACAGTGCCGCCTTCTCGCGGGTATAGGTCTTATAAATCCACTGGATGACCTCTTCGCGCCGTTCGTGCTCGAAATCGACATCGATATCCGGCGGCTCGTCGCGCTCCTGGCTGATGAAACGCTCGAACAAAAGGTCATTCGTTGAGGGATCGATGCTGGTTACACCGAGAATATAACAGACGGCAGAATTGGCAGCCGAGCCACGCCCCTGGCAGAGGATCCCCTGTGAGCGCGCGAACTGAACGATGGAAAATACCGTGAGAAAATACGGTGCATATTTCATGGTCTGGATCAGATCGAGTTCGTGTCGAACGGTCGCCAAAACCTCCGGCGGCATGCCCTCCGGGTATCGGTCCGGTACACATTCCCACACATAGTGTTCGAGAGATTGTTGAGCGTCTTTCCCCGGAACGATTGCCTCTTCAGGATATTGATAGGTCAATTCCTCAAGTGAAAACTTGCAATGATCGACAATCTCCATCGTCCGCCGCAATGCTTCGGGATCGCGCGGAAATAGCCGTTCCATTTCTGCAGGTGGCTTGAGATATCTGTCAGCATGGCGTTCACGCTCGAAACCGACGTCGTCGATAGTCGATTTGGTCCTGATGCAGGTGACGATGTCCTGAAGCTGCCGCCTTCCGGGTTCATGAAACAGCACGTCGTTGGTCACGACGGTTTTGACTTTGTGGCGCGTCGCCATGTTGGAAAGATCGTGTAACCGAAGCTGATCGTTCGGTCTGCGGCGCAGGCACAGGGACACATAGGCTCGATTGCCAAACACCTCCGCCATCTTCCTGAGCTGCAAGGCGCATGTGTCGTCGGCAAGATCAGGTATGAGGATGCCGATCATGCCGTCGGCGTAGGCTATCACATCGTCCCAATGGAGGACGCAGTTGTTCTTGCCGCCTCGCCCCTTGCCAAGCGTGATCAGCCGGGTCAGACGCGAATAGGCGGCGCGGTCCGTCGGATAGACCAGGATCGATATCCCGTCCTGTAGGTCAAGCCGACAGCCAACGACAAGACGCAGGCCCGTTGCGCGAGACGCTTCCAGTGCCCGGATGATGCCAGCCAATGAATTGCGGTCGGTAACCCCGACAGCATCGATGCCGAGGCTTTTCGCCGTCTCGAACAGTTCAGTCGCGCTGCTGGCACCGCGCAGAAATGAGAAATGGGTGGTGACCTGAAGCTCGGCATATCTCATGCGAATATCCCCTGTACGAACCATTTGTGCGACCCGGTTTCGCTATCTACGCCGTCGCCAGCACGGAAAATCCAAAGGCGTTCGCCCGCTTCGTCCTCGATGATGAAGTAGTCTCGGACTGCGGCCCACTCGGATGTTCGCTGCCACCACTCGCCAAAGATCCGCTCCGGGCCATCGGCGCGTTTCACTTTGCGGCGCTTGCCACGCCAAGTGACTGAAACGGGAGGATGGTCGGGCATCAATGCGATGACCTCGACCAGTTCGGGATGAGCGAGCAATCGTACCGGACGCGGCCAGTGATGCGACCATGAGACGACAACATCATCTGCAACAGGTGCAATCCTCTGTACGCTGCGCTCAGGAACATCGGAGGCAACGGGGGCCAGACGATAGACACGCTGTCCACGGTTGCCGAAGATGTCGATGAGCGGAGTGATGTCCGTGATCTCATCTTCGACAAGCGACGACGCCTTCTGTGTTTCCTCAAGCGGCTCCACCATGATGGCCGCAAGGGTAAGCTTTTCGATCCCGAAGCCCGGATCGATCTTCTCGGTCCTGTCGCGAAACAGTTTCGTCAACCAGGAGACATCGCGGGCGGCCTTTGCCGTTCCTGCCCGCAGCGCCTGGGTCGTGTTGTCGACCTTGTGGACGATGAGATCGACGCGGCGAACACCCAGACCCTTTTTCTGGAGTTGGTTGCAGAGTTCGATGACCAGACGACCGACATATTTGTCGATCGTTTCGGCAGCCCCGATCGGCTCCTGGAAGATGCGGCTGACTTCGATCAGGTCGGGCGTGCGGATGGGGTCGATGGGTTCTCCGATACGCCCGAAGATCTGGTCGAGGCGGCGGGCGATTTCCGGGCCGAAGCGCAGTGTCAGTGGTGCTCGCGGCGTCGCAGAAAGCTCACCGATGGTTCGAAAGCCAAGCGTTCTTAGATCGCCAGTCATCTTTTCAGGCAGACGCAGCAGGGAAATCGGCAATCGCTCGACTGCTTTTACGGTTTCGCCGCGCGGCACGATTACGGTTTCCCTGGTGATGGCGCGGGCGCAGGCATGGGCCGCACCCCATGTGTCGGCGATCGCGACACGGGCGGTCAGCCCCCTGCCCCGAAAGCGATTGGCAATCCCGCTCAACATCGCAAGCTCTCCGCCCCGGAGATGGTCGGCACCATCCGTGTCCATGACGATGCCATCTGGGGCGTCGACCGCGACGATCGGGGAATACTGGCTCAGTGCCCAGAAGGTAATGCGCTCAAGTGCGTCGGCGTCCGCCTTCGGATCGGCATCGATCATCAGCAGCCCCTGAAACAAGGCCTGGGCCTTTGCAGCCTGCATCCCGACACGCAGACCTGCTTTTTTCGCTGCAGCATCTGCCGCCGACACCCAGCGTTTCGATCCGGATTTAGCGATCACGGCGATGGCCTGTTCAGCCGGAATGCCGGGATCGGCTCGACGAATGCGATCCGTCGACAGATCCGGAAGGTAGATCGATACGACCCTGGTCATCACACGCTCCAACGATAAATTCGGCACATTCGCCAGCACGCGACCGCATCAGTTCCAGCAACCATCTTGCCCGCCCGACACCCGGCACGGGTAACTCCTGCGACGGCAGCACACTCACCCTCCACCGGGTGGTCGATGCCGTCGGCTGCCCAAAATCATTGGCTTCCGTCTGTCGTCGCCACCTGCGGACAACAAGCGCCAGGCTTCCCTTTTTTTCCGCCGCAAGCTGAAGTCGCCGACTTGCCAGCATCGGCAGTCGCACCACCTCGCCGACGACAGCGCCTAGGCCACCGAAGGACAGCGCCTCTTCCATAGAGGCGAGCACGTCCTCTTCACGATCGCTTTCCACGAAGATCACGCGGTTTGCGTCAAGACCTGCCTGCACGAGCGCTGGAAAAAACAGGTCAGGCCGTGTCAGGCACCAGACGATCTTGCCCTTGGTGCGAGCAGCAACGCCTGCCACGAACAGGGCTGCGGCTGCCCCATCGACGGTTCCGGCGCCACCACCTGCAAATTCATGAAGAGCGCCTCTCGCGAGACCGCCTCCTGGAAGCACCGCGTCGATTGCGCTCACCCCGAACGGCAGACATTCCGCCTGCTTCGCCACCACCCCTTCCAGCGAGGCAATACGATCACGCAGATCGGCTATGACATGCTCGCGCGCAGCAGCCATCGTTCACGCAATCCTTCCGGTTCGTGTCGTTTATGGGAACGGCTTCATGCCGTTTTCAATGTTGAAGTTCACGTTCTGTTCCTGCGCCCGACAGGAGTCAAGAGGCGCTAAATTAGGAATGCAGTCCTCTATTTTTAGCAACTCGAGAGATTCGCAAATTGAATCAGTGAGTAAGATTTGGAACGGTGTTTCGTACCACGCACAAAATAAATTTTAGGGGAGCATGATCAATCCCTCAGCTTCGGTTGTCGATGTGTGCAAGCTGTGCTGATCGCAGGCATCATTTCAGGAACAATCCTACGCCGATCGCGCTTACCAATGCTGAAGTTTAAAGGAAGGTAGCACCGAAGTGATCGAAGCCAGGGTACGCGTCGTCGATCTCGAAACAGGAGGCAATGGCCCGAACGACGTTTGCGAGATCGGCTGGCAGGATGTCGTGATCGACGAGTCCGGAAAGTGGGAGGTTACTGACGAGCGCGGGGCGCTGTTCGTCAATCCTGGCCGTCCGATTTCACCCGACACGATGGCAATTCATCATATCCTGGATGCCCAAGTCGCGTATGCTCCGTTCTGGAAGGAAATAGCAACAACCGTTCTCCGTCCACCCGGCCATATCGACGCCTTGGCAGCTCATCGAGCCGCTTTCGAGCAACGATATTGCACGCCACGATTTACAGGCGGAACGCCTTGGATCTGCACATGGAAGTGCGCGTTGCGTGTCTGGCCAGAGCTTCCGCGGTTTTCCAACCAGATGCTGCGTTATCAACGAATGCCCAACGGACTGGTGCATGAAATCGGCCTCCCCGCGCATCGGGCGATGCCTGACGCCTACGTTACGGCTCATCATCTCCGCGACATGTTGAACCAAGAATCACTTGAGGATTGCCTGGCATGGAGCAGCGAACCAGGCCTTTTGCCACGCGTACCTGGCGGACCAGATCGAGGAAAACCGTGGGATCGCATCAGCCTCGAAACCCTCAACGCGTTTATCGCAGATCGGGATGTGGACGTGCGCTTCAGCGCGCTGACGCAACTGGCCCGCCGGAATGAGGACAAACCATCTCAGGATGCGCAACCAGCGCAAGGGACGCTTGGATTCGAATGAGCAAGACATATCCGGACACGCCCGATGGTCGATACTTCGTCGTAAAAGGCAGGCTGTGGCGTCGCAGCAATCCAGCGATCGATGAGCCCACCCGTACGGCACTGGTCAAGGATTTGATGGCTGCACGCCGGACAGTCCGCGATGCATCGGCAGGCTCACCAGCGATGATCGAAGCTCGAGAGAAAGTGGATGCGGCCAAGGTTGGGCTTGGTGAACGCGGCCCCGTCTGGTGGGATGACGGGGCACCGGATTTCAACCGCTATCTGGCTAGGAACACTCCATACGCCGCGTGGTTTGCACAGTTGGAAATGGAATGAGATGTGATGGCACCTAGAAGACAAAAATCTAACCCGCGGAGCGAAGGACACAGGGATGGAATTTGATCTGGCGCGGTTCATCAATGCGCAACAAGATACGTACGCAACGGCCTTACAGGAGTTGAGTGACGGACAGAAGAGGTCTCACTGGATGTGGTTCATCTTTCCGCAAATTCACGGACTTGGTCGATCGGAAACTGCCCGCTTTTACGCGATCTCTGGACGTTCTGAAGCCGAATCCTACCTGAAACATCCTGTTTTGGGCGCCCGTTTGGAGGAGTGCACGCGCGCCGTGCTCAGTCATCCGAGCCTCAGTGCACGTGAAATTCTTGGCTCTCCCGATGACCTCAAGTTTCATTCCAGCATGACGTTGTTTGGCATCATCGCCCAGAGTGGTTCGTCGTTCGAGACAGCACTCAAGGTGTTCTACGCAGGAAGAGCCGATCGAGCTACGCTTGCTGCTTTGTAAAAGCCTTGCCCATAGTCGCTCGTTGACCCGAAAGTGTCTCCTCGCGCATTGACAAAAGCGCGATATGTCGCTCCGAAAATTTAACTTTGACGGGCCGGATTGCGCCAAAAGACGACATGTTCATGAGCATCGAAGAAGGTTATTTTGATCCTCGTTTCTGGCGTTCGGGAACTTTTCTCTTTCCGAAAATCGGATACTTGCGCCGCCCAGTAATTTACATTGGCCTGCAGTTATGCATAGATCACGAACATGAGCACGCAGCGTAACATCGCCGTCAATACTAATGGCCCCTTTGGGGTCGTGGACGGCGTGTGCGCATTTTAGCGTAGCTCACTGATCACCACAGCCCTGCCGGTTTCGGAAGGGCTTCAGGTTTTGGCTTTTCCTCCCGGCTTTTCCGGAGAAAGTCATGTCTGATATTTTATCGTTAAGCCATCCAGCCATTGCCTACCTGTCCCATTGCATTGGGCATCGCGTGACAATTCACGGATTTTTCGACGCCATTCGCGACCAAAAGCGGATGCGCTTTATCGTTCTGCGCGACAAGACAGGAGAGGTTCAACTCGCTCAAAGCAAAGAAGGTTCAGCGCTGACAGAGGCGGAATTCGGATGATGGGCGACCGTGATGCTGTTGTGATTAGGCAGATTGTAGAGCTGCCCGACCAGCTTGATCAATTGCTGCTAGAGGCGGAGGCAGAAGGCTTCGAGATGATTTCTGTGCTCCAAGACGAATGGCGCAGCGGGGCCAATCGCTTTGAGCGCCCAGGGGAAATTCTAGCTCTTGCCACAATCGATGGTGAGGTCGCCGGTATTGGCGGCACGACACAGGATTTCATGGATAGCGGTTGGCTGCGTATGAGGCGGTTCTACGTTCGGCCAGCCTATCGAAGGCTAGGGGTTGGCAGACAGATCGCGTTGTTTGTTCTTGAACATGCGAAAGCTTTCGATCGCCCGATCGTACTTTATGCCGCAGGCCCAGAGGCGGAAGCATTCTGGCCAACGATTGGATTTATCCCAATTGAGCGCGATAACACGACCCATATCTTTCGTGGCAAGCAATGACGGATTAGGGCCAACTCCTGCCTGGCAGCGTTGTGCCAGAAGCGGACACTCCCTTCTTAGTTGCGCTGTCAGATGCAGGCCGCGTGCTGTCGGTGTGCTATCGGGCGAGGATACTGGGAGCGCTTGTGCTGATTCACAACACTCACGGTTGCTCTACTGCATCTTTCGAAATGTGTTCAGCCGAATCTCGTCACCACGAAAAGTTAGTGTCGATGAAGAGATGAGTCGTCTTGCTGTCAGCCATGAGACAAGTTCCTCGTTGAGTGGATGGCGCTCAAGTTTGGGCGATTTTCCGAAGATAGAAATGTCGCTATAAGGTTTTGGCAGTTGCTGGATAATGGTACGCACCTCCTGCGGGGTCATCGACCGGTGCAACTTGTTGAGCAACGATACCTGAAGGGAAGCTGGGCGTGAGTTTACGATGACTGCGTGGATAAAGGTATAGTCAGGGTCTGCAACAACTTCAGTCGATTGGTTTAACACAGGGCCTATGGCCGCAGCCAGTGATGGATTGCCCGGAACAATGTCAGGCGCGACGTCCGCGACAATCGCAAACTTGCACGACAGAGCCAGGTCGGATCTCAATAGCTGAACGCGAATATCGTCGGTGATGGGCAGTTTTTCACGAACCGTGCGATAGGATTCGAAGTTGAACTTGATGAACAACGCCCTGAGATGATCCTCTTCAAGTTGCTCAAACGCCACCCTTGAGAAGGCCACTTTTTTCTCTTCGATCAATATCCTTGTCTTCGTTTGGCCTACATCTGGAAAGTTCGCGACAGGCGATGGAAGCTTGCGTACGTATGATCGATAGACGTCGTCTGGGAGCACATCGTTCTCGATAACAAAACTGCGCAAAACCGACGCTGGCTTCTCGTTGGGCAGCATTCGCCGAGACAATGAGCGACAAACTTTATCTTCCTGCAAATAACCGGTCAGGATTTCGGGAACGAATACGCTACCCGAGATGAACGCAAGGCAGTTTTCCCAGGTATTTTCGATTTTATGCTCTTGCAACAGCGCTTGATGAAACTCGGGCGGGACGCCCGCGAACGAAGGAAAGACGGCCGTCTGCATGGAAAGAAACTCGGACCGTAATTCGAGACCTATGTCGTCGTTTGACAACACTGCTTTTATCGCCTGCAAATCTTCATTCGTGTTGCTGTTCAATTTCAATAAAACAACCTGCACGTATTTTTCAAAATTTGACTCGACGAGTGCTAAAAGAGGTTGGTAGCCGGACTCGCGCAGTGCCGAGTAGTGTTTCCTTTCGAGGTCGCTAAGCTTTGGATACTGAACCACGTGTTCCATTACATGCCGAATATTTGCAATCGACAGTCTATACAAACCCTCTGATGCGACATAGGCAAGGAAGTCAGAGTGCCCGCCGAGACTTGAAACATCCTCGGTCTGTAAGCGTAACGATTTGAGGATGGTGTAATCGAATCTCACAGGTTCGCCGAGGATTCGATCCATCGCTTTTGAAGCAAATCGTGATAACGCAAAGCCGACGGGTTTTTGTGGATCGATATCGGCTGGGGCGTGAGCAATAATCCTTGCTGCGTGCTCGACCGCAAGGCCCCCCTTTAATGCAGCTACGACGAAACGCGGCGAGAGCTTAAACAGCGTGGTGATCAGCTTGTCCACGTGCTTGCCCTGAGCGTAGTAACTCCGAAAGAACATTTCGCAGTCATCTACGTGTGTGGCCATGAACTCGGATGCGCTAACTAACTGAGTTGAAAAGTCTGTCTCATTCTCAAGTAGATAGTCCACGATGAAGCGGTTCAGCACATAAGAGCGGCCGAAGTCCTCTTCCCGCATTGATTCGATTACTTCCGCTACGCTATCGAGTTGGAAATCAGGATCGGGATTATTAAAGCTCCGGATCTTGATCAGGAATTTGTTGTCATTGCGCGAGATTCGCCCGCTGTGGAAGAGTGACGTGTAATGGTAATAGGTGTCGTCCAAATGGCCTTCGAGAATAAGAAATCTGAGTAGATCCCTATGCTCGCTAACTTCTTCAAAAGCTTCCTCTATCGACATCGAGCTCTCCGCAACGATGTCATTGAATCTGCGGGTTCGCACTGAAGCAAGTTGGTTCTTGAGGCTCAGAGCCTCAACATTTCTGCGCTCTCTGTACTCGACTGAGTTATGTTCGACGTAGGCTTTGCGCTCAGCAAATGAACGACGGGGATCAACAGCAGCCTCCACCCCCCGGAGTTCGATGGCGGAACTATTGCCCCTATACGGATTCGTAACCCTGACCGACTGCTCTGCGAGGATTTTCTCAAACTCTGGGTGTCCCGCAAGTTCATTGAATGCAATCTGCCCGTATGTGGTATCCAGATGCGAGAACTGAGGTTGCATTCTTTTCAGCACTTCAAAAGCATAGATACTACGCAGCTCAGCTACGTCATTTAGCAATTGAGAGTCAACCGCGGCCAGATCGAGTTGAACAGCCTCAAGTTCCGCCCGGATTTTTTCTTCGGCGCTTTCAACGAGCTGGTCATACCGGCGCAGTACTTTCGAGAGTGCGCCCTCTTGGCGATGTAATGCGGCGAAGTCTTTCGGAATGACATTCTTGTAGATCAATACTGCAAGCAGTTTGACAGGGTCGAGGGCTTTGTCCGTTTCCACTCTTAGATTGGATGAATATATGACGTATTCATTAAAAATGTTCGCGATCAGTCTTAGATCGTCTAAGAAGCGGGAGACGTCACGAATGAAACGCTTCACCAGTGGTCGGTCGAGATCAAGATTGATGCGCTTGGCATGCTGTAGGACTTTATCGATAGAGTTTGAGTGATTGATCACCGGAATGACTGGGATGATAAATTCGAAGAATTTCGTTCTGTCCGTGTTGACGAAAATGTCGTCACGCAAGGCATAAAGGAAGCGAATCTTCCGGTGAATCCCAGCGTTTTCGTTTACGAGTGCGTTTATCTCCCGCAACGTGACGAAGATGTCGGGATTGTCGAACCGATCCAGGTCTTCAATCACGACAAGATCGTATTCCGTGGCCTGAAAGAAGTAGATTATCTCATCGAGATGCTTGTTGAGGATGGAGTCCTCGCTTGTCGCGTTGGGAGCAATCTGTATGTCCTTGAGCGATATGCTTTTGAGAGAAAGGTTGAAGCTTTTTAGGTATAATCTGAAGATCGCGCCCCAAACGAAAGCGCAACAAATAATCAACGCGATGATATTGAACCAATCGTATCCAACGGTGGAGTTGAAGTATTTTCCGGAAAGGATGTCGGCCTGATTTGAAAAAATATACCAGAGGCACGACACTCCCAAAAAAACAGTCAGAGACCAAAAAGCGGCGACTAGCGCCCTCGGAATCTCGATCCTTTTGAACCGTGAAAGCGGCAACTTGTCAGCGCCCGCGCCATATAGGATCTGTTGTAGTATGCTCCTCTCGATCTCCTGCTTTGTAACCCTGATGCCCTTGACCTCTCCTTCCGGCAAAAACGCTGCCAACGACAGTTCCAACGAAGGCCGCGGGTACTTCAACAGAAACGACTTGATGACGCTGCTTTTGCCGGATCCGTACGGTCCGGTGAGAGCGATGTTGAGCACCTCGCTGCTGTTGGTAGCGAACCGCAGGGCATCTTGGTAGATTCCGGTCTCGTCGGCGTCGCTCGTTGGAGCAAGGTCGACAAACTTTGCGCGCGGCGACGCCTGCTCGGATCCGCCCACTAGAAATTTCCATATATTCTTGAGAGGGCTCATCGCAGTTTTCCGAGTTTTCCTAATGCAGAATCATCGATACCATTCGCGTAGGGGGAGTTCTGAACTGGGAAATTTCTACAGAGGGTACAACTTCTGGCAATATCTGAGGACGGTCCGACTTCAGCTATCCCGCGTTTTTTTCAGCATGGCATCTTGGCCCCTCCTTATTTTACCTCGTAGCCGAGCCGAAAGCTCCACACGGCGCAAACAACGCAGTGTAGTTGACGCCTACAGCATTGAACTAAAAGATTTGCTTCTAGGCGGTGTTCACCGCCAGGACCTCGGCATCGCCACTGTCAACGAAGGGAACGTTGGGAGGGCGGGCGTCAGCTCCTAAGCTTAAGATCCGCACCTCTCTGCTACTTGCACGGGACTTCGAATGCTTTGATTTCGAAAGCTGCCGGATGACAACATCCACGTATTTCGATACCTCATGATCTGCTCCTGAAATGAAGGGCCTATGTCTTTTTGACCTTTGCAGGCAGATGAAAATCGGTTCTGGAATGACCGCTTAGGGCCTAGAGGTGTCTGCCGCTCAGCGCCAACCCCAGACAGTCGCTTTTGGCGGTGCCCGTCCGATACAGGGCCGTTTGCAGATTGCCGGGGGGGGGGGCGACGAAAGGCAGATAGCTGCTTGCGACCAAACCCGCCTTTCACCAGAAACACCGCGGAAGTCCCAATGCGACAGAAGCAGTCATTTGCGTGACAAGGTGAAGCTGATATTCTGAAGGTCAGGCATTACAGCGACAGGCGCGGGGGATTATTGCGTGATCTATGCTTGGATTGATGGCGTAAAGCGGCAACCGATCGCCAAGGGCGAGCGCACCGTCTGCAAGGATTGTGGCGGGCTCCTCACCTCCGTCATGCCCGCGCAGAACGTCAAGCACTGGCGGCACAAGGTGGGCGATTGCGACCGCTGGGGCGAAGGCGAAGGCCCCTGGCATCTGGGCTGGAAAGAGCAGTTCGACATGGGATGCCGCGAAATTGGCCTTTATGACGCCGCCGCCGGTGAGTGGCACCGCGCCGATGTGCTGTGCGGTGCCGGCACGCCGATCGCGACCGTGCTGGAGCTGCAACACTCCAGCATCAGCGAGCAGGAGCGCATGGAGCGCGAGGCCTTCTACCGCCAGAAGCATCGCATGTTCTGGCTTGTTCACCTGCACGACGAGCATAGCTTTACCGGCACCAGCTTCCGCCTGTCGCTGGGCCTCGGCGCGCGCACGGCGACCGTGGACGGCCAAATTTTTGAGATCGTGCACTTCGCGTCGCGCAGCAGCCAGTTCATCGAAAAATGGAAGCGATCGAGCGCGCACGTCTTTTTCGATTGTCAGGGCCACGTCTTCTACCTCGCCAACGAGAGCGTGGCAGCTCGAGCCAATGGCGGTCTTCCGCTGAAGAAAGGCTATTTTGCCTATTCTCGGTTATCGCGGGAAGACTTCATCCGTGCCGTGCACGGGGCGGGCTGACACCATGACCGACCCGAACGGCGGCCTGATGGCAGAAATGGACAAAGGCCTCGACAGCTATATGGCTGCGGCCGACGAAACCGCGGCTGAGCTGCTGCAAGGAGACGACGGCCTGGTAGCCGCGCTCCGGCGCTATGACGATTATCTGCGCCGCGGCCTCTGGGCGCATGTGACACGATCGTCTGCCATCGGCTTCATCCTGCAAATGAACGCCTACATGGTGTTTCTTGCCGGCGTCCGGATGGCCTTGAGCGGCCATGCGGCCGCAGTCTTTCCCCTCCTCCGCACCGCCTTGGAATCCGCTTGCTACGGACTGCTGATCGAGCGCAATCCCGTCCTCGCCGACGTATGGACACACCGCCATCGCAGCGAGGCCGACAAGAAGGCATGCCGCAAAGCCTTCACCTTCGATCAGGGCATCGTCCACCTGAAGGATATGGCACCCGATGTCTATGACCTCGCTAAGCTCGCCTATGAAGGCGCAATTGACTTCGGCGCGCATCCGAATTTGAAGGGCGTCGCCAGCCACCTCTCGATCGACGAGAACCGTCCGGACGGCATGACCGCCGTTACCCTCACCAGCCTGTATGGATCGGCGGACGTCGAAACAGTGCGCGGCCTTTGTGCCTGCCTCGATTTCGGGTTTGCGATTATCGGCATGATCGCCCTCGCTACGCCCGATCCCGGCGAGGATCGGGTAAAGCGCCTGATCGAGGAGCTGCAAGCGCTCGTTGACCTGAAGAACGATGCCGTTGCGCCCTATCAGCGCCCCGAATAGCTATCCGCACGCCGCACGTTTCCGCTGGCCTGTCAGGGTGGCACCACTGATTTGCCCAACATTCGGAATTGGTTGGTTAAGTGACCGGCAGGTTGTGTGCCGGAAGCCGTCATACAGTTGGGTCCTGAAGAATGGCCGCTTTGTCCCAAACACTGCCGGTCCCACTTCAACCGGAGCGATGACTGCTTTCAGGAAGTCGGCGGCAAAACCTGTATGACCTAGATGAAGGCGCGAAGCGGCTGCTTCGTCCGGCCATCAATGACCGCTTTGGGACGGTGCTTTCTTCCACTCCGCGCCACCAGCGGACATAAGAAAAGTACGCTAGGCCATTCTGATCGCTGAAAACTTTGTAATTGCGCTTGGTGCCATGGCACCGTTACGGTTGTCGGACGGGATGTCTGCGGACACTTCGATCTCACCTTCGAGAGAGGCATCGCCGCGCACCGCACCACTTTTCGAGACATCGCCACCAGATGCAACTGACCCTGAGGTGTTCTCCGCGGTGGCTGACTGAATAAAGATGTCCGGACGCGAAATGCCGTGCTGCTGGACGAGGTGCTCCACCGCTAGATTGGCGGCAGAGCGTGTATCAAATGTCGCTCGGATTGTGTTGGTGCTGTCGTCAGCCACTATTTCCACCTCCCAATTGCTCATTTTCACAGACCTCAACGCCTTGGCTCATGGTAAGTTCGAACCAACGGCTCTCAGGGTGAATGATTGTTTAGAGATATGAACAATGACCTTCCAAATTATCCAGCGACAATATATGTTCCGCATTTGTTCATAACGCTTCCCTTCCACTTTCTGCATCAAGCGAGCTCCTATGGCAGTTGCCTACCTCGAAAAACTGAACGAGCAGCAGCGCAAGGCCGTCGAGCATGGCGTTGGGCTGGCTGAGGGCAACACGGCAGGGCCTCTGTTGATCATTGCTGGTGCAGGCTCCGGCAAGACGAACACGCTCGCACACCGGGTGGCACATCTCATCGTCAATGGTGCGGACCCGCGCCGCATTCTCCTGATGACCTTTTCGCGCAGAGCCGCCTCGGAAATGGCCCGCCGCGTCGAGCGCATCTGCCGCAATGTGCTGGGTGCCAATGCCGGTGTCCTGACAGACGCCCTTGTCTGGTCCGGTACATTCCACGGTATCGGTGCGAGACTGCTGCGGATGTATGCCGAGCAGATCGGTCTCAACCTGGACTTCACAATCCACGACCGGGAAGACAGCGCTGATCTGATGAACCTCGTGCGGCACGAACTCGGATTTTCCAAAACAGAAAGCCGCTTTCCGACCAAGGGCACCTGTCTTGCGATCTATTCACGCGCAGTCAACTCGGAGACGCCGCTGAACGAGATCCTGCGCCAGCATTATCCATGGGTCGCCACATGGGAAGAACAATTTAAGGAATTGTTCGGAGCTTATGTCGAGGCCAAGCAGGCGCAGAACGTGCTCGATTACGATGACCTTCTGCTCTACTGGGCGCAGATGGTCAGCGATCCCGATCTCGCCGACGATATCGGCAATCGCTTCGACCATGTCATGGTCGACGAGTATCAAGATACCAACAAACTCCAGTCGTCTGTCCTGATGGCGCTCAAGCCCGGCGGGCGTGGCCTGACCGTCGTCGGCGACGATGCCCAGTCGATCTATTCGTTCCGGGCAGCGACCGTTCGCAACATTCTCGACTTTCCAACATCTTTCAGCCCTGCCGCCGATGTCATCACACTCGATCGCAATTACCGCTCGACCCAGCCCATTCTGGCGGCAGCCAATGGCGTGATCGAATTGGCGCGCGAGCGTTTCACCAAAAACCTGTGGACCGAACGGGAGTCGCTCGAGCGACCCAAACTCGTGACCGTCAAGGACGAGACCGAACAGGCCAATTTCATTGTCGAGCAAGTTCTGTCCAATCGTGAGACTGGCATGACGCTGAAACAACAGGCGGTCTTGTTCCGGACGTCCAGTCACAGCGGTACGCTCGAAGTCGAACTCACCCGTCGCAATATCCCCTTCGTCAAGTTCGGTGGCCTGAAGTTTCTCGACAGCGCCCACGTGAAGGACATGCTGGCCGTGCTGCGCTTCGCCCAGAACCCGCGTGACCGGGTTGCGGGTTTCCGTCTTCTCCAAATGTTGCCGGGCATCGGTCCCAAAAAAGCTGGCACCATTCTCGACACCATCGCCTCCGACCCCGAACCGCTCCTAGCACTCGCGGAAATTCCACCACCACCGAAGACAGGCGAAGACTGGACATCATTCGTTCAATTGCTGGGAGGGCTTCGCAAAACGCAGGAAGGCTGGCCGTCGGATATCGCGCAGGCCCGTCTCTGGTACGAACCCCATCTCGACCGCATCCATGAAGACGCCGATACTCGCAAGGCCGATCTCCTGCAGCTCGAGCAGATAGCCAGCGGCTATCCCTCGCGCGAACGTTTCCTGACCGAGCTGACGCTCGACCCGCCGGATGCCACCAGCGATCAGGCGGGCGTACCATTGCTCGACGAAGACTATCTGATCCTGTCGACCATCCACTCGGCCAAGGGACAGGAATGGCGTTCCGTCTTCATGCTCAACGTTGTCGATGGCTGCATACCGTCGGACCTGGGGACAGGAACGACGCAGGAGATCGAGGAGGAACGGCGTCTGCTCTATGTCGGCATGACGCGGGCCAAGGACAGCCTGTCGCTGATCACGCCGCAACGATTTTTCACACATGGTCAGAACTCGCAGGGCGACCGGCACGTTTATGCATCTCGGTCCAGGTTCATCCCCGCGACATTGCTGCAATATTTCGAAGCGATGGCTTGGCCGAAAGTCTCGGCCGCTGCATCTGAACGCAGTGCCCAGCAGATCCGCATCGATGTCGGCGCACGCATGCGCGGCATGTGGAAATAGGAGTGAGGGATGTGTAACCTCTACAACGTAACAACAACGCGTGACGCTGTCCTGCAGTTCACCAAGGCATTCCGCGATCTGGCCGGGTGGAACGAGGCAAGCTTCGACGTCTACCCCGGCTACCAGGCTCCCATTGTCCGCGTCGCGGAAGACGGTCAAAGAGAGATCGTCCGGGCAACATGGGGCATGCCTTCACCTCCGGCCTACGTGAAGAACTACGATCCCGGCGTCACCAATATCCGCAACGTCGGCTCTCCACATTGGCGGCGGTGGCTCGGACCGACCAGTCGGTGCGTCGTTCCCTTCACGTCCTTTGCGGAACCGGATCCTGCAAGCAAGGTCGGCGGCGGACGCGTCCCGAATGCCTGGTTTGCCAAGGATGAGACCAAACCCTTGATGTTCTTCGCAGGCTTTTGGACGCCTTGGAAAGGCATTCGCAAAGTCAGAGACGGAGAGCAGGAATTTGAACTGTTTGGCTTCCTGACAACGTCGCCCAACGAGATTGTCTCACCCATCCACGAAAAGGCCATGCCAGCTATCCTGACGACGCCGGAAGAAGTCGATACGTGGCTGACGGCACCTTGGGACGAGGCGCGTCACCTTCAGAGACCCCTGCCCGGCAACATGCTGGTCATCGTGCCTCCGGATACAAAACCCGACCTGCCGGAAGAAGGGCTGTTGCTGTGAAGAGATCACGTTGCATCGACCCGGCTCGGGAGCAAATCGACTTCTCTGGGAAGCACAAGGTCGATCGGTAAGGCCCTGACATGCACCCCGTTCGCAAGATCATTCACGTGGATATGGATGCCTTCTACGCCTCCGTCGAACAACGTGACAATCCGGAGCTCCGTGGCAAGCCGCTGGCGGTCGGTGGATCTGCTGCCCGCGGTGTCGTGGCAGCCGCGAGTTACGAGGCAAGAGCCTTCGGCGTCTATTCAGCCATGCCATCAGTCACCGCCAAACGAAAATGCCCTGACCTGATTTTCGTGCCCCCTCGCTTCGAGGTCTATCGTCAGGTTTCCCAGCAAATCCGCGAAGTCTTTGCGCAGTACACACCTGTCATCGAACCGCTTTCACTCGATGAAGCCTATCTCGACGTCACCGAGAACCTGAAAGGCATGGGGATCGCTACTGACATCGCTTTGGAAATCCGCGCGAAGATTAAGGAGGTCACTGGCCTCAATGCTTCTGCTGGCATCTCATATAACAAGTTCCTGGCGAAGATGGCGAGCGACCTGAACAAACCCAACGGCCAGGCGGTGATCACTCCGAAGAACGGACCAGGCTTTGTCGAGGCCCTGCCCGTGAAGAAATTCCACGGGGTTGGCCCTGCAACGGCCGAGCGGATGAAACGGCATGGCATTGAGACGGGCCTGGATCTGAAATCGAAACCACTTTCCTTCCTGCAACAACATTTCGGCAAATCAGGCCCATACTTCTACGGCATCGCCCGCGGCATCGATGAGCGGCAGGTCAAGGCCAACCGCATCCGAAAATCCGTCGGCGCCGAAGATACGTTTGTCGAGGACATCGACCCGCTCGATCTTGCTCAAGCCGAGCTGCGCCCTTTGGCCGAAAAGGTCTGGCGGTACTGCGAAGCGCACGACATCACCGGAAAAACGGTGACTGTCAAAATCAAATATTCGGATTTTACCCAGGCGACACGGAGCAAGACACTGTCCTCATGTGTCTCAAGCGCCGAGATGCTCATCGATGCCGCTGAAATTTTGCTGGCGTCTGTCTTTCCATTCAGAAGGCCAATCCGGCTTGTCGGTGTCACGCTGTCGTCACTCAGCAACGAGGACGTTGGACAAACCCCACAGCTAGAACTTGGCTTGTGATCGCCGGGCCGAGGCGCAGACTGCTTGAAAGAGGTTTCCTACCCCACCGCTTCTAGTTTGAAAGCGCGTCGTCTGGTTGAGGGCAGAGGTTCACCACAAAAATCACCACTTTCGCAGAAGACATTTCGCAGGGCTTGAGAGTAGGACGCCTCCCTGATGCGAGATAAAAGTTGAACGAAACGACGTCGTTACCAGAGAGCTGCTCAGCGTAGAGCCAGATGCGTCTTTGATCGTCGGATCGGCGTACTGTTACACCCCACCTATCACCTTCGAATTCCACCGTGCAGAAACCCGTAGGGAGACGCGCTAGACATCGCTGGAACTCTAGCAAGTCGTCGTGGGAAGAGACACTACAACTCTTCGTCGTCATCTAGGGTACCTGGGAGTTTAGCCCAGTCCTTTACAGGCATCTTCCCCGTGCGGCTAAACGTCAGAACGAAGTGACCGTCGACATCCTCTATGATCTGCGGACCGTCTTTTGACGCGTCGAACAGCTCTTTCGGGTCACTTTCCGCTTGCTGCCGAGTCCACGCCTTATTCATACGAGTTGGTACCTTCAAAGTCCCATGAGACCAAATATTTTGACGCCGGTTCAATTGTACTGTTTTCTGCCGACAACGGCAAATCGATCTTTGGAAAGACGATGCTAAAACAGGATGCTAAATCCAATAGGCGGATGCTGCTTCTGGACACGACGATCCTCAGCGCTCGTGCAAGGAAGCGTCCACCTGAAGGCCTAAGAGATTGGCTGGCGGAAGCCTCCGAAGTCGCCCACCTGTGCATATGCTTTCCAGTTCTAATGGAGATAAAGCGCGGTCTTTATCTTTCAAGAGACGAGGACACAAAAGCTCGTGTCCTACGGGCGATTGAGGATATTGAACAATCGAATTTCTTCTATTTGGGATTGGGGCGTGAAACAGAGGACATACTTGCGCAGATGATGGCTAGTCCGGCGCTGAAAAAATTCTGGTTTCCAAACCCAATTCAAAGACGCCAACGGGTCAGCCACGACCTAATGATTTCAGCGGTCGCAATAACCTACAGTACGCCTATCCTAACAACCGACAGCGATTTCGCCGAGATCCACCGCCACTTTCGACTACCGGGTGTCTATAACCCCCTCACCGACGAATGGGCGGTGGATCCACAGGAGCCGATAACTCTGCCCAAGATAAACTCACCATCTACAGGACCTGTTTTCTAGTCTTACCACTGAGTGCCGCCTCTGATTTCACGCGCGCCGATAATGACGAGACCCATACTTCCAGTTCCGCTCCTCCGCGTTGAGCGCGCTCCTTTTGAAGTCTCACCGCATGCAAATCCTTTTGGGAGGACTGTGTAAATTTAACCATGTCGTTTTCGAAAGTCGAAATCGATGTCTGATACGCGTGCGTCGAGAGGGAGTTCGACGATGCAAGATTACGAGTCAGCGGACGAGAAGTGGATTTTGGAAACAGCAGATGCGATCGGCGACATCGTCGAGAAGATATCCACCGTCTTCGCCAAGTCGGCCCCGCTCATCAACAGGCTCGATGCACTTGGTGACGAGCAGTTTGTTGCCTCTCTTTTAAAAATCCGATCGGGTGTCGGTCGTCATCAGCTCGCGACATTTCGTGCGCTTGCACAAATCTTAAAACAGCGCGAAATCACCGCCAAGGTCTCGCCACGCGCGGCTCTTGTTTTACACGGCGTTACACACGAGATCTGCAGTGAAGCGCTGGACCTTCAGGGTGCTGGTAAGAGCGTGGACGAAGACGCCCTCGATAAGCTCGAATCCTTCGCAAGTTTCACATCGATGACCGATCACGAGAGGTCGGAAGCAAAGCGTTCGAGGCTCCTCGAATCCACGATGATCAAGGCGTCGCCAAGGGCGTTCCGGCTGATCGAGTCCTCTGTCGACACGTTGATCCACGCAGTGAACCAATTCCGCTGGGATCACTTCCCGAGGGACATCTCGGAAGAATTCGAACCGGCTATACTCAGGAAGGAATATCTCGCTGCCTACTCGAAGGTGATGAAGCTAGCCAAGGCATCACTGAAGCATTTCGAGCAGTATCTAGGTCGTGTCGAATCCTTGATCGCCGGGCAACCCGGATCGCACGAAGAGGCGCTGAAGAAAGCCGGAACAGCTCTCGAAAGATTCGCCACAGGCGCATTTGGTGACCGGGGTGGTTTTGCCTTTGAGGGAGATCCATCGATGATCCTGGCGACCGAAATGACCGACGCCCTCCTGTACCTTGCATCCGAGCAGACCCTTTCATATGAAGACGGCCCTCATGCGACCCAATCACAGAAAGCGCTGAGTGCCGTCGAGCTCTGCGCAGGCGCGGGCGGCCAGGCAATAGGATTGATGTCGGCCGGCTTTAGTCACGTGGCTCTATACGAGAAAAGCCATAAGCGAGCTCGGACGCTCAGAAAGAACTGGCCGTCATGGAAGGTTCGCAGGGCCGACATTCGAGAGGTCTCGGACTCCGAACTACTCCAATACCACGGTGTTGACCTGCTTGCCGCCGGTCCGCCGTGCGAACCTTTTTCCCAGGCGGGTACCCGCACTGGTCGCCACCACGACGAGAACTTATTTCCTGAGATGATCCGAGCAGTACGCTTGATACAGCCGCGCGCGTTCATGTTCGAAAACGTCCCAGGTATGAGCCACGATGCGCACGCGGTCTATCTCGCAAGCATCTGCGCGGAGCTTGCGGAACTCGATTACAAGGTTGACGTCTTCACTCTTGACGCAAAGGAATTCGGCCTCCCCCAGGATCGTCGACGGCTTCTGATAGTCGGGATTCGCAACGACGTGGAAGGAACATTCCTTCCACCGGTCTTGAAGCGCCCGCTATACAGACGTGTCTCGCAAGGTCTGGGGCCGGTTATCATCAAACACGAAACACCGAGCCATTTGAGGCATTCCGTGAGGTCAGGGAGCGTCCAGGATCGCTACGACCGATGGGCCGAATCTTGGCGTAAGCAACACGCCGAGGACTATCTCCCGACGATTACCAAAACATCGTCTGAGAAACGGTCAGACCGGTTAGCGAACTGGTTGAAGTATGGATTCGACACGTCCTCCTATGCTGTCGAAGCGCCCACTTTGGACGAGGTCTCCGGCTGCGATTTCAAGCCTAGATACACGCTGGAGGCTTGGGCATGCGCTCAAGGTTTCCCGAGAAATTGGGCCTTCCATGCGACCGGGATAGGCAACTTCAAAATGGTAGCGGACGCCTTCCCCCCTGTGATGGCGAAGGCGATCGCACTCGCGATCCGGGCTGCGCTAACTGGACTGTGTATCGATCTCGACGCCGCACTCTCGGAGGCGCTGATCGACGAGGAAAGGATAGGGTACCGACCACTACGTAGTAGGATAGCTAGATCCTGGCAGGAGACCGAGGGCTTGAAGAAAGCGCATCGAATCCTCGCCGGCGAACCGGAGGCCGACGTCGAGCCGAATGCCAAACGTAGACCAATGTTGCGCGACGTTGTCGACGGTTTAGTGGCGGATAGGGATACGTTCGAATCCTCCTCCCCCACCCAGCTTGAGCAAACCGCATCGGGCCGGCGTCAGTATCGTAGGTGAGACCCCGCTCGCCCACTTTTATCCGCGTATAGGAAATACGCCATCGTCGCGACAGTGCTTTCGCGAGAATTGTGAAAATAGCCGACAGGTTCTCCATCTACGAACGCTCGACATTTCGCCCCGGTTTGATGGAATTCGAGCATGACCTGTCGGCCATGAACGTCGTCAAACACGATGCTTTCGACTAGCCCTTCGTCGGTGAACTGCTGCTCGATCGCCAATCCTTCTATGCGCAGATGCTCTGGAAGCCTTACGATGTTCTGGTAAGCATCATAAAGCTCTTCGCTTTTGATCTCGTCCGATCCGATCTCCATGGTCACGAACGGCTGCTCCCTGAAGTTTTGCTCGATGAACTGCCACATCGCTTCGGGTTCGGCCGGTAGCTCGCAGAACCTCGAATCCCACCAACGACGATGGTACCAGCCGGTATCGCCGATGGGTCGGCGCTCATGCTGCTCGACACTGAGACACGCCCTTTCCCAAGTCGCTTCCGGCAGACCCGTCGCTTTCCTGTCGTCAAAAAAGATGGAGACGGTGCTGTGTGAGAGAAACGGGTCAAGTTCCTTTTTGCGGGGCACGAAATAGACTTCGATGCCGCCGTTGTTCTCCTGCGTTTGCGCACGAAGGTTCAGCTCCTTGAGCAGTGGGCCAATACGTTCGCGGAATTCCATCATCCGGTTTCTGATGTACTTCACGGCTTCCTCCAACTGTTTCGTTGGTGGAAGGATCGGCGAGTACCACGCATGGGACAAAACCGCGTGCTCGTGTGCTCGTGTACGCGCGTGGGCGCCATTGCAGGGCGCCGATGCTGCGGCGTCAATCCAGCCGGATTAAAATAAATCCGTGGACAATTTTGGGTTATGCGGTTACCGATTCGCTCATCGGTCAAGATCTTCTCGATGGAGAGACGACATGTACATCCGCAGCCGAATATCGATACGGGCCTTCCCGCTCTAGCGGAGATCGCGACGCCGTTTGGCCGTCTTCCGGTCTCCCTTCGATCATTGAACCGGAGACCCTGTCATGTGCACCGAAATTACCAAGAACCACACATCCACGCGCTGCCAAGCGAAAAAAACGAATCGCCGCGATATTTTTTCAATTGGGGTCCTGACCACTTATCCGGTTTCGGTTATACGATCGAGAAACCGGAGACGAACGCATGGTGAAGAACAGTGCGGCGGACGCCAGACGGCGACGCTGATCTAAATCAATGAAATCCCAAGAGCTTTGCTAGCCTGCGGCACCTGCCGCCGGAGCGGGAACTCTTGTCCTTAACACTTTCAACGCGACGGCGAACGCCGCCTGCGAATGAGGATCTGTGCCTTGATGACTTTAGAAGATCTTTACTCACGACTGTGTAAGCGCCATCCACATTTCCGCGGCTGGGTCGGCAACTTGGGGCCGGAAAACTTCGCCGTCGGGGCCAGTTTCGCGGTGATAGACCGCTGGCATCGGGAGTGCGGCGGCGATGTGGACGCCCTTCACGACAAGCTTCGTCTGGCGATAATCGAGTTCAATGTGCGCAGGTCTTCCGCGGTGCCGATGCCAACCCGCGACCAGTTCGCGCAGTATGTCGCGCTACACCTGCCCATGATGCTGGGCATCTCATGGCAGAGGATACGAGATGAAGTCCGGATTCCTGCTCCAGAGGAGTCCATCGTCCGCGTGAAACGCTCGCGATAGGAAAACATCGCTTGGCCCTGACGGCTTTAGCGTTCCTATCAGCCCGAGGAGGCTGAACCGGGCATCGCGCGTCCTTCCCCGTCCAGCGGGTTCCAAAGCAACACAGAACAGCCCAACGGCGCCGAACGCACCGGCGGCGAAGCCATGTCATTTCAAGGAGACAACAATGAGCAAACCGAACTCAGAGCATGGGCTCATCCGTATCGAGGCCATCAAGTCTTGGATTTTGACGAGAACAGGAGGCGCAGATGCTTGAGCGCCGCCTGATCGACTACATGGAACGTAAAGAGCGTGGAAGCATTCGCCAAAACAGCGGATCGCGGCGTGTTACGACGGCAGACCGTCCCGCGGCCGGTCGTCTGATCGTAGTGGGCGTCACCCCGCCCAGCGATCCGGGCCTCACGTTCGAAGAAGCGGGAGATCGGACAGACGTCGCTTGGGAGCCGCCCATGCCGTCGACGGCAAGCCGCAAGATTTCTTTGAAGTCGGCAAGTTCCGTCCGTGGACATATGGTCGACATCGCCCGCAACCGACTGCTTACCTTCGAGAGCATGTTGGAATTCTACCTCGCCAACATGCTGCTTTCCTGGAGGCGGACAGTTCTCGTCGAGGATCAGCCACCAGCGCTTGGCTTCGTCTTGGACGGCGTCGAAGCCACGCATACCTTCGATTTTCGCGGAACCGACGACCGAAACTTCCGTACTGCGTATGCGGTCAAGCCACACGATCAGCTTGCATCCGATCAGACATTCCGGAAGGTCGAAGCAATCGGTGCGGCTCATTTTCCGCGCTATGCCCATCAATCTCTCGTTCTTTGTGAGATGCAGATCACCAACGCCAAGGGTTGGAACGCTGTGGACATCAACGAGGCTAGGTCTGCGCGCTGCCAGAAAGATTGCGATCTGGTCCTCGAAGCGCTGAGATCCACAGGTAGGCCAATTGAGATCTGGCGCCTGCAGGACAAATTGTCCGAGGATGCCGCCGTTTGGAACGCGCTCCTTTGCCTCCATTTCGATGGACTGGCACAGATCGAGAGGCCCGGCGTCCGGTTCACCGACGCCGCCCGCGTCGTGGCGACCACGCGGCACTGACGGGGGCTTGTCATGGCGAGCAACCCATTCGAATTCGGTCGCTATGATCGAATTCATCTCGACGAGATCGAGATCACTTTAGAGATCGACGGGAAGGATAAAAAGGCTTTCGTCCGCAAGGAGGGAGATCGGAGTCCATTTATCATGGACAATGACGAGATCAAAGCGGCCCTAGACGGCGACGAACTGGTCGTGGAGCGAAATTACTACGACCCGAGGCGCAAGGATCTTTTTGACCTTATCGCACGCTACGCACGCGATCTGCCGATCCGCCAACAGCAGAAGATCGGCAGGAAGCTCTTTTGGATCATGCTGCTGCGGCAGAAGCGCGAAGCGATAGGCGGAATTCCGCACGACCGCCGCGCTTTCATCATGGCCGAAATTCGCGCCGATTTCATGCGCGACTACAAAGACATGACCAAGCTCGCAGCGCTCGGCGTGGACGTCAGGATACATTACAACAAGCTGCCATCAATCGGCGAACCTCCGCCCTACGATACGGTGGCGAAGTGGTCATCCAAGCTCGACAAGGCCGGCGGCGACGCAAGGGCCTTGATCGACGGGCGCGGGTTGGAAGAGAAAGTATCCAAGTTCAGCACAGAGGAGCGCGAGCTGCAGGGACGCTTTGTATGGCGCGTTTGCTCAAGCACCGAGCCGAACGTCGACTATCTCTTCAGACTGATGAAGGCAGTTGAGCGACGCCTCAACAAGCATCGTCCGCCCGGAATGCAGCTCGATCTCGGCAGCCGATCGACTTTCTACAATCGCGTCGCAGCGATCCCCGATTTCGCGATCTATCTCGGTAGATATGGAGAGGCAAAGGCTAAGGCGAAATACAATATCGTGATCGGCAAGGACCGCGGTCTGCCGATGGATCTTGTGGAGGCCGACGAGTGTCGTCTGGACATCGTCGCACTCTTGGAAATTCTCGGCGTCATGAAGGACCTTTCGGAGGACGAGCAAGAAGCTTTCAGGAGAGCTCGCCTTTGGTGCTCTGCGGTCGTCGATCATGCCACTGGGTATTTCCTGTCATTCAAGCTCCACACCCGCCACCCTTCGGTTGATACCGCACGCGCAGTATTCGAACTGGTCACCATTAACAAAACTCAAATCGCGCAGAACGCGGGGTGTAAGTCGGACTGGTCGCAGACGGTCGGATTGCGAAAGGTCAGATTGGACTGCGCCTCGTGGTACGCAAGCGACGCCGTGATCACCACAATCACCGACGCGAGCGCATCGAAGCTACATCCTCCTGTGAAAAAGCCATGGCTGAGAGGCACGATGGAGCGGGTGTTCGGCATCCTGTCCGCACTTACGCTGCAGAGCTTCAGCGGCCAAACATTTTCCAACGTTGTAAAACGAGGAGACCGTGATCCGACTAAGGGAGCATCCGTCGACCCCGCGATGCTGGAAGCCGTCTTCTTAAGGGCGATTGTCGACATCTACCACAATATAAAAAGCACTGGAAAGCTTGGAGGCATGTCACGTCGCCAAGCTTGGGACGAAGGATGCGCCATCAAGCCGCCGCCCCCGCCTCCAACTTCGTTCCACAGACGCCACATCTACGGCCTCAACTTGGAACGCGTGATCACCACCGAGGGGATCGAGGTCATGGGTTTCTTCTATCAAAGCCTGGAAATCCAGGGAATGCGCCGCAACCGAACAGCGGTCAAGGTGAACATCCGCATCGACATCTGGGACCTGGGCGAAATCACGGCTTTCGACGAGACAGGCCTGAGCTACCGGGTTCGTGCGCGGCTCGAACGGATGAAGGGAATGTCGTACTGGAAGGCGACGACCCTGCTCCACGAACTGCAGCTTATCGACGTGGCGTACACAGACCGCACTCTCGAACACGTGGACGACGCCATCC
The DNA here is from genome assembly GCF_057799395.1 of Agrobacterium sp. 20P9.1.2. Classification (NCBI taxonomy): domain Bacteria; kingdom Pseudomonadati; phylum Pseudomonadota; class Alphaproteobacteria; order Hyphomicrobiales; family Rhizobiaceae; genus Agrobacterium; species Agrobacterium sp. 20P9.1.2. The sequence goes on from NZ_JBYOKI010000003.1 coordinate 361,594, forward strand.
TCGCGATCGACAACTATGCCGAAGTTGCACGGATGATCCACAGCATCGCCTCCCCCATCATCACGCAGGAGCACGTGGATCGGGTGGAAAAGCATATCCAGCGACCCATGCGGGTCGTTGAAGTGTCCACATACACGCGCCAGCTCTCAACGCAGGACTTCTCGATGGTGCCTTTTCTCGCAGAGGCGTGGGGCCTGGCTGACGAGCCGGACGCCGACGATCTCGAGGTTGCGGCAAGCCAGAGCGAGGCTGCGGTTGCGGCGAAGTATGGCGAACCCGTCAAGTCCAAGCGCAAGCGCTCCAAGAAAGGTGCAGAGGCGCATGAGACGAAGGATGAGACCGCCCAACAGTATCCGACGAGATTTTCAGCTCGCTACACAGAGGAACACTGATGTCTGACCCAATACATGGACGAAGCCCCATCGACGAGAGGCGCAACAAGGCCAACGAACACCTTCGAGCGGTCATGGATCAAGACGATGTACAGCTTGCCGCACGCATGGACGCGATCCGCATGAGAAATTGCTCCACCCCTCGTGACGCACTCGTAAAAGACCACCTCAAGGCCATGAAGCGTAGTCTTGTTTCGACGAAAGGCGAAAAGAAGGCCAAGATCCTTTTTATCGTCGGCGAATCCAATGCGGGAAAAAGCCGTTTGATCGAGACTGCGTTGGCTGGTGACCCTGCGTTCCAGTCTTACGACGACGAATACGGACACGCCATGCAGATGTTGTCTAGTACGGCGCCGTCCCCTTGTCCTCAACGTAACATGGCGATCAGATTCCTGAGAGATATGAGCTATCCCGTAAAGCCCGATATTTTAAAGTCACGTGCCTGGCCGCTGTTCGAACAACAGATCAGGTTCCGCCGAGCGCGATGGATCCTTCTGGACGAGGCTCAGCGAATGATGAGGCTCGATAACCCGACTGACCTCCAGGAAGTATCGGACAATATTATTTCGCTGGTCGATGCTGATGACTGGCCAATCAGGATGATCATGGTCGGCGTGTATCCGTTGGCCGAGTTGAGAAACCGCGACGAACAGATGGAGGCTCGCTCCGAGATCATTGAGTTGTCGCCTGTGCCACACGACAAAACCGCCCGCGTCGAGACCTGGCTCAAGGAGATCATCGAAGATCATGCGGGGCTCGTGATGAACCCGCAGGACTTCACTCCCGAGAACATCGTCTTTGTGGCTCAAAAACTGATCCACGGGTGCGCTGGCAATGCCGGATCTATCATCGAGCAGATCAGATCCGCTGTCGAGGTGTCGATCAGGGCCGGTCGCGGCGAGGTCCTGATCGCGGACTTCGCGCAGGCTTATCACAACGCAACGCGGTGCCTGCCGCATGACAACATTTTCGAAGTCTCGACCTGGAGACACGTTCAAGGGGGAGCCGCCAAGATGCTGGTCAGGAACGAAAAAGACGAGAAGCCGACGACGTTTACTCAGGACAACGCCGGCTTCAGCAAGCCGAAGACCGGAGATCGTCCACGATGAACCAGCTTGGTATGACGGTAGAATTTTATGGAGATGAGACAGTGCCGAGCTTCTGCTCCAGGCTGGCTGCCGCAAACGGGGACTCCAGCATGCGTGCGTTCTGCTCGAATGTGGGTCTCAATGTTCAGAAGATCATCTCTGGCAGCACCAGCGAAATAGAGAGACTAATGCTCTTGGCAGGGCTAGAGCCGCGCGTTGCAGATCGAGGGTATCCTCAGAGGTTCGATAGTCTGGCAAACGCAAAGGGAGAGGTGATCCTAGCGCGCTCCTACTCCACCGCCCGTCTTCGGTATTGTCCTAGATGCCTGCTGGAGGATATTGAGCACGGATCGGGCCCGAAACCGACGCGTCCGTACGGGAGGAAAATCTGGTGCTTGAGCTTCATACGCGCCTGCAGGAAACATGAAGTCGGGCTTCAGACCATCAATAAACGCGATTTTCTTCCTGCCATCCAGCACGACGTTGTCAGGATGATAGATAAAGTACGCAAAGACCTTGATGCCGATCTTCCAAAGCAGGCCTATACCCCCTTCGAACGTTACCTCGAAGACAGAATTACAGGCGGCAACAGAGCAACTTTATGGATCGACGAATTTCCGCTGTACATGGTCGCCCGCCTTTGCGAGACGCTCGGCGCGATGGAGTTGTTCGACAAGATGTTCATGTCCGAACATAGGTCCGAAGCCGATTGGGCCGACGCCTCGCAGGTTGGCTTTGACGTATTGAGCAAAGGCCCAAAGTCATTCGAGGCCCACCTTAGGACTTGCCTAGAGCCGTTCTGGAAATCGAGGAGCCACGTGGGAGGAGGCGTAATATACGGACGGCTCTATCAGTATCTTGATCGCGAGATCGACGACGAGGTGTACGATCCAATCCGAAAAATAATGCATGATGTAGCTGTCGAGACCCTTCCCTTCGGCGAGGGCGACTATCTCTTCGGATCGATAAAAAGGCGTCAGATACACTCCGTGCATTCCGCCGCTTTGGAATACCGGATGCACTGGAAGACCATGCACAAGCTGGCCAAGAGCGCAGGGATAATCATACCTGGAAGCGGATCTACGCCCGAACGCACGCTGATGAAGGCTGGCGAGTTAAGAAAATTGATGGAGGATGTCGGCGATGGAGTCGACTGGGAAACTGCCAGGGATCGGCTTGGGATCAGCGTGGCGATGTGGAAAAGTCTTGCCAAGCATCATATCCGGCCGCTCGCGGTTACGAACCGCCCGAACATTCACTCGCTATATGAACCCGCGGAGATTGCTCGGTTCATCGAGATGGCGATTTCGAAGTCTACGGTGCCCCTGGGCTCATCAGAAGGACTTCTTCCTATCTCAATGATCGTCCGCAAGGCTAACTGCAAATTTTCTGACGTCATCGACCTCCTACTTGAAGGGCGGCTTACGAGGGTAGCGTTCGTCGATCAGGGAGTTGGACTAGGACGTTTGCTATACGACCTGGAGGAAATCGCCGAGCTTGTCCGGCTTCCCGATCACGGACATCTTAGCCTACACGCTGTCTCCAAGAGGATGAAGATCGGTGACGGGGTAATCCGGCGTCTGGTTGATTTGAACTACCTTCCGTCGGAACTCGTTATCAACCCGGTCAAGCGCCGGAAGCAACAAGTCGTTTCAGAGGAGGCAATAGCGCGTTTCGAGCAAGAGTTCGTATCCCTTCATCTTCTGTCGAGGTCGCTTAATCGCATAGCGAGGTTGGTGAAATCGGAGCTTACAAGCCTAGGGGTCGAACCTGCCTTTCCCCGTGGGGAAGTCGGCGCTACCTTCTACCGAAGGCAAAACCTGCCGAAACTCAAAAGCATGTAGCAAAACATAGCCCGGCTATTATGTCGGGCTTTGTTTTATCCGGTCGGGAGCGTGTTCTATTTGGACCGGGGGAATGTTGTTTAGATGGGCAGAAAATAGTTAAGTATTTTCAGTGGGGGTAAGTAGTGGCGGGAGGCTATTTTGGTTGGACGCGACAAAAAACTCACATTATGAATCTCCGGGCACCATAAGTGCCCGGAGATTTTTTATGAAATAAATCCAACAACCATTCTCGAGGCTATTCTCTTGGGAATTGGGCATATTTTAGTATTGAAAAAATAAACGTAACGTTGAAACCTGGCTGGACATCAATCAGTAAAGATTCGAACGCTGGGAGTCGCTTTGAGACGTGCAGGGTATTTTAAGCTGGTAGAGAAATCGCGGGCTGCATGTGTGGCGGCTATCGAGACTTACAACAGAGCATCGTGTCAGTATCGAGAGGAGTCTTTTTCAATACTTATGATAAATGCTTGGGAGTTACTTCTTAAGGCTCGCATCATGCAAGCTAACAACGGAAAAGTTTCAAGTCTACACGAGTTTCGTCACAAAAGAAGGAAGGATGGAACTCCCAGTAAATTCAAGGAGTTGAAGACAACTAAGTCGGGTTCGCCAATGACTATTGGTCTCGAAAAATGCTGTAATATAGTTGCTGGCTATCCAGTGAACCGGATTGACCAACACTGCTTAAAAAACATCGAAGCACTTGTAGATATCAGGGACAGCGCGACCCATTTCATCAATGACAACCCGCTTCTGAAACAAGCACTCGTGGAAATCTCACTTGCATCAGTAAAAAATTACGTCATTTCAATTCAGAAGTGGTTTTCCGTCAGCTTTTCGGATCTCAACATCGCCTCAATTCCAATTTCATTCAATCTTGATCAAAATGAAGTGGAGGCGATTGCCAAGAAATCTCCTGACGCGGTAATAAAATTCCTTGCGCATATGAAGGCATCAGAAGTTGGTTTAGCGTCAATTTCGTCCGACTATTCATTCTCAGTGAAGGTACAATTCGACCTTATCAAGAGTAAAGCTGATGATGCTGTTAAGGCATCTATTGTGAATGTCGATCCGGATCTGACTTTAATCGTTGAAGATGGAAAGGTTCCGCCTGCATATGCATGGGATTACAACACGCTTTGCGGCAAGCTGAGGAAGCGATATTCGAACTTTATTATAAATTCCACATATCATACGCTTAGGAAAACTCTAGAAAAAGATGCGAAGCTCTGCCTCAAAAGATACCTTGATCCAAGCAAGAAAGGCAGCAGCAGCAAGAATTTCTATAACCCGAACATAATAAAAAATTTCGACCAGCATTACACAAAAAAGGAATACGATCTGTTTTCTCACCAAGACGACTGAGCACGCTTAGGCAACAAGAAACAAAAGACGGGTGTGGAAATACCTGAATCATATGAATTACTAGTGGACCTGCCTCGAAGCCATGACCGACGAAGAAGCGGAAGCAAACGCGAAATCCGATGCTGACAATCCGCCTATGACGCAAGAGCAACTTCGGTCTGCTCCTCGTATGCCGCAGGTTAAAGTCATCCGCCGGGCGCTTCGGCTCACTCAGGAAGAGTTTTCGGCTCGCTACCAAATCCCACTTGGGACATTGCGGGATTGGGAGCAAAGCCGCAGCGAACCGGATCAACCCGCTCGGGCTTACTTGAAGGTGATTTCCGTCGATCCGGCTGGCACAGCGGCAGCGCTGCATAAGGGCGCGGCCTGAGGAGGCTGTGTTGGTGCCACCAAGCCTATCCAGCCAAATCCATTCACGTCCGCCGTGCTTCCAACCGGCGCTTGTCGCGGTTGACATATTCCAGACCCAGGCTCGTCAACCGGAACTGTCGTTTTTGAAACTCGCCGCGAATCTGGATGAAGCCCTGCTCTTCGGCTTCGGCCAGCGTTTTCAGGCCGGTGCCTTTCGGCGGTGACTGCCATTCGACGCCGTTGGCGCTGTGCAGCAATACCATTATCTTGATAATCTCGGCTCTCCATGGCTATGCCGCAAACGTGTTTCTTGGCCAGAAAATACCTTCCGGCCAGATTTCGCATCCTTAACGGCCATATTGCAGGCAAAGGCAAGCGGTTTTTGATGCGGGTCTATTGGTCGGACGTCAGCAGACCCCATCCGGTAACGCAGCACACCCATTCCGAGACGGGAGTTAGTGCCTAAAACACCCCACCTCCAAAAATCACTCCAGCAGAAACGCCCGGAAATCATTCACATTTGTTCCCGTCGGTCCCGGCACGAAGAGGTCACCGGCCAGATCGAATGCAGACCACGCATCATGGCCGGAAAGCAGCGCTCGGGCATCGCCGCCGGCGGCGCGGATGCGGCTTATGCTGTCGCCATCGGCAAATGCGCCCGCATTGTTTTCAGACCCATCGATGCCATCCGTATCAGCCGCCAGCGCGGTGATGCCGGAGGCTCCTTGCAGGTCGAGGGCGACGGAGAGGAGGAATTCGGCGTTGCGGCCACCTTTGCCGTAACGTCCGCTGCCGATGGTAACCGTGGTTTCGCCGCCGGAGAGCAGGACCATAGACTTGTCGAAAGCGGTGCTTGCCGCGAACTCGCGCGCCAGTGCCGCATGCATACGTCCAATGTCTCTCGCCTCGCCTTCGATACTATCGGAGAGGATCAGCGGGTGAACGCCTTGGCTGCGGGCAAGATCGGCTGCCGCCTCTAGCGAGACGCGCGCCGAGGCTATGACGTGGACTTCGTGTCCGGCAAAGGCCGCGTCGTCAGGCTTGGGAGCCACCGCGCTGCGGTTGCTCTGGACAATGCGCTCCGGCAGGTCGATGCGATAATCGCGGATGGCGCGCAGTGCATCCTGCGCATCACTCTCATCCGGCACCGTCGGGCCGGAGGCGACGAAGGCAGGGTTGTCGCCCGGTACGTCCGATACCACGAGGCTGACGACCCGCGCCGGATGCGCCAGCGCCGCCAGCCTGCCGCCCTTGATGCGGGAGAAATGCTTGCGCACCACATTCATGGCTGAAATCGGCGCGCCGGAAGCCAGCAGCGCTTCATTGAGTGCAATCTCATCGGCCAGCGAAAAACCTTCGGGCGGTGCAGGCAAAAGTGCCGAGCCGCCGCCGGAAACCAGTGCGATGACGAGATCATCCGCCGTCAGCCCCCTGACATGCACCATCAGCGCCTGCGCTGCCGCAATCCCCGCCTCGTCAGGCACCGGGTGGGCGGATTGCAGAATTCTGCTGCGCTGGCATTCAGCCACCGGCCCGTGGCGCGCCACCACCAGCCCATCGAAAGGGTGCGGCCAGGCGCGCTCGAAGGCCTGCGCCATCTGGCTTGCCGCCTTGCCCGCGCCGATGACGACGGTGCGCCCCTTGGGCGGTTCCGGCAGGTGGCGAAGGATCGCCTCATAGGGGTCGGCTGCCTTCACCGCTACAAAAAACAGCTCCTCTAGAAACGCGCGCGGATTGGAAATCAACTCTGTCCTCCCTCAAGGCAAATCGTTTCGCTTTCCGCGCACAATGGCCCGGTCGTTCCGCTCCGGCAAGTCTGCAAGCGGCCAAGGCGTTCGCTGATTGAACTTCTCTCGCACTGAGGCGTTGGCCTAAACAGAAAATCGGAATTCGGAGGGAACCATGTCCAACACGGAAAATCTCGGACCGGAATATCACGATGACCCGGAAAAGAAGCGTGTGCGCGGTCGCCGCATCGTCTGGTCGCGACGCCGGTCGAAGCCGTGGACATTCACCTTGATCGTCATCGGCACGCTGATCGTCGCGGCCAGCGCCGTCGGGGTGACCTACCTCGTCACCTCGCATCCCGGCAAGCCGGAGCCGAACCCCGGCATCGAAGCGCCAGTAAACCCTTAAACCAGCAACTGTGCGCCAAACTGAGCTTCGTAAAGGCGGCTGTAAGGGCCCTTGGAATTCAGAAGCTCCTGATGGTTACCGGTCTCCACGATACCGCTTTCATCCACCACCACAATGCGCGAGGCATCGCGAATGGTAGCCAGACGGTGGGCTATGACCAGCGTCGTGCGGCCCTTGGCGAGTTCGGCCAGGGACGCCTGAATGGCACGCTCGGTTTCCGTGTCGAGCGCCGATGTCGCCTCGTCCAGAATGAGAATCGGTGGATTTTTGAGGAACATGCGGGCAATTGCCATACGCTGCTTCTGGCCACCGGAAAGCTTGACGCCGCGCTCCCCGATCACCGTATCCATGCCTTCAGGCATATCGTTGATGACGCTATCCAGCCGGGCGCGGCGCGCCGCTTCCCAGATGTCGGCATCGCTGGCGCCCAGACGGCCATATTCGATATTCTCGCGAATGGTGCCGCCGAACAGGAACACATCCTGCTGCACGATGCCGATCTGGCTGCGTAGAGAGGCCAGCGTCAGTTTGCGAATGTCGATGCCATCGATGCTGATCGCACCGCCCGTAACCTCGTAGAAACGTGGCAGCAACGAGCAAAGCGTCGTCTTACCCGCCCCGGAAGGGCCAACGAAGGCGACCGTTTCCCCTGCCCGGATGGTCAGGTCGATGTTCCGCAGAACCTGCTTGCCATCGCTATAACCGAAGCTGACATTGCCATAGGCGATCTCGCCGCGCAGAGCCGGTGCCTCGACGGCGTCAGGCGCATCGGCAATATCCGGGTCGGTATCGATCAGCTCGGTAAAGCGGCGAAAACCGGCAATCCCCTTCGGGTAGGTTTCAATGACGGAATTGATCTTTTCCACCGGGCGGAAGAAGACGTTGACGAGCAGTAGGAAGCCGATGAAGCCACCGCTGGTCAGATCGCCCGTCAGCACGAACCAGGCGCCGCAGATCATGATGATCATCTGCGTAAGACGCATGCTCATATAGCTGAGTGACGTACTTGCCGCCATGATCTTGTAGGCATCGAGCTTCGTGCGGCGGTAGCGCTGGTTGTCCGCCTCGAACAACGCCCGCTCATGGTCCTCATTGGCGAAAGCCTGCACCACGCGCATGCCGCCGACATTCTCTTCTATGCGGGCATTGAACGCGCCGACACGGCCATAAAGCGCGCGGAAATTATTGGTCATGCGGCTGCCGTAACGGCTCGTAACCCACGCGGTGATAGGCACGATGGCAGCGGTGATCAGTGCCAGTGGCACATTGACGGAGAGCATCAGCAGGAACGCACCGAGGAAGGTCATGATAGCGATGAACAGGTCTTCCGGCCCGTGATGCGCCACTTCGCCAATTTCCTCGAGATCCTTGGTCAACCGACCAACCAGATGCCCGGTCTTCTGATTGTCGAAAAAGCGGAAGGACAGTTTCTGCAAATGGTCGAAGGCGCGGCGGCGCATATCGGTTTCGATATTGATGCCGAGCATGTGGCCCCAATAGGTCACGGTCGCCATCAGCCCCGTATTCAGTACGTAGATCACCAGAAGCCCGATGGAGGCCAGCACGATGACCGGCCAGTCGCCAGCCGGCAGCAGCACATCCACGAAGGCCTTGACCGCCATGGGAAAGCCAAGCTCCAGCAGGCCGGAAAGCACAGCGCAGGAAAAGTCCAGAATGAACAGACCACGATAAGGACGATAATAGGCGAAGAAACGGGCAAGCATGATCGTGTCCATAACAGCGTTACCGCCGTCGCGATTGTAAAATTCGCCTTCAACTCTCATATTTGTGTAAAGAGGCCAAGGCGCGTTGCGTTATTTTTACCAAAATCGTCCAATAAGATGTGCGAACAATATAAAAACTAAATGCTGGCAGAATATGTTGTAATCTGTCTACCAAATGATGGCAGACTGCAAACTGTTCGGGGAATGCGAAAGAGACGCGATTTTGAGTAAGGTTGACAATCCACGCAAGACCAGTGAGCCCCGTTGGCTCGGCCCTGCCACGCATGCACGCACCGCACTCGTGCCGTCCATTTCCGCGGCCCGCTGGCTTCTGGTTCTGATTGTCGCTGCCGGAATCTACTTCTTCTACGGCTTCCTCGTGCCGGTGCTTGCCGCACTCGTCATCGGCTTTGCAAGCTGGCCCGTTTATCGTGAATTGCTGCGCCGTGTTGGAGGCAACAACACGGTTGGCGCAACGGTCGCGCTGCTTCTCATCATCGCCTTCCTCATCGTCCCCATTTTCATTGCCGCTTCCTACACGGGCAGCGAAATCCGTGAATGGTTTGGCTGGGCTGTAGAAGTCAACAAGGTCGGCGCGCCCGTGCCAGACTGGATCGCCGCCCTGCCCGGCGTCGGCGCCTGGATGAGCGAGCAATGGGTGCGCTACATCGGCACGCCCGGCGCCATCGGTGAAGTCATTCAACTGGTCAGCGGCGCCAATATCGGCAATATCTACCGCGCCATTGTCGCCGCCGGAAACGGCGCGTTCCACCTGATTCTCACGCTACTGTTCATGCTGATCGCGCTGTTCTTCGTCTACCGCAACGGCGTTGCCTTTGCACGGCAGATCGATCTGGTGGGCGAACGTATTCTGCCTACGCGCTGGGAGCGTATCTCGCGCGTCGTTCCGGCCACCATCAGCTCCACCGTCACAGGCATGACACTGATCGCCATCGGTGAAGGCATCATTCTTGGTATCGCGTACTGGATCGCAGGCGTGCCCTCACCCGTCACGCTTGGCGTCTTGACCGGCGTCATGGCCCTCATTCCCGGTGGCGCGCCGCTGTCCTTCACGCTGGTGTCGGTCTATCTGGTTGCCAGCGGCTCTGTCGGCGCAGGCATCGCTTTGTTTGCCTGGGGCTCGGTGGAACTCTTCATCGTCGACAAGACCATTCGTCCACGCCTCGTTGGCGGGCCGATCAAGCTTCCCTTCCTTCCAACCTTCTTCGGTCTGGTTGGTGGTGTGAAGACGATGGGCTTCCTTGGTCTGTTCATTGGCCCGGTGCTGATGGCACTGCTGGTCGCCGTGTGGCGCGAATGGGTGCGTGAAGTCGAACTGTCAGCAGCAGAAGCCGAAGCGGAGACAATCGAAGCAGAGGTGGAGATCGACGCACCTCCACCGCTTCGAAAAACCGCCTCCTAGGAAACAGTTGTTTCAGAACTCAGAGCTTGAGTTCCATGAACAGGCTGAGCGGGTCTGGCTTGTAAGGTGGAAAGGGTTCGATATCCACAAAACCCGCCTTATGGTACAGACCGATGGCTTCCGGTTGACTGATGCCGGTTTCCAGACGAATGGCTGTGACGCCATGCTGCCGCCCAAACTCCACCAAGGCCTCAAGCATCAACCTGCCGATTTTCAGGCCACGGGCCTGCGGATCAACGAACATGCGCTTGATTTCCGCCGTGCCATCACCCGCCTCAACAAGCGCGCAGCAGCCGACGATCGCTCCATCATTGCGAGCCACGAAGAAAGAAACATTCGGCTTTTCCAGCGTGGTGATATCGACCAGATGGTTGCTTTCCGGTGGATAAAGCGAAGCAGCATAGGCATCCGACATCTCCAGAAGACGAATGATCTCGGGCTGGCGTGGGCTTTCAAGGGTGATGGAGACTGGCATGCTTGTTCCCGTTTATTTTGTGAATGCGGAGTTCCGCGTCGCAATAAGAATGCAATTCCGCTAGATCATTGCGGCTTGTAAGACACTTCCCCTGCCAGAGGCAACAGAGCGACAATGAGAACAGCGCTTGTTTTGATGACCATTCTCGGCTGCGATGACTCCGCAACCGATTGCCAGCATATCGCCACGCTGCAACAGCGCTGGACGAGCATCGAACTATGCGATGCCGAATCGGAAAAGCAGCTGGGCAATTTCGCCAACGCATCCTATCCCGTCGTCGTTGCGGTCTGCCAGACACCGGAAACGCCGCAGACCGAAACGGCCAAGACCGACAGCCAGACACCGGATACAGCGGCCACGACACCCGCTCTGGAAGCACAGGAAGAGCAGACGCTGACGCAACGCGCCATAACCCGCGTGCGCAGAATTTTGCCCTCCACCGAAGGCGTGAAGGAAGTGCTGGGCAAGCCGGTGCGTATGGTGGAAGACAGCTATTCTTGGATCGCCCGGCGTTTTACGAAGTGAGATTACGGTCGCCAGATGTTTTGGGCGGCTCAGCACCCTCGTCTCCGTCATCCCGCGCTCGATGCGGGTGACGGTGGGCTACGATGACGGTTAAGCGGCTTCCGCAACAAGGTCGCTAGCCAGAGAACGAGCGCGCTGTCTGTGCTGCGACATTTGCAACTTTTCGACCATATGCAGAAGCTCGCGCATCGTTGCGTCACCATCGACATGGGCGAATTTTGCCAGCAGGCCCGATGACAGATCAGCCACGGGGTTTGAGTAAGGCGTCTCCACAACATCCCGCCACAGCAGCGTTGCTTCCATGAAGATATCCAGCACTGCGCCGAACAGACCGGCGGAATGGAACAGCGCCTTCAAGGCGTGATGCCGTCCGGTTGCGAGGATGGAGCGGACCTGCCGTTCGGCCAGACCGGAGAGATTGGAAATGGCCTGCGCGAAGAAATCCAGTTTGCCGGAGCAGAGTGTGTTCATCAGAAAAGCGGGCGTCAAATCGCCTCTTTCGCGCAGATGTTCGACCAGCATCGGCATGGCTTCCGCGGTAACATCACCGGCGATTACCACCGTGGCCGCTTCATAGGCTTCGCGAATGACGCCGTGAGCGCGCATGGGTGTCATGGCGTAACAAACGAGATGGGATGTCGCCAGTGCGGCGCCGATATGCCCGACGATGGCGTAGCGCACGTCTGCTGGCAAATCATCCCGCTGTAACAGAAGATCACGGATTTCCGCATCATCAGCGAAACGCTCGGCAACACGTCGCAAGGTGAAAGGTGTAATGCAGGCGCTTCGGTTTTCGAGCAGCACCGAAAGCTCCAGAAACTCACCGATTTCGGCGAGGGCAGCGCAGGCGCCAGCTTCCAGCGCGGGACGAGCGGCGATCATGGCGCGGGTGATCGCGGTGCCATTACCGACGAGATCAACCAGATCGGTTTCCCGCAACACAGGCGAATGGATGATGACGAGGCAGGCGATTTCGGGCTGATCCTGCGCCAGGCAGAAAATGATGGCGCGCGGCGCTTCCGTCGAAAAGGCAAGCGTTTCGGCGAGCGCAAGACGCACTTTGGGCGATGGATCGTCCAGCAGATAGGTCATCGCGTCATAGGCGCTATCGTGACGGTCCTGCGGCAGGGAGGATTGCAAATAGGCCTGCGCCAGCGCGGTAGCCGCCTTGGACCGGTCGCTCGATCCGGCCTTTTCAGACCAACGAAGAAATGCTTTTAGGATCACCCTGCGCGCCCCAACAACAGACAATACCGACTGTTTCGGCGGGGACCGACTCACATGCGAGTCTTTGCCCCTGCCACCCATCGGCGACACTAGGGGCAAAAGGTTTACGTTTGGTTCACCATATAAATTAACCGCTTGGGTACGTCAGGATCAGCGTGCACCCGGCCTTGCCAGCTGGAAGACATCCACGCCGCCGTCGCAATAATCGCGGTAACCCATGCGCGCGATAGGACGGGCGCGGGCCATATCGATGCGACCGTCTTCAATGACAGCTTCATCCAGATGGATGCCGACGACCTGCCCGAACACGACCCAGCTTTGCGCCTCCACACCATCCACATCCACAGGGCGGATGATCTGAGTGACGCGGCATTCCAGCGCCGCATAGGCTTCCGCCACAAAGGGTGCATCTACCAGTTCGCCCGGCTGTGCAGTGAGCCCGGCGATATCGAACTCATTGACGTCATAGGCAACCGGGGCGGATGACGCATTCATTTTCTCCACCAGATGGCGGCTGACGAGGCTTGCGGTGAAAACGCCGTTTTCCTGCACATTGCGCAGGCTGTCCTTCTGGCCGCTGGATGAGAACATCACCAGCTTGGGCGTATCGGAAACGGCGTTGAAGAAGGAATAGGGCGAGAGATTGAGCGAACCGTCCCTGCCCTTCGAGCCGATCCAGCCGATGGGGCGCGGCGCGACGATGGCCTTGAAGGGATCATGCGGCAGGCCGTGAAGATTGCTGTCCGTGGCGTAAAACATCAGGCTTCACCCATCCATGACACGACATCGGCAAGCTCCGGGCGCGGACGTTCCACAGCGGGGAATGTCGTCGAACCGATATGGATGAAGCCAGCCACTTTCTCACCCGCCTTGAGACCGAGGTCGGGCCAGAGGGCTTCGTCGTAGGACACCCACTCCGTCAGCCAGTTGGCGGCGTAGCCATTAGCGTTGGCTGCGAACAGCATATTGAGGCAAACCGCACCTGCAGACATGACCTGTTCCCATTCCGGGATTTTGACATGCGGTGCCGCCGTGCTGACGACTGCAATGACAACGGGTGCGCGGGTAAAGCGCGTACGTTCCACCTCCTGCTGGTCCGGGCCAAGCTGCGGTGTTTTTTCCAGCGCGCGCTTCAAACTCGCCTCGCCCAGCCGCTTGCGCTCTTCGCCCCGATAAACGATGAAGCGCCATGGCGCGATCTTTCCGTGGTCGGGTACGCGCACCGTCAGACGCAATATCTCCTCGATTTCTGCGCGGTCCGGGCCCGGTTCGGCCAGTTGCAGCGCCGGTGTCGAGCGGCGTACATTCAGATAATCGATGAGCTTGATATTGTCTTTCATGTCAGAACCGTTCCATTGTCGTACATATGAAATTAAGGGCCTTGAAATAGCCACGGCATTGCGTTTGAAGTGGTCCCAGAAAAACAAGAAGTCAATCCGGTTGAGAGAAATGACGTCCATCAAATTTGCGGCTGGCCTTTGCGTGGCGCTGGTTTCCAGTGTCGTGCCGCATGGCGTTGCCTTCTCGCAGGATGCCTTCAAGGAATTCAAGCAGCTCGGCGGCACGCCGAAAATGCCCAAGCTGAACGCCTTTAGCGCCCCCATCGCTCCCGATGTGCAGGAAACAAAATCCCGCGATGTCGTGATGGAAGCCAAACTCACCAATGATGGCGAGCCGATGATGGAAGGCCTGGCGTGGCGCGTGTTCAGCCCCATTCCCGGTTCGGACGGCAAGCTGCCCATGCTGGCAAGCTCGGATGGCGGCTCGGCAGAGTTCCATCTTTCTCCCGGTGAATATTTCGTCAACGTCTCCTTCGGTCGCGCAGGCGTGACCAAGAAGCTGAACATACCGACCAGCGGCAAAATCGACAAACAGGTGCTGATCCTCGATGCTGGCGGCTTCGTTTTGAACGCCGTGGCCGGCACCGACAAGCGCATCTCGCCCAACCAGCTTAAGTTCTCGGTCTACTCCTCCGACACGCAGGAAGATGGCGAGCGCCGTCTTGTCATGTCAGACGTCAAGCCCAACACGGTCATCCGCCTCAATGCAGGCACCTACCACGTCGTATCCGAATATGGCGGCATCAACGCCGTCGTGCGCGCCGATATACAGGTGGAAGCAGGCAAGCTGACGGAAGCGACGCTTCAGCACCATGCGGCGCAGGTCACGCTCAAACTCGTGTCCGAACATGGCGGCGAAGCCATTGCCGACACCGCCTGGTCGGTCCTGACCGGCTCCGGCGACATCGTCAACGAAAGCGTCAGCGCGTTTTCAACGATGGTGCTGGCTGATGGCGAATACACGGCCATCGCCCGTAACAAGGACAAGGTCTACCAGCGCACATTCAAGGTCGCTGGTGGCCAGGACTCGGATGTCGAAGTGCTGATGAAGGATCAGGCACCGGAAGAGACGACTGGGGATTTTGAGTGACGCCAGTCACATCTATTCAAAATCTTCGTCCGGATCCAATGTAGGCGTCAGAGGTCGCATCCGACCGTGCCTTATTGCAACGATCTCCATGACATCGGGTTTTCGCACATAGTCCATCAGATAATCACCGAACACCCAGGTCCTGTACCCAGGAACGGCAAGCTCTTCGCTTTCCTTGCCAATATCTGGAAAGCTTTCCAGATTGCTCCGCGCATCGATAAAGGCATTCGTAAAACGCGCAGCGGCAGCGCGACTTTTGCTTTTTAGATACTGAACTTCGTTTCGCAGGTATGTCGCTGCCGAACGCGAAATAATGACGCGCATCAGGCAGCCTTTTCGGACGAGACTCTTTTCAGATCATCGATGACATCGTCGATGTTTTCGTAATCGCCATCATCAATTTCATTGCGCCCCTGCCGGACCGCGAGAATGTCGGCACCTTCGTTCAGCAGATATGTCTTGAGAGCGCGGACGATTATCCAGCTGCGAGACCTTTCAGTGGTTTCGGCGATTGCTTCAATTTCGGCCAAAACTTCCTGCGGAATGCGTAGCGTGATGGGATTGGAAAGAGCTTGCTTTGTCATTCAATCCTCCTGAAATCTGTATTTCATTGTAATACAATTGAACTTCAGGAGCCATAAAAAAATCACCCCCGGATGCATTCCGAGGGTGATTGATTAGCACGTCAACTCTGACACCGCCTGAAGACGTTAAGCAGCTTTCGCCTTGGCAGCCTTCGCCGCACGCTTGCGCTTCACATCCGGTGGTGTTGCTTCATCCACCAAGTTCGCAATCGCCTCATCCAGCGCGTAGGATGTCTGGGCCTGCGAGCCGAGGCGGCGGATGTTGACGGTGCGTTCTTCGGCTTCCTTCTTGCCGCAGACGATGATGACCGGGACCTTGGTGACCGAGTGTTCGCGGACCTTGTAGTTGATCTTCTCGTTGCGGAAATCGGTTTCGACCAGAAGGCCTGCGTCACGCAGGGCTTCCGCCACTTCGCGACCGTAATCGTCAGCATCCGATGTAATGGTGGCGACGACGACCTGCAGGGGGGCGAACCAAAGCGGCATGTGACCGGCGAAGTTCTCGATAAGAATGCCGAGGAAGCGTTCCATCGAGCCGCAGATGGCGCGGTGAATCATGACTGGCTGACGCTTTTCGGAGGCCTGATCGATGTAGAAGGCACCGAAGCGTTCCGGCAGGTTGAAGTCCACCTGCGTGGTGCCGCACTGCCATTCACGACCGATAGCGTCTTTCAGCGTGTACTCAAACTTCGGACCATAGAACGCGCCCTCACCCGGCAGAATGTCGGTCTTGATGCGGCCTTCGGACTGGTCTTCGATGGACTTCAAAACATCGGTCATGACGCTTTCGGCGCGATCCCAGACGTCGTCGGAACCGACGCGCTTTTCAGGGCGTGTAGACAGCTTGACGACGATTTCGTCGAAGCCGAAGTCCTTGTAAACCGACAGGATGAGGTCGTTGATGCGCAAGCATTCCGCCGCCATCTGCTCTTCCGTGCAGAAGACGTGCGCATCGTCCTGCGTAAAGCCGCGAACGCGCATCAGGCCATGCAGCGCGCCGGAAGCTTCGTAGCGGTGAACGTTGCCGAATTCCGCAAGGCGAACAGGCAGTTCTCGGTAAGACTTCAACCCGTGCTTGAAGATTTGAACGTGGCCGGGGCAGTTCATCGGCTTCAAGGCGAAAACGCGGTTATCCGCTTCCTCGTCCTTGGGGTGGGTAAACGCATAGGCCGATTTCACGGCGAACATGTTTTCCTGATACCAGCCCCAGTGACCGGAAGTTTCCCATAGCGAAGCGTCCAGCACCTGCGGCGCGTTGACTTCCTGATAGGTGCCTTCCAACTGACGGCGCATATAGCTGGTCAAGGTCTGGAACATGCGCCAGCCCTTGCCGTGCCAGAAGACCACGCCCGGACCCTCTTCCTGAAAATGGAACAGGTCCATTTCGCGGCCGAGCTTACGGTGATCGCGCTTTTCGGCTTCGGCCAGAATGTGCAGATACTGGTCGAGTTCTTCCTGTGTGGCCCATGCGGTGCCGTAGATGCGGGTCAGCATCGGGTTATTGCTATCACCACGCCAATAGGCACCGGCAACCTTCATCAGCTTGAAGGCCGTGCCGATCTGTCCGGTGTTGGCCATGTGCGGGCCACGGCAAAGGTCGAACCAATCGCCCTGATAATAAATCTTAAGGTCCTGCCCCTCGGGAATGGCATCCACGAGTTCGACCTTGTAGCTCTCACCCTTGGCGGCAAAAACTTCCTTGGCTTTTTCGCGCGACCAGATTTCGCGCGTGAACGGCTTGGACCGACCGATGATCTCCTTCATCTTCTTTTCGATCTTCGGCAGATCTTCCGGCGTGAAGGGCTCGTTCTTGGCGAAATCGTAATAGAAACCGTTTTCGATGACCGGGCCGATGGTGACCTGCGTGCCGGGCCACAATTCCTGCACGGCTTCGGCCATGACGTGGGCGGCATCGTGGCGGATCAGCTCAAGCGCTCTGCTGTCGTCACGGGTGACGATCTCGATCTTGCCATCGACGATGGTGTCGGAAAGGTCGCGCACAGTGCCATCCAGCGCAATCGCGACGGCTTTCTTTGCAAGCGACTTGGAAATGGATTCGGCAACATCGCGTCCAGTCGTGCCGGGGGCATACTGGCGAACGGAGCCGTCGGGAAATGTAAGGGAAACGGCTTCAGACATTATAATCTCCTGTCCAGTCCCGCCAACGAATGCGGGTGGTTTTCATGTGTGGTGATAAGTAAATGCTTACTTATTTGACGCGGCTATTTAAACGTGTTCGCCGCATGGGTAAAGGCTCATTGCTGGGGGTAATGCGAACGAAAATACCGCCATGGCAAATACCACTTCTGTCGTGCGTCCAGCTTTTCCACGACCGGATCAAGCCCGCTGGTGCCACCCGGTCCGCAGCGTGCGACGCGAAACAGGGTCAGCCAGCCACCTGCCCAGAAACCATGCCGGGCAAAAGCCTCATAGCCATATTCTGAACAGGTGGGAATGTGGCGGCAGGAATTGCCGATGAAGCCGGAAAGGACCAGTTGGTAAAAGCGGATGAAGCCCATGCCCAGAAGACGTCCCGGTGTCTTGCGAAACGGGCCGGACCAGTTACGGGAGCGGTTGCTCGGCCTTGGCCTCTCTTCGTGCTGGCAGTTCGGGTCGTTGCACACGGCTCAAGCCGAAAGCGGCTGGTCGGCCTCGATCTGGTCGAGACAGTCGCAGATGGCATCGAAGGTCAGCATGGTGGAGGCGTGGCGGGCCTTGTAATCCTTGACGGGCTTGAGAATGCGCATGTCCTCGAAGCGTCCTTCCGGCCCCTCGCCGCCTGTCGTCAGCATGGCCAGCATGTCGGAGCGTGCCTGACGCACTTCGTCGGTGGTCGCACCAATGACATGATGGGCCATGATGGAGGACGAGGCTTGACCAAGCGCGCAGGCGCGCACCTCGTGGGAGAAATCCGTGACCAAGCCATCGGCCAGCTTGACGTAAACCTTGACCTTGGAGCCGCAGAGCTTGGAATGTTTTTGCGCGCTTGCATCCGCATCAGGCATGGCGCCGGTCAGGGGAATGTTGCCAGCGAATTCCAAAATACGGTTGTTGTAGATATCGTCCATTGGCTCGTCCATTCGCACAGGATTGATTTTTCAAACATGGCGCTATCAGTTGGTAAGGCGTTTCTGCGCGGTGTCACCATTATATGTTATGAGACACCAACGTCATCAAGGTGCGGCAAATTTAATCATGGCGCGTTGAAAAAGTGATGACAGACTTGCCAAATTGCCTGAAAACAACCAGATAGCAGGCGCGGCATCTTTATAAGTCATGCCGTAACCAAGTTCAGATGCGGCATTTCAACCGCATCGGGAGACCCAAGAGATGGATGCAATCGTGAAGAATTTCCCCGGTGCAGGCACACCCAACGGTGCAGCAGACCAGCGCCCTACGCAGGCTGAAGCCGAAGACGCCGTGCGCGTCCTGCTTCGCTGGGCGGGTGACAATCCCGAGCGCGAAGGCCTGCTCGATACGCCCAAACGCGTTGCCAAATCCTACCGCGAACTCTTCGGCGGATACGAGCTGAATGCCAGCGACGTTCTCGGCACGACGTTCGAGGAAGTCGGCGGCTATGACGACATCATTCTCGTGCGTGACATTCCATTCTACTCCCATTGCGAACACCACATGGTGCCGATCGTCGGCAAGGCGCATGTTGCCTACCTGCCGGCTGGCCGCGTTCTGGGCCTATCCAAGATCGCCCGCGTGGTCGAAATCTACGGTCGCCGACTGCAAACGCAGGAAACCATGACGGCGCAGATTTCGCAGGCCATCGAAACGACGCTGAAGCCGCGCGGCGTGGCCGTGATGATCGATGCCGAACACATGTGCATGTCCATGCGCGGTGTGCAGAAGCAGGGTTCCACCACGTTGACCACCAGCTTCTCCGGCACCTTCAAGTCGGAGCCTGCCCAGCAGGCCCGCTTCATGACCATGGTCTACAATCGCTGAGATCAGACCGGTCTGACAGGGCGGCGCTAGCCGCCCTTTTTGATTTTAGCCACGGCAGTGCTTTGCCCGTTCTCATCAGAGGTTTCCATGTCTTCGACATTTCCGCCCGTCCCTGCGGACAAGGAAGAGCTTGAATCTGCCGGTCTGTTTACGCCCAAATTCGATGCGCACGGCCTCGTCACGGCTGTTGTCACCGACATCAAGGACGGCGAGTTATTGATGGTCGCGCATATGAATGCGCAGGCGCTGTCGCTGACGCTGGAAACAGGCATTGCGCATTATTACAGCCGCTCGCGCGACAAGATTTGGAAGAAGGGCGAAACCTCCGGCAATCTCCAGACCGTGCGGGAAATGCGCACCGATTGCGATCAGGATGCCATCTGGCTCAAAGTATCGGTGGCGGGCTATGATGCGACCTGCCACACCGGGCGTCGCTCCTGCTTCTACCGCACCGTCTCGCTTGAAGACGGCAAGGCAGTGACGATGATTACCGACGACGTCAGACATTTCGATCCTGCCGAGACCTATGGCGTGGATGCCGGGCACTCACACCCGAAAGACTGATCTTTCCGGTTCTTTATCCTTTTGCTACCAATATGACAGGGGTCGGGAGGTCGACTGACACCTTGGAGCGGAGCGCGCCTTAAAAAGGCGAAATGTCTCCTTGAATGTCCGCATAGCACTTGGGAGCAGAAGAATGTTGGGTTGGGGACTGAACCGCGAAAATCCGGCGACGGCAACGGCTTTGGAAAAGGTCGAACAGCAGGCGCCATCTCCCATGCCGAAAATCGCTTCGAACCGAATTGCGTTGGCGCTGGGCGGCGGTGCTGCCCGTGGATGGGCTCACATCGGCGTGTTGCGTGCGCTGGATGAGGCAGGCGTCAAGATTGGCATGATCGCGGGCACCTCCATCGGTGCTCTGGTCGGCGGTTGCTATCTCGCTGGCAAGCTGGATGAACTCGAAGATTTCGCCCGCTCGCTCACTATGCGCCGCATTGCCGGTCTGCTGGACCTGACGATTGGCGGCGGTGGACTGTTCGGCGGCATGCGGCTGACCAAGCGCATGCAGGAACACCTCGTCGGCCTCAATATCGAAGACCTAGAACACCCCTTCATCGCCGTCGCGACCGAACTCAAAACCGGCCATGAGGTATGGGTACATCAGGGGGATCTGATCACGGCGCTGCGCTCTTCCTACGCCCTGCCCGGCATTTTCGAACCCGTGCGCTGCAACGGCAGAACCCTGATCGATGGCGCGCTGGTCAACCCCGTTCCCGTCTCCGTCTGCCGTGCCTATGAACAGGCGCTGGTGGTGGCCGTAAACCTCAACTACGATATTTTTGGGCGCTCCGCCGTGGTCAAGCATGGCGCTGGCACCGCTAGCCTCGACACGACAGCCAAAGCTCCAACGGAAGCATCCTCACGCGTTGGACTTCCGGGTGTGATGGTGCAGGCTTTCAACATCATTCAGGACAGAATTTCCCGCTCACGCCTCGCAGGCGACCCGCCGGATTTGACGCTGCACCCTCGCATCAACCACATCGGCCTGTCGGAATTCCACCGCGCGGCGGAATCCATCGAGCGCGGATATGAGGAAACCCGATCGCGGATTCCGGAATTGCAGCGGATGCAGCAGGTGTTTGAGGCGTAATCGTTCCGCCACGTCAGTGGCAACCCTACCCCGCAATATAAGCCTTGATATGCTCCGCTTCCGCCTCGACCTCGCTGATGCGGGCCTTCACCACGTCACCAATTGAGATGATGCCGACCAGACGGCCATCTGCTTCCACCGGCAGGTGGCGGAAGCGACCGCCGGTCATGAGTTCCATCAGATCATCCGTGCTGGAACCCTCGTGACAGCGAGTGACATTCTTGGTCATGACGTCAGACACTTTGGCCTGCAGGGCGGCGGCTGCTTGCGCCGCGATGGCTTTGACGAGATCGCGTTCGGTAAAGATGCCGAGAATGGTGCCCTTGTCATCAGTCACGACAACAGCACCGATGCGGTTTTCGTGCAGGGTTATTGCAGCATCTCCCAGCGACATATCAGGCCCGACGGTTACGACATCGCGGCCCTTGAGGTCGAGCAGTTCTTTCACAAATATCGGCATATTTCCCTCCGTGTCAGACTGGTCTTTTGATCCCGCGCCATGTCTCCTCCACGGGCGCGCGATCAATCTGGAAGGCAATGGTGCGCCAGCGCTCAGCGGAAAGCAATATGTTTCCGACCGCTCAAATACTTCAATCGATTGAGTAGCTTCGCGAGAACCTACCGGCGCTCAGCGGGGTTGCGGTCGAAGAGTGCGAAGAACAGAAAGCCCAGCAGGAAGCCGAAAATATGCGCGTCCCACGCCACTTCACCGCCCACATCACCCACCAGCGGAATGCCGAAGGCAATCAGCACATTGCCCAGCAGCCACATCAGCGTGAAGATGAGAACGGTGCGGTTCGACAGGGATTGAAGAATGCTCTGGCGTGGCAGAAGATGCCCCACGGCGGGATGATAACGACCACCCTGCGATGGAAAGACAAAGCGGCAGGCCGCACCCATGAGTGCGGAGACCACGCCGGACGCGCCGATCAGCACCGTGACATCGCCCCAATGCAGGAATGCATGGCCGAATGCGGCAACGGCGGCTGAAATGCACCAGAGCAAAGTGAAACGCATCGTCCCGATTCGACGCAGCACCGGCGCGCCAAAGGCCATAAGCCACAGACCGTTAAACAGGATATGTTCGATGCCACCATGCAAAAACGAGTAGGTAACGGGCGTCCAAAGCCATTCCAGCCCCTGCTCGGAAAGAGCCGTGGCGTAACGCAGCGGAATGAAGCCGAAAGTGAAGATAAACCAGCCATAACCATCGTCTGAGAGCACATAGGTCGCGACGAGGTGCACCGCGATCATGAAGCCGAGAACGGCAACAAGTGCGCCAGGCAGGTTGAAAACCGGCGATTTCTGCGCGACCTCGGGACGGGCTTTCTCTTCGGCTTCCGGCGATCCGCCTTCATTGTGCGTCATAAGCAAGCTTTCCTTCCCGTCGCGTTCCGCATGTATGCTGTGAGCAATATAGTAACGTTGCGGGAAAAAGAAGCGCCGAGACGTGACTGCTGCTGCAACTTAACAGGCCCTTACGGATTGTCATTGCGCAAGCGCGTGGCATGGAAATCGCATGGATATCTTTAAGCACCGCAAATGAACGTGGCTCTGTATCGAAATGACACAGATCCCCTGCGGGCTCGGAGACCGTGTCATGAAGACAAACGCAAGCCTGGAGATTTACTCCTACTGGAATGATTTACGCGGCAACCGCGCCGCCCCATTGCGCAGCGAGATCGATCCCTCGCATATTCGCCAAGTCCTGCCCGACCTTTTCGTGCTGACTGACACCGGCGAAGACGCGCCAGTATTTCGCTTGACGGGAACGCGGCTCTACAATCTTTTCGGCTGCGAGCTGCGCGACACGGCTTTTTCGATGATCTGGCAGCCGGATGCATCCCATTATGCCTGTCGCATCGCCCATGGGGTGATGCAGCATGAACGTCCCGTCATCTTCGATCTATGGTCGGAAAGCGAGAGCGGCCATGCCGCGCAGGAATTCGAAATGCTGCTTCTGCCGCTGGAGGCCGAGCCGCATTTTCCGCCGCGGCTTCTGGGCGCTCTCGTCTCCGATCCACCGCTTGCGGATTTCGGCCAGCCCTTCAAGCCGCTGGCACTGACACGCAGTCAGTTGCTGGAAGAACCTTGCGATGATGCGGTCAATGGAATAGCGACAAACCGTCCATCGGCATCGCACGTATCGTTATGAGATCAAGTGTGAATATTCGCAGCTTTCCGCGGAACGGTCTGTTAACTCGGGCGCTGTAAAGAAGAGCGATTATTCCTCTTTATTGTGCCGCCCATGTTCTCATCTCGCTCGACCACCGTCGCTTTTGCCGCTCGTTCCGTGGAGACACCTCCCGCGGAGGTTTTGCCCGTAGCTTTGAGCGGCAGATTGATGGTGCCATCGCAGGATGAGTATGATTGCGCAGCACATGAAATGACAGCGGAAACAGCCCGCATCACCTGCTTCGTGCGCCCCAGAAATGGCGACCGCATCATTGCCTATCTGCAGCATATCGGTCGTGTCGAAGGCGTCGTCAAAGCGCTGACCGCCGATGGCTTCACCATCGCCATCATGGCGACGGAGCGCAAGCGTGAAAAGCTGGCCGCACAGCTGGCCTGGATTGCCAAGCGTCACGCGCTCGGCCTTCCCGAAGACCGCCGCCATGACCGTCTGACGCCACGCAATCCACGCGCCGATTTGATGTTGAGCGATGGCAATATCGTGCCATGCCGCATCATCGACTTGTCGCTATCGGGCGCAGCCGTCGAAACCGAAATCCGCCCTGCCATGGGCAGCAATGTGCGTCTCGGCAACATGGCCGGTCGCATCGTGCGTCACTTCATGGAAGGCGTGGCCATCGAGTTCGATGCCGTGCAGTCTCGCGACGCACTGATCGAGTTCCTCTGATACCGTCATTCTGGCTTCGCCAGCAACAACCGGCAGCGCCTCGCGTTAGCCGGTTTTTTTGTGCCTGAAATTCACCTCGGGCACTGCTCGCTCCTCCGTTTTGCTCGTCTCCCGCAGAAAAATCACAGAAAAAACCTGTGCCATCTTGGGAAAACGAAGAAATTTCAGAAAAATGACGAAAAAAATCGGCCTAAAAACGTCAATTCTGCGCAACCTTAAATAGATTTTGGCATCCAGTAGTTGAGTTTGAGCTACTGCAAGTCAGTTTCGACAGACTTAAGTATAGTCAAAGAATAGTTTAAACGAGCACTCATCCACCAAAAGCGGCCTCACGCATTAACCAGATCGCCGACATAACCAATTAAAAACAGAAACTTGAATACCTAAAGCCCCGAGAAATCATAATCGAAACGATAAAATTCTAATCAAATTTTCTTCAAATACAGATCAAAACAAAATCAAATAAAGCGTTGTTTTTCCTAAATTTTACCTCGAATTTGAGCGCCGTTATTTGCCGCCGCTCAAAATATCGATGGCATTCTTCTCCTCACAACGGGGAGACAAGAAATGAAAAACATCAGCCGTTTCGGATTTATGATTGCAGCAATGATCGCAGGTGCATTTGCGGGCCAAGCAGAAGCATCTCCAGCAGCAGCCATGCGCATCATGGGTAAAGCCAATCCACCGATTGGTCACTACGAATTCTGCCAGACCTATCAGAGCGAATGCCAGCCGACATCCGGCGACCGTGGCCCTCTGAGACTGACGGAAGAAAACTGGAAGATGATCCTGGACGTGAACTACACGGTCAACACCACGATCACGCCCATGACGGACATGGAAATCTACGGCGTTGAAGAGCGCTGGGCCTACCCGACCACGGTCGGCGATTGCGAGGACTATGTTCTGCTGAAGCGCAAGATGCTGATGAACAAGGGCATCTCGCCATCCGACCTGCTGATCACGGTCGTTCTTCAGCCAAACGGTTCCGGCCACGCGGTTCTGACCGTGCGTACCGACCGCGGCGACTTCATTCTCGACAACCTTCGCAACAAGGTCATGGACTGGTCCGAGACTGAATATACCTACCTCAAGCGTCAGGACAGCGCCAATCCGGGTCGCTGGGTCAAAATTCAGGATGGCCGTAACGTCAGCGCCGTCGCAGGTATCAAGGAATAATCAGGCGGGCGGCGTCTCCCCCGCCCCTCTCTACCGAGTTATTGGCCGGTCAGGTCACCCCGTCCCCGATGTTGACCGTGCCACGGGCCGGTTCCGTTGCCCCGGAACCGGCTCTTTTTTTGTCTGGAATTTTGCTGGTTAGAGCAGGCCAAGTTCGGCGAGTTCGCGGCGAAGGTCTGATGGCATGTCGTCGGACAGGCCGTTGCCACCAAGATCACGCGGGGCTTCTTCCGCGTTCAGGTAACGCCATCCCTGAAACGGTCTCTTGGGCGCAGGCGAGGTTTCGATGACCTCCGGCCCAAGCACCAGATCGCAGCGGCTGATGCCGTCTTCACCTTTGAACGAGCGGATATCGAGAAGCGACTGGCGGGCCTGCACCTGGCCTTTGATGACCCAATAGAGCGAGCCGCCATCCAGCAACTCTTCCGTCCGCTTGGGAAACATGCGCGTGGTGTGCACACTGTGCGGCTCCAGCCCTGCCGCAATGGCGGTCAGGCACCGGTTGGAAACCCACTCGCGCAAATCCTCGATGGAGTCAGCGCCAACACAAAGCTTGATAAGATGAAGAGCCATGGCGCTATCAAGGCCGTTTTGGCTCGTCCGTCAAGCGTGGATAAGTTGCGCTGTTCAACACTCCACCACATTCACGGCAAGACCGCCGGTGGAGGTTTCCTTGTATTTCTCGCTCATGTCGTTGCCGGTCTGGCGCATGGTTTCGATACAGGCATCGAGCGGCACGAAATGCTCACCATCGCCCTTCAGCGCCAGCGACGCTGCGGTAACGGCCTTCACGGCACCAAGAGCATTCCGCTCGATGCAAGGCACCTGCACCAGACCGGCGATGGGATCGCAGGTCATGCCGAGGTGGTGTTCGAGCGCGATTTCAGCCGCGTTTTCCACCTGTGCCGGGGAACCGCCCATCACAGCGGCAAGACCCGCCGCCGCCATGGCAGCAGCAGATCCGACTTCGCCCTGACAGCCGACTTCAGCGCCGGAGATGGAGGCATTGTGCTTGATGATGCCGCCAATGGCTGCCGCCGTCAGCAGGAAGTCCCTGATATCGTCAACCGACGCATCCTCATGGAAGTGGCGGAAATAACGAACGGTGGCAGGCACGACGCCCGCCGCACCATTGGTAGGCGCGGTCACGACACGGCCGCCAGAAGCATTTTCTTCGTTCACGGCCATGGCGTAAACGCTCAGCCAGTCATTCGCCAGAACCGGGTTGAGCCGGTTGCTGCGCCATTCGGCATTCAGCTTGTCATGTATGGAGCGCGCACGGCGTTTGACCTTGAGGCCACCGGGCATGATACCCTCGCCTTTCAGTCCACGCTCGATGCAGCCATTCATCGCATCCCAAATCTGGTCCAACCGGTCATCCAGTTCCTGCCGTGACATGACGGTTTCTTCATTGGCGCGCTTCATTTGCGAAATGGTGCGGCCAGAACTGTTTGCCATCTCCAGCATCTGCTTGGCGCTGGCGAAGGGATAAGGAACCTTCGGCCCGTTATCCACAGTCTTGCCGCGCTGTTTCATCGCCTCAAGCTCGGTATCCGTCACGACAAAACCGCCGCCGACAGAATAATAGATGCGCTTGAGCAGCATGCGTCCCTGATTGTCATAAGCAGAGAAGGTCATGCCATTGGCATGGCCCGGCAGCGGGTTCTTCTTGTCGAAAATCAAATCTTCTGCGGGGCGGAAAATGTACGTCGGATGGCCCGGAGGTGTCACGCGGCCCGAGGCTTCGACATCGGCAACAAGGCCGTCCATCGCATCGGGATCGACACGGTCAGGGCGCTCGCCCGTCAAACCGAGGATAACCGCACGGCCAGAGCCGTGGCCAATGCCGGTAAAAGCAAGCGAGCCATGCAGGCTGACCTTGATGGCCGAAACCGCAGCACCGGAAGGCCGTGGCCATTCGTCCGACAGGATGGTTTCGAGAAAGCGGTTCGCCGCGGACATCGGTCCCATCGTGTGCGAACTGGAAGGTCCGATACCGATCTTGAAGACGTCGAAGACCGAAAGAAACATGTGTATCCTGCCCTATGTATAGACTTATGGCGCCAGTTTATCTGAAAGGCGCAAATGCGCCATATCAAATATGGGCATGAATTACGCCGACTGCGACATGCGGCAAAGGCTTTTCTGGGCATATTTCAGGCGCAAATGAAAACAGCACGGTTTCTTGGGGAAACCGTGCTGCCATATCTGAAAACTTTTAAGAGAGATTTTTACGGGCTGCCAAAAATGTATGTCAAAGCGAGAAAAGCGGCAAAGCCTGCAAGAGCGCGTATTGTTACAGCCCAGCAGGATTTCTGTGCGGTTTCTTCCATGATTACTCCAGCGTGTTCACTCTCCAGGCCGCTCTTCCGTCGGCCCAGTGGGTGAACCATTTATTAAAAACTCGTGACAAAGGCAATTGCTAAAAACGGCTAAAGCAAGGCGTATTCGCCCACCTGCCATTCACTGCTTGCATAGGTGCAATAAAAAACAATAGGTTAGATGACCATATCGGGACAGGCTATCCACAGGCTCCGTCTCAATTTGGACCAAAGTGTAAACGTGGTTAGATTTGGTTCACCATAAGTGGCTGAGATGTGTATAAACACCCGCAATTTCACAGTTTTTGGTAGACGGGCTTTTCACCGTCTTGAACGTGTCTCGCATCTGCATTATCGGGCGAAAACCAACACGCTAGAGCGGTGAGATATCATGCAGGCAAATGCTTCTTCCTTCCCTGACCGCGAAACGGTCGCGACCAAGATCGCATCCTTGAATGCCGAGGATCAGTCCTGGCTGACACTGCTGCTGGAAAACGCCCTTCAAGACGAAAACCTGCTGGAAGGACTGCATCTGTTTCTGGATCAACAGTCGCAGGCACGGTTTCTCAACACGCTGAAGCTGGAGAAATGCGGTGAGTGGTTTGGCGAACATGCCCCGGCCCGCATGCAGATCCGGCTGCATGAAGTCTCGAAGAGCAGCCAGCACGCGGCCTTCAGCGCATTTCGCAACGGCCTGATGAAGTCCGGCGGTCTGGAAAAGGCCTATCCGAAAGCACCGATCTAAGGATCGCCTGCTTTAATCCGGCACACGCTCGACCACCGCGATGATTGGCCCCATGGGGTGCCAGGAGTCGCGGCGTTTGGCGGCGGGAATATCCACGCTGGAAATGCTGCCATCCAGATAAAGCGCATTCTTCACATGCAGCCGGTCGCGGAACAGCGTGGCGAAATCGTAAAAGCGCACCGCATTTTCCGAGATTGCAAAATGCACGACACCGTCATCCGAGACGCCGACACCGTTGCGGGTGTTGAGGCTGTCGCTCTGCGGTAAAAAGCGCGGATGTAATTCGCCGTCTATTACCAGCATCGGACCTGATTGCGTGGCCAAATCCGGCTTGAGATTAGCGTTGAGATAAGCGCTGGTTTCCAGCACGCCTGCCGTCTGGCCCTTCAGAAAGAAGACGCCATTGGGCTGCATGTGGAAATTGCCCCACCCGCCGCCGGTGCTGATGGCATTCTTTTCCACGCCGTTCTCTATATGCAGTCCCACCGGCGACAGATCGCGGTGATACATGCCGCCATTCATGGCAAAGATGACGAAGCTGTGCTGGCGCCAGAGAGACGTGGAAAGCGCCTCGAAGGAGCCGTAAGGCTTTCCGGCAATATAATCCCACTGATAAAGCCTGATATCGTTTTTCTTCGGATCGAAACTGCACACCGTATAGCGGCCGCCCATATGGTCGAGCGCCTGACAATAGCTCGGCAGTTCCGACGCATTGGCTGCGGTGGAAAACAAAAACGGCAGCAGATATCGAATGAATTTTCTCATCGGTCCTCGTGAATCAGCGAGATTCTATCTGGCACGATAAACTGCCGGAGGACGACGAGAATATGGCTCACATTTCACAGCGCGCTGTTTTCACGAACGCCAGCACGAAAATCTCGTGATAACAAAAAAGCCGGCGAAAAATTCGCCAGCTTCTTTTGGTCTTGGCAGATGCCAAATATGTCGTTTAGTGGCGCGCTGCGCGATCTACGCTTCGTCCGGCAGCCTGCGTGCCGTCTACGGTGCCTGCCACATCCTTGCCGACGCCGCGGATCGTGTTACCGCAAGAGCTGAGGGAAATGAGAGCGATAAAAACAGCAGCAATGCTTGCGAAGAAACGTGTCGACATGCGTGGAAACTCCCCTTGTGTCTGCGTCAATAATGCAGACGATGATCTAAATTGCGCACATAGAACGCGGGAAATTAAAACAGGTTCCGCAGTCGTTCAAAAATAAGTTATCGATCTCAAAGCGGCTGCGCCACATCGCGGAAAGCGTTCCGAATACTGTCGGCCACCGCCTGAACCGGACGCGACGGCTTATCCGCCAGAATGAGGCGAATATCGAAGCAACCAAGCTCCGGCAGCCCATCCTTTTCGCTGAGGATGACCATGTCGTTCTGCACGTAGGAACGCGGCAAAGGTGCGATCGCAAGATCGGCCTCGATGGCCGCCTTCTGAGCCATGGTGTGGCCGCTGAGATAAGCGACGCGGAAACGGCGATTTTGCTTTTCCAGCGAATTGATGGCTTCCGAGCGCCAGATGCAGCCGTCTTCCCAGATTGAAATCGGTAGGGGATCACGCAGATGGGCCGTGCCGCATTTCGCGCCCGTCCACACCAGCCGCTCGCGCATCAGCACCTCGCCGGTATTGCGCATAGGCAGCGACGCGCAATTGACCAGCGCCAGATCGAGCCGATGCTCATCCATGCGCTTGTAAAGCTGCGAGCTGGAATCGATGGTCACATCCACCATGATGGCCGGAAAGGCCTCCGCAAACCGCTTGAGAATGCCGGGCAGCAGCCCACGCTCACCGATGTCTTCCGGCGCACCGAGCCTGACGACGCCGGACAGTTCCGGCATCACGAAACGCGACACGGCCTCGTTGGACAGGGCGATCATACGGCGCGCATAGGTCAACAGCGTCTCGCCATGAGCGGTCAGTGTGACCGAGCGCGCATCGCGCAGGAACAGCGTCGTCTTCAACTGCTCCTCTAGCTTCTTGATCTGCATGGACACCGCCGACGGCGTTCGAAACACGACCTCGGCGGCGGTGGAGAAATTGCCGGTTTCAGCAATCGCGACGAAGGTGCGCAGGATGTCGTTGTCCAACAAAGGCAGCGGTTGGCGGAAGGAAACTGTCATGGCGGATGCCTTCAATTTTTCTGATCAATAAGACGATATCATTTCGTTTGATTGAATGTCAACAATGTCTCATTCTCAAATCCAAGCCAGACGGTGGCGCTGAAAAGCATCACAATTAATCATGGATGACATGACAATCATTCAATTGATTGATGATCGCACTGAGCGCATATCACTATCGTCTGAAACCGAACATGGAGCATGAAAGGAGATACGACATGACCATGATCACCACCCACGGCAGGCGGCCCTCACGGGTTTCGCTGCAGTCGTTCCACTGGTTATCCCGCCTTGTCGAAACAGGCCTTGCACTGCACGCATTATGGCGCCGCAGACAGAACCTGCGTGCCCTTGAAGCCCTGCCTGCAGACACATTGAAGGATATCGGATGGCCAACGACGGACAACAAGCGCATGCAGACTGTTTCCAAGTAAAAGCAGCGCGTAAGACGAAATGAATGGCTCGCAAGACTTGGATCTCGCGAGCCATTTTTTTGCGCTGCGGAACAAATGACAGGCCACCACATTTCCCACTGCCCCAATCAGCTAAGAGGATATCTATGGCCCAGTTCGGTTCCAGCATTTTGCCCGGCGACTTCACCCGCCTTGGCGCCAATTTCGATGGTGATGGTGTCAACTTCGCAATCTTCAGCGCCCATGCCGAACGGGTCGAATTGTGCCTCTTCGATGAGAGCGGAAAAAACGAGATCGAGCGCATCACGCTGCCGGAATTCACCAATGAAATCTGGCACGGCTACATTCCCGGCCTGAAGCCCGGCGCGCTCTATGGCTATCGCGTGCACGGCGCCTACGACCCGGAAAAGGGACATCGCTTCAATCCCAACAAGCTGCTGGTCGATCCATACGCCCGTGAACTGGTAGGTGATATCGAATGGGGTACCGAGCAGTTCGGCTACAAGCTGGACGCCGAAGACAAGGACCTTTCCTTCGATGAGAGCGACAGCGCCGGCAAGATGCCGAAGTGCCGCGTGATCGATCCCAATGATTATGACTGGGCCAACGACAAGAAGCCCAACGTTTCCTGGTCGAAGACGATTTTCTACGAAACGCACGTCAAGGGCTTTACTCAGCTACACCCCGGCGTGCCGGAAAACCTGCGCGGAACCTATGAGGGTCTCGGCGACAAGCAGATCGTCGATTACATCAAGAGCCTCGGTGTAACCTCCGTCGAACTGTTGCCGATCCATTCCTTCCCGGATGACTCGCATCTGTTGGAAAAAGGGCTGAAGAATTTCTGGGGCTACAATTCCCTCGGCTTCTTCTCCCCCGCATCGCGCTACTATGGCCCGAAAGGCATGGCTGGCTTCCGCGATATGGTCAGGGCATTCCACGATGGCGGCATCGAGGTCATTCTCGACGTGGTCTATAACCACACCGCCGAAGGCAACGAGCTGGGACCGACCCTTTCCTTCAAGGGTATCGACAATTTCTCCTATTATCGCACCATGCCTGACGATCCGCGCTACTACATAAACGACACCGGCACCGGTAACACCGTCAACACCTCGCATCCGCGCGTTCTGCAACTGGTGACGGATTCGCTACGTTACTGGGCCGAAGACATGCATATCGATGGCTTTCGCTTCGATCTCGGCACTATTCTCGGTCGCGAGCCTGAAGGTTTCGACCAGCGAGGCGGATTCTTCGATGCCGTGGGTCAGGACCCGGTTCTTTCCAAGCTGAAACTGGTTGGCGAGCCTTGGGATATCGGCCCCGGTGGCTATCAGGTCGGCGGCTTTCCTCCGGGCTGGGCGGAATGGAACGACAAGTACCGCGATACGGTGCGTGAATACTGGAAGGACGAAGACGGCACCGCTGGTGATTTTGCCGCCCGCGTCCTCGGCTCAAGCGATGTCTACGACCTTCGTGGCCGCAGACCGTGGTCGAGCGTCAACTTCATCACCGCCCATGACGGCTTCACGCTGAACGACCTCGTGTCCTACAACGAGAAGCACAATGACGCGAATGGCGAAGACAACAAGGACGGCCATGGCGACAACCGCAGCTTCAACTATGGTGTCGAAGGTCCGACGGACGATCAGGACATCAACGCCGTTCGCGAACGGCAAAAGCGCAACTTCCTTGCCACCCTTCTTCTCTCACACGGCACGCCGATGCTGTTGGCGGGCGATGAATTCGGTCGCAGTCAGATGGGCAACAATAACGGCTATTGCCAGGACAGCGAAGTCAGCTGGGTTCACTGGGAAAACCTGCCGGAAAGCGCTGAAGCCCTGCGCAGCTTCACATCGCGCCTGATCGAATTGCGACAGTCCCATTCGATCCTCAGACGCGAAAGCTGGCGCGACAGCACCCACGCCACATGGCTGAACCCGGGTGGCGGGGAACAGACGCAGGAACAATGGGACGATCTCGGCTGCACCTCGCTCGGTCTTCGTCTGACGCGCGATGATCAGGACGAGGCAGATGGTTGGCAGGACGTGCTGGTTCTGTTCAATCCGCATGATGGCGCAGTGGAGTTCAAACTGCCGGATGCCGATCACGGCTGGATGACGGAGCTGACGACCGCAGACCCAGATGCACCAAGCAACGCCATTGCCAATGGCGAGACTTACACCGCCGAAGGCCGTAGCTTGGTCTTGTTGCGCGCGGCCTGATAAAGCGCCTTGATCTCATCGAACGCCGGAGGAAACTCCGGCGTTTTTGCGTTCAGGGATGTGTGAACTGCAATCCCGCAACGCGGACGCTACGCTTCTTTTTGGACTTTGCCTTGCTGGAGATGGCAGCACGGAGCGCAAAGAAGATATCATCGAAATGGTATGGCTTGCTGAAGAAGCGAACGTCGGACGGCAAATCCAGCGCGTCCGGCGCATGTCCCCCGGAGGTGACAATAATCGAAATATGCTCTTGGCAGGTTTCGAGCATGCGCACCAAATCCAGACCCGACAGGCCGCCGGGCATATCGATGTCGGTGATGACAGCAGAAATCTGGGGCACCTTGCCGATGACGGCCACGGCCTCCAGAACGTTGGATGCTTCAAGCACGGTATAACCCGCTTCTTCCAGCGCATCGGCAAGAGTGAATCTCAGGATCGGTTCATCGTCTACGACCAGAACGGTCAGGCCAGCTTCATGCATACGCAATACTCCGCTCGAAGGCATCGGGCAGGAACGGCACAGTCGTTCTTGGGCAACCCGACACTGAAACACCAGATGAAGCGGCGGTCTTCTGTCTTTTCTTGATCCGCCGTTTCCTCACATCGATAGAACGCGCAACGTGGCGATAGTGTTGAAAGGCTGCGCCGAAAAATTGAAAACAATATTAATAAAATGCAAAATATCGGCTTAAGCCTAAATTAGCGGTTCGGTCCCAGCTCCTCGGCAAGCCCCGGCTTGACGTCCG
This sequence comes from Agrobacterium sp. 20P9.1.2, assembly GCF_057799395.1. Taxonomy (NCBI): domain Bacteria; kingdom Pseudomonadati; phylum Pseudomonadota; class Alphaproteobacteria; order Hyphomicrobiales; family Rhizobiaceae; genus Agrobacterium; species Agrobacterium sp. 20P9.1.2. Next base: position 395,376 of record NZ_JBYOKI010000003.1, read on the forward strand.
TCAAACCCCAATCACCCACAGTTTTTTTGACAGCGAAACAGCGGCGTCGTATCTTGCGCCGAGAGTGTCGCAAATGAGATATACAGCGGACGGTTTCCAAGCAAGGAATTGCGTTTCCGCAATGGAGCATGGTCATAATGAGCAAAACTCCTCCCAAGAAACGCTCAGTCGTCTTTTTTATGGTTCCGCAATTCACCATGCTGCCATTCACGGCAGCGGTGGAGACTTTGCGCATTGCCAACCGTATGCTTGGTTACGCAGCTTATGAATGGCGCCTTGCCTCAGCGGATGGGCAGAAGGTCGCCTCCTCCAGCGGTATCGCACTGGAAGCCAACACATCGCTGGCTGAAGAGCGCAAATCGGTCAGCGGCGAAAATCGCCCGAACATGGTGCTGATCTGTTCCGGCATCGATATCGAGCAATACAACAACAAATCCGTCAACGCGTGGCTGCGCGAGGCCAACAACCGCGGCATCGCTGTCGGCAGCCTCTGTACGGGCGCACATGTGCTGGCCCAGGCTGGCCTGCTGAACGGCAAGCGCTGTGCGATCCATTGGGAAAACCTGCCCGGCTTTTCCGAAGCCTTTCCGCAGGTGGAGGTCTATGCCGACCTCTACGAGGTGGATGGCAACATCTATACCTGCGCGGGCGGCACGGCATCGCTGGACATGATGCTGAACCTGATCGGTCAGGATTTTGGCGAAAACCTCGTCAACCGCGTCTGCGAACAGCAGCTGACGGACCGCGTGCGCAACCCGCATGACCGCCAGCGCCTGCCGCTGCGCGCTCGCCTTGGCGTGCAGAACGACAAGGTTCTATCGATCATCGAACTCATGGAAAGCAACCTGTCAGAACCGCTATCCCTGTTGGATATTGCAGATGATGCTGACCTGTCACGCAGGCAGGTGGAGCGGCTGTTCCGACAGGAAATGGGGCGTTCCCCTGCCCGCTACTACCTAGAAATCAGGCTGGATCGCGCACGTCACCTGCTGGTGCAATCGGCCATGCCGGTGGTGGAGGTGGCCGTTGCCTGCGGCTTCGTTTCCGCGTCGCATTTTTCCAAATGTTATCGCGAAATCTACAATCGCACGCCGCAGCAGGAGCGTGCAGAGCGCAAGCTGGTCATGAGCGCATCGCGCATGGCCGCAGCCGCCAGCCAGGGCAAACCCGCTCACTAGTCTTAAAAAGGACGAACCGCCGCGGCCAAATCCTCGGCGGTGAGACCCGGACCCAGACGCTGGGCCGTTTCACCATGCAGCCAGACAGCGGCAGCCGCCGCTTCGAACGCCGGAACCTGCTGCGCCAGAAAACCGCCCGCTATTCCCGCCAGTACATCCCCCGAACCCGCAGTAGCCAGATAGGGCGGTGCATTGGTGTTGACCAGCGCACGACCATCCGGAGCCGCAATCACCGTATCTGCGCCCTTATAGACAATGACTGAATTGCTAAGCACCGCAGCCGCCTGCGCTTTCTCGATCTTGCTGAGACTGTCGTCTGCCGCAATGTCAGGAAACAGGCGACCGAACTCGCCCTCATGTGGCGTCAGAATGCGGGGCGCATCGGCAGCGAAGAGATCGAAGAGACGCTGCGGCTCCTGCTTGAACGCCGTGATGCCATCGGCATCCAGCACCAGCGCCTTATCCTTCAACAGAGAGACGAAGCGGCGCGCTTTCTCAAGATAGCCAAAGCCAGGGCCGAGAACATAGGTATTGTGGCGCTTGTCGCCAGCCCACGCTTCAAGCTCCTCATCGCTTTCGATACCCGACACCATCACCGCCGTCAGCGTCGCAGAAAGCACGCCCAGCGCCTCATGTGGCGCGGCAACAGTAACAATGCCTGCACCGGCGCGAAAGCCCGCCATCGCCGTCATGCGGGCAGCGCCGGTGGCGTGGGATGGGCCGGAGAAGACGGTGAGATGCCCGCGCTTGAACTTGTGCGTATCTTCGTCCGCCTTCGGGAACGCACTCATCCAGAGCGAAGGATGGTTTTCGCAGATCAAGCCGCTGTGCTCCCGAAGAATTCGATACGGAATGCCGATATCGAAAACCTCAAGCTCACCACACAGCGACCGCCCCGGCATCAGCACATGGCCCGGCTTGCGCGCCATGAAGGTGACCGTTCGCTCTGCCTGAAACGCTCGCCCCAACGGCACGCCCCGCTTTCCGCACAACCCGGACGGCAGATCGATGGCGATAACGGGTATGGCGGCTGTCTCGACCTTATCGATGAGGGTAGCCACCTCAACAGGGACATTACGGGAAAGTCCCGCGCCGAAAATCGCGTCGATCACCACATCGCCGGATCGGGGCTTGTAATCATCGAGCGGTTCGAAAGACTGTGCCATGCCATCGAACGCCTGCTTCGCCGCTCCCTTCAACTTGCCAATATCGCCGAAGACAAAGATAGCAACCTCGGAACCGCTCTCCTTCAACGCGCGTGCTGCCACGAAGCCATCGCCGCCATTGTTACCGATGCCGCAGAGCACGACATAGCGGCGCGCTTGCGGATAGTATTTGAGCGCGCATGCGGCAACGGCCTGCCCTGCCCGTTCCATCAGCGCGGAGACGGATATGCCGCTTCTTTCCGCACTCGCATCAATACGCGCCATGGCGGCCGGGTCGATCAAAGCATGGCTGGCTGAAAACATCATGCGGGCATATTCAGCGCAAAATCTTGCAAAAGGCAATCGGCGCAAAATTAGGCAAATTCACTTGCATAAAATATATTCATTTGCACAAAATTTACCCAGATCACACCGTGCATTTACCTTTGCGTAACACGTTCGAAATTTGGCAAAATCGTGAAAAAACCGTTCTATAGCTGGCGATAGACGGTATTTTCACCCGCGAAAACAGGCAAGTTGCGCCAAATTTCGCCTTGTCCAGCCATTTTTTGAAGATTTTTTATTCAAACCCGCTTCCGATCTGGCACGATACGTGCATTCTTGTGGCAGAGCGGAAAGACCGCTTTAACGGGAGAAGCGGAGAGATATTTTCTCATGAAAAAGATCGAAGCGATCATTAAGCCTTTCAAGCTCGACGAAGTGAAGGAAGCCCTTCAGGAAGTCGGACTTCAGGGAATAACGGTTACGGAAGCTAAGGGCTTTGGTCGTCAAAAAGGCCATACGGAACTCTATCGCGGCGCAGAGTATGTCGTCGACTTTTTGCCCAAGGTAAAAGTCGAAGTCGTGCTTGCGGATGAAAATGCGGATGCCGTGATCGAGGCCATTCGCAACGCTGCACAGACAGGCCGCATTGGCGACGGAAAGATTTTTGTCTCGAATGTGGAAGAGGTTATTCGTATCCGCACGGGTGAGACAGGCGTAGACGCCATATAAAAAGACTGAACCCAGCAGGAAAAGCTGGGGCTTCACCTTGTTATCATTACACTCAAGGAAAAGTTTCAAATGACGACCGCAAACGATATTCTCAAGCAGATCAAGGACAACGACGTAAAGTTCGTGGACCTGCGCTTTACCGACCCCAAGGGCAAACTACAGCACGTCACCATGGACGTAGCCTGTGTGGACGAAGACATGTTCGCCGATGGCGTGATGTTCGACGGCTCCTCCATCGGCGGCTGGAAGGCCATCAACGAGTCCGACATGGTGCTGATGCCTGACACGGGAACGGTTCACATGGACCCGTTCTTCGCTCAGTCCACCATGGTCATCATCTGTGACATTCTCGACCCCGTCTCGGGCGAATCCTATAACCGCGACCCACGCGGCACAGCCAAGAAGGCTGAAGCCTACCTGAAGGCTTCCGGTATCGGCGACACGATTTTCGTTGGCCCAGAGCCTGAATTCTTCGTCTTCGATGACGTGAAGTACAAGGCCGACCCTTACAACACAGGCTTCAAGCTCGACTCGTCCGAACTGCCGTCCAACGACGACACCGACTATGAGACCGGCAACCTCGGCCACCGTCCGCGCGTCAAGGGCGGCTACTTCCCGGTTCCTCCGGTCGATAGCCTTCAGGATATGCGTTCCGAAATGCTCACCGTTCTCGGTGAAATGGGCGTTGTCGTTGAAAAGCACCACCATGAAGTCGCTTCTGCACAGCACGAGCTGGGCGTGAAGTTCGACACGATGGTATCCAGCGCCGATAAGATGCAGATCTACAAATACGTTGTGCATCAGGTCGCAAACGCTTACGGCAAGACAGCAACCTTCATGCCGAAGCCGATCTTTGGCGACAACGGTTCGGGCATGCACGTTCACCAGTCCATCTGGAAGGGCGGCAAGCCGACCTTCGCTGGCGACGAATATGCTGGCCTGTCCGAAACCTGCCTCTACTACATCGGCGGCATCATCAAGCATGCCAAGGCGATCAACGCTTTCACCAACCCAACGACCAACTCCTACAAGCGCCTGGTCCCGGGTTATGAAGCACCGGTTCTGCTGGCCTACTCCGCCCGCAACCGTTCTGCCTCCTGCCGTATTCCTTTCGGCTCCAACCCGAAGGCAAAGCGCGTCGAGGTTCGCTTCCCCGACCCGGCACAGAACCCGTATCTCGGCTTTGCCGCGATGCTGATGGCCGGTCTCGATGGCATCAAAAACAAGATCCACCCCGGCAAGCCGATGGACAAGGATCTCTACGACCTGCCCGCCAAGGAACTGAAGAAGATCCCAACGGTGTGCGGATCGCTGCGTGAAGCCCTCGACAGCCTCGACAAGGATCGCAAGTTCCTCACCGCCGGCGGCGTGTTCGATGACGACCAGATCGATGCCTTTATCGAACTGAAGATGCACGAAGTCATGCGTTTCGAAATGACCCCGCACCCGGTCGAATTCGACATGTACTACTCGGCTTAATTGCCGGAAAAGGCGCTCTTCGGGGCGCCTTTTTTGTTTTGTTGTACGCCATGCGGGTGTGGCTTACCCCCCTCTGTCCTGCCGGACATCTCCCCCTCAAGGGGGGAGATCGGCTGGGCGCAGTGGCATCACTTCAATCTCAACGTCTGAGGTTATCGAGGGGTTTGCTGCGAGTCGATCTCCCCACCTGAGGGGGAGATGCCCGGCAGGGCAGAGGGGGGTGAGCGGCAATCGCCGTGATTTAATTGTGGCAGGCCACAAGACAATGAACCATCGCATACCGGAAAGCCCCATGCCCCCAGCCACCGACACCACCCCTCGCGTGCGTGACTGGCTGATATTCCTCGCCGTACCCTTCTTCTTTTCCAGCAACGTCATTTTCGGTCGCGGCGTGATTGGCGAAGTCTCGCCATTCGTCACCGCATTTCTGCGCTGGTTCTTTTCGGTGGTGTTCGTGGCACCCTTCATCATCCATGATTGGCGCGCCTGCCTGCGCTTCATCCAAACGAAAACGGCGCTCTGGCTGATCCTCGGCTTTCTCGGCATGGGCATCTGCGGCGGCGTGGTCTATTGGGGTCTCACCATGACCTCGGCAGCCAATGGCACGCTGATCTACACAACATCGTCTCTCTTCATCATCCTGTTTCAGCGGGTGCTTTACGGTCGTGCGATCCGGCGGCTGGAAGTGCTGGGCATGGTCATCGCCTTTGCGGGCGTGGCGGCAATTGTGCTGAAAGGCGATGTGGCGCAACTATTGCGGCTTGATTTCAATCGCGGCGATCTTGCCATTCTCGTCGCGTCGATCTCCTTTGCGATCTACTCTCTACTGCTGCGAGACCCAGCCGCCAGAGACATGGCGTCGCTTAGCCTGTTTGCCGTCATCGCACTGTCAGGCGCGCTGGTGCTGCTGCCACCGGCTGCTATCGAGCTTGCCCATGGCGGCATGTTGCCTTCATCAGTCGTGGCATGGGCAAAGATCGGCGGCATCATTCTGTTCGCATCAATTGCCGCCTTTTACTGCTTCACTCACACGGTGCGGGTCTTTGGCCCGGCCACCGCAGGCATCACGCTTTATATGATGCCGCCGGTATCCATCGTCATGGCCGTAGTGTTTCTGGGAGAGCGTTTCGAGCATTATCATGCGCTCGGCATTGTCCTGGTTACCGGCGGCGTGGTGCTGGCAACGGCACCCTTTGGCAAGCTGAAATCACAAAATCGCGCTTGACCACTAAATATCTTGATATTTTTCATCCGGACCCCAAATTGTATGGGGAAAGGATGTGCATGCCATGAAACAAAGAGACGCAAAATTTACGATTGGCGAGGTTGTTCGCCACAAGGTGTTTCCGTTCCGCGGCGTGGTATTCGACGTAGACCCGGAATATGCCAATACCGAAGAATGGTGGAACGCAATTCCAGCGGAAATCCGTCCGGATCGCGACCAGCCGTTTTACCACCTGTTGGCGGAAAACGATGAGACCGAATATGTCGCCTATGTCTCGGAACAGAACCTGATCCATGACGAGAGCGACCAGCCGTTGCGCAATCCGAATATCACCCGGATATTCGACACCACGCCAACCGGCGATCTACGCGCGAAAGCGGCCATGACGCACTGATCTCCCAAACGGAGCGTCACCCAACAAAAAACCGGCCTGATAACAGGCCGGTTTTTTTAATGTCGTGAATGACGATATTAGTTTGCAGGTTTGGTCTTTGCAGCATCCTGAGCAGCTTCCAGCTTCTTGCGAGCTTCTTCTGCCTTCTTCTGCATGCCTTCCTGTAGCGAACGCTGGCTTTCAGCGAGCTGGGACTGCGTGATTGGCTGGCCGTCATAAGCGCCCGTGAAGCCGCTGAGAGCGATCTTGATCGGGTTTGGCGCGCGGCGGAAGTTGATGGAGGTGAACACGATTTCCGTGCCCTTCTTCATGCTGGCAATCATTGCATCCGTCAGCGGCACTTCAGCTGTGCACTTGTCTGGAAGGCAAACCGCGTAGTCAAGCTTCTGGCCCTTGGCACCATCGATCTGCATCATGACGCCCGGAGGCAGCAAGCGTGCGGTTGGAACCGAAACCTGAAGAAGCTTGCGGTTGACCTTGCCTTCAACGCTGATGAGGCCGACAGCCGTAATCATCTGGCCGTTCTGGGCAAGAACAACGTTCTGCACGACGCAAACATCATTGTCTTCCTGCTTGCTGCATGTCTTGAACCAACCGAGCGGGGGTGCGCCAGCACCTCCGGCAGCCGGAGCTGCCTGCTGAGCCTGCGACACGGCAGGTGCAGACACGGCACCCAGAGAAGCAACGACAGCAGCTAGGGCTGCGCGGGTGAATGTGTTTGCGTTTTGCATCATAAGAGTTCCGTCTCCTAAAATTTTTTATGCGAAGCAGAACGGATCGAACTGCTCAACATCACCGGTATCCGTCTGCCCGTTCCACTGTCGTTTAAATGAGGCAAATGCGTGACCCGACTGTTTCGGCAACCCTGTTACATCCCGTTGGGCGCGATATCCAGCACTTCTTTGAACTTTTCTTGAGCGCCGACAGATTTTCTCTCGTCGGATGTCTGCCATAGTTGGGTGTGATACATTCCCGCGGGAATCAATACAAGACGAGCGGCGTTTGCCTCACGTAGCAATCCCGTGATTAAACAGCCCGAATGCGACAGGACAACTAACATGCGAAGCCTTTTGGCGTTCATCCCCGCCCTTCTTTTTTCCGGTCTGGCGTTGGCGGAACCCCTCCATGGAATTTCGATGCATGGGACTGTTGCCCTGTCTCCCGACTACAAAAATTTCCCCTATGTGAACCCTGATGTCAAAAAAGGCGGACGCATTTCCTATGGCGTCGTCGGCACCTTCGACAGCCTCAATCCCTTTGTTCTGAAGGGCATGCGCACCACCGCCCGTGGCGTATGGGATCCGGAATTCGGCAATCTTCTCTATGAACCATTGATGCAGCGCTCCGGCGATGAACCATTCTCGCTCTATGGCCTGCTGGCTGAAAGCGCCGAGTGGGACGACGACCGCACCTACATCCAGTTCAACATCAACCCGAAAGCAAAATGGCAGGATGGCCAGCCGGTCACGCCAGATGATGTGATCTTTACGTTCAATCTTTTGAAGGAAAAAGGTCGCCCGCCCTTCAACAGCCGCCTGAATGGCGTGGCGAAAATGGAGAAGGTAGGTGAACATGGCGTTCGCTTCACCTTCAACGAGAATGCGAATCGCGAGACGCCGCTCATCCTTGCCTCTTCGACGCCGATTTTGCCCAAGCACGCAATCGATCAGGCCACATTCGAACAGAGCGGCCTCGGCCCGGTCGTTGGCTCCGGTCCTTACCGAATCAAATCTCTGCGACCAGGAGAGCGGATCGTCTGGGAACGCGACCCGAACTACTGGGGCAAGGACGTGCCGTCAAAGGTCGGTTTCGACAATTACGACGAAATCAGCATCATCTATTTCCTTCAGGTCACGACCATGTTCGAGGCGTTCAAGAAGGGCGATATCGACATCTACCCGGAAGGTGATGCCATCAACGGCACGTCCGACACCTCCCATTGGGGGCAGGCCTATAACTTCCCCGCCGTTCATCGCGGTGAAATCGCCCGGGATGTTTTCGAATCCCGCTTGCCATCCGGCATGTTCGGCCTAGTATTCAACACCAGACGTGCCATGTTTGCGGATGAAAAAGTGCGCGAAGGCCTTTCTTTCGCGCTCGATTTCGAATGGATGAACCGCAATATTCTGGGCGGCGCTTTCAAGCGCACGCAAAGCTACTGGCAGAACTCCGCGCTGGGTGCCTTCGGTAATGCCGCCGATGCGCGCGAACTCGCCTTGTTGGGCGATGCTGCCAAGAAACTACCACCGGCACTTCTGGCTGGCACCTATGCCATGCCTGTCACCGATGGTTCGGGCGCAGACCGCAAGGTGCTGAAGCTTGCCGTCGATAGGCTGAAGGAAGCCGGTTATACGATCAAGAAGGGCAAGATGTCGGACGCCAATGGCCGGGCGCTGACCTTCGAGATCATGACGCAGAACCCGGCGCAGGAACGGATTGCGCTTGCCTATCAACGTTCGCTGAAACTGATCGGCGTCGATATGGCCATTCGCTCTGTCGATGACGGGCAATATCAGGCCCGCTCCAACAGTTTCGACTACGATATGATCATCCGCTCGCTGCCCTCTTCGCTGTCGCCGGGTGCAGAACAGCTGAACCGCTGGGGCTCGGATTCGCGTGATGCCAATGGCAGCTTCAACTATGCGGGCGTTGCCGACCCCGATGTGGACCGCATGCTGGAAGCTCTGTTGCAGGCGCGCTCCACAGAAGATTTTCAAGCCGCTGTGCGAGCCTATGACCGCCTGCTGACTGGCGGGCATTACATCATTCCGCTTTACTACATCGGCGCGCAGTGGGTGGCCCGCTGGAAATACATCGAGCGACCAGAGTCCACACCGCTTCTGGGCAACCAGAAAACGACGTGGTGGGACAAGCGCGTTCAGTAACGCTGCGGGACATGGTTCTCTTCAGGTAACGCCTTGCGCAAGCGCAGCAACGCCCCTAGATGGGGCACAGATTTTCAGGTCCGAAAGGGAAGCACCATGCAACGCATTGTTATCGACGTCGTCTCGGACATGGTCTGCCCCTGGTGTTATCTCGGCAAGGCTAGGCTTGATCTGGCGCTGGCAGAAGTACTGGATGAGGTGAGCGTCGACGTGAACTGGCGTCCCTACCGCCTCAACCCGGATTACCCGCCTGAGGGTGTGGACCAGAAGGCCGAGCTGGAAAAAAAGCTGGGCGGCAAGGACAAGGTCGAGCAGGCGCATGAGATGCTGACGCAGCTCGGCAAGGAAGTCGGCATCAACTTCGATTTTGACACCATCAAGGTTGGCCCGAATACGCTCGATGCCCACCGCCTGTCGCTCTGGGCGCATGCCGAAGGCCGCGAGTTTCAGGACAAGGTCGTGACAGAACTCTTCCGCGCCAATTTCGAGGAAGGCCTCAACATTGGCGACCACAAGGTTCTGGCCGATATCGGCGAGAAGGCTGGTATGAACCGTGAGGTCGTTGAGAAGCTTCTGGCATCCGACGCCGATAAAGATACCGTCATTGCCGAAATCGATGCCGCTCAGCAGATGGGCGTTGCGGGCGTTCCCTTCTTCATTCTCGACCAGAAATACGCTGTCAGCGGCGCGCAAAGCAAGGAAGTGCTGATTAATGCACTGCGGGATATTGCCAGAATGAAGCTGGAAGAGCATAGGGCAATGAACTGATCGTCAGCGCCTCCCCGCTGTCGATTTCCGGCCCCTAATATTTTCAGGTGTTTCCGTGTCCGATAGCACGTTGAAGGGCATTCTGCTCGCATTCGCAGCCTTTGCTGCCTACGCGTGGAGCGATGCGAGCGTGAAGCTCATCGAAGGGCAATTGTCGCCCTTCCAGTCCGCCTTTTTCGGCGCACTTTTCGGCCTCTGCGCCTTGCCCTTCATCCGCAAACGCAATGATGACTGGCGCGATATTGTTCGCACCACCAACCGTCCGCTCTGGTTACTGCGCTTCGTGACATCCGGCCTCGGTGCCATCACCTCGGTTACGGCCTTCACCCATCTCTCCATGGCCGAGGCCTTCGCGCTCATCTTCCTGCTGCCAGCCTTCGTCACCATCATGTCCGTCGTCTTCCTGAAAGAACAGGTTGGCATCAAGCGCTGGTCCGCCGTCATCATCGGCTTTGCGGGCGTATTGATCATTCTGCGTCCGGGATTTCGCGAGCTTTCGACCGGTCATTTCGCCGCCATTGTCGCTGGCCTCTGCGGCGCGATCTCCATCGTCATCTTCCGCGCCATGGGGCCATCGGAAAAGAACATCTCGCTCTATGGCGCAGGCTTGCTGGGAACGCTGGCGATTTGCGGTGTGGCGATGACGTCGTCGTTTACGCCGCCCAATGCCGAGCAATGGATGTTCCTGGCCGGTTACGGACTGCTTGGCGCGCTGGCCAACGTGCTGGTCATGTATGCTGCGAAATACGCGCCTGCGGCGGTCATTGGTCCCACCCAGTACAGCCAGATGTTGTGGGCGATCCTGTTCGGTTACCTGATTTTCGGCGACCATATTGATGGCTGGATGTTTGTCGGCATCGCGCTGATCATCGGCTCGGGAATGATCACGCTCATACGTGAGCGGCAGAGACATGTTGCACTTCCAACATCGGTCGCGGCGGCAGACCAGAATGTCGCCGTCGCGATGACACGGAAAGGTGATGAGGCGAAGACGGACTGATCAGCCCGTCTTCAATCGACCATCAATCGCAGACACGCACGCGGTACATGTCGCCGTAGCCATCCTGACGCCATGCCAGATGGCAGCGGTGATAGACCGGCTCATAGACAACGGGTGGGCCATAGACGGGCTGGCCGTAAGCGGGTCCATAGCCGTAGCCATATCCATAACCCGGCGAACCATAATAGTGGTGGGATGCTCCAGCAATCAGCGCGCCGCCGAGAACGCCCCCTGCTAGACCGGCGACGACGCCGCGTCCAAAATTATTGCGTGCTTCTGCCTGGCTGGTGGTGGCAATTGTGGTACCCGCAATTGTCAAGGCAAGCAGACCAGCGGTGACAAATCTATTCATCGTCCACATAGTCCTGCTCCTTAAGTGTGTGAGGGCAGCAACCAATGCCACCGACACGGTGAGACTATGCTTTCAACGGCTACCGCCGCATGTCCGTTTCATTAAATCTCGGTAAGGAATGGGAGTAGGTTATCACGGTAGCATGATGACTGTTTTGCCAACGCGCTCGTCCCGTGTGATCCGGTTAAGACCAACCTTAGCCATTCGAGACGCCCCTTGCTTCCGTCATACCGGCCTTGAGCCGGTATCCAGTCAGCCCAAGTCCTTGGGCGGAAAGAACGTTTTTCGCCGCGCAGACGCGCGTCTGCTGGCCCCTACTAGCCAAGTGCGGAGTGACGGGGAGAAACTGCTAAAACCTCGATATTAAGTCTTCGCAAGCTCCGCAAGCTGCGTCATCACCAGTGCCGCACCCGCTAGACGCTTCTCAGGCGTCGGCAGATCGCGGGTCAGGAACACGCTGTGATCTGGCCTGATCTTGGCCATGGAGCCCTGCTTGCCGATATAGCCCACAAGTGCTGCGGGGTTCGGGAATTGCTTGTTGCGGAACTGGACGACGACGCCCTTTGGACCGGCATCCAGCTTTTCGACATTGGCGGTGCGGCAGAGCGACTTGACGTAGACGATCTTGAGCAGGTGCTGCACTTCCTTCGGCAGCGGGCCGAAGCGGTCGATCATTTCGGCACCGAAGCCATCGATTTCGCCGAGATCGGTCAACTCGCCAAGGCGACGATAGAGACCCATGCGCAGGTGCAGGTCCGGCACGTAAGCCTCGGGGATCATGACCGAGGTGCCAACGGAAATCTGCGGCGACCAGCCGCTGTCGATGACATCGTCCTCGCCCTTCACTTCGGCCACGGCCTCTTCTAGCATCTGCTGGTAAAGCTCGAAACCGACTTCCTTGATATGGCCGGACTGTTCTTCGCCCAGCAGGTTGCCCGCGCCGCGAATATCGAGGTCATGGCTGGCCAGCTGGAAGCCAGCGCCCAGCGTATCGAGCGATTGCAGAACCTTCAGGCGCCGCTCCGCCATGGTCGTCAGCACCTTGTTGACCGGCAGCGTAAACAGGGCGAAGGCGCGAACCTTGGAGCGACCGACACGGCCACGAAGCTGGTAGAGCTGTGCGAGGCCGAACATATCGGCACGGTGGACGATCAGCGTGTTGGCGGTCGGCACATCTAGCCCGGATTCAACGATGGTGGTGGAGAGTAGCACATCATATTTGCCGTCATAGAAGGCGTTCATGATGTCTTCCAGCTCACCCGCTGCCATCTGGCCGTGAGCGACAGCGACCTTCAGCTCCGGCACGTCGGATTGCAGGAAGGCGTGAATGTCAGCCAGATCGGCAAGACGCGGGCAGACATAAAAACTCTGGCCGCCGCGATAATGCTCACGCATCAGCGTTTCACGGATGACCAGCGCATCGAACGGCGAAATGAAGGTGCGCACCGCCATGCGGTCCACCGGTGGCGTGGTGATCAGCGACAGTTCGCGAACGCCCGTCATGGCAAGCTGCAACGTGCGCGGAATGGGAGTGGCCGACAGCGTCAACACATGCACGTCGCTTTTCAGTTCCTTCAGGCGTTCCTTATGCTTCACGCCAAAATGCTGCTCTTCATCGATGATGAGAAGGCCGAGATTGGCGAAATTGATGCCAGCGCCGAGCAGCGCGTGGGTACCGACGACGATATCCGTCTTTCCCTCGGCCACTTCCTTCTTCGTCAGCGCCAGTTCCTTCGTGCCAACGAGGCGCGATGCCTGCTGAACGCGGATCGGCAGACCACGGAAGCGTTCGGAGAAGGTGCGGAAATGCTGCCGTGCCAGCAACGTTGTCGGCACGACGACAGCCACTTGCACACCATTCATGGCGGCGAGGAATGCGGCGCGCAGCGCCACTTCCGTCTTGCCGAAACCGACGTCACCGCAGATCAGGCGATCCATCGGGCGACCTGCCCCCAGATCGTCGCGAACGGAATCGATGGCGTTCTGCTGATCTTCCGTCTCGTCATAGGGGAAACGCGCAGCAAATTCGTCGTAGAGGCCATCGGGCGCAATCAGCGTCGGGGCGTGGCGCACCATGCGCGCTGCTGCGATGCGAATGAGATCGCCCGCCATATCCAGCAGGCGCTTCTTGAGCTTGGCCTTGCGCATCTGCCATGCGCCGCCACCCAGCTTGTCGAGATTGGCTTCCGCCGCATCCGAACCGTAGCGGGACAAGAGGTCGATGTTTTCGACCGGCAGGAAAAGCTTGGCCTCATCGGCATAATGAAGCTCGAGGCAATCGCGTGGCGCACCCGCCGCCTCGATAGTGCGCAGACCAACGAAGCGCCCGATACCATGTTCGGCGTGAACGACGAGCGAACCCTCGTCCAGACCGGCGACTTCCGAGATGAAATCCGCTCCGCGTTTGCGGCGCTTGGAGCGGCGCACCATTCGGTCGCCGAGAATATCCTGCTCACCGATGACGGCGAGGTTGCCCATTTCAAAACCGGCTTCAAGGCTTAGAACCGCAGCCGCGGCCTCACCCTTGCCGAGCTTCTCAATCTCCTTGAACGACTGGATGGTCTTGATGTTCTCAAGGCCATGCTCGTTCAGAACCTGCAACATGCGGTCGAGCGAACCTTCCGACCAGCCCGTGATCAGAACCTTCCAGCCCTTGGACCGGCGTTCCGCGATGTGCTTTACAGCAAGGCTGAACACATTGACGCGCTCTTCGCTCTCGCTTTCCGTCTGCGATTTCGCCCAGCGCGGGCCGACATGGGCATCCAGCGTTGCAACCGGCTTTTCCTGGCTGTCCTGCTCGTTAAAGGGCGTCAGGCGCACCGCATTGACGGCGTTCAGTGTCTCGGCGAAGCTCTTGCCGCCAAGGTAGATCTGGCTTGGCGACACCGGCTTGTAGGGCGCGCCTTGGGTTGCGCCCTTCGTCTGGCCGGATTGCTGCCGTGCCTCGAAATAATCATGTACCAGCTTGGACCGCTCGACGGCGGCTTCCCGCGCGGTATGGTCGGTGACGATGCGGAAACCCTGGAGATAATCGAAGGCCGTTTCCAGTTTTTCGTAAAACAGCGGCAGCCAGTGTTCCATGCCCGCATAACGGCGCCCCTCAGACACGGCCTGATACAGTGCATCGTCCCGCGTCGCGGCACCGAAGAGCGACAGGTAATTCTTGCGGAAACGGCTGATCGTATCCGGCGTCAGCGTCACCTCGCTCATCGGATTGAGGTCAAGCGAGCGGGCCTGTCCGATGGTGCGCTGGCTGGCGGGGTCGAAGGTGCGGATGCTCTCCAGCGTATCGCCGAAGAAATCCAGCCGCACCGGCTCTTCCGTACCGGGCACGAACACATCGAGAATACCGCCGCGCACCGCGAACTCGCCCACTTCGCGCACCGTCGCAACACGGTCGAAGCCGTTACGCTCCAGCCGTGCGGCGATGTCGTCCATGCGGATCTGGTTGCCGGGCTTGGCCGAGAACGCAAGGCTCTCGATGACATCGCGCGGGGCCATCTTCTGCAACATGGCATTGACGGTCACCAGCACGATGGCCGGGTGCGGCTTTTTCTGATGGTGGATAAGACCGGACAGGGTGGCAAGGCGGCGAGCCGACACATGCGCGCTGGGCGACACGCGGTCGTAGGGCAGGCAATCCCAGGCGGGGAGGCTCAGAACGGGAATATCAGGGGCAATGAAGCTAAGCATCTGCTCCAGATCGGCCACACGTTGACCATCGGAGAGCACGTAGGCAACAGGCGTGCCCTGCCGCGCCAGATCCGCGAGCAAGAAGGCTTCCGTGCCCGAGGGCACGTTGCCGATGGTCAGCGGCGTATCGGCCGATGCCACCAGCCTGACATCGAATCCGGCTATCATTTTGGGGTGTGTCCGTTCTGGGCCATGACCAGATCGAAATCCGGGCGGTAGGAAATGATGGTCTGAAACAGGGGCGTCTGAAATTTTTCAGGAATGGCCTGCGCGCCCGTTACCATCTGAACGAGGTCCTGATCTTCCTCGTTCATGATGATTTCAAGCTCGTCCAACTGCTCATCGGAAAGGTCCGCAATGTTCTCTTCCGCGAACTGGCCCAGAACGAGGTCCATTTCCCGGATACCGCGATGCCAGCACCGATAAAGAATTCGCCTGCGCCTCGGATCGAGGTCGGCGCTTGTGCGCACCAGTCCTGTCATCGCATTCACCCGTTTGTTGACTTGGACTTTCCTATAGAACAGGACAGGAACGATTGGGAACCGGTTTTTATCGAAATATTGTCGCACGAGCCAAAAACTGCCGGTGATAAACCGAGTTTATCGCTGTGACGGTCTTGCATTGCGCCCGCCCTTCCACGATTTTGCTCGCCATGCGCCCCGCCCTCCTCGATCCGCTGTTTGCCACCGTTGCCACGCTGACTGGCGTAGGCCCGAAGCTTGCCGATTTGCTGGCGAAGCTTTTAGGCCGGGAAAGTGTCGAGGAAAGCCGCGTTGTAGACCTTCTGTTTCATGCTCCCTACAACATCATCGACCGGCGCAACCGCCCCGGCATCGCGCATGCGCCGCAGGGCTCCATTGTCACCATTCAGGGACGTGTGGACCGCCACCAGCCAGCACCGCCCGGTAATCGTTCCGCACCCTACCGCGTGTTCGTCCATGACGAGACCGGCGAGATCGCGCTGACCTTCTTCCGCGCCCGGGGCGACTGGCTTTCAAAAGCGCTTCCCATCGATGAAGAGGTAATGGTCAGCGGCAAGGTAGACTGGTTCAACGGTCGCGCCTCCATGGTGCATCCCGACTTCATGGTGAAGGTTTCCGAGGCCGACAATCTGCCGCTGGTAGAGCCCGTATACCCGTTGACGGCAGGGCTTTCGCCCAAGGTGTTGAGACGGGCCATCGAAGGTGCGCTGACCAAACTGCCGGTCTTTCCCGAATGGATCGATGAGACGCTGGCCGCACGCCAAAGCTTTCCGCATGTGGCAGATGCGTTCCGCGAGCTTCACGACCCACGCGATGAGACTGATATCGATCCGCAGGCCCCTGCCCGGCGACGTCTGGCCTATGACGAATTTCTGGCCGGTCAGCTTTCGCTTGCACTGGTGCGGCAAAGACTGCGCAAGGTCACCGGCCAACCCATCCGCGCCAAGGGCGATTTTGCCGCCAAAATTCTGGCGAACCTGCCGTTTTCAATGACGGCAAGCCAAAGTGCTGCTGTAAAAGACATTCTGACCGACATGGCAAGCGAAGACCGCATGTTGCGCCTGTTGCAGGGCGATGTCGGAGCGGGTAAGACGCTGGTGGCGCTGATGGCCATGGCGACAGCGGTAGAGGCTGGCGGTCAGGCGGTGCTGATGGCACCGACGGAAATTCTCGCCCGCCAGCATTTCGCGACGATCTCGAAATTCGCCGCTGCCGCTGGTATCTCCTGTGAGGTCCTGACCGGTCGCACCAAGGGCAAGGAACGCCGCGAGATCGAGGAGCGCATCGCTTCCGGTGAGGCGCAGATCGTCATCGGCACCCATGCGCTGTTTCAGGATAGCGTCAGCTACAAGAACCTCGTTCTGGCGGTGGTGGATGAGCAGCACCGCTTCGGTGTGCACCAACGCCTGCGGCTAACCGCCAAGGGAATCTCGCCGCATATGCTGGTCATGACGGCAACGCCCATTCCCCGTACGCTGGTTCTGGCTGCTTTTGGCGACATGGACGTTTCCAAGCTGACGGAGAAGCCTGCTGGCCGCAAGCCGATCACCACCGTAACTATCCCAACGGAGCGCATCGGCGACATCGTAGCGCGGCTGAAAAGCGCGCTCGCGGAAGGCAAGAAAGCCTACTGGATTTGCCCACTGGTGGAAGAGTCGGAAGAGTCTGATCTGATGTCCGCAGAGGAACGCCATGCCGTTCTTGCGAAGTCACTGGGCGCAGACATAGGCCTCATTCATGGCCGCATGAGCGGGCCGGAGAAGGATGCAGCGATGCTGGCCTTCAAGAGCGGCGAAACCCGCCTGCTTGTGGCGACGACCGTGGTCGAAGTGGGCGTGGACGTGCCAGATGCGACCATCATGGTCATCGAACACGCAGAAAACTTCGGCCTTGCTCAGCTGCACCAGTTGCGCGGGCGCGTGGGGCGGGGTGACGAAGCCTCCACCTGCATTCTGCTCTACAAGGGACCGCTCAGCGAAAACGGCAAAGCACGCCTTTCCATTCTGCGCGATAGCGAAGACGGCTTTCTGATTGCCGAGGAAGACTTGAAGCTGCGCGGCGAAGGTGAGCTTCTGGGCACGCGCCAATCCGGCACGCCGGGCTTTCGCATCGCCAGCCTCGAAGCCCACGCCGACCTCCTCGAAATCGCCCGCAAGGACGCCGCCTATATTATCGAGCGCGACCCGGAACTATCAAGCGAGCGAGGCCGCAATCTGCGCACCCTGCTCTACCTCCATCGCCGTGACGAGGCGATCCGTTTCCTCCATGCAGGCTAACGATCATGAATGACATGCCCCTACCGCCAGCCGCCTTCTGCAAAGGCTACGCCCTCTGCTCGCCAGACAATCTACTGCTGCCGGACACCTTTGCCAAAAGCGAAAAGAAGGCCATCGGCAAGACCTTCAAGAAACCGGGGCGAAAGAAAGCATGGGCGAAGGCGCGGGAAGAAGGCTGGAGCGTGCGTTTCGTCTATATGCGCGTGTTCGTGCCGGTGTTCCACTCGACATCGACTGCTGGCAGCGAGGTGTTTGACGAGGATTGAAACGGACCATTTCATGGTCTGTCTTTGAACGGTAGTTCTCAAATCGAGACTGAGATGCAGATATCTGTAACCGATGCGAAAGCACAACTGACCGATCTCGTTCGCCGTGCTGAAGCGGGTGATGAGATTGTGACGCTTCACGGTCATCCTGCCGTGCGCCTCGTGCCCATTAATGCTGTCGTAGAGGCGTCAGCCCGCAGGCGTATAATTGAGGAAATCCGTGCGTCGGCGGCACAAAAACGAACCGATGGCCCCAGTGCTGCGCTCAGCCAGGATTTTCTCTATGGCAACGATGGCCTTCCTGAATGATCGCGGCGCTGTAACCATCAAACCGGCGCGATTGCCTTCGGCAGCTCGAAATCCGGCGCAACAAGTCCACCCGAGATCAGAAGTTTGGCACCGTCTTCCGGGGTCATATCCAGCATGATGATCTTGTCTTTTGGTACGAACAGCAGGAAGCCTGCGGTGGGAACCGGCGTCGGTGGCAGGAAGACGGCGACCATTTCCTGACCAATTTCGTTGAAGCGGTAAGCCATTTCGCCTTTGGCGTCCGACGCCACGAAAACCATGGCCCACGTGCCGGGCGATGGAAACTCTATGAGGCCGACTTTTTTGAACGAGCTGGAGTGTTCTTTCAAAACGGATTCGAAAAGCTGCTTGATGCTTTTATAGATGGGCCGAACGAACGGCATGTGGTTGAGAATGGACTCACCAAAACCTACAACCCATTTGCCGATGAGGTTGTTTCCTAGAAACCCAATCAGCGTAATGCCGATGACGGCGACCAGAAGGCCGAAGCCGGGAATGGCGACATCGAAATACTGCTCGGGATCGTAACGTGCTGGAATATAAGGCTTAACCCAGCTATCGACCCATTGCAGGAATGTCCAGACCAGCCACATGGTAATCGTGACCGGCGCCAGAATGAGGATGCCAGTCAGAAAATTATTACGCAACCGCGTGGCAAAGGAAACTTTGAGTGGGTGATCTTTCATACAATCCGTGGGGCTGTTGTTCGGTATCACCAAAGAAGGTTGGATGATAACGGACAATGCAGGAGGGGGTTCCTCCCCGCAAGGCCGGCTATCATGAAATGTTCGTCATGATTGGCCGCCGCCGCGCAGCTATTTTAAACCGGACAAACGGGCAACGGCGGATTTTGCGCCCTCGCCCGCGCACCAGATTACTCCACGGTCACCGATTTCGCCAGATTGCGCGGCTGGTCCACATCCGTGCCCATGAAGACGGCGGTGTGATAGGCCAGAAGCTGGATCGGCAGCGAGAAGACCATCGGGGCGATGATTTCGTCGACGTTCGGCAGAACGATGGTCGCCATGGTTTCGAGCTTGGAGGCAGCCGCGCCCTTCTCGTCGGTGATGAAGATGATCCGGCCGCCGCGAGCTGCGACTTCCTGCATGTTGGACACGGTCTTTTCGAAAAAGCGGTCATGCGGGGCGATGACGATAACGGGCATGTTCTCGTCGATCAGCGCGATGGGCCCATGCTTCAATTCGCCTGCGGCATAACCTTCGGCGTGGATGTAGGAGATTTCCTTGAGTTTGAGCGCGCCTTCCAGCGCCAGCGGGAAGCTGGTGCCGCGACCGAGATAAAGCACGTCCTTGAAGCGGGAGAGATCGCGCGACAGGGTTTCGATCTGCGGCTGGATGGCGTTCAGGACTTCGCTCATCACGCGCGGCATTTCGATAAGGTGGCGAACGAGGTCCGTTTCCTGCTCAACCGTCAGCGTACCGCGCGCCTTGCCTGCGGCAATGGCAAGCGAAGCCAGAACGGCCAACTGGCAGGTGAAGGCCTTGGTGGAGGCAACGCCGATTTCAGGGCCGGCCAGAATCGGGAACACCGCATCCGACTCGCGCGCCATGGTCGATTCGCGGACGTTGACGACCGTGCCGATCTTCAGGCCGTTTTCTTGGCAATAGCGCAACGATGCCAGCGTATCCGCCGTCTCGCCGGATTGCGAAATGAAGAGTGCGGCCTGCGTCGGCAGAAGCGGCATTTCGCGGTAGCGGAATTCCGAGGCGACATCGATCTCCACCGGCAGGCGTGCATAGCGCTCGAACCAGTATTTGCCGATGAGGCCGGACAGATAGGCCGTGCCGCAGGCGGAAATGGCGAGGCCTGTGAGCTTGGCAAAATCGATGGCGGGGTCGGCATCTTTCACGCGCTTTTCAGCGAAATCCACATAGTGGCTCAGGGCGTGGGAAATGACTTCCGGCTGCTCGTAGATTTCCTTTTCCATGAAGTGGCGGTGGTTGCCCTTGTCCACCACATAAGCCGTCGCCTGCGAGATTTGTCGCTGGCGCTGGACGGGATTGCCGGAGAAATCGATAATTTCTGCACCCTTGGCGGTGAGAATGGCGCAATCGCCATCCACAAGATAGGTGATTTCATTGGTGAAAGGCGAAAGCGCAATCGCGTCCGAGCCGAGGAACATTTCACCGCGTCCGTAACCGATGGCGAGCGGCGGGCCGGAGCGTGCAGACAGAAGCGTAGTAGGGTCATCCTGGAACATGACGCCCAGCGCGTAAGCACCGGTGACACGGTTCAGCATGGCCAGCATTGCGGCGCGGTGGTCCAGCCCTTCGCGGGTGAACTTGGCCAGAAGCTGGGCCACGACTTCCGTATCCGTCTGCGTGGTGAAGGTGGCACCGTCTGCCGCCAACTCATCGCGCAGTTCCGAGAAGTTCTCGATGATACCGTTATGAACGACGGCGACGCCATCCACGAAATGCGGATGCGCATTGGTTTCGTTCGGCACGCCGTGGGTTGCCCAGCGGGTGTGGGCAATGCCCGTCAGGCCGGGTAGCGGCTCTTCCGACAGCTTCTTTTCCAGATTGAAAAGCTTGCCTTCCGCACGGCGGCGGGCCAGTGCGCCATCATGGATCGTTGCAACGCCAGCGGAGTCATAACCCCGATATTCCAGCCGCTTGAGCGCATCCACAAGTCGCTCCGCAACCGGCTGCGTTCCAACGATTCCAACAATGCCGCACATGCAATTCTCCGAGGTATTTTATGTTGACCGAAGTCCTAGCGATTTCCGCAAAAATCGCAATTGCAACCGCGGTCACTTTCAATGTCTATCCGTTACGATTGTCAGGACTTCTTCTTGGCGTCCTTGATGGCCTGCGCGCGGGCGCGAAGAGCGGTTGCACGTCCCTCCTTCACCTCCTGCCGGGCACGACCAAAGGCCAGCGCATCGGCGGGCACATCGTCCGTAATCACGCTGCCGGAGGCGACATAGGCGTCGTCGCCAATCGTCACCGGCGCAACCAGCGAGGAGTTGGAGCCGACAAAGGCGTTTTTGCCGATGCGGGTTTCGTGCTTGTTGATGCCATCATAATTGCAGGTAATCGTCCCTGCCCCGATATTGCTGCCCGCACCAACGAAGGCATCGCCGATATAGGTCAGGTGATTGACCTTGGCACCCTCACCGATCTCGGCCTTCTTGACCTCGCAGAAATTGCCGACCTTGGAATTGGCGGCGAGATTGGCGCCGGGGCGAAGCCGCGCATAGGGACCAACCGCCGCGCCGCCGCTGACATGCGCGCCTTCCAGATGCGAAAAGGCATGAATGACAGCACCCGATTCGATGGTCACACCGGGCCCGATCACCACATTTGGCTCGATAAGCGCATCCTGCCCGATTTTGGTGTCCCAGGACAGAAACACGGTTTCTGGCGCGATCATCGAGACACCATCGATCATGAACTGATGGCGGGCGCGCTCCTGCCAGAGTTTTTCGATGTAAGCCAGTTCGGCGCGGTTATTGCAGCCGGTCAGTTCTGTCTCAGGCGCATCGATGGCGATGGCCTTGCCGCCTAGCGAGCGGGCTATTTCCACTACGTCCGTGAGATAATATTCGCCCTTGGCATTATCGTTGCCGATGCGAGTGAGCAGATCGAGCGCGCGGCGGCCATTGATCGCCATCAGGCCGCTGTTGCACCACGTGACCTTGCGCTCGTCCTCGGTCGCATCTTTTTCCTCGCGGATAGCAACGAGTTCGCCATTCTCCACCAGCAGACGACCGTAGCCGGTCGGCTTGTCGGTGTGGAAACCAATGACCACGACATCGACATTGTCGCTCAGCGCCTGACGCGCCTTGTTCAGCGTTTCGGATGTCAGCAGCGGCACGTCGCCATAGGCAATCAGAACATCGTCATAACCGCTTTCGATGGCAGCACGCGCTGCCAGCACGGCGTTGCCGGTGCCCAGACGCTCTTTCTGAAGATAGGGCTCGACGCTGACGCCAGCGCTGCGCGCCGCATCCGCCACCTTGTCCGCATCACGGCCCACCACAAGCGCGGCAGCACTGACGCCCGCGCCTGCCACCGCCTGCATCACATGCGCAATCATCGCCCGGCCAGCCACCGGATGCAGCACCTTCGACATGGATGACTTCATGCGTGTGCTTTCACCAGCGGCGAGAATGACGGCAAGGCAACTGCGTTCCATTGGTATCTCCGACTTGATCGTTCATTTGACCGCCAATCGATGGGCGGGCTCATTTTCCCGCTATAAACGCTCGAGAATAAAGAAACCATGGAAATTGCGTGAATGTTGGAAACCTGCCGTGAGCGGAGGCAAAGAAAAAGCCGCGCCTGTTTCCGGGCGCGGCTTGATTGATGAGACCCACGGTCGTCATGCTCGGGCTTGTCCCGGGCATCTGCCACGTAGCATCCGCAGAAGCGTGGTTAGATCCTCGGGACAAGCCCGAGGATGACGATGGAGGGTGAGGCAGTCCGCGTCTGAACATGCCAGCCGCACGCTCGACTTCACAAGCTTACTTGGCCGCATTCCCCAACTCCGTCATACCGGACTTGATCCGGTATCCAGCCGCCGCGCGTCTGCGCGACGAAACAGTTTTTCGTGGTCAAGGACTTGACCACACTGGCCCCCGGCTCAAGGCCGGGGTGACGGAAGTAAAACCAAGTTACTGCGGCAGCTTGTCGTCTACGCCAGCGACGTAGAAGTTCAGGCCGAGAAGAACCTTGTCTTCAGCCTTTTCGCCAGCCTTCAGCCACTCGGAGCCGTCCTGCTTCTTGATCGGGCCGGTGAAGGGGTGCAACTCGCCGGACTTGATCTTGGCTTCGGTTTCCTCAGCCATTTTCTTCACGTCGTCTGGCATGTTTGTGTAAGGTGCCATGGTGAGAATGCCGTCCTTCAGGCCGTCCCAGATCGATTCGGACTTCCATGTGCCATCCAGAAGCGCCTGCGTGCGCTTGATGTAGTAGGCGCCCCAGGTATCGACGATGGCCGTCATCTGCGTGTTTGGACCGGCCTTGATCATGTCGGATGCCTGACCGAAGGCCTTGATGCCACGCTCGGCAGCAACCTGCATCGGGGCTGTGGTGTCGGTGTGCTGGGTCAGAATATCGACGCCCTGGTCGATCAGCGCCTTGGCGGCATCGGCTTCCTTGCCGGGGTCGAACCATGTGTTGGCCCAGACGACCTTGACCTTGAATTCAGGGTTCACGGACTGTGCGCCGAGAACGAAGGCGTCGATGCCCATCACGACTTCAGGGATCGGGAAGGACGCGATGTAGCCGGCAACGCCCTTTTTCGACATCTTGGCTGCGATCTGGCCCTGAATGTAACGGCCTTCATAGAAGCGCGAATTGTAGGTCGCGAGGTTGTCGGCGTTCTTGAAGCCGGTCGCGTGTTCGAACTTCACCTTCGGGAACTTCTGGGCAACCTTCACGGTCGCATCCATGAAGCCGAACGACGTCGTGTAGATCAGTTCGCAGCCGGAACGGGCCATACGCTCGATGGCGCGCTCGGCATCCGGGCCTTCCGGCACGCTTTCCAGATAAGGCGTTTCGATCTTGTCGCCGAAATGCTTCTGCAATTCCTGACGGCCAATGTCGTGCGCCTGCGTCCAGCCGCCATCGGTCTTGGTGCCGACATAGACGAAGCAGACCTTTTTGGCGTCTGCGGCTTGGGCTGTGGGAACCACGCCGACGATGGCGGCGGCCGAGGCGGCCAGTGCGATGATGAGTTTCTTCATTTTTACCCCTGCTTGGTTAGGCGTGAACCTGGTTTTTTTAACGGTCCGGCACGAACGGTTTCCCGAGCGATGCCGGTGTATTGATCAGCGTTGTGCGACGATTATGGGAGATGATGATGAGGACCACAATAGTCGCTATGTAAGGCATTGCTGAAAGAAGTTGGGACGGCACACCGATGCCGAGAGCCTGCGCGTGCAGCTGGCCAATGGTGACGGCCCCGAAGAGATATCCGCCCGCCAGAACCCGCCATGGCCGCCAGGAGGCAAACACCACCAGCGCCAGCGCAATCCAGCCGCGCCCGGCCGACATGTTTTCCACCCATTGCGGCGTATAGACCAGCGAAAGCTGCGCCCCAGCGAGCCCCGCGCAGGCACCACCGAACGTGACGGCGAGATAGCGCGTACGGATAACGTTGATGCCCAACGCGTGGGCCGAACCGTGATTATCGCCAATGGCGCGGATTTTCAGGCCCGTGCGGCTCTTGAACAGAAACCAGCCGATGCCAATGACCAGCGCAATCGACATGTAGAAGATCAGATCCTGCCGGAACAGCGCCGGGCCGATGACGGGAATCTCCGACAGAACCGGAAAGGCGATGGGCGGCAACTTGACGCCAGGCAGGCCGACGAAGCTCTCGCCCAGCATGCCGGATACGCCAAGCCCGAGAATGGTCAGCGCCAGCCCCGTCGCCACCTGATTGGTGACGAGCGTCAGCGTCAGGAAACCGAAGAGCAACGAGAAAATGGCTCCAGCCGCAATGCCAGCGACGATACCGATATAGGGCGAACCGGTGATATGGGCGGCAGCAAAGGCGCAGACCGCACCCATGATCATCATACCTTCGACACCGAGGTTCAGCACGCCTGCACGCTCCGTCACCAGTTCGCCCAGAGCGGCGATGACCAGCGGTGTTGCGGCGGTAATGACGGTGAGAAGGATCGCCTGAAACATATCCATCATGCGGCTCCTTCGGTATTGCTGCCGCGCCCGAAACGGATGCGGATTTTGTAGATGATCAGCGTATCGCAGGAGAGCACGAAGAACAGCATCAGCCCCTGAAACACGCGCGTGACCTTATCTGACACGCCGATCGAAAGCTGCGCCGCCTCGCCACCCAGATAGGTCAGCGCCAGCACGAAGCCCGACGCGATGATGCCGAGCGGGTTCAGACGGCCCAGAAACGCAACGATGATGGCGGTGAAGCCGTAGCCGGGCGAAATGGACGGCTGCAAATGGCCGATGGAGCCGGAGACTTCCGAAATACCGGCAAGACCGGCCAAAGCGCCAGACAGCACCAGCGAAAACCAGACCATGCCGCGCGAGGAGAAACCGGCAAAGCGCCCTGCCCGTGGCGACTGGCCCAACACCGTGACTTCAAACCCCTTGAGCATGAAGCGCATCATAAACCACAGCGCAATGGCGGCGATGATGGCGAAGACGATGCCCCAATGGGCGCGACCGGATTCCAGAATTTCCGGCAGCACGGCGCTTTCGTTGAAGGCTGTTGTCTGCGGGAAATTATAGCCCGCCGGATCACGCCAGATGCCCCGCGTCAGCCAGTCCAGAAACAGTTGCGCGACATAGACCAGCATCAGGCTGGTCAGGATTTCATTGGTGTTGAAACGGGTTTTAAGCAGCGCCGGAATGCCTGCATACAGCGCACCACCCGCAGCACCCATGAGGAGCATCAGTGGCAGGATCATTGGCGATTGCCATTGCGGATAAAGCACCGGCAGAATGGAGCCGGTGATCGCGCCGATGGTGAATTGCCCTTCGGCCCCGATATTCCAGTTGTTGGAACGATAACAGATCGACAGGCCGACCGCGATCAGGATCAGCGGTGCCGCCTTGATCGCCAATTCGTGCAGCGACCACACCTCCAGCAGCGGATCGATGAAGAAGCTGTAGAGCGCGCTGAACGGGTTCTTGCCCAGCAGGGCAAACATAATGGCACCGAAGACCAGCGTCAGAAACAGCGCCAGCAGAGGCGACAGAATGGCGAAGAGGTTGGAAACGCCTGTGCGTTTTTCGAGTTCAATGCGCATGGGCAACGGCCTCCGCATGTCCGGCGTGAACACCGCCCATCAAAAGTCCGATCTTTTCACGATTCATTTCACCGGCCGGATAGGACTGCGACAGACGCCCATCGGAGATGACAGCAATGCTGGAGGCCACCTCAAAGATTTCATCCAGATCCTGACTGATGACGATAACCGCCGAACCGGCCTTGGCGAGATCGACCAGCGCTTGGCGAATGCGGCTGGCGGCACCGGCATCCACGCCCCAAGTCGGCTGGTTGACGACCAGCACGGATGGCTGGCGATCCAGCTCACGCCCGACGATGAATTTTTGCAGGTTCCCGCCAGAAAGCGAGCCGGCCAGCGGATCATCCCCACTTTTACGGACATCCATGGAGGCGGAAATGCGCTTGGCTGCATTTTTGATGGTGGAACTGCGGATGACCTTCAGAAAACCGCCGCTGAGGAAGGCTTTTCTATCAGAGCGGCAGCGCGCCAGAAGCAGATTGTCGGATAGTGTCATGGTCGGCACGGCGGCGTGGCCGTGGCGCTCCTCCGGCACAAAACCGGCACCCAGCAGGCGGCGGCCATTGATGCCCATGCGCCCCACCGGCTTGCCGCGCAGGAAGATCGAGTCATCCTTTGCCACCGGATATTCGCCGGAAAGAGCATCGAACAGTTCCCCCTGCCCGTTACCGGCAACACCGGCAATGGCCAGAACCTCGCCAGCGCGGACCTTCATGGAGATGTCTTTGAGAGAAACGGCAAAGGGTGTGCGGGCCGCAACGGAAAGACCGATCATTTCCACGCTGACATCACCGATAGTGCAGGTGTCATCCCGCTGAATGCCCGCGACATCCGAACCCACCATCATGCGCGCCAGCGAAGACGGCGTTTCCTTGCGCGGATCGCAAGCGCCCGTCACTTCGCCATGGCGCAGCACGGTTGCCCGGTCACAGATGCGCTGCACCTCTTCCAGACGGTGGCTGATGTAGAGAACCGAACGCCCCTCGGCCTTCAACTTCGCCAGCGTTTCGAACAGGCGGTCGGCTTCCTGCGGCGTCAGCACGGAGGTTGGCTCGTCCAGAATGATAAGCTGCGGGTTTTGCAGCAGCGCACGCACAATTTCGATACGCTGTCGCTCGCCCACGGACAGGTCGGCGACATGAGCGTAAGGATCGAGCGGCAGGCCGTAAGCCTTGGAAAGCGCTTCGGCCTCACGGGCAATTTCTTTCAGCGAAATGTTCGGGTCCAGCGATAGCGCGATGTTTTCGGCAACCGTCAGCGCTTCGAACAGCGAGAAATGCTGGAAGACCATGCCGATGCCGAGCTTGCGCGCCTCACCCGGCGAAGCGATGCGAACCGGCTCACCCTTCCACAGGATATCTCCTGCAGATGGTTCCAGCACGCCAAACAGCATTTTGACCAGAGTGGATTTTCCAGCACCGTTCTCACCCAGCAGCGCATGAATTTCACCGGGCGCAATATCGAGATCGATCGCATTGCAAGCGCCGAATGTTCCAAACAGCTTGGTCAGCTGGCGAACGGACAATAGAGGCGTGGCCCCAGACGTCACCGATCCCGTCACCTGTTCCCCTTTTCCAACCCGCCGCCGCACTTTCTTCGAAGTGTTGAACGACTGGATCGATAACGATGCACTAAATTTGGGCAGTGCCCTTAATCGATACTAAATACCGGTTTTATTGCCGCGCACAACTCTAAAAGACGTTCGAACGAAGGTTTTAAACGACTGACGTTAACGCGCACCAAGCGATGGGAAAAGCTGCATGATACCACCGATGCAATAGAGATAGATGCCGGTGATCACGACGCCCGCAACGACCCAATCCGGGGAGGCAAAGTGCAGCAGCAGCGCATATCCACTCAACACGCACCAAGCCAGGAATACAGCCATATTCAACCACCGCAGGCGCTTGACGCGCACCGGATGAAGAAAATTGATATTCAGGAAGGTCAGGACCACCGAAATCGTCACGACAATCATCGCGGTCGTCGCGCTGGCATCGATGACAAAGAGCGTGAACACCACCATGTTCCACACCACAGGAAAGCCGGAGAAGAAATATTCATCCGTCTTCATGCCCATATCGGCATAATAGATGGCGCTGGACACCACGATCATGCCTGCGGCCACGAAGGACCAGGGCTCGCCGATCATGCCGCTTTGATACAGCGCGAAGGCGGGCAGGAGGACATAGGTAACGTAATCGATGATGTTATCGAGCGTATCGCCGGACCAGTTCGGCAGCACTTCCTTCACCCGCACCTTGCGGGCAATGGGACCGTCGATACCATCGACGGCAAGCGCCAGACCCAGCCACCAGAACATATCGACAAAGCGATGTTCGGCAGCAGCAACGACACCCAGAAAGGCAAGAAAAGAGCCGGAGGCAGTGAGAATGTGGACTGAAAAGGCCCGCATTTCGGCATAGGGCACGCGCTTGTATTTGAATATTTTCATAAGCAGCGCAGACGCCTCACTCTTTATCTGGTCAGTCCCTCCGGTATGCGACCATTCACCGCTGTTTGCAACCATTCCCCGGGGCTTATCCTAGGACTAATATTGATTTTACATCAGCATCATGGCCCGCACGACACATCTGCCTTCTGGATTTGGCCGGGCTAAACGCCTATGTTCGCAGTCAGATTTGCGCGTGAAGTGGAATGGAACGATGAAAAACGTCGAGATCGCTATCGTTGGTGCGGGACTTGCCGGCCAGATTGCCGCCATTGCCCTTGCGCGCTCGGGCCGCAGCGTCGCGCTGATTGCACCGAAAACCGACAAGGTGGACAAGCGCACCACGGCCCTGATGGACCAGTCCATCCGCTTTCTCGACCGCCTTGGCTTGTGGTCGAAGATCGAGCCTTCCGCCGCCAAGCTCTCCACCATGCAGATTATAGACGGGACCGACCGCCTGCTGCGCGCGCCGACCGTCGCGTTCCGCTCGTCCGAAATCGGCCTTCCCGCCTTTGGCTGGAACATGCCAAATGAGGCGCTGCTGAAGGCACTTGGCGAAGCGGTCTCGCAGGAAAACAACATCACCCTCATCGATGGCGTGGCCGAAACCATCGACATTGGCGAACATGACGCCACCATCACGCTTGATAATGGCGAGCAGATTTCCGCAAACTTCCTGATTGGCGCTGATGGTCGCAAATCCAAGGTGCGCGATGTCGCCAATATCGGCGTGCGCTCTTGGTCCTATCCGCAGACGGCGCTGGTTTTGAACTTCGCCCACACACGTCCGCATGGCAATGTCTCGACTGAGTTCCACACGCCGACTGGCCCCTTCACGCAGGTCCCGCTGAACGGCAACCGCTCCAGCCTTGTCTGGGTAGTGACGCCGGGACAGGCAGCTGACTTCGCCGCACTGCCGCTGGAGGAACTGAGCCAGCGTGTCGAAGCGCGCATGCAATCCATGCTCGGTTCCGTCACTGTTGAAGACGACGTGCAGACATGGCCGTTATCCAGCATGACGGCACACCGCTTCGGTAAGGGCCGCGTGGCGCTGATTGGCGAAGCAGGCCACGGCTTTCCGCCCATCGGTGCACAGGGCCTCAATCTCAGCCTGCGTGACATCATTGTCCTGACCGAATTGCTCGGCACCCTGACGGGCGGTCCCATTCCATCGGATGCCGGTGCGAAATTCGACCGCCGCCGCCGTGCCGATGTGGTGAGCCGCACCCTGAGCGTTGATCTGCTCAACCGCTCGCTTCTGTCAGGCTTCCTGCCGATGCAGGTGGCGCGTGCTGCCGGTCTCCATGTGCTGTCCAACGTCGCACCGTTGCGCGGTCTGGTCATGCGCGAAGGCATCGAGCCGGGTCGTGGGCTGAAGGCGCTGCCTTCGCTTCTGGTTGGCAGCCTCAGACGCTCATGGAACGGATGACGTAAAGCACCAGCGAAACGGTGAAAACCGAAAGCACGGTCGAGATCAGGATCGTAGCCGACGCCCGCTCCTGCCAGACCTGATATTGCTGACCGATAACGAACACGTTCGTCGCAGTCGGCAAAGCGGCCAGAAGCACCGCAGTCGAGACCCAGATCGGATCGAACGAACCGAACGACGATAGAATGGCGTAGGCCAGAAGCGGGTGCAGAAGAAGCTTGGCTGGAACGATATAGCTGATCTCCACCGGCACGCGCTTCAAGGGCCGCAAAGCCAGCGTTACCCCCATGGCAAACAGCGCGCAGGGTGCTGCCGATTGTGCCAGATAATCCACCAGTTGCTGCACCGGCTGCGGTGGTTGCCACGCGATGACAGCGGCCAGAAACCCGGCAATCACCGAGAGAATGAACGGATGCGTCAGCACCTTCTTCCCCACATCTCCCGCCAGCCTTAGCGGTGAACGCTTGTCTCCACCCGCCACCGCCATCAGCGCCGGTGCGGTGATGAAATGCATGGCATTCTCCAGACAAACGATCAGCGCCACCGGCACCGCAGCCCGCTCCCCGAAAGCCAGCAGCGCCAGCCCAGGCCCCATATAGCCGATATTGCCGTAGCTTCCCGCAAAGCTCTGGATCGTCACATCGGCCAGATTGTTGCGGCGGATGACATAACCAATCACGAACAGCAGACCGAAAATGCTGTAGGTCGCCAGCAGGCTAAGGCCCACGAAATCCATCCGCGCCAATTGCTCCACGGGCGTCTTGGCAACCAGCTTGAAGAACAGCGCGGGCAGAGCGGCATAGATGATGAAGGTGTTCAGCCAGCCCATCGCTTCGGCAGGCTGTCTGGTAACGCGCCCGACCAGAAAGCCGATGAAGATCAGCCCGAAAAACGGAAACAGCAATCCGGCGATGTCGGCCATGGCTCCCCCTCACCCAATGCGATGCCTGGGCGGATTTAGCCGATTTGCATGAGGATTGGAAAGCTTTCCTGAAACCAGATCGCCACATTGGTAATGAAACCAGACATGAAGGCGATGCCGGTGAGAATGAGAAGCACGCCCATGGCCTTTTCCACGACACCAAGATGGCGGCGGAAGCGGGTCAGAAAGCGCATGAAGCTTCCGGAGAAGGCAGCAGCAATCCAGAAGGGAATGGCAAGTCCCGCCGAATAGACGGCAAGCAGCATTGCGCCCTCACCCACGGTTTCGCGAGATGCGGCAACGCCCAGAATGGCACCCAGCACCGGCCCGATGCAGGGCGTCCAGCCGAAGGCAAAGGCAAGCCCCATGACGTAGGCCCCGGACAGCGTTGCAGGCTTACCACCGCTCTGAAACCGCGCCTCGCGCGAAAACAGGCCGATTCGGAACACGCCGAGAAAATTCAAGCCCATCAGAATGATGATGAAGCCGCCGATCTTGGCCAGAATATCGAGATTTTGGCGCAGCACCATGCCGATGCTGGATGCACCAGCACCCAGCGCCACGAAAACCGTCGCAAATCCCAGCGTGAAAAACAGCGCCGCCAGCATGACCGCTTTGCGCACCTGCGGCTTTGCCTCGTAACGCTCATCGCGAAACTGCTCGACTGAAATGCCCGCCATGTAGCAGAGATAAGGTGGCACCAGCGGCAGCACGCAAGGCGACAGGAAAGACAGGGCTCCCGCCAGAAGCGCTGTAAAAAGGGATATATCGGCGATGGACAAGGCAGGACTCCGCTACATTTCGAAACGCATTTAACGCCGCCAACCCCTTGCGACCAATCACCTTTTTGTATCAGCGACAAAAAAACGCGGGAAGGTGAAATATTCCTGTTTTTATGGGTTGACCGCAGACCTGCCCCTCCCTATGTTCCGCCCACTTCCGAAGGGCGCTTCGCCGCCAACTGGGACAAGCGCAATTCTGCCAATACGGCAACTGAACCGAAACACATGCTGTGTGTTGATACGTCAGTGAAACGCGCAGGACGAAAATGGTGAGAGAGGCTAGCTCAGCTGGTAGAGCAGCGCACTTTTAATGCGCGGGTCGTGGGTTCGAGTCCCACGCCTCTCACCAACAAATTCAATCATTTAAGACATCAGACTGAACCCACAAGCTCAAACAAGGCTTTCGGCTTGACGCCGATCTGATGCCTAGCGTGGCCGGATGGATTTTGGAACACGTTAAAAAGCGCCTGTTCCTGATGAAATCATGGTCCGTTTTTTCAACCTTTTCGCCCTTGTCATTGCGGTCGATATTCAGATGCTTCAGGCCAATGCGCTGATAAAACACATCATCACGCTTGCGATGCACAAGATGCTTCCAGTTATCGAGAAAATCCCTATACAAATCAGTGATCGGTAATTCATGTCGCCTGGGCGCATTTAAAATGACGTTTTCTCTGCAAACATTCGGACAACTTCAGCTCTTGGATACGGAGGGCAAAGCCGTCCCCTTTCCGGAGAAGGGTCTCTTGATCTTTGCCTATCTGCTGACAAGCCATGAAGGTTCTGCTCCTCGCACGGCGCTGGCACAGTTTTTATGGGGCGATGTAAATAAGGATGTTGCGCTCATCAATCTGCGCTCAACCATTTCAAGGATCAAATCACGGCAGGATGAACTTGGCGCAGAGTTTCTATCCTTCACGGGGAGTACGATCTCGCTTGGAAAGACGGCGGTTGCCTCCGATTTGTTGTCGCTTCACAACAAGGAATCTGAGGAACCCCTCATCTGGTTAGGGCGACTTGTTGCGCTTTTTAATCGGACATTTCTGGCTTCTGTTAACTGCCAAAGTCGCGAGTTTGACGTATGGCTGATTCAGCGTAAAATTTATCACAGCTCTCTTCTCAAGGGATTGGTGAAAGAAACGTCCCAATCAGCCATGACGCCCAAAGAAGAGGAGATCATCAAAAATGCCGCTATCCTCATCTTCCATACAGAACCGGAAAATCCGGACACACTCAAGTTCCTCGTACAGATATTCAACGCAGAGGAAGAAGTTGAGTATTTTCGGAAATACCTTGAGCAACGCAAACAGTCACTTTCACGAGGCGTGGGCCATCTAGGTGCCAATTCCGATAAGACTTCTTCGGAAACCGTTACGAAAACGGGCGCGTCTGAGCGGTTGTCCACATGGGACAGATCAGTACCCGACCCTCTCACCCAAACCGAAAAAACACTGAAAAGCGCCGTCCCTCGCCTCGCTTTGCTTCCTCCTACGAACCTCCATCGTGATCCGATGGTCGCCATGGTCGCATCCTCGTTAATCGAAGATATTACGATAGGGTTCTGCGCCCTGAATAGCCTTGAGATCATTGCGCCTCATACGGCAGTGAGAATAGGAAAAACATCGGAAGACAAGCCCGGGGTTTTTGAGCGCTATGACATAACCTATGTTCTGGAAACGCGTTTAAGCGGCGTGGATAATGACGATCTGTCCCTGTTCGTTCAGCTTACATATGTCAACAACTCGGAGATTGTGTGGGCAGAGCGCTATAAGCTCGAAAGCCTAAACCTGATAGACAGACGCCGAGACCTCTTGCGGCAAATTACAATTTCCGTGGCCGGACGAATCGAGAGCCATCAGATTACTCGTCCCTATTTCGAGCGGAGCGCCGCTGCCTATCACCGGTACCTTGTTGGCCGTCACTACCTCAATCGTCTGACCCTTCAAAACCTGCGCCGTTCGCGGAAAGAGCTGAGAGGGGCGTTACAGGAAGACGCAAATTTCGCGCCTGCTCTGAGCGCAATTGCACGCACCTATTCAAAGGAATGGCTTCTGACCGCACGCGGAGATATGGACCTTCTGGAGACCGCAGCAGAATACGCTACGCGTGCAATCGAGGCGCGGCGTGACTTCGCAGATGGATATCGCGAACTGGGTGTCACAAAGCTTCTCATGGGAGAAATTGAAGAAAGTGCGCAGACGTTGGAAGTGGCTGAAACACTTAGTCCCCACTATGCCGACATCATCGCCGACCATGCTGACACCTTGAATCATTTGTCGCGGCCTGATCTTGCTTTGCAAAAGCTTGAACGAGCGATGGAGCTTAATCCACTTGCCCCGGACTCTTATTTATGGACCGCAGCAGGAGCGAGCTATAGCCTCGGCAACTTCAACGATGCCCTCGGTTACATCGATAAAATGGTCGACGGCGAACTGGCGGACCGGCTCTCGGCAGCAAGCTGGGCAATGCTCGGAAACGAAAAGAAGTCGCGTTTCTTCGTGCAGCGGGCTCTTGAAGCAAACCCCCAATTTGATCTCGATACATGGCTGGCCGTCGTTCCTTTTAAGGAACAATGGCAAAAGAATATTTACCGCGAAGGTTTAAAGAAAGCAGGGTTTTAGTTCGTTCACAGAAAGGAAGTTATTGAAATGGCTAAAGTTGTTGTGATTGGTGTGGCCGGTGAGCAAGGTCTTTGGGTTGTGGATTTCGGCGCAGGAACTGTTGCGCAGCTAGAGGAACCTACGACCGGCAATTTGAAAAACGTTGTCGATCTGCGGGCAGCCGGAGCTTCGGTCATTAAGGGGGTTGATGTGGCTATTGCAGTGGAGTCCGCTGGCTCTGTCGCCGCTGGTCACATGG
Source organism: Agrobacterium sp. 20P9.1.2 (assembly GCF_057799395.1). Taxonomy (NCBI): domain Bacteria; kingdom Pseudomonadati; phylum Pseudomonadota; class Alphaproteobacteria; order Hyphomicrobiales; family Rhizobiaceae; genus Agrobacterium; species Agrobacterium sp. 20P9.1.2. The sequence continues at coordinate 430,045 of NZ_JBYOKI010000003.1, forward strand.
AAGGATAATCCAGTCAGCTACCGGGGTGAAGTGCTGTGGCGGCGGCTCTTCACCTCTTTTGCGGCTTGCTGAGTATAGCATCCTATGCCGTTTCACCTTTAAACGTCCCGCACGTCGATGGGGCTTTCCCAATCAGATGAAGCACTATGCAGCGTGTGTCGCCAATGCCCGATGAGGATAGCCGAAACGTCATCAAACTCTATCACAAACATGCCGAACTATGGGACGAGTTGCGAGGGCGCACGCTGATCGAGCGGCACTGGTTGGACCGCTTTCTCGACACCATACCCCTCCCAGCGCCAGATATTCTCGACATTGGATGTGGCTCTGGCGAACCTATCGACCGATATTTGATCGGTCGCGGGTGCCAGATAACCGGTATTGATGGCGCCGTTGCTCTGGTTGAACGCGCCAAAACGAGTTTTCCCGAACACACATGGATGAACGTCGATATGCGCAGGCTGCCATCGTTACAGCGCTACCACGGTATTATCGCATGGCACAGCTTTTTCCATCTGACACCCGAAGAGCAGCGGCCCATGTTCGAAGTGTTTGATCGCCTGAGCGTGTCTGGCGCGGCACTCCTCTTCACCAGCGGTACGACGCACGACGAATCGTTTGGGTCCTTCGCGGGACAGCCGCTTTATCATGGCAGTCTGGATAGCTCAGAGTATCGAGACCTACTGCACGCAAATGGATTTAGCGTGGTCCAGCATGCGGAAAACGATCCGAATTGCGGTGGCGCAACTGCGTGGCTTGCGAGAAAAGTGCGTTGAGGCCTTGGGCACTACACACGACGGCCTTCAGCCTGCCTCAAGCGCTCGCGCCAGCCTCTTCCCGCTGCTTGGCAAGAGCGGCCAAGTCTGCCGGTTTTAACTCGACGGACTCACCGCAGCCGCAGGCAGATGTCTGGTTCGGGTTGCTGAAGGTGAAGCCAGAGCGGAGTTTGGTGGTTTCGAAGTCCATCTGGGTGCCCAGCAGGTAAAGCACGGCGGAAGGCTCTACCCAGACCTTGGCGTCCTGGAACTCTACCAAATCGTCCTTGGCATCTGGCTCGGTCACAAGGTCGATGGTGTATTCCATGCCTGCGCAGCCGCCCTTCTTGATGCCGACGCGAAGGCCTTTTGCCTCTGGGCCGGAATTTGCGACGATTGCTTTGACGCGGGAGGCGGCGGCCTCGGTTACGGTCATAATGGCAAAGCCCATGGGCTCATTCTCCTTCGACAATCGGGTTCAAGGCCCGATGCTTCATGGTCTTGAATCTAGTCCTACCGCGACGCGGTATCAATAGGCACGTCCGTTAAAGACGCGGCAGTATCAATACCAGCCGACAGCGACCTGCGCTTCTTCCGACATACGCTCAGGCGTCCAAGGTGGGTCAAAGGTCATTTCAACAGTAACACCAGACACGCCTTCGACGGCGCCCACGGCATTCTCAACCCAACCCGGCATTTCACCGGCAACCGGGCAGCCGGGGGCGGTGAGCGTCATGGCGATCTTCACCATCCGGTCGTCTTCGACGTCGATTTTGTAGATCAGGCCGAGTTCAAAAATATCGGCTGGAATTTCAGGATCGTAGACGGTCTTCAAAGCCGCGATCACATCATCGCTGATGCGCGCCAGCTCATCCGGAGCGATGGCGGAAACCTTGGCCGGGGCCTCGGTAACGGCGTCTGTCTGTTCTGTGATGTCGGTCGTCATGATCCTGATCCTTCAGGCGAAAAAGTTGCGGGCGTAGTCCAGCGCTTCGGCCAGAGCGTCCACTTCCGCGCGCGTATTGTAGAGGCCGAACGATGCACGGCATGTGGAGGTGACGCCGAAGCGTTTCAAGAGCGGCATGGCGCAATGGGTGCCTGCGCGCACGGCAACGCCGCGCCTGTCGATCACCATCGAGACATCATGCGCGTGAATGCCCTCAAGCTCAAAGGAGAAAATTCCGCCCTTGCCCGGCGCGTTGCCGATGATGCGCAGCGAATTGATCTCACGCAGACGTTCAGCCGCATAAGCCGCCAGATCCGCCTCATGCGCCGCAATCGCAGCACGGCCGACGCCGTCCATATAATCCAGCGCGTAACCAAGACCGATGGCTTGCACGATGGGCGGTGTGCCCGCTTCGAAACGGTGCGGCGGCTCGTTATAGGTGATTTCGTCCTCGGACACGTCGAGGATCATCTCGCCGCCGCCCTGGAACGGGCGCATCTCCTTCAAGCGGTCGGCCTTGCCATAGAGCACGCCAATGCCCGACGGGCCATAAAGCTTGTGGCCAGTCATCACATACCAGTCACAATCGATATCGCGCACATCGACCGGCATGTGAACCGCAGCCTGACTGCCATCGACCAGCACCGGAATGCCGCGCTCATGCGCGATGCGGCAAATCTCTTTGACGGGAACGACCGTGCCCAGCGCATTCGACATATGGGTGATGGCGACGAGCTTGGTCTTTTCGGTCAGGCTCTTTTCGAAATCCTCGACGTGGAAAGCGCCCTCATCATCCACCGGCACCCAGACGAGCTTGGCACCCTGCCGCTCGCGGATGAAATGCCATGGAACGATGTTGGAATGGTGCTCCATGATCGACAGAACGATCTCGTCGCCCTCGCCAATCTTGGGCATACCGTAGCCATAAGCCACCGTATTGATGGCCTCCGTCGAGGATTTGGTGAAGACGATCTCATCCACCGAACCGGCATTCAGGAAACGACGCACCTTTTCGCGCGACGCCTCGTATGCATCGGTTGCGGCATTGGAGAGAAAATGCAGGCCACGATGCACGTTTGCATATTCATTCGAATAGGCATTCGAGATGGCATCGATGACGACCTGCGGCTTTTGCGCGGACGCGCCGTTGTCCAGATAGACCAGCGGCTTGCCATAGACCTCGCGCGAAAGGATCGGAAAATCCTTCCGCACGGCTTCGACGTCATAAGGGGCGGCCACAGCGGCGCGTTCGCGATCAGGCATGGTGTTCCAGCCAGCTGGCGATGATATCTTCCAGCGCTTCTACCAGCTGCTCGTCTTCCAGCTCTTCGATGATCTCATCGACAAAAGCGTTGACCAGCATGGCCCGCGCCTTTGCCCGTGGCACGCCGCGCGCCATGAGGTAATAGAGATGGTTGTCGCTGATATCGGCAACAGTCGCACCATGGCCGCACTGAACGTCATCTGCAAAGATTTCAAGCTCGGGCTTAGCCGAAAACTCGCCATCGTCAGACATCAGCAGCGTGTTGCAGGCCATTTTGGCATCGGTCTTCTGGGCATCGGGCGCAACCCGGATCATGCCCTGGAAGATCCCCTTGGCGCGGTCGAACACCACGTTGCGGAAGACTTCCGTGGAGCTGGTGTTCGGCACGTTGTGGCCGAGAACCATAGTCACATCAGTATGCGTTTCGCCACCCAGCAGGTTGACGCCGCGGATGGAAAGATCAGAATTCTCACCCTGAACATCGACACGCAGTTCCTGCCGCACCAGCTTGCCACCGGCATTGATGACGAACAGACGCAGCTTGGCATCCGCGCCCATGACGATCCGCAACTGCCCGAGATGCGTATCGGCTGCACCCTGTTGCTGGAGAATGACGTAGGTCGCTTCCGCGCCGTCCTGAACCTCGATCTCGCTGACCGAAGAAACAAGAGCGGCCTCAGATGTCACCGACAGGTGACGCTCGATGACGGTTGCCTTGGAGCCCTTGCCGAAGCGAACCGGGAAGCGGGTGTGAACCTGCCCTGCCCCGTGAATGGCCTGAAGTTCCAGCGGCTGCTCGAGATCGGCTTCATCGGGAACGACGACAGAGACGCCATCGCGCACGAAGCTGCCGTTGATACGGCCAATCGTATCATCCTTGCTGGCGGCAACGAGAGCTGCGGCAGCGGTGCCATCGGAAAGGCTTTCCGCGTAGCTTTCGATCTGGAAGCCTTCAATCTGCGCATCGATTGCTTTGCCGTGCATGACATAGGCGACAGGCGCACCGGCCACGAGGCCCGCGCGCTTTTCGATGACAGGAGCAGGCGCATCTTCAGGCAGGCCGCGCAGCAGCGTCTTCAGGTCGGTATAGTGCCAGGCTTCGATACGGCGTGTCGGAAGACCGGCGGTCTTCAAATCGTCGAACAGCACATCGCGCGCGGCAACGACATTGCCATCACCCGGCAGTTCGCTGAACTTGGCGGTAAAGGCCTCAACCAGCGCCAATTCCGCTGGCGTCTGCCGGTTTGTGGTTTGCATGTTCATCACATCACCTTTCCCAGCCAATCAGGCTGCTTCACCGATGATGTCGGCATAACCGTTGGATTCCAGATCGAGCGCGAGGCTCTTGTCACCGGAACGGATGATCTTGCCCTTGTAGAGAACGTGAACACTGTCAGGCACGATGTAATCCAGCAGGCGCTGGTAGTGGGTGATGACGATGGTAGCGCGGTCCGGGGACTTCAGCGCGTTGACGCCATCGGCAACGATCTTCAGCGCATCGATGTCGAGACCAGAGTCGGTTTCGTCAAGCACGCAAAGCTTCGGCTCCAGCAGCGCCATCTGCAGAATTTCAGCGCGCTTCTTCTCACCGCCGGAAAAACCGACGTTGAGCGGACGCTTCAGCATGTCCATGTCGATCTTCAGATCGCCAGCGGCTTCCTTCACCTTCTTGATGAAGTCAGGCGTGGAAAGCTCGGCCTCGCCGCGCGCCTTGCGCTGCTCGTTCATCGCAACTTTCAGGAACTGCATGGTGGCAACGCCGGGAATTTCGACCGGGTACTGGAAAGCCAGAAAAATGCCCTTGGCCGCACGCTCGGCAGCGTCCAGTTCCAGAATGCTTTCGCCGTTATAGAGAATGTCACCGGAGGTGACTTCATAATCTTCGCGGCCCGACAGAATGTAGGACAGCGTAGACTTGCCAGAGCCATTCGGCCCCATGATAGCCGCCACTTCCCCAGCCGCAACCTTCAGGTTCAAGCCCTTGATGATCTCGGTTTCAGTGTCGGCGATCTTTGCGTGCAGGTCGATAATTTCAAGCATTTTCAACGTCCCTTCAATCAACAATTGGCGATTTATTATCAAACCAAATGTGTTTCATTCTTTCCAAAAACTGCGGGTTAGCTATCGAGTAACCTGAAGCATCTCCAACCACCGCATCGATTCCGCACATTGGACACATTGCACTGAAGCACTTTTCGTCATGCGTCTCGTGAATCCACTCCAGAACCTTGGCAGAGGAATAAATTTCGAGACAATGAAAGCACACAGCTAACGCACTCCGTTGCAACTCTTCACGATTGCAAGTGCTATGGCGGTGCGCAGCGACTATGTCCTGCGCATCACTCATCAACCAACGCTTCCCTCAAGCGAAATCCCGATCAGCTTCTGCGCCTCAACCGCAAATTCCATCGGCAGCTGCTGGATCACATCCTTCACGAAGCCGTTGACGATCAGCGCGATGGCTGACTCCTCGGGAATGCCGCGTTGCAGGCAGTAGAACAGCTGGTCCTCGGAAATCTTTGATGTCGTTGCTTCATGCTCGAACTGGCAGGACGAGTTCTTCGCTTCGATGTAGGGCACGGTATGCGCACCACACTTGTCGCCGATCAGAAGGCTGTCGCACTGCGTAAAGTTGCGCGTATTGGTCGCCTTGCGGTGGGCCGAGACCTGGCCGCGATAGACGTTTTCCGAGAAACCGGCGGCGATGCCCTTGGCGATGATGCGGCTCGACGTGTTCTTGCCGAGGTGGATCATCTTGGTGCCGCTGTCGATCTGCTGATGACCGTTGGACACGGCAATCGAGTAGAACTCGCCACGGCTATCGTCACCGCGCAGAATGCAGGATGGGTATTTCCATGTAATCGCAGAGCCGGTTTCCACCTGCGTCCACGAAATCTTGGAGCGGTGACCACGGCAATCGCCGCGCTTGGTCACGAAGTTGTAGATGCCGCCCTTGCCGTCCTTGTCGCCGGGATACCAGTTCTGGACGGTCGAATATTTGATTTCAGCATCATCCAGAGCCACAAGCTCGACCACGGCAGCATGAAGCTGGTTCTCGTCGCGCTGCGGCGCCGTGCAGCCTTCGAGATAGGACACGTAAGCGCCCTCTTCCGCAATGATCAGCGTGCGTTCGAACTGGCCGGTGTTCTTCTCGTTGATACGGAAATAGGTGGACAGTTCCATCGGGCAACGAACGCCCTTCGGCACGAACACGAAAGAACCGTCGGTAAATACAGCCGAGTTCAGCGTCGCATAATAATTGTCCGTCGTTGGAACGACCGAGCCGATATATTTCTTCACCAGCTCAGGATATTCGCGAATAGCTTCCGAGATCGACATGAAAATCACGCCGGCCTTCATCAGCTCTTTCTTGAAGGTGGTGACAACCGAAACCGAGTCGAACACGGCATCCACGGCCACGCGACGGTTTTCGACGCCAGCCAGAATTTCCTGTTCCATCAGCGGAATGCCGAGCTTTTCGTAAACCTTCAGCAGCTCAGGATCGACATCCTCAAGCGATTTCGGGCCGGGCGTGCTCTTGGGTGCCGCGTAATAATAGAGATCGTTAAAATCGATCTTGGGATAATTGACGCGCGCCCATGTGGGCTCTTCCATCGTCAACCAGCGCTGGTAAGCCTCAAGACGCCATGCCAGCATCCATTCCGGCTCTTCCTTCTTGGCGGAAATGAAACGGATGACCTCTTCGGACAGACCTTTCGGAGCCTTGTCCACTTCGATCTCGGTTTCAAAACCGTATTTGTACTGGTCCACATCGATCTGGCGGACCTGATCGATCGTTTCCTGAACCGCTGCCATAGTCGTTCTCCAATCTCGCCGGATCCAAGGTCCGGTGGCTTGTCAACGTATCAAGACGGCATACCCGCCTTCATTCGTGTCGAGCGCAACTTTTTCGTTACGCCTTATTTAGTGTTCGGATGGCGCTTTTCACACTCTCCGGCAAGCGGAAATTTGACTTTCCGCAATTGTTTTTGGCTCTACGCCGCCTGCCCGACCAGCTTTCGCCGCCCGGCAATCCTGGCAAAAGCCGCGATAGCCTTGTCGATATCGGCCTCAGTCGTTGCCGCGCCCAGCGAAATGCGCAGCGCACCCAGCTTCGGATCGTGCCCCATGGCCGTCAGCACATGGCTCTCGCCCACCTTACCGGAAGAGCATGCGGACCCAGCGGATAACGCCACGCCTTCGATATCGAAAGCAATCTGCCCTGTCTCGGATTTCAGACCCGGCAGAGTGAAAAAGGTCGTGTTGCAGACCCGCGCAGCGTTGGCGCCGTGAATGATCACATCGGGTGCCGCCGCGCGCATTGCATCTTCCAGAGTGACACGCAGGCCATTCAGGCGCGCAGCTTCCGCATCGAGATTTTTCAAGGCTTCGACGGCAGCGGTCCCGAACCCGATAATAGCAGACGTATTTTCAGTACCGGAGCGATGCCCCTTTTCCTGCCCGCCGCCATGGATCAAAGGCTTCGGCATCATCACTTCCCCGCGGGAAATCAAAGCACCCATGCCCTTGGGACCGCCGATCTTGTGGGAGGAGACAACAAGGAAATCAGCGCCGAGCGCTTCGATATCAACTGCAACACGGCCAACAGCCTGAACGGCATCGACAACCAGCAAACCGCCAGCGGCATGAACCAGACGCGCCGCTTCCGCAACTGGCTGGATGATACCGGTCTCGTTATTGACCAGCATCAGCGCGACCATCGGAAGACCCTTGGCGGCATCATGCGATACCAGCGCAGCCTTGAGCGCGGCAAGATCAACAACGCCTTCAGTTGTAACGGCGATTTCGCTGACATCAGCCTTGTCGAACCGACCGCCTTCACGAATGGCCGGGTGCTCGATGGCCGAAACGTAAAGATGACTGATGGAAAGTGCGGAACGCCCCATCTTATAGGCGGGCGAAAGCACCAGATTGGCAGCTTCCGTCGCACCACTGGTGAAGATCACATGCGACGCCTGCGCGCCGGTCAGCGCTGCCACATCACGGCGCGCGGATTCGATAGCGGCGCGAACGGTGCGACCTTCCTTATGGACGGAAGACGGGTTGCCAGAAAGGTCAAGAGCCGAGATAAGCGCATCCCGAACGGCGGGCAGCAAAGGTGCTGTCGCGTTCCAGTCGAGATATGTGCGCGTCGTGGTGCTCATGGAGAAACTGTCTGTCTAACCTGTGATTGATGCGCCAAAGCGCATTTTCCTTGAAATTTCCGTCGTGCTTGCCTTATGACACGTCCAACAGTGCAGACAGCACACGAAGTTTCGAATAGTTCTAAACTGGGTTTTAGAAAAGCTGACCTTCCGCGTCAAGTCTTCTTGCGCATGGAAAAGGGTCAGAAACAGAAAAACACGACCGGAGTACATATGCCCGAAGTCATTTTCAACGGCCCCGCGGGTCGCCTCGAAGGCCGTTACCAGCCGTCCAAGGAAAAAAGCGCGCCGATTGCCATCATCCTGCATCCGCACCCGCAGTTCGGTGGCACGATGAACAACCAGATCGTCTACCAGCTTTTCTATCTCTTCCAGAAGCGTGGCTTCACCACATTGCGCTTCAACTTCCGCTCCATCGGTCGCAGCCAGGGCGAGTTCGATCACGGCGCTGGCGAACTCTCGGACGCGGCATCTGCGCTGGACTGGGTGCAGAGCCTGCACCCGGATTCGAAGAGCTGTTGGGTCGCAGGTTATTCCTTCGGCGCCTGGATCGGCATGCAGCTTCTGATGCGCCGCCCGGAAATCGAAGGCTTCATGTCGATTGCACCACAGCCCAACACCTACGACTTCTCCTTCCTCGCCCCCTGCCCGTCCTCCGGCCTCATCATCAATGGTGACGCGGACAAGGTCGCGCCTGAGAAGGACGTCAACGGTCTGGTGGAAAAGCTGAAGACCCAGAAGGGCATCCTCATCACCCACCGCACCGTCCCCGGCGCAAACCACTTCTTCAACGGACAGGTGGATACGCTAATGGGCGAATGCGAGGATTATCTGGACCGCCGCCTGAATGGCGAGCTGGTGCCGGAGCCTGCGGCAAAGCGTATTCGTTAACGCGGCATCTAATGGCGGCGGGTGCGGCTTACCCCCCTCTGCCCTGCCGGGCATCTCCCCCTCAGGTGGGGAGATCGACTCGTGGCAACCTCTTGCCCATCTCGACCGCTTTGGAAGAGGTTGGCGCTTACGTTGGTACTTGAACGGTGAGCGTGCCCCCAGCCAATCTCCCCACCTGAGGGGGAGATGCCCGGCAGGGCAGAGGGGGGTAAGCGACACCCGCTGTCACACAACATGACCGCAATTCACACCCTCGCCAGCACCCCACCCGTCACCGGCTCCCGCACCCCCGTCGTGCCGGGATAGGTCAGCGGCAGACCTCTGAGCGACCGCACAGCCAAATACGCCCAGGCCTCCGCCTCCATCGCCCCACCATCGAAACCAGCGTCTTCTGCTGCGATGACCTTCGCCCCCAGCTTCGCTGCCTGCTCGGAAAACTCAGCCATAATCACCGGGTTCAGCCGCCCACCACCGCAAACGACATAGGTTCTGGCACCCTCCGGGAGATAGCTCGCAGACTTGAGAATGGCCGCACCGGTGAGATGCGCCAGCGTTCGCGCGCCATCCTCCAGCGAAACCTCGCCCTTGGCAGGCGGCAGGAAATCGGAGCGGTCCAGAGAGCGGCGGATGTTTGCAGAGAAGAACGGGCTTTCCATGTAGCGTAATACCAGTGACGGAACGACCTTGCCGCGAGCCGCAGTGGCGCCGCCCTTGTCATAGGCTTTGCCGGTATGTGCCTCAATCCATTGGTCGATCAGCATGTTGCCCGGGCCGCTATCGAAAGCCGCCAGCGTGCCACCCTCCCCGACAAAGGTGAGGTTGGAAATGCCGCCGATATTGACGAAAACCGCAGGCGTTTCGAATTGCGCGGGCAGATTGGCGGCGAGTGCCGCGTGGTAGACCGGGATCAGTGGCGCGCCCTGCCCGCCATGCACCATGTCATTGGCGCGCATATCATAGACCACATCGATGCGGGTCTCCTCGGCCAGCAGAGGTCCGTCGCCGATCTGCACCGTCAGGGCGTCATCCGGGCGATGAAGCACGGTCTGGCCGTGAAAGCCGACGACGTCGATGGCCTGCGCCCTCAATCCGTTCCGATGCAGGAATGATTTGACCGCAGCCGCATGTGCCAGCGTCAGCTTCCGCTCGGCCTCACCAAGATCATCGGGGCGCTCATCACGCTGGCGGATGGACTTGGCTGTGACCAGCGCCTTTTGCCATGTGGCGCGCAGTTGCTGATCATAGGGAAAATAGCCGCTCGGGCCGTGGTGCACGACGCTTTCTCCATCCGTGCGCAGAAGCGCAATATCGATGCCATCCATGGACGTTCCGCTCATCAGCCCTATCGCGGTTTTGACCTCGCCCATATCCGTTCTCCTGCCAGATGGAATCATCTCGTTACCGATTGCCGATATTCATGGCGCAAACGGGTGCACTTTTCAAAAAATGATGCTAAAGGCGCGGCATTCACTGGCATTTCAGTGAGCAGAAGACCCAACCAGAAAGAAAAAGGTTATGTCCAGGTTCAAGTCCGATTTCCTCCGCACGCTCGATGAGCGCGGCTTCATTCACCAGATCTCCGATGAGGCAGGTCTCGATGAACTCTTCGCCAAGGAAACCGTGACTGCGTATATTGGCTTCGATCCGACCGCGCCCAGCCTTCACGCTGGCGGTCTGATCCAGATCATGATGCTGCACTGGATGCAGAAAACCGGCCACCAGCCGATCTCTTTGATGGGCGGCGGCACCGGTATGGTCGGTGATCCCTCGTTCAAGGACGAAGCCCGGCAGCTGATGACGGTCGATACGATCGAAAGCAACATTGCCTCGATCAAGCGCGTCTTCTCGAACTACCTGAATTACGACGCCGCAACTGCGCCTGCGCTGATGATCAACAATGGCGACTGGCTGCGCGATATCAACTACCTAGAATTCCTGCGCGATGTAGGCCGTCACTTCTCGGTTAACCGCATGCTGTCCTTCGAAAGCGTCAAGACGCGACTGGAGCGCGAGCAGTCGCTGTCCTTCCTCGAATTCAACTACATGATCCTGCAGGCCTACGACTTCGTGGAGCTGAACAAGCGCACGGGCTGCCGGCTGCAAATGGGCGGTTCCGACCAGTGGGGCAACATCATCAATGGCATCGATCTCGGCCACCGCATGGGTACGCCGCAGCTCTACGCGCTGACCTCGCCGCTTCTGACGACCTCGTCGGGTGCTAAGATGGGCAAATCCGTCAACGGTGCCGTGTGGCTGAACCCGGATATGCTGTCTGCCTATGATTTCTGGCAGTACTGGCGCAACACGGAAGACGCTGATGTGTCCCGCTTCCTGAAGCTCTACACGACGCTGCCGATGGACGAGATTGCACGTCTTTCGGCTCTGGGTGGATCTGAAATCAACGAGGTCAAGAAAATCCTCGCGACCGAAATTACCGCCATGCTGCACGGTCGTGCCGCTGCCGAAGAGGCCGCAGAAACCGCCCGCAAGACCTTCGAAGAAGGTGCGCTGGCCGATAACCTGCCCTCCATCGAAGTGCCGAAGGGTGAGCTTGAGGCGGGCGTCGGTCTGCTATCGCTCATCGTCCGCGCCGGTCTTGCTGCCTCCAACGGTGAAGCCCGTCGTCACGTTCAGGGCGGTGCAGTGAAGATCAACGACCAGAGCATGTCCGATGAGCGTCAGGTCATTGGCGCTGGTGAAGTCACGGCAGATGGCGTGATCAAGCTATCGCTGGGCAAAAAGAAGCACATTCTCGTACGGCCTCTTTGAAAATAAGGCAGGGAGATAGCGCCCGCTTCTCCCTGCATTTCCTTGGAGGAGACAACCTCTCATCCGTCATGCTCGGGCTCGTCCCGAGCATCTAACGAACCCCAAGATCAAACGTGATCAGATCCTCGGGACAAGCCCGAGGATGACGTTGAGTGCGTGTAAACCGCTCTCGGTCAGTTTCTCAACTTATAGCCGGTCTTGAACATCCAGCCCACCACGCCAAGGCACACGGCCAGGAACAGCGTGATCATCGCAAGGCTGAGGATCGGGTTAACATCCGAAATCTCATAGAAACTCCAGCGGAAGCCGCTGATGAGATAAAGCACCGGATTGAAGTGGCTGACCGTCTGCCAGAATGGCGGCAGCATGTTGATGGAATAAAAGCTGCCACCGAGGAAGGTCAGCGGTGGAACGACCAGCATGGGAATGAGGTTGAGCTGCTCGAAATTCGAAGCCCATATGCCGATGATGAAGCCGAACAGGCTAAAACTGATGGCCGTCAGCACGAAGAACAGGATCATCATGAAGGGGTGGGCAATCGATATATCGACGAAGAAGGAGGCTGTGATGAGGATGATCGTGCCGATCATCAACCCTTTCGTCGCAGCAGCCCCTACATAGCCGATAACGATCTCGCTCATCGCCACAGGGGCGGATAGAATTTCGTAGATCGTACCGGTGAATTTCGGGAAATAAATTCCAAATGAGCCATTGCTGATACATTGCGTCAGCAAGGTCAGCATGATGAGGCCTGGCGTGATGAAGGCGCCATAAGAAACACCCTCCACCTGCTGAATGCGCGAGCCGATGGCCGTGCCGAACACGATGAAGTAAAGCGAGGTGGAGATGACCGGTGACACGACGCTTTGCAGAAGTGTGCGGCGCGTGCGGGCCATTTCGAACAGGTAGATGGATTTGATTGCCTCGAAGTTCATTTTTGACCTCCCACCAGCGCCACGAAAATGTCTTCGAGAGAACTTTGCCGCGTTGAAATATCCTTGAAGTGAATGCCAGCAGCAGACAGCGCTGCCAGCACGTCGGCGATCCGGCTCTGCTCGCCATTGCCTTCATATTCGTAGGTCAGGCAGTTGCCGTCTTCTGAGAGCGACAGCTGGAACTGTGAGAGACTGTCCGGCAAAGCCTTCACCGGCTCGGTCAATTCCAGCGAAAGCTGCTTGCGACCAAGCTTCTGCATCAGGGCCGTCTTGTCTTCCACCAATAGAAGCTCACCACCATTAATGACGCCAACGCGGTCGGCAATCTCTTCGGCCTCTTCGATATAATGGGTGGTCAAAATGATGGTGACGCCAGTGGCGCGAAGCTCTTCCACCACCTGCCACATATCACGACGCAGGGCGACATCGACGCCCGCCGTCGGCTCATCCAGAAACAGGATTTTCGGCTCGTGCGCCAGTGCCTTGGCAATCAGCACACGCCGCTTCATGCCGCCGGAGAGCTCGCGCAGCATGTTGTCCTTCTTGCTGAAGAGCGACAGCGATTTCAAAATGCGCTCGACCAGCTCCGGGTTCTTCTTCTGGCCATGCAGCCCGCGGGAGAAGGACACCGTGTTCCAGACGGTCTCGAACTGATCGGTCGTCAGTTCCTGCGGTACAAGGCCGATCAACTCGCGGGTCTTGCGAAATTCGCTGACCACATCATGCCCGCCGACCAGCACCCTGCCCTCGCCGGGATTGACCAGTCCGCAAATGATGGAAATCAGCGTCGTCTTGCCCGCGCCGTTGGGCCCGAGAAGCGCGAGGATTTCGCCTTGATAAATGTCGAGTGTAATACCCTTGAGAGCCTGAAAGCCGTTCGCGTAGGACTTGGTCAGGTTCTGGATGGAGACGATTGGAGTTATGGGGGAGTTCATAAGAAATCTTTCAACACAATCCTGCTGAGAAGGATATAGGTTCAAGATTGCTTAAAAGCCATCCCCGTAAGAAGATCATTCCATATGCTGGATGGTTTTGAGTAGACCAATCTCAGCTACAATGGCGATAGCCGGATTTGCGGGTGCGCAGATCGAAATGGAAGTGGTTCCAATGGTTTGGATCGCTTCCCGGCCCAAGTACCGTGGAGAAATATTTGCAGCTGTCGCTGCGCACGGCTTTCAAAAGACCCTTTTCACGGAAGGCGAAGAAGCTCTTCTTGCGCACATCGATTTCCTTGCCGTTCTTCAGCGTGATCGTGCCGATATCGATGGCGTTACCGCGCGCATGTTCCGACCATGGATTGCTGGAACGCGAATTCATCTTGCGGCAGGAATAACCGCCCATCGGCGTGATCCGCTCAACGCCAGAGAGATAGCGGAAGCGCGAAGACGGCACGAGTTCGAACTTCACCCATTTGGCAAAGGCAAGCGTGACCTGGCAGTTGAGTTTGACGGCAGGCCGGATGGCGACGCCGCTGGCAAGGCCTGAGAGTTCGAGGGGATAGTCGATGCCGCAGGTCGGGCCATCGGCTATGCGCGCGACATCGCGAAACGAAACGCCGAGCCTGCGCAGCTCCGAGCGGCAGGAGACTTCCGATTGCGGCATCATGCCCGGCGGGGAAGACATGCGGTTTTCCTGCATCGGGTTGTCAGGCATCAGCATGGCCACTTCCTGCACCGGCTGACGCTGGCGCTGGCCTTCACCGGGTGGCGGGACCAGGCGGGATTGATTGACAGGCTGTTGACGCTGTGCGGGTGCCGCCTGCATCCTGCTGCCCATCGGCTGGCTGGATGGGCTGGCGATATCCATATCCTGCTCTTCGGCAAGGCCACGCACGGGGCCGGAAACGCCCAGCCCGTCATCCATATTGACGCCGCCCTCGCCTTCGGCCATTTCGCTGGACATCTGCGGAGTTGCGCCACCCAAACGCGCCTGCTGCGCATCCAGCGTGGAATATTGCTGGCCGGGAGCCGCCTGCAACAAAGGATCGCGAGACGGCGTATGCTGCGGCATGGGCTGGGCGAGTCGTGCGTAATCGCTGGCGGGCTGGTTCTGAACCCCTGCCCCCGCAGGAACGCTGTAATTCTGCTGCTGAGAGGAGCGGATGGAGCTGACGCGTGTCGCGCCGTCGACTTCTGCGGGAGGAACAAGGCTCTCCGCAGAACACGACACGATCACCGTGGACATCATCAACAACGTCACAAAACGACGCGGAAGGGAAACATACGCCATACCAGAACCTGTACCTTCAGCGGCCGCAACGCGCGGCAATTGAAGGAAATTCTAAACAAATTTGGTAAACGAAGTCTTTGCGCCGCAGCCGAGAAAGTCAGTGGCAAAGGCTTGGGTGCGCAAAAGCCGGACAACATCGACGTTGCCCGGCTTGTAAGCGCATGAAGAATGGGTCGCTACATCACAGCTGGAATTTGAAGGTGATGACGTATTCGGTGGGTCTGCCACGGTCCCGCGTGCGGGACACTTCGAGTGTCACCTCTTCCATTTTATGTTCCAGCCTTTCGGTGACCTTGCCGCCGGTCGTATCTTCGCGGTGGAAGGAAGTTGGGCCGTAACCCAGACCCAGCCTGCGGGTCTGCGCGTTGTCCATGTAGGTCTTGCCAATCGAACCGTAGAGATCGCCATTGCGAACGGTCGCATCGAAACCGCGTTGCGTCTGCTCCTGAAAGACGCTTGCTGAGAGCGATCTGTCCAGATCCCGCACGGTTGACCCAGCGCTGAACCGGGTGAATCGGCTTCCATCATGCTCGACGGAAACATTGCTCTTCATTTCAAAATCTGGGTCACCGCTGGAGTGATATCCATTCGCAATGCGGTTGTTGTAGTTGAAGATATAGCGTTCGCTACGGGCATTGTACTGGAAGCCATAGGTCGAATTGCCGTTGCGCATCTGCACGCCGAGGGCTGGCTCCGTTCCCAAAATCGGGGAGACATTGCTGGCAAAATTGAACAACGGTGCTGTGACGCGATCAAACTGTGCATTGCTGAGTTCGAATGGCTTGCCGCTGCGATCAAAGCCGCCGACAGCCAGGCAGGGACGCTGGTCGATGACGCTTTTGAGGGCAAAGACCGTGCAGCCATCCGAGGTCATACCCGCGATTGCCGCATGCACCGAGTTGCGAAGCGTATAGCTGCCGCAGCAGGAATAGGGATCAGAGTCGAAACTGGCCTCCCCTGTGTAACCGGTAAAGATAATGCCGCTCGCACCGCTGGACTTGCCGGCACCGGAAAAATGCGGGCCACTCTTCAGCGGAAACAGTTTGAACTGGTCGTCTTGAGCCATGGCTTTGGAACCGGTCAGTTCCGATAGCGGTGATGCCATTCCCTGTCTCCTTATTCAGAAACGCAATCAAACAAAGAAAGACAAAACTAATGCGAGTGAAAATAGGGCGAAATTAAAGCCATGAGATGAAATCTAGCCAGACCCATAAAGCCAGTGAACGGTAGCTCACAGAATACTCGCGCAAAACATGAGAATGCAGACTTGCTTCGAACGCCGCGAAAGGAAGCGTTAATCATAGGGCCGTAACGTTATGGGACAGAGCTACGAATGAAGGGGCGACCCATGGCCAAGCCGAGCTTCCACTTTACCCATTATGATCTGAAGGAGTTGCGCGCTGGCGCGATCATCGAGGTATCGTTGAATGCCATCAACAATGTGCGGCTGATGAATTCGGGCAATTACCAGCGCTTTACCGAAATGCTGGATTTCAAGTATCTGGGTGGTGTAGCCAAGAAATCCCCTATTCGCGTGACGATCCCCGAGACATCGCACTGGCATCTGGTGGTGGATTGTGAAGGGCATGCGGCACTGGCGGAATCATCCGTCAAAATGCTGCCGCCCCATACGGCCATGCTTGCCCGCAAAGCATCCTGAGCAGGCTCACAGGCTATTTCGCGTTTCGTTCGCGCCGAAGCTTCGCCCACCAATCGAGCCGCTTTCGGATATCCCGCTCGAAGCCACGATCCGGCGGATCGTAAAACGTCGTGCGACCCATCTTCTCCGGGAAATAATCCTGACCTGAAAAGGCATCCGGCTCATCGTGATCGTAACGATAACCATCGCCGTAAGCTTCGCTCTTCATCAGCTTGGTCGGGGCGTTGAGAATATGCTTGGGCGGCAGCAGGGAGCCGTTTTCCTTGGCCGCCCGCATCGCCGCTTTGAATGCGGTATAGACGGCATTGGATTTGGGTGCCGTCGCCAGATAAACGCAGGCCTGCGCCAGCGCCAGCTCCCCTTCGGGCGATCCCAGATAGTCGTAGGCATCCTTGGCCGCATTGCAGATGACCAGCGCCTGCGGGTCGGCAAGGCCGATATCTTCCACCGCCATGCGCACCAGACGCCGCCCGAGATAGAGCGGGTCTTCGCCCGCATCCATCATGCGCGCCAGATAATAGAGCGCGGCATCCGGATCGGAGCCGCGCACAGACTTATGCAGCGCGGAGATGAGATTGTAGTGCCCGTCCTGCGCCTTGTCGTAGACTGGCGCGCGGCGCTGGACGATATGCGTCAAGCCTTCCGTATCGAAAATCTCGTCCTTGCGGACAGCGCGCCAGACCTCTTCCGCCAGCGTCAGCACCGCGCGACCGTCACCATCCGCCATGCGGATCAGCGAGGCGCGTGCATCGTCGGTCAGCGGCAGCGGCTTTTCCTCGACGCTTTCGGCGCGTTTCAGAAGCTCGGCAAGGCTGTCTTCGTCATGGGACTTGAACGTCAGCACCCGTGCGCGCGACAGCAGAGCGGCGTTGAGTTCGAAGGATGGATTTTCGGTCGTCGCACCAACGAGGATGATGGTGCCGTCTTCCATGACTGGTAGGAAACTATCCTGCTGGGCTCGGTTGAAGCGGTGTATTTCGTCTACGAACAGCAAAGTCTGCCGTCCGTTCATGCGGCGGGTGCGGGCGCCCTCGAAGACTTTCTTGAGATCGGCGACGCCGGAGAAGATGGCCGAGATTTGCTCGAAGGCCAACCCAGCCTCGCCCGACAGCAGCCGGGCAACGGTGGTCTTGCCCGTGCCGGGCGGGCCCCAGAAAATCATGGAGCCCAAAGAGCCGCTTTCGATCATGCGGCGTAACACGCCCTCTTCGCCCGTCAGATGCGACTGTCCGGTCACCTCGGCAAGCGTGGTTGGACGCAGCCGGTCTGCCAAAGGCCGCCGGTTGGCGACCTCCGTTGGTATCTGTGGGGCGAAGAGATCGCCGCTCATCGCAGGAATTGCCGGATGCGCTGACCGTCGCGAATGATTTCCAGACGCCAGAAGCCGGGATTGTCCTCCAGTGCCTTCTCGACATTGGCCGTGGACGTCATGTCAGCGCCGTTCAGCGACACGATGATGTCCTTAGGCTGGAAGCCGACGCGGGCGGCTGGCGAATTGCGCTTCACATCCATGATGACAACACCCGTCGTGGTGGTCGGCATGCGCAGCTCATCCGCAAGCTTGGGCGACAGATTGGCAACTGTCGCTCCAGCGAAAGGATTGCGACCTTCCAGCAGGCGTTCATCACGCGGAGCCGTTTCCGGCGCGGTATCGAGCGCGATTGTGACCGTTTTTTCCTTGCCCTTGTCGATCAGGGTGATCTTGGCCGATTTGCCGATGCCTGCTGTCGTTAGGCGATAGCCCAGGGCGTCGGGGTGCTCGACTTCGATGCCATTGACCGCCGTCACCACCTGCCCCGGCTCGATGCCGGCCTTTTCAGCCGGTCCATCCTTCACGACGCTGACGACCAGCGCGCCGCGGGCACGCTTAAGGCCAAGCGCCTCGGCGACTTCCGAGGTCACAGGATCAAAGGTTGCGCCGACATAAGGCCGCTGGAAGCTGGTATCGCCCTTTTCGGCAGCAGCGAGGAACACGCGCACCAGATTGGCCGGAATGGCAAAGCCGATGCCGTTGGAGCCACCGCCACGCGAGAAGATGGCCGTATTGATGCCGATCAGCTCACCCGCCATGTTCATCAATGCGCCGCCGGAGTTGCCGGGGTTGATGGAGGCATCAGTCTGGATGAAGAAGCCGAAATCGCCCTGCGTGACCTGGTTACGCGCCAGCGCCGAGACGATACCGCTCGTCACCGTCTGCCCCACACCGAAGGGGTTGCCGATGGCCAACACAAGATCGCCGACCTCTGTCTTATCCGAATCACCAAGCGACAGAACGGGGAATTCTTCCTTGGCATCGATCTGCAACACGGCGAGATCAATACGGTCATCCTTCAGGAGCACCTTGGATGAAAACTCGCGGCCATCGGCCAGAGCCACCTTGATATCGTCGGCACCATCGATGACGTGATTGTTCGTCACCACGAGACCGCTGCCTGTAACGATGACACCGGAACCGAGCGAGGACTGCTTTTCCGTGCGGTTGGGTAGTTGCTGCCCGAAGAACTGCTCGAAGAACGGGTCACCGGCAAAGGGCGAGCCCCGTTTCTGCACCATGCGCTCTGCATAGACATTCACGACCGCACCAGCCGTGCGCTTCACCAGCGGCGCAAAAGAAAGCTGCATTTCCGCCGTGCTTGCAGGCACGGTCTTATTGTCCTGCGCCCGCACGGGTACAGGCATGACCAGCATCGTCGCCAGAAGGCCGGTGGTCAGATACTTCAACATGCTTGGCATGTGATTCCTCATCCTCATCAATATGATGGAGTTATAACGCCTCAGCGTATAAATCAAAGGGCGGCAAGATAATGACAGACTGTGCATCAAACACAGCAATGGAACAAGTTGTGGTCATCAAGACTTTAGACGGCATATAAAGTCCGGTTCTGGAAAAGAGATCCACATGCATTTGAAGAAACATATCCTCGCTGCTTTGATTGTTATCGCATCATACTCTCATGGCTCACCCGTCGGTGCCGCCAGCTTCGATTGCACCAAGACGGATTTGAAAGCAGACGAAAAAACCATCTGCGAAAACCGCGCGCTGAACGATCAGGACGTGCGCATGGCAACCACTTTCGACATTCTCACGCAGCTAATGGCGATGGGCGCGCGCGATACGCTGCGCACCGAACAGAGCGAATGGCTGAAGACCCGCGAGGCCTGTGCAGCCGACACGGAATGCCTGACGAAATCCTATGACGAGCGCATGAAGAAGCTCGGCGAAGCCTTCCAGAACATCAACCGCCCGCTCTAAACGGTCGCGATGATACTGCCCATCAGCCCGTGCAACTGGTCTCGATAACCGGTGTGGGCGGATGGCGCATCTTCCCGCGACGTCATTACAACCGACAGCTTTTTCGACGGGACAATATAGAGCATCTGGCCGCCATAGCCCCAGGCATAATAGACCATCTCCCCCGCCATTTCCTTGCTGAACCAGCAATAGCCGTAACCGTCACCATTAAAGACGGAGTTGGTGCGTTGCACCCAGGACTGATCAATCCACTCTTGTGAGATCAGCCGCTTTCCATCAGCTGTCACACCACCACGCCGGTACAGTTCACCGAAAGCCAGCAACGACCGCGCAGTCATCGCCATCTGGTTTCCACCGAGATAGATACCCTGCGGATCACGTTCCCACGAGCCGATAGAAAAACCATCCAGCGGGCAAAACCAGTCCCGCGCCAAGGCCAGCGTCGATTTGCCCGACGCCTTGGTGAGAATGGCAGACAGGAGATGCGTAGACCCGGTGGAATACAGCATCCCGCCACCCGGCTCTCCGGCAAAACCGGACCCCAGCGCCGTGCGCACCCAATTGCGGCTGGAAACCCAGCGGCCGTAATTCGGGCCTGTCATGCGCTCCAGCCCTGATTGCATGGACAGAAGGTTGCCGATGGTGACGCGCTCTAGCCGCGGATCGGGCTTGGCGGGGAAATCGGCCCGCAACACGGAAGATATCGGCTGATCAACGCCCTCCAATATCTTGCGGTCAATCGCAATGCCCACAAGCGCCGAGACGATGGATTTGGAGGCAGACTTGATGTTGGTCGAGCCATTCAACGACGCGCCATGATAGGCACGGCTGGCAACCTCCCTGCCATCGACACTGACGATAACCGTCTTCAAGCTATCGAGAACATCGGCATCTTCGAGAAGTTCAGGCACCCCGCCCCGCGTTTGCGCGCGAAGGCTGGAGGCAAAGGGAAGCGTGGCGATGAGGGCAAGTGCGGTGCGGCGTTTCATAATGACTACGTAGTGCCTTTCGGGAAAGGCAGTAGACCCCTCACCGCTTTGTGACTTCACCCAACGGTGACAAGACCCACTCAAACAAGGACTTCCACCAATCTGCTGAATCAGTTTGGCAATGCGTTGAATCATTTTGTGAGGTGCTCACTCCTCATAAATCATCTTCTTCGTCATGCCGCCATCCAGCACAAGCACCTGCCCGGTCATAAAGCCTGCACTGGCGAGATAGATCACTGCATCCGCAATGTCTTTCGGGCGACCAACGCGACCGACCGGGTGCTGCGTCTGATCTTTTTCCCGCAGGTCGGTATCATCAGTTATCCAACCCGGTGCGATCGCATTGACGCGGATTTTCGGCCCGAGACTGACAGCCAGCGCATGCGTGAGCGCAACCAGCCCGCCCTTGGAAGCCGCATAGGCCTCTGTTTCCGGCTCCGACATGAAAGCACGAGTAGAAACCATGTTGACGATACTGGCACCCTCACCCATCAGCGGCACCGCAGAGCGCGTCATCAAAAACGCCCCGGTCAGATGGCTATCCGTCACCTTACGCCAATCAGCCAGCGATAATTCATGGATCGGCCCATTGTTCGGCCCGGCAATTCCGGCATTGTTGACGAGAAGCTCCAGCCCGGTCCAGCCAAGCTGCTTGAACGCCTCCGCAACCGACGCCTCATCACCGACATTGCAATGAATATTCTGCGCCTTCGTCTTGCTTTCCTTGATATCGAAGGATGCAACGGTCCAGCCATCTTCGAGAAGAGTCTCGATTATGCCTGTCCCGATCAAACCAGCCCCACCGGTGACAATTGCGCGTTTCATGGATTTCCGATCCTCATTTTGCACCCTTCAGCCAACGTGCCTGATGAAAACCAGTTCCGGTACAAAAATTCGCAATTGGCAGAAATGGCCCCATAGAACATTCTGCGATCCATGAGATCAGCAGACAGACCAGTGCCCAGATTAATCTCGCACCGCCTCACGCTGCGGCCATTCAACATAATGGACGCACCGGCGCTGGCCCGCATCACAAACGATCCGCTGGTCCTGCGCAATCTACTTAAAAAGTCATACCCTTTCACATCTCACGATGCTCGCCGGATGATCCTGCGACTACGAAAAAGGAACTCACCCGTCTGGGCCATCGATAATGGCCAACTGATCGGGCTGATCGGCCTTGCCGGAGAATTCGGCTTGTGGCTGGGTCGAAGCGCTTGGAGAAAAGGTTACGCCGAGGAAGCAGCACGGCTCGTCATCGTGCATGCCTTTAAGCAGCGAAAGGTGACCGCACTTCACGCCAATCCCATCAGCGACAACCGGGCATCCTGCCGCCTAATGGAGAAGCTGGGGTTCAAAAAAACCCATTGCAACCGCGGTTTCTGCCTTCAGAGATCGAGGATAATCCCTCTCATCTCATACAAACTTCGGCGGGAGGATTTTCGTTAATTTGTGCGGGTCAAGCGAGACAACCCCTGTTCTTCCTTACTGAAAAGGCTGCCCAAACGGCAGCCTTCCAAATATCAGCAGCGCAAGAAGCTACGGTTCAAAGAAACACAAGATATGCCTGTTCTTCCAATGTCTCGACCGCGTTCTCGAAATACGGATAGAAAATGGCGCTGTTTATTCGAACTTTCACATTGAGATAGTCTGGTCCCCATTTTTGTGGAAGTCTATCAAAGCCCCACTTCGCTGCAAAAAATCCGCGGCTTTGCTTGTGGAATTGCAATGACTGAATATGCGATTCGTCTCTTCTTTCGAAACCGCTAGGACTGAAACCTATGACATCTCCAACATTATTAATCGCATTGTGCTCGCGTCCGTGAATGGAGCCGTCATTGATCGACGCTCGTGCGCCCAGATATTTCGCGGCGCGAAGAAAGTAATCGGCTTCCTGAAAACCAATATTGCAGAACCGCTCATCCCAGAGGCCGACCTGCTTTACTGCTCTAGCATTATAACTCATGCAGTTATCGCCAACACCGTAGGTGACGAAATCAAATTTTTCATGATTTTTCAGAAGTGGGTCGAGATAATTGGGTGCGAACAGGCAGTCGTTCTGACTTAGGATGACGATGTCTGCTTCTGGATTGTTGAGATTAACAAAACCCGCAATCAGACCCTGATTCCAGTTTCGGGATAGATGTCCAGTGGAAAAATCAGGACGAGCATCATTCTTCAAAACGACGACAGGATGAGGGCCATCATACCTGTCTTTAGAGTGGTTTGCTATGACAAATACTTTTCGCTGATGCGCAGTACTCGTTGTAAATATACTATCGATCGCCTTCTCAAGCATATCGTTATTTTTATAAGTTACTATATAATGCTTTATTATCAAAATTTTTCTCCTGAAGCTGATTTATATGGCTTCTAATCAGCTTAACTTGCATGGGGCTTACGCTTGAATAATAGAAGAAGCGCACAGTGAAAGTAAAAAAATCCAATTTAAAGCATATATTATACATTTAATTCTTTAATCCGCCTCTCTTCGGCGGTTTTCTCCACAAAAATACAACACTTATTCCGTTGCGTTTCCAAAGTAGGGATAGAAAATTGGACCGTTCAATTTGATCTCAGCCTAGAGGAAATCCACTGCCCAAAACTCTGGCCCACAATCGGCGCCCCACTTGACGTTAAAAAAGTTACGGCTCTGGCGATGATATTGGTACGATGCCATATTCGACGCATCACGCATGTCAAAGCTACGCGGTGTTGGAGTGATGACGTTTTCGACCGTATCCGGAGTGTTATATAGCCGCCCGTGATATTTGGCTGCTCTCAGGAAAATCGATGGATGGATCGAAGACTACAACGAGGTTGCATCCACACTCAGCGCTGAAAATGTCCTCCCCGAGGGAGTTCATCAAAGCATTGTCTCAATAGCTAATCTGTCCGGCGAAATGGGGGCACTCCACACCAATGAAACTCATTCAAGATAAGTTTAACAAGAAATGAAAGCTCTCGGATTTTTTGTCTTATGATTCAGAGGCTCCGTTGCTTAGGGCACAGGTGCACTCAAGGGTATATTCCCACTCGCCAATTTAAAAGCCTTCAGATAAATATCCGCTAACCACATCAAGTGAAGCGGAGACGACGTGCGTAGAGCAATCATTATTCCAGTCCATATGCAGAAAATATTTTGGCTAGTAACTCTTATAAATAGCTACCTCGCCTCTGATACCTTCGCGTCTGGTGAAGACAAGCCAAGAATTGTTTTTGCATGTTCTAATGTAAATGAACTCAAGTTTATTTCAGCCAACCTTTCAGGCGTGGTTCGTGCGAAGTGGGTCGAGCTGATTGATCTGGACGAATACTGCGCCCTTACACTGGACAGCGAAGAAGTTGCGCAAGCAATGCGTGAGAATCGCAATGGCGCGATAGTCAATCTCAAAAAATTCGTTGCGCTCCACTGGGCAGCGCGTAATCAAATTGACGAGGCTATAATCATCGACGTCGATGTGATTTTTACTCGTACGGCGAGTTTTTCAGATATTTTCGAACATACGGCAGCGAGATATAATTCTAAGGTCATCCTTGGAACGAAGTTGGGGCCTGAAAATGATAATTACAGACAAGCCAACTACGCTTCACTCGCTATGTTAGCGATGGAAGACCAAGAAAAATTGAAGACGGAAAATATACCCGAAGTATATACTTGGTTTTCAAGTCCACCTTTCTATCCTATTTCTGATCTAGTTCCATTTTTTGATTATATGGCTAAGGTCCATGGGAACTTCGAATCATTTTTGCTCAACCTAAACTGGTACACTTTTGATAACTTGGTGTTTAATCTGTACAGAGCAGCTTTAACTGGCGTTGAGATAAAGAGTTACAACCATTTGGGTTTTGATGATTATGCCGAAACACTATCTTTAAAAATGATCGATACGATCGAAGCGAAGTTGGGGGTAAAACCAGTTTGGCTGCCGTTTAGAAGCGTCATTAGTGATCCGCTTCTTGCGATAAAGTATCCACAAGTGGGTCTATTATTTCATGTGGACCGCTGAGGCGACCATCGGATGATGCCTTAACTTTGCTTTCAGGGAGCGAAGATTACAAAAGCAAAAAACCGCCCGCAGTGTTTTGGGCGGTTTTTTTATAGACTTACGTCTAATCTCCGGGGCTGCCGAGGAAGACGTCGAGTGTGATTGTCTTACTCCGGCAAAATCCTGACAGCACCCTTATCCGCACTCGATGCAAACGCGGCGTAAGCCTTCAACGCCGTCGTCACGTTGCGTTTGCGGTGTTCCGCTGGCTTCCAGCCAAGCTGGTCCTGCTCGGCGCGGCGTGCTGAAAGTTCCGCATCTGGAACCTTGAGGTTGATCGTGCGGTTGGGGATGTCGATCTCAATCGGATCGCCCTGACGTACCAATCCGATGGCGCCGCCTTGGGCCGCTTCGGGTGAGGCGTGGCCGATGGAGAGGCCAGACGTGCCGCCGGAGAAGCGACCATCGGTGATGAGCGCACAGGCTTTGCCCAGGCCCTTGGATTTCAGGTAGCTAGTCGGGTAGAGCATTTCCTGCATCCCCGGACCGCCCTTAGGGCCTTCGTAACGGATAACGACGACGTCGCCAGCCTTGACTTCGTTGGACAGAATGCCCTTCACGGCGGCGTCCTGGCTTTCATAAACCACAGCCGTGCCGTTGAATTTCAGGATGGATTCATCCACGCCTGCTGTCTTCACGATGCAGCCATCCAGCGCAATGTTGCCGTAAAGAACGGCCAGACCGCCATCCTTCGAGAATGGCTTTTCGACCGAACGGATAACGCCGTTTTCGCTGTCGGTGTCGAGTTCATCCCAGCGCGAGGACTGGCTGAAGGCAACCTGTGTCGGCACGCCGCCCGGTGCTGCCTTGAAGAACTGGCGCACGTTTTCGCTGTTGGTGCGGGTGATATCCCAGCGGTTGATGGCATCGCCAAGGGTCGCTTCGTGAACGGTGTAGCAATCCGTGTTGAGGAGACCGCCACGTTCCAGCTCGCCCAGAATGCGCATAATACCGCCTGCGCGGTGCACGTCTTCCATGTGCACGTCCTGCTTGGCGGGCGCGACCTTGGACAGGCACGGCACGCGGCGCGACATGCGGTCGATGTCCTCCATGGTGAAATCGACGCCGCCTTCATGGGCCGCGGCCAGAATATGCAGCACGGTGTTGGTGGAGCCGCCCATGGCGATATCCAGCGCAATCGCGTTCTCGAATGCGGCCTTGGTCGCGATGGAGCGCGGCAGAACTGTATAATCATCCTGCTCATAATGGCGGCGGGCCAGATCAACGATCAGATGACCGGCCTCAACGAACAGACGCTTGCGATCCGAGTGAGTGGCCAGCGTCGAGCCGTTGCCGGGCAGAGCCAGACCCAGCGCTTCCGTCAAACAGTTCATGGAATTGGCGGTGAACATGCCGGAGCATGAGCCGCAAGTCGGACATGCCGCACGCTCGATGGTATCGACTTCTTCGTCGGTCATCTTGTCGTCGGCAGCAGCGACCATGGCATCGACGAGGTCGAGGGCTACGGTCTTGCCATGCAGCACGGCCTTGCCCGCTTCCATCGGTCCACCGGACACGAAGACGACGGGAATGTTCAGGCGCATGGCGGCATTCAGCATGCCGGGCGTGATCTTGTCGCAGTTGGAAATGCAGACCATGGCGTCGGCGCAATGCGCGTTGACCATGTATTCGACGGAATCGGCGATGATTTCGCGCGAAGGCAGCGAATAAAGCATGCCATCATGACCCATGGCGATACCGTCATCCACGGCAATCGTGTTGAATTCCTTGGCAACACCGCCAGCCGCTTCGATTTCACGCGCAACAAGCTGGCCAAGGTCTTTCAGGTGAACGTGGCCCGGCACGAACTGCGTGAACGAGTTGACCACAGCAATGATCGGCTTGCCGAAATCGCCGTCCTTCATGCCGGTCGCGCGCCAAAGGCCACGGGCACCGGCCATGTTGCGGCCATGGGTTGTCGTTCTGGAGCGATAAACTGGCATGTGCTTATTCCTCGATTTGTCTGCCGCGAAGGCTTTCTCCCGCAGAGCCATCTGCCCTGCCCTTCGCTTTTGCAAGGGTTCTACTCCAAAGCCGAGGGCCTGTCACTGTCACCTTGCGGCGAAACAGTACGGTTCGGTACGGTACGCATAACTCTGCCTTGGACGTAGCTTTCTACTCTGCGGCATCCCGCATGGTGTCGTTCTGGTCCGGTCCAAAATCCGAGAGGAAATTCTTGTGGTTCGGACATTGAGACAGTCGCTGCTGAAATTCGTCCACCAGCCATTTCGCGGCCGGGCCGCAAGGCGTGTCGGCCTTGCGCAACGCATAAAGCGGATATTCGCCGCCTTCGTAAGCGTCCATATCCAGCGCTTTCAGCACGCCATTGATGATATCATTGCGCACCACGGATGCCGGAAGCCCGCCCCAGCCGAGTCCGCCCTTGATGAGCTGATACTTGGTGGCAATGTCGCTCACGCGCCATTTCTTATAGGACAGGACGTTGAAATCTTTGCCCTTGGTCAGGCCCGACGCATCTGTCACGACCAGTTGCACCTCTTCGCGCACATCGGACAGCGTCAGCGGTCGATTGAGCCGCACCAGCGGATGATCGGACGCCGCAACCGGCACCATGAAGGAATGCCCAACCTTGTCGATAACCAGCCCGTCATCCTGATGGAACATGGCGCCGCCAATGCCGATTCCAGCCTTGCGGCTCTGTACCATTTCCATGACCATGCCGAGTTCACCGACATTGAGATTGAGCGTGACGGTTGGAAACTGCACGCGAAAATCGCGTAGCACCTCTACCATGGCTTCCGCAGGCACCATGGTGCTAATGGCAAGCGAAACCTCCGCCTCCAGCCCCTGCTTCAAACCCTTAGCGCGGGCGCGTAATTCCTGAAGACCGGCCACGATGCGGCGCGCATGCTCCAGCATGGCAGCGCCCTCTTCGGTCAGCTTCGGCTGCCTAACGCCATTTCTTTCGAACAGCGTCACTTCCAGCTGCGATTCCAGGTTAGCAATGGTGTAGCTCACCACCGATTGCGCCCGGTTCAGCGCGCGGGAGGCGGCGGAAAAGCTACCGGTTTCGGCAACGGCCAAAAACACCTGCAACTGGTCCAGAGTGGGGTTCGCTTCCATGGTCCATCCAATTCATCGATAGGTTACTTCCATATTATCACAGTTTTCTCGATGAGAACATTCACCGATATAAGGTGCAACGATTGGGTTTTCCCTGCCCTGTCTGACCTTCAAATTGAAACAAGGATATTTCAAATGTCGAAGATTCTCCTCGTTACCTCCAGCCCACGCGCTGACGAATCGCTGTCGAACAAGTTCGCAGGCGAGCTGGCTGCGAAGCTTCAGGCACAGTCGAATGGCACGATCACGCATCTTGATCTGGGCCAGAGCCCGATCAATCACCTCGACACGGTTACCACATCGGCCATCCGCAAGGCTCCCGATCAGCGCACGCCAGACGAAGCAGCCGCTGCAGACTATTCCGACAAGCGTGTGGCTGAACTGCTGGAAGCCGACACGATCGTTATCGGCACGGGCATGATCAACTTCAACATCTATTCCGGCTTGAAGTCCTGGATCGATAACGTTGCTCGCGCAGGTCAGACTTTCACCTATACGGAAAATGGCCCTGTTGGCCTTGTCACCGGCAAAAAGGTTTACGTCGTGATCGCTTCCGGCGGCGTTTATTCCGAAGGTCCGGCTGCTCCGCTCAACCACGCTGTGCCATACCTCAAGACCGTCCTCGGCTTCATGGGCATGAAGGACGTTGAAGTTATCTATGTAGAAGGTCTCGCATTCGGTCCAGAAGCTGCCGAAAAGGCAATCGCTTCTGCAACCGCCAAGGTTGAAGAGCTGGCCAAGGCTGCCTAACAAAAAAGCGGCGTTTTGCGACGCCGCTTTCAATCCTTTTGGTAACGGCTGCGAGCCTCTCGCGGCCGTTATTTTTTGTCGGAAAACAGCGACGGACCATTCTGGTCGATAATCAGCTGCGCCTTGCGCACGGTGCATTCCACGGCATCATCCAGACTGGTGAAGACATCGGCGCGCACGAATTCATGCGTCAGCGTTTCTTCGCCCACCTTCTTTTCAATGCGACCCGCAAGACGATATTGTCCGCCTTCCTTCAGCGGTGTCGCATAAATCTGGCAATCCTTGTAAGGATGCGCTTCTGACGTTTCGGCCTTCTTCGGCGCGTCATCCGAAGGCGCCGAGCCAAAGGCGGAAAAGAGTTTCGAGAAGAACGAAGCCATGGTGTTACCCTTCCATTTGTCTTTTCGCAGGGCGATGCAAACGCCGCCCTGACCGGTAATCGTGCAAGTCAGATGATCAGGTTTGCGAGGATTTCATTTTCGGTGATATCCTCATAACCAAGACCCGCCGCCTCGATACGCTGGAACAAGCCCGTGAAATTCTCCCGATCATTGGTTTCGATGCCAATCAGGATCGAACCGAAATTGCGGGCGGATTTCTTCAGATATTCAAAACGCGCGACGTCGTCATCGGGTCCCAGCAGATCAAGGAAATCACGCAAGGCACCCGGGCGCTGCGGCAGGCGCAGAATGAAGTATTTCTTCACGCCCGTGTAGCGCATGGCGCGTTCCTTGACATCAGGCAGACGCTCGAAATCAAAATTGCCGCCAGAGACGACGCAGATGACACGCTTGCCTTCCAGCCTCTCGCGGCCAAGCTTTTCCAGTGCGGCAATCGAAAGCGCACCCGCAGGTTCCAGCACCACGCCTTCAAGATTGAGCATTTCGATGATCGTTACGCAGATGGCGTTTTCTGCAATCAGCTCGACCTGTTCTGGCGGGAAATGCTGCAGCGCTTCAAAATTCAGATCGCCAATGCGCGCGACGGCAGCACCATCTACAAAATTATCGACATTGGTCAGCGTGACCGGCTTGCCTGCCTCAAGGCTTTTCTTGAGGCTTGGTGCACCGACAGGCTCGCAGAAAATGAAATTCTCGTTGGCAACTTTTCCGGCAAGAAACCCTGTCAGGCCAGCCGAAAGCCCGCCACCGCCAACCGGCATGATGACCAGATCGGGCGCATTGTGGTCGGGCAATTGATCGACGATTTCAGCCGCGACAGTCGCCTGCCCTTCGATAATGTCCTTGTGATCGAATGGCGAGACCATATAGCCGTCGGTCTCTTCCACATGTTTGCGGGCGGCCGCATAGCATTGATCGAAGATATCGCCCACCAGCCTGATCTTGATGAACTCGCCACCAAAAATGCGCGTCTTGTCGATCTTCTGCTGTGGCGTCGTCACCGGCATGAACACCACGCCATGAACGCCAAAATGGCGGCATGCGAAGGCAAAGCCCTGCGCGTGATTACCCGCAGATGCGCACACGAAAACCTTACCCTTGCCCGATTGGGCCACGGCCTTGCGCAAAAAGTTGAACGCGCCTCTAATCTTGTAGGAACGAACAGGCGTGAGGTCTTCACGCTTCAGCCAAATCTCGGCTCCGTAGCGACGGCTAAGATGTTCATTCAACTGCAACGGCGTTTCGGGAAACAGTTCCCGAACTTCCCGCCGTGCGGCTTCTACAAGCAATTTATCCACGATTTTCAATCCATTGAATTTCACGATGGCACCCGCTATGCCATAGGAAAAGGCCTGACACAAAGACTCTTTGCGCAACTTCGGTACGCCCTGGAGTCTTTCCAGGTTGGATAAGACTAATCTGCCCGCGCGGACTGCTTCTATCCAGCCTGGAAAGACTCTAACCAATCAAGGTTCCATTTATTGAACAGCAACCTTCTGCGCGCAGTGCTCTATATCGCGTCGATATTCGGGCTCTATATGGCCACGGCGATGTTCATTCCCGCCATGGCCGATCTTTATTACGGCAATAATGACTGGGCGGTGTTTGCGATATCCGGCTTCATGTGCGGCGGGCTGTCATTGGCCTGTGCCTTCGCCACCCGCGCGCCGATGCCGACCTTCAACAAACGCTTCGGCTTTCTGCTGGTCAATGTTCTGTGGCTGGTCTTTTCGCTGATCGGCGCTGTGCCGCTCTATCTCTCAGAACTCAATCTGAGTTTCGGGCAGGCCATGTTCGAATCCGTCTCCGCCATCACCACGACAGGCTCCACCGCCATATCGGGATTGGACAAGGCACCGCAAGGCATTCTCATCTGGCGCTCGCTGCTCTGTTGGCTGGGCGGTATCGGTATTGTCGCGCTCGGCCTCTTCATCCTGCCGCTGCTGCGCGTCGGCGGCATGACCTTCTTCCGCATGGAATCATCCGACACCGCCAATGACCGCCCTTTTGCGCGGCTGGCCAGCTTCACCAAGGCCTTCATCGGCATCTATGTCGTCATGACGCTGGCCTGTACCATCGCCTTCGATTTCGCAGGCATGACGCATTTCGATGCGCTGAACCACGCAATGTCCGCTGTCGCCACCGGCGGCTTTTCCACCCATGACGCATCCTTTGCCTTCTTCGGCGACAATGTCGCATTGCTGTGGATCGCGACATTCTTCCTCATCCTCGGAAGCCTGCCCTTTTCGGTGATGATCCTGCTCGCCGTGCGCGGGCGCATGGATATTCTCTACGATCCGCAGATCCGAGTCTTCATCGGCTATCTCTGCGCGATTTCACTTGCCGTCGGCATCTATCACCACATCACAAATGGCGTGCCGCTCGACATCGCGCTCAGCCATTCCTTCTTCAATATGACGTCGATTCTATCGACGGGCGGCTTCGCCAGCGATGACTATACGCTTTGGGGACCATTCGTCGTGGTCGTCGCCTTCTTTGCCACCTTCATGGGCGGCTGTTCCGGCTCCACCGCAGGCGGCATCAAGGCCTACCGCTTCGTCATCGTCTATAATGTCGTGAAGACCGGTCTGAAAAAGCTGCTCTATCCAGATGCCGTCTATACGGTACGTTACGGCACCCAAGTCGTGGATGTCGAAACCATTCGCAACGTCTTCCTGTTTTTGAGCTGCTTCCTCGCCCTCTGGATCGGCGGCAGCCTGGCCATGAGCGCCATGGGCTACGACTTCCTCACCGCCACCTCAGCCGTCGCCACCTCACTGGCCAATGTCGGCCCCGGCATAGGCCCCATCATCGGCCCCGCCGGCAACTTCTCCACCATCAGCGACCCGGCACTCTACCTGCTATCGCTGATGATGCTGCTGGGCCGTCTGGAGATATTGACGGTGCTGGTGTTGTTGATGCCGCTGTTTTGGAAGGGTTGAGCGCGATTACTCCCTTAGGGATATGAAATAAAACTGGAATGTAATTTTAGACAGTTTCTGTACCAACTACTATCGAGAGGTGCAGACAAAAAAGGATTTTATCTTTCGGAAAGGCGCAAACAATATGCCCTTAATACGTCTCCGAAATCTTTTGAATGGCGGAACATAACCAGGATGCATCATCGCTTTGACATTTGGCCAGCTCGGTTTCGTCGTTACAAACTCCATATCGAAGAGTTTATTCAAGGCATCAACGACAGGCTGAGCATTTCGACTATCTATGTGAACGTTTCCATCTGATAAATTGTAATTCAGCGCTCCATCACGGTCGGTAAAAAACGCTCGAAAATCTACCAGTGGAGCCATTTGAGATAAACGGTAATTCATCTGATCGCGAATAGCCTTCGCGTCATCGAAGGATGCTTCTGCGGAAGGATAATTTTCAGGCGAGAGCCCGAAACGGGCCGGCGGAAGAATGCAGGCGATAGCAAGTTGAGCTGGACATTGTCCTCGGAACGTTTCGACAGCAACAGCGAACCTATTACATAAAAGATCAACCTGTTGTATGGTTGTTGTCCCCTGGGCGAACGCTTGCTTTGCTATATGGACCCGGCAGTCAATCTCTCCGAATGAAAGTACAAAAATGTCTTTTGGGGTCGGCTGACAGTTTTTCGGCATCACGGACTTTATTCCATCTCTGGAAACCCTATGCATCGTGACGGGACCGCGCCAAAACAGCTTAGCGCCGGCTACACCCGCAAAGTTCCAGAGAGAATGGCTTTCGCCCAAGGTATAAAGTGTCGCATGGCTTCTCTGCTTATTCAAAAATGTCCCAGTTCAAACTAAAATGAAGTTTTATGGATGACACCGATATTTGAAGAAGGCGACCATACCGGCTAGAAACTCCTATCTTGGAGAGCACTCTATCTAACACAAGAAAATTCTTATAAAATAAATATCGCTGAATTATTTCCAAAAGCTGGTGCGGACGGCGGGACTTGAACCCGCAAGACCAGGGGCCGGCAGATTTTAAGTCTGCTGCGTATACCGATTCCGCCACGTCCGCTTGCGGTTTTTATCTACACAGCGCAGGCGGCTGTGGTCAACGGGGCGTGAGGGTGTGGAGGTGATTTAACCACACCAGGATTGATTTCTCGCGCCCACTGGCCGGGCCAGTCCCTCGCGCACCAGTTGGTCGGCAAAGGAGACACCGGACCTCGATAGAGTGGATGCACCACCGGAAGACGCGACTTGAAAGCCGCCGGAGTTCAGCATATCGCGCAGGCGGACCTTAGCGGTGAAGCCTCTCTGGCGTTCCTCAAGGCAGCGGGCCTGGTCGGTCTGTGGCACGTCTATACCGGCCAGTTTCATCTTCACGCCTTTGAGCCAGAAGGTGTTGCCGTCAGCAACGCAATTGTTAAGGCCGGAGCGGCCACAAAAGGCAAAGGTGGCGGGCTTTTCGTTGAGGGAGACATTCTGGACCTGCGGACGTGGCGAAGGCAGCGTGGCAGCCGTCATCTGTGTCGATGCGGCACCGGAAGGCATGGCGATGGCACGTGGCGGTACCGGCGCACCGCTGGCGGGAAGCGCTACCGTTTGCGTGGGAGCTGGCCTTGCCTTTTCCGACGCAACATCACGCGTCGCTGGCTTGGTCTGTGGCGCGACGGTTTTGGAAACCGAGGCGACAGTGCCTTTCAACTGCGGCAAAAGGCTGTCGCGGTGCTCATAGACCTGAATGCCGCCGACGGCGACGCCGAACAGCAACAGCCAGGACCACAGACCCGAGCCACCAGACTTTGCAGATGAACGGCGGCGGCTTGTCGGTTTTCTCTTGCTCACGATAAAACTCCTTGTCCGCGCGCATTATCGGTCCAAGGAGTTTCCGAAAGGTTGGCATTTGAGATAAATGCCACTCAAAAAGTGGGTTTATCCACAAACGAATAAACCGACATAAAAGCCATCGGTCAGTCGCGGCGCAAAAACTCTAAGCAGCCCAAAGCCTTGGGCTGCCTGCGACAGCTAAAGGTAACGAAGAAGAATGATTAACGCACCTGATCCAGCAGGCGTTTGCATTCCAGAAGGTCGAACAGCGCCTCTTGCAGCAGGGCGCGGTCGTCCTTGCTGATGCTGGATTTGCCGATGGAAATCTCCGGCGTTTCATCCTGGGCACCACCAAAGCCGAAGAAACGGCCGCTGGGCTTGGCCTTTGGGCGTCCGACGACTTCGTCTTCTTCCGCATTGGCAACGCGTGGCTCGACGGTTTCGCCGCTGGCGGCCATGATGGCTTCCATCGTCGCCATGTCGCCCGAGGCGATGGCCGAGACGAAGCGGTTGCCATTGGTCTTGAGGAGTTTCTGAACACCCTTGATCGTATAGCCGTGGTCGTAGAGAAGGTGGCGAATGCCCTTCAGCAGATCAACGTCGTCAGGCCGATAATAGCGGCGGCCCCCACCGCGCTTCATCGGCTTTATCTGCGGAAAGCGCGTTTCCCAGAAACGAAGAACGTGCTGGGGCAGGTCCAGATCATCGGCCACTTCACTGATCGTTCGAAAGGCGTCGGGGCTTTTATCCACGTTCAACTCCCATCCAGACCAGAGGCTGGATTCCAAAACACGAAACAAGGTACGATGCGAATCGTCCTTATTTCAACGGCTTGTCAGTTGAAATTCAACTATGTTCACAAGAGATAAGGAAGCGCTGCGTGCAGAAATCGAAGTGACCGCACGAAAATAAACGCATCAAGAGCCGGACTTCTGGCTCTTCTGCTTTGCCTTGCGGGCCGAGTGCGCCTTGAGAATGCGCTGCTTCAAAACGTTGGAGGCCTTGAAGGTCATGACGCGGCGGGGAGAAATCGGGACTTCCTCACCGGTCTTCGGGTTGCGACCGATACGTTCGTTCTTTTCACGGATTTGAAAGGTAGCGAAGGAAGAAAGCTTGACCACCTCTCCGCGAGTGATCGCGTTGCAAATCTCGTCGATGACGGTTTCAACCAGTTCGGCGGATTCGGTTCGGGACAACCCCACTTTTCGAAACACAGACTCGGCTAGATCCGCACGTGTCACTGTTTTCCCGGCCATATTTCCCCGCACCGCTCTCTTTTGTCTCGTTGAAGCCGCTCAAGATTATTGCCCTTGATGCGACCGGTCAAGCAAAGTTTCTAGAATCGTTTAGGGATTTCCAGCAATGGTGGCAATGGCTTACACCGCTTCGTAAAGCGAATTTTACCAGCGCAGCAGAACCGCACCCCATGTGAAACCGCCACCCATGGCTTCCAGCATCACCAGATCGCCCTTTTTGATGCGTCCGTCAGACGCAGCAGCAGCCAGTGCAAGCGGAATGGAGGCGGCAGAGGTGTTGCCATGCTGATCAACCGTGATGACGACTTTTTCGGTTGGAATGCCGAGTTTCTTGGCTGAACCGTCGATAATGCGGCGGTTTGCCTGGTGCGGCACCAGCCAGTCCAGATCGTCCGCTGTCGTGCCGGTTGCCTCAAAGGCCGCTTCGATCACGTCCGTAATCATGCCGACTGCGTGCTTGAAAACCTCACGGCCTTCCATGCGCAGATGGCCGACTGTGCCTGTCGTGGACGGGCCACCATCGACGTAAAGCTTATCCTTGTGCGAACCATCGGAGCGAAGATTGGAGGTCAGAAT
Organism: Agrobacterium sp. 20P9.1.2; assembly: GCF_057799395.1. Classification (NCBI taxonomy): domain Bacteria; kingdom Pseudomonadati; phylum Pseudomonadota; class Alphaproteobacteria; order Hyphomicrobiales; family Rhizobiaceae; genus Agrobacterium; species Agrobacterium sp. 20P9.1.2. The sequence continues at coordinate 465,780 of NZ_JBYOKI010000003.1, forward strand.
ACCGCGATCGGAGGTTTTGCCCTCGCCTTCACCGGCTTCCAGCACCACGGCACCCGCACCGTCACCAAAGAGAACGCAGGTCGTGCGGTCGTTCCAGTCGAGAATGCGGGAGAATGTTTCCGCACCGATAACCAGCACGCGCTTGGCCATGCCGCCGCGAATGTAAAGGTCCGCCGTTGCCATGGCATAGACGAAACCGGAGCAAACCGCCTGTACGTCAAACGCAAAACCGCCGGTAATGCCAAGACGGTTCTGGATGTTGACCGCCGTTGCCGGAAAGGTGTTGTCGGGCGTAGAGGTGGCTACGATGATGAGGTCGATCTCCTCAGGCTTGATGCCTGCATTTTCCAGCGCGGCACGCGCAGCAAGTTCGCCGAGCGATGAGGTGGTTTCCCCCTCGCCCGCGATGTAACGCTGCTTGATGCCGGTGCGCTGAACGATCCACTCGTCCGAGGTCTCGACGATCGCTTCAATGTCCTGGTTCGTCATGACGCGCTTTGGCAGCGCTGCACCGAAACCTCGTATGATTGAGCGGATCATCTCTTATTCCTCATCAGCCACAAGCGCTTCAGGTTCCGGAGGCGGAAGCCTTCTTGCGTGGTAGGCCTTCAAATCGTTTTCTATTTTTGCTGTCAGGCCGTTATGAGCCATGTCATAGCCCACATCGACGGCGGACGCGAAACCAAGAGCATCCGTGCTGCCATGGCTTTTGATGACAATACCGTTCAGACCGAGAAACACGCCGCCATTGACCTTGCGCGGGTCCATCTTCTCGCGCAGCACATCGAATGCGCTCTTGGCGAGGAGATAACCGATCTTGGCGATGAAGCTTCGGGAAATCGCCTCGCGCAGCAGCGTGGTAATCTGCTTTGCCGTGCCTTCTGCCGCCTTCAGCGCAATATTGCCGGTGAAGCCTTCAGTCACGACGACATCCACGGTGCCCTTGCCGATATCATCACCTTCGACGAAGCCGCGATAATCGATGGTCGCAAGATCGGCTTCGCGAATGAGGCGGCCTGCCTCGCGAACCTCTTCCTGGCCCTTAACTTCTTCGACGCCGACATTAAGGAGACCAACCGTCGGACGGTCGATATCAAACAGAGCGCGCGCCATGGCGCTGCCCATGATTGCAAAATCAAGCAGCTGCTGCGAGTCGGCACCGATGGTAGCGCCGATATCGAGAACGATGCTTTCGCCTCTCAGCGTTGGCCATATGCCTGCAATCGCCGGACGTTCAACCCGCGCCATGGTACGCAGGCAGAACTTTGCCATCGCCATCAAGGCACCGGTATTGCCAGCGGAGACGGCAACATCGGCCTCACCAAGCTTTACCGCTTCGATAGAGCGCCACATGCTGGAGACGTAGCGGCCACGGCGCAACGCCTGGCTCGGCTTTTCGTCCATGGCAACGGAGACTTCGCAATCGAAAAACTGCGAATTGTCGCGAAGTTTGGGATACTGCGCCAGAATAGGTTCGCATCTGCTCTTCTGCCCATACAGCAGGAAGGTCACATCGTTATGCCGATCCAGTGCCTTGGCAGCGCCGGGTATGGCAACATCAGGGCCAAAGTCTCCGCCCATGACGTCAATTGCTATTCTGATCACTCGTCCCTGATCCTTCTTACCGCCGTGCGGTGGAATTTTGCGCGAAAATACCGTTTCCACGCTCGCTTACAACTGAATTGTTGGGCTTGACCCACCGCATTCAGTCTTTTTTCCAGTCTTTTAACACCGCAAAAGGCGATGGTTTTTTGTCGGCATCCACCTTTTCATTGCCGAATTCGGCAAAATCCACATCCGGCTTGCGGGGATAGGGATCGATGGCCAGTGCCGCGAATTCCGCCACCACGACACCGACGTCGATGGTGTCACCGCTGAATTGATCGGGAATATCCGGGCCATCCGGATCAAGAACAATCTCGCCCTGCTCATTGGGCATCAGACGCGCCAGCTTTGAACCTTCCGGCACGAAAATCTGCTCGATCTTTTCATCGATCACGCTTGGGACCGGTTCCAGCGTCACGACGCAGGCCTGCGTCAGAGCGGCACGCACATCACCTGTGATCTTCAATCCATCCTTCTTCCAGCGGGTTACCTGCAATTCGCTTTTCAGGTACTCCACGGACAATACGTCCCACAGTTTCGCCAACGCCTTCAACTCGTCCGCGTTTGCCGAAAGACCAATCCTCACCGGATTGGCAGAAATATGACCTACCTTCACAGGGTAGGAAAAAGGTACGTCATCATTGGCCGCGTTGTGCGAGTTCATTAAAACCTCTTAAAATCCGGGGCCGGCATCGTAACGTGTCCCGTCACGACCAACTCTTCCGATTGCGCCAACAATGCATCGGCGGCTGCCACCATCCAGTTGGCAAGGCCGCGCATATCTGCAGCGGTTGCTTCTGACTGGGGATATATATTGCGTGCAAGGGCTGCCGCAAGAGCCTCGACATCGTCGCCATCAAGTGCTGCGGCGTAGGATTCCAGCCGGCCATAGAACATGCCCGCGAATTTCTTCATGCGCTTGGGCACGCCCTGGTCACCAATTCCCAGTTCCCGCATGGAATGGTCGAGATCCTGAAAAAACGCATCCACAATCTCCTGCGCAATCTCCTGCCCGCTGGTGGAGGATGACTTTGTGCGACGGAAATAAAGAATCATGACGATGGACAGAAGCTCGAAGCGGCCCATCACCGTATCCGGCACATTGAGATACAGATAGAAACCCGGCTGGCGCCCAGCCGTCGTCAGGGCCGCGTATTGCCTGTCAACGATGGCGCGATTGCCGTTTTTCTTTTTGAAAAGACCGAAGACCATCGAAATTTCCGAATATTGATCGACGAAATCGCGTCTCGCCCATTGCCCTTGTTGCATGATTGCCAAAGCTGGTTTACCGAAGCATCCAAGAATTGCAATGCCGTTGAGGTCACGTTCATCGTTGGGCTGCAACAGTCGAAGAGAAGCGTCGGAGGAGGCGTTATTTTCGCAAACCCATTGCAATCCGTTGTGAAGCGGGGATTTTCTGTCCCCGGATTGACATAATCGTGTGTACAGAAGCGGTACACACGTAAGCATACCGGAAGGTGCCATTCATGATCGCAGTCGGGGAAACGCAGGTGAGCAAGCAGAAATCCGGAAAGCAGACCACGTTTTTCAGCAAGACTGCCGTGGCAATCGTCATCGCATCCAGCCTGCTGACGGCCTGCTCCAGCACCACCGATGTTTTCCACAATGGTTACGTGGCTGACGAACAGTCGCTGCAGCTTATTCCTGTCGGCTCCAGCCGTGAACAGGTGCTGCTGACCATGGGCACGCCCTCCACCACCGCGACCTTCGGTAACGAGGTGTTCTACTACATCTCCCAGAAGCGCGTGCGCAAAGCCGCCTTCATGAAGCCGCAGCTGGTAGAGCAGAACATTCTGGCCATCTATTTCGACAAGAACGGCGTCGTTTCGCAGAAAGCGAACTACACGCTGCAAGACGGCAAGGTCTTCGATACGATTTCGCGCACCACGCCAACAGGCGGCAAGGACCTCACCTTCCTGCAACAGCTGCTGTCTGGCGGCACCGCGGGCGCTGGTATCGCGAAGAGCATTCTGGGCCAGAGCGGCAACAACGGCAGCGGCTTCTGATCCAACAGACGGAAATGCAAAAGCCCGCGAGATGATCGCGGGCTTTTTTGTTTTATGCCTAGGCTCTTTCTCTCCGTCATACCGGCCTTGAGCCGGTATCCAGTAGCCGCGCGTCCGCGTGGCGAAAGGCTCTCTTGCGATCGAGGACTTGATCGCACGGGACCCCGGATCAAGTCCGGGGTGACGGAGAGGAGGAGGCGACGAGTCCATCTCGCTCCCCTAACCCGCACTTGTTCAATGGGCCAGAACCGCCAACAGCAGCAGCGCCACGATGTTGGTGATCTTGATGGCCGGGTTGACGGCAGGACCGGCTGTGTCCTTGTAGGGATCGCCAACCGTATCACCCGTCACGGACGCCTTATGCGCTTCCGAGCCCTTGAGATGCGTCACCCCATCCTTGTCGATGAAGCCATCTTCGAAACTTTTCTTGGCATTATCCCAGGCACCGCCGCCCGACGTCATGGAGATGGCGACGAAGAGGCCGTTGATGATGACACCCAGCAGGGACGCGCCGAGTGCGGCAAAGGCCGAGGCCTTGGAGCCGGAGATCAGCAGCACACCGAAATAGACGACGATGGGTGCCAGAACCGGTAGCAGCGAGGGAATAATCATCTCCTTGATCGCCGCTTTTGTCAGCAGGTCTACGGCCTTGCCGTAATCCGGTTTTTCCGTTCCCTGCATGATACCGGGCTTTTCACGGAACTGACGGCGGACTTCTTCGACAATGGAGCTTGCCGCCTTGCCGACCGCCGTCATGGCAATGCCGCCGAAGAGGTAGGGAATGAGACCACCGAAGATCAGACCAGCAACCACGTAAGGGTTGGACAGGCTGAAGGAAATCTCGCCTATATCCTTGAAGTAGGGATAGGTATCGCCATTGGCCGCGAAATAGGACAGGTCGTTGGAATAGGCTGCAAACAGCACCAGTGCACCGAGGCCAGCCGAGCCGATGGCATAACCCTTCGTTACCGCCTTGGTGGTGTTGCCAACGGCATCCAGTGCGTCCGTCGCCTTGCGGACATCCGGGTTGAGACCGGCCATTTCGGCAATACCGCCAGCGTTGTCCGTCACCGGTCCAAAGGCATCCAGAGCGACGATCATGCCCGCAAGACCAAGCATGGCAGTGACCGCGATGCCGGTGCCGAACAGGCCTGCCAGTTGATAAGTGGAGATGATACCACCGACGATGACGATGGCCGGAAGTGCCGTCGATTCCAGCGACACGGCAAGGCCCTGAATGACGTTGGTGCCATGGCCCGTGACGGAGGCCTGCGCGATGGAATTGACGGGGCGCTTGTTTGTGCCTGTGTAATATTCCGTAATCACCACGATCAGCGCCGTCACCAGCAGACCGACAAGGCCGCAGAAGAACAGGTTGGTGCCGGTAATATCCATTCCGGCAACGGTACCGATGGAGCCCCAACCGATGGTAAGCGAGGTTGCGACCGCAAGACCGGCAACGGAGAAGACACCGGTGGCAATCAGCCCCTTATAGAGCGCGCCCATGATGGAGTTGTTGGTGCCGAGCTTGACGAAGAACGTGCCGGCAATCGACGTCAGAATGCACACGCCGCAGATTGCCAGCGGGTAGAGCATGGCGCTTTCAAGGATCGGCGCACCCGCAAAGAAGATTGCCGCCAGAACCATGGTTGCGACGACGGAGACGGCATAGGTTTCGAACAAGTCCGCAGCCATGCCCGCGCAGTCACCGACATTGTCGCCGACGTTGTCCGCGATGGTGGCGGGGTTGCGCGGATCGTCTTCCGGAATACCCGCTTCCACCTTGCCGACGAGATCGCCGCCAACATCCGCACCCTTGGTGAAGATACCGCCGCCGAGACGGGCGAAGATCGAGATCAGCGATGCACCGAAGCCGAGCGAGACCAGCGCATCGATGACGGCGCGAGAGCCGACCGGATGGCCAAGGCCTGCCGTCAGCACGAGGTAATAGATGGAGACGCCCAATAGTGCGAGACCGGCAACCAGCATGCCGGTGATGGCACCGGATTTGAAGGCGATATCGAGACCCGCCGCTAAGCTATGGGATGCGGCCTGGGCCGTGCGAAGGTTGGCGCGCACAGACACATGCATGCCGACAAAACCGGCAGCGCCCGATAGTACCGCCCCGATGACGAAGCCGACGGCAGCTTCCGTCGAGAGAAAGAACCAGACAGCGATGGCAACGACGATACCGACGATTGCGATGGTAAGATATTGACGAGCGAGATAGGCCTGCGCGCCCTCCCTGATATAGCCTGCGATTTCCTGCATGCGCTCGCTGCCTTGGTCGGCATCCAGAACGCTTTTCGTTGCCCAGACCGCGTAAACCACGGACAAGACACCGCATAAAATTACCAATGCAATGACGGTCATTCGCACTTACCTCCTGTGTGCCGGGTTCTCACTCCCTCCCCGGCGGGCGAAACCATGCGGGGCGCAGGGTGTAGATCCCTGACGCCAAGGTGAGCCATTTGTTCCCCTCCCAAGGAAAAATGGCCTGCGAGCAGAGATTGCGTTGGCGAAACCCGCCACGTCAAGTCCGAAGATTCGCGACGAATGGCTTATCGCCCTGATTCAGACTGGTTTTTGAACGGGCTTCTGTTTCAGCAAAAGGAAAATCAGAAGAAGAAGGCAGGTGCCGGCAACCGGCCAGATGACGAGGTTCATGACCGACCAGCCCCAGGCGGTGAAGACCTGCCCCGAGGCGAAGGACGAAAGCGCAACGGTGCCGAACAGGACGATGTCGTGAAAGCCTTGCACCTTGTCGGCCTCATGCGGGCGATAGCTGGACGAAACGATGGACGTTGCACCGATGAAGCCGAAGTTCCAGCCGATGCCCAGAAGAATGAGCGCCGCCCAGAAATTCCACAGCTCGATGCCCATATGCGCGACGACGGCGCAGGCCATTAAAACCAGCAGCCCGGCTGCAACGACCTTCTCCGCACCGAAACGGGAAATCAGCATGCCGGTGAAGAAGCTTGGCCCGAACATGGCCAGCACATGCCACTGAATGCCGAGCGTAGCCAGTTCCGTCGGAAAGCCGCAGCCGATGACCATGGCCAGCGGCGCACCCGTCATCATGAATGTCATCAGGGCGTAGGAGCCGATGCCGCAGACCATGCCGGTGACGAAGCGATGGGTGGTGACGATCTCTTTTAACGGTCGTGCCGGTTGCGACGCCGAAGACGCGCTTTTCAGCTCAGGCAATTTTAGAAATGAAAAGATGATGGCGGCGATAATACCAAGCGGAATGAGCGCTATGAACGCGCCTGCGAAAACCACTGGCGCCAGCAAATCCTTGCCGAAAATCGCCAGTTGTGGCCCGACGATGGCCGAGATCACTCCGCCTGCCAGAATCCAGGAAATGGCCTTTGGCTTGTAGAAGGATGGCGACGCATCCGCTGCGGCAAAACGGATTTTCTGCGTGAAGCCGCCGGAAATGCCGATCAGCAGCAGGCCGAAGGCAAAAAGCCAGAAGTCGGAGCGAAACAGCGCAACCGCCGCAAGGGCGCCACCGGTGGAGCAGAGCAGCGCACCCAGAATGAACCCGGCCTTGCGCCCGAGAAAGCGGGCTGCAAGAGCAACGGAGATGGCACCGAGAGCGACACCGATATTGAAGCCGGTGAGCGGTGCGGTGGCCAGAGATTTGTCCGCACCGAGAAGCTGATAACCCGCCAGCGCGCCGATGGAAAAGCTGAGCGGCGCGGCAGAGCCCATGATGGCCTGCGCCATGGTGAGCAGGAAGACATTGCGCTTGGCTTCGTTCAGTTGATGTTCAAGTCCTGGAACAGAAACAGCGCTCATGTCTTCCTCGAATGTTTCTTAGCGCTTTGCCTCGCCGCGCACCTGCTTGGCAATGCGGTCTAACACCGCATTGACCAGTTTCGGCTCGTCATGTTCGAAAAACGCACGGGCGATTTCGACATATTCGGTGACGATCACAGCCACCGGAACGTCCTTGCGTTCCAGAACTTCGAAGGTTCCTGCGCGCAGGATTGCACGAACGGTGGTGTCCAGACGCGACAGCGGCCAGTCTTCCTGCAGGGCAGAGCGCACCAGCGGGTCGATCTTGGTCTGGTCGCGCACGACGCCAGCGACGATGGAACGGAACCACGACGGATCAGCCTTGAGATAGGTCTCGCCGTCTACTTCCTGACCAAGCCGATGCGCCTCATATTCGGCGACGACTTCCATCACACCGGTGCCGCCAACATCCATCTGATACAGCGCCTGCACGGCAGCAAGACGCGCAGCGCCGCGCTGGTTGACAGGCTTCGTGGACGGCTGGCGAGGCTCGGAACCATTTTCGGTGTTGGTCATGCTCTTAGCCACCCAGTTTTTTCTTCAGTTCGATCATGGTCAGCGCTGCACGGGCTGCAAAGCCGCCCTTGTCCTTGTCGGAACGGCGAACGCGCGCCCAGGCCTGATCTTCGTTTTCGACGGTCATGATACCGTTGCCGATGGCCAGCGATTCACTGACGGCGAGGTCCATCAGCGCACGCGAGGATTCGTTGGAAACGATATCGAAATGGTAGGTTTCGCCACGGATGACCATGCCGAGTGCAACAAAGCCATCATATTCCGTGCCGTCATTATCCGCACCATCCAGCGCCATGGCGATGGCAGGCGGAATTTCCAGCGCGCCCGGAACGGTGATGATGTCATAGGTGGCGCCCGCTTCATCGAGCGCAAATTTCGCGCCATCGAGAAGAGCATCGGCCATATCGTCATAAAAACGTGCTTCCACGATGAGAAGGTGAGGCTTGGACATGGGGATTTCCTGAAAAGCTGCGCCGGATCATCCCGGCTTTTGGCGCGGTCAAACCATGGCTGGCGTGCTTTAGCAAGCATTTTTCGCGCATGGCAGGTTCGAGGAACCGCACAGCACCGTAAAATTCCATGGTTTGATCGCAACAAGAATCTGATTAGATTCGGGAAATAACCCCAGGAGTTCAGGTTGCCCACCATTCCGACAATCGAAACATCGCGCCTTCTTTTGAGGCCGCACCACATTGATGACTTCGCAGACTATGTCGCGCTCTGGGCTGATCCAGCTGTGGTGCGCTACATCGGCAGCGCGCCGTCCACCCGTGAGCAGACCTGGGCGAGGCTCCTGCGCGCTGCCGGTCACTGGCACCACCTCGGCTTCGGTTTTCTCATCATTCAGGAGAAAGAAAGCGGTAAACTGATCGGCGAAGCGGGCTTCCACGAAGTCCGCCGAAACATCACACCCTCAATCGAAGGCACGCTGGAGACTGGCTGGCTGCTGTCTCCAGACAGCCACGGCAAGGGTTATGCTTTTGAGGCGCTCAGCGCACTGGTGGAATGGGCCGAGAGCAAGTTTCCCGAGATGGCCATGACCGCCATCGTCCACCCTGAAAACGGCCCCTCACTGAAGCTGGCCGACAAGCTTGGTTTTGTCGAGACGGCCCGCACGAACTACAATGGCGAAATCGTCATTCTTTCGCGGACGGAAACTCCGCCAGCCTAGCCGCATAACGCGCCATGGTATCGACTTCGAAATTCACGAAATCGCCCGCCTGCCGGTCGCCCCATGTGGTAACGGACAGCGTGTGACGGATGAGCAGGACGTCGAAATCCGTGCCGTTGACGGCGTTGACGGTAAGCGACGTGCCATCCAGCGCGATGGAGCCCTTTGACGCGACGAACTTCGCCAGATGTTCGGGCGCACGAAGCCGGATGCGCACCGCCTCACCTTCCGGTTCGATCGACAGAATTTCGGCCTTGTCATCCACATGGCCAGAGACGATATGACCACCGAGTTCATCACCGATTTTCAGCGCGCGTTCCAGATTGACGCGGGTGTCCTTGGTCCAGCTTGCAATGGTGGTCAGGCGAAGCGCCTCTTCCCATGCCTCGACCTCGAACCAGCGCTCGTTGCTTCCCGTCTCGGGCAGCTTCGTCACCGTCAGGCACACGCCTCCATGGGAAATCGATGCGCCGATATCGATGGTCTTGGGATCGTAATTGGTCGCAACGCGCAAACGCACGCCTTCCGGCAGCGTCTCCAACTCAGACACGGTTCCAACATCGGTAACAATTCCGGTAAACATCAAAGCGGCCTTTCAAATTCAAAACAGCGATCCGGCCCGTAAGCGGTCTCACCGACAAAGGTAAAGTCTTGTGGGATATCGGCGCGGCGCAGCGGGGTTTCAAGACCGCCAGCGCCGATGATAACGGGGCTTTCGAACAATAGGATACGATCTACAAGACCGGCTTCAAGGAAGGATTTTGCGATGTGGGCGCCGCCTTCGACCAGAAGTTCGGACATTCCTCGGTCTGCGAGAATGTTGAGGAGGGTGGCGAGGGTGCGCGCTTCTAAGACCTCGACGTGGGCGGCTTCAAGTTGTTGGCGTTTGTGGGTGTGGCTACCCCCCTCTGCCCTGCCGGGCATCTCCCCCACAGGTGGGGAGATCGGCTGGGCGCTAGCCTCGCTGGACATCTTACTCTCAGTGTTAGCCGCTAAAGACGCATCTGAGGTCGACGCGTCAATTATCGACTCCCAATTAGGGCGACCTGCCAACCGCGAGTCGATCTCCCCACCTGTGGGGGAGATGCCCGGCAGGGCAGAGGGGGGTAGCTCCGGGCTCGGCACTATCCGCGCCACCACAACACCCACGTCCCCAGCCGTCCGCACCAGCTTCGACCCTAACAGCAACTCCAACCGCCGATCCAACACAATCCTCACCGGCGAGCGATGCTCCAGCCCCGCAATCCGCACCGTCAACTCCGGATCATCCGCAATCGCCGTTCCAATCCCAACCAGAATAGCGTCACACCGCGCCCGCAATTCATGCACTGCCTGACGCGACTCCGGCCCGGTGACCGCCACCTGCCCTTCCCCAACGCGACCGATCATGCCATCGGCGGAAACAGCAAGTTTCAAAATCACATGCGGGCGGCTCTTCACCTTTAGCGTGAGATACCCGGCCAATACACGCTGACCCTCAGCACGCATCAAACCAGTCTCGACTTCGATGCCAGCATCACGCAAAATCTGGTAACCGCGCCCGGAAACGCGCTCATCCGGGTCATCCACGGCGACGACCACGCGGGCGACGCCGAAATCCACCAGCGCGTTGGCGCAGGGTGGAGTTTTGCCGAAGTGGGAGCATGGTTCAAGGGTGACATAGGCCGTCGAACCCCTCGCCGCCTCGCCCGCGATTTCCAACGCCTGACGCTCCGCATGCGGGCGCCCGCCAGTGGCGGTCACGGCTTCGGCGATGATCTCGCCATGCTTGACAAGAACGCAGCCGACGGAAGGATTGGTATCGGTGAGGCCTGTATGGCGGCGGGAAATCTCGATTGCCCGTGCCATGAACCGTTCATCATCGGCACGGGTCTTCATGACTACTTCCCGGCGTCCGTGTCACGCGCAATCTTGGCGTTGATCTCGGCAATGACGTTTTCGAAATCTTCGGCATGGCTGAAGTCGCGATAGACCGAGGCGTAGCGCACGAAGGCCACGTCATCGAGGCTTTTCAGCGCTTCCAGCACCTGCAGGCCGATTTCTTCCGATGGAATTTCTGTCTCGCCGGAGCTTTCCAGACGACGCGCAATGCCGGAAACCGCCCGCTCGATGCGGTCACGATCCACCGGGCGCTTGCGCAGTGCGATCTCGAAAGACCGCACCAGCTTTTCGCGGTCGAAAGGCAGCTTGCGGCCGCTCTTCTTGATGACCATCAACTCGCGCAACTGCACGCGCTCATAGGTCGTGAAGCGACCGCCGCAATCCGGGCAGATGCGCCGCCGGCGGATGGAGGTGTTATCCTCCGCCGGACGCGAGTCCTTGACCTGCGTATCTTCCGAGCCGCAAAAAGGGCAGCGCATCTGCGATCCTTCCTTAGAGGTACGGGTACATCGGGAAACGGTCTGTCAGTGCGACGACCTTTTCACGAACCGTAGCTTCGACACCGGCATTGCCTTCATCCGAATTGGCAGCCTTGAGGCCGTCAAGCGTCTCAACGATCAGCTTGCCGATTTCGCGGAATTCAGCTTCCTTGAAACCGCGTGTCGTGCCAGCCGGTGTGCCTAGGCGCACGCCAGAGGTGACGAATGGCTTTTCAGGGTCGAACGGAATGCCGTTCTTGTTGCAGGTGATGTAAGCGCGACCGAGTGCGGCTTCCGCCCGCTTGCCGGTGGCGTTCTTCTTGCGAAGATCGACCAGCATCAGGTGGTTGTCGGTGCCGCCCGAGACGACATCGAGGCCGCCATCGACCAGAGTTTCGGCCAGAGCCTTGGCGTTCTTGACGACCTGTGCAGCGTAGTCCTTGAACTCAGGCTTCAGCGCCTCACCGAAGGCAACAGCCTTGGCGGCGATGACGTGCATCAGCGGGCCGCCCTGCAAGCCTGGGAACACAGCCGAGTTGAACTTCTTGGCCAGATCTTCGTCGTTGGTCAGGATCATGCCGCCGCGCGGGCCGCGAAGCGACTTGTGCGTGGTGGTGGTGGCAACGTGGCAATGCGGGAATGGCGATGGATGCTGACCACCGGCGACCAGACCGGCGATATGCGCCATGTCGACCATCAGGTAAGCGCCGACTTCATCGGCAATCTCGCGAAAACGCTTCCAGTCCCAGATACGGGAGTAAGCCGTGCCGCCAGCCAGAATGAGCTTCGGCTTGGTTTCCTTGGCCTTGCGCTCGACTTCATCCATGTCGAGAAGATTATCGCCTTCGCGAACGCCGTAGGACACGACGTTGAACCACTTGCCGGACATGTTGACCGGTGAACCGTGTGTCAGGTGACCACCCGAGTTCAGGTCTAGGCCCATAAAGGTATCGCCCGGCTGAAGCAGCGCAAGGAATACGGCCTGGTTCATCTGGGAACCGGAGTTCGGCTGAACGTTGGCGAAGTTGACGCCGAACAGCTTCTTGGCGCGTTCGATTGCCAGTTCTTCGGCAATATCCACGAACTGACATCCGCCGTAATAGCGCTTGCCCGGGTAACCCTCGGCATATTTGTTGGTCATGATCGAACCCTGCGCTTCGAGCACGGCGCGGGAAACGATGTTTTCAGAGGCGATCAGCTCGATCTCGTGGCGCTGACGACCGAGCTCCTTCTCGATCGCGCCAAAGATATCTGGATCGACGTCGGCGAGCGGACTGGAGAAGAAGGCATCTGTATTCGTCATGATGAAAGCTCCTGAAACAGTAATGCGATGGCGTCTTAACGCCCTGCCCTTTCAAGAGCAAGACAGCCTGCGAGATTTGCCCGTCAAACTGCGACTTCGACAGAAAAATTCTATTTTTGGCGTCGCCATTCCACCAAAAACAAAAGCCGCGCTGTGAAAACGCGGCTTTTGTGATGTCTGGAACGATGGATCAGTTGCGCGGCAACAGATCGTCGTCGATGGAGCCGGAAGGCTGCTCCTGCGTATTGGTGGTGTTCAGCGCCAGTTCGGCATTGCCATCCTTGCTGTAGATGTCATCGCGGAACTGCACCACGCCATCGCGTGTGGACCACGCTGTGATGTAAACGAAATACACCGGAATTTCCTGCGCCAGCTTGATCGGCGTGTTGACGCGGGTGGCGATGACGCGTTCAATTTCCTGACGCGACCAGCCGGGCGTGTCACGCAGCATCCAAGATGTCAGGTCGCGCACGTTCTGAACGCGCACGCAGCCGGACGATTCGAAACGCATCAGCTTGTTGAACAGGCCCTGCTGCGGCGTATCGTGCATGTATTCGTTGTTCGGATTGTGGAAGTTGATCTTGGTCGAGGACATGGCGTTGTTCTTGCCCGGGTCCTGACGGAACATGAGGTTCGGAGCCTTTGGCGCGTTCCAGTCGATCGTCGTCGGAGACACTTCCTGTCCACGGCCATCCAGAAGACGGATGTTGTTCCGCTCCAGATAGGTCGGGTCCTTCTGCATCAAAGGAACGATGTCCTTTTCGATGATCGAGCGTGGAGCCGTCCAGTACGGGTTGAGAATGATCTCGTAAATCTTGGAGTTGATGATGTGGGTCGGGCGGCTGTCGCGACCGACAACTGCTGTATTGCGCAGCACAACGCGGTTGTTCTCGACAGCCTCAATCGACGCCGCCGGGATGTTCACCATCACATGGCGCGGGCCGAGATCGCCCGACATGGTGTTGATGCGAACGAGGTTGGTCTGCAGCTGTCCAAGGCGAACCTGCGCCGGAACGTTTAGCGCCTTAAGCGTAAATTCGCCGATAACGCCATCTGCCGGAAGACCGTGGCGGGCCTGGAAGCGCTTCAAGGCACCATCGACATAGGAATCGAATGCGCTGGAAATGCCTGCTTCACGCGGCAGATCGCCGGAGATCATCAGACGCTGGCGCAGGGCCTGCACGGATGGATCGCTGACGCCGATCTGAAGGCGCTGCTGGCTTGGCGGAACATCCGGCCAGCCACCGTTGGAAACGATTTGCTGATACTGCATCATCGCCTGCTGAACGAAGGCTGGCGATTCCGGGCTGAGAACCGGCGTGTTGGACGCAACACCGACAGCGGCGCGCGACGAGTTGGCATCGAACTGATCGTCCCAGTTACCGCGACGCGACGATCCAATCAGATCGTTAAACGCATCCTGCGCGAATGCGGGCGCGGCGAGAGCCACAGCACCAAGGGAAACGGCAGAGCGCAACATCGCGCGCCGTGAAATCACTTCTGGGACGATTTTCTTTGTCATTTTACCTACCAGCCACTTTATCAGGCATCTTAAACAATGCCTAAAACAACATCGTTAACAAACACGTATAGACGCGCCTGCCGGCAGGACTTACTCGATGCGAACTATGGATGACGCATGACGCGAACACAGGAGAAACCGCCGGCTCCTTCGCTTGTGGCGGTCCCATACCAATATGGCCAATTCGTGTCACCTGAAGGCATCTCACGAAGCTGTGTCGGCGTGTGATTTTCAAGCTGCACCGCACAAAAATGCAACAAGCCGGATGCTTGCGGCATCCGGCTTTGCTTGAAGGCTGATTATATCGGGCAATTACAGGCGGTAAGCGATGCTGTCGTTCCAGAAACGGTCCAGACGCTGGAGCATCTTGTTCATTTCCGCGAATTCGCCGGTGCCGATGCCGCCGACCTTTTCGATGGAGCCGATGTGGCGCTCATAGAGGCCTGCTACGGTTTCTGCGATGTCCTGGCCCTTTTCGGTCAGGCTGATGCGAACCGAGCGGCGGTCGATGCGGGAGCGCTGGTGGTTGATGAAGCCGAGGTCTACCAGCTTCTTCACGTTGTAGGACACGTTGGAGCCGAGGTAGTAGCCACGCGAGCGAAGTTCGCCAGCGGTCAGTTCTGAAGTGCCGATGTTGAAAAGCAGAAGCGCCTGAACTGCGTTGACATCATCGCGACCCTGACGGTCGAACTCGTCCTTGATGACATCGAGAAGGCGGCGGTGGAGGCGCTCGACCAGGTGGAGCGATTCCATGTAGAGAGAGCGGATGGTTTCGTCCTGAGCGTCGGAAACGATGGCCTGTGGCTTTGCTTTGCTATTGATCATGACTGCCTCACTGTTTTGTTTGGCGGTGTTTGATTTTGTTTCCCGCCTTGAGAGGAAATCTAAGCAATGCGCATAAAATTCTACTTAAAATGCACGATTAATGAATGGTTACTTGCATGTTCCGCTTTTGATGAAGCTTGTACCAAATCCAAATCGCGCCACAATCGACTTATATTTTTCAATGACTTACGGGTAAAAATCAGGAAAAATCCGGGCTGAATTGCTTTAATTTTATGGTAAATCAATTCTTGAGCGCTCATCGTTTTGGCGCGCATCCAGCCAAAAAGCGACCTGGAATAGTATATAAACGGTTGATACGATGCCGTGCATGACCGGTACCATGGTGTTGTGTCCGTAGATATTCGGCCAGACCTTATACATGGCGATCTGGGTTCCGGCACCGATGACCCACATGACAGCACCCCAGGAGGCACCGAGCCACAGCCCAAGCGCTGCCACGGGGAAAATGACGGCAAGGCTGGTGCCCGCCACGCGCCAAGGCATGTTGAGCATATCGAAGCGCGCCTGCCCGTTCAGCGAATAGCCGGTCAACATCGCCCAATATTGCAGCCCGAACCAGAAACACGACAAGGCCACCAACCTCAGGAAAGTGAGGTAGAGGATTTCCGCAAACGGCATTTTGGGATGAGGCTGAGAATCAGGTTCCATGGCGCGAAGATACTGACCTGTTGGGGATGCGACCAGCAGATATTGCGCTGCGGCACTGCAACTGTCAAAGCCCCGCAACGATCTGCCGCATTCGCATGTGCCTTACATTGTGTTATGGGCAGCAAAATACATGACAAGGGCCGTTTTCAGACGTTGCTGTGACTCTCCGCCCTCATTCCTGTGCTTGTCACAGGAATCCAGTCGTCGCGCGTCTGCGCGGCGGAGTGAGCCTTTTCAGCCCAAAGACTTGGGCTGGCTGGATTCCTGTGACAAGCACAGGAATGAGGAAGAGAATGCAGCGGCGTCTAAAAACGGCCATGCCGCGCCTCATACGCGCGGACATTACCGGATATGGAAGGACATAATGATGAACGACAAGACACATCTGGTGGACCACATTACCGGCCACCGCCGCATGCGCAGAAACCGCAAGGCAGACTGGACGCGACGCTTGGTGCGCGAGAACCAGTTGACGGTGGATGATCTGATCTGGCCGGTGTTCATCGTGCCGGGCACCAATATCATCGAACCCATTCCGGCCATGCCAGGCGTGAACCGCATGAGTGTGGACCGGCTGGTGGAGGCGGCGAAAGAAGCAGCTGATCTCGGCATTCCCGCCATCGCGACCTTCCCCAATATCGAAATGGACCTGCGCGACGAGACCGGATCGCAGTCGCTGGAGGCCAACAACCTCATCAATCAGGCCACCGCTGCCATAAAAAGGTCGGTTGGCAACATCGGCGTCATCACCGATGTCGCGCTGGACCCCTTCACCAGCCACGGCCATGACGGCATTTTGCGCGGCGACGATATCGTCAACGACGAAACCGTGGAGCAGGTCGTCAAGGCCGCGATTATGCAGGCAGATGCCGGTGCCGATATCATTTCACCATCAGAGATGATGGATGGGCGCATCGGCGCCATTCGTCGCGGGCTCGACGCTGCCGGGCACCAGAATGTCGGCATCATGGCTTATGCCACCAAGTTTTCTTCCGGCTTTTACGGCCCTTACCGCGAGGCGATCTGTACCAGCGGCCTGCTTAAGGGTGACAAGAACAGCTATTACATCAACCCCGCCAACGGCATGGAGGCCATGCGCGATGCAGCGCTGGACGTGGAAGAAGGCGCGGACATGCTGATGGTCAAGCCCGGCCTGCCCTATCTCGATATCTGTTGGCGTCTGAAGGAAGCCTTCGGCCTGCCGACCTTCGCCTATCAGGTGTCAGGCGAATACACCCAGATCAAGGCCGCCGCCATGAATGGCTGGATCGAGGGAGACCGGGTGATGATGGAAACGCTGCTGTGCTTCAAACGCGCAGGCTGCGATGGCATCTTGACCTACTTCGCGATCGAGGCCGCCAAAAAACTCGCCAAGGGTTGAACAGGGAGATCATTGCATTGCACGGTTTCGATACCATATTATTTCCCGAATAGGAGAAACCGTCGATGAGCCTCGACCCGAATACCACGTATGTCCCCACCGAAGACTGGCGCGCCTATAGCGGCGTGCTGAGCCGCCGCGTGTTTGCGTTCATCATCGATTACATGATTGTGCTGCTGCTGTGCATTCCCGCCGCCGTGATCGTCTTCTTTCTCGGTGTGATCACGCTGGGCCTCGGCTTCTTCCTCTACCCGGTCCTCTTCTTCGTCGTGGCCGTGCTTTATTTCGGTATGACGCTGGGCAGTTCCGCGCAGGCAACACCGGGCATGCGGGCCATGGGCATCGCCATGGCGCGTACGGATGGTCGGCGAATCGATTTCCTTCTGTCCACCGTGCACATCGCGCTGTTCTGGATCATGAACTCCATCCTCACACCGCTGATCCTGCTGGCAGGCCTGTTTACGGAGCGTTCGCGCCTGATCCATGACTTTCTTTTGGGAACAGTCATGATCCGGACTACCTGAACATCAAAAAAGCCGTTTCGGCGGCTTCAATTTGATGTGCACCACACATCTGCCAGTTGACGTTTTGCGGCTTTTTGTCATTCTGATACAGAGGCTTGACTGAGGCTTACTGGCGAAGGGAGCGATCAGGGTTCGATGAACACGCAGGCGACGCCTTCTCCGCAATTTTATCTGACAGCACCGGCCACCTGCCCCTACCTGCCCGGCCAGCTGGAGCGGAAGGTATTCACGCATCTCGTCGGGCCACGCGCTGCCGAAATGAACGATCTTCTGACCCAGGGCGGCTTTCGCCGCTCTCAGAATATCGCCTACCGCCCAGCCTGCGAAAACTGCCGCGCCTGCGTTTCCGTGCGCATTCTGGCGGAACGTTTCATCCCCACCAAATCCATGCGCCGCGTTCTGGGCTATAACAGCGATCTGGTCGCGAGTGTTCATCAGGCTGAACCATCCACCGAACAGTTCTCGCTCTTCCGCCGCTATCTTGACCACCGCCACCAGTCCGGCGGCATGTCGGATATGTCGGCGCTGGATTACGCGGTCATGGTGGAAGACACCCACGTCAACACCCGCATTATCGAGTATCGCAAGCGCGAACCGGGTGCCGGTATCGATGACAGCAAGCGCGGCGAACTCGTGGCCGTGGCACTGACCGATACGATGAGCGACGGGCTTTCAATGGTCTATTCCTTCTTCAACCCGGAATTCGAAAAACGCTCTCTCGGCACCTTCCTCATTCTCGATCACATTGCCCGCACCCGCACGCTTGGCCTGCCGCATGTCTATCTCGGTTACTGGGTCGATGGCTCCGAGAAAATGGGCTACAAGACCCGCTACCATCCGCAGGAGCATTTGACGCCACGCGGTTGGGAACTTTACGAGCCAACGGCTCCCACGACATGACGACGAGCAGGAAAACGCGTGCCTTCAAGATTTAAGACCACCCTCGCCGCAGGTGCCCTGCTCACACTGCTGGCACCCTCGACCTATGCCCAAACCAGTTGGACGCCCGCAGAGCAGATCAAGACATATGCCATTACAGGCAATTCCGGCATCGATCTCTACCGCTCCATCGGCGAGCGCGGTCCGCAGGCGGGTGTACAGGCGGTTGCTCACACGACATTCAAACTCACATGGCGGCGCGACTATCGCCCACAGCCCGACGGCGCCTGCGTGCTGGCAACCGCGCGCCCGAACCTGACCATCATCTACACATGGCCGAAAGCACCGGCAAAACTTCCGCCAGATGTTTCAGCAAGCTGGCAGCGCTTCATTTCCGGCGTTGAAAAGCACGAGCGCGTGCATGGCGAGCATATTCTCGACATGGTCAAGAAGATCGAGGCCTATAGCGTCGGCTTGCGCGCGGAAGATGATCCAAAGTGCCAGAAGGTACGCGCCGTTCTACAACAGCGGCTGGGCGAGCTTTCCAACGAACAGCGCCAGCGCGGACGGGATTTCGACAAAGACGAGCTTTCGAATGGCGGTGCCGTGCACCAGCTCATTCTGGCCCTGGTCAACGGGCCGTAACGCGCACGGATTACTCCGCCGCCTCACCCTTCAGCACCGGTTCGGCCAATATCGCGACCTCGAGCTCGTAGGAATAACCTTCCAGCATCGTATAGGCCTGCTCGATAACCTCGATTTGTGTCTCGGCATTGCGAATGGCATCGGCAATGGACTGGCTGCGCGCGCGCAGCATGGAGCCCAACACATCCGTCTCCGGCTTGCGACCAAGACGATCCATATGCTTGCGAACGCGGGCGCGGTGACGCTCTAGCTCTAGAATATGAAAGCGGCTTTTGAGAATATCATCCGTCAGCTTGCGACGCATGGCCGCCACGGGATCGAAGCTACCGGGCTCGCGTTCATCCAGAATGAATTCGTTGACCAGCGTTTCCAGCATCAGCAAGCCCTTGAGATCCTTGGCATCTGCCAGTTGCGGGTCATAGCCCGTGTCGTCGAAAACCTTTCGGCGTACAGGGTCTTTCAGCAGATCATAGGCCAGTTGCAGTCTGGCAAACTGATCCGCATCCCCGCCGCTGTCCGGATGGGCGCTCTTGGCCACCTTGCGATAGGCAGACTTGATCGTCGCCTCATCGGCATCGCGCTCAACACCCAGCAAAACATAAGGATCGATCACCGAAACACCTGCACTCGCATTCTCGAAAACAGCCTTTGCCCGCAAGGGACAGCGATGGCTCAAGCGGGATCATACGAAATTTTCCCGGCCCAAGGCACCCCTCTGTTGTGGTTTTGAACGCAAAACGACATTCGCCCTTTCGCTTTCACCAACCGCGATACGCCATTGCCCGCAAATTTGTCCACCGCATGGCGGGCGCGAAAAGGCGCACGACAAATATGTGGAAAGCGCGCCCGGAATATCTACCGAGGCCGGGTTATGCGCTGCTTTCAAGGGGTTATGGCGCATTGCCCGAAACCGGTGTACTTTAGAAATAACTTCTGGAGGGAGGGTCACAACAATGTCGGAAACGATAAGCCAGACGGTTTCAGATTACGTGCAGGCAATGACGTACGCCGATGCCGGTTTGCTGCGGGATGTCTTCGATCCCCGCGCCAGCATCGTCGGCAATTACGAAGGCGCAACCGAATGGCTGTCGCTGGAAGACTTCATCCACCAACTCCGCTCCGCCGATCAGGGCCTGCAGGAACAACACTCCGAATTCGAAATCCTCGGCATAGACAAAACCGGCGACACCGCCTCCGTAAAACTCACCACCCACTTCTCCGGCATGGGTTTTTCCGAATATCTCTCGCTTCTGGAACGCGAAAAAAACTGGACCATCGTCCACAAGCTCTACTACCTGACGGAATGACAGCACCCCTCACCCACAAAAACGCACCATTTTTTCGGCCCCCAAATGAAATTTCCACTTTACACGACCAGAGAATCTGATAATTCCACCCGCACTGGATTGCCCTTGTAGCTCAGTTGGTAGAGCACCTGATTTGTAATCAGGGGGTCACGAGTTCGAACCTTGTCGGGGGCACCAGTATTTTCCCTAAATTATGGCTTCAATTCGCTGCCGCGACACGCCTGCGCATGTGCCGGGTTATTCATACCACCCATAGATGTCGGCCTGTGCTTTGGAAGCGCCGTCTACGCAAAATCCAGCGTCATAACCACCGGGCAATGGTCCGAAGCCTTCGGCCTATCCCACCCCGTCCTTGGATAACGCTCAACCTCCTGCCCCGGCGGAAAGATTGTGCGATAGGGCTGTCCGCCACGGATGATTTCTGGCGCGCTGGTGGCGTTTGCTTCCGCCAGATGCGGTGAGAGCCAGATGTAGTCGAGCTGGCAGAGATGCTGCTCCTGCGGGCCGCGGGAGTGGTACAGCGTCCAGCGGTCCATTTCGTCGCGGCGCAGCATGGGGTTTATGGCGAAACCGTCCTTGCTGAAGATATCGAGCGCGCTGCGCTCTTCCTTCACCGGCGTGAAGCTATAGCCGGTACGGCGGTTGCCAGAGATGGTGACGCGTTCCTGATAGTCGTTCATGTCGCCGCATATGGCGAAATTCTTGGAGCGGGCCTTGTCCGCTCCGAAACGGTTTTCGATGATGCGGCGGATGGCGCGGACTTCGGCTTCGCGCACGGGCATGGTGGAAAGTCGGGCATCGCCTGCCTCCCGCGCATTGGTCATGGATTTCAGATGTGTGACGTAGAGCGTGAACGGTTTGCCGCCGATGCGCAGATCGAGTTCGAGGCAATCGCGTTTGAAAATCTTGTCGTCGATGCGGTTGGTCAGCGCCAGTTCCGGCGTGAACAGTTCAAGCTCGCGATAGGTTAGCGTCGCATGGCTTTTGATCTCGACAAGTTCGATCTTTTCGCCATCCAGCGTTTCCTCGCGCATGATGACGGCGACATCGATGCCACGGCTGTCATTGCCTTCCACCAGATATTTCTGGCGGTAGCCATTGCCCACCATGCGGTAAAGATATCCGTATTCGAACGCCTGAAGCGCGGCCATGTTATCGACTTCCTGCAGGCAGAGAATGTCGGCATCCGCATCGGCAATCGCCAGAGCAGAAAGCTGGCGGGTGTCATCGGTGGAGGCCAGCATGCGCGCGCTTTCCAGCGCCTGATAGGTCGCCTCGTCACGCACATCGAAAAGCTGCATGGCCCGGTCGCGCCGCGTCTGGTTGCGAAAGCCCGTATAATCGAAACGCGTCATCAGGTTTTCGATGTTGAACGTGGCAAGCCGCAGCGACATGAATCATTCCCGGTTGGTCCCGGTCAGACTATCCATTTCTCCTGTCACGGCAAGGATTACAGCCGCCAGGCCGAACGGATCACGATGGGGAAGAGCGAGCCGATGGCGGCGGGTTCGCGGGAATAGGCGCGAAGCACCTGCCCGTCCGGCAGCGTCAGGCGCAGGGCATAACGCTCACCCTCGTAGAGAATGTTGGCGACGCGGCAGGCTATGCCTTCGCCGTCCTGGATCACGTCCTGCGGGCGCACCAGAATATCTCCGCTCGGTGACGACGAGCTTTCACCTGCCATCATTGGCCGCAACTGGCTCCAGTCCAGAGACCTTGGCGCATTTTCCGGCAGCGGCAGAGAGAGTATCGCGCCCTGCCCCACCAGCCCGCCGACGAGCCTGCCTTCGGGGCGGGCGTAGAGTTCCGCCGGTGCTGCCATCTGCAACAGCTTGCCCTCGGACATGACAGCGACGTCGGTCGCGAGTGCCATGGCTTCGGCCTGGTCATGGGTCACATAGACCATGGTTGCGCCTGATGTGGCGTGGAATTCGCGGAAGGTTTCTTCCATTTCCTGGCGCAGATGCCGGTCGAGATTGGCGAGCGGTTCGTCCAGCAGCACGACATCAGGTTCGGTGACGAGGCAACGGGCCAGCGCCACGCGCTGCCGCTGCCCGCCGGAAAGCTCGGATGGGCGGCGGTCCGCATAGGCTTCCAGCCGTACTGTGGCGAGCGCGTCTGCCACCTTGCGCTTGTAGGCTTCACCGGAAATGCCGCGCACCTTCAGCGGGTAACCAGCGTTGTCGGCCACGGTCATATGCGGCCAGAGCGCGTAGGACTGAAACACCATCGCCATGTTGCGGCGTTCCGGCGGCACCATGCTGCCGGCATCGGCCAGCACGCGGTCCCCCAGCAGAATGGCGCCGTCAGTCGGCTGCTCAAAACCGGCAATCATGCGCAAGACGGTGGTCTTGCCGCAGCCGGAAGGGCCGAGCAGCGCCAGAAAGCCGCCTTCGCGAATGGTCATCGACACGTCGTTGACGGCCGGTTTGCCGCCGCCAAAACTCTTGGACAGGCGATTGAGGATCAGTTTCGCCAAGGCACAACTCCCTTCGGCAGCTTTCGGCCGAGCACTTCCAGAAGCAGCATCAGGACGATCACCATCGCCACCACCAGCACGGAGAGTGCCGAAGCCAGATCGAAACTGCCGCTGTCATCGAGATTATAGATCACCACACCCAGCGTCTGCGTGCCTGCGGACCAGAGCAGCGCCGAAACGGTCAGTTCGTTGCAGGCAATGAGGAACACGAGAATGACCGAGGCACCCGCCGCAGGCCCAACCAGCGGCAGAATGATATCGAACATCCGCCGCCAGAACCCTGCCCCCGCCAGCCGTGCCGCCTCTTCCAGTGCGGGGTCGAACTGCGTGAAGGCCGAGACCATCGGCTTCAGGCTGACAGCGAAGAAGGAGGAGAAATAGGCGAGCAGGATGATCCACAGCGTGCCGTAGAGCGTCACGCCCAGCAGCGGAATGGGTGCGGCAAAGAGAAGGACATAGGACACGGAAATGACGACACCCGGCAGCGCATAGGGAATATCCACCAGCGCCGACAGCAGGAACATGAAACGGCTTTTGCCCCGCACCAGAAAATAGGCCGTCAATACCGTCACCGCCAGGAGACAAAGCGATGTTGCCGTGGCGAGAAACAGCGAGTTGGCAAAGGCCGTGCGCGTGACCGCCTGCCGGAACAGAATTTCCTCATAGGCATGCAGCGTCGCGGTTTTGAGGGTCAGCGGCACGCCATAGGCAGGCGCCAGCGAACTGACGACGAGTGCCGTCAACGGTGCGACCAGCATGAAAAAAATGCCGAGCCAGAGCGCCAACTCCGCCAGCATCCGCCAGCCGCCAAGCTGGAAGGTCGCGGCCTTGCCGGACAGGCCGATGATGCGGTAATCGCGCCCCTTCATCGCCCGCTCCTGTATCGCAAGACCAAGGACGGAGATGATGGCGATCATGCCCGAGAGCATGGCGATGTCGCCGAAGGTGCTGCTGCCGAAGCTGGCAAAGCGGCTGTAGATCAGTGTCGGCAGCGTGAAGATCGAGGCCGGAATACCGAGAATCGCGGGAATGCCGAAATTGCCGACGCCTGACACGAAGGAGATGGCCGCACCCGCAATCAGCCCCGGCATGGCCAGCGGCAGAATGATGTCTTTCAGCACCTGCCAGGAAGATGCGCCGGAAAGCTTGGCCGCCTCGATACCATCCTGTGGCAAGGCCAGCAGCCCGGCGCGAAGCGACAGATAAACCAGCGGCGCATGCTGCACGCCCAGCAGCAGCGCAATGCCAGCAATGGAATACAGCGGCTGTGGCGAGCCCAAGGGCGGCGCAAGACCGATGGCCTTCAGCAGTGTGCTAGATGGCCCCGTCATGCCGATCCATGACAGCGCCGTCACCTGCGGCGGTATCATCATCGGCAGCATGAAGAGAAAGCTTAGCGCCGACTTGGCTCTGATATCGCACAGCGTCAGCGCCAGCGCGAAACCGGCCCCGATGGTAAGCGAAATGACCATGCCGAAGAAGGATGTGGACAGCGTGTTCACCACCGCGTTCCACAGCGCCGGGTCGCTCAGCAGCGGCCACATGTCACCTTTCAGTGACGAAAGGATACCGGTATAGGCCAGCCGTCCCAGCGGCAGGGCGCTCAGCATGAAAACGACTGAAACCACAAAGGGAAACAGCCAGCGCGGCTGGCTGTTTCCTGTCTTGGACACGCTTTGCATGAATGCAGATCAGCCCTTGGAGCCGAAGATATCCGAGAAGGTTTTCAGGTCCTTTTCCGAGTTCTTCAGCGCTTCGGGCGCATTGATCGGCAGCACCTTGATCTTGTCGCGTGCCGGAAAGCCTTCCGGCAGGGCAACGTCGTTGCGGGCTGGAATATAGCCGAGCTTGACGAAGCCTTCCTGGCCCTTGGCAGAGAGGACATAATCCACGAACTTCTTGGCGGCTTCGGCATGCTTGGTGTTGGCCAGAATGCCAACGGGCTCTGTTACGGCCGAAACGCCCTCTTCCGGGAATACGAATTCTACCGGCGCGCCCTTCGCCTTTTCGCGGATCGGCATGTAATCGACCACGACGCCATAGGCTTTTTCGCCCGATGCGACAGACTTCAGCACGGCACCGTTGCCACCAGCGGCAATCGCGCCATTTTCCTTGAGCGCCTTGTAATAATCCCAGCCGAGGCTGCTGACGCCAGCCAGCGTCTGCGCATGGATGAGAGCGGCACCAGAGGTCAGCGGGCTTGGCATGGTCACAAGGCCCTTGGCTTCCGGCTTTGCCAGATCCTTCCAACTCGTCGGCTTCATCGCTGCCTGCGTGTTATACATGATGCCGGTTGTGATGAGCTTGGTGGAGTAATAATAGCCATCGGCATCATAGAAGGCCGCATCGTAATGGGCAGCTTCCGGCGACTTGTAGGCCAGAAGCTGCTTGTTCTGCTTCATGCGCTCCAGCGTGACCGTGTCGGCAATCAGCAGCACGTCGGCGACGGGGTTGCCCGCTTCGATCTCGGCCATCAGCTTTGCCATGATCTTCGGCGTTCCGTCACGCACCCACTGAATGTCGATGTTTGGGTTGGCAGCCTTGAAGCCATCGACGGTTGCCTGCGCATCCTCGTTCGGCTGGCTGGTGTAAAGCACCAGATCAGCCGCCTGGGCGCTACCGACGAGAATACCCAGCGAAACGATGGCCGTGAAGGCGGAGAGAAGCGTTTTCATAAATGCGGTTCCAGTTGCGATCTGGCACCGCTAAAACACAAATCCATAACATGTATGTGACAGGCAGGCTTTGCGCACCCCTTACAGGGTGACAGTCCCCTCGATCAACACCGTCACCGCACCACCGATCCAGATATCGTCACCGATCTTGTCGATACTCACGCGCCCTGCCCGGCCTAGAACAGTGCCCTGGCTTGCCACGTAGTTGTGCGGCGCGATTCCATGGCCGATCAGCCATTGCGCGATGCCTGCATTCAAGCTGCCGGTGACCGGGTCTTCATACCCATCAGCAAAGGCTCTCAGCTCAAAATCTGCCTCGATAGCGTCATCCGCACCACAGGGTGCCGCCACGCCAACCTTGAAGCCGCCAAGGACCGCATAGTTCGGCTTGATGTTCAAAATATCCTGCCGGGAGCGCAGCAGAAGGGAAACCCAGCCGGGGCCGTTATCCGTCCAGTTCGCATCGACAACGGCGTCTTTCGCAAGACCAAGACCCGCGATGACGTTTTCCAGCGTTTCGGCATCCACCGAGCCGGATTTGCGCAAGGGCGGCGCGGCAAAAGCGAGCTTGCCGTCAGACACCCTGATCCGAACCAGACCCACCTCGCACTCCTGCACCACTTCGCTCTTGTCTGCCGTGCCCTGACGTGAAAGCCAGACATGGCATGTGCCAAGCGTTGGATGGCCGGCAAATGGCAACTCACCATGCGGCGTAAAAATCCGCACCCGATAATCGGCATCCGGCGATGTCGGTTTCAGCAGAAACGTCGTTTCACTCAGATTCGTCCAGTTGGCGAAGGCCGCCATCTGCGCATCCGACAGGCCATCCGCATCACACACGACTGCGAGAGGATTGCCCTTGAGTGGTTCTGCCGAGAAGACATCGACTTGCTGGAATGCGTGCTGGCTGGTCATGAGCGAACCCTTTCTTGGGAATCTGGAGACACAAGTGTTCGTCACCCTCGGGCTTGTCCCGAGGGTCTAACCACGTTTGGTGTTGGGGTGCCTTAAATCCTCGGGACAAGCCCGAGGATGACGTAAAAAAGTTGCTGCTTAAACCAGCGGCATCGTCGCGTTGGACGTCGTTTCCGCTCCAGCAATCAAACGACCGAGGCGTTTGATGCCTTCATCGATCATCTGTTCGTTGGCGCAGGAGAAGCTGACGCGCAAGGTGTTGGCACCCGACCCATCGGCAAAGAACGCCTTGCCCGGCACAAAGGCGACGCGCTCCGTGGATAGCGACTTGGCAAGAAGCTCCGCCCCATCCATGCCTTCCGGCAGGGTGACCCAAACGAACATGCCGCCTTCCGGCTTCGTCCAGCGGGCAGACTTTGGCATGTACTTTTCGAGGGCGACCAGCATTGCATCGCGGCGCGCGCTATACGCGGCCTTGATCTTGGCAACCTGTTTGTCGAAACCGCGAGAGGCGACATGCTCGACGGCCATCTGGTTGATGGTCGAAGAATGCAGGTCTGCCGCCTGCTTCATCAGCACCAGCTTGCGAATGACAGGCATGGCCGCAACCACAAAGCCAACGCGCAGGCCCGGCGCCAGCGTCTTGGAGAAGCTGCCGGAATAGATCGTGCGGGTCTTTTCGATGGTGCCGTTACGGGCGATATCCAGCGCCAGAATCGGCGTGACGGGCTCGCCATCGAAACGCAGGTTCTGATAGGCCGCATCTTCCAGAACGGCGATATCCAGCTCGTCGGCCAATTCCAGCAGCTTCTTGCGACCGGCCAGATCGACGGTTTCGCCGGTCGGGTTGGAGAAGTCAGCCGAGAGATAGGCGAACTTCACCGAACCACCAGCCTTAGCAGCGGCATCGCGATAGGTCTGCGGTGTGCGGTTTCCGTTCGGATTCAGCTGGTCGTAGGTCGGCTCATAGGCGTTGAAGGCCGAGAGCGCGCCGAGATAGGTCGGCCACGTCACCAGCGCCGTATCGTTGGGCGAGAGGAACAGCTTGCCGAGGTAATCCAGCGCCTGCTGCGAACCGGATGTGATAAAGACGTTATCGACCGAGCATTCGATGCCGATCTTCGCCATATCCTGCACGATCCATTCGCGCAGCGGCTTGTAGCCTTCGCTGACGGAATATTGCAGAGCCGAATTGACCTGCGGGCCCGAGAAAATATCAGCGTAAGCCTGCTTGAATTCCTGGTCTGGAAACAGCGCCGGGTCAGGAATACCGCCAGCAAAGGAAATGATATCCGGCTGCTCCAGCAGCTTCAGCAATTCGCGGATTTCAGACGCCTTCATGCGCGAAGAGCGCGTGGCGAATATTTGTTCCCAATCGAGCATGGGTTCGTTTCCTCTTGTTTCGTTTTCTTGCGCATATATGTATCGAAACACTGATAGGTCAGCAATACTGACTTATCGATTTTCGGTACGGTTTTTCAGCTTTTCTGCGCAGCCTCCCAGATGGCGCACCCGCAATACATCTTTGGCCCAGAGTCTACAATCGGCATCACGATGGATTGACGGCGAGGCAATTTCCGGGTCGATTGCAAACCACTGATTTGAAGCATGACGGAGGATACAATGCTCAAGAATATCGACCCGGCTCTCAACGCCGATGTGCTGCACGCGCTGCGCGCCATGGGCCACGCCGACACGCTTGTCATCACAGACACCAACTTTCCATCCGACAGCATCTCCCAGCACACGGTGGTCGGTCAGGTTCTGCGCATGGAAAACATCTCCGCCGCCCGCGCCATGAAAGCCATCCTCTCGGTCTTCCCCCTCGACACCCCCATCCAGCCCTCCGTCGGCCGCATGGAAGTCATGGGCGCGCCAGACCAGATCGAGCCGGTGCAGGCCGAAGTGCAGGCCGAAATCGACGCCGCCGAAGGCGAATCCGCACCCATGTACGGCATCGAGCGCTTTGCGTTTTATGAGCAGGCAAAAGATGCATACTGCGTGATTACCACGGGTGAAACGCGGTTTTATGGCTGCTTTATTCTGACGAAGGGTGTGATTGCGCCGTCTCAGGCATAGTGGAAACGGCACTGGAGGATCTCCAGTCGCTGCTCATCACCACTGCCTGCCACGCGATAAACAAAACGGTGCTCGCCGGTAATGCGGCGAGACCAGAAGCCGGACAAATCCCCTTTTAGCGGTTCCGGCTTTCCTAACCCTGCAAAGGGCGTTCTCTTTGCATTCTTGATGATCTCATTGATCTTTTCGACCATCCGCAGATCGGTCTTTTGCCAGAACTCGTAATCGTCCCAGGCATGTTCGGTCCAGACCAGCGTCATTCTTCAGTCGGGTCACGCTCGATGACATCACCCTTGCGAAGCTGATCCATGCTGGCCCGCAACCGCTCCGCATTGGCGGGGTTGGAAAGAAGATGTAGCGTTTCCTGCATGCTTTCATATTCCCCCTCGGCAAGCACCACCACCGCTTCCCTACCCTGTCGCGTCACGAGCAACGGCGCACGCGATTCCAGCACCGCATCGAAATGCGTTGCAAAGTTCTGGCGGAATTCGGTGAAGCGGACATTTGGCATGGGAGCCTCTTGGGTGATTTTTATGTACAGATATATGTACGCTCATAAGAATTAGATATCAAGCTGCCCTGTTTGAGGGACCGTCAAGCTAAGGATATCCTCGACCAAACATCCCATACTCAACGTCATCCTCGGGCTTGTCCCGAGGATCTGATCACCGTTCAGCGGATGCAACGTTGGCAGATGCCCGGGACAAGCCCGAGCATGACGGCATTGGTTGCCGCCTGCCTTACCGCCCAAAACCAAAAGGCCGGAGCTTCCGCTCCGGCCTTTCGCAAATTTATCCCAGCAATGAAGCTTAGTTCACAGCCTTGTCAACCAGCTTGTTCTTGCCGATCCAAGGCATCATGCCGCGCAGCTTTGCGCCGACTTCTTCGATCTGGTGAACGTCGTTCATGCGGCGGATGCCCTTGAAGCGGGCGGCGCCGGAGCGGTATTCCTGCATCCAGTCGGAGGTGAACTTGCCGGTCTGGATGTCGTGCAGGACGCGCTTCATTTCAGCCTTTGTTTCAGCGGTGATGATGCGCGGGCCGGTGACGTATTCGCCCCATTCTGCCGTGTTGGAGATGGAGTAGTTCATGTTGGCGATGCCGCCTTCGTAGATCAGGTCTACGATGAGCTTCACTTCGTGCAGGCACTCGAAGTAAGCCATTTCAGGCGCATAACCGCCTTCGACCAGCGTTTCGAAACCGGCGCGGATCAACTCGACGAGACCGCCGCACAGAACGACCTGTTCGCCGAAGAGGTCGGTTTCGCACTCTTCCTTGAAGTTGGTTTCGATGATGCCGGAGCGACCGCCGCCAACGCCGCAGGCGTAGGAGAGAGCAACTTCAAGAGCATTGCCGGATGCGTTCTGGTGAACGGCAACGAGGCAAGGAACGCCGCCGCCCTTCTGGTATTCGCCGCGAACCGTGTGGCCTGGGCCCTTCGGTGCGATCATGACGACGTCGAGCGAAGCCTTTGGCTCGATGAGGCCGAAGTGAACGTTGAGGCCGTGGGCGAATGCAATCGCGGCACCGTCACGAATGTTGTCGGCAATCTCTGCCTTGTAGATGTCAGCCTGGAGTTCGTCAGGTGTTGCCATCATCAAAAGGTCGGCCCACTTGGCAGCTTCGGCAACGGTCATGACCTTGAAGCCATCGGCTTCTGCCTTCTTGATGGTGCCGGAACCAGCCTTCAACGCGATGGCGATGTTCTTCTGGCCGCTGTCCTTCAGGTTCAGCGCATGGGCGCGACCCTGGGAACCATAACCGACGATGGCGACATTCTTCGCCTTGATGAGATTGAGATCGGCATCACGATCGTAATAGACGCGCATTTCGGTAGTCCTTCCTTGGATATTTGACGTTGTTTAGACCGGAACTCAGGCGACCTTTCCACCAGTTTCCGAATGTACCTTCTCCGTGCCGTAAAGCGTCAGAAAGGCCGATACGGCCTTGCGTGCCCGGGCAGAAAAATCCTTTGCCTGCTGCGCTTCACCCAACAGCATGCGCACATGCAGGTCGGAAACGATCAGGCCATAAAAGCTGCGATAGGCGTCTTCGAGATCATCGAAACGCAAATAGCCGGAGCGGCGACCGGCCTCGATAAGACCGCGTGCACGCTTGTCGATCTGGCGGCGACCACGCTCCAGAAGCAGGTTGCCCAGCTTCGAGCCATCCCGGCTGGCCTGCCCGATGGCGAGACGGTTCAGCGCAAGCGAAACATCGCCCGCCAGAACATCCAGCAAATCATGAGCAAAGACTTCGAGGTGGTCGGTCAGCTGCGGCGCAGAAACGCGGTCCCCTGCCTTCTCGAAGGTGCGGACCTTGCTCTGCTGAAAAGTGATCATCGCGGCCAGCAGACCGTCACGGTCACCGAACCACTTGTAAAGGCTTTCCTTGGAACAGTTGGCGGCGCGCGCTAAGCCCGATGTGGTTAGCGCTTTCTCCCCGCCCTCGACCAGAAGACGCAAAGCCTGCTCCAGAACGGCGTTCTGACGCGGCGAAAATTCCTGCGCTGTGATCGGATCGGTCCCCACCTTGTCCACTCCACCTGAGACGTTATGTACCGTACGGTACGGTTCGAGTGTTGTTTAAGGGGAGCGGCGAAAAGGGTCAAGAGGTTTTTTGACGAAGAGCTACGAATTGACGCGGCGCAATATGAGCGTCAGCGAAAATGGCTGCAGGTTATAGGTGAGCGGGTATCAGGTCTCAGCCTCGAAACGCTGACGCGCAACCTTGACCGCGTCGTGGTTTTCCAGCGCCCAGTTGATGACTTCCGAAAGCGGGCGATACAGCGAGCGCCCCAACGGCGTCATGCTATATTCCACGCTCGGCGGCTTGGTGGGGAAAACCTCGCGGTGAATGTAACCATCGCGCTGAAGGTCGCGCAGGGTTTGGGTCAGCATGCGCTGGGAGATATCTGGCACCATGCGGCGTAGTTCACCGAAGCGATATGGCTTCTCGGCCAAGGCTTGCAGCAGCAGGGTCGACCACTTACCGCCGATATGGTTGAGCAGGTCGCGCACCGGGCAATTGCCGAAATCCAGATTGGCAAAATCTGGCGTTGGCGCAGATGCTGCTGGCTTCAGCCTTGAAATTGTCGCGCTCATGGTGGTTCCCTTTTGGTAACGTATGGCAAGAAAAATGCCTTCTTTACATCATGCAGTCAATTCCTATTTTAGCCTTACTCTCTTTTTGAGACCAGCAAAGCATCGGCTTTCAACGGATGCGGAAAAGGACATATGTGATGAGCAAAATTCTCGTAACTGGCGCTTCCGGCCAACTCGGTCAGGCCGTCATCCGCCACCTCTTGGAAACCTACGGCGTCGCCGCATCCGATATCGTTGCCGCCAGCCGTGATACCGCTAAGCTTTCGGCCCTTGCCGCAAAGGGCGTCGAAACCCGCAAGGCCGATTTCGATGACGCAGCTTCGCTCGCCGCTGCTTTCGCTGGCATCGACACCGCCCTCCTCATTTCCACGGACGCCCTTGCCGTTCCGGGCCAGCGTCTGACGCAGCACAAGACCGCTGTCGAAGCCGCCGCCAAGGCTGGCGTGAAGCACCTCGCCTACACGTCCATGCCCAACCCGGACAAATCGCTCGTCACGTTTGCGCCTGATCATCTCGGCACCGAGCAAGCCATCAAGGCCAGCGGCGTGCCTTACACCATCATTCGCAATGCCTGGTATTACGACAACTACCTGCATGGTATGCCGCACAATCTGCAAAGCGGCCAGTGGTTCACCGCCATGGCTGACGGCAAGGTCTCCAACATCTCTCGCGATGACTGCGCCCGTGCCGCAGCCGCCGCTCTTGCCAAGGGCAAGGCCGAAAATAAGACCTACACCGTCACCGGCCCGCAATCGCAGAACGCCGACGAAATCGCCGCTGTCGCCTCCCAAGCCGCCGACAAGCCGCTTGCTGTCATCAAGGTATCGCCTGCTGATTTGCAGAAGGGCATCGAAAGCGCTGGCCTTCCCGGATTCGTCGCCGCCATGCTGGCATCGGCGGATGCGAACATCGCTGCGGGCAATTTCGACCTCGTCACCAACGACTACGAGACGCTGACGGGCGAAAAGCCACAGACCAGTGAGGCGTTTTTCAAGGCAAATAAGGCGAAGTTGCTGTCGGCCTGATACAGAAAGGGGCAGCGTCGGCACTTTTTGGCCTGTCGCCCTACATACACGACGTCACCCTCGGCCTTGTGCCGAGGGTCTAATGAATTGACCGTGGGCAGAGCCTCGGGACGAGCCCGAGGGCGACGGAGGAAAGGCATCGCCTCCCCTCCAAAACTGCGCCAAGGCCTAAACCTTACGCCTCGTCCTTCAACGTTTCTTTCTGCGTAATCAGCCGCGCGCTGTGGTGGCCGCTGAGGTAGATCCACAGCCAGCTCCAGGCCACGGCGAGGCGGGAGCGGGTGCCGATGAGGAAGTAGATGTGGGCGAGGCCCCAGATCCACCAGGCCAGAACGCCGGTCAGCTTGAACTTTCCGAAATCGATAACAGCCGCCCGCTTGCCGATGGTGGCGAGGTTGCCCTGGTGGCGGTAGTGGAACGGGGCTGACATGGGCTGGCCTGCAAGCTGCGCCTTGATGACGCGGGCGACATAGCTGCCCTGTTGCTTGGCGGCTGGGGCGACGCCAGGGACTGGCTTGCCATCGACCTGCTTGACCAGCGCCGTATCGCCAATCACAAAAATCCGCTCGTCATCGGGAATGTTTAACTGCGGCGTCACTTCCGCGCGCCCTGCCCTGTCTGCAGAAGTGCCAAGCCATTGCGCGGCGGGAGATGCCTGCACACCGGCGGCCCAGACGATGGTCTTGGCAGGAAAATGCGTGTCACCCACCGTCACGCCATCATCAGTGCAGGCGGAAACGGGCGTGCCCAGCAGCACGTCAACGCCAAGCTTTTCCAGCGCGGTCTTGCTGTAGGCAGAAAGGTCTTCCGTAAAGGCTGGCAGCACTCTCGGGCCGGCTTCCACCAGCAGAACACGGGTCTTTCGGGTATCGACATTGCGGAACTCCGGCGGCAGCGTCTTATGCGCCAGTTCGGCAATCATGCCCGCCATTTCCACGCCGGTTGGACCGGCGCCGATGACCACGAAGGTCAGGTAAGCCTGTTTTTCTTCTTCCGTTTTTGCAAGTTCGGCAAGCTCGAAGGCAAGCAGCAAACGGCGGCGGATGGTGGTGGCGTCTTCCAGCGTCTTTAAGCCCGGCGCATGCTTTTCCCAGGCATCATTGCCGAAATAGGCGTGACGTGCGCCGGTGGCCAGAACCAGCGTATCGAAAGGGATGGCCTCGCCGGATTTCAGGATAACGGTGCGGCTTTGGCGATCAACGCCGCCGACTTCCGAAAGCAGCGTGGTCACTTCCGGCCTGTCCCGATACAGCCGCCGGATCGGCCAGGCGATTTCCGATGTGGCCAGTGCCGTGGTCGCCACTTGATAAAGCAGCGGTTGAAACAGATGGTGATTGCGGCGATCGATCAAGGTGATGCGAACCGGCGCGCCTTTCAGCCCATGAACGACCTGCAGTCCGCCGAAGCCTCCCCCAACGACGACAACGTGATGCTCCTGCATGAAAAAATGCCCTTTTCAAAATCAATAAAACCGCGCAGCAACTGCGCGGCCTGCAATATAATGGCAAAAATTGACGATAGTTATGAAATAGTCTGACCACAGGCGCGACAAAAACGCCGTACCGTTTCCGCCATTCCATACTCCATGGCATCCGCCGTCAGCCCATGACCGATGGACACTTCAGCGAGATAGGGAATGCGCTTGACCAAGGCTGGAAGGTTGGCAACCGTCAGGTCATGCCCGGCATTCACCTCAAGCCCAAGCGCCTTGGCATAATCCGCCGTGACGCCGAGCTTCTCGATCCAGACGTCAGCGTGTTCCGGGTTGTCGAAGCACCCGCCATAGGGGCCTGTGTAAAGCTCGATGCGGGCCGCGCGCGTCTCTGCCGCCAGCTGTACCGCCGCCTTGTCGCCATCACCATCCGCAAACAGCGAAACGCGCATGCCGCCGCCGTTCAGGCGCGCCACGGTCTCTTTCAGGAAAGAGGCGTGTTTGCTAAAATCCCAGCCATGGTCCGAGGTCGCCTGTGACGGATCGTCCGGCACCAGCGTCACCTGCTCCGGCTGGGTTTCCTCGCACAGCAGCAGGAAGTCTTCTGATGGGTAACCCTCGATATTGAACTCGGCCTTCGGAAACTCGTCATCTATCAGAGCGCGCAAAACCGGCAGGTCTGAAAGGCGGATATGCCGCTGGTCCGGGCGCGGGTGAACGGTCAGTCCGCTGGCACCGGCGGCCAGCGCGATACGGCCAAAATGCGCGACATCCGGCCAGGGAAGATCGCGGCGATTGCGCAGCATGGCGATGGCATTGAGATTGACGGAGAGTGTGGTTGACATGATTTCTGACCGCTCGCGTTCGATATAAGAAGGTCTTGTTTCCTTCACTATCACACCCGCTGCAAGCACCCCCGAAAAAATAATTGAAAAGTTTTGGAACCATTTGCGCGCACCCGCATTGAAGCGCCGATTGGGCATTGGGGTTTATAATGGCGAACGATTACTTTTTTTCAGAAACACAACTCAAAATACATCCTAGTATCGACATGGCATCCGAAGCTGGAATGGACGAATTCCTGAACGACGAGCTGCCTGCGCGAAGGTCCATTCCCGGAAGAGCGCGCAACGAAGCCCGATGGAGGGCAAAGCCCATGCGCGATGCGGAAGAGCCGGCGAAATCTCCCACAAGGGATATTTCGAAAATTGCGCGCAAAGGTTTTCTTCCAGAAGTCTCACTTCCCTCGCCTCTGCCACCGGAACCGGTTGCGATTGCAGACATGGCAAACATGTTCGGCGTCACGCATCGCACACTGCATTTCTACGAAGAAAAAGAGATCATCTCGTCTCGCCGCGCTGGCTTGATGCGCATCTATTCGCATCAGGATGTCCACCGCATGGCGGTCATCAATTTCTGCCGCGAGATCGGCATCCCTGTCGCCACCATTCAGGACATCATGCAGAAGCTGGCGGACGCACCGACACAGGCCGATGCTGACGCCCTGTTCCAGGATGTTCTCAACAATCGCAAAAGCGAGCTGGCTGCGGAAATCTCCACCGTGCGCCGTCAGATCCAGCAGATCAGCGACGTTCTGACCGATGACGATGCTCTCGAAGTTGAAGCCGAGTTGCTGACCGACGCCGATGTGAAGCTGAGCACACAGGAACGCAAATGTCTGGAATTGATGGCGGAAGGTTACGCGCCGGTTCGCCTCGCCCGTACGCTCGGCATTTCCAACGAGGAACTGCAAAAGCTCGAATCCTGCGTGATGGAAAAAGTCAGCGCCAGCAACCGGTTTCAGGCCGTGGCCAAAGCTTACATGATGGGCGTCATCCAGCCTGCATCATAAGCGATTATTCGATCAAGATTTGAACAACGCCCGGCGCAGGTTTGAATACCGCGCCGGGCGTTTGCTTATCGAACAATGGTCAATGTTTCGGCAGCACGGGTAATGGCCGTGTAAAGCCAGCGCTCACGCGAATCACGGAATGCAAAGCTTTCGTCGAACAAGACGACATTGTTCCACTGCGAACCCTGCGCCTTGTGCACCGTCAGCGCATAACCGTAATCGAACTCGTCATAACGCTTGCGCGTCGTCCAGGGAATTTCGGTTTCAGTTTCCTCGAACGCAGCCTTCAGCAGTTTGATCTTGGCCGCACCGCGGTCCATATCGTCGTCTTCCGGGCGTATCATCAGGTTGATGCCGGGCTTCACTGTCTCGCGTGACGAACTCATCACCTGCCACAGAGAACCATTCAGCAGACCCTTGGCCGGGTCGTTGCGCAGGCATACCAGCTTGTCACCGGATTGCGGATAATCGGCGCTGAAGCCCTTTAGCTCGCGAAGACGCTGATTGTAACGGCGGCGGGTACGGTTGGTACCGACCAGAACCTGATCCGCATCCAGCACCAGCCCCTGCGTCACCTCATTCTTGGAAATGACCTGCGCCGCGCCATAATCGCCGCGCATGATCTCCTTGCCCTCCCGCACATCCATGGCAAGCTGAATGATGGGATTGTCCTTCGCCTGACGGTGGATTTCTGACAGCAGGAAGTCCGGCTCCTGCTCGGTAAAGAAACCACCACCGGATACGGGCGGCAACTGGCCGGGATCACCCAGAACGAGGATGGGCGTGCTGAAACTCATCAAGTCCCTGCCCAGCGCCTCATCCACCATCGAGCATTCGTCGATGATGATGAGTGCCGCCTTGGCCAGCGGGCTCTGGCGGTTGATGGAAAACATCGGCGCGATGGAGGTCTTGCCGGTCTCCTCATCCTCGACTGCCTCCTCGCCGCGCGGGCGATAGATTAGCGAGTGAATGGTGCGGGCATTCGTCGCCCCACGGGACCGCAGCACCTGCGCCGCCTTGCCGGTGAAGGCCGCAAACAGAACCTCACCATCGACATGCTCGGCAAAATATTTTGCAAGCGTGGTCTTGCCCGTACCGGCATAGCCGAACAGCCGGAAAACCGGCGTGCGGCCTTCCTTCAACCAGCGCGAAACAGCCTTTAAGGCTTCATCCTGTTGCGGTGAAAATTGCATGCGTTCTCTTCGCAGGATTCGAGCGCGAAGCGCAACTGAAAAAGAACGAAAGAAGAATAAAGCCGTGAATTGATCGACCCGCGATTAAAGCTCAAGACGAGCCATAAATGTCGGCACAAACGTTATTTCAGCAAAATGTAATTATAACTTATCATCATTACAATTTTAACTAACAATAAATTGATATCAAATAAAATCATTAATGCGTGAATTAGATATTAGGGACATCTGACAAGCGCCATGAAACGAACCAGAACGACACGACGGCTTTCCTAAAGAAAACCCCGAAAATAAAAACAAAGTTGTTCGGAGCAACGCCATGCTCACCATCAATGAAATAACTTACACTATAGGGGTCGGGAAAAATGTTCTCTTTCAGGGATCTTTCCACAAAATCAAAAGTCGTATCCGGCACATCAGCACCGGTCTTGCTTGCAATTGCGATAGGTGCAATTGCACTGACAAGTATTTCTTCCATGATAGAAAGTAATGGTTGGGTAGATCACACCAACCAAGTGTTGCAGAGAACCGACGCTATCACGGCATCTGCCGTCGATATGGAAACGGGTATGCGAGGCTATATCATCGCCGGTAAGCAGGACTTCCTGGCGCCATATCGTCAAGGCGAACAGGCTATTTACAAGACAATCGATGACCTGAAGAAAATGGTCAGCGACAATCCGACTCAGGTTGGACGTCTCGACAAGATTCAGAGTGCGATCAGCGATTGGCAGAAGAATTTCGCTGAACCGCAGATCAAGGCGCGTGCAACGCTGGCCGATACGACATCAATTGCTGAGATGAACCAGAAGCTCGATGCTTCCCAAGGCAAGACCTATTTCGATAGCCTTCGCGGCTTGATCAAAGAAATGCAGGGTGACGAAAAGACATTGCTGGCAAAACGTTCCGCTGCGAACGAAGCGGCAATCTCATCCGCGATCAAGATGATCTGGGGCAGCCTTGCAGGCGCAATCGTCATTGCCATCGCGGCTGGTCTGCTGATCGGTTCCGGCATTTCCCGCCCACTTCTTGCCATGACGTCGGCCATGAAGCGTCTGGCCGGCGGTGAAACACAGGTGGACGTTCCCGGCGTTGGCCGTAAGGACGAAATCGGCCAGATGGCCGAAACCGTGCAGGTCTTCAAGGACAATGCCATCGCCAAGATCCAGATGGAACGCGAAGCCGATGCCAACCGCTCCATGACCGAAAAGGAACGTCAGGAGCGCGAGCTTCAGAAAGCCAAGGAAGCCGCCGACATTCAGTTCGCCGTCGATGCACTGGCGCAGGGCCTTGGCCAGCTGGCCGATGGCAACGTCGCCCACCGCATCAACGCGCCTTTCGTGGATCACCTCGATCGCCTGAGAAACGACTTCAACAATTCGGTTGGCAAACTGAATGAAGCGCTGGTTTCCGTGGGCAAGAATGCTCGTGGTATCGACGCTGGCGCCAACGAAATCCGCTCTGCCGCCGACGACCTGTCCAAGCGTACCGAGCAGCAGGCCGCTTCGGTCGAAGAAACCGCAGCAGCGCTGGAAGAAATCGCAACGACTGTTCGCGACTCTGCCAAGCGTGCCGAAGAAGTCGGCGGTCTCGTCACCAAGACCCGCCTCAGCGCTGAACATTCCGGCCAGGTCGTTCGCGATGCCGTTATCGCCATGCAGCAGATCGAAAAATCCTCCAGCGAGATTTCGAACATCATCGGCGTCATCGACGAAATCGCTTTCCAGACCAACCTCTTGGCACTGAATGCCGGTGTCGAAGCCGCACGCGCCGGTGAAGCCGGTAAGGGCTTTGCGGTTGTCGCACAGGAAGTACGCGAATTGGCCCAGCGCTCGGCAACGGCTGCAAAGGAAATCAAGACGCTGATCGTCACCTCAGGTGATCAGGTCAGATCCGGTGTAGAACTCGTCGGCAATACGGGCAAGGCGCTGGAAAACATCGTCTCCGAAGTCCAGCAGATCAACCAGCACGTCAACGCCATCGTGGAATCTGCCCGCGAACAGTCTGTCGGCATTCAGGAAATCAACTCCGCCGTCAACACCATGGACCAGGGCACCCAGCAGAATGCCGCCATGGTCGAGCAATCGACAGCGGCAAGCCACAGCCTTGCCAAGGAAGCGGCAGCCCTGAACCAGCTGATCACCCAGTTCAACCTCGGCAACGGCTCGTCCTCGCGTCCAGTCCAGGTCGCATCGCACAACTCCGCCCCGGTCGCCTCCCCGACCCGCCAGCTGATGCGCAAAGTGTCAGGCGCCTTCGGCGGCGGCGCGGCAGCAGCCGACAGCTCCTGGGAAGAATTCTGATCCCTACCGATCTCCACAGAACGAAGAGCCCAAGGGAAACCCTGGGCTCTTTTTTTGCGCAATGATTGGGCCGACCGTGAAATCAGTCCGTGGCGTTTTGCGCGAAACTTTGGATAGACTACACGCATGAAAATTCTGATTCTCGGTGCCACTGGTTTTATCGGTTCGGATATCATCCGCAGGCTTCTGCGTGATGGCCATGCCGTCACGGGCCTTGGCCGATATACCGATGCTTCCAAGCGAAAAATCCCGTTTGCAGATTGGGTGACCGCAGACCTTGCACGCCTGACCACGCCAGAGGATTGGCAGTCTCTGGTTGAAAGCCACGACGCCATCGTCAACTGCGCTGGCGCGCTACAGGATGGCCTGTCCGACGATCTTGTCGCTACGCAGGAAAGATCGATGCTGGCGCTTTATCAGGCAAGCGTGAAGGCTGGCGGACGGCTGATCGTGCAGATATCCGCCCGCACATCCAACATGGCATCCGACACTGCTTTCCTTGCCACCAAACAGCGCGCCGATCAGGCATTGGCAGCAAGCGGCCTGCCCCATGTCATCCTTCGCCCCGCGCTCGTCATCGGACGCAACGCCCATGGCGGCACGGCACTGCTCAGAGCATTGGCGAGCATTCCCTACGTCACCCCAATGGTCCACGCTCAAAGCCCCGTGCAAACTGTAGCCTTGTCTGATGTCGCCGACATCGTGGCCGACGCAATCAGTGGAAAAATCGCACCGGGTGCTGATCTGCATCTGGCGGCAGGCGAAATATTGACCTTGCAGCAATTGATAGGGCTTCATCGTCAATGGCTGGGGCTGGCCAGCAGCCCAACCGCCTCACCCCCGGCGATCCTGGCAACACCGGTCACATGGCTAGCTGGATATGGCGGGGCGGCTTGGATGGCGCTCCCCTCTGCGCTCAACAGCCATGGCGGTGATGTCTCAAGGCGTAACGGTCGATGGCGCTTATCCTCAAGGTTTCGCATTCAAGACGGCGGCGCAGACGCTGGCAGACAACCCATCAGGCGTTCAAGACCTTTGGTTTGCCCGGCTTTTCCTGCTGAAACCCATCATCCTCGTCTGCCTGTCACTGTTCTGGCTTCTCTCCGGCCTCATACCGCTTTTCGATGTATCGAGATCATCGGACCATTTTCTGCCTTTCATGCCGAACGGTGCTGCTTTGACGGTGACGATAACCACCTGCTTCATCGACATTGCGCTGGGAGCAGCCGTTCTGCTGCGACCCTATGCTCGCAAAGCCATGGTCGGCATGCTGCTTGTTACAAGCGCGTACCTGCTGGGCGGAACGATGCTGGTACCTGAGCTGTGGCTCGATCCGCTCGGGCCGCTTGTCAAAGTGCTTCCCTCCATCGTTCTAACCCTTGCCGCACTGGCGATACTGGACGAAAGATAGGCTATGCTCGAGGACCTCATTCGCCTTGCCCATGTCATCGGCGCGACGGTTTTGCTCGGCACGGGCGCAGGCATTGCCTTCTTCATGGTCATGGCACGTAGAACGGAAAACCCGTCCCTCATTGCACATGTTGCGCGGACAGTGGTGATTGCCGATACGATTTTCACGGCAACGGCTGCCATTCTTCAACCCATCACCGGCTATATGCTCGCCCGCATCATCGGCTGGCCATTGACGGAAGGCTGGGTGTTCCTGTCCCTGCTGCTTTATGTCTTCGTCGGCATCTTCTGGCTGCCTGTGGTGTGGGTACAGATGAAGCTGCGGAACATCGCGCGCCTGGCCGCCGCGTCTGGCGAGCCTCTGCCATCGCAATGGTTCCGGCTGTACCGCATCTGGTTTGCCTGTGGTTTTCCCGCATTCTTCGCCGTCATCGGCATCGTCTGGTTGATGCTGATGAAACCGGATATTCCGCTCTGGAACTGACGCGTCAGTTTTTTCGTAACAGCAGGGAATAAACTCGCCCTGCCCGGTGTCTTATTCTCGTTGGCGGCAGACGCTGCCTGATCCAGAGGAGGACATCCATGAAAATGCGTGCTTTAATCTCGCTTGCGGCTTTTGCCATCGCAAGCTCCGCCTTCGCCGCGCCGATGGTTGAAACTGTCAAGGCCGATAAGGGCAATGTTCTTGCCGGTGAAAAAGGCATGACCCTTTACACCTACAAGAAAGATATGAAGGGCGAGTCCAGCTGCTATGAAAAATGCGCTACCAACTGGCCACCTTTCTTTGCATCGGACAGCGACAAGGCCGATGGCGCCTATACGATCGTTACCCGCAAGGACGGAAAGAAACAGTGGGCCAAGGATGGCATGCCGCTGTATTACTGGGCCAAAGACATGAAAAAGGGTGACATGACGGGCGACGGCATGGGCGGAAATTGGGATGTCGCAAAGCCATAACGGCAAAGGCAGTGATCGGCGGGGACAATCTGCCCCCGCCTCCGGCTCGTTCGAAGCGCAGATGCTGGCCCTCATGCCATCGCTGCGGCGCTATTCGCGCAGCCTTTCGCGCCATGATGCCGATGGCGAGGATCTGTTTCAGGACTGTATCGAAAAAGCGCTTCTCAACCGGCACCAATGGCGCGGCGGCGGGCTGAAGGCATGGGCCTATGCCATCATGACCAACCTTTACCGCAACCGGCATCGCAGCGAAAAACGCCACCCATCCGAAAGCCTCAATGGCCATGAGGAGGATGCAGGTAGTACAGAAACCCAAGGCGATACGCTGGAAAACGACCGGCTGCACCACGCTCTTGCCGGGCTAGCACCCGAGGCACGCGCGGTTTTGATGCTGGTGACGGTGGAAGGCTACAGCTATCAGGAAGTGGCAGACATGATGCACATCCCCATCGGCACCGTCATGTCGCGGCTTTCGCGCACGCGGGAAACGCTGCGGGCGCAGCTTGCCGCAGACAATATCATTCCTCTTCGGAGACCGAAATGAACAGCACCGACGCCATATCAGAAACAGATCTGCACGCCTATGTGGATGGCCACCTTGGTGATGCGGAGCGTTTGCGCGTCGAAGCCTGGCTTGCCGACCACCCGGAAGATCGTAAACGCATCGCAGAGTGGCAGACGCAGGCACAGATGCTGCGCAACGCCTTTGCCCCTTATGAAACTGGCCGCGAGAGTGACCGGCTGATGCTGACCGCTGCGCCACGCCGCTGGGCTCCCCTTCTGGCGCGCACCGCCGCCGCCTGCCTCATTTTTGCAGCCGGTGCCGTGGCCGGGCAGTTTCTGCCCCAGATGCGATTGAAAGCACCTGAAGCCGCGTCGCTCACCCAGACTGCGGATATTTCCAGCCAGTCGAAATCCGCCTATCTGATCTATGCCAGCGAGGTGCGTCACCCGGTCGAGGTGGGCGCAGACCAGCAGCAGCATCTGGGCACATGGCTCGGCAAACGCCTCGGCTCACCCTTTGCGATCCCTGATCTCAGCAATATC
Source organism: Agrobacterium sp. 20P9.1.2 (assembly GCF_057799395.1). Classification (NCBI taxonomy): domain Bacteria; kingdom Pseudomonadati; phylum Pseudomonadota; class Alphaproteobacteria; order Hyphomicrobiales; family Rhizobiaceae; genus Agrobacterium; species Agrobacterium sp. 20P9.1.2. The sequence continues at coordinate 508,789 of NZ_JBYOKI010000003.1, forward strand.
GGCTTCACTCTCGTTGGTGGGCGTCTGGTTCCCGTCAGCGGCAAGCCGGGGGCGATGCTGATGTATCAGAACCAGGCCGGGCAGCGGGTCACGGTCCTGATTGGCCATAACCCTGATAATCGCGAAACCAGCTTCCGGCTGGCAAGCGCCGATGGCATCGAAACCTTCTACTGGATCGATAATGCGCTGGGCTATGCCGTATCAGGCGAGATTTCCAAGGCCGATCTGCAGAAGATTGCCGAGGAATGCTACCGGCAGTTTCCCGCCTAAGACTATTTCAGCATCGGCCACAGGCTGATGACCAGCAGCACGGCCATGGTGATGTTGAACCATTTCAGCCGCGCAGGCACCGATAGCCATTCCCGCAGCGCCGAACCGAATCCCGCCCATGTGGAAACGCTGGGCAGATTGACGGCGGCAAAGGCGATGCCAACAAGCATGACGGTGAAATAATACTGGCTGTCATCCGTATAGGTCGCCATAGCAGTGACCGCCATGACCCATGCCTTGGGGTTGACCCACTGAAACGCAGCCGCGCCGACAAAGGTCATCGGTTCCGCACCCGTTTTGCCATCACTTAAGGAGCGCGACGTGCCGATTTTCCACGCCACCCACAAAAGATAGGCACCGCCTGCGAATTTCAGCAGCGTGTAGAGAACGGGAAGAGAATGCAGCAAAGCGCCCAGCCCCAGCCCGACACCGATCAGCAATGACAGAAACCCCGCGCCGATGCCGAGCATATGCGGAATGGTGCGGCGGAAGCCGAAATTCACGCCCGATGCAAACAGCATCATATTGTTCGGTCCCGGCGTGATCGATGTCGTGAAAGCGAAAAGCAAAAGCGCGATAAAGGTTTCGATTGTCATGGCGTCCCTCTCGCGGCCAAATCTATGCGCGCTCCCTTTCAAACACCAGACAGGGACGCGAATGGAAATGGCCACAAGTTTTGATGGATCGACGCTGGGACTGATTTGTTTATGGTACTGACAGCATTGAGAGGAGACACCGCATGTTCGACGACATCCCCACCGTCACCCTGCCCTCCGGCACCTCCATTCCCGCATTGGGCATCGGCACCTGGAACATGGGCGAAATCGCTGCCGATGCAGCACAGGAAATTGCCAGCATCCGCAAGGCCGTAGAGCTTGGTATGACGGTGGTCGATACGGCGGAAATGTATGCCGATGGCCGTTCCGAGGAAATCGTTGGCGAGGCGATCCAATCCCTGCGCGATGACGTGTTCCTTGTCAGCAAGGTTTACCCTTACAATGCCAGCGCCCAAGGCACCATCGAAGCCTGCGAGCGCAGCCTCAAGCGGCTGGCAACCGGCCACCTTGACCTATACCTCCTTCATTGGCGCGGCTCCTATCCGCTGGAAGAGACCGTCGGCGCTTTCGAAAAGCTGAAGGCTGATGGAAAAATCCAGAATTGGGGCGTTTCCAACTTCGATACCGACGATATGGAAGAGCTGTTTTCCGTAACCGATGGCAAGAACTGCGCGGCCAATCAGGTGCTTTACAACCTCTCCCGTCGCGGGCCGGAATACGACCTGCTGCCATGGTGCCAGAGCCACGGCGTGCCCGTTATGGCTTACTCGCCCATAGAACAAGGCCGCATCCTCTCCAACCACGAACTCATCCGCATCGCCAAGGCTTATCAGGCCACACCGGCACAGGTGGCGCTGGCTTTCCTTCTGGAACGCGACGGCGTTATGCCCATCCCGAAATCCTCGAGCCCCGAACGCGTGACGGAGAACCTAGGCGCCACAGAACTGGAAATCACCGACGAAGACTGGGCCGCACTGGACGCGGCATTCCCGCCGCCGCAGAAGAAGGTTTCGCTGGAGATGCTTTGATTTTAAGCACTTACTTCACTTTCCGGATTCAAATTCTCAGCGACCAGATACAGATATTGTCCGCGATTTCTGGCTTCAGCGCGGGCGATAAAACAGCTTGAGGATCAGATAGACCGGATAGCTGATGACAAGGAGGATAATGGTCGCCTCATGCGTTGACGCAACGTCCGTCCAGCCCTCCATTTTGGAGTTGCTGCCAAATACACCCACACCGAAAAGCAAAGCGCCAACAAGGAGAATGGCGGAACTAATCAGCACGCCCCAACCACTCCAGTTCAAGCGATCCCGCCCACGCCGCGTAGCCCACGACGCTGGCACCGGCAAACATCAGGAAGCCGACAGTAAGCAGATAGCTTCGCCAGAACAACGCTCCATCCAACTGCCTTAAACGTTTTGACATGCCTGAAACCTCGATGGAATAAATACATTAAAACCGCAAACGAAAATGCCCGCGACCAAGCACGGGCATTTTAAGATCAATAGAAGACGGGAATTACATTCCCTGCGGACCACGGTTCATCGCCGCGATACCGGTTCGGCAGACTTCGAGTAGGCCGAGCGGCTTGATGATGGTCAGGAACTGGTCGATCTTCGAAGACTTGCCGGTGATTTCGAAGATGAAATGCTCCAGCGTCGCATCCACGACCTTGGCATGGAAGGCATCGGCCAGACGTAGGGTCTCGGCGCGGTCTTCGCCTCGTCCTGCGACCTTAATCAAAGCAACTTCACGCTCAATCGGACGGTCCTGGCCGTTCTGGCGGGCGCGGACGGTGAGGTCCACGACGCGGTGAACCGGAACGATGCGTTCCAGCTGCGCCTTGATCTGTTCCAGCACGCCCGGCGTACCGCGCGTGACGATGGTGATGCGCGACAGGTGCGATTCGTGTTCCGTTTCCGAAACGGTCAGGCTTTCGATGTTATAGCCACGACCGGAAAACAGGCCGATGACGCGGGCGAGAACGCCCGGCTCATTGGCGACGAGGACCGATAGCGTGTGGTTTTCGACGGTTTCCGTTTCCTTCTGAATGAAGTAGGCCGAACCGGTAGGCTGTAGGTGTGCGTTCATATCCGTGTTCCTCTCCCAATCAGACTAGCTGACGGCCCTTGGCGTCGATGGCGTTTGCAACGGCTTCGTCGGTTGCTTCATCCGGCAACAGCATCTCGTTATGCGCCTTACCCGATGGGATCATCGGGAAGCAGTTGGCGAGATTGGCGACGCGGCAATCGAAGATGACAGGCTTGTCGACTGCGATCATCTCGGCAATCTTGTCGTCCAATTCCTTCGGGTCATCGCAATACATGCCAACGCCGCCATAGGCTTCCGCAAGCTTCACAAAGTCGGGCATGGCTTCCGTGTAGGAGTTGGACAGGCGGTTGCCGTGCAGCAGCTGCTGCCACTGGCGCACCATGCCCATATACTGGTTGTTCAGGATGAAAATCTTGACCGGCAGATTGTACTGGATGGCGCAAGACATTTCCTGAATGCACATCTGGATCGATGCGTCACCGGCGATATCGATAACCAGCGCTTCCGGATGCGCAACCTGAACGCCGATGGCGGCAGGCAGGCCATAACCCATGGTGCCCAGACCGCCAGATGTCATCCAGTGGTTCGGCTCTTCGAAACCAAAGAACTGCGCCGCCCACATCTGGTGCTGGCCGACTTCCGTCGTAATGTAGGTGTCGCGACCCTTCGATGCTTCATACAGCCGCTGAATGGCGTATTGCGGCATGATGACGTCGTTGGAGTTCTTGTAGGCGAAGGATTTGCGCGCGCGCCAGCGGTCGATCTGCTGATGCCACTCTTCCGTCTGCGCCTTTTCAGGACGCTTCGGCAGGGCCCGCCACAGACGAACCATGTCCTCCAGAACCCGACCGACATCGCCAACGATGGGAACATCGACGCGGACATTCTTGTTGATCGAAGACGGATCGATATCGATGTGGATTTTCTTCGAGTTCGGAGCAAAGGCATTCAGACGGCCGGTAATACGGTCATCGAAACGCGCGCCGACACAGACCATGACGTCGCAATCATGCATGGCCATGTTGGCTTCGTAAGAACCGTGCATGCCCAGCATGCCCAGCCAGTTCTTGCCGGATGCCGGATAGCAGCCCAGACCCATCAAGGTGGAGGTGATCGGGAAATCGGTCAGTTCGACGAGTTCACGCAGCAAACGCGTGGCTTCCGGTCCGGAATTGATGACGCCGCCGCCGGTGTAGAGGATCGGGCGCTTGGCCTTCGACATCAGTTCAATGGCAGCGTGAACGGCGTTCAGATCACCCTGAACCTTCGGCTTGTAGCTCTTCTGCTGGATGGCAGCCGATGGCGGCGTGTAGGTGCCGGTCGCAAACTGAATGTCCTTGGGAACATCGACAACGACGGGACCGGGACGACCGGTTTGGGCAATGCGGAAAGCTTCATGAATGATGCCAGCCAGCTCGTTGACGTCCTTGACCAGCCAGTTGTGCTTGGTGCAGGGGCGCGTAATGCCAACGGTATCGCACTCCTGAAACGCATCGGAGCCGATGAGCGATGTTGGAACCTGGCCGGAAATGCAGACCAGCGGAATGCTGTCCATCAAGGCGTCCTGCAGGGGCGTAACAGCATTGGTGGCGCCGGGGCCGGAGGTGACCAGCATGACGCCGACCTTGCCGGTGGAACGGGCATAACCTTCAGCGGCGTGGCCTGCACCCTGTTCGTGGCGAACGAGAATGTGCTGGATGTCGTCCTGCTGGAAAATCTCGTCATAAATCGGAAGAACTGCACCACCGGGATAGCCGAAAATATGCTCGACGCCGTTATCCTTCAGCGCGCGCAGAACGATTTCCGCGCCCGTCATGGTGTTGCCGTTGTCCGTATTGTCCTTATCCGTCATTGCCTGTTCCATCCCGATTTTGGCTTTGGATATCGCGGAGCCATCTGGCCCAAGTGAAGACATAAAAAAAGGCCCCTTTGAGGAGCCTCGTTCAGCGCATGGGTGCTTTCGCCGGATGGTTACACCATCCTGCCCATGCGCCGTCCCACCACGATAAGTACGTTAAGATTTTTCATGGGCCGGAGTGTTAGACACAAAACCAATATCCGTCAACGCATATTGCGGAAAAAATCGGCATTCATTCCATTTATTGCGAGCCAAGCCCCTTCGAAGAAATAAAAATACGCCCGAACTACACCAGTTGTTAAACGCAATCTTATAGGCTCTCCGGCAACGAACGGGACCAACCCGTGTGCGGCCGCATGGAAAAGGCCGGCAAGACCTATGACAGGGGCGAGACGTGTTCAACGACGACCTTCGCAAATCAGCAAAAGCAGGCGAACAGGACCGCCGGGACGATTCCACAGCGGGAAACCGCTTGCTCGGCCACGTCATTTCCTGCACCGGCGCCCGCGCCACGATTTCCGCAACGACTGAGCCGGGAAAGACCGACCTTGCCGAACTCTGGTCCGTTGGCCGCCTGATCTCCATCGATCTCGGCGAAACACGCGTTGCCGCCCTTACCTATGCCATGAAGACCGGACAGGCTGAATGGTCTGCCAGCCGCAGCAACACGCTGCTGATCGAGGTGGAACTGCTGGGCGAAATCCATCGCGCGACGGATGGCTCCGAGCGCTTTTCAACCGGCATCTCTCGCTATCCCTATCTCGGTGCTGTCGCCCATCGCATCCGCGCCAGCGACCTGATGCGCATTTACGAAACGTCAGGCAGCGGCGCGTCCGTGGTCGGCCGCCTGACGCAGGATGACAGCATCGATGCGACGATCAGCATTCCGCAAATGCTATCGAAACATTTCGCCGTGCTGGGCTCCACCGGCGTCGGCAAATCCACCGCCGTCTCTCTTTTGCTGCACAAGGCCATCGAGCAGGACCCGAAGCTGCGCGTGTTGATTCTCGATCCGCACAATGAATTCGCCGCGGCCTTCCCCATGACGTCGGTCGTCATAGACACAGATACGCTGGACCTGCCTTTCTGGCTGATGAAGCTGGAGGAGTTCGCCGAAGTTCTCTACCGCGGACGCAAGGCGGTTTCCGAAGAGCTGGATGTTCTGCGTGACCTAATACCCGAGGCCAAGCGCGCCTTTCGCGGCTCTGAAAATTCCGTCATGCGCCGCGCTTCGGAAAAATCATCGCTAACAGCGGATACGCCGGTTCCTTACCGCATCGCCGATCTGCTGGCCCTGATCGATGAGCGCATCGGGCGGTTGGAGGGTCGCGACGAGAAGCCAGCACTGCGCAATCTGAAAATGCGCATTATGTCGGCTATCAACGATCCGCGTTACCACTTCATGTTCTCCAACAGCACCATTTCCGATACGATCATGGAGACCGTAGCGCATATTTTCCGCGTGCCGGGAGAAGGCAAGCCGATTTCCGTGTTCCAACTGGCGGGCATTCCCTCCGAGGTGGTGAACTCGGTGGCCTCGGTGCTTTGCCGCATGGCCTTCGAATTGGCACTCTGGAGCCAGGGCGCGATCCACACGCTGGTCGTTTGCGAAGAAGCGCACCGTTACGTGCCTGCCGATCCCGCACTCGGTTTCTTCCCGACGCGTCAGGCCATTGCCCGCATCGCGAAAGAGGGCCGTAAATACGGCGTCTCGCTCGGCATCATCACCCAGCGTCCTGGAGAGCTGGATCAGACGATCCTCTCGCAATGTTCCACCGTTTTCGCCATGAGGCTTTCCAACGAAAACGACCAGGAAATCATTCGCTCGGCCATTCCGAACTCTTCGGTATCCACCACCAGTTTCCTGTCCTCCATCGGCAATGGCGAAGCTATCGCCTTCGGTGAAGCCATCAGCGTTCCCATGCGCATTCGCTTCAACCGCGTGCCTGCTCATATTCTGCCAAAGGCAAATGGCGTGATGCCATCCATCGTGGAAGATACGCCGGATACGGTCGACCTGCGCTCCATCGTCAAACGCATGCGCGCCGTAAACGGCCCCGACATCTCCGGCTTCCGCCAGAGCTACGATGCTAAAATCGCACAGGATGCCGACGAGGAAGAATTCGAAAGCTGGAAAAAGGAATTCCATACAAACAGCGCCAGCGAACCCTACCGCCCGGAGATGCTGCCGCGAAGCTCGGTATTTGCCGCCAAAGCGCAAATGCCTGATGTTTCGACCGGCACGGCGCCAGTGTTGCGGGAGGACGTTCCGTCGCGGTCCTTTGTTGGCGAGGAGCCGAGATCTTCGTTGAGGGAAAGCTTGCTGAAGAAGCCGTTGGGAAGTTTGTATCGGAAGGATTGAGAGGGGCGTCCTACTTCGTCATCCCGCACTCGATGCGGGATCCAGTGCGATCAAGTCTTTGATCGCAAAAAGACTCTTAAGCACCGCAGACGCGATGCTGCTGGATACCGGCTCAAGGCCGGTATGACGGAAGGAGTGTTTAAGAAGGCACCACCCTCTCCCAATCCTCCCCCATCTGGTTGCGAAACCATGTCATCTGCCGCTTGGCATATTGCCGTGTCGCCGCCGCAGCCTTTTCGATGACCTCGGCCCCGCTCATCCGCCCCTCCAGCATTTCGGCAATCTGTGAAACGCCGATGGCCTTAATCACGGTCGCATCCGGGGGGACATCCAGCGCCAGCAGCGCTTCTACCTCTTCCACCGCGCCGCTCTGCATCATGCCTGCAAAACGACGGTTAATGCGGTCATGCAGCACCGACCGCTCCGGCAGAACCACAAATTTGCGCGCGCGCGCCGGATCGATGATGACGGGACCGCTGGCACCCTGAAACGCGCGAATGGATTGTCCGGTCGAGGCAAGAACTTCGAGTGCCCGCACGATGCGTTGCCCGTCACTCGGGCTGAGGCTCGCCGCCGTTTGCGGGTCACCTGTCGATAATTCGGCGTAAAGCTCCGCCGGTCCTTCTTCGAGCAGCCGCATACGATAACGCTCGCGAATATCCGAGGGAATGGCTGGCATATCAGACAGGCCACCGGTCAGCGCCTTGAAATACAGCCCGGTGCCGCCGACGATAACGGGATAGCGCCCGTCGCCGCGCATCGTTTCGAGAAGCGCCGTAATCTCGCGCAGCCATTCACCCGTTGAATAAAGTTTGGCCGCGGGAACATGGCCATAGAGGTGGTGTGGTACGCCTTCCATGTCGTCCTCAGAAGGCCGTGCCGTCAGCACCTGCAACGTGTCATAGACCTGCATGCTATCGGCATTGATGACGACGCCGTTCTTCTCGCGCGCCAAACGAAGCGCAAGCGCGGACTTGCCGCTAGCCGTCGGTCCGGTTATCAGGGTCGCATCGAATTCGTCAGCAAGGTTTTTCATCATGGCTCTCGTTGCCACGCTTATCGCCAATCCGTCAAATCCTGTTCTGAATTCCACCATTGCAGAAAGCGCCGCCAAGGCGCTCGATGCATCAGGCCTTTACTGGCTGGCGGACGGGATTGCCTGCGATCTGGTGCTGCGCGACGGAACCGACATCGCGGCGGCCGAACGCGTGCTGCGAATGGCCATCGTTGACCGACCCATCGATATCGCCATTCAGGACCAGGATAATCGCCGCAAGAAAATCCTGATAGCCGATATGGATTCGACCATGATCGGGCAGGAATGTATCGATGAACTGGCCGCCGAAGTCGGCCTGAAGGACCAGGTGTCCACCATTACCGCCCGCGCCATGAATGGCGAAATCGCTTTCGAGCCTGCCCTGCGCGAGCGCGTCGCGCTGCTCAAGGGCCTGCCAATTTCTGTCGTGGATGAGGTCATCGAAAAACGCATCACACTCACACCGGGTGGCATGGAACTCATCGCCACCATGAAGGCGAAGGGGCATTATACGGCGCTGGTTTCAGGCGGTTTCACCGTCTTCACCAGCCGCATCGCCGCAACGCTCGGCTTCGATGAAAACCGTGCCAATATTCTGGGCGAAAAAGACGGCCTTCTCGACGGCACCGTGGCGGAACCCATTCTCGGTAAGCAGGCCAAGGTCGATGCCTTGAACGACATCGCCGCAAAACTGGGTATTTCACCCGAGGACGCAATTGCCGTGGGCGATGGTGCCAATGATCTCGGCATGCTGTATCTCGCCGGTTCAGGTGTTGCCATACACGCCAAGCCCGCCGTTGCCGCAGAAGCAAAAATCCGCATCGACCACAGCGACCTCACCGCGCTTCTCTACCTTCAGGGCTACCGCAAGGCTGATTTCGTTACCCCATGATTGTTAGTGGAACACCCAGACTGATCCTTCGGGATTGGAAAGACACCGATCGCGATCTGTTTCGTGAGGTCAACGCCGATCCCGATGTCATGGCATTTTTTCCGCATCAGCGCAGCCATGACGAATCCGACGCGGCGCTCAAGCACGTCAACGAGATGATCCACGCGACCGGATACGGCTTTTACGCGATAGAACTGCGCGAGACCGGTGAGCCAATCGGCTTCTGCGGTATTGCTCCTGCCAATCTGGACGGCATATTTCCGCTGGGCACCATGGAAATCGGCTGGCGGCTAGCCACCCGTTACTGGGGCCACGGCTACGTCACGGAAGCGGCCAAATCACTGCTATCAATGGCGTTTGATGAAAAAAAACTGCCGGAAATCGTGTCTTTTGCCGTTCACGACAATCTACGCTCAATCGCCGTCATGAAACGCATCGGCCTCATTCGCGACGCCTCCCGCGATTTCCTGCATCCCCGCGTGCCGGACAGCCACCCTCACCTCAAGCCGCATATTACTTACGCGCTGACGCTGGAGCGCTGGTTGGGGAAGTAAGGCATAATTTTCGTCAACTCTGGGAAGCGAAGACGTTAAAATAATTGAATAGGAGTGGCGTTTTCTGGAGTGAGACTCTTTCGATGCGAGCAACATCAAGACGCCACATCAGCCTCCGTCATGCTCGGGCTTGTCCCGAGCATCTAACGAACCCCAACAATCAACGTAGTTAAATCCACGGGACAAGCCCGAGCATAATGTCGTGGTCTTTGGCTGTTCTCGAAAACAGAGCAACGCGACATCACTGGATTCGGCCAGCGTTAAGCGTCGTCCCCCTCACCCTTATCCAGCTTGCCATGATCCAGCACACGAGTGGCCTTGTCGTTCAAAGCGGAGGTGAGGTTCTTTTCAGCCTTGGTGCGGCCAAAGGTCAGGCGGTTTTGCTCCGCCTGTTTTTCTTTGTCGGTGCGCGCCTTCTGTTTGCGAAACTGGCGCAGATTTACGATATCGCCTGTCACGACCATCTCCCCATCTGCGCCATGCAATCACTTGTTCTTGCGAAATGCGTCCAGTGAAACGACCGAACCGGCCTTCTTTTCTTCGTCTGTCTTCTTGTCCTCAGACGACGCAGGCTTGCCTTCGGCAGGTACCGGGTAAGCGGTGATTTCCGCCTCCACGACTTCCTCTTCTTCCGCCAAGGGAACGTCGAATTCGAGTTCGAAATTCACCGAAGGATCGTAGAAGCCGCGGATGGCGTTGAAAGGCACAACCAGCTTTTCAGGCGTGTCGGAGAAGGACAGGCCGATTTCGAACTGGGTGTCGGTCACCTTCATGTCCCAGAACTGATGCTGGATGACGATGGTCATCTGCTCGGCATATTTCGCCTTGAGGTGCTGCGAGATGCGCACACCCGGCGCGCCGGTCAAAAAGGTGATGAAGAAATGATGGTCGCCGGGAAGCCTGCTCGTGGCTGCGACTTCGCTCAATACCTTGCGAATAACGCCGCGAAGGGCATCCTGTGCGAGAATGTCGTAACGGATATGATCCTGCCCCATGCGGTCCTGTCTTTCCTTATTCGAACGTCTTTTACCTAAGTATACGCAATGTCTTAGATCGCAGCAACGGAAAAGCCCTGCGAGCCGCGAGTCATTTGCATCATATAAACAATTCCGGCGGAATGGAGAAGGTGGAGGTTTCTGTTGCCAGGTACCTCCGAACCCCGCCTTACGGGGCTAACCGTAAGGACTTAAGTCGGAATTCCCACACCGCCATTAGGCAGCGAGAGCGTATTCCTTAGCGTTGTTGTCATTTGCAACTACACTTGTGACCCGATAACGGCGGTATCATGCCGAGCAAAAGTTCGATCTTTACACCCTTGTCGATCCTATTTCGCCCCCATCAAAAGCCGGCCTCTCATTCAGAAGCCGCCGGTTTTTGGTGGAGGCGCCGGGTACCGCCCCCGGGTCCAATAGGCTTATTCCATCGACCGTTTATCGCCATAGCCGGATTTGCACCCGGCAAGGCTCATATAGGCGTTTCGCACGGCGGAGAAAAGGGGCTGCGTGACATTTCGATGAAAGGTTGTGCGCAATTCTTGACGGCGCTTCGCACTTGCCACATTCTGCTTGATAAGCGGCCCCTTAATTGCGCCGTGCAACACACGGAGGAGAGGACATGACGGACTATCTTGCAGATGTGAAACTCTACGACGCCGGCGCTGATGAGGCGACGGTCAACAAAATCGTCAAGCATTTGGGCATTGCTCTGCGCAATCGCGATTCGTCCCTCGTCTCGGCATCCGATCCGGAAGAGCTTGCACGGGTAAAGACGAACTGGATCGGCAAGAAGCTGGGCGTGACCGGCCCGGACGCCGACAAGGCCGTGGAAGAAACGATCACGGCAATGAAAGCCGACCGCACCAAATCACGCGTGACCTTCTATTATCTCGTCGCCAAACATCTCGGGAAACTCGAAACGCTCTGATTTCTGTGGGCGAGCCCATTCCTGACACTGGTTCCGCCGCCGCAAAAGCCTATAATATGGCTTTATAAGAATCGGCGGCGGACTGAGATGAAGCAATACCTGGACCTTCTTGCGCATGTGATGAAAACGGGCTCCGACCGGGGCGACCGCACCGGCACCGGCACGCGTTCTGTTTTCGGTTACCAGATGCGTTTCGATCTGTCGGAAGGCTTTCCGGTTCTCACCACCAAGAAGCTGCACCTGCGCTCCATCATTCACGAACTGCTGTGGTTCCTGAAGGGCGACACCAATATCGCCTATCTCAAGGAACATGGCGTTTCCATCTGGGATGAGTGGGCGGATGAGAATGGCGATCTCGGCCCGGTCTATGGTGCGCAATGGCGCTCGTGGCCAGCACCCGATGGCCGACATATCGACCAGATCGCGCTCTTGCTCGAAAGCCTCAAGACGAATCCAAATTCCCGCCGCCACATCGTGTCCGCCTGGAACCCTGCCCTTGTCGATGATATGGCGCTGCCGCCGTGCCATTGCCTGTTTCAGTTCTACGTGTCGGATGGCAAGCTGTCCTGCCAGCTTTATCAGCGCTCGGCAGATATCTTCCTCGGCGTGCCCTTCAACATCGCCTCCTACGCGCTGCTGACGCTGATGGTCGCGCAGGTCACGGGTCTGAAGCCCGGCGATTTCGTACACACGCTGGGCGACGCGCATATCTACTCGAACCACTTCGAGCAGGCGGAATTGCAGATGCAGCGCACGCCGAAAGCACTGCCCACCATGCGCCTCAACCCGGATGTCAAAAGCCTGTTCGACTTCACCTTCGAAGACTTCACGCTGGAGAATTACGAAGCCGACGCCTCCATCAAGGCACCGATTGCCGTATGACGCAGCCGCGCATCACCCTCATCGCTGCTGTAGCTGAAAACGGCGTTATCGGCCGCGATCTCGATATGCCCTGGAAGCTGTCCACCGACCTCAAGCGTTTCAAAGCGCTGACCATGGGCAAACCCATGATCATGGGCCGCAAGACGTTTCTGTCTGTCGGTGAACGTCCCCTGCCCGGTCGTCCGCACATCATCATCAGCCGCAACCCGGATTATCGCCCGGATGGTGTCGATGTGGTTTCGTCGCTGGAGGGTGCGCTGTCGCTTGCCAAGAACAAGGCGCAAGCACTTGGCGTGGATGAGGTTTTCGTGGCTGGCGGTGGCGAGATTTATCGTCAGGCCATGCCGTTCGCCGATCAACTTTCCGTCACCCATGTCGGGGTTTCGCTGGAAGGCGATACTTTTTTCCCGCAGATCGATTTGGCCGTTTTTGAAAAAATCGATGAAACAGCCGCTCCTGCGGGGGATAAGGACAATTATCCGGTGAGATTTGCAACTTATCGTCGGCATCAGCCCGTTAAGTGAACTATTTACCGTGATTGGGTATTAAGTTACCGCCTCTGCGTTGAAACGCACTGCTCTCCTACTTATAACTGAGACTACATTCCCGCCTGACATGCGCATGCGTGTTCGAGAGGGAGCGGGAGAGTTTTTTAGCATAAGAGGTATGGATGCCCTGGAGCAATCAGAATGGCGGCGGCGGTGGCCCTTGGGGCGGCGGCGGCGGTAACGGCGGCAGCGGTGGAGGAAACAATCAGGGTGGCCCCTGGGGTCAGGGACCGAACCGTCCACGTGGTGGCGGTGGTGGAGGCGGCAATGGTGGCCCGCCCGATATCGAAGAAATCATTCGACGCAGTCAGGATCGTTTCAAGAACATCCTTCCTGGCGGTGTAAATGGTGGCGTTATCGCCATTCTCGTTCTGGTCATTCTTGCCTTTGTCGGCATTCAGTCCATCTACACCGTTCAGCCGGATGAGCGCGGCGTGGAACTTCGTTTCGGCAAGCCGAAAGACGAAGTCTCGATGCCGGGTCTGCATTTCCATTTCTGGCCGATTGAAACTGTCGAGATCGTCAAGGTCACAGAACAGCAGCAGAACATCGGCGCACGCGCCACATCCACATCCGCCGCGACCGGCGTGATGCTGACGGGCGACCAGAATATCGTCAACGTGCAGTTCTCGGTGCTCTACACGGTGTCCGATCCAAAATCCTACCTCTTCAACGTAGACACGCCAGCCGAAACGCTGCAGCAGGTCTCCGAAAGCGCCATGCGCGAAGTGGTTGGCCGTCGTCCGGCACAGGACATTTTCCGTGATAATCGTCAGGCGATTGCCGCAGACGTTCGCTCGATCATTCAGGCGACGATGGACGGTTATGGCGCAGGTCTTTCCATCAATGCCGTCGCTATCGAAGACGCAGCACCGCCGCGTGAAGTGGCCGATGCGTTTGACGAAGTTCAGCGTGCCGAGCAGGACGAAGACCGCTTCGTTCAGGAAGCCAACCAGTATGCTAACCAGAAGCTGGGTGCGGCTCGCGGTCAGGCAGCGCAGATCGTTGAAGAAGCAAACGCCTATAAGGGCCGTGTCGTGAACGAAGCTCAGGGTGAAGCCCAGCGCTTTATCTCGATCTACGACCAGTATCGCACGGCACCGGAAGTCACCCGCGAGCGTATGTTCATCGAAACGATGGAACAGGTTCTCAAGGGCTCCAACAAAATCATCATCGATGAAAAGCAGGGAGTGGTACCGTATCTGCCTCTGAACGAAATCATGCGCGGTAACCCCGGCGCAGCACAGCAGGGAGGCAACTGATATGGGCAATCGTCTAACCGCAATTCTCGTCGGTCTCGCCGTCATCCTGTTCTTCGTTTACTCGTCCTTCTTCGTGGTCAACGAGCGCCAGCAGGCCATAGTCGTCCGCTTCGGTCAAATTCAGGACGTGAAGACAGAGCCTGGCCTCTACTTCAAGCTGCCATTCGCCTTCATGGATGCGGATCGTGTTCAGTACATCGAAAATCGCGCTCTGCGTTTCGATCATGACAACATCCGCGTTCAGGTTTCGGGCGGTAAATTCTACGAAGTCGATGCCTTCGTGGTCTACCGCATCACCGATGCCCGCCGCTTCCGCGAAACGGTGTCGGGCGATCAGCTCTCTGCCGAAATGCGTCTGCGCACCCGTCTCGATGCCTCGCTGCGTCGCGTCTACGGTCTGCGCGGCTTTGAATCTGCACTCTCGGATGCCCGCGCATCCATGATGCAGGAAGTGCGCGACGATCTGCGTCCCGACGCGGAATCGCTGGGTGTGAGCATCGTCGATGTCCGCATTCGCCGCACGGATCTGACGCAGGAAGTCTCGCAGCAAACGTTCGAGCGCATGAAGTCCGAGCGTCTGGCCGAAGCCGAACTGATCCGCGCTCGCGGTAACGAAGAAGGTCAGCGTCGCCGCGCTATCGCGGATCGTCAGGTGGTCGAATTCGAATCCGACGCTCGCCGTCAGTCCGAAGTGCTGCGCGGTGAAGGCGATGCCGAGCGTAACCGCATCTTCGGCGAAGCCTTCCAGCGCGACCCAAGCTTCTTCGAGTTCTACCGCTCGATGGGTGCTTATGCGAGCGCACTGAACGGCACCGGCACGACGCTGGTTCTTTCACCAGACTCGACCTTCTTCCGTTATTTCAACAACATTGAAGGCACGCCACCGCAGCCCGCACCACAGGCAACCCCGCCTGCCGCACCTGCGAATTGAGCTAAAGAAACGACAGAGAAAAAGGGCCGGTGGAAACATCGGCCCTTTTTGCATTCTGCGATATTTTCCACTGGCAAAGCATGAGCTTAACCTTTCATATTAAGCCGACTTTTTGTTGCGGAGATTGCAGTGAACATTCAGGACATCCCTTTTGGCACCACGGATTGGTCGCAGGTAGAGCCTACGGAACATGCGGGTGAAACCGGATCGGCTACATGGCGGACGCGTCATTTTGGAAACATCCGGGTGCGCATCGTGGAATATACGCCCGGTTATCTGGCAGATCACTGGTGCATCAAAGGGCACATTCTTTTGTGCCTTGAAGGAGAGCTGAACACGGAGTTGGAAGATGGCCGCAACTTCGTGCTCAAGCCGGGAATGAGCTATCAGGTTGCCGATAATGCAGAACCGCATCGATCCTCCACTTCCGTCGGTGCAAAGCTGTTTATCGTTGACTAGCGAGACACTTGCGCCAAGACAGCTTTCCTGTACGGCTTCAATTCTCGTGGATGAGCGCTAGATTCGTGCCTATTCACGAAAAGGTATTTTTACACTTCATCATTCCGCCTTATGCTTGGCTATTAAGCTAGCTCCAGGTTTTGCAAGATGCGAGGACGCTGTATGCCCGTTACCACTCTTTCGCCATTCCGCAGCAGCATTGCCGCCGTGGCGGGACTTGCCATGATCGCAGGCGGAATGGCTGTTCCGGGCAGCGCGATGGCGCAGAGCAACGGGCCGGCATCGGTGGCTGATCTTGCCGCACCACTGTTGGATGCGGTGGTCAACATTTCCACATCGCAGAGCGTGAAAGGCGAAGGCAAGGGCCCCACCCCGCCGCGCATTCCGGATGGTTCGCCCTTCCAGGAATTCTTCAAGGATTATTTCGACAACCAAAAACCGGACAATGGCGGCAAAGTCAGCTCGCTCGGCTCCGGTTTCGTCATCGATCCCGCCGGTTACGTGGTCACCAACAACCACGTCATCGAGGGTGCTGACGATATCGAGGTCATCTTCCCCAATGGCAACAAGCTGAAAGCAAAGCTTGTCGGCACCGACACCAAGACCGACCTTTCCGTTTTGAAAGTCGAGCCGAAGACGCCGCTGAAAGCCGTCAAGTTCGGTGATTCCCGCGCCATGCGCATTGGTGACTGGGTCATGGCAATCGGCAATCCCTTCGGCCTCGGCGGTTCGCTAACGGTCGGCGTGGTTTCGGCACGCGGACGTAACATCAATGCCGGTCCCTACGACAATTTCATCCAGACGGATGCCGCCATCAACAAGGGTAACTCCGGTGGCCCGCTGTTCAACATGAAGGGCGAAGTCATCGGCATCAACACTGCCATCATCTCGCCAAGTGGCGGCTCCATCGGCATCGGCTTTTCCGTGCCAACCGAACTGGCGCAAAACATCGTCCAGCAGCTTATCGAATTCGGCGAAACCCGCCGTGGTTGGCTCGGCGTGCGCGTTCAGCCCGTTACCGACGATATCGCCGCAAGCCTTGGAATGGACACGGCACGCGGCGCGCTGATTTCAGGCGTCGTCAAGGGCGGCCCGGTCGAGAACGGCCCGATCCAGCCCGGCGATGTGGTGCTGACCTTCGACGGCAAGGATATTCACGAAATGCGCGACCTGCCACGCATCGTGGCGGAAAGCCCTGTCGGCAAGGACGTCGATGTGGTGGTTCTGCGCGATGGCAAGGAGCAAACCGTGAAGGTCAAGCTCGGCCAGCTGCAGGATAGCGCCGAAGACAAGCAGCAGGGCGCCGGCAGCGACGACGCCATGCCGGAAGATGGCGAAGGCGGCGAGATGACGGAGCCCAACGACAAGGGCGACGACCAGACACAGCAGCAGGCCCCAGACCAGCGCGAAGCGCCACAAACGGTTCTCGGCATGAACCTTGTAACGCTGACGGATGAGCTGCGCACCGAAAAGGGCATTGCGGAAAGCGTCGAAGGCGTCTTCGTCGCCAGCGTCGATGCCGGTTCTGCGGCAGAGCAGAAGGGCGTCAAGGCAGGCGATGTCATCGTGGAGGTCGGCCAGGACTTCATGGAAGTGCCCGGCGACGTTATGGTGCGCGTCAATGGCCTCAAATCCGCCGGTCGCAAGAATGCGCATATGATGGTGGCGGATGCGCAGGGCAATCTGCGCTTCGTCGCAGTGCCAGTGGAATAGTATACGATCGTGTCAGGTGCGGGCGGGTGAGCCTTGATGAACACCCTGCCCCACTTATCTTTATTGAGTAGCGTTCGATTACGCTTGATGGCAAAGACCATCAGATTTCAGGGGTGCGGAACTTCCCCGGGACAAAGGGCGTTATTGGACGCCACCGGAATAAAACAGATTCAAAAAATCATAAGCTTACGCGCAAAACATGAATTCGGCTGGCAGCGCGTTGAATCAGTTTGGAAAGCCACAAATTTGATCCGCAAGCACTCCACCACCCTCCACGGCCACCGCACCAGCATCTCGCTCGAAGACGCCTTCTGGGATGAACTCCGCATCATCGCCGAAAAGCGAAAAATGAGCTTCGCCGCCTTGCTTGCCGAGATAGATGACGCCCGGCCCGAAGGCAGCAATCTGTCTTCATCTCTTCGCGTCTATGTGCTGAACTGGCTGAAGAGCCAATAGTCAGGGCGTGCGTCAGACCAATGAATGTTTCCCGGATTTTTATCGCATGTGTTTTGGCGGTGTGTTTCAGCAGTGCTGCGATTGCGCGTCAGACCGTTGATGTGGTGTCGCCATTCGGCCGGATGAAGGTCGAAATTTTCACCAGCGAGGCCAAAGGCCCAAGACCGGCTGTCATCATTCTAAGCGGCAGCAAAGGGTTCGGCTCGTCGCCCTACGACGTAATTGCCGAACATTTCACCCGCGCGGGTTTGGACGTCTACCTCCCGCATCTGCTGACGCCAGAGGATTTGGAGAAGATATCCGCCATGAAGAGTGCGGGTGAGCGAATTGCCTACTACGATCAACGTCGCAGAGACTGGACGAGAAATCTCTCCAATCTCATGTTTCATCTGAACCGACGACCGGAGCATGACGGGCGTGTCAGTATTCTGGGCATCTCACTTGGAGCAGAAAACGCGGCAATTGCGGTGTTGCAGGGACTGCCTGTGGATGCCGTCGTCCTTGTCGATGGTGTTCCATCCTCATATCACACCCCATCTTTGCAGGGAAAGCCGCCCTTCCATTTGATCTGGGGCAGCGAAGACCGCGTTTACCCCGTCGCGTCAGGAACGCGGTTTGCCGAGGCGGTGAAGAATGCCGGTGGCAGAGCGTCCCTGACTGTGATCAACGGCGTCCCACACGATTTCTTTCTGAAGCCGGACACGACGCAGGCGGAAGAAGCTTATCGGTCCGCAATCAATTTCCTGAAATCTGAGTTGCATGCCGACTGATTATCTTAGCCAGAGCGGTTGAAAGCAGCGGACGACAACAATCCTATGAGCGTGTTGCCACCTCACTCAGGGCGTCGCCGTATTCGGCTGCGGCGCCTCGCGGAAGGCGTCGCCGGTCGGGGGAACGGTGAAGACTGGCGGAGACTGAGGCTTTGGCTGCGTTTCCTGCTGACGCTTCAATCGTTCCTGAGACGCTTTCTCAGCCTCAAGACGTTCCTGCGCCATGGCACGCAGACGCTCTTCTTCCTGCTTACGCGCTTCTTCTGCGGCCTTCTGGCGCTCGGCTGCTGCCTGTCTCTCGGTGGCTGCGAAACGATAAAGGGCGACTTCGCGGCGCAGGCGCTGCTTTTCCATGATGCTGGCCTGCAATGCTTCCACGCGGCGGCGCTCACGCTCGAAGGCGCGCAACGAGAGATAGCCGGTGAGGCCCGACACATCGGTGGTCAAGGCAGGTTGCGCCAAGGGACCGGTGTAATTCAGGTGGATGGAGGGTTCGGCACCGGCAAGTTCTTCCGTCCCGGCATTGTAGAGCAGATCGATACCGCCGGTCAGCGTTTCGTCAGCGAGGTCGAGTGTGAGATCACCATCGAATGCCAGTTGCGGAGTGGAAGCGGCGATATTCTGCATGCGCAGATTGCCATCGCTGAGCGTAAACGGCATGGCGACTTCGCCCAGCGGGATTTCGCCTTTCCACAACTGTGCATCAACAAGAGGACGCACCTTGGCAGCATCGATATTGCCCTGAAGATCGTTGGCTGCCTGTAGCCATGGCTGGAAAGCGGCCTGGTTCAAACCGCGCAACACCAGACCGCCGGTGCGGATTTCGCCGGAGCCGCCCGCCGAAGACAGAAGTTCGGCCACGCTTTTGCCGGTGGCTTCCGCCGTCAAATCCATAGCAAAACGGCCACTGGCAACCGGTGTCTCGCCGCTCTTCCACATCACGCTTTCAGGGTTGGCGCCGGAGACCGCGATCTTAGTGCGGAAAATGCCTGCGCCATCGCCCGTAGCCATGGAAAGGCGACCGGATACCTTGCCGCCCATCCATTCACCCGTGATGTTTTCCAGCGCAAGCGTGCCATTGGCGTGGTTAAGCGCGAAGGAAAGGCCGGTAACGGTACCGAATGCTCCCGTATCGAAATTGGCCGTCTTCACTGTCAGGGAAGCATCGAGCTTAGGGAAGGCTGGCATGGATACGGGCTTTGCGCTCAAAGCACCGGATTCCGGGTCGATGACCGGGCCATACATCGTGTCACCCAGCCATGCCAGATCGACATTGTTGACCGAGAGATCGCCCGTGACCTTATAAGGTGCTACCTTCTGGACTGAGAGATTACCGGAGAACGCGTTGCCGCCCGCCTGACCGGAAAGGTTTGAAAACGTTGCCTTGTCCTTGTCCACGGCCAACTTGCCGGTAGCCTTGGTGGACATGCCGCCACCAAGCTGCGGCAGGCCAACGGCGTTCATGATGAGATAGGGCTCGATATCGGCGCTTTCCAGCGCAATGTCGGCGTTACCCTGCGCAAAATTCTCGGCTCGCAGCGCAAAGCTGCCATTGGCCGAGAAGTGCGTGCGTTCGGTCGAGAAACGGAAATCAGTCTGCACCGGCGAGCCCAGCGTGCCGTTGAGCTTCACCGACAGCAAGCCTTCTCCATCCGCATCAAAGGGCAGCGGATCGAGCCCTGCCTGACCGAAGAGAATGGCGGTGGACTGGTTCTTGAGAACGGCTTCCAGCGTCAGCGCCGTGTCATCCGTATCGGACAAAACATCCGGCAGCTTTGCGACGGCGGAAACGCGGCTGCCATTGATGGTGCCGGAAACGGCGGCGTTGGCACCGCCATTGTTCTTGTCGACCGACAGATCGACGGCAATATCGGAGTTCGCATACCAGGCAGCGCTGCGCACCAGCCGGTCGAGAAGCGGATGCTGCGGCAGTTTCTGGCGCAGCAGATCGAACACCGGCTGCATATCCACCGCGTGGAGATTGACGGTACCCTTGCCGGCGAAATCCGTGACTGAACCCTTCAGCTGACCCTTTGCGCGCACCTCTGCCCCGGCAATGTCACCAGCCGTCATGGTGTCGAGCGATAGCACGCCATTTGCCATGGTGAAGGCGGTTTCCACGCGGTTGGCGGTTACGCCCGCCATATTGAAGCGATCCGCCTTGAACTTTGCCGTGATGCGATGATCGAGAACGGAACTGCCGACCTGATCGCCCAGCACAAGCCCACCCAGCGCCCGCAGGGCATCCAGATCGATCTCGTCACCCGAAAGGTCGATGTCGATGCTTGCACCCTTGGCTTCCGCCTGGCGCGCGAGGCGACCATGCAGGGATGCCTGACCGATGGCAAGCTCGAGATTTTCGAAGCGCTGCGCCTGCGTCGTGAGCGAAACCGTAGACGAGAAACCGGCGGCATTCAGCTGGCGAATGGCGGGATCGACCGTGCCGGACAGCCAGTTGGCAAGGCCGGATGGCTGATTGGAGGCAACCAGAAGGTCGCCGTTGAAGGCTGGACCGCCCGTCAGCGTCAGCGATCCCTTCGCCTCCAGCTGGGTACGACCGGGCAGCACGGCAATGGCATTTTCAACCTGCCACCCTGCCCCATTGGGCCGAACATCAAGGCGAATATCGCGAATGGTCGTGTCGTCAGAGACCAGCGCCGGAAGCCGGATACTGGCCTTGCCGGGAACCTGCGGCACCGGAATGCGGGCAATCAGGCTTGCAAAGGCTTCGATACGCTGGCGCACAGGAACCGTTGGCACGCGCGATGTCTTGCCGGTCTGCACGGGTGCCGGCGCAAAGCGGTTGAAATCGATCTGCTGGCCATCCGCCGTCAACAGGAATTCGGGCGATGTGCCGGTGTCGAGCGTCGCTTCGCCGGTGATGATATAGGGATTCTCTACCCCGCCCAGCTCCATGCGGTAGCTGGGAACGCGTACGCGCCCATTGGTCAGCTCGAAGCTGCCGCGGGTGCGTGGTGCGGAGAAACCGGATTGCGCGTTCTGCTGCTGCTGTTTCTGCTTGTCGTCCTGCCGGAAATTGAAGGTGAAGGAGCCGCTGTAAATAGGCCGTCCTTCGGTGGCGGCAATTGCGCCATCCAGATCGATTTCGACCGGATGTTCATCTGGCAACATGCGAAGGCGAAGACCCATGCGCCCCGCATTGGCATCCGGCTCGCCGCTGGAAAGCGAAAACGAGCCAGCATGGCCATCCACCGCAGCGCGGCCTTCCGCCCGCCATGGACCAGCCAGAGACTTGGCCGACATATCGGCATTCAGCCCGGTTACGGTGCGGTTACGGCCAGACTGCTCATCGATGAATTCGATTTGCCCGCCTTCGATGCTGACATTTTCCAGAACGACGGTCTTTGCGGGAATGACGGCGCGGCTGCCGCGCGTCCAGTCCAGCGTGCCATCTTTCAACAGGCGAATGCGCGCCTTCGGCTCTTCGATACGCATGTCGAAAATGCGCGCTTCTCCGGAGAGGAAAGGCGCAAGCTCGGCATCCATAGAGAATCGAGCGACCTGAATTTGCGGCGAACCATCGGCATCCATGCCAGCGCGCACATCATGCAGCGTGACGGAAGGGAATGGCAGAAGTCGCGCTTCGACGCGACCATGCACCACCACCTTCTTGCCCAGAATGCGGCTTGCCTGATCTTCGAAGTTACGACGGAAATCCGTCCAGTCGATGAAATAGGGGATGAGCAGCGCCGCAAACAGCGCCACGACCAAAAGTCCGCCCAGAAAAACCAATATGCGTCCGAGCACGACCCGACGTCTCCCTTAACCGACGATGAAAATTATCTTTTTTTCCTGCCAGAGCAAGCATCATTTCGGCTTTTACAATCGCTGCTCATGCAGGATCGATGCGAAACAGCTTGCCTGGATTGAAGATGTTATCGGGATCAAGTGACCGCTTGATGGCAATCATCACATCCAGAGCATTTCCAACCTCTTCCGCGAGAAAGCTCATCTTGCCCTGCCCTATCCCATGTTCGCCCGTACATGTGCCATCCATGGCGATTGCCCGCCGGTTGAGACGCGCGACGAAAGCCTCGGTATTGGCCACGCTCGTCGCATCCTTACCATCGAACAAGACGAGGACGTGGAAGTTCCCGTCACCGGCGTGGCCAACAATGGGTGCCAGCATCTTGTTATTGAGAATATCCTGCTGTGTCTCCGTGACGCATTCCGCAAAGCGCGAAATCGGCACGCAGACATCGGTCGAGAGGACATCGAGATCAGGCGCAAGTGCCTTGGAAGCCCAATAGGCATCGTGTCGCGCTTTCCACAGCTTGGCCCGCTCCTGCGCATCGCTCGTCCAGCGAAACTCGCTACCGCCGCATTCCGCAACGATTTCGGAAAACTGCTGTGATTGCAGCGCCGTAGTTTCTTCCGTGCCGTGGAATTCCAGAAACAGCGTCGGCTTTTCTTCGTAGGAAAGACCGGAATAGGCATTGCACGCCCGCATCTGCACTTCGTCAAGAAGCTCGATACGCGCAACGGGAACGCCCATCTGCACGGTCATGATAACGGCGTCGCAGGCTTGGCTGACCGTATCAAAGGTGCAGATGCCGCCTGCGATCTTTTCAGGAATGCCCTGCAAGCGCAGCGTGATGGAGGTGATGACACCGAGCGTGCCTTCCGCCCCGACATAAAGCCGCGTCAGGTCATAACCAGCGGAGGATTTACGGGCGCGGCGGCCAGTGCGGATTTCTTCGCCATCAGCTGTGACCACGGTCAGCGCCAGAACATTGTCCTTCATCGTGCCATAGCGCACGGCATTGGTACCGGACGCACGGGTGGACGCCATGCCGCCGATGGAGGCATTGGCACCGGGATCGATGGGGAAAAACAGACCGGTGTCGCGCAGGTAAGTGTTGAGCTGCTCGCGTGTCACACCCGGCTCGACGGTTACGTCCAGATCTTCAGCGTTGACGGCGATGATGCGGTTCATGCGGGTGAAATCAATGGAAATGCCACCGGTCGGCGCATTGACCTGCCCCTCCAGCGAGGAGCCGACGCCGAAGGGAATGACGGGAACCTTGTGCTGCGCGCAGGCCGTGACCACGGCTTTGACGTCATCCGAATTCTCAGCAAACACGACGCCATCGGGCAATTGCGTGGTGAGATAAGTCGTGGTGTGCGCGTGCTGCTCGCGGAAGGACTGGCCGGTCTGGAGCTTGTCGCCCAAGTGCTGTTTCAGAACATCCAGAACGGCAGCGATGCCCGCTTCGTTTCTCGTTCCAGCAACCACATCCTTCAACGCCATGATTTTCTCCACTGCAATGCAAAACCGGACTCACCCTGGAAGGTAAGCCCGGTTGGTATGTGACACGACATTGTGTTTGTCCAGCATTGCCATTTCCAGAATGGCGCGCGGCTTAGCAAGTCATTCCGCCGCAAGCAGCGGCTTGTCTTCCTCGATAGCGCGGCGGCGAATGGCCGTTTCCAGTTCACGGTGCAGACGGACTTCCGCATCCGCCTGCGGCTTGGCAAAGCGCGCGATCAACAGATAGGAGACGGGCGTGATGTAAAGGGTAATCAATGTCGCAAAGCCAAGGCCGCCGACGATAACCCAGCCGAGCGCAATACGTGCTTCCGCACCTGCACCCTGCGCCAGCACCAGTGGCACACCGCCCAGAATGGTGGCGATCATGGTCATCATGACAGGGCGCAGGCGAATGCTGCACGCCTTTTCGATGGCCTCACGCACCGTGGCACCCTGATCACGCAGATGGTTGGCGAATTCCACGATCAGAATACCGTTCTTCGCCATGACACCAACCAGAAGCACAAGGCCGATCTGGCTATAGACATTGAGGCTGGAGCCGGTGACCAGGAGGGCGATGACAGCGCAAGCCAGACCCAAGGGCACCGTCGACATGATGATAACGGAACTCAGCACGCTTTCGAACTGCGCTGCGAGCACAAGGAAGATGATGGCGATAGCAAAGCCGAAGGTCAGCAGCATACCGCTGGAGTTCTCCTGCAACGTGGCTGCTTCACCGAGCGGCAGAAGACGCGCGCCCGACGGCATGATGGAACCCGCCAGTTCATTGACCTTGGCCACAGCATCGCCCAGCGACACGCCTTCCTTGAGGTTGGCGGTAAAGCCGACCGAGGGCAGCTGCTGCTCGCGGTTGAGCTGCGGCGAAACGGCGGTTTCCTTCAAGGATGCGATGACCGACATCGGCACCATCCGCCCATCCTTGGCCTTCAGGAAGATGTTTTCGAGATCGGTCGGGTCGTTGATGGGACGCGTGGACGAGAGAAGCCGCACGGGAATGGCATCGCCATCCACGAAGACATCCACGATCGAGCGGCCTTCAAGCAGCGACTGCATGGCATTGGAGAGGCCGGTGATATCGATACCAAGATCGGACGCCCGTTCGCGGTCAATCGATACCGACAACTGCGCCTGGTTCGGCTCATTGTCGAAACGCGGCGTATCGAACAGGCCGCTCTCTTCCATCGCAAGCAGAAGCTTCTGCGTGGATTCCGTCAGCGCCTGATAGTTGGTGCCGATCATCGCCATGCTGAGGCCGTTGCCAGCACCGCGAATACGAAGGCTGTTGGGCTGGGATGCCGTTGCGCGCAGGCCCGGCACCGTCTGCGCGGCAGCATTGATATCCTGCGCGATCTGGTTCTGGGTGCGCTCACGGTCGGCCCAGGGTGCCAGCGTGATAACGACGAAGCCGGTGTTGGATGAACCGTTCATTCCCGTGATGGAATAAATGTTCTGGATCTCGCCGCTGTCGCGCAGCGGCTGGAGATTCTCTTCGATGCGCTGCAACTGGTCACGCGTATATTCAAGGCTCACGCCCTGCGGCGCCGTCACCCGCATCATGACGGAGGAGCGGTCCTCGCGAGGTGTCAACTCATTCTGCACCATGCCGAAGGCAATCCACGACACGCCAGCGAAAGCAGCGGCGACGATAACAACCAGCAGCGGGTTGTTGAGGCAGGCAGTCAGCGTGCTTTTATAGGTGGAAGCGAACAGGTTGCCGAACCATGCTAGCGGACCGGTCTGCTCCTGAACGCCGTTTTTCAGCATGCGCGATGCCAGCATGGGGCAGAGCGTGAGCGCCACCACCGAGGACAGGCCAACCGCAAAAGCCAGCACGAAACCAAACTCGCGGAACAGGCCACCCAACTGGCCGGGCAGGAAGGAAAGTGGAATGAAGACGGCAGCAAGCGTTGCCGTCGTCGCGATGACCGCGAAGAAAACTTCCTGCGTGCCGAGAACGGCCGCGGCGCGTGGCCCCATGCCTTCAGCGCGGCGGCGCACGATGTTTTCAAGCACCACGATGGCGTCATCCACCACGAGACCCGTGGCTAGGACGATGGCGAGCAGTGTGAGAATATTGATCGAGAAACCGACCATGTAGATCGCGACAATCGTCCCGATCAGCGCAACGGGCATGGTAATCGCCGGGATGAGCGTGGCCCGCCAATCGCGGAAGAAGAGATAAAGCACCACGACGACGATCAGCGCAGACAATCCAAGCGCAAGCTGCACTTCGTGAAGCGCCCCTTCGATGAACACGGCGTCATCACTGGTGATAACGATGCGGGTGTTTTCAGGCAGGTTTGGCACCATGGCCGCAACGGCTGCCTTTACGCCGGTCGAAATATTGAGCGTATTGGACTGCGCCTGACGGATGACGCCGAGACCGACGCCCTGCACGCCGTTGGAGCGCAGGGAGGTGGTTTCATCATCCGCACCCAGCATGACGCTGGCGACATCGCGAAGACGGACGCGGTCCTTGACGATGAGATTTTCGAACTCGGCTGGTGTCGTCAGGCTGGCGGTGGCGCGCACGACGATATCCTGCGTCGAGCTTTTAAGGGAGCCCGCAGGAACGTCGAGCGCTGCGGTACCGAGCGCATTCGATACATCCGTCACCGTCAGACCACGGCTGGCAAGCGCGCCCTGATCGAGGTCGATGCGGAAAACCTTTTCCTGATCGCCATAAAGCTCAACGTCAGCAACGCCATCAACGGCAGCCAGACGGTCGATCACCTCGTCATCGACCAGTTTCGTTAGGTCTTCCATGCTGAGGCTGGTGGAGGTGACGGCCAGACGCATGATTGGCTGGCTGTCGGAATCCGCCTTGATGATCTGCGGCTCGTCAGCATCGTCAGGCAACTGGTTGGTGATGCGGCCAATGGCATCGCGCACATCGTTGGAGGCGACGGCGATATCGACCTTGTCGTTGAATTCCATTGTCACTCGGCTGGTGCCGAACTGCGATGCGGAGGAAATGGACTTCACGCCACTGACACGCGCAACGGCACCTTCAATGGTCTGCGTCACTTCCTGGTCTATGGTCTGCGGCGAAGCACCGTCATAGGTCGTGCGCACCGTAATGACGGGGCGGTCCACATCCGGCAACTCACGCACATCGACGCCAACCAGAGCAGCCAGACCGGCCACCACCAGAAGCGTGTTGATGACGGCGGCGAGAATGGGACGACGGACGAAAAGGGCCGTGAAGGCGAGCTTTGAATCGGTTCCGCTCGGCGGCGTCTGCGCTGTCATCGGCTGGCGACCTCCGGTGCTTTCTTCTGACCCGCGACGCGAACCGCGCCACCCTCACGCACGCGCTGCAAACCTTCGATGACAATGGTGTCATCCTGCGCCAGCTCGGCTTTCACCAGCACGGAGTCCGGGTTGCGCTGCACGACCTGAACGCGGACCTTATGCGTCTTGTCATCCTTAACGCGCCAAACGTAAGAGCCTTCGGCATCCCACTGCACGGCCAACGGATCGACAGACGGGAAATTTTCACCAGTAAAGCCCATCGTCACAGCGAAGGACATACCCGCACGCAGTTCATCATCAGCGTTGTCGAATACGGCGCGGACACGAACGGTACGGCTGGCTTCATCCACACGGTTATCGACTGCCTCGACCTTACCCTTGAAGGTTTCACCGGGACGCGAAATCGATGTCGCCTCCACCGGCATGCCGAGCTTGATGGCCGTGGTGAAACGTTCCGGCGCCCAGAAGTTGACGAGGATTTTCGAACGGTCATCAATGCTGACGATGCTGGTCTGCGTCGTTGCGTTGTCACCGATATTGATCGCGACGATACCGGCGATGCCGTCAATCGGAGCCACGATGTTGCGGCGCTTGAAATTCAGTTCCGCTGTGCTGAGCGCCAGCTTTGCAGCCTCTTCGGCAATCTGCGCATCCAGCACATCCAGTCGCGCCACGGAGCGCAGGTTGCGATAGGAGGTCGATTTTTCGACAGCACTTTTTAAGGAGACCTGCGCCTTTTCGCGCTCGATGATCTGCTCGTCATCATCCAGTCGCGCCAGCACATCGCCCTTTTTCACGCTCTGGCCGGAGGAAACAAGGATTTCGGAAATCAGGCCGGATGCCTGCGGCGTGACCACCACGGACTGAATGGCTTCGCCATTGCCGATGGCGTTCATGCGGTCGTTGACGGTGCCGGTTTTGACGGGAGCGAGTGCAACCAGCGTGGCGCTGTTGCCTCTGCCACCGCCCTGCCCGCGCCCGGCTCCGCCCGCAGGGGCAGCACCGGCGGATTGTGCCGCAGGTTGTTCATCACTGACCAGCCCCGTCTTGGCAAGCAAGCTTCGCCCATCCGGCGAATAAAACGCCCATAGACAGGCCCCAGCACCTACGACAGCAAGACTGACACCAACCTGCTTCCAAACCCGCATACACTTCTCCGAATTGATACCCGTAACCGCTGCATTACATGACTTGCGGCCGCTTCTAGATTGCGCGGCAGTATGTTTGTTGGCCCAAAACAACGCAACGCACAAATCCGTTTCTTACATAATTGTAATTTGCGACGTTTTTCTAAAAGTGCAGCCGATAGATCGCTATAATAATATAGCTTGTACTTGGTTGCCAGCGCGACGCAAAGTTTCGGTGGCCTGATCATACCTTGGAGGAGGAGCCACGATGAGCACCGTTTCGAAAGCACAGAACCCGGAAACCGATCCGCGCGTCAAAGCTGTGTTCGATGATATCCGCACCACGCGAAAATCCGATTTCATCAACAATATGTGGCTCTACCTCGCCTTCGATCCCGACCTTCTGGAAAAGACCTGGGCGGAGGTCAAAGCCGTGATGGCCACGCCTTCGGCGCTCGACCCGGTGGTGAAGGAAATGCTGTATATCGCCGTCTCCGTCACCAATGGCTGCTCCTATTGCGCCCATTCCCATACGGCTGCGGCAAAGGCAAAGGGCATGACGAAGGAAGAACATGCGGACCTCATGCGCGTCATCGCGCTTGCGGGCAAGACCAACCAACTCGCCACCGCACTACAACTTCCCGTCGATACCGCTTTCGATGCGGACACCAAGCCATCCTAAAAAACGCCTTGGAATAGGCATTTTGACGGTTGATAGTGGAATAAAAGCAGAACACGGTTCTGGCCTTTCCGCCCCGAATCACTACATTGGGCCGCATGAGCAACAGTTTCGACGATATGCCGTTCTTCGATGAGGAACCCTCCGAGCCTCGCCGCCAGCCCGTGGCCCCTGCCGCTGCTGGTGGTTTGGGTATCGCTGCGCAGGCCATGGCGGCGCGCGACAAGTCCCGTTCCGCACCGGATTATCTGGCGGGTCTGAACCCGGAACAGCGCGAAGCCGTCGAAACTCTGGAAGGCCCGGTTCTGGTTCTGGCAGGTGCTGGCACCGGCAAGACGCGGGTGCTGACCACCCGTATCGCCCATATTCTCGCGACAGGCCGCGTCTATCCAAGCCAGATTCTGGCGGTGACCTTTACCAACAAGGCCGCGCGCGAAATGAAGGAACGTATCGGCGTTCTCGTCGGCGGCGCTGTCGAAGGCATGCCATGGCTCGGGACCTTCCACTCCATCGGTGTGAAACTGCTGCGTCGCCATGCGGAGATGATGGGCCTGAAATCCGATTTCACCATTCTCGATACTGATGACGTGGTGCGGCTGATCAAGCAGCTCATTCAGGCCGAAGGTCTTGATGACAAGCGCTGGCCCGCCAAACAGTTCGCAGGCATGATCGACGGCTGGAAGAACAAGGGCCTGACGCCGTCGGAAATCCCGGAAGGTGACAGCCGTGCCTTTGCAAACGGCAAGGGCCGTGAACTCTACGCCGCCTATCAGGCACGGCTGAAAACGCTGAATGCCTGCGATTTTGGCGATCTGCTGCTGCACCCGATCACGATTTTCCGCAAGCACCCCGATATTCTGAAAGAGTATCACCAGAAGTTTCGCTACATTCTGGTGGACGAGTATCAGGACACCAACACCTGCCAATATATGTGGCTTCGCCTTCTGGCCCAGCGCCCAAAGGGCGAGCCGCAAAATGTCTGCTGCGTAGGTGATGACGACCAGTCCATCTATGGCTGGCGCGGTGCGGAGGTGGACAACATCCTGCGCTTCGACAAGGATTTTCCCGGCGCAAAGGTCATCAAGCTGGAACGCAACTACCGCTCCACCGAACACATCCTCGGTGCCGCTGGCCATCTGATCGCCCACAACGAGGGCCGTCTTGGCAAGACGCTGTTCACCGACCGTGTCGACCCCAACGACGAGAAGGTCGTGGTGCATGCCGCCTGGGACTCGGAAGAGGAAGCCCGCGCCGTCGGCGAGGAAATCGAGCAGCTGCAGCGCATCAAGCATCCGCTCAACAACATGGCCATTCTCGTGCGCGCCTCGTTCCAGATGCGCGAATTCGAAGATCGCTTCGTCACGCTCGGCCTCAATTACCGCGTCATCGGTGGCCCGCGATTCTATGAGCGTCTCGAAATTCGCGATGCACTCGCCTATTTCCGCCTTGTTTGCCAACCTGCCGACGATCTCGCATTCGAGCGCATCATCAACACGCCAAAGCGTGGCCTTGGCGACACGACTATTCGCAACCTGCATGATTATGCCCGCGCGCGCGACATTCCCATGTTGGCTGCTGCCGCCGACATCATCGAAACCGATGAGTTGAAGCCGAAAGCGCGCAAGGCGCTGTTCGATGTGATACAGGATTTCCGCCGCTGGCAGAACCTGCTGGAAAACACGGATCACACGGTGCTGGCCGAACAAATCCTCGATGAGAGCGGCTACACGGCCATGTGGCAGGCGGATAAAACCGCCGAAGGACCTGGTAGACTTGAAAACCTGAAAGAACTGATCCGCTCGATGGAAGCCTATGAAAGCATGCGCGGCTTTCTGGAACACGTCGCGCTCGTCATGGATGCCGAGCAGAATGCAGAGCTTGATGCCGTCTCCATCATGACGCTTCACTCGGCAAAGGGTCTGGAATTCGAAACCGTTTTCCTGCCCGGCTGGGAAGAAGGCCTGTTCCCACATCAGCGTTCCCTCGATGAAGGTGGCCGCTCAGGCCTCGAGGAAGAACGTCGCCTCGCCTATGTCGGCATCACCCGTGCAAAACGCCGCTGCCACATCTGGTTCGTCTCCAACCGCCGCATTCACGGCCTGTGGCAATCCACCCTGCCCTCCCGCTTTCTGGATGAGCTTCCGCCTTCGCATGTCGAGGTGTCGGCATCCGAGAGCAATTACGGCGGTTATGGCGGACGCGGTAGTTACGGCCAGTCGCGCTTCGACAAGGCCGATCCCTTCACCAACAATTATTCCACACCGGGCTGGAAACGCGCCCAGGCCAACAAGTCCGACGCGACGCGCGACAATTGGGGTACCCGCTCCGGCCACGCTGTGGAACGGATAGGTTACGGTGAAAGCGGCCCGAAAACCCGAACCATCGACGGTGAACTGGTCGCAAAATCCGTGGCAGACACGCCGTCGAAATACACAGTCGGCGACCGCGTCTTCCACATCAAATTCGGCAACGGCAATATCGCCAGCATCGAAGGCAACAAACTGACCATCGATTTCGACCGCGCCGGCCAGAAAAAGGTTCTGGATGGTTTTGTCGAGCGGGTGTGATCTGATTTAGTCAGGGAAGCCCGAGCTTGTTCAGGAAACGATCGACATTTCCGGTGTAGTCATTGTCCAGGCCCAATTCTGCATTGATGGGCGCATGCCGCAAAGCGACAGGCAATACTTCCACCGCGTTACCTGCCTTTCTCGCGAAAGCATCTGCCTGATTGCAAGAAATGCGGCGCAGGGAGGAGCATACGAGCAGCATCGGCGGCACGGTTCCGTTTAAACGAAAAAACGGCGATGCCTGCCTCCAGAAGTCAGGATCGCTCCCGAAAGCCTTCTCGTACAGCGCCGGTCGGCGGTTTTTCATGATGCGCGAGACGTTATAGGCGCCGCTATCAAGGGCGATCGTTGCGAGCCAGGGCTTTGCGCCTTGCCGAGTGACGATGGAAGGGTCTGCCGACATCAAAGCGGCAAGATGCGCACCGGACGAATGTCCCATCAGAACGATCTTCTGGCTGTCGCCTCCCCATGTGCCTGCCATTTTCTGCACATAGGCCAATGCCTTACTGACATCGTCAGCCTGCTCAAGCGGGTTTGCCTCCGGAATAAGACGATAATCAAGCGATACGAAGATGTATCCCTTTGGAACCCAATGTCGAACCTTGTTATCGACGACGTTTTTGGCAGATTTGGAGCCAGACGCCCATGCGCCGCCATGGATCATAACAATGAGGGGCGCGTTATCGGGCTTTTCTGGAAGATGGACATCCAACCGTTGCTTCGCGTCACTGCCGTAGGCAACGTCTTTTTCTACCGTCATTCCCCAAGCGTCTGCGGAACTGGAATTGGTGAGTGCTACACCGGTGCAGACAACAAAAACCACGGAGATCGTTTGAAGCATCTGACGCCACATTTCTCTCTCCTATGGTTGGGTACCACGCTTCTGTCACATCGAGTTGCTAATCCATTCAGTATGACGGCAAATTGCTTTCAGATGCGGATCAAACTTCGCCCGGCGTAAATCCGATCAGGTAAATTGCGGCAATAACAATGGCCAGAATGAAAATTGAGATGACAAAAAGTGTCATGCGGTTCAGGGGTTTGCGGGTCGTTTTCTTCATGGCCTGATAACCGCCGAGGCGGTTTTTGGTTCCGATAAAAAGCTCAATCGATGGTGCCGGGATACCGTTTTTTGGCGAATTCCGATTTCGCTTCAAAGACATATCGGCTAAAGCTGAATCACCTTCTCAAGCTCTGGCCTCTCATGAAAAACGATACACACACGCGCCTCAACCCGCTTCACCTCGCCGCGGCCTTTGCCAGCGGTTGTCTTTTGACGCTGATGGTCCACTTCAATGGCATGCTGGCCCATTTCGGCAGCGCGCTGTTTTCATCCTGGACGGCGCATGGCACCGGAACGGTTGCGGCGCTGATCTACCTTACCATTCTTTATCGAAAGCCGAAGGGCGAGACGGTTGCGAAGCCGAAGGCACCGCTGTGGGCTTACTTCGGCGGCGTCGTGGGTGCGGCCATCGTTATGCTGACCTCCAGCGCGGTCAACTCGCCGCTGGCGCTTTCCGGCACCATTGCGCTCGGGCTTGGCGGACAGGTCATCTTCAGCCTCGCCGCCGATGTGTGGGGCTTGTTCGGATTGCCGAAGCGGCGTCCGGATGCGCGCGACCTGACGGCCATCGCGCTCATTCTCGGCGGCAGTGCACTCATTATACTTGTGGGGAGAGCAGCATGACGCTCTGGATTACCATGGCCTTCATGGGCGGCGTCTTCGTGTCTGTCAGCCGCCAGATCAACGGTCGCCTCAGCCTGTCGAACTCACCGCTGATCGCATCCTTCTGGAACCACATCGTCGGCTTCATCGTGCTGACGGTACTTGGCCTCCTCCTCGGCGGGCTTCTGCCGCCGGGTGCTGCGGATGCGCCGTGGTACGCCTTTATCGGCGGCCCCATCGGGGTGATCTTCATCGCTTCGGGAAGCTGGCTCATTCCGCGCATCGGCGCGGTCAATACCGCCCTTCTCGTCATCAGCGGTCAGATGGTGTCGGGCGTGATCCTTGATCTCTTCAGCGACCAGCCACCGAAATTGTGGGCAAGCACCCTCGGTGTTCTGCTCATTCTCGGCGGAATGGTGCTGACGCAGCGCCGGAAATAGGCCGCGTCAGGAATCCGTGCCCGAAAGCATCCCGAACAGCGTCTTGCCGCCGCTCTTTGAACCGCTTGCCGTCATGGCCGGACGACCGGAGAGCTTGGGAACCACGACGATGCGCTTGACTTCGCCGCGTTTGAAGGCCGCCAGGAATTTCGAATAATCCTTGAACACGACGCAGCCGTTGGATTCGCCGCGGCGCGCCAGCATGTAGGTGTGGGCCAGAAGGCCATCACGACCATGTGGCTTGATTCCACTTTCTGGCGTCAGACGGATGGCTTCGACCCCATGGAATAGCGACTCGCGCATGGTCAGCTTGTAAGCGGATGGAGGCGTTGCGCCACGCATTTTGACATGCACGAAATCCGGGTTGTCACGCATCTTGCCGATGCCAGAATGGGCCTCGAGCTTTTCGCCGCTCGGCATGTGAACGACGCCTGCGGAAATATCATAGATCGCCGTGCCATTGCCGCGATCAGGCCATGGAACCGCATCCATCTTGGTTTCGCGCATCGGATTGTCCGGGCGCGCGAAAGCTACCATAGTGTTCGTCGCTGGTGCCTGCGGTGCCGCCGGGCGGGCGGGCGCAGGTGTTGCGACGGCAAGCTGCTTTTCTGCGGCGGCAGGATTGGCCGGACGCGGTGTCGGCTCCACATCCGCCTTGGCGATCTGCGGACGGAAGCTCGGCAGCGGAACGGTTTCCGGCAGCAGATCTATCTCATCATCCGTGGTGGTCTGTGGTTTGCCAAGCGCAACTTCGAAGGCCGGATGTTCCTTGGCCTGCGTTTCCAGCATTGCCAGTTCCGGATTGTCGGTCGTGCGGCCAAGAGCCGAATCCACGATAGCGGATGGGCGAAGCGCTGCAAGCGCCTGAACCGTGGCCTGCCCCTGCGCATTGATTGCGGCAGCGCCACCGAAGCGGTCTGCAAATGCCTTTGCACCAATGTGATGTTCAGCAGCGAGGCGCGTGCCCTTCTGGTTGCCCAGATGGCCGCTTTCAGACAGGCGGGAAAATTTGCGGATATGGACATTGCGTTCGGCCGCATCGATTGATGCCCGCTCCAGCCTGTCCATATTTGAAACGAGCATGGTGTCGAAACGCTGCGCGCCATGCGAAGCCTGCGCCATGCCATGCAGGGAGGCGAAAGCCGTTATGGCACAGACGCTTGCCAGAACCCCGCCGCCAACAAGGGCGGAAAAGCCGCTGAGGCCGGAGCCTTTGCGTTTTTTGGTGAAGGACGCGCCGATGCGCGCATCTCTACAGGCCACGACTGATGACGCCATGATACTCGTTACTCGAACCGTTTACGCAAAACCGGACGACACCGGTCACCGTGTTAATGCCGCGCGTGCTGTGCGAAGATTGCACAGGCCCCGAGGCTGACTGGTTCAAAGCATGCCGAATTATGGTAACCAAAGTCTTTACAAGTCCCCTGAAAACGAGAGTTCTTTGAAGCTTGCATGCGTTTCTCTAAGGGCAGCTACCAATCAGCCAAGCAATAAGATACGTGGCCATTTCGGTAAAAATGGCTGCCAGAGATATTCGATATGGACTCTAACTGATTCTCCCCATCGACACCGCTCCCCTATATGCCGACTTGGCCGAAAATTGGCTACAAATGCGGCAGCGTTGGGGCAGAGCCAGTATTCCAGCCACCAAATCACAGCTTTTCAGCTTGATCCACAGGCTGCGGCTTGGCATCTTGACGCACCCCCTTGGAGGAGAAAAACATGAAGGCGCTGCTTTTGATCGACATCCAGAATGGTTTTTGCCCCGGCGGAAACCTGGCTGTGGCGGATGGTGACAAGATCGTTCCGATTGCCAATGCGCTGATCGACAATGGCGGCTACGACCTCATCGTCGCCTCTCAGGACTGGCACCCGGCCAGTCATGGAAGCTTCGCATCCCAACACCCGGGCAAGCAGCCTTTCGACATGGGTGAGCTTTCCGGTAAGCCGCAGGTCATGTGGCCAGACCATTGCGTGCAGGAAACACCGGACGCCGATTTCCACCCTGATCTCAAGACGGAAGCCTTCGATTACATTCAGCAAAAGGGTGAAAACCCGGCGGTGGACAGCTACTCCGCCTTTCGCGACAACGATCAGTTCGCTACGACAGGCCTTGCGGAGTACCTGCAGCGGCAGGGCGTGACTGTTCTGGACGTCTGCGGACTGGCAACGGATTACTGCGTCAGCTTCTCCGTGCTGGACGCCCTGGAGATGTTGCCGGACGTCAAAGTCCGCTTCATCGAAGACGCCAGCCGCGGCATAAATCCGGAAGGCATCAGAAAAGCTATTGCCGCGATGCGGGCAAAGGGCGTTGCCGTGGTCAACAGCAGCGATATTCTGATGGATTAAACCCTCTTCACCGCCGCGGCACGGACCTTTCCAGAAGATCGATGTCGGCAGCAGCATATTCCATGCGTTGCAGCACCGCCTCATGCGCATCACGCAGGCCCTTGTTGTAAAACACCGGACCAATCACTTCCGCAAGATGGTCCACCAGTATCTCGACCTGAAGTGCGCCGATTTCGACATCGAGTTCATCGGCAAGATAGCTGCGCAGTGCCAGAACCATATCGGCCTTCTGCTGTTTTTCCAGCTTCAAATCTTTCATCACGGTCTCCTTGGATTGCGGCAAACGTAATCGATGGTTCAATGAAATCAATCAAGCTATTCCAGCAATTTGTTTGTCATCTGGTCCGCAGGGCGTTAGGAGCAGAAGAAATTTCGGAGCCCCCAACATATGTCAGCTTCCCCCTTCCGGTCCGGCCTGAGACGCGGCCTGCCCGTTACCCTGTCCGTCATGCCCTTCGGCGCCCTCTTCGGTGCCGTTGCGATTGACAACGGCTTGACGGTCACTGAGGCGATTTTAATGAGCGGCAGTATTTATGCCGGTGCCAGCCAGCTGGTCGGTATCGAACTGTTCAATCAAAATCTTCCGGCATGGCTCGTCGTCCTGTCCATCTTCGCCGTCAATTTCCGCCATGTGCTCTATTCCGCAGCCATGGTGCGCGTGGTGCCGGAATGGTCGATTGCCCGCAAGGCTCTGGGCTTCTTCTTTCTGGTCGATCCGCAATTTGCCGAATCCGTGCGCCAGAAGGAAATTCACGGCAAGGTCGGTTTTTCCTGGTACATGGGCTACGCGCTGATCGTCTATGTTGGCTGGATGCTGTCCACCGTCGCCGGTGCACTGCTCGGTAATCTCATCGGCGACCCGAAGGAAGCGGGCTTCGACGTGCTGCTGCCGGTCTATTTCATGGGCATGGTATTGGGCTTCCGCACCCGCAGCAACTTCTATCCCGTCATGCTGGCCAGTGCCGTGGGTGCCATTGCTGCCTATCACTTCGTCGGCTCACCCTGGCATGTCAGCATCGGTGCCATCGCCGGCATTCTGCTCGCGGTCATTCTGCCGCCTGCACCGGTTGATCCGCAAACCGACGCCAAGAACGGGGAGATCGCATAATGAGCGACCTGCTCGACCCCCACACTTTGCTGATCATCTTTGCCGGTGCCCTCGCGACCTATCTCACCCGCATCGGCGGCTACGTGCTAATGGTGCGCATGAAGACCATTCCGCCGCGCGTCGAGGCCGGGCTGAATGCGGTTCCCGTCGCGGTTCTGACCACCCTCGTCGCACCCGCCTTTTTCGAAGGCGGATACGAGGTGAAGCTGGGCATGATTTTCGCGCTCGTCGTTGGCCTGCGCTTTCCCGGCCTGATCATGCTGATATCAGGCTGGGCGCTGGTCGTGGCGATGCGCTACTTCTCTATCGCGTAAGCGTTTCCGTCGCAGCAGTCAGCCACTGCTGCACGGAAGAATCGGAGATCAGCGGCATCAGCTTTTCCCGAACCGTGGCGTGGTAGGTATTCAGCCACGCCAGCTCTTCCTCGGTCAGAAGCGACACGACGATGAGACGCCGGTCGATGGGGCACCATGTCAGCGTCTCGAAAGACAGCATCGGCTGGTCGCCACCGTCAATGGCCTCAGCCTCGCGCACATAGATCAGGTTTTCGATGCGGATGCCGAATGCGCCGGGGCGGTAATAGCCCGGCTCGTTCGATAGGATCATGCCCGGTAGGATTTCCTGTTGCGAAACGCGGGAAATGCGCTGCGGACCTTCATGCACGGAAAGATATGAGCCCACGCCATGGCCCGTGCCATGCCCGTAATCCGCCCCCGACTTCCACAGTGCAATACGCGCCAGCGGATCGAGATCGCAACCACGCGTGCCCTTTGGGAAACGGGCGGCGCTGATGGCGATGACGCCCTTCAGCACCAGCGTGAAAAACCGCTTCTGCTCTTCCGGCACATTGCCGATGGCAACCGTGCGGGTAATATCCGTGGTGCCGTTCACATATTGCGCACCGGAATCGACGAGGAACATCTCGCCATCCTGCAAAGCGCGGTCGCTATCCGTCGTCACGCGGTAATGGATGATGGCGGCGTTGGGACCGGCCCCGGAAATCGTATCGAAGGAAATATCCTTCAGCGGGTTTTGCATGGCCTGCCCCACCCGCGCACGCGCCGCCTCCAGAGTTTTGACGGCCTGAATTTCCGTGACCGTGCCGGGCTGCTGTCCATCCAGCCATGCCAGATATTCCACCATGGCGGCACCGTCCTGCACATGTGCGGCGGCGGAACCGGCAATCTCTGCCTCGTTCTTGCAGGCGCGCGGCAGCTTGACCGGGTCGGCAGCTTCCACCACTTCCCCACCCGCTTCGGTGATGGAAAGCGTCAGCGCCACCGGCGTCACATCCACATCGGTCAGAATACGGCCAGCCGCGCTGGCAATCGCATGCAGACGCGCTGCAATCTCTTCGGGCGGCAAAAGCGTTGCCAGTGGCGAGAGATAGGCCTTCACCTCTTCGCCCGTCTTGCGCTCATCCACAAATAGATCGGCCTTGCCATCGGCGTAGATGATGGCGCGCGCCAGCGGATGCGGCGTATGCGGCACGTCATTGCCGCGAATGTTGAATATCCACGCGATGGAGGATGGATCGGTGATCAAAACGGCATTTGCCTTGCGTGCCGAAACAATCTCGCCAATCGTGGTGATCTTCACCTGCGCAGGCAGACCCGTGACATGATCCGGCTGAATGTTGACCGGCTCCATCGGCTCCGCCGGGCGATCCTCCCATAGCGGATCAAGCGGGTTGCTCTCCAGAAGAACGACCGAACCGCTCTTTTCAGACAAAGCTTTCTCGAAACGCTTCAGCTCCGCGCCCGTATGCAGCCACGGGTCGATGCCCAGGCGAAAGCCGTTCGGCGCATTGTTGGAAAGCCATTTCGCAGGCGGTGCACCCACCAGATCACCACCAATGAAGACTGACTGATCGACCTGCGAAGCAAGCTGCGTGGTGTACCGACCATCCACAAAGACAATAGCCTCATTGCGCGTAACCAGCACGATACCGGCAGAACCGGTAAAGCCGGTCAACCACGCCAGACGCTCGGCACATTCCGGCACATATTCGCCCTGATATTCATCGGCGCGCGGCACCAGAAAGCCATCGATACCGAGCGCATCGAATGTTGCGCGCAGAGCCTCGACGCGAGACTTGCCGAATTGCGGAGTGGATTTGTTTTCGAATGACTGGAACATGAACTGCTTTCCGAATGCCTGATTTCGGAGCAGACCATAAGCATCTGACCGAAAGCTGTGAAGCGGTTTTCGGTCAGATAGTGATAACACTCAGTCGTTACGAAGATGGATGGTAACCCAGCCATTGCGCCAGATGGTTCTGACGTGGCTGAGATGCATGCCGTTATAGGCCGACAGAACTTTCCAGCGCTGCGACGCCAGAATGCCCGACAGGATGACGGTGCCGCCGGGCGCCAGATGCGTCACCAGCTGCGGTGCCATCTTGATCAGCGGGCGGGCGAGAATATTGGCAACGATGAGGTCGAACGGTCCGTGCTTGCGGAAGGAATCCGAATGGAAGCCGGGTGCGGTTTCCAACGCCATGCCGGAAACGATGCCGTTCAGCCGGGCATTTTCCTTGGCGACCTTGATGGCGATAGGGTCGATATCTGTTGCCAGAACCGGCACCGGGCGCATCTTGGCAACCGCTATGGCCAGAACGCCACTGCCGGTGCCGAGGTCAAGCGCATTGCGAATGGTGCGCGCGCGCAGCACCTGCTCAATCATCTCCAGACAACCTGCCGTGGTGCCATGGTGACCGGTGCCGAAGGCCTGACCGGCCTCAATCTCGATGGCGATATCATTGACGCGCACCTTATCCCGATCATGCGAACCGTGGACGATGAACCGCCCTGCCCGCACCGGCTTCAGGCCTTCCAGCGACTTGGCAATCCAGTCAACATCTGGAATGACTTCGCGTTCGAGCACAAGCTTCGGATAGGCAATCTTCAGCGCGTCTTCGATGCGGCTGCGGGCGTCTTCTTCCTCGGATTCCAGCAGATAGACCGAGGCTTCCCAGATATCGCGCTTCTCATCCACCTCGGTCGTGGCGATGGCAACATCTTCTTCGCCGAACACCTCCGACAGCAGATCCAGCACTTCCCCGGCCTGAACTTCGGTGGTGGTTACAAAAAGACGGATTTCGCTCACGGCTGACGCTTTCCTTGCATAGGTTCCAGCCGTCAGCCTTTGCCACAAAAGCGGCTGCGATCCAATGGAGTGACAGCGAGATTATTCAGCCGAAATCAGGTCTTGGTGAGATTTTGCAGCTTTTGCACGGCGACATCGGGATTTTCGCCATAAGCGATGGTCCCGGCAAAGCGGCCCTTTGCATCCAGAAGGATGACCGAGGCGGTGTGATCCATGGTGTAATCGCCCTTGGGGTCCTTCTCATCCACCGGTACCTTCTTGGCGTAGATGCGGTAGCCCTTCAGCGTCTCGGCAATTTTATCCGGTGCACCGGTAATGCCGGTAATGCGCTTGGAGACGTTGGACACATACTGATTGAGGATTTCGGGCGTGTCGCGCTCAGGATCGACCGAGACGAAATAGGCCTGCATCTTATTGCCATCAGGG
Organism: Agrobacterium sp. 20P9.1.2; assembly: GCF_057799395.1. Lineage (NCBI taxonomy): Bacteria > Pseudomonadati > Pseudomonadota > Alphaproteobacteria > Hyphomicrobiales > Rhizobiaceae > Agrobacterium > Agrobacterium sp. 20P9.1.2. The sequence continues at coordinate 549,338 of NZ_JBYOKI010000003.1, forward strand.
TCTACCTTCTCCATCCAGCCATTCAGCTCGAACAGCGTGGTGGGGCAGACTTCCGGGCAATGGGTAAAGCCGAAGAACAGCGCGGTCGGCTTGCCCTGAAAAGCTTTTTCGGTAATCGGCTGGCCGTTTTGTGCAACAAGCTGGAAGGGCGTGCCATAAACTTCCTCGACCATCTCCTCGCGGCTCTTGGTCAGCTCCATCGTCAGCCAGCCCATGACACCCAAAAGGACGACGACTGCACCCCAAAGTGCGATACGAATATTCTTCATGCCATTCCCCGATCAGCATAGAGCCAGCGTTTGGAAAGCTTCTAGCCCGAGCCACGTCATTTCGGCAATTCAAGAAAAGGTTTGAAGCGGCAACCGCGCTGTTTTGTCTCAAACAGCAATGCGCTCAGAAGCACCAGGCAATGCCGCTTTGCACCGCCGAGAGAAAAATATCCGTTCCGTGGCGCATCCAGCCATCGAATGTCAGCAAAACGAGAAACAACGCGGCACCTGTTGCGAGGGCAGCGGCAAACAATTTCATCGGGCCGGTCAGTAAAACTCTCATGGCGCAAATATACCGGAAAAACGGGTGCGGCGAAACCACGAAATGGCCTGCATTACCGCTGTTTATAGTGCCGCGTTAGGGAAAGTTTAAATTGTTTTTGGGCATTATGATTGCCAGCGGTCAGCCCTTGTGGCGCACGACATGATGTCAACCGGACTAGCTCCGACGCCGCATCACCTTCAAAAATCAAATTCGGCCAGCCAAGAGAGCCGTCAGGAAAAGTACGACCATGTCGAACGCCATCAAACAATCAGGCGCATATCTGGAAATCGTGTCCTTCCATCTCGGCGATCAGGAATTCTGCATCGACATCATGGCGATCCGCGAAATTCGCGGTTGGGCGCCGGTGACCCCGATGCCACACACACCACCTTACGTTCTCGGCCTCATCAACCTTCGCGGCGCGGTTATTCCCGTCATCGACATGGCCTGCCGTCTGGGCATGAAGATGACCGAACCGTCCGAGCGCTCCGCCATCATCGTCACCGACATCGGCGGTAAGCTGGTTGGTCTGCTGGTCGAACAGGTCTCCGACATGATGACCATCAAATCCGAAGACCTCCAGCCTGCGCCTGAAATCATCCCGGAAGACCAGCGCAATTTCTGCCACGGCATCGTGGCGCTGGAAAAAAGCATGGTCTGCTTCCTCAACCTCGACACTGTCATCGCCGACGAACTTTCGCGCGAAGCTGCTTGAGGCGATTTTTACACCACAAACGCAAACGGCGAGCCTCTGGCTCGCCGTTTTTGCTTTCAACGCCCTCTAATCCGTCATACCGGGCTTGACCCGGTATCCAGCAGCGCCGCGTCTGCGGTGCAAAAGAGTCTTATGTGATCAAGGACTTGATCACACTGGACCCCGCATCAAGTGCGGGGTGACGGAGTGTGAAGATGCAGTCTCGACTAGAAAAACCTCAAGGCTTGCCCTTCGTCCACGTCACCGTCTGTCCATAAAGCGGCACCGTGGAAATCGCCATCTTGGCAGACCCATCCGTCAATTCACGGGTATGGACGAGGTAGATCAGCGTATCATTCGCCTTGTCGTAGATGCGGTTGACGACCATCTTTTTCCACACCAACGACATGCCCTGCCGGAAGACTTCCTCGCCCTCCTTGCCAAGATCGATATCGCCCACTTCCACAGGCCCGGTCTGGCTGCAGGAAATGGCGTTGTTGGACGGGTCTTCAAACCAGTTCCCGTTCTTCAGGCGGTCGATCACGCCACGGTCGAAATAGGTAACGTGGCACGTCACACCCTTGACCTGCGGGTCGGCGATTGCTTCCACTACGATATCATTGCCAGTCCAGTCGACACCCACCTTGCCCACCACCTGAGCAACAGCGGCCACCGGCAACAGGGCAAGACCCGCAACCACCAGAGAACGAAACGCTTTAGCCATAACCCAAACCCTCACATGAACTGCCATAGAGATAGGTCTGCGCAGGCGTACAACAAGGCGTGATGTCAGCGTTTTCTCATGGTGCACGGCGCATAGCCGGTGGCGTGCAGTCGTCCGGTCACCATGCCGATCTTTTCGGGTATGTGGTGAATGTGCTCGACAGCGAGTGCCTTGGCCGCCGCAATCGATGCCGCCGCGCACACCACCGCATCTTCCGCCGCATTGTGGTGCACGAAGCGTAGTTGCAGATGATGGGCGATGATATTGAGCTTGTGCGAGGGCAGCGACGGCCAGACGCGTTGCGACATCTTCACGCTGCAAAAATAGGACAGCTGCGGATAGCTCTGTCGATATTTGTCGAAACTGGCCCGCATGACGCTGAAATCGAAGGCGGCATTATGCGCGATCATCGTTGAGTCACGCAGGTCATCGGCAAACTCGTCCATCACCTCGGGGAATTCCGGCGCATCTTCTACATCGTGCGGCTTGATACCGTGAATGGCGACATTGAAAGACGAAAATCGCATATCCCTGGGGCGGATCAGCCGCTCTTCCACCCGCACGATCCGGCCATCCTCGATCCATGCGAGACCGACGGAGCAGGCGCTGCCACGCTCTTCATTGGCGGTCTCGAAATCGATGGCGATGGTCTTCAAGGAGTGATTCCCGTTTGCTCTTCGCACGGCATAAAGCAAAGCGCAGCGAAAATGAACCGCCTCACAGGAATCGGGTGGTAAACCGCGAAAGCCAGCATTACAGCAAAAGCAGGGATCGATGTTGTGAGGGGAAATCAAACGTGGCCGTGCATAAACAGATGAATGCGACCGAATGGGCGCTGCTCTGCATCCTTTCGATCCTGTGGGGAGGCTCGTTCTTTTTCGTCGGCATCGCCGTCAAGGAACTGCCGCCGGTGACCATCGTCACGCTGCGCGTCTCAATCGCAGCACTAGCCCTACTCACCGTCTGCCGCATCATAGGTTATCGCGTGCCCAGAGCCCCGCAAGTGCTGCGCGCCTTCTTCGGCATGGGCCTGCTCAACAACATCATTCCCTTCTGCCTCATCGTCTGGGGCCAGACGCATATCGCCAGCGGCGTCGCCTCCATTCTCAACGCCACCACGCCACTCTTCACCGTCATCGTCGCCCACATGCTGACAGCGGATGAAAAGCTGACCATCAACAAGCTCGCAGGCATCATCATTGGCTTCGCCGGTGTCGCCACCATGATCGGCCCGGCGGCGCTGACGGGCGAAAGCTCCAGCCTATGGGGCCAGCTCGCTATTCTCGGCGCGGCCATCTCCTACGCTTTCGCCGGAATCTTCGGCCGTCGCTTCAAGGCCATGGGCGTGCCGCCGCTGGTCACTGCAACCGGGCAGATTTCCGCATCCACCATCATGCTCATCCCCCTCGCCCTCATCATCGACCAGCCATGGACGCTCGCCATGCCAAGCGGCGAAGTCTGGGCCGCCCTGCTCGGTATCGCCCTTCTGTCCACCGCGCTCGCCTACCTCATCTTCTTCCGCATTCTCTCCTCAGCCGGTGCCACCAACCTCGCACTGGTCACGTTCCTAATACCCGTCAGCGCCATTCTGCTGGGCTCTCTGGTGCTGGGCGAACAACTGGAAGCTAAACATCTGATTGGCATGGCGATGATTGCCGCCGGGCTGGTGGCGATTGATGGCAGGGTGTTTCGACGCCGGGTGGCTTAACTGGTCTCACCATAGTCGGAAAAGATTTCGCGAATGGTTCTGCGGGACCATTCAGCGAGATAGGTGCGGTTGGGGCGTTGTGCGGCAAGCGTAATCAGCGCTTTCCATAACGCCCAGCCCCGCCCCCGCTGCCATGTCTGGTGGTCAAAAGGAAGACACTCGTGGAAAACACGCCGACTGTCGCTGTCGAACACTGTCCATGCCATAATGAGATCGGTCGAAGGATCGCCAACGGCGCAACTGCCGAAATCGATGACGGCTGAAAGCCTGCCGTCTTTGACAAGTAGATTTCCTTCAGCCACGTCGCCATGAACCCAAACAGGTGCGCCCTGCCATTCGCTGGCGGTTGATTTCGCCCAGACGTCACGCGCCAAATCCACGTCGATTTCATCCGACAAGGTTGCAATGGCCGCCTCTGTCTCGGCAGCATAGACACTCAACGAACCGCCACGATGGAAGTTATGTGTCCCGGCAGCGGGACCATTCGAGGCATCAATGGCTTGAAGTTCCAGAAGGAACCCGGCGACATCGCGCGCGAGCTGATGGAGATCAGTCTGATCAAGCTCCATGGCGAGCGGCTTGCCGTCCAGCCAGCGATAGATGGACCACGGCCAAGGAAAGCCCTGCCCCGGCTGGCCCAACGCAAGGGGTTCAGGAATTGGCAACGGAAGACGATTGGCGAGATAGGGCAGCCAAAGCTGTTCTTTTTCCACCTGAGCCACATAGCGTGAGGCACTCGGCAAGCGAACGATCATAGTCTCGCCTAGACGGAAACTGCGATTATTCCAACCGCTGAGTTCAACCGGCTTCACAGCCAGAAGCGCCCATTGCGGAAACTGCTCCGCGACCAGTGCAGCGACTGTCTCTGCCGAAACCTCTAGGCGATCATCCATAACATGCGTCCTCTTAGCCGCATGTCACCTACATCCCAGGCGCAAAAGTAATATGACGAAGCTACCCGCCGATCAGCGCCAGCCACTCATCTTCATCCATGGTCTGCACGCCAAGTTCCCGCGCCTTGTCCAGCTTGGACCCTGCACCCGGCCCCGCCACCACATAGTCGGTCTTCTTGGAGACGGAACCGGCCACTTTGGCACCGAGACTTTCGGCACGCGCCTTCGCCTCATCGCGGGTGAATTTTTCGAGCGAGCCGGTGAAGACCACCGTCTTGCCCGCCACGGGGCTACCTTCCGTCGTCGGCTTTTCGGCCTCCTTCGGGCGCAATTCCTTCATCAGCCGGTCGATGACATCGAGATTGCGCGGTTCCTTGTAGAACTCCACGATGGCCCTTGCCATCACCTCGCCAATGCCTTCGACGCTGTTGAGTTCGGCCCAGGCATCGCCGGTCAGATCGGCTGCGGCTTTCATGGCTTCTTCGAAATGCTCATAGTTGCCGTAGGTGCGCGCCAGAAGCTTGCCCGTCGTCTCGCCCACATGGCGGATGCCGAGCGCAAAGATCAGCCGATGCAGATCGATCTCGCGGCGCGCGTCGATGGCATCGAACAGCTTTTTGACGCTGGTCTTGCCGAAGCCATCGATGTTTTCGAGCTTGGTGAGATGCGAGTCTTCCTGCCGCTTTTTCAGCGTGAAGATATCCGGCGCGGTCTTGATGGACAGGGCCGGGTCTTCGCTCTCGAAGAAGAAATCGATCTGCTTGGTGCCGAGACCTTCGATATCGAAGGCATTGCGCGAGACGAAATGTTTGAGATGCTCCTTCGCCTGTGCAGAGCAGGCAAACCCACCGGTACAGCGGGTGACGGAATCGAGCTTACCGGTTTTCTCATTGCGCTCGCGCACCGCGTGACTGCCGCAGACCGGGCACTGCTTTGGAAATTCGTAACGCTGCGAACCGGCGTCGCGCTTTTCGAGCAGCACATCCAGCACCTGCGGAATAACGTCGCCTGCCCGCTGCACGATGACGGTATCGCCGACACGGATATCATGCTCTTCCGGGCGGATGCGCTCGCCATTATTACCGATGCCTTCGATGTAATCGGCGTTGTGCAGCGTGGCGTTGGTGACGACCACACCGCCGACGGTGATCGGCGTCAGGCGCGCAACGGGTGTCAGCGCGCCGGTGCGGCCCACCTGTATCTCGATCTTTTCGACGGTCGTGAACGCCTGTTCCGCCGGGAACTTGTGCGCGGTTGCCCAGCGGGGGCTGCGGGAGCGGAAACCCAGCCGTTCCTGCAAATCCAAACGGTCGACTTTATAAACTACACCGTCGATATCGTAATCCAGATCGGGCCTTGCGATACCGATTTCCTGATAATGTTCAATCAGTTGCTGGCCAGACGTGAATCGCTTCATGAAGGGGTTCACCGGGAAGCCCCATTCACGGAACTTCTCAACGATGCCGAATTGCGTATCGGCAATGCGCGTCGGCTGGCCTCCATCGGACACCTCACCCAGCGCGTAGGCGAAGAAGCGCAGCTTGCGCTTGGCCGTCACAGTCGCATCCAGCTGCCGCAGCGAGCCAGAGGCGGTGTTGCGCGGATTGACGTAGGTCTGTTTTCCCTCGGCTTCCATCTGCGCGTTCAGCGCCAGAAAGTCGCTCTTGGCCATATAGACCTCACCACGCACCTCCACCACATCGGGCACGCCCTTTGGCAGACTGTTCGGAATCTCCTTGATGGTCATGATGTTGGCGGTCACGTTCTCGCCTGTGGTGCCATCGCCACGGGTCGCCGCCGTCTTCAGCTTGCCGTTCTCGTAACGGATCGACATGGAAAGGCCGTCGATCTTCGGCTCTGCGGTAAAGGCAATCGAATCGTCGGGCATGTTACCGAGGAAACGATAGACGGACGCCACGAAATCGCTAACATCCTCATCCGAAAACGTGTTGTCGAGTGACAGCATGGGACGCGCGTGAACGATGGGCGCAAATGTGGGCAGTGGCGCAAAGCCGACCTTCTTGGAGGGGCTGTCCGCCCGCACCAGATCGGGAAACGCCGCCTCGATGGCGTCGTTGCGGCGCTTCAGCGCGTCATATTCGGCATCCGAAACCTCCGGCGCATCCTTGCCGTGATAGAGCGCGTCGTGCCGGGCAAGCTCCGCCGCCAGAAAGGCAAGCTCAGCGGAGGCCTCAAGCTCGGACAGTTTTTCCACCGGGATTTGATCTTGGGACATTGGGCAGCCTCGTGCATGAACAGAATTCGTTTTTAACGAAGGCGGGCCACTTTTCAACGTCCGGCATTGCGGTAATCTTAAAATCGGGAGCGAATCACACGGGGATCATACGCATGGACTTCATGACGCTCATCGCATTCGCCGCCGCCTTCTTCGTTTTTGCAGCCAGCCCGGGCCCGGATAATATGACCATCGTCGCCCGCACCATCACCCATGGCGCGGCATCCGGCCTTGCCTATGGCGCAGGCACCGTGGCGGGCATCCTGATCTTCCTCACGCTCGCCGCCTTCGGCCTCTCCATTCTCGCCGCCGAGATGGGCATAGTGATGACAGTCCTTCGTTACGCAGGTGCAGCCTATCTCATCTGGATGGGCATCAAACTGTGGACGGCGGAGCCGGTCGTGCCGGAGCTGCAAGCGGTCAAAGCACACGGCAACCTCTTGTCGATCTTCGCAACGGGCATGGCGCTTAATCTCGGTAATCCGAAAATGCCGCTGTTCTATGTGGCCTTGCTGCCGAACGTGGTCGGAGCATCGCTGACGGTGGATCATCTGGCCGCGCTGGCTGGCGTCATTCTCTGCGTGGAGACAATCGTCATCGGCGGTCATGTCGCTCTTGCGGTGCGTGCCCGCAGCCTGCTGCGCTCCGAAAAAATCGTGCGCCGGGTCAACCGTACGGCAGGTGGTGTGATGATTGGCTCAGGTGTCGTGGTGGCCGTCAGCCGTTAGTCCTGCGCTGCCAGCAGCTTGGCAGCGGCAGCCCTCGCCTCATCCGTCACGGAAGCGCCTGCCAGCATGCGGGCGATTTCTTCGGTGCGGTGTTCGGGCTGCATGGTGGCGACGCGGGTAGCGATGCGCTCTGTGCCGTCGCCGGATGGACCCTTGGAGATGAGCAGATGCGTGGCGGCGCGGGCAGCGACCTGTGGGGCGTGGGTGACGGAGAGAACCTGAACGGTTTTAGACAGGCGCTTCAGCCGCTGACCAATGGCATCCGCCACGGCGCCACCGACGCCAGTGTCGATTTCGTCGAAGACCAGCGTGGGCGCAGAGCCACGATCTGCCAGAGCCACCTTCAGCGCCAACAGGAAGCGCGAAAGCTCGCCGCCCGAGGCCACTTTCATGATTGGGCCGGGGCGTGTGCCGGGGTTGGTCTGAACGTGAAACTCGACGATATCGATGCCATCGGCGGTGCCGGAAGCTGCATCACTGGTGACTTCCACGGTGAATCGCGCGCGCTCCAGCTTCAAAGCTGGAAGCTCTGCCATCACAGCTTCAGACAGAGCCGAGGCTGCGTTGTGGCGTTTTTCGGAAAGCGACTGGGCCGCCCGGTCGAAATCCGCCTTCACGACAATCAAATGCTTGTCCAGTTGGGCCAGCTTTTCTTCACCGGCATCGAGATCGGCGAGATCGGCGACCATGCGTTCGGCCAGCGCCGGAAGCTCGGTGACAGGAACGGAATATTTGCGGCCAGCAGCACGCAAGGCAAACAGGCGCTCCTCCACCCGCTCCAACTCACGCGGATCGAACTCGGTGCGGCGAAGCGCTGCTTCGACTTCCATCTGCGCATTGGATAGGCTGTCGAGCGCGGCATCCAGCAGCTGAACGGTTTCTTCCAGCAAACCGGGCGCCTCGTGGCTCTTGCGCTCCAGACGACGCATCATGGAAGCGATCATCGGAACGGGCGATGAGTTACCGTTGAGAAACTCGCTGGCCTCGCCGATATCACCGGCAATCCGCTCGGATTTCTGCATCACGCCACGGCGTTCCGCCAGTTCGTCCTCTTCGCCATCGCGCGGCGACAGAATTTCGAGTTCTTCGACGGATGCCCGCAGATAATCAGCCTCTCGGGCTGCTGCCTCCACCTTGGCGCGGTGTACTTTCAAGCCACGCTCGGCATCCTTCCAGATGCGGTAAAGCGACTGCACGGACAATACGTCGTCAGTCAGACCGGCAAAAGCGTCCAGAAGCGTGCGATGGGCATTGGTATCGACCAGCGCGCGGTCATCATGCTGGCCATGGATTTCCACCATGTGCTGGCCAAGCTGGCGCATCAGTTGAACGGAAACAGCCTGATCATTGACATAGGCCTTGGTGCGGCCATCGGCAGATTGAACGCGGCGGAAAATCAGATCACCGTCATCATCGAGGCCGTTTTCGCGAAGCATCAGGCGGGTGGGATGCTGCATGCCAACTTCGAAAGTGGCCGTTACCTGCCCCTTGTCTTCGCCGTGGCGCACAAGGCCGCCATCGCCGCGCCCACCGAGCGCCAGCGACAGACTGTCGAGAAGAATGGATTTACCGGCGCCCGTTTCGCCGGTCAGCACAGAGAGGCCGGCCTCGAACCCAAGGTCGAGCCGTTCGATCAGAACGATATCGCGGATCGATAGCTGGACCAGCATGGCTTAGGCTCTGTCCTTAGGCTCCCACCAGTTTTTTACCGGCGCGGGAAATCCAAGATTCCTTGTTTTCACGAGGCGCAAGCCCCTGCCCCTTCAACAGCTTGAAGGAATCGTCGTACCACTGACTGTCAGGATAGTTGTTGCCGAGAACAGCCGCGGCCGTCTGGGCTTCATCCGCCAGACCCATGGCGTAATAGGATTCCGTCAGACGGGCCAGAGCTTCTTCGATCTGGTTGGTGTTCTGATACTGCTCCACCACGATGCGGAAGCGGGAAACGGCAGCCAGATATTCCTTGCGCTCAAGGTAATAACGACCGACCTGCATCTCACGTCCAGCCAGCTGGTCACGCGCAAAGCGGATTTTCGCCTGGGCATCGGGCACATATTCCGAATCAGGGTAATCGGTAACGACCTTGTTCATCGCTTCGATGGTGCGCTGTGCGGCGCGCTGGTCCTGCGTCACGTCGGCAATCTGCTTGGAGTAAGCAAGGCCGATCATGTACTGAACGTAGGCCGCATCTTTCGCACGGGGATATTGCTTGAGGAAGCGCGTGCCGGATGCAATCGCAACTTCATTCTTGTTCTGACGGGTCGCGATGAAGGTGTTCATCACCAGCGCCTTCTGGCCCCAGTCCGTGAACGGATATTGCTTGTCGATGGCCGAGAACTTGCGACCGGCTTCGGTCATGTTGCCAGCATTCATGTTGGCAAGGCCCTGCTTGTAGAGAACGTCCGGCGGATCGGTCTCGACGCCAAGCTTGGTGATGTCGATATCAGGGTCGGACTGGCAAGCAGTTACCAGCGTTCCGGCGCCAATCAGCATAAGCGATACGAGCACGCCCCGCACCGTTCCATTCATCGCACCAGACACTACACGCTTCATTCGTCAGTTCCCACTTCCTGCGTCAATACAGAACATCGGCTTTTCCAGTGGCGTTTCTAGCCATAAAAGCGTCCGCAGGGCAACGCAATGATGACGCAATAACGCATTTTTATGGCATGACACCCGCAAGCTGATGAATATATCCGCCGCAAAGCAATCATTTCACATTTGTTTTTACCGACATACGAAAAAGCCGCCCCTGGGGACGGCTCATGTTCTTTATAGGACCACGATCATGCAGACCAGGGTGCAAACTCTGTCTGCTGGATGGCCACGAACTCGCGGGCGCGAACGACGGGATGGCGTGCGGCTGGAGCTTCGACGATTTCATAGGCCGAAGGATCGTTCAGCAGGGCCTTCAGGGCGTTGGCGTTGACCTTGTGGCCACCGCGATAGGAACGGTAGCAACCAATGAACTGCGCGCCTGCAAGGGCCAGATCGCCAACGGCATCCAGCGTCTTGTGACGGACGAATTCGTCCTTCTCGTAACGCAGGCCTTCCATGTTGATGACCGTGTGGTCGTCGGAAATGACGACGGAATTTTCAAGCGACGAACCCAGCGCGTAACCGGCAGCCCAAAGGCGCTCGACATCACGCATGAAGCCGAAGGTACGGGCGCGCGACAGCTGATTCTTGAAGGTCTCGGCAGTCAGATCGCCCTTCCACACCTGGCGACCGATCAATGGCGTGTCGAAATCAATCTCGACTTCGAAGCGCGTCCCGTCATAGGGGCGGAACTCGGCCCAGGAAGCACCGGCTTCGATGCGCACCGGCTTGATGACGCGAATGTAGCGGCGCTTCACGCCAAGGTTCACGATGCCGACTGATTCGATGGCCTCGATGAAAGGCATCGAGCTGCCGTCCATGATCGGAACTTCCGGACCATCGACCTCGACGATGAGGTTGTCGATGCCCATGGCATAGATGCCAGCCATGACGTGCTCGACGGTTGCGATGGACTGCGGCAGCGAACGACCGATGACGGTGCAGAGATCCGTGTTGCCGACATTGGAGGAAACGGCCTTGAGTTCGACCGCGCTGCCATCTTCATACTGGCGGCTGAAAACGATGCCAGTGCCCGCTTCCGCAGGCTGGAACGTCATGGACACCGGGTTGCCCGAATGCACGCCAATGCCCTTGAGCTGAACAGGATTGGCGATTGTTGTCTGGAAACCGAGCAGTCCGATGGTCATGCGAATAAAGCCTTTTCGTGCGGACCTGCCTGCTATACCGGCGCGATCCAAATGTCTACCGAGGGGAATAAGCACCGGTGAAACCGCGTTATATTCTCGTCTCATCGTCATACATACGCACTGTGGATGGCTATCTCAAATCACTGTTGATTTCGCTTTGTAACAGACTCAAAGCTTTGAAAAACCTAATGTAACCGGCGCGTGCGAACTGTCATGAAACAGCAATACCCGGGCTCTTTCGAACCCGGGTACCACATGGTGAAGAATCACAAGATCAGCTGCCTGATCAGTTCGACTGGCGGCGCAGGAAGGCCGGAATTTCAAGCTGATCGTCGTCATGCTGGCTGGCGGAGGACGGCGTCTGACGGCCATGATCGTCCAGATTGCCACGACGCGGAGCGTAGAGGCTGGCTTCCTGAGACAGCGGGCGACGCTGCTGTGGAGCCATGCTTGGCGCATCCATCATGTCGGAAGGAACGGTTTCTTCCTCATCACGGCGACCGAGAGAGTTGGTGATGCGCTTCAGAAGACCCATTGGGCCACGCTCTTCCGGAACGGCAGAGGCCGGGTGGGCGCGGTGATCCATCTCAGCCTTAACGACTGGAGGGAAATCCTCGACCTTCGGCATGCGGACCGGCTCAGGCGCGCGGGCGACTGGAGCGGGCTCATGGTAAACCGGCGCCGGAGCCTGCTGCATGCGCGGTGCAGGTGCTGCCACCTGTTCCGGTGCATGGTAGGCAGGCGCCGGGGCGGTGTGCACCGGTGCTGCGGGGCGAGCAGCAACCGGTGCTTCCGCTGGAGCAGATGCGAACAACTTGCTCTGAGGACGGAATTCGGCTTCTGCCTGGGCCTGACGGAGCTGCTGTTCGGCAGCGGCCAGTGCCAGTTCCCGTTCCATTTCGACTTCAGCCGAACGAATGGTCTGGGCGATCGGGTCTACTTTTGGTGCCTGCATGACTGGGGCAGGCTGAACTGCGGCCGGAGCAGAAGCAACGGCCGCGGAAGGACGGATAAGCGGCTTTGCAGCGGCAGCAGCACGCATTTCTGCGATGTTCTGTTCCATCTGGCCGGGAACGCGGTCGATGCCGGTAGCAACGACGGACACGCGGATGAGGCCTTCGAGAGCTTCATCGAATGTTGCGCCGAGGATGATGTTCGCATCCGGATCGACTTCTTCGCGAATACGGGTCGCGGCTTCGTCGACTTCGAACAGGGTCATATCGCGACCACCGGTGATGGAGATCAGCAGGCCCTGTGCGCCCTTCATGGATGTTTCGTCCAGCAGCGGGTTTGCAATCGCTGCTTCCGCAGCCTGCATTGCACGGCCCTGGCCGGAAGCCTCGCCGGTACCCATCATTGCACGGCCCATTTCGCGCATCACGGAACGAACGTCAGCGAAGTCGAGGTTGATAAGACCTTCCTTCACCATCAGATCGGTAATGCAGGCAACGCCGGAATAGAGAACCTGGTCAGCCATCGCGAAGGCATCGGCAAAGGTCGTCTTGTCGTTGGCAATGCGGAAAAGGTTCTGGTTCGGAATGACGATGAGTGTGTCGACCGACTTCTGAAGCTCTTCGATGCCCTGCTCGGCCAGACGCATGCGGCGACCGCCTTCGAAGTGGAAAGGCTTGGTCACGACGCCAACCGTCAGAATGCCCTTGTTGCGGGCAGCCTGTGCAACAACGGGAGCAGCACCGGTACCGGTACCACCGCCCATGCCGGCAGTGACGAAGCACATATGCGTGCCGTTCAGGTGGTCGATGATTTCATCGATGCACTCTTCGGCAGCAGCACGACCGACTTCCGGCTGGGAACCGGCGCCCAGACCTTCAGTGACATTGACGCCGAGCTGGATGACCCGATCGGCCTTCGTCATCGTCAGTGCCTGCGCATCCGTATTGGCGACGACGAAATCGACGCCCTGGAGGCCTGCCGTGATCATGTTGTTGACAGCATTACCGCCGCCACCGCCAACGCCGAAAACAGTGATGCGTGGCTTCAGCTCGGTGATATCCGGCTTTTGCAGCTGTATCGTCATTTTAACATTCCTTCTTTTTCTGGCCGCATCGCCCCGCGGTCAATTTGTATCAACTTCACTCGGTCCTCTGCCGAAACTCTAGACAGAGGATCAGAAACTTTCCTTCAGCCACTGCCCTACCCGGGCAATCCGGCCGCTACCCGTTCCGAACGGCGAGAACATTCCGCTCTGCGCCGCATGGATTTCGATGTCCGCGATCTGCGGATAAATCATCAGCCCGCAGGCTGTCGAAAACGCCGGGCCTTTGGCCGCGACCGGCAGACCGGACACGCCCATGGGGCGGCCGATTCGGACGTTACGGGCCAGAATGCGCCGCGCCGTTTCCGGCAGGCCGGTCAACTGGCTTGCACCACCCGTCAGAACCACGCGCTTGCCGACAATCGGGGAGAAACCCGATTTCTGGATGCGGTCGCGGATCAGTTCCAATGTCTCTTCGATGCGGGCCCGAACAATGCGGCTGACGAGAGCGCGCGACACCTGCGAAGGCTGGTCGCGGTCGTCTTCGCCGATTGGCGGAACGGCAATCATGTCACGGTCATCAGAACCGTTGGCCAGTGCAGAACCATGCACAACCTTCAGACGCTCCGCATCTTCGATACGGGTGGACAGACCGCGCGCCAGATCGGTGGTGACGTGGTGTCCGCCAAGGCCGATGGCATCGGTGTGAACCAGACGTCCCTCGGCGAAAACCGAAATCGTCGTCGTGCCGCCGCCCATGTCGATGGCCGCACAACCAAGCTCGACTTCATCATCCACCAGTGCCGCAAGGCCGCTGGCATAAGGGGTCGCGACAATGCCTTCGACCGACAGGTGAGCACGGTTGATGCACAATTCCAGATTCTTCAACGCGGTGCGCTCGGCGGTCACAACGTGCATGTCCACGCCCAGCATGTCGCCATACATGGACAGGGGATCGCGAATGCCGCGCTCTCCATCCAGCGAGTAGCCAGTTGGCAGCGAGTGCAGAATGGCACGATCCTGCCGCAGCGACTGTTGGCTGGCCGCAATCAGAACCTTGCGCAGATCGCCCGATTCGACTTCCTGACCGCCCAGATCGATGCTGGCGGTGTAGATGTCGCTGGCCAGACGACCGGCAGATACGTTCACGATCAGGCTATCGACGGTCAGCCCAGCCATGCGCTCGGCGGCATCTACGGCCAGACGAATCACACCTTCCAGCGCATCCAGATCGGCAATCACGCCGGATTTTACGCCGCGCGAACGCTGATGTCCGATGCCGATGATCTCAACCTTGTGGGTGCGACCCGGCAGAACTTCGGTTTCCTGACGCGGCGTCAGACGACCAATCATGCAAACGACCTTGGTGGAGCCGATATCGAGAACCGAGACCACATGGCTGCGCTTGGAAGACAAAGGCTTCAGGCGCGGAAGACCAAAATGGGAAGAACCAAAAAAGCTCATGTGTTCTTCTCCGCAGCCTTGAGTGCCTTCGACCGGGCTTCAACCGCCTTCTGACGACGCTCTGCCGCACCTTCGGTCAATTGAACGGTGGTGCGATCCGGCAGGCGCAGATCGACCGCCGCAACATCCCGCGACAAAACCTTTTCTTCCATGTCCATGCGCGACAGCAGCTGCAGCGCCTTCGGCACGTTTTCTTCCGGCAGCTTGACCACGATGCCGTTGTCCAGATGCAAATCCCAGCGACGTCCAGCAATGCGGACATAGGCGCGCACGCGGTTGCGGATTTCCGGCCAGTCGGCCAACTCATCCACGAAGCCAGCAGCACCCGTCTCAGCATCGCGCCCGACGAACAGCGGCAGACCGGCATATTTGTTGTCGCGCAGCGGCGCGATGACGCTGCCGCTTTTTTCGATCAGCGACAGTTCAGAACCATGCTGCCAGATACCGAAGGCCTGACGCTCCTTGAGACGCACCTCGATGGTCTTGGGATAGATCTTGCGAACGTCGACATCTTCGACCCAAGGCAGCTCAGTCAGCTTCTTGCGCGCAGCATTGACGTCGAGCGCAATCAACGATGTCGCGCCGTCGAGGCCCAGAAGCTGGAACACGTCGATCTCAGACGTCTGAATGTTGCCGGACACTTTGACGTCTTCGATGGCAAAACCGGCAGCAGATGTCGTTGCCTGCGTTACCAAATCCGTATGGCCACCCAGCGACATGCCGTAGAGGCCAATCGAGGAGAAGAAAGCAATCGTGGCAAGCGTGCCCGTGTGGGCAGGGATGTGAATGCGACCCGTGGCAAGCGATACGACGAAGCGGAAGCTCTTGCGCAAGGGACGTGGCAGCACCATCCGCTCATCGACCGAAGCCGAAGCGAACTGCTCGCGCTTTTTAACCGCCGACTTTTTGCCGTTTACCGCGAACACGAAGCGTCCTCCACCATCCAACGGACAAGCTCGCCAAAGGAGCGGCCCGCATGAGCTGCCATTTCGGGCACGAGGGAGGTTGGCGTCATGCCCGGCTGAGTGTTGACCTCAAGCCAGATAAGCTCGCCATCTTCTGAGAAACGATCGTCGTAGCGGAAGTCGGAACGGCTCACGCCACGGCAGCCAATCACCTGATGCGCCATAACCGCCAATGATTGGATTTTTTGGTAAATTTTCGGTGAAATTTCCGCGGGAATGACATGCTTTGAGCCACCCTTGGCGTATTTCGCATCGTAATCGTAAAATGTGTGACCGAGCGGCACCACCTCCGTCACACCCAAAGCCTCGCCATCCATCACCCCACAGGTGAACTCGCGACCATGGATATAACGCTCGACCATGACATCATCGCCATAGCGCCACTCCGAAGAGCCAAGCACCTGCGGCGGATGGGACTGACCTTCCTTGACGAGAACGACGCCGAAGCTGGAGCCCTCACGCACGGGCTTCACCACATAAGGCGGCTCCATAGGATGCTGATTGCCAATATCGAAACGACCCATCAGCTTTTCAGCAGCAACAGGAATGCCAACGGTCGCAGCAATCTTCTTGGCCAGCGACTTGTTCATCGCCAGAGAGGACGCCAGCACGCCGGAATGCGTATAGGGAATTTCGAGATATTCGAGGATGCCTTGGATCGTACCATCTTCGCCATAAGGGCCGTGCAACGCATTGAAGGCTACATCCGGACGCAGCTTGGCAAGCGTCGCGGCGACATCACGGTCCACGTCGAGACGCGTGACCCGATAGCCCTCGCCCTCCAGCGCCAATGCGCAAGCCTCTCCCGATGAGAGGCTGACTGGCCGCTCTGAAGAAAACCCACCCATAAGAACAGCTACGTGCTTGCCGCTCATGAAAACCTCTGACACCAAAATCACTCAAGCGAGATCACTGGAACTCATCTGCCCCGCGATTCTCTCGCCCGCTTCGTAGGAAACACTTAAGCGTCATTAAGGTTAATGAAGTGTTTACTTTCGTTAACCGGAGACGCCGCCTGAGTGATTTTTCTTAAAGAATCACTCGAAGCACGAATTCCTCCCTTGGAATCAGAGAGTTGGAGCCAATGCAAGATTCAGAATTTCAACGGAGCGAAATAAAATCATTGCGCGGACGCAAAGCCGCACCTGCAAAAGCAAGTTCGATTCGTTAACGGCAGAGGCTTTTCCCCAACCAATTTTGGGACAGGCTCGGCAACTGATCTTACGTATTTAAGACGTGCCGAAGAAATTCGGACTGGAGCCCAATGATGATTTCAGCTGCGTATATTCGCTCTTTTTTATAAAATATTGCGTTCAAGGCGTTCCAAAGGACTGAAAATTGCGTTAACGCAGCACAATCTCTTCCAAGAGTTATAAGTGTTACTTAACAACGGAACCAAAATCATGACCGACGCGATATCCAAGGTATCGCCGACCGCTGCAAATCCGAACGATGTAAAGACAAATTCGCCTGCACGAGTTCTTACTGCCAGCGTGGTCGGCACGACCATCGAATTCTTCGATTTCTACGTTTATGCGACTGCCGCAGTGCTCGTGTTCCCGACATTGTTCTTCCCGAACAATGATCCGATGACGGCGCTTCTTGCATCCTTCGCCACCTTCTCCATCGCCTTCTTCGCCCGCCCGCTGGGTGCCGTGGTGTTCGGCCATTATGGCGACCGCGTGGGCCGTAAGACGACGCTCGTGGCTGCTCTTCTGACCATGGGCGTTTCCACCGTCATCATCGGCCTGCTGCCGTCCTATGAAACCGCTGGCGTTCTCGCGCCGCTGCTTCTGGCGTTGTGCCGCTTCGGTCAGGGCTTCGGTCTTGGTGGTGAATGGGGCGGTGCCGTGCTTCTGGCAACGGAAAATGCTCCCCCCGGCAAGCGCAGCTGGTACGGCATGTTCCCGCAGCTGGGCGCACCTCTCGGTCTGTTCCTGTCGTCTGGTGTGTTCTGGCTCTTGCTGCACCTTATGTCGCAGGAAGCCTTGCTGAGCTGGGGCTGGCGCATTCCTTTCGTCGCGTCGATCATCCTGATCGCCGTCGGCCTGTGGGTTCGCCTTTCCATCACTGAGACGCCGGCCTTCCAGAAGGCCATCGACAAGCAGGAGCGCGTTGCCGTTCCGGTCGCTGAACTCTTCCGCCACCACAAGCGCAGCCTGGCGCTCGGTACCTTCGTTGCGCTGGCAACCTTCGTGCTGTTCTACATCGGCACGGCTTATCTGCTGTCTTACAACGTCAAGGTTCTGAAAATCCCGTTCCTCGACGCGCTGGAAGTCCAGATCCTCAGCTCCATCGTCTTCGGTATCTTTATTCCGATCGCTGGAAAGCTGGCAGAACGTTTCGGTCGTCGTGAAGTCCTGATCGCCACCACGGTGCTGATCGGTGCATTCTCCTTCCTGTTGCCAAGCCTGATGACCAGCGGCGAAGGCTCGATCTTCGTCTTCGCGGCTCTCGCCATGGCGCTGATGGGCATGACCTACGGCCTCATCGGAACGGCGCTTGCTGCCCCCTTCCCGACAACGGTTCGCTACACCGGCTCCTCCATCACCTTCAACATGGCCGGCATCTTCGGCGCATCGCTCGCGCCCTACATCGCCACATGGCTGCAGGTGAATTACGGCATGGGCTATGTCGGCTACTACCTCTGCGTTGCAGCCATCATCACGCTGCTTTGCATTCTGCTCTCGGGCAAAGACGAAGTCTAAGCCTGAATCAAACACACAGAAAAGCCCGCGAAGTCATTGGCTGCGCGGGCTTTTTCTTTGGATCTCTGTGTTTAACGCCCGGGGTTCTTATAGTGATCGTAAACCCACGACCGATACCAGCCATGGGAAAACCTGCCACATAAAGATTTGAAGGGTCATAGGCTTCGCCAGATTTTGCAGTCTTAAACTTAAAAGCTTACTCGCCCGGATGGATTTTATGGCGGCGCGCACGGTTTGCATCGCTGACCCAAATGGCGGACCAAACGCCCGCACCAATGAGTAGCGGCAGAACATACAGAAAAAAGAAGGTCGCGGAATTCATGGTCGTAGCCTTCCTAGGACATGTCTTGCCGCTAAATGTAATATCAACGCGGTGAAAAGCCAAGTACCTGTGGAAACCACGATGCTCCAGGAGAGGCTAAGCCTCTCCCCGTTTGCCATCGAAACCGCCGGCGCTATGAAGCCCGCAGCAATGCAAGCCGTTGAAAGACGATCAATGGAATTCGCCAGAAGCTTGGTGCGTTCGTTGTGGACGAGACTCATCCGTCACGCCCCGAGAAACGGCTCCACCTCACGACCAGGCATGAACAACCCCAACCGCTTGATTTCCCATTCGAGCCGAATGCCCGCATGCTCGAACACACGCTTGCGCACGGCTTCACCTAGATATTCCAGATCATAACCGGTCGCATGGCCGGTGTTGATCATGAAATTGCAGTGCAGCGAAGACATCTGCGCGCCGCCGATGACCATACCGCGACCGCCCGCCTCATCGATGAGGCTCCAGGCCGAATGACCCTTTGGGTTCTTGAAGGTCGAGCCGCCGGTCTGTTCGCGGATCGGCTGAACCGTTTCGCGGTGATGGCGGACCGCATCCATGTCTGCGCGGATTTTTGCCCGGTCTTCCGGGTGACCTTCGAACAGAGCGCCCGTGAAGATCAAATCCTTGGACGCTTCGGAATGACGGTAGCTGTAGCCCATATCGGCGTTGGACAGGACATGTTGATTGCCCTGACGGTCCACGGCGTAGACTTCCACCACGCGGTCACGCGTTTCGCCGCCATTGGCACCGGCATTCATGCGCAGCGCGCCGCCGATGGAGCCGGGAATGCCGTAATAGAAATGGAACCCGCCGATGCCATTGTCCATCGCCATGGCCGAGATATGCTTGTCCGGGCAAATCGCACCGGCCTTGATGCGGTTTTCGCCAGCCAGTTCTACCTGGCCGAAGCCCTTGGCGGACAGCCGCACGACGACACCGGGGATGCCGCCATCGCGAACCAGCAGGTTGGAGCCGACGCCGACGACCGTCAGCGGCACGTCTTCCGGCAGGATTTTGAGGAAGGCAATGAGATCATCGGTATCATGGGGCTGGAACATCAGTTCCGCCAGACCACCTGCCCTGAACCACGTTACGCGATCCATCGGACTGTCTGGCGTCAAACGTCCTCTGAGTTCCTTTACTCCGTCGCCGAGCCTTTCCAGCAACTTTACCCCATCCACCTGTCTCATGCAGACTTTCCTGAAATGCTATCCAATTCCGAGGGCAGCACTGCTGCCCACTGCGTAATGTTACCAGCCCCCAAGAGAACCACGAAATCACCGGGATTCGCAATGGCCGCAACGGTCTTTGCCAGATCGTCGCGGGAGGCCAGATGGCGTGCATCCCGATGGCCCGCTGCCCTTGTGGCAGAAACGAGCGCTTCGGAGTTCACACCGTCGATTGCATCTTCACCCGCCGCATAGACCGGAGCAAGAAGAATTGTGTCGGCATCGTTGAAACAATGCGCAAAATCTTCAAACAGGCTGGAAAGGCGCGAATAACGGTGCGGCTGATGTACGGCGATAATGCGCCCGCTGCATGCCTCACGCGCCGCTTTCAGTACAGCCTTGATCTCGACCGGGTGGTGACCGTAATCGTCGAACACCTGCACACCGTTGGATTCGCCCGTCAGCGTGAAGCGGCGCTTGACGCCACCGAAGGAGGCCAACCCCTTCTTGATGTCCTCGACGGAAATGCCAAGACGATTGGCAACGGCAATCGCCGCCGTTGCATTCGACACGTTGTGACGGCCAGGCATCGGCAGTACGAGATCGGTGAAGGTGAAAATCTTGCCCGTGCGGCGACGGCGAATTTCCACGTCGAAAATCGACTTTGTGCCATCGATGCGCACATTATAGAAGCGCACGTCAGCCTGCGGGTTTTCGCCATAGGTGATGACCTTGCGGTCCTCGATCTTGCCCACCAGCGTCTGCACTTCTGGATGGTCGATGCACAGCACGCCGAAACCGTAGAACGGCACGTTTTCCACAAACTGGCGGAACGCGGCGCGCACGGCATCGAAATTGCCGTAATGGTCCAGATGCTCCGGGTCTATATTGGTGATGACGGCGACGTCGGCAGGCAACTTGAGGAAAGTGCCGTCGGATTCATCGGCCTCCACCACCATCCATTCACCCTCACCCATGCGAGCATTGGTGCCGTAGGCATTGATGATGCCGCCATTGATGACCGTCGGGTCGAGGTTGCCCGCTTCCAGAAGGGTTGCAACCATGGACGTGGTTGTCGTCTTGCCATGCGTACCGCCAATGGCAATCGCATTACGAAAGCGCATCAGCTCGGCCAGCATTTCTGCACGGCGAACGATCGGCAGATGCTTTTCACGCGCTGCCGCCAATTCCGGGTTGTTCTTCTTGATAGCCGTGGAGACCACAACGACCTCTGCATCGCCAAGGTTTTCCGCAGCCTGACCGACGAAGACCTCGATGCCCTTGTCACGCAGACGCTGCACATTGGCACTGTCTGCCTGATCCGACCCCTGCACGCGGTGGCCAAGATTGTGAAGTACCTCGGCAATGCCGCTCATGCCGATGCCACCAATTCCGATGAAATGGACGAGACCTATGGCTTTCGGCATCTTCATGGATGCACTCCTTCTTTATTCTTCAATTTGAATTGCTGAACGGATTGCCCTGCGGCAACCGCTTCCACCAGATCGGCCAGACGCTGGGCCGCATCGGGTTTGCCGGTTGCCTTCGCAGCAGCAGCTGTTTGCGCCAGACGATCGGGATCGTTCATGGCATCGCTCAGCAGCGAGGACAGCTTTTGCGGAGACAGTTCAGACTGTTTGATGACACTTGCGCCACCCGCTGCCGAAAGGGCGGCGGCATTGGCGGCCTGGTCGTGATCCAGTGCATGCGGATAAGGCACCAGCACGGAGGGACGCCCGATGACGGACAGTTCCGATACGGTGGATGCACCCGAACGGCTGATGACGAGATCGGCCCCGGCGATGCGTTCTGCCATATCGCCGAAGAAGGGCGAGATATCCGCCTTCACGCCGAGCTTGGTATAGGACGCAATCACGCTGTCCTTGTCTTCGGGACGCGCCTGCTGCGTCACCGAAATGCGCGAGCGCATCTCGTTCGGCATCAGGCAGATGGCGGCAGGCACTGCGCCGGAGAAAAACTGCGCGCCCTGACTTCCGCCGAAGACGACCAGCTGGAACGGCTCACCGGCATGGGATGGCGTATAGGCCACATCGGCGGCAGACAGCACGGCAGGGCGAACCGGGTTACCCGTCGCCACCGTCTTGTCGGCATATTGCCCTTGCGTCTCGGGCAGGAAGCCGCCTGCAATGGCTTTGACACGCTTTGCCAGCGCCTTGTTGGCGCGACCCATCACGGCATTCTGCTCATGGATGATCGATGGCACGCCGAGCCCCGTAGAGGCCAGCAGCGGCGGCACGGTGGGATAACCACCGAAACCGACAACGGCGACAGGCTTCAGCTTCGTCACCAGACGACGCGCAGCACGAAGTCCGGTCCACAGCTTCAACAGAGCCTTGGCGACCGAAATGGGGTTCTTGGAGCCGATGGTGGCCGATGGGACGACGTGGATTTCATCGGCCGGAAACTTGCCCGCGTAACGTTCGGCGCGGCTATCGGTTACCAGATGCACGGAATATCCGCGCGCCTTCAACTCGTAAGCCAGCGCCTCTGCCGGAAACACATGGCCGCCGGTTCCCCCGGCGGCAAGCAGAACAATACCTTTGCTCATATTTTTACTCCGCAGGAAGGCCTGCATTGACCCGGAAGAAACTGCGCTCCTGCGCACGTTTCTCAGGGCGATGGCGCGTCAGCGCCAGCAGGAAACCAGCCGTAACACAAATCGCCATCATAGACGAACCACCATAGGAAATCAGCGGCAGGGTCATGCCCTTGGCGGGCATCAGTTCAAGGTTGACGCCGATGTTGATCATCGATTGTACGCCAAGCTGAAGCACCAGACCGGCAACGGCAAAACGGACGAAATCGTCCTTTTCCTTGAAGGCATGCGCCAGACCGCGCAACACGATGAAAGCGAAGATCAGAACCAGCAGCATGCAGAACAGAATGCCGAATTCCTCCGCCGCAACGGAGAAGATGAAGTCGGTGTGGCTATCGGGAATGATACGCTTGACGATGCCTTCACCCGGGCCTTGGCCGAACCAGTTACCGCGAATGATGGCTTCACGGGCGGTGTCCACCTGAAACGTGTCGCCCTCACCCGTCCAGAACCGGTCGATACGACCAGCAACGTGCGGCAACATCAGATAGGCCGTCACGATACCGCCGACACCAAGACCGCCCAACATGATGATCCAGAACCACGGCACACCAGCCATGAAGAACATGCCCCCCCAGACGACAGATGTCAGAATGGTCTGCCCGAAGTCCGGCTGGGCGATGAGAAGTGCGGCCACGATGCCGAAGGTAATGATGGCAAAGAGATTGCCGGGAATTTCAGGGTGACGCGCACGCTCCGCAAACAGCCACGCGCAGACGATGACGAAAGCGGGCTTCATGAACTCGGACGGCTGAATGGAGAAGCTGCCGATGGAAATCCAGCGGCGCGCGCCCTTGACCTCGATGCCGAAGAACAGCGCAAAGATCATCATCAGCAGCGATGCAATGAGAATGATAACGGCCACGCGGCGCACCTGTCGCGGCGAGAGGAACGACAGACCCACCATGATGGCCAGTGACGGCACCATGAACATGGCCTGACGCTCGACGAAGAAGAAGCTATTGAGGCCGATACGTTCTGCCACCGCGGGAGATGCCGCAAAGGACAGCATCAGCCCGATACCCATCAACGTAATGAAGGCAGCGAGGAAGAAACGGTCGATGGTCCAGAACCATTCCGCGACCGGTCCACGGTCAATACGGCTTACCATTTCATCAGCCCCCCTTTTCCGAGCCAACCAACATCGTCACATTGCCAAGTGCCGCAACATGCGAAACGAACGAATCACCACGTATTTCAAAGTTCTTATATTGATCGAAGCTTGCGCAAGCCGGTGATAACATCACGACATTGCCGTCGCGGCCATCCTTCTGCGCATCCTCCGCCGCGTGCTGTACGGCCTTGTCCAGCGTGCCGGAGATCTCGTAGGGCACGGCCTCACCCAAAGTCGCTGCAAATTCTGCCGCCGCCTCACCGATGAGATAGGCCTTGGCGATATGCGAAAACAGCGGCGAAAGGCTGGTGATGCCACCCGCCTTGGGCAGACCACCAGCAATCCAGTAGATGCGGTCATAGCTGGACAAAGCCGGAGCCGCCGCATCCGCATTGGTCGCCTTGCTGTCATTGACGAAGGTGACATTGCCGCGACGGCCAACCGGCTGCATGCGGTGCTTGAGGCCGGGGAAGGAGTTCAGCCCTGCCCGGACTTCATCAACAGAAACGCCAACAGCCAGGCAGGCAGCGATAGCCGCTGCCGCGTTCTGCGCATTGTGGCTGCCGCGCAGGGTCTGGATGCCATCGAGATCGACCAGCAGCGAAGACGTGCCGCCTTTTGCCTTCATGATCCGGCTGCCCTCGGCATAAAGGCCATCCGCCACAACGCTGCGTTTGGAAATGCGCGAGACCTTGACGCCAGCCCGCTCGATGCGATCAGCGATCAGCGTGCAGTAGCTGTCATCCACGCCGATCACGGCGGTGTCACTGCCAGCGACCAAGCGTTCCTTGACGTCGGCATAATGCTGCATCGTGCCGTGACGGTCGAGATGATCGGGCGTCAGGTTGAGTAGAATACCCGCTGTCGGGTTCAGCGTCGGCGCAAGATCGATCTGGTAGGACGAGCATTCGACCACGTAGAAGCGCTGCGCTTTCGGCGGATCGAGGCTCAAGACCGCCGTGCCGATATTGCCGCCGAGCTGCGTATCGCGGCCAGAGGCTGTCAGAATATGCGCGATCAGCGCCGTGGTCGTGGATTTGCCGTTGGTCCCAGTGATCGCGATAAAGGGGCAATCTGGCGCATGCGCCCGGCGTTCACGAACGAAAAGCTCGACATCGCCTATCACCTCAACGCCAGCGGCGCGGGCGAGATCGACGGACCAGTGCGGCTTGGGATGCGTCAGCGGGACACCGGGGGCCAGAACGAAGGCCGCGAGCTTCGACCAGTCAAGCGTGCGCAGGTCTGCCGTGTGAATGCCTTCGCTTTGCGCCTTGGCGACACTATCGGGATTGTCATCGAACGCCGTCACCTCAGCACCGCCAGCGACCAGCGCCCTTGCGGTGACGAGGCCCGAGCCGCCGAGACCGAACAGGGCTACCTTTTTTCCGGCAAGTGAGGTGACAGGGATCATGCCGTTACCTCAGCTTCAGCGTTGCAAGGCCGAGCATGGCAAGACCAACGGAGATGATCCAGAAGCGGATAACCACCTGGCTTTCCGTCCAGCCCTTCTTTTCGAAATGGTGGTGGATGGGTGCCATGAGGAACACGCGCCTGCCGGTGCGTTTGAACCAGAACACCTGAATGATGACCGACAGCGTTTCCATGACAAACAGGCCGCCGACGATGATCATGACGATCTCGTGCTTGACGGCAACCGCGATGGAGCCGATGAGGCCGCCGAGTGCCAGCGAACCGGTGTCACCCATGAAGATAGCGGCCGGTGGTGCGTTGAACCACAGGAAGCCGAGGCCAGCGCCGATGACCGCGCCGACGATGACGGCAAGCTCACCCGTACCGGGTACAAAATTGATCTGGAGGTAATTGGCGAAGATGGCATTACCGACGAGGTAGGAGATGACGCCGAAGGTCGCCGCCGCAATCATGACCGGCACGATGGCCAGACCATCGAGACCATCCGTCAGGTTCACCGCATTGCCCGCACCGACGATGACGAAGGCGCCGAACAGCACGAAGAAATAGCCGAGATTGACGACGAACTCCTTGAAGAACGGGAAGGCAATGGAGCTTCCCAGCGTGCCGCCATGCGGCGCGGTTGCCAGCGCAACTTCCATCATGAAGAAGACCGCAATGGCCGCAATCACGAATTCGATGCCAAGGCGTGCCTTGCCGGAAAAGCCCTTGTCGCTTTGCTTGGTGACTTTCAGATAGTCATCGTAAAAACCGATGGCACCGAAGCCGAGCGTCACCATCAGCACGGCGACGACGTAGACGTTGGAGAGGTCACCCCACAGCAGCGAACCACCGAGAATGCCCGCAAGGATCATCAGCCCGCCCATGGTGGGCGTACCGGCCTTCTTGAAATGCGTCTGCGGACCATCGGCGCGGATCGGCTGACCCTTACCCTGGCGGATGCGCAGCGAATTGATGATGGCGGGGCCGAACAGGAAGACGATGAGGGCAGAGGTAAACAGTGCCGCACCGGCCCGGAACGTAATGTACCGGAACAGATTGAAGATTTGAACTTTGTCCGACAGTTCAACGAGCCAGATCAGCATGTTTGCCCTTTCAAAAGGCCGGTTAAAGCGGCGGGCAGACAAGGGGTAAGCCTGCGCCGCTCCAAGTTTTCGTTTCAGCACCGTGTTGCCGGAGGCAGCTATTTGCGTCCGGCTGAAATGCTCAGATTTGGCGTTCCGTCTCGGGGAATGCCGGATGCTTGTCAAGAAGGGCAGAGACGATCTTGCCGAAACCGATGCCAAGTGATGATTTTATCATCACCACATCGCCCGGCTGGACCCATTTGAGCACGAATTCATTGAGTTCGGCAGTGGTGGGGAACCACGCAACGGTCACGCTCTCCGGCAGGGCATCGCGAAGTGCAGCCATCGACTCACCCGCCAGCCACACATGTTCGATACCGGCAGACAGAAGCGGACCGGACAATTCCTCATGTACCTCAGTCGCAAACTCGCCCATTTCAAGCATGTCGCCGAGAACGGCGACGCGCCGTCCGTTGCCGCGCACTTCCGCAGAGGCAAGCAGCGCAATGGCTGCGCGCATGGAGGCCGGGTTGGCGTTGTAGCTCTCATCGATCAGCAGGAACGAACCCTCGCCGACCGAAAGGCGGTGGCGCTGGCCCCTGCCCTTCACGGCTTCCAATGTGCCAAGTGCCGCAAAGGCCCGGTCGAGATCGGCCCCGGTCACGGCAACGGTGCCAAGAGCGGCCATGGCGTTTTCGGCAATGTGGCGACCGGCAGCACCGATATGCAGCTCGCTGGTCTCGCCGTTGATGATGGCCCAGATGGTGGAGCCGTTTGGCGTGCTTTCATAATCGGCAAGGCGGAAGTCGGCCTTGGCATGCTGACCGAATGTCAGCACATGCTCGATGCCTGCATCATAGGCTGCCCGCTCAAGCTGCTCGAACTGCGCGTTGTCGCGATTGAGAATGACCGCGCCGCCCGGCAATACGCCGTCGAAGATTTCAGCCTTCGCCGCAGCAATCTCTTCCAAGCTGTTGAAATTGCCCAGATGCGCCGCCGCTATGGTGGTGATGATGGCGAGATGCGGCTTTACCTGTTTGACCAACGGGCTGATTTCACCCGCATGGTTCATGCCGACTTCGAAAATCCCGAATTCCGTATCGGCGGGCATACGCGCCAGCGTCAGCGGCACGCCCCATTGATTGTTGAAGGAGGAAACGGCTGCATGGACCTTGCCGGAGGGCGACAGAACCTGCCGCAGCATTTCCTTTGTCGTCGTCTTGCCGACGGAACCGGTGATGGCGATGATGCGTGCCGATGTCCGCTCTCTGGCTGCAATGCCGAGCTTGACCATGGCGGCGAGCACATCTTCCACAACGATCATCGGTACGGTCAGTCGCCCCAGCGCTGGCAGCTTGGATTCCGACACCACCAGAAGTCCCGCACCGTTTGCCACCGCAAAGCTTGCATAATCATGGCCGTCCACCCGGTCGCCCTTGATGGCGAAGAATGCTTCGCCCGCCTGAACGGTGCGGCTATCGATGGAAATGCCTGTGATGCCTTGCGGCAGATTGCCAACCGGACGGCCTGCCATGACGGCGACCATTTCCGGCACTGTCCATAACCAGTTCAAATTTTCAATCCTTCCAGCGCAGTACGCACCTGTTCATGGTCCGAAAACGGCAGCGTGACGCCGCCGATGATCTGACCTTCCTCATGCCCCTTGCCCGCTACAATCAACGTATCGCCATTCCCCAGCAGCGAAACCGCGTAGCAGATAGCTTCAGCCCTATCCGCAATTTCCAGAGCACCGGGGGCGGCCACCATGATTTCGGCGCGAATGGTCTGCGGCTCTTCCGAACGCGGATTGTCATCCGTCACGATGACGATGTCGGAAAGCCGGGTCGCGACCTCACCCATGATGGGGCGCTTGCCCTTATCGCGGTCTCCGCCACAGCCGAACACCGTGATGATGCGGCCAGAGGTGAAGGGCCGCACGGAGGTCAGCACATTCTCCAGCGCATCTGGCTTGTGGGCATAGTCCACATAGGCCAGCGCACCGTTTTTCGTCTGGCCGATCAACTCGAGACGACCAGCGGCACCCACCAGCTTTTCCAGCGCCTTCAGCGCCACGGACGCCGAAACGCCGGTAGAAATCGCAAGCCCTGCGGAAACCAGCGCATTCGCAACCTGAAAATCACCAGCCAAGGGAATATCGACTTCGTAAATCTTGCCCTGATGGTGCACTTCGATCATCTGCTTGTGACGGAAATGCTCGACGCGCTTCAGCTCCAGATAATCGCCCTTGCGACCGACGGTGCGCACATCGTGCCCCGCTTCCTTCGCCACCTGAATGGCGCGGTCCGACCATGGGTCGTCAGCGAAGATGATAACGGGCGAACCCTTGGGCAAAAGCGTATCGAATAGCCGCATCTTGGCGGCCATGTAGTCTTCGATGGTCGGATGGTAATCCATGTGATCGCGACCGAGATTGGTAAATCCCGCAGCCTTGAGCTTCACGCCATCCAGACGACGCTGGTCGAGGCCATGGCTGGAGGCTTCCATCGCGGCATGGGTCACGCCTTCGGAAGCGAGTTCCGCCAGCAGCGCATGCAGCGAGACCGGATCCGGCGTCGTCAGCGAGCCATACTCTTCGCGGCCCGGCGCGATGACGCCCGTCGTGCCAATCTGTGCTGCGGCATGGCCTGCGAAAGCCCAGATTTGGCGGGTGAAGGAAGCAACCGAGGTCTTGCCCGCCGTGCCTGTTACGGCGACCATTGTTTCGGGCTGTTTTCCGTAAAAACGGGCGGCAGACAGCGAGAGATAGCGGCGCGCATCCGAGACGACCAGAACCGGCACATGGGCGGCAATTGCGTGGTTGGACACCACCGCGACAGCGCCTTTGGCCACTGCATCCTGCACATAGGCAGCACCATCGGCCTTGGTTCCGGCAACGGCTACGAAAAGCGATCCCGGCTGGACCTTGCGGCTATCCGCCGTAATCCCCGTAATCTCCAGCGCTCCGGCTTCCGCCTGAAGCAATTCATTCAATTCCGGAAACTCGCTCCCGGATAGGTCTCGCAAATTCATCGATATGTCCGTCTTGTCCCCCCGGCGCGAATCGCCGGTCCATGGTAAGCTGTAACAATCAATAAGACACCAGCAAGGCCGATCCGTCGCTGCCGAACTTTGGCTTTACACCGAGAATGGCGGCAGAGCGGCTGATGATATCCTTCACCATTGGCGCTGCCGTATTACCGGCAAGCGCGGCCCCGTTGCCCTTGTCGGTACGCGGCTCATCGATGAAGGTCAGCACGACATATTGCGGGTCATAGATCGGGAAAGCACCCAAAAACGCGTTAAAATTCTTGTCGTGCACATAGCGACCGTTGACGACCTTATCTGCCGTTCCAGTCTTGCCGCCAACGTCGAAGCCTTCGACGCGCGCGTTGCGACCGGAACCCTTGGTGCCGTTCCAGTCGAACAGGAAGCGCATGTCCTTGCTGGTCGTCGGTTTCATGACCTGCGTTGCCACCTGATCTGCCTGTTCTCTGGTGCGAGGCAAGAAGGTTGGCTCGATGAGCTTTCCACCATTGACCAGCGCCGCACCGGCAATCGCCGTCTGCAACGGGGTGGTCGACACACCGTGACCAAAGGAGATGGTGATGGAGTTGATCTTCTTCCATGTGCGCGGCTGCGATGGCATCGCCACTTCCGGCAATTCCGTCTTCATTCTCGACAGCAGGCCAAGCTTGGTCAAAAAGTCCTTGTGGCCGTCGATGCCCACAGTGTCGGCAATCTTGGCCGTACCGATGTTGGACGAATACTGGAAAATTTCCGGCACCGACAGCATGCGGCCTTTGCCGTGGAAATCCTTGATGGTGAAGCCACCGATGCGGATCGGCGCGCGGGCATCGAACATATCGTTGATGCGGACCTTCCCGGAATCGAGACCCATGGCGATAGTAAAGGACTTGAAGGTTGAGCCCATTTCGAACGTGCCGTTCGACATGCGGTTGAGCCAGCCTTCCTTAGCGCCTTCCGCCGGGTTATTGGGATCATAATCAGGCTCGGAAACCATGGCGAGGATTTCGCCGGTATGCACGTCTATCACGACGGCGCCCGCGCCGAGAGCCTCTGTTTTCTTGATCCATTCGCTCACGACTTCACGGGCAATCGCCTGAACGCGCAGGTCGATGGAAAGCTTGACCGGCTCCAGCGGCTGGTCGGATGTCATGCCAAGCGCCGTCAGGTCGGCAAGGCCCTGGCTGTCGAGATAGCGTTCCATACCCGCAACGCCGCGGTTATCGATATTGACGTGACCGACGACGTGGGCCGCGGTCGGGCCACCCGGATAGAAGCGGCGCTTCTCAGGACGGAAGCCGATGCCAGGAATACCCAGCGCCAAAATCTGGCTCTGCTGCTTCGGCGTCAACTGGCGGCGCAGCCACTGGAACCGCGATTCGGATTTCAGTTTCTGGTAGGTGCCGCGCGTATCGAGATCGGGCAGAACGGTGCGCAGCTTCTCGATGGCTTCATCGACATCGACGATGCGGTGCGGTTCGGCAAACAGAGAGACGGTGCGGATGTCCGTTGCCAACACTTCGCCATTACGATCCAGAAGATCGGGGCGCGAGGCCATCAGCCGGTCTGCGGGCGCAATGCTGGAAACAGTTTCCGGCTGCGTCATACCATACTGAACCAGACGACCGCCAACGACACCATAAAAAGCGATGAAGCCGAAAATCAGCAGGCCGACGCGGGTCTTTGCCTGCGTTGCACGGCGTTTGCGCGCACCTTCAAAGGCAGCGTGGTCGGCAAACCCACTGGTGCTTGCGGAAAAATGAGCCCTGCTTTTCAGAACCATGACGCGAGACAGAAAAGACATCAGTCAACCGCTCCAGTTATCGTTTCATCCATATCGCCCGTCTCGTCGCCCAACTCGCCGCGCGCAACCGGCATGGGAGCGGCAGGACGCGCAGCGCGAGCCGCACGCGGCTGCGGCACTGGAATCCCGCCGGTTGCCGCAATCTGACCTGCGGGTGTCGACTTCGGCTTGACGCCACCCAGCGTCGCGCCCGGCTTGGAGCCGTTCATGGCAGCGGCAATCACGTCTTCCACGCTCATGCCCTGCGGCTCAGGCGGCTGCGGCAATTGCGAGCGCAGCATCGGCAATTCCTTCGGCTGCGAAAGCTGCGTCGGCTGCGTGGGTGCCAGCGAAAGGTCGCCTTGGTAAGCGTTAACCAGACGATGCAGACGGTTCGGCTGGGTCAGCAGCGCCCAGTCAGCCCGCAGAAGGTCGATGGTGTCCTTCTCCAGCTTGATTTCGGCTTCCAGCTTTTTCACCGATTCAAGCTTCAAATCGGCCTGATGCTTGATGGAATAGGTCACGACAGCTGCCGCCACCATCACACCCATGAGAACGAGGTCAAAGGTCCGCAGCATATCAGCCTCCCATCTTTTCAAGGCTGGCAAGGTCGGGAAGTTCGAAAATCGAGAAATCGGCAGGCCGAACCGGTGCAGTCGTGCGAACACCGGCGCGCAGCTTGGCGGAACGGGCGCGTGGATTGATTTCCGCCTCCTCGTCGCTCGCCGCAATCATCGGCTTGCCCAAGGAATCGAAAATGGCCGACTTGGCGGCGACCATCGGCATATGGCGCGAACCAGCCGCACGGTCGGAACGATCCGCGAAATATTTTTTGACGATGCGGTCTTCCAGCGAATGGAACGTGACGACCACAAGCCGCCCGCCGGGCTTCAGCGCCCGCTCTGCCGCAAACAGCGCCTGCGCCAACTCGCCCAACTCATCATTGACGAAGACGCGCAGCGCCTGAAACACCCGCGTTGCCGGATGAATCTTGTCCTTGGCCTTGCGCGGCGTGACGATCTCGATCAGTCCGGCCAGATCGCGGGTAGTGCGGAAAGGCTCTTCGGCGCGCTTCTTTTCGATAGCGCGGGCGATGCGGCCCGGCTGCTTTTCTTCGCCGAGAAAACCGAAAATACGGATGAGGTCGGAAACCTTGGCGCGGTTGACGACATCTGCCGCCGAAACACCGGATGCGGACATGCGCATATCCAGCGGACCGTTCTTCTGGAAAGAGAAGCCGCGCTCAGCCTCATCGATCTGCATGGAGGAAACGCCGATATCCAGCACGACGCCATCCAGCCCTTCGGCTGGCGCATGGTCTGCAAGATTGGAAAACTGGGACTGGATCAGCGAAAGACGCCCGCCATTGGCCGCAACCATAGCCTGCCCGCCCGCAATCGCGGTGGGGTCGCGGTCCAGAGCGATGACGTTGGCGCCCTGATCGAGAATGGCCTGCGTGTAGCCACCGGCACCGAATGTGCCATCGAGAATGACTTTACCCGGCGCTGGCTCCAGCGCCGTCAGAACCTCATGGAGAAGAACCGGAATGTGGCGAACCGGTCCGCCACCGGCATCAGAAGATCGTCCGCCAGAATTCGCCGCCATTCCGTTTCCCCGTCCTATCCGGGGCGAACAGCAGAAAATCCGCGCCCCGTTCTTGCTGCCTTCTGCGCCTCGTGAAACGCTTCCGGCTGCCACAACTGAAAATGATCCGCCCGACCGACGAAGGTGACTTCCGTGCTGATGGCGGTGAATTCCCGGATGAAATCCGTCACCATCAACCGCCCTTCCGCATCGAGCTTCATGAAAACGCCGCCACCGTGAACCAGCAGCGACATCGCGTTCGCTTCCGGCGAAAACGCGTCCATGGACGCGATCTGCCGTTCGTATCGTTCCAGCAAGTCCGGTCCGCCAACACTGATCGCCGGAAATGCGAAATCCTGAAGACAATAAAGCTCCTGAATGCCGCGCTCCGCCAAGACCGAACGAAACAGGGACGGAACCGAAACGCGCCCCTTGGCGTCGATCCTGTTCGTCACGTTCGATAAAAAGCGACCCATTGCAAAACTCGCCAAAACCGCCTGATGCCGGGCCAAAACCCGCACCGACTGGCAACACCGTTACGCACGACACATCGCTGACCGGTAGGACGTAATGCCCATCGGACCCTTGCAGGCCTCTCCGTTTCAGAGATTGCGGGTCAAAAACACGACCCTTTGTGGTGTGCATTTGGGATACCATGGGACACTTTGGGCGTCAATGGGAGAAGCCAGCAGGATGCCAGCTTCGGATCGAATATTCATATCCCGTTAAGTTTAACGAATGGTTTACCGTGTTCATTCAAGCACTTGCGCAGCGACAATAAATAATCGCCTCTCAAATATTATTTTATAAGCAATAACAAATACTTACACACCCCGCCCGGAGGCGTGGGTTAAGAGCCTGTAATAAAAAGGAATTTGCCAGTTGGCCTGTAAGCCGGGTTCTGTATGGCCCCGGTTTGACCCGGAACGTGGCAGCCATTCATCTGGGACGGCATTTGCACGCCGCCTCTCGCAACCCACCCGGATAACTCGCCCAAAAACCGGCTGTAGGTACGCTTGCGCGCACCCCGCGTTATCCCTATTCGGTCTTGCTCCCGGTGGGGTTTACCATGCCACCCCTGTTACCAGCGGCGCGGTGGGCTCTTACCCCACCCTTTCACCCTTACCATCTTAGAGATGGCGGTCTACTCTCTGCGGCACTTTCCCTAGGGTCGCCCCCGCCGGACGTTATCCGGCACCGTGTCTTTGTGGAGCCCGGACTTTCCTCACCCTACCGTCTTTCGACATTGGTAAAGCGCGGCTGCCCGGCCAACTGGCAGGGGCTCCATAGACGGGTTCAGGATGAAAAGCCAACAGAAAATCGGAGGATGGATGGGCTGAGTGTGCGAGCAGCCTTTTTTAAAACCTTACCGTCTCGCTCGCGCCAGGCGGTTTTTCGAAACGGCATCGGCAAGGCGCTTACGGATTTCGAGGAAAAATTCCTCTGGTATCATTCCATAATCGACCCTTGAAGGATCACCGGGATGGGGTCTTATCTCAGGGCTGGGCCATTCGAATTCATTGACTTCTGAAACGCGCACCCAGTTCCGGTCTTCGTCCAAACCAATCCTGGCGCAGATTTCCGTGGGAATTTCTAGCGAATATTCCTCTTCACCCACTTCAGGATAAGAGTGCGAAATGGGCACGACCAAAGTCTTGCCGGTTTTCGCCGTGTGAAGCACGATAGCGCAAGGCCGTTCCTTGCCACTCGTAGACAGGCCTTTTTGACTGTCAGCATCCCACAGATAATCGAATCGGATCACCAGACCCGGAACCGGATCAGGATAGTTCACTCCGATGCTTTACCGTATTCGGCGCTCATAATCGCGTCCAACATCTCGTCATCCATCTCGCTGACATGAATTGCCCGACGTTCCCTACTTTTCAGTCGCTCGTAATTTTCGAGTTCTTTCAAGCTGATGTAAGCGCCGATTGGTCGGCCATGCGATGTGACTTCGACGCCGCCAGAAGCTTTTGCTTCATCGCTATATTTGCCGAACTCCTTTGCGAATGTCGTCGCTGCAACTCGTATTGAATAACCCATTCTCAAACTCCTGCCTTCACCATAAAATACGGAACTTCCGTATTTTGTCAATTCCAGCGGAGATGGCCCCCAAAGCTTAGCTCAAAAACACCGGCGCGAAATCGGCCTGATAGCCTTGATCGACGATCCTGCCCTGGCTCAAAAGCTCCGCGCCCAGCCGCCCGATTTCATCGGAGCTTTTGGCCGCAGTACCGCATCCGCCGGTCAGAACTGCGATGTTTGGCGAGGCCGTGTGACCGATGGCTGGGAACCCGCTCGGCGTAAAGGACGTCACGCAGCCCGCAATCGAAATGCGCGAACGGTCTATCGCGGGCACCAGCGTTTCGATGATGTCGGCAAAATCATCGCGCACCTTGGCGCTTCCGCCCGCGCGGAACCAGTCGCGAATTTCGCGCTCGCCGTTCAGCACGATATCGACAGGTTCGCCGCCGATCTTGAGGTAGGTCTTGCCATCGGGATAACGCACGGGCGGCAACAGGTAGATGTGCTTTCGCGGATCGGCAGGCTCGTAGATCAGCGATGGCATGCCCGCATAATGGTACAATTCATCATCGGGTATCTCGAAAAATGCGACGGTGCGGCCATTGACCTGCATGTCGAGCCGCTGTGACAGCAAGTCCTCCGCCACCGAAAAACCACCCGCCGCGACCAGCACCTTTTCCGCCGTATAGGTCCGACCCGATACAGTGGTCACCGTTGCGACATCGCCCTCTTGCCGCACGCGGATGGCAATATCATCGATGCGCGTGACGCCGCGCTTTTCCGCAATCGCGATCTGCGCCCGCACCAGTTCCCGCGGATTGACGTAACCGGCATTGTGCCGCTCGAACACCCCCTCGCATCCGGCTTCGAAGCCGAAATAGGAAAAGCGCTCACGAAGCACCTCGTCATCCAGAATCTCGGTCTCGACACCCAGCGTCTCCGCCGCAGCGCAGACATTCTCGATATAGGAAAACCCCGTGCCGCGTTTTTTGCCGACGATCAGGCAACCGACCTCGCCGTAAAATTCGACGCCGCTTTCGCGCTCGATCTCGGCGTAGCGGGCGATAGAGCGATTGGCGAGGCGCGCCCAGTCCGCATTGCTATCGATGGTGCGGGTAATGCGAGCCGCATCATAGTGGCTCGCAAAAACGCCGGTGTGGTTCCTGATATCATCAGGCTCACGCGGCCCGATCAGCGCAATACCGTCCCCGCTTCCCGCCAGGTGACGCGCCGCCGCAGCCCCCATCATGCCCGCACCGACCACGATATATTTGAACTGTGTTGCCATGTTCGAGATCACCGATTTTAGACTCTGTTACAAGGAGTTGTAGCGGTTTGGTGAATCGATTCCAGAGGTTTTGGGTTTTGATGTCGGCACTTGTGGCTCACCCCCCTCTGTCCTGCCGCACATCTCCCCCACAAGGAGGGAGATTGGCTGGGCGAACGGACGTCGCTTCAATCTCGACGACAGAGTTTGCCGAAAGCTCTCCGCGATTCGATCTCCCCACCTGTGGGGGAGATGCCCGGCAGGGCAGAGGGGGGCTAGCCACACCCACCATTGCCGGCGTTATATAAACACAGGCCCCACCTGACCCGCAAAATCCTCTTCCGCCAGCTGCCCATCCAGCAAGAGCACCGCCCCCAGCCGCCCGATCTCATCGGAAGACTTGGCCGACACGAAATTGCCACCGGTCAGCACCGCAATATTCGACGACTGCGTATAACCAATATAAGGATATCCGGTGCGGGTGATGGATGCGACGCAGGAGCCTGATGTGACCAAGCAACCCTCCAGCTTCGGCATGAGTTCAATGGCGTGCTTCACCAGAAACGCGACCTCGCTCGCCGTGCCATCTGAGTGAAACCAGCGCACCGCCTCGTCCAGCGTTTCCAGCCTGCCCTTCTCGCTCTCACCGCCGATCTTCAGGTAAACTTTGCCATCGGGATAAAGAACCGGCGGTAGAATATAGACGATGTCATCGGCGTTTTCCGCCAGAACGATGGTTGACGGCATATCAGCGAAATCGCGCTGCTTTTGCTCGTCCAGTTCGAAAAACGCAATCGTCCGGCCCGTTGCCGCCATATCAACTTTCGAGGGGAGAAGATTCGCCATGTTGGTGAAGCCGCCCGCCGCAATGATCACCTTTTCCGCCTTGTACCGCTGTCCCTCCCCCGTGACCACCGTGACGCCAGAAGCGGTGTCATCAATGCTCACCACGGTCTCGCGCATTAGCGCGGCACCCTGACTTTCGGCAATCGCGACCTGCGCTTTCACCAGCGCGCGTGGATTGACGTAGCCAGCATTGCGCGGCTCGAACCATCCGTCATGATCATCAGGCAAAGCGAACATCGGGAAACGCGTTTCGAGCTGCGAGGCAGCATATTCCTCGACCTCAAGTCCCAGCCGGTCCCGCGCCGCCATGGCCCCCGCTACATAATCCCCGCCCAGCCCTTTGCCGTTTCCGGTAAAGAGGCAACCGGCCTCATGATAGAACCGAATTCCGCTCCTGGCTTCGATCTCGGCATAACGGGCAATCGAACGCTTCGCCAGTTCCGCCCAGACGGGATCGCCATCGAAACCACGGGTAATGCGCGCCTCATCGTAATGGCTGGAAAAGATGCCCTTGTGGCTCTTGATATCAACTGGCTCGGCAGGCCCGATCAAGGCCACGCCATCCGTCTGCGCTGAAAGATGCCGCGCCGCCGCCGCACCCATCATGCCTGCACCGACGACGATATATTTGAAATCCACCATGACCTTGCTCCCGCTGCCGAATGCGCTGCCTAGCAAAGTCAGGCCGCTTTCAAAAGCGGCAATCCTCATTCAGCTCTGCAGCAGTGCCTGCACCTTGCCGCAATAGCGCTTGGAAACCGGGTTCATGCGCGTGGCACCATGACCGGCATTGTAGCGGAGAATCGTGCTGCACACCTGTCCGCCGCCAAGCTGGTGGGCGGTTGCCAAATATTGCATACCCCAGCGGATATTGGTTTCAGGATCGTAGAGTGCCTTGGTGGTGCCGCGATAGCCCATCATGCGCGCCGTGGCTGGCTTAATCTGCATAAGGCCGACTTCTCCGGCGCTGCCGCGTGCCTTCGGATTGAAGCGACTCTCTACCGAGATCACCGCATGGGCCAGATTGGTCGGCACGCCGTAACGCTTGGCATATTTGACGATGAGGTCGGAGTAGTTGTTCTTCAGACCGGTTGGAAGCGTCTTTTCGGGGATGGGATAGCCAGGCTTGCGGAAATAGGTTTCCAGAGTGACGGTTTTGGTCTTCACTTCATCTTTGGCAAAAACGGGTCCACTCTGCGCGGCAAGTATGGCAAGACAAGCCGAGACAGCAACAATTAGTCTTCTCATTAGTATTAAGGGTCTCCGGGCGTGAAGACTTCAAGATCACCAGCGCAAAGCCGGGCCAAGCGGAAAGTTCATCGGAACCATCCGTTACAAGTCCTCACCATTGATATTGACGACCAACGCTTCACACTGAAACACGTCGCGGTTTGATGAGGCTTATAAAGGGGCCTAATAAGGATTTACTGTGGCAAGGCAGAAAAAACGATTACCAAAGCCAACTTCAGGGGAACCGTTTTCTGAAAAACGCGTTTAAACGCCACGAAATTTCGGCAGCGCCGAGATCAGCCGGTGCAGCGTATCGATGGTGGAAAAGTCCGCGATACCATCCACCAGAGCGGGCCGGAAATGGCGCTGAAAGGCAGCTACCGCGCCTTCGGTCTTCTCGCAATAACTGCCTGTTATTTCAACGCCGTATCCATAGAGAGACAGCATGGATTGCAGGGCCTCCACCGGCTGACCGCTATCGCCACGCTGAAAGAAGCGACCGCCGCCGATGGGCGCAGGCGCCACCCAGTGCCCGACACCCTTCTGCGACAGGATGTCCCACGGGAATTTTTCACCCGGATCGATCTTTCTGATGGGTGCAATATCGGAGTGCCCAAGCACCCGCTCCGGCGCGATGGACCAGCGTGCGCCGCAATCGCGACACAATTCGATGACCGCATTAATCTGGGGTTCAGGAAACTCCGGCAGCCCCGCAGGATGGCCCTGATTGGCAATCTCGATGCCAACAGAGCGGGAGTTGATGTCGCCGGCGCCATTCCAGGCGCTTTTGCCCGCATGCCAAGCCCGGCGGCTTTCCGGCACCATCTGCACCACGCGCCCGTCTTCATAAACGAAGTAGTGGCTGGAAACCTGGCTTTCGGGATTGCACAGCCAGGCAAGCGCACCATCCGCGCTCTGCATGCCGGTGTAATGAAGAATGATCATGTCGGGCGCGCTGACATCGACCCTTTCGCCATGGTTGGGCGAAGGCACAACGGAAGCGCCCGCATAATCCGCTGTAAACTCACTCATGCGACGCGGCGTTCTTTCTCGATTGCCGCATAGGCGGCGTTGAGTGCCGCCATACGCTCATTCGCAGCCGCATGCAATTCCATGGGAACGCCACGTGCAATAAGCTTGTCCGGGTGGTGCTCCGCCACCAGCGAACGATAACGCTTGCGAATATCCAGAAAATCATCGGCGGGCGAAACACCCAGCACACGGTAAGGATCGCGCCCTTCCATATGCACATGCCGCGCCATGATCATCTCGAAATGATCTTCGGTGATTCTAAAAATCTCTGCGATACGTCCCAGAAACGCCAGTTCGCGCTCATGGATCAGGCCGTCGGCCTTGGCGATATGGAACAGACCGTCGATGACGCTTTCCAGCATCTCGCAATTCTGATCACCGGAACCGCAAAGACCGGCAAGCCGCTCCGCATAGGCCTCGTAACCGGCAACGTCCTGACGCGCCAGATTATAGAGACGCGCAACGTTTCTGGCTTCTTCCTCGGGAAAATCGAATATCTGGCGAAACGCCTTCACCTCGGCATCATTCACCATGCCATCAGCCTTCGCCATCTTGGCGGAAAGAGCGATGATTGCGACGGAGAAAGAAACCTGACGGCGGGTTTCCGGGTCGCCTTCAAAGACGGTACGAACCGCCTCGATAACACGGCCAAGCACGTTGCCTGCTGCATCGCCGATTGCGCCGAGCAGCCGTTCCCACAAAGATGAAAGTTGCAAACAGGCGAAATCGTACATCATGCCTCCCAGCATACGGCCCCTACGGTTGATTGCAATATGCATAAAGGTCGCATGTCATTAACTTTTCTTCATCTTGAGATCATATCGGCTGACATTGATTTCTAATACGCTCCGTGGTGCAAATCGGTTTTCCACAGGTCGGCATTATCGTCGCGGCTGCGCTATCAATTGAAACGATTATATCGGCTAACTCATTCAATCGCTTTGAAATTTCGCGATTTTCTTAAGAAATTCACTTTACATGCCACATTCTCTCACGCATCCATTTGCCACACCTTATCTTTGCAATGAACACGAAGGAGAGCCACGATGGCTAAACAGAAAGTCGCAATGTTGACCGCAGGCGGTCTCGCGCCCTGCCTCTCTTCCGCCGTGGGCGGACTGATCGAACGCTACAGCGACATTGCACCAGACATCGACATCGTGGCTTACCGCTCCGGTTATCAGGGCGTTCTTCTGGGTGACAGCATCCAGATCACCAAGGACATGCGCGAAAAAGCGCCTCTCCTGCACCGCTACGGCGGCTCGCCCATCGGCAACAGCCGCGTAAAGCTGACCAATGCCGCAGACTGTGCCAAGCGCGGCCTCGTCAAGGAAGGTCAAAATCCGTTGGCCGTGGCAGCAGATCGTCTGGCAAAAGACGGCGTAACGATTCTCCACACCATCGGCGGCGATGACACCAACACCACTGCGGCAGATCTAGCCGCCTATCTCGGCGCCAACGGCTATAACCTCACCGTCGTCGGCCTGCCAAAGACGGTCGATAACGACGTCGTGCCGATCAAGCAGTCGCTGGGCGCGTGGACAGCTGCCGAAGTCGGCGCGAATTTTTTCGACAATGTCAGCAACGAGCAAAGTGCTGCGCCCAAGACCTTCGTCATCCACGAAGTCATGGGTCGCCACTGCGGCTGGCTGACGGCGGCCACGGCGCGCGCCTATATCCAGAAGACCAAGGGCAATGAATATGTCGAAGGCCTTCTGATGGGCGAGCAGCTGAAAAGCATCGACGGCCTCTATCTGCCGGAAATGGCTTTCGACATTCAGGCCGAAGCAGAGCGCCTGAAGAAGATCATGGACAAGACCGGCTTCGTCACCCTCTTCGTGTCCGAAGGTGCGGGCCTCGATTCCATCGTTGCCGAGCGTGAAGCCGCAGGCGACACCGTCAAGCGCGATGCCTTCGGCCACGTCAAAATCGACACGATCAATGTCGGCGGCTGGTTCCAGAAGCAGTTTGCGGGCCTCATCGGCGCAGAGCGGACAATGGTGCAGAAATCCGGTTACTATGCCCGCTCTGCCCCAGCCAATGGCGAAGACCTTCGCCTCATCCAGAGCATGGTCGATCTGGCCGTGGAAAGCGCCCTGAA
This sequence comes from Agrobacterium sp. 20P9.1.2, assembly GCF_057799395.1. Lineage (NCBI taxonomy): Bacteria > Pseudomonadati > Pseudomonadota > Alphaproteobacteria > Hyphomicrobiales > Rhizobiaceae > Agrobacterium > Agrobacterium sp. 20P9.1.2. The sequence goes on from NZ_JBYOKI010000003.1 coordinate 590,346, forward strand.
CAAGGTTTCAGGCGTCACCGGTCATGATGAAGACCAGGGTGGCAAGCTGCGCACCATCGAATTCCCGCGCATCAAGGGCGGCAAGCATTTTGATTTGTCGGCAAAGTGGTTCGGTGAGGTCATGGACCACATCGGCCAGCCCTATAAGGCTGCGTGATTATTCGCAAAAGCGCTTCTTTATGCCGCATTATGTGGTTACGCTAAAATACTGTGGCGTAAACACACCGCTCTCGACGTTATGAACTTTCAGCCCAGAAATCCGTTTCGGTTTCTGGGCCGATGTTGTAGGTTAAAAGAAAATGACGTCGGGGAGGGCAAGGAGGAAAGCATATGTCCGCACAAGTCTGGCTGGTCTTTTGTGCAGCCTGTGCCATTCTTTTCGCGCTGCCCTCGCCCATTTCCTATAAAGTCGCGAGCTACGCCGCCATACGCGGAAAGCGCGCGCTTATTGCCGCCGTAACCGGCGCCACCATCGGCATCGTCACCACCATCACCGCCGCCTCGATTCTGGTCGCTGGCGCAGAGTTTCTCCCCTCCACCGTTCTCGACATCGTTCAATGGGCCGGAACCGGCTGGCTGATGCTGTTCAGCCTGTGGACCATTGCGACGCCTGCGGCACGCGAGGCCAATGCAGACAACGACAATCTGCGCGGCAAAAGCTTCGGCACCATTTTTACCGATTGCTTCGTGCTCTCAGCACTTCGCCTGCGCTATTTCGGCTTCTTCGTTGCCTTCATCGTGCAATTCGTCAACGGCACCCGCGACGTCATCGAAATGGTGTCGCAAATGCAGGCTGTCGCGCTGCTGATTGCCTTTGCCTGCCTGACGATCCAAGCCTCGTTTGCCCGCCTGACCATCCGCTCCGTGCGGCGCATGTCGGTCACCAAAAAGCTGCGTAATCCCAAGAGAACGCACTTCATTGCGGGCCGCGCCGTGACTGCCGGATATCGCCGGATCGCTGCCTAAGCATTTGCCGTTCAGTCGCCGCTTGCCGGAATCCTTACGATAGGTTAATGATCGCCGGATAGGGACTGCCTGCTTCGCTTGAAACGGGGGTATCAAGCGACAGGCGCACTCAAGGGCGGCAGCATGAAAATTTCTGGCAGTTTACGCCGAAAATCGGCTCTACTTTTGTCGTCCACGGTGGGCATTGCGCTGACACTGGCAGGATGCACAAGTGTTGAAGTTGCATCCAAAGGCGATATTGCCCAGCCCAAAATAGTATCTGCCCCGGCCACGCCGGATAGCACCGCCGCCCAGACGGCAGCCACCACAACCACCGAAAAGACGCAGGAAACCGCAGCCGCCACTCCGGCAGGCGCGACCTCTACCCTCCCCGGCACGGCTCCAGCCACCACACAAATCGCAGCCAATTCCGCAGCAGAAGCCCTGCCTTCAGCTTCAGCCGCCGCCGTCAAGGGCGGTCGCGTTGCCCTTCCCCCGGCCTCGGAAATTGCCGCTGCGGCAGCAGAATCCGCCATCGACGCACAGATACAGCCTCAGGCCGCAACCCAGCAGGTTGCGCTCGCAACGCCAGCAGTCGCCGCCGTCGCGCATCAAACAAGCGCCGCTGCCACTCTTCCACAGGTCGTTGCGCTGAAGGGCGGCTTCCCGCCTGCGCCTGGCGCACCGGGCACGCCATCGGCAGCCCCCATCCCGCTGACCGAAGAAATGATGAAGCAGCAGAGCGTCATCCCGGTTCCGAAACCGCAAGGCGCCATGCTCGCCTATGCTTCGGCCCCGCAAAATGCAGCGCTTGCCGCCATCAGCACCCGCGAGAGCCTGACAACTGCGCCGGACGCGCCGACAATGATGGGCCGTCAGCAGCTGAGCGGCCTCATCACCAAATACGCGACCATGTATAATGTGCCGGAAGACCTCGTGCACCGGGTGGTCATGCGCGAAAGCCGCTACAATCCCCGTGCCGTTAACGGCGGCCATTTCGGCCTCATGCAGATCAAGCACGCCACCGCCCGCTCCATGGGCTTCGACGGCCCCGCGTCTGGCCTGTTCGATGCGGAAACCAACCTCAAATATGCCGTGAAGTACCTGCGCGGCGCGTGGCTGGTTGCCGATAACGACCGCGACAATGCGGTGCGGCTGTATGCTCGTGGGTATTATTACGATGCCAAGCGCAAGGGCATGCTGCACGTTCTGCGGAAGTAGGTTTTTCCAAACATTTTAAGTTGGAATGTGGGGCCTACCCCCCCTCTGCCCTGCCGGGCATCTCCCCCACAAGGAGGGAGATCGGCCGGGCGCGAACTCCCCAATCTATCCGCAGCGTTAGAAATTGCCGAAAGGTCACCGCGATTCGATCTCCCCACCTGTGGGGGAGATGTCCGGCAGGACAGAGGGGGGGGGGGGGGGTAGACCCCACCCGGCAACCTCAGCTGTGGATAGCCAGAACGCCATCCGCCCCCCTCCCCCAAACCCGTCATCAAACTGTTGCGTCACAGCGCTAAACGCCTCTCAACCGAACGAGAGGTGGAATCATATGACGGGTGTCGCGCCGAAAACCGGTTTTAGCAAAAACGTAAAACTCAAAGCCGCGCTGCTGCAGCACAAGGCATTGTCCACCAGTGGCATGTCCGAGCGCCTGTTCGGCGTGCTGTTTTCCGGCCTTGTCTATCCGCAAATCTGGGAAGACCCGGCAGTGGATATGGAAGCCATGGAACTGCGGGATGATCATAGCATCGTCACCATCGGTTCGGGCGGCTGCAATGTGCTGGCCTATCTCTCGCGCAATCCGTCGCGCATCGATGTTGTCGATCTCAATCCGCATCACATCGCGCTCAACAAACTGAAGCTGGCCGCGTTCCGCCACCTGCCTGCCCATGGCGATGTCGTGCGCCAGTTCGGCGTGGCCAATGTCCGCTCAAACAGCGATGGCTATGATCGTTTCATTGCGCCGAACCTCGACGCCCAGACCCGCGCCTACTGGTCAAAGCGCACGCTGACCGGTCGCCGTCGCATTTCGGTCTTCAACCGCAATATCTATCGCACCGGCCTTCTGGGTCGCTTCATCGGCGCTGGCCATGTGCTGGCCCGCCTGCATGGCGTGAAGCTTCAGGACATGGCCAATGCCCGTTCCATGGACGAACAGCGCCAGTTCTTCGATGAGAAGGTAGCACCGCTCTTCGACAAGCCAATGATCCGCTGGCTGACGAAGCGCAAGAGCTCCCTCTTCGGCCTCGGCATTCCACCGCGTCAGTATGACGAACTCGCCAGCCTTTCGGATGGCAACACTATCGCCCCGGTTTTGCGCCAGCGTCTGGAAAAATTGGCCTGCGACTTCCCGCTGAAGGACAATTACTTCGCATGGCAGGCCTTTGCCCGCCGCTATCCGCAGGCGCAGGAAGGCAATCTGCCGGACTATCTGCGCGATGATTATTATCAGGCGATCCGCGAAAATGCCGCGCGCGTCCATGTCCACCACGCCACCTTCACCGAGCTGCTGGCCTCCAAGCCTGCCTCCTGCGTCGACCGTTACGTGCTGCTGGATGCGCAGGACTGGATGAGCGACACACAGATCAACGAGCTGTGGTCGCAGATCAGCCGAACGGCGGCCCCGGATGCCCGTGTCATTTTCCGCACTGCTGCCGAAAAGAGCGTCATCGAGGGTCGTCTGTCACCGGATATCCGCGCGCAATGGTCCTATCTGGCCGAGCGTTCGCAGGAGCTCAATGCCCGTGACCGTTCCGCCATCTATGGCGGTTTCCACATCTATCAGAGGGCGCAGGCATGAAGAGCATCGGCGACAATATCAGCCTTGGCGATATCAAGCATGCAAACCTGATGGACCGCATGTACCGCCACCAGCGGCACATCTATGACATCACCCGCAAATATTATCTGCTGGGCCGCGATGACACCATCGACAAGCTGGACGTGCCGCAAGGCGGCAACCTGCTGGAAGTCGGCTGCGGCACAGGCCGCAATCTCTTGCGCGCCTCGAAGCTTTTCCCAACGGCAAAGCTCTACGGCCTCGATATTTCCGCCGAAATGCTGACGACCGCAGCAGAAAACTTCGGTGGCCACCGCGAACGCCCGGTGCTGCGCGTCTCCGATGCCACGACCTTCCGGCTCAGTGAGTTCGGCCGTGCCAACGGTTTCGACCGCATCATGATTTCCTATGCGGTTTCGATGATCCCCGAATGGGAAAAGGCCGTGGAACGCGCCGTACAGTCACTCGCCCCCGGCGGCTCGCTGCACATCGTTGATTTCGGCCAGCAGGAAGACTTGCCACGCTGGTTCCGAAACGTGCTTCAGGCATGGCTGACCAAGTTCCACGTCACGCCGCGTGCCAATATGCGCTATGTGCTGGAAGCTTTGGCAGGCGGCCACAATGCGACGCTGGAGTTTGAGCCGATTGCTCGAGGATATGCGTGGCGTGCGGTGCTGACGCTGCCGAAAGGCTGAGGTCACAGATCCCGGTGGAGCGTTGACGCGTATTTGCGGTCAGAGTGTGGGGCTTACCCCCCTCTGCCCTGCCGGGCATCTCCCCCTCAGGTGGGGAGATCGAATCGTGGATAGCCCTCGTCCTACCTGAATGTTGTGGAATTGGCTCGATTAGCGATAAAGTTGCGGATGGAATGAGGAGCAGGCGCCCAGCTGATCTCCCCACCTGAGGGGGAGATGTCCGGCAGGACAGAGGGGGGTAGGCCACGCGCTCTGCTGTCAATCACGTGTGACCCAACCGCGAACGGCTACATTTCTCCACACAGCACCTTGCCATAACGGCTTGTTTACCCTGTTATGGTAAACAGGAGATTACGGCGCTTCTCACCAAGCAGCCGGCGGGAAAATCATACGTTCTGGGATCATCATGCAGCGGCTACTTCCGGCTCTATTATCGACCATGCTCCTGTTGAGCGGCTGCACCTCCACCAGTTATGATTTTCTGGAAACCGCCTCTGTCGCAAAGCCCCGCTTCAAGGATAACGACCCGCAGGATTTCGGCTCCCGGTCGCCGCACAAGCACGAGGTGCATGGCATCGACGTGTCCAAGTGGAACGGCGATATCGACTGGGCGACGGTGCGCAAATCCGGCGTCTCCTTCGCCTTCATCAAGGCCACCGAAGGCACGGACCGTATCGACGCACGCTTCGATGAATATTGGCGCGAAGCATCGGCCGCTGGCGTGCCGCACGCGCCCTACCACTTCTATTATTTCTGCGCGACGGCTGATGCGCAGGCAGACTGGTTCATTCGCAACGTGCCGAAGGAATCCATGAAGCTGCCGCCGGTTCTCGACGTGGAATGGAACCCCGCCTCCCCCACCTGCAAGACGCGGCCGGCGCCGGATGTCGTGCGCGCAGAAATGCAGCGCTTCCTCAGCCGCATCGAGAGCTACTACGGCAAGCGACCGATCATCTACACCAGCGTCGATTTCCATCGCGACAATCTGGTCGGCCAGTTCAAGACCTATCCGTTCTGGGTGCGCTCCGTCGCGGCCCATCCAACGGATATCTACAACGACCGGCAGTGGTCATTCTGGCAATATACCGGCACCGGCGTCATTCCCGGCATCAGCACACCGACCGATATCAATGTCTTTGCCGGGTCGGAAAAGAACTGGCGCACATGGGTGGCCTCCACATCCAAGCCAAGAAGCTGATGATTGTGGCTTGATTTTTCCATCAGATACGGCAGATGTGCTGCGAAATAATCGCTTGGCGTTGGAAACAAACCGTCCGGTTACGCTTTTCCCACGTCTTGCCCACGCTTCTGCCAAAATCTTGGCGAACGCAGGGGCACCATTTCATTTGAGGAATTCGGATGTTCAGCTTCTCGCCACGCAGCTTCGCACTTGCTGCCAGCCTTTTCACATTGTCTTGCGGCTCCGCATTGGCCGTCCCCCTCGTTACCTCGCCGGATGACCCGAAGCAGGTCGCCTGCGGCGGCGATCTCAACACCTTCCTGCAAGGCGTAAAGACGGAAGCCATCGGCAAGGGCGTGCCCGCTGAAGCCGTGGACAAGGCGCTGGCCGGCGCACAGATCGACCAGAAGGTACTGTCGCGTGACCGCGCACAGGGCGTCTTCCGCCAGACCTTCCTCGAATTCTCCCAGCGCACCGTCAGCCAGGGTCGCCTCGATCTCGGTCGTAAAAAACTCCAGGAATATTCCGCGGCCTTCAAACGTGCGGACGATGAGTTCGGCGTGCCCGCTGGCGTCATCGCCGCCTTCTGGGCCATGGAAACCGATTTCGGCGCCGTACAGGGCGATTTCAACACCCGCAACGCCCTCGTCACCCTCTCGCATGATTGCCGCCGCCCGGAACTGTTTCGCCCGCAGCTCATAGCGCTGACAGAAATGGTCCAGCACGGCGATCTCGATCCGGCCACCAACACCGGCGCATGGGCAGGTGAAATCGGCCAGGTACAGATGCTGCCCAAGGACATCATCGCGTTCGGCGTGGATGGTGATGGCGATGGTCACATCAACGTCAAGTCCAGCAGCCCGGATGCCATCCTTACGGCCGCCAAGTTCATCCAGCATCTCGGCTTCAAGAAGGGTGAGCCGTGGATTCAGGAAGTGTCCATACCGGAAAACTTGCCATGGGAAAAATCCGGTCTCGGCGGCACGCTGACGGCTGGCGAATGGTTCAACCTCGGCGTAACTCCACGGGATGGCAACAAGAGCTTCGCTGCCCTGCCCGCCGCTCTCATTCTGCCGCAGGGCCGCAAGGGTCCGGCCTTCATCACCTACCCCAACTTCAACATCTATCTGGAATGGAACCAGTCCTTCATCTACACGACGTCGGCTGCCTATTTCGCAACCCGCTTCATGGGCGCACCTGTTTATGCCAAGGGCAACCCGGAGCCCGGCCTGGACGATGCCGCCATGAAGGAACTTCAGACCAAGCTCGATGCCAAGACGCATGATGTCGGCAAGATCGACGGCATCCTCGGCTCCGGCACCCGCATCGCCGTCCAGCGCGAACAGCAGCGCCTCGGTCTGCCCGCCGATGGCTGGCCGACACGCGCCTTGCTGGACGCTCTCTAATCGATCGCCTCCGTCACCCCGCACTTGCTGCGGGGTCCAGCAGACGCGCGTCTGCGCGGCGTAGGAGTCTTTCAGCCCGAGGACTCGGGCTGACTGGATACCGGATCAAGTCCGGTATGACGGAAATTGGCAAAACGGCCGTGGCATTAACCACGGCCGTTTACTTTTTTTGCATTTCGCACCGACTTTTTCAGACTGTAATATAAGTTGTTTTTCAACGCATTGGCGCCAAAGTCTCAGATATCATTGCCATTTTCGTGTGCACCGCATCATAAAATTCGCTTTTCAAGAGACACAAAACGGTCATAATGATTACTGTCAACGTAAAGGAGGCAGAGCATGGGACTTACAAATTCTCTTAATGCCTTAGCAGTCGGTGTGGCGTTTGCGTTTGTCGGAGTGATGCTTTTCATCTGACACGCATATTGGGTTATCGCGCACACCCAAAGAGTTGATCATCATAAGCCATTAAAAAAGCGCAGGTTTTTCGAAACCTGCGCTTTTTTCATTTTGATCGTTGGACTTAGAAATTGGCCTTACGCGGCTGATTTCCGCAGGGGACGGTAGCCGACATTATCCAGCACCGCATTCACCAGCGGTGCGCGGTTCATCGTGTAGAGATGGAATTCGTTAACGCCGCGTCGTTGCAGGTCGAGAATCTGTTCAGCGGCAACATCTGCAGACACCTTGGCGCGTCCCACAGGGTCTTCATCGAAACCGGCAAAACGATCATCCAGAAAGGCCGGAACGCTGGTGCCGCAGCGACCGGCAAAGCGCTTCAACTGCGTGAGATTCTGGATCGGCATGATGCCCGGCACGACCGGAATGGTAATCCCTGCCTTAACGACGCGCTCCATATAACGCTCGAAAATGTCGTTATCGAAGAAGAACTGCGTCAGCGCGCGCGTCGCACCATTGTCAGCCTTACGCTTCAGCATATCGATATCGATTGCATCGCTTCCACTTTCCGGATGCTTCTCGGGATAGGCGGAAACGGAAATCTCGAAATCGGAAATCTCGCGAAGACCGCGCACCAAGGCGGCTGCATTCTCGTAACCTTCTGGATGCGGCTTGTAATCCGTACCGATGCCGGTGGATGGGTCACCACGCAGCGCCACGAAGTGCTTCACGCCAGCCTCGCGGAACTCCTCGACTACATCATGGACTTCCTGCTTGCTGGCATCCACGCAGGTCAGATGCGATGCCGTTGGCAGTCCAGCGATGGAGATCATGCGCTGCACGGCCTGAAGCGTCGGAGCCTTGGTGGTGCCGCCTGCGCCGTAAGTCACCGAAACGAAGTCCGGGTTCCAGCGCGAAAGCTCCTCGACAGTCTCCCAAAGCTGCACATCCATATCGGGGTTCTTGGGTGGAAAGAACTCGAAGGAGAGCTTGAAATTTCCGTTTGCGTGGCGGTCTGCCTCAGTCTTCGTCATGTCATGCCCTCCCGGCGGAAAGAAGTGGTGCATCGATCGCCTCCTCGCCCGCAATCAGCAGGCGTGGATCGCGCGCAACCCAGATTGTTACGTCGAGAGACTGGGCGGATGCCTTGCCGGAATGCAGATCGAACGCCTGCTCCGGTGTAAGGCCAGCCTTTTTCAGCCACTCTTCCATGGTTTGATGTGAAAAGCCCAGGCGGACATGCGCATGGTCTTCGCGCAGATACTCCAGCGAATGCGGCGCCAGATCGATGATCACCAGACGACCATTGGGACGCAGCATGCGCGCAGCTTCTGCAAGCGCCATTTCAGGGTGATCGAGGAAGTGCAGAACCTGATGCACCACGACAAGATCGAAATCCTGCCCTTCAAGCGGCAGGTTCAAGATATCACCATGCCGCACGGAGGCATGGGCAACTCCGGCCTTATCCAGATTGGAGCGGGCAACGGAGAGCATATCGCGGCTGGCATCAATGCCGATTGCGCGACGGTAGATGCCACTGAAGAGCTGGAGAATGCGGCCCGTGCCGGTGCCAAGGTCCAGCATGGAATCCACCGGCGTCGTGCCGATCAGCTTCAGCAATGCGCTTTCCACTGCGTCATCGCTGACATGCAGGCGGCGAAGCTCGTCCCAGGCGGAAGCATTGCGGCTGAAATAATCCTGCGCCCGCTCGGCTCTCACCCGCTTGACGGCAGAAAGGCGCTCGAAATCCCGCAAAAGAACCGCATCATTGGGTGACGCAACGGAAAGAAGCTGTTTGACCAGCTCGGCGGACTTGCCATCCTGCTTCAAACGGAAGTATGCCCACGCACCCTCCTGATAACGGTCGATCAGGTCTTCCTCGGCCAGAAGCTTCAGATGGCGCGAAATACGTGGCTGTGACTGGCCCAGAATTTCCGTCAGGTCCGTCACAGTAAGGTCGCCTGCACCCAGCAGCGCAAGCAAACGAAACCGCGTCGGTTCGCCCGCAGCCTTCAAAAGCCCCACCAGATTATCAAGCCCTAAAGCCAACACCACACCTCAAGCCAATCAACATATAAAGATATCTTTATACGATTGATGAGGAATTGCAAGAAGAGAGCATCCAACAGCGGTGGAAAATTAAGAGTTAGTGAATGCCAGCAGGCGGCGTCGATAGCACCTCTCACTTCAGCAAAACGGCGCCCTTTCCCTCCGCCCCAAGAATGTCACCGGGGTTCCGCAGAGGACAGTCTTTAACCGAAAGGCAACCGCATCCGATACAGCCTTCAAGATCGTCCCTCAGTTGCGTGAGCCTGTCGATCCGCTGTTGAAGCGTTGTGCGCCACGAGGCGGCAAGTCCTTTCCAATCCTCCGCATTGGGCGTTCGTCCGTTGGGCAGCAGAGACAATTCCCGCCGGATTTCAGCAAGGGGAATGCCCGCCTGCTGGGCAATCTTGATGACGGCAACCCGACGCAACACCTCCCGCGGATAACGCCGCTGGTTTCCGGCATTGCGTGAAGCCGTCAGCAGACCCTTGGCTTCATAGAAGTGGATCGTGGAAACCGGCACGCCGCTGCGCCTCGCCACCTCGCCGACAGACAGTTCCCGATGAATATCCAATTTAGCGCTCACGCCTCTTGACCTCAACTATAGTTGAGGTCCTATGAACCCTGTCAGCTCATCAATCAAGCGCCATTCACGGTGTTTGTCACACCAACAGGAGTTGACCATGATCTCGATAAAAGGACTTTACGAGGCACATCTGACCGTTTCCGACCTCACGCGCTCAATCGACTTCTACCGCGATGTCGTCGGGCTCGAACTGGCTCACACCATTCCAGACCGAAACGTGGCCTTCTTCTGGGTCGGCGGGCCTGAAACATCCATGATCGGCCTCTGGTCGATCCACAGTTCGCCGCTGCGGCTGAAACTGCATATCGCCTTCAAAACGACGCTCGACCAGGTCATCGCAGCCCCGGCCTATCTGCGCGAAAAAGGCATCATCCCCCGTAATGGCGCAGGTATCGAGATAACCGAACCCAGCGTCTTCCCCTGGATGCCGTCCGCAAACGTCTATTTCGACGACCCGGACGGACACCAGCTGGAATATATCTCAATCCTGCCAGGGCAAGCCCGCCCGGATATTGCGGGAATGATGACGTTTTCGGAATGGAATCGGCTGGCAAAAGACTAAAGCCAACCGCAGAAAGCTCATGCGTCGCCAGACGGTCGGCGACGCATGAGTGCCCATTAATTCAAATCCAGCCCCTCCTCAAGGATCGACCTCTGCACCGCCGGGCGAGCTTTCACACGCTCGTACCAAGCCTGAAGGGCCTGCAATGCGTCGAATTGAATCGGCGCAGTGTAATAGGACTTCAGCCAGGATGCCTGCCCCCAACCCGTCAGAGCAAAGAGGTAGGCGTCGGCGACGGTGAAGCTGTCGCCCATGAGAAACCGCTTGTCGGCGAGATGATCGTTGATCCACGCAAAGCGCTTCTCCAGCTTCGGCTTTGCGGTCTTCAAATAATCCCCTGCCAACTGCGCATACAGCAACGGAATGAAGCCCTTATGGACCTCCGTTGAAAGGAAGCTCAACATCTCCTGAAGTTTGTACCGCTCGAATGTCCCATTGGCGGGCGCCAGGCCCAGTTCGGGCTTCAGGTCCGAGAGATACTGAACGATAACAGTACCTTCCCGCAACACGTTGCCATCATCCAGCTCGAGAGCTGGAATGTAGCCATGCGGGTTGACGGTGTAAAAATTCTTGCCCTGTTCGGTCGTGTAGTCATTGTGATCGACTTTGATGAACTCGACATCGAGACCAAGTTCATTCGCGACGATGTGCGGCGAAAGCGAGCAGGCAGCAGGCATATAATACAGTTTCATACCGGAAAATTCTCCATGGATTTCACGATTCCTCCTGCGCTTGAAGAGGACGTGCCAACCCTGTAATTCATGCGGTATAGAAACGTAAGAACGCAAAAACTTGTCATCTAGGTACAAAAATTATACCTGGTATCATGGAGAGGCTCTTCAGATGAAAGACACCGTATCGGGCTGCTCCGTCGAAGAAGCCATGCATCTCCTCGGCGGGCGTTGGCGTCTGCTGATCGCGTCTTATCTTGTCGATGGGCAGAAGCGGTTTAACGAATTGCGCAGGCTGATGCCGGGCATTTCCCAACGCATGCTGACCCTTGATCTGCGCGCGCTTGAAGAGGCAGGACTTGTCCAGCGAACCGTCTATCCCACAGTCCCCGTCAAAGTGGAGTATGCACTGACAGAGGATGGGAGACGAATGGAGAAGGTCGTGACCGTGGTTCAGGAATTTGGTTTGTGGCTGAAAGCGCGCAAGGTGGCTTGAAGGCTACGCTGCTATGTGGCTTTCGCAAAAGAGGCGGCCAACGCCGCCTCTTTGAATTCTCGTGGTTAAACTAGAAACGCTTCCCGTTCAGGCACCACGGTCAGCGCCGTGTTGCCTTGTGGGTAACGCTGCGGGCCAGCCGCAGCGCGCACGGCTGGTTAAGCCGCCCACCGTCCAGATGACGCAGCCCGCCGTCCACTCTCCTGTCCCAACTGGAAGTTTGACAGCAGGTCGTTCAGGTTGGCGCTTTCCTGTGCCAGGGAGGCACCGGCTGCATTCATCTCTTCCACCATCGCCGCATTCTGCTGCGTGGCCTGGTCCATGTGGTTGACGGCAGTGTTGACTTCGGCAAGTCCAACGGACTGCTCCTGCGCAGCCGTGGCAATCGCTTCCATGTGAACATTGACCGATTGTACCAGTTCGGCAATCTCGCCCAGTCCTGTTCCGGTATCGCTAACAAGACGAACGCCCTCACCCACGGCGATTGCCGAATTACCGATCAGTTCCTTGATCTCCTTGGCCGCCTTGGCAGACCGTTGCGCCAGTTCGCGCACTTCCTGCGCAACAACCGCAAAGCCCTTGCCAGCCTCGCCCGCACGTGCAGCTTCAACACCGGCATTCAACGCCAGCAAATTCGTCTGGAAGGCAATTTCATCGATGACACCGATGATCTGGCCGATCTGCTTGGACGAGTCTTCGATCTTCTCCATCGCCGCAACTGCATTGCGCACCACGTCGCTGGAGTTGCTGGCTTTTTCGCGTGCAGTCCGCACAACGCCACGCGCTTCAGCGGAACGCTTAGAGGTGGATGTCACATTGGCGGTGATCTGCTCCAGCGCCGCTGCGGTTTCTTCCAGAGATGCCGCCTGCTGTTCCGTGCGCTTGGCCAGATCGTCCGAAGCGGAGGAGATTTCATGCGAACCGCTGGTTACCGTAGAGACCGACTGGCCAACGCTTGATAGCGTTTCACGCAACTGACGCACGGAGCTGTTGAAATCCTGACGCAGCGCTTCAAACTGCGACGTCAGTGGCTCGTTCAGTTCGCAAAGCAGGTCGCCCGCAGCAAGACGCTTCATGCTGACGGCGAAGGTGCTGGTCGCCTGCACCAGCCGTGCTTCCGCTTCGGCTTCCGCCGTGCGCTGTGTCGCCACACGTTCCTCTTCCGAGCGCTGACGGTTGATTTCCGTCTCGGCTTCCAGCTGTTTGTTTCGAATGGCAGCCAGTCGGAACACCTCGACGGAGCCCGCCATCTTTCCAATTTCGTCCTTGCGATCGGCAAATGGAACGTCGAGCGCCGTGTTGCCACCGGCCAGATCGTTCATTGTAGACGTCAACGCGCCAATCGGACCCGCAACCCGGCGCACGACAATCAGCATTCCAGCGACAGCGACGATAGCAGTGACCAACAGCAAGGCACCATAGAAGACAACATCGGAGAAGGCTGAGTTCGCCAGCGTGTTGGCTTTGTCATTGACCAGTTTCAGCGACAGGACGACAACCGCGGCAATCGGAGCCTGAGATTTTGAACTCGGTGTGATCCACGCATCGAGCGAAACGTCCAGCGGCTGCCCATTCGTGGCCGCCTTGAACATATCGGTTCGCATTTGCGCAATTGGGCTGTTGAAGTAGCCTGCTTCGGCTGCGGACATAGCCTGCTTCAGCTCATCTGGCGTCGAAGGATGATCGATGAGAACGCGAACCTGTTTCCACGCCGCATTAACGGAGGTGTCCTGGGCTACCAGATCGACAATTTCATCGCGTGAAAGCGGTGTCTTCAGCGCGGCAGCCTTGTTCAGAACAATGTTTTCGGCGCCCGCAGCAGCACGTGCAGCCCATGCGTTGTAACGGATCTGAAGAAGGTCCATCAAGCTGCTGTCCAACAGACGAATTTCCGCTTCGGTATATTGCGAGCTCTTTTCAAGATGCTCGAGCACGCCGCTTCCGAAACTCAACTGCTTCGCGTTGACGTCCTTGTCACGGCTCTGCATATCCACCGCCAACTGCGTATCGATCGCCTGCCTCATGGAAACGATTGTATCGTAGTTGGTCTTTATCTTGTTCAGCATATCGGTGAAGTCAGGCTTGTTCACAGCCACGATCGATTCCGTAATCGCCTTCATCGCATCGTCGACCTTCTGGCGATCGACCGGAATCTCCTTCTGGGTCGAGGCAGCTTTTTCCGGCACCGTTATGAAAACGGTGTTCGAATGCCCGCGCTCCAGACGATAGTTCAACAGGAAGTCGAACAAAGCCTTGTCCACTGCCGTCAATGCAGCAACATCGCGGAAGTTACTGAAATTGTTATATGAAACGTAAAGCGACCGAGTAACCATGCCGCCAAGCGCTACACTTATGACAAGAAACACGGTGACAAGAATATTTCTGATGGAAAACATTGCGACCCCTAAACCCCCTCTAGGAAACTAATCGCAATCTCTCAAATCGAATATAAGAACGTGTTAAAATCATTATCCCCAAAAAGATAATTTTGAAAACTTTCTTACCTGTTATTTTGTTGGTTAAAAACGCGAGATTTTAAGAAAAACAATCAATACAGATGCTTAACTACCTAAAATCCAAAGAATTATGGACGTTGCGTTACACGACCGTTCCCACGTATTTCCGAATGCCGTAAGACTGGATTGCCAAACAAATCGATGTTGCCGTTTCCGGAGATCGAGACATCGGCGCTTGCCATGGCGGTGATTTCCGCATCACCATTTCCTCGAATATCGACCTTTGCCGATTGGGTGGTCAAATTCTTGAGCAGCCCTTTACCCGAGCCTGAGATGTCTAGGTCAACATTCTGTGCTGCCCCCGATGCAGCGACCCTTCCTCGACCTCGAATGTCGAGCCTTAGCTGAGGCTGGTCGATGTTTATCAGCGCAAGCTCAACGTCGCCGTTCAACGTCCAGCTGGAAATGGCCGGCCCCGATACATGGACGTCCAATCGTGGCATTGACCAACCTGGATCGCAGTTCAAGCTTAATTTGCCACCCTTCATTTGAACATGATGAAGCAAACTCCGGTCGCCGCTTATGACCATTTCCGCCCTATCTCCGTGCTCGTAACGCACTGTCGCCGATAGACTGATCTCCAGACTGTCAACCATATCGAAAGGCAACGTGATCTGATCCTTTGCAGGAACGGATGGTCCGCAGGTCGAGCCGACGGCACCCCACAATGTCTTCACGTCGGCGAGATTCTGCCCGGCAAGACCAATGCCCACCACCAGAAAAGCGACCGCTCCTGTCAGCCCTGCCGCTGCCACCAATGCCAGTCTTCGGGTCATTTTTATCATCCTTGAAAAAGGGTAACGTCAAAGGCTGCCTTGAACCGGCTTGGCCAATTTAAAATGCAGTCGGGCGTAACGTCCGAACAGGCGGATGCCTGCTCCCACCGCAAGTAGCAGCAGAGCACCACCGCCCACGAAGCCGCTGACCAGCCCCGCGCCGATGAAAACATGGCCCACGATCGTTGCAAGAGTGCTGCCGACTTGAAAAACCACAGCGGTAAAGATGATTTTCAACCCGAAAGCACCAATGGCTGCGAGAGCCGCAGCGAAGCCCAATATCGCAGCCGCCATGATGAAAAGCAGTGGCAGAAGAAAAATCACATCCAGAATAGCCAGTCCAGCCAACGCCAAAACTGCCGACAGCATATTCGAAACGCTCCATTGCGCTTCGAAGCGACGCAAACCAGCATCGGCTTTAAGCTCCCGTGCAATTCTCGTCGGATCGCCCAACGCAGCTGCGACCTCTGTCTGTTGCCGACCGGAGGTTTCAGACTCTGCAAAATGCGCAGCGTAGTCTTCGACGATCTCCTCAATCTCATGAGACGGCAACCCTTTCAGACCCCGTCTCAAAGTCTGCAAAAAGACATCCTGGTTCATTTCAAATCCTCCAGAAGTTTTTCGACCTGACCTGCAAAGGAGCGCCAGTCACGACGATGAGCTTCGAAAACCGTCTGCCCCAAAGGCGTTAGTCGATAATATTTGCGAGGTGGCCCGCTGCTCGATTCGACCAGACGCGTGGCAACGAGACCATCATTCTGCATGCGCCGCATCAGCGGATAGATAGTGCCTTCGCCCATACCGACAGCCGCGACCAAGGTACTGGCAATTTCGTACCCATAGCTCTCCCCCCGTGACAACACGGCCAGAACGCACAAATCTAGCGCGCCTTTTCTCAGCTGAACCTGGATCGAGTCGACCATTCCATTCCCCATATTTACAAACTATGTATAACACGCTACCTGTTATTGCAAGGTAGTGAAATCAACATATTGAGGTTCAGCATTTCATCGGTCGCGACACGTTTGAAAAACCGGTTGCGCCGCAGTTTTCGCCAGCAGGAGAAATCATCATGTCACGCTTATATTTGGCCCTCGCCGCCAGTTTTTGTCTTGCCATATCGCCCGCCCAGGCAGCAGGCCTGAGATTCCTTCGTATCCCTGATGGTCCGGATGGTCCGGCCATAGACGCAGCAATGTGGTCGCCTTGCGCTAAAACGCCTGTCGATGTGGAAATTAAATCCATAACCTTACCGGCAGTTCCTGATTGCCCGATTTCCGGGAACAACCTGCCGCTCGTGATTGTCTCGCATGGCTATGGTGGCTGGTATCTCGGCCATCACGACACCGCTGAAGCCTTGGCTGATTCCGGCTTCGTCGTGGTCGCCATCAATCATCCGCATGCCAATTATGCCGATATGAGCCGCGCAAATGGTTTGCCTCCCCTGATCAACAGACCCGTCGATGTCAAACGAACCGTGGACTTCATGCTGACGGCATTCCCCGACTCTTCTAAAATCGACCAGCAAAGGATCGGATTCTATGGCTTCTCCCAAGGAGGCTATACGGGTCTTGTCGTCGCCGGCGCCAATCCGGATTTCAGCAAATTGCCGCCGCGTTGCTCCGACCCGAAAGCGATGGGCTGCCCGCCATCCAATCAAGCCCGCCCGCCGCAACAGATGCTGATGCCAGCACCCCTCACCCATGACGCTCGCATCAAGGCAATGGTGGTCGCCGACCCATTGAGCAGCGTCTTCGAAGCTCCCGATAGCGTGAAAGATGTCACAATCCCACTACAGATCTGGAAATCAGAACTGGGAGGTGGTGGTGGTGGCGCATCACCAGACGATGTTTCGACACTAGCGCGTGTTTTGCCGAAAGAACCTGACTTGCGGATCGTGCCCAACGCCGTTCATCTGTCATTTCTGACAATGTGCCCTGAAAACCGATTGTCTTCGGAGGTTTGCAAGGACGCCCCTGGCTTCGACCGCGCTGCCTTCCACAAGGAGTTCAATGCGGAGATGGTGTCGTTCTTTCAACGGCACCTCGCCGAGTAAACCGGCAAAATAGACAAAGCAAAACCCGTCATACTCATGGAATATGACGGGTTCGATATCTTGACAGTCAAGGCGCAGATTACCGCGTCAGACGCTTGTAGGACTGGCTGCCGGGGTTGAGCGCGTCAGCGCCCAGACGGCGGACCTTGTCCTGTTCGTAGTCTTCGAAGTTGCCTTCGAACCATTCCACATGGCCGTCGCCTTCGAAGGCGAGAATGTGGGTGGCAAGGCGGTCGAGGAACATTCTATCGTGGCTGATGATGATGGCGCAGCCGGCGAAGTTTTCGAGTGCTGTTTCCAGCGCGCCGAGTGTTTCGGTATCAAGGTCGTTGGTCGGTTCGTCGAGGAGGAGAACGTTGCCGCCGGCCTTGAGCATCTTCGCGAGGTGAACGCGGTTGCGCTGACCACCGGAAAGGTTGCCCACTTTCTGCTGCTGGTCGCCACCCTTGAAGTTGAAGGCGCCGCAGTAAGCTCTTGAGTTCATGTCGAACTTGCCGAGCTTGATGACTTCGGCGCCGCCGGAGATTTCTTCCCAGACGGTCTTGTCGGCCGCGAGCGCATCACGGCTCTGGTCGACGTAACCAAGCTGCACGGTTTCACCGATGCGAACCGAACCGCTATCTGGCTTTTCCTGACCAGTGATCATCTTGAACAGCGTCGTTTTGCCGGCACCGTTGGGGCCGATGATGCCGACAATACCGCCCGGTGGCAGCTTGATCGACAGATCGTTGATCAGCGTGCGGCCTTCGAAGCCCTTGACGATGCCTTCCATCTCGATAACCACCTGACCCAGGCGCTCCGAAACCGGAATGATGATCTGCGCGTCGCCGGGACGCTGCTTGTCGGCGGCATCCACCAGCTGCTCGTAGGACTTGATACGGGCCTTGGACTTGGCCTGACGCGCCTTCGGGCTGGATGCGATCCATTCCTGTTCACGCGAAATTGCCTTCTGGCGGCCTGCATCTTCGCGGGCTTCCTGCTGCATGCGCTTGGCCTTGGCCGTCAGATACGCAGAGTAGTTGCCTTCATAAGGAATGCCACGGCCACGGTCGAGCTCGAGAATCCAGCCGGTGACGTTATCCAGGAAGTATCTATCGTGGGTAATCATCATCACGGCGCCTGGGTAATCGCGCAGGTGCTTTTCGAGCCATGCGATGGTTTCGGCGTCAAGATGGTTGGTCGGTTCGTCGAGCAGCAGCAGGTCCGGCTGCGACAGAAGCAGACGGCAGAGCGCGATACGACGGCGTTCACCACCGGACAGCAGCGTCACGTCGCTGTCCTTTGGCGGGCAGCGCAGGGCTTCCATCGCCATTTCGACCTGCTGTTCCAGATCCCATAGGTTCTGGCTGTCGATGATATCCTGAAGCTTCGCGCCTTCGTCGGCGGTCTCATCGGAATAGTTCATCATCAGTTCGTTGTAACGGTCTAGAACGGCAGTCTTGTCGGCCACGCCAACCATGACGTTTTCGAATGCGTTCTTGGCCGGGTCCAGATGCGGTTCCTGCTCCAGATAGCCAACGGTCGCACCTTCGGCCAGCCAGGCTTCACCGGTGAAATCCTTGTCCTGACCGGCAATGATGCGCAGCACGGTCGACTTACCCGCACCGTTGGGGCCGAGAATACCGATCTTGGCATCCGGGTAAAACGACAGGTTGACGTTCTCGAGAATCTTCTTTGCGCCGTAAGACTTGTTCAGCCCCGACATGTGGTAGATGAATTGGCGTGCCATTGTAGCGAATGCTCCACGTCAGTTTGGGAAAGTTGCCGCTATGTAGGGTAAATGAGGCTTTGGAGCAACCTCCAACCAAGAATAAGCCAAGCTGTGGAGACGGGAATGGACGATATGATGTTTGGTGAAATCAACCGGCTGGAAAGCCCCTCCGGCGCCACCCTCGCCTATCGCCACCAACCCGCCACCGGCAAGCCGCGCGGCGTGCTGCTCATCTGCCACGGGCTTGTCGAACATGCCGGGCGCTACCGCCGTTTCGCGCAGGTCATGTCAGAACAGGGTTTCGAGGTCTATGCCCACGATCATCGCGGCCATGGTCGCACGAAAGCCGATGAGGCACCCATCGGGCGCTTTGCCTGGAAGGACGGCGTGGCCAAGGTCATCGCCGATGTTATAGCCATGCGCACCCTCGCTGCAGAACGCCACCCTGGCCTGCCCATCATCCTCTTCGGCCACTCCATGGGCGGCCTCATCGCACTCAACACCGCCGTCAGCCACCCAGATGCCTTCGATGGCCTGTCGATCTGGAACTCCAACCTCAACACCGGTGTGATGGGGCGCTTGGCGCAGGTCATTCTCAGAATAGAGAAAATGCTGAAAGGCTCGGATGTCCCCAGCGCCATCCTACCCAAAGCCACCTTCCGCATCTGGAACAGCAAGATGCCGGAAAAGCGCACCACGGCAGACTGGCTAAGCCACGACAAATCAGCCGTGGACGCCTATGTCGAAGACCCGCTCTGCCAGTTCGAAGCCAGCGTCTCATTGTGGCAAGACGTATTCGAAATGTCCTATCGCGGCCCGAAACTTCTGTCGCGCCTGCCAAGAGACCTGCCAATCCTCCTCGTCAGCGGCAACGAAGACGCCGCCACCAACAATGGCCGCGAAATCGTCTGGCTGGCCCAGCAGTTCCGCACGGCGGGCTTTACACAGGTCACCGACCGCATCTACCCGGGCATGCGACACGAAACACTGAACGAAATCGGCTGGGAAGTTCCGGCAGCGGATTTTGCGGCTTGGGCGCGGGATGCGGCGGGCTAAGACAGCATTAAAAATTAATTTGCATAATCGTTTTTAAACGAATATAATCATGTTTGAGATAAGACATTATTTGACGAGTGACGGCATCGACCCGATTGCGGATTGGCTGAAGGATTTGCGAGACCTTCAAGCCAAAGTGGCGATAATCAGACGATTGAACCGGCTAGAGCAAGGAAACTTTGGAGATTTCAAGCCGCTACGCGATGGCGTTCACGAGCTGCGCATCGATATCGGCCCGGGTTACCGGGTTTACTATGCTCGCTCTTGCAAAACGATCATGCTGCTTCTGTGTGGCGGAAGTAAACGTACGCAGACCAGCGATATCGAACGGGCTTGTACCTATTGGCACGACTGGCAGAACCGAACCGACTGAAGGAGTGAAACAAATGAAAGATCGCAGTCATGACGATGCCATGGCGGATTTGTTTCGCGATGATCCCGAACTGGCGGCGGCCACGTTGGATGCTATATTGGCCGATGGCGATCAGGGCGAACTCATGGTTACGCTTCGGCAGATGGCCAAGGCGTTCGGCGGCGTCCCACAGGTCGCCAAAGCGGCTGATCTCAACCCCACACAGCTATATCGAACTCTTTCTGCAACCGGCAACCCTGAACTGCGTAGTCTCAGCGCAATTCTGCGCTCGATGGGACTGCGTCTGGCAATTCAGCCGCTTTCAGGCACCGCCCCTCGTGCGTGAATTCAATCATTCTGTTCACTGCCGAAACGGAATGACGCCATGAGATTATTTCACATGCACGCAGAAGTTCGTCCGTCTATAAACTTCTGAAAATGTGCGAGACAGACATGGCAGAACCTTCCGATAAAAAACAGCCGCCCTTGAAGGGCATTCGTGTGATCGAACTGGCGCGCGTGCTGGCTGGCCCCTGGGCCGGGCAGATGCTGGCCGATATGGGGGCTGACGTCATCAAGGTGGAAAGCCCCGATGGCGGCGACGATACGCGTGCCTGGGGACCGCCCTTCGTGGAAAGCAAGGAGGGCGACAATCTTTCTGCCGCCTATTACCACTCCACCAATCGCGGCAAACGCTCCATCACCGTCGATCTGAAGACGCCGGAGGGACGCGAGACCGTGCGTCGGCTGGTCAAGACTGCCGATGTCGTCATCGAGAATTTCAAGCGCGGCGGGCTGGAGAAATACGGGCTGGATTATCAGTCGCTTCGAGCACTGAACCACAAGCTTATCTACTGCTCCATCACCGGCTTCGGCCAGACCGGGCCCTATGCAGATTTCGCCGGTTACGATTACATCGTCCAGGGCATGTCCGGCTTCATGTCGATTACCGGCGAACCGGATGGCCAGCCGATGAAGGCAGGCGTGGCGGTGGCCGATATCTTCACCGGCATCTACTCCGTCACCGCCATTCAGGCCGCCCTCATTCACGCCATGCGCACCGGCCAGGGCCAACATATTGATATGGCGCTGCTAGATGTGCAGTCTGCAGTGCTCGCCAACCAGAACATGAACTATCTCATTTCCGGCAAGGCCCCGGTGCGGCTGGGCAATGCGCATCCCAATATCTCGCCCTATGAGGTGGTACCGACGGCTGACGGCTTTCTTATTCTCGCCGTCGGCAATGACGGGCAATTCCGCCGCCTGTGCAAGATCCTCGGCATCGATGCCATTGCTGATGAAGAACGTTACGCCACCAACAAGGCCCGCGTCGCCCACAAGGTCGAGGTGCGCCAGATCGTTTCCACCGAAACACTGAAATGGACGAAGCGCGACCTGTTGACGGCCTGCGAAACCAATGCCGTACCCGCCGGGCCGATCAATTCCATTGAGGAAATGTTCGCCGATCCGCAGGTAGAGGCCCGTGGCCTGCGCGTTGATCTGGAAGCAGCGGATGGCACCGTCATTCCGGGCGTGCGTACCCCCATCGTTTTATCCGAAACGCCCCTGCATTATAATCGACCAAGCCCGCGCCTTGGCGAACATCAGGATGAAGTGCTGGCCGAACTGAATGAAATCGAGAGGAATATAGCGCCATGAAGAGAACCGGCGGACAGTTGATTGTCGAAGCCCTGAAAGCCAATGGCGTATCGCGCGTCTCCTGCGTGCCGGGCGAAAGCTATCTGGCCGTGCTGGATGCTCTCTACGAAAGCGGCATCGAAACCGTTGTCTGCCGTCAGGAAGGTGGTGCTGCGATGATGGCAGATACCTGGGGACGCCTGATCGGCGAACCCGGCATCTGCATGGTCACACGCGGCCCCGGCGCAACGAATGCTTCCGCCGGTCTGCATATCGCCATGCAGGATTCGATTCCGATGATCCTCTTCATCGGCCAGGTCCAGCGCGATGCGCGCGAGCGTGAGGCCTTTCAGGAGGTCGAATATCGCCGCGCCTTCACCGAATTCGCCAAATGGGTCGGCGAAATCGATGATGCCCGCCGCATCCCAGAATTCGTCACCCGCGCCTTTGCCATCGCCACATCCGGTCGCCCCGGCCCCGTAGTCCTGAGCCTGCCCGAAGACATGCTGGTCGATCTGGTCGACGCACCGAACGCCCAGCCCTACACCCCGGTGGAAAACCACCCCGGGCCCAAACAGATTGCCAAATTCGCTGAGCTTGTGGGTAGTGCCAAACGCCCCATGGTCATCGTCGGCGGCACCCGCTGGACAGAAGACAGCGTTGCGAAATTCAAGACATTTGCCGAAACCTTCAAGCTGCCCGTCGGCTGCTCTTTCCGTCGTCAGATGTTGTTCGATCACCTCAGCCCATCCTATGCGGGCGATGTCGGCATTGGTATTAACCCGGCGCTGGCAAAGGAGATCAAGGACGCTGATCTCATCGTGCTGTTGGGCAGCCGCATGTCGGAAATGCCGTCATCGGGTTACACCCTGCTCGACATCCCCTACCCTTCGCAGACACTGGTGCACATCTTCCCGGATGCCGAAGAGCTTGGCCGCATGTATCGCCCCGATCTCGCGATCTGCGCCTCCACCAGCGACTTCGTGGATGCACTCGAAAGCCTCGACGCGCCGCAAAACCCCGTCTGGGCTGAACGCACCGCCGCCATGCACGATGCTTATCTGAAGTGGTCTACTCCGCCAAAGACCGGCCCCGGCCCGGTGCAGATGGGCCCGATCATGGACTGGATCGAAGCGAATGTGCCTGTTGACGCCGTCTTCACCAATGGCGCGGGCAACTACGCCACTTGGCTGCACCGCTTCCACCGCTTCCAGCGGTTCAACACGCAGTCAGCCCCCACATCCGGCTCCATGGGTTACGGCCTGCCCGCCGCCGTCGCGGCCAAGCATCTGTTCCCGGACCGCGAAGTTGTCTGCTTTGCGGGCGATGGCTGCTTCATGATGCACGGCCAGGAATTCATCACAGCCGTTCGCTACGGCCTGCCGATCATCACCGTGCTCGTCAATAACGGCACCTACGGCACCATCCGCATGCATCAGGAACGCGAATATCCCGGCCGCGTCAGCGCCACGGACCTCGTCAACCCAGACTTCGTCGCCTTCGCCAAAGCCTATGGCGGCCACGGTGAAATCGTCGAAAAGACAGAGGATTTCGGCCCGGCCTATGAGCGTGCGCGTGCCAGTGGCAAGCCTGCGATTATTGAGGTGAAGCTGGACCCGGAAGCGATTACGCCTGCGCGGACACTGACGCAGATTCGGAGTAAAAACTGATATCGAGCAGTGGAAACGGCATTGCCGTGGTGAGCCGCGTAGCTTTTTGCGTGAGCACTGCCCCTCGCTTTCGTCATACCGGCCTTGAGCCGGTATCCAGTCAGACCAAGTCCTTGGTCTGAAGAGAGTCTTCTCGCCGCGCAGACGCGAGTCGGCTGGACCCCGCAGCAAGTGCGGGGTGACGGAAGCCGGGGACGCCAATCACGGACTTGACTGGCAACCTCGCCGGGCTATACCGCGACTGGCTACGGAGACAACTATGGCAGACACAACAATCCCACCCATCACACCACGCAGCGCAATCATCGAACCCTCGGCCGGTGCGCCCTTCGAAGCCGTGCGCGTGGCGCGGGACGTACTGCACACCTGCCGCACTGCCGGGCTCGCGACAATCGATCCGCAAAGCGGTTATCCCTACAACACAGCCACGAACATCGCCGTCGAGCCGGATGGCACGCCGTTCTTCTTCGCAGCCCGCCTCGCCCTCCACGCCCGCAATATCGACGCCGACCCGCGCATCTCGCTGGTTCTCGCCCCCTTCAGCAAAGGCGATGCGTTGACATTGCCGAGGCTGACGCTGGTTGGAAAAGCCGTGCTGATCAGTGATGACGAGGTGCCGCTGGCCAAGGCGCGCTACATCGCCCGCTATCCGAAAGCCAAGCTCTACCTCTCGCTACCGGACACACAGCTTTACCGCCTGAACATCGAAGGCGTACAAATCAACGGCGGCCCCGCCCGAAATGCCAGCAATATCACACCAGCCGATTTGCGCACGGACCTTTCCGGTTCTGAAGGGCTGGAGGCCGAAGTCACGCGTCTGAACAGCATCAAGGGCGAAGCATCACGGCTGGCGGTTCTGGCGGGCAGAAAGGCTGGGGCTTGGAAAGTTACGTCTATCGACCCTGATGGGATCAATCTTGCGTCGGCTGGCGATCTTGCGCGGCTTTGGTTTGACGAGCGCGTGGCGAATGTGAATCAACTTGGCAAGGCGTTGAATCGAACTTCGAAGTGATGGAGGTAAGGGATTCAAAATTAAGCAAAATTCCTTGCGGCATGGCGAAATAGCAAACGGCGGCGGGTGTGGCTTACCCCCCTCTGCCCTGCCGGGCATCTCCCCCTCAGGTGGGGAGATTAGCTGGGCGCGCGCTCACCGGTCATCTCAGACCTTGCAGAGGGGCGACGACTTGTTTGCCGGAGCCCCTCCTCTGACGCTACGATTGGAGCGGTGAGTGAGCATCTTGCCGATCTCCCCACCTGTGGGGGAGATGTCCGGCAGGACAGAGGGGGGTGAGCCACACCCACTGCCACCTGCTATTGTAAACCAGCCAACAAAAAAGCCGGCCACAAGGACCGGCTTTCTCGTCAAATTCTCAAGCCACTCAAATAGCAGCTGTCACGATAAACTCGACCTTATAATCCGGCGTAGCCAATGCTGCTTCGCTGGTCGCGCGGGCTGGTGGGTTGGCGGGGTCGATCCAGCCTTCCCAGACGGCGTTCATTTCGCCGAAGGTGGACATGTCGGAGAGATAGATGATGGTTTGGAGAACCTTGGACTTGTCGGAACCGGCGAGCGCGAGCAGGCGGTCGACTTCGGCCAGTGCGGACTTGCTCTGCTCGGTCACGGATGTGCCTTCACCGACCTGACCGGCGAGGTAGACCGTGTTGCCGTGAACGACTGCGCCGCTCATGCGCTTGCCGGGTTCGATACGCTTGATGCTCATGCTGAAACTCCTGTTGGTGCTTTGGATAGAAAATAACGGCTGCAATCAGCCGCGCAGATGATGAGTCTTTTCGTAAATGGCCGTGGAGCGCGCGCCGGAGCGGCAAAAGCCCAGCATCGGGCGCTGAAGCTCGTCCAGCGCATCCACCATGCCGGCTACGGCATCGGCATCCACGCCGAAACGACCGACGGGCACATGCACGATGGCAATGCCCAGTTCCTCGGCCCGTTCGGCAATATCGGCAAACAGCGGCTGGCCGTCTTCTTCACCATCGGGGCGATGGCAGACGATGGACTTGAAGCCCTGCGCCTTGACCTCATCGAGATCGGCAACGCTGATCTGGCCGGTTACGGAATATTCGTCGTCGATACGCCTGATATCCATCTTCGTGTCCTCCGGTCGCAACGGCAACCGGCCTTTGCAGGCCGTGCCGTCCTAAAATCCGAAACCGGTGTAAGGGGTTAAATCCGGTGCGTCAATGACGCGCTTTTCCAATTGCAGGCCCATTCAGAGAATAGAAAAGCGTAGAGCGTAACTGCGGCTCTCACCCGGCTGGAGAATGTGAAATTCACCCGCCTTCTCCAGCTCTGCGCGGTCTACCCAGCGATGAGAGACCGGCTCTATGCCCATGACATGCGCAGGCGTCTGCTGATTTCGCCACATCTGAAGATAGGGCAGCGTATCGCTGCGGAACGCCACTTTCAGCGTTCGTCCGCCAAGTGCGGTAATCGGCCCAAGCGTCATCTCCGCCCAGTCCGCCCCCTGCTCCACGGGCACGCAGAACACGCCGCCCGGCTCCTCCCCAAAACGCCAGCCGAAACCACCGCCCTCAAACATATCTCCGGAAAGCCGCACGCCATCATCGAACAGCCGCGCACCGACATTCATATGGTACATGTGAAAGACCGGACGTGCATGGTCGCTGGTATTGGTCACGCGGTCCTGCAAGCTGACTTCGCCGGTCGCCCCATCTATCCGCCACTCCCGTTCCAGCAGCGCCGTTCCGCCATCTGCCAGCGTCACGGGAACCCCAACGGCGGCGCGCGCATTATCATCCGAGGCCTCCCAGTCGAGAATTTCGGCTGGATGGGCGGAAAACGAACCATGCAAGGGATATTTGCGGCCACTGGCATCGTTTTCGATGGGTTGGGGGTGGCGAATATGGTCAGGTCCGCAGGTAAACAAAAAACCTTCGAGAGAGTGATCGATTCGCGCATCTCCATCATCGGGAATGGCCCGTCCCGGTGCAATATCGATACCTTCGACCACGCAGGCGCCGATGTCGAAAACGGATGTTTCATCGAGAAAAATCGTGGGGGATTTCCCGGATTTCAAGGCTCGCATGCTTCCTCCTCACTGCCCAATTGACGCGGCGATCACGCAAAAGCTATTGCAACGTCAGGAAATTAAGATTGCGTTAACTTCGAATTCATCTTTTTCACAATAGGGTCAAGATTAACGTGTGTGTGTTGGGCAAGAACCCAAGGGATCGCAGAATCGTGAAACTTTTTATTAACGCAATGTTCTGTCTCGCCGTGGTGGCAACGCCGATGCTTGCACCGGTAAATGCCAGCGCGCAACAGCGACAGGTCTATCAGGAACAGCCCATGCTCGTCTCCCCCGACGGGCGTGTTCTTGAATTCATGCCCGACAGCCGCGACATCGTCATCAGTCGAGATCGCATGGGTCGCACGGTTTATTACGATCGCTATGGCAATCTGGTAGCAACGGAAATGCCGCGCGGGGCAACGCCGCGCCGTCAGGCCCAGCAGCAGGACCCGTACCGAGATCCCTATTACAATCAAAACGAGACCTACTACCCGCCAGCCCCCGGCGGCCAGTACCGCGAACCACAGCGCGACTACGGTTATCAGGGTGGCAACGGCAATGTGCAGGATTACCGCGAATATCGCGGCGATGGCAGCGACCGGAATGTCTATACCGGCTCCGTCGCCCGCCCCGGCGCTGTTGAAAGCGCACCTCTGAACCAGCCGATGCCGGGCGAAAGCACCGTCGAGGCCGTGCCACAACCCGACCATCTGATCGAACGAAACCAGCCGGTCAAGGCACCGGTCAACCGGTCGCGTCAGGAAATCGTGGCGCTTCAGGTGTTCCTCGACCGTCAGGGCATTTCGCCGGGCGTGATCGATGGCAAGATGGGCGATAACGTCAACAAGGCCATTGCCGCGTGGCAGGAAATGACCGGCGAACAGCTGGACCCGAACAATACCGAGGACATTCTGGAGCGCCTGCGCAACACCGGCGGTCTGGCGATTGTTGACTATACAATAACGGCTGCCGATGCCGCTGGCCCATACGTCGCCTCCATTCCGGATGACTATGCCGAAAAGGCGCAGCTTCCGGCAATGGCTTACACCTCGACATCGGAAGCGCTGGCTGAGCGTTTCCACATGGATGAGACCTACTTGAAGGAACTGAACCCCGGCGTGGACTTCACCGTGCCCGGCACCATCATCAAGGTCGTCAATCCCGGCGAAGCCAAGACTGGTCAGGTTGCTCGCATCGTTGCCCACAAGGGCATCAAGCAGGTCTTCGCCTATGACCAGGGCGGCGCTCTGATTGCAGCCTACCCGGCCACGATCGGCTCCTCTGATACGCCATCCCCATCAGGAACCCATACAGTGGAGCGCATCGCGCTCAATCCGGGCTATACCTATAATCCGAAGATCAACTTCCAGCAGGGGCAGAACAACCAGATCCTGCAAATTCCGCCCGGCCCTAACGGTCCTGTCGGTACGGTCTGGATTGCGCTTTCCAAGCCCACCTACGGCATTCACGGCACGCCGGAACCATCCAAGATCGGCAAGACCAATAGCCATGGCTGTATCCGCCTGACCAACTGGGATGCGACGGAACTGGCCAAAATGGTTCGGCCCGGTGTGGTCGTAGAGTTTGCTGAGTAATTAAATCTCAAACACAAAAATGCCCGGCCAAGTGCCGGGCATTTCTTTTTGGAGGCTGCTTATCCGAGACGAAGCCGACGTTTTTCTGACGCGCGTTCCGTCAGGAAAAATGCAAGGCCAGATGCGGGAAGCGCAAAGCCGAGCCAGGATGCGGCAGCCCAATGGCCATGGGCATAGGCCCATCCACCCAGCGCCGAACCGGCAGCGCCACCCATGAAAAACGTCGCCATGAAGATCCCATTGAGGCGGCTGCGGAATTCTGCGCCCAGCGTGAAGATCGCGCGCTGCCCAAGCACCAGATTGGTGGTGACGGCAAAGTCCAGCACAATGGCTGCGACCACCAGCAATGCCAGCGACAGATGCGATCCCTCCGGCGCAATATGGGTAATAAGAAACGCGGTCGCTCCTGCCGTCAACGCCGCAAATGTCGCCGCCCATGTCCAGCCGCGGTCAGCCATCCGCCCGGCAATGGGCGCGGCAACCGCACCGGCGGCTCCGGCCAGAGCGAAGAGCGCAATTTCGGTCTGTGACAGGCGAAAGGCCGGACCGCTGAGATAAAGCGGCGTCACCGTCCAAAACAGGCTGAAGGCTGAAAACATGCTGGCCTGATACAGCGCGCGCCGTTGCAGCAGACGTGTGTTGGCGGCAAGCTTGGCCATGGAGGCAAGCAGCGCGGTATAGGGCAGCTTCGCATCCGGCATACGGCGCGGCAACAAACGGTAGAGAACGATTGCCAGTACAGCCATGACAGCCGCCGATATCCAGAAGACACCGCGCCATGACACGAAGTCCGACAGCACGCTGGAAACTGGCCGCGCCAGCATAATGCCAACCATCAGGCCGCTCATGATGCTGCCAACGACCCGCCCGCGCGTGGCATTGGGCGTCATATGCGCCGCCAAGGGCAGGATCATCTGCACCGCGACGGAGCTTATGCCGACGAGGAAGACGGCCAGCAGAAACGGTCCCGCATTTGGCGCAAGTGCGGCACCAACTAGCGCAATCACCGCCATCGCAACAGTGGTCACGATCAGTCTTCTGTTTTCAATGAGGTCGCCCAGCGGCACGACGAACAGGAGGCCAAGGCCGTAACCGATCTGCGTCAGCGTCACGATCAGCCCCGTTGCGCCTGCCGAAATGCCAAGCTCTGCCCCAATGACGCCCGCCAGCGGCTGGGCATAATAAAGATTGGCTGCAACCAGACCACAGGCCGTGGCCAGCAGAAAAATCATGGCGGAAGAGAGCGTCTCGTCCTGTGCGGGCTCAGCGCCAAGCACCGTGGGTGTCATGTTAAGTCTCCAATTCGGAAATAATCATTTCCAAAATAAGCAAAAAATTCAGTCGAATACCTTCATGGCAATATCGACCACTGCACTCAGTTCCTCCCGCGTTGGGGCGGTTTTGCCGACAACGCGAATTCCGTAGAGAATGCAAAGGGCGGTCTTTGCCAGCGCCTCCGCATCCCGATCAGCCGTAACACTGCCATCCGCCTGCCCTTCCCGCACGAGACGCGCCAAAATCCTCTCGCGTGCTTCGATGGCGCCGCGCACGACGCGGGCCATGTCCTCATCCAGCGAGGCCAGATCAGCGGTGGCACCGACAACGAGGCAGCCGCGTCCACCCGATTGCCCAGCGGACCCATCGGCATAAAAATTCATCGCCGCCAGCAGCTTCCCTCGGCCATTCGTGCCAGCCCGGACAGCCGCCTCGAAACGCTGCGTCTGCACCAGCTTGTAGCGCTCGACAGCGGCAATATAGATGTCCTTCTTATCCTTGAAGGCCTTGTAGAGACTGCCCTGTGTCAGCTCCATCGCCTGCGTCAGATCCCCCACTGAGGTCGCGTGATAACCGCGCTCTGAAAACACGCCAATGGCCTTGTCGATGGCCTGATCGACATCGAACTCGCGCGGACGACCGCGCTGGCGTGTGAGGGTGGAAGATGAAAGGTTCTGTGTCATGGCGGCAATATAGGAAACGATCGTTTCCAAATCAAGCAAAATAATACGCCCGGCTCGTTAGAGAACCGGGCGTACTGAATTTGCTTGAAATCAGGCCGCCTTGCGACCGAACATTTTCAGCACATTGCCGGAGCGAACGACGCGCACGGGCATCAGCCGCAAGACCTCATTGGCGAAGCTGCGAACATTCTCCATGGCCTTATCGACATTGCTGACCTTGTGACAGTCCAGACCGGCCAGCGTGCCACCATAATCGAAAATATCGCGGAAGGCTGCGCGCTCGGCAATCGGCGTATCCAGAACGCGCACATTCTTTTCTGCCAGCAACGCTTTGACCAGCAGCATTGAGCGGGTGCTGACCATGGCATTGACGCGGGTCAGCACGACCGAATGATCGATCTTCATGCCCATTTTGCGGTTGAGGAATTCGATATGCTCAAGCACCTCAGCCGCGCCGCGGGCGTCCATCGCAGAGCCCTGCACCGGGATGATGACGTGGTCGGAAATGCCGAGCGCCATGGTCAGAAGCGGGCTTTTCGTGCCCGGCAGATCAATGATGAAACAGTCCGTGTTCGACCGGTTTTCGCGAATATGCGTTTCCAGCGACGCCATGGTGACATGGGAGATGACCGCCAGATTCTGCATCTGGCCCGACATTTCCGACCAGCGCGAAATCCACAGTTGCGGATCGGCATCCAGAACCGTCACGCGGTGGCCGGTGCGCGCAAGCTCGGTCGCCAGCAGCAAAACCGCCGTCGTCTTCCCCGCGCCGCCCTTTGTATTTGCAAACGTAATGACAGGCATGTGGCCCCCAAATGCAGAGCCTGAATTCATCGCTCTTCAACGCACCGCGAGATTCATGGTGCAGGGATATTGTTAACGAAGATGGTTAATGAAATGGAAAGATTTGGTGCGAGGTTTTGTGTGGGGTGGGGTATTTGGGTGTGACAACCGCCTGAGTAACACTCTCATATCAGAGGATGCGGCTGGGTTATCTCTCCCCTTGTGGGAGAGAAAGCAATTTCAACATCTTAGCAAAGCTAAGTGTTAGAAATTGCAAGTGAGGGGTTTCTCTCGGCGCGAGCGGCAAACCCCTCACCTGAAAAATCTATGACTTAGCTTTGCTAAGATCATGATTTTTCTTCCTCTCCCACAAGGGGAGAGGTAACCCAGCCGCAACCGTCGACACACCCACCGCCCTCATGCTTCGGTGCTTTGGCCGAAGGGCAAAGCACCGAAGCATCTGCCGCATACTCTGCCCCAAGCCCGCAACCACCGTCCTCATGCTGAGGTGGCGCGAAGCGCCCTCGAAGTATCCGCCGCATACTCTGCCCCAAAGCCCGCAACCCTCGTCCTTCGAGGCCCCTGCGGGGCACCTCAGGATGAGGGTTGCTGCCGTTGTGGGCTAACGTTTACGCGCCAGCATTAAGCACCAGCGTAAGCACCCGCACCTCGCCGTTCAAATCAGCCAAGCGCCATCACCTCACTCAAAAGCACTCCAGAAACAGCGCCTTCGTATTCTCCGCCGTCATCTCCACCGGGTTACCGCCGCAGCTCGGGTCCTTGATGGCCTCTGCCACCAGTTCATCCACGCGGTCTGGCTTGATACCCATGGCGGTCAGGCTTTCCGGTACGCCCAGCTCTTTGCGAAGCTCCAGCACGTAATCATAAAACCCATCGAACCCGCCTTCGATACCGAGATAGGCTGCCGCGCGGGCGATTTTCTCTTCGATAACAGGGCGGTTGAAGCAAAGGACCGCTGGCATGACGACGGCGTTGGTCATGCCGTGGTGGGTGTTGTAGACGGCGCCGATGGGGTGCGACAGGGAATGGATAGCGCCCAGCCCCTTCTGGAAGGCGACCGCGCCCATGGCGGCGGCGGCCATCATGTTGGAACGGGCTTCGATATCCGTGCCGTCCCTATAGGCGCGTGGCAGATATTCCTTCACCAACCGCAGGCCTTCAAGCGCGATGCCCTGGCTCATGGGGTGGAAGAAGGGCGAGGAATAGGCTTCCAGGCAATGGGCGAAGGCATCCATGCCGGTGCCTGCGGTAATCGCCTTGGGCATGCCGACCGTCAGTTCCGGATCGCAGATGACGACGCCGGGCAGGAATTTCGGGTGGAAGATGATCTTCTTCACATGGGTTTGCGAATTGGTGATGACGCTGGCGCGGCCCACTTCCGAGCCTGTGCCAGCTGTCGTCGGCACGGCGACGATGGGGGCGATACCATCAGAGTTTGCACGGGTCCACCAGTCGCCAATATCCTCGAAATCCCAGACCGGACGGGTCTGGCCTGCCATGAAGGCGACGGCCTTGCCGAGGTCGAGACCGGAGCCACCGCCAAAGGCGACGACGCCGTCATGGCCGCCATCCTTGAAGGCTTTGACGCCGGCTTCGAGATTGATCTCGTTGGGGTTGGGGTCCACATCGGCAAAGATGGCGCGGCCAAGACCCGCCTCTTCCAGAATATCCAGCGCGTGGCCGGTGATCGCCATATTGGCCAGGCCACGGTCGGTGACCAGCAGCGGCTTTTTGATGCCGAGCGTCTTGCAGGCATCCGCCAATTCCTTGATCCGGCCACGTCCCATCTTGATCGGGGTTGGGTAGCTCCAGTTTGCGACGATGTTCATTTCGTGACTTTCTTCAGATGGTAGGATTTTGGACGGGTCAGGTTCTGGAAACCGATGACCGACAATGAGCCGCCGCGACCGGTTTCCTTGACGCCGGTCCAGCAGAGAGCCGGGTCGAGATAATCGGCGCGGTTCATGAAGACGGTGCCGGTTTCAATCTCGCGACCGATGCGCCCTGCCCGCTCAGCGTCCTGCGTCCACAGCGATGCAGTGAGACCGTATTTGCTGTCATTCATCAGGCGGATGGCTTCTTCGTCGTTCTTCACCTTCATGATGCCAACGGCAGGACCGAAGGTTTCTTCGGTCATGAATTCCATGGAGTGATCGACATCAATGAGAATTTGCGGCGCGACATAGGCGCTTTCGCCATCATCGGCGGCAAAGAGCTTGGGATCGACCAGCGCCTTGGCGCCCTTGGCAACGGCATCGGCCACCTGCTGGCGCACGACCTTGGCGAAACGCTTATTGGCCATAGGGCCGAGGGACGTTTCCTGCTCCAGCGGGTTGCCCAGCTTGTAATTGGAAACCCAGGCGACGGACTTTTCAACGAAGGCATCGAACAGCGCTTCATTGACATAGACGCGCTCGATACCGCAGCAGCATTGCCCGGAATTGAAGGTCGCGCCGTCCATCAGCGTATCGACTGCCGCATCCAGATCGGCGTCTTCCATGACGTAGCCGGGGTCTTTGCCGCCGAGTTCAAGACCAAGGCCGGTGAAGGTGCCAGCCGCAGCGCGCTCGATGGCGCGACCGCCTTCGACGGAGCCGGTGAAGTTGACGAAGTTGAAATTACTTTCGGCAATCAGCGCCGATGTGGTCTGATGATCGAGGAAAAGATTGGCGAAAACATCATCCGGCACACCGGCCTCGACAAAGGCGCGCACCATACGCTCACCCACCAGCAGCGTCTGCGCGGCGTGCTTGATGACAACCGTGTTGCCCGCCATCAGCGCCGGTGCAATCGTATTGATCGCCGTCATGTAGGGGTAGTTCCACGGCGCGATGACGAAGACGACGCCGTGCGCTTCGCGCTCGATACGGCGCTCGAAATTGCCGCTTTCCTCGATGACCAGCGGTGCCAGCGCATCGGCTGCAATGGCTGCGACATAGTTCGAGCGTTCGTTAAAACCCTTGAACTCGCCGCCGTAGCGTACCGGGCGGCCCATCATATGGGCCAGTTCCGGCACGACTTCGCCAACCATCTCATTCAGCCGCGCGACGCCTTTCAGCACTAGTTGAACGCGATCTTCCAAAGGGCGACGGGCCCAGGATTTTTGCGCAGCACGCGCCTTCAACACGACGCCGCGCGCCGCATCCAGCGACATCGCCTCGCGTTCGGCATAAACGGTGCCGTCGATCGGCGAAATATTCTGGATCATGGTCATGATATTTTCCTACTTTGTTTATGCCCGCTCAAACCCGCGCGCGACTTCCCAGTCGGTGACGCGGCGGTCGTATTCTTCCTGCTCCCACTTTGCGGCGCGAACATAGTGGTCGATGACATCCTCACCAAAAGCGCTGCGCAGCATCTTGGACGTGTTAAGGTGATCCGTCGCATCCCGCAATGTCTTGGGTATCTCGCGGATGTCCTTGCCGCCATAGGCATCGCCTTCGAACTGCGCCTCAAGTTCCATCTTGTTTTCGATGCCGTCAATGCCTGCCGCCAGAAGTGCGGCCATGGCGAGGTGCGGGTTGAGGTCGGAGCCGCCGACGCGGCATTCGATGCGGATGCCCTTGGTGTCTGCGCCGCAAAGGCGGTAACCTGCGGTGCGGTTATCCGTGCTCCACACGGACTTGGTGGGCGCAAATGTGCCTGCCATATAGCGCTTGTAGGAGTTGATATAGGGCGCGAGGAAATAAGTGATTTCGCTTGCATGGGCCAAAAGCCCGGCGATGTAATGCTTCATCATGGCGGACATGCCGTGGTCGGCGTCCTTGTCCAGAAACATCGGCGTCTTGCCATCGAGGCTCCACAGCGACTGGTGGATGTGCGAGGAACTGCCCGCCGCGCTGTAATTCCACTTGGCAAGGAAGGTCACGGCCTTTCCTTTGGACCAGGCGATTTCCTTGGTGGCGTTTTTGATGATGGCGTGGCGGTCGGCCATGGTGAGCGCATCGGCGTAGCGCACGTTGATCTCTTCCTGGCCGGCAGACGCCTCGCCCTTGGTGTTTTCCACTGGAATTCCAGCACCTTGCAGGCCATTGCGAATGGCGCGCATGACATCTTCTTCCTTGGTGGTCTGGAAGATGTGGTAGTCTTCATTATAGGCGCTGGCGAGTTGCAGATCGCGGTAGCCATTGGCACGGGCGGTCTCGAAACTCTGGTCGAACAGGAAGAATTCCAGCTCGCTGGCCATATAGGCTTTCAGCCCCATGGCCTCCAGACGCGCGACCTGTTTCTTCAACAGCGCGCGGGGAGAGTGGGCAACCTCGGCATGGGTGTGGTGGTCATAGGCATCGCACAGAACCAGCGCCGTGCCTTCCAGCCATGGCACACGGCGTAGGGTGGCGAGATCGGGCTTCAGCGTATAATCGCCGTAACCCTTTTCCCAACTGGTGGATTTGTAGCCCGGCACGGTTTCCATTTCCATGTCGGTTGCGAGCAGATAGTTGCAGGTGTGGGTTTCCTCATAGGCGCTTTCCACGAAGAATTCCGCCTGGAAGCGTTTGCCCATCAGACGACCCTGCATATCCACGAGGCATGCCAGAACCGTGTCTATGCGCCCTTCCGCGACATCTTTTTTAAGCTCGTCGAATGTGTAGGTCGTCGTCATGATGTTTTCGTTCCCTTT
This sequence comes from Agrobacterium sp. 20P9.1.2, assembly GCF_057799395.1. Taxonomy (NCBI): domain Bacteria; kingdom Pseudomonadati; phylum Pseudomonadota; class Alphaproteobacteria; order Hyphomicrobiales; family Rhizobiaceae; genus Agrobacterium; species Agrobacterium sp. 20P9.1.2. The sequence goes on from NZ_JBYOKI010000003.1 coordinate 625,914, forward strand.
GTTTTATGGGGCGACCGTTGCCGGTCGCCCTGTTTGTCTCGGTCAGGCCTTGGCAGCCGCCGCATCGAGTGCGGCCTGCTTGTGCTCCAGCGCGAATTCCTCTTCCGGCGACAGGATGAGGCGGTGACGGCCAACCAGCGCGAAATAGGCGATGGCAACGGCAAACCACAGCGCCACCCAGATCACGCCCTTGGTGAAGTTCGGGTCCTGCACCTGATAGAGCAAGGTTATGACAGCGATGATGATGGTCAGCACAGCACCAGGAATGCCGAGCGGCGAACGGAAAGGACGCTCGATGTTGGGCAGGTTACGGCGCAGCATGATGAAGGAGATCGCCTGCATGATATAGGAGAACATCGCGCCGAACACGGCCATATTGAGCAGCACGCTGCCGATGATGCTGCCGCCCTCGGTCGCACCCAATGCGAACCAGATGGTCATCATCACCGCGAGGCCGACGATGGCACCCGTCAACATCGCGACATGCGGTGTCTTGAACTTGGGATGCGTGACGGACAGCGCCGTCGGGAAATAGCCCGCACGCGACAGCGAATAGATCTGGCGACCCTGCGCATAGAGGATGGTGTGGAAGCTAGCGATGAGGCCCGTCAGCGCCACGAAGCCAAGCAGAACAACGCCGCCATCACCATAGACGGCCTTGAAACCATCCAGCAGCGGCTCCAGCGAAGAGCCGAGATGGAAGGCACCGATGCCGGGCAGCGAAGGGTTGAGCAGCACGATCATAAAGGCCGAGATCATGAGCGTGATGATGCCGAGAATGATGCCCTTGGGCATATCGCGCTTCGGATCGACGGATTCTTCAGCCGCCAGCGGCAATTGCTCGATGGCGAGGAACAGCCAGACCGCAAAGGGCAGCGTGGCGAGAACACCGGAGAAGCCGAAGGGGAAGAAGGAGCCGTTGCCTTCCGGCAGTTCGATGGCCGCACCATCCGGCCCGACGCCGATATTCAGCGCCCAGCGGGAGAAATCGATATTGGGAATGGCGCTGATCCAGAAGAAGACGAGAACACCCAGCGAAATCAGCGTGATAACAAGTGTTACCTTGAAGGACAGTTCAAGTCCGAAGACGTTGAGCGCCAGAAAGATAACGTAGAACAGCACCCACAGGAACGGCGAATAGGCCGGATCGAGCCCGAGGATGGAGTTTACGTAAGCCGTAATGAAGGTGACGATGACGGCGGGCGTGAGGACGTATTCAACGTTCTCGCAAAGGCCAGTGATGAAGCCGCCCCATGGACCCATCGCCGTGCGGGCGAAGGAATAGGCGGCACCCGTATGCGGCAAGGCCGGGCTCATTTCCGCGATGGAGAATGTCAGCCCGAGATACATGACGGCGATGATCATGCCCGCAACCAGCATGCCGCCCCAGCCGCCGGTGGCGAAGCCGAAGTTCCAGCCGGAAAAATGGCCAGAAATAACCGCGCCGACGCCAAGCGCCCACAACGACCAGACACCCGCGTAACGCGAGAGCCCTCTTTTTTCGAAATAGGATGCGTCAGCCTTCTTATAGCTGACCCCTGATGATGAATTGTCCATGCCGTTCTCTCCTGATCAAGAAAAACAGGCTGTCAGCCGGAATGGCCGATTTTGCCCCAGTCTCGGCGCGATGGAACACCCGATCACGCCATGCACATCTGCTGTTCCCACGCTGCACCCGTGCCGATTGTTCGGCATTCTTGGCGGTGCAGCGCCGTTCCAGTTCGCGAGGCAATTCCCGCGAAACGAATTACGAGGCCTCGGCGGCAATCCCCGCCACCAGAAGCCCATGCAGAAAATCGGCAGCGACCCGCTGCCCCTCTTCATCCTGAATGAGGTCGTTGCGAACCTCGATCATCACGTTCAAAAGACCGTTCGGCAGCGCATGAAGGCGCAGCGTGTGGGTCACACCGTCCTCCGGCCCATAGGGCTCGTTGCGCTCGACCTTGAAGGATGAACCCGCGGCATGTGCCAACATCGCATCGGCAAGCCGGGCGTCTGTATCGTGCAGAATGCCGATTTCCACCGCGCGCTGCTTGCCGTGATAGACCGGCGTAAAACTGTGGATCGTCACCAGAACGGGATTTTGCCGAGCCGCGACAAGCTCGCTGATGCGATCATGAAACGGAATATAGAGCGCCGAGGTGCGGGCGAACCGTTCCGCGTCACTCAAATCCGCATTGCCGGGAATGTCGTAGATTTCGCTGGCGACGGGCATGGCCGAGGGCGATTCCGGCGGGCGATTGCAGTCATAGATCAGCCGGGAATAGTTTTGGTAGACGACGGTCGCATCGAGACTGGCCGACAGGAGACGGGTGACGGCGAGAGCGCCGGGATCCCAGGCAATATGGCTTGCAAGCACGTCTTCGTTGAGGCCAAGGGTGCCGAACCGGACGGGCAGCCTGCGTGACGCATGTTCGCACACCAGCAGCACACGGCTCTTTCCGTCAGCATTTTCCACGGCAACAGGCCCTGCCTCATCGCTTGTGAAAAACTGGCCTTGCACCATCATGGTGAACCCCGCTGCCAACATCACTGTCCCCCGACAGCTAAGAAAAGAATTCTTCACTCACGACAAAGTGTCAAATGGTTTTTGAAATTTTCTCTTCATTTTTTCGATTGACTCTGCGCTACGCCCGTATCTTAATCAGTGCTAACAGACCGGCGAAAAGACCGGCTAGGGGAAAAATTTGCACAGTTCGGCCGCGACCGTTTCGGACGTCATTCAGGCTCATTACGAGAGCCTGACGCGTGCTGAAAAGCGTTTGGCGGAAAGTCTTCTCGGTAATTATCCGGTCTCGGGGCTGGGCAGCATCACCACCGTTGCGGAAAATGCAGGCGTTTCGACGCCGACTGTGGCACGAATGGTGCAGAAGCTGGGCTTTAAGGGTTACCCCGATTTTCAGGCGCGGCTGCATCAGGAGCTGGAAGCCACCATTTCCAACCCCATCGCCAAGCATGACCGCTGGGCTAGCAATGCGCCGGGCCTCCACATTCTCAACCGCTTTGCCGATGCGATAACCAACAATCTGCGCGATACGCTGAGCGACCTCGACACCGCCGATTTCGACAATGCCGCAGCCCTGCTGTCTGATCGCAAACGCAGCCTCTATTTCGTCGGCGGGCGCATTACCGGGGCGATTGCCGAATATTTCTTCACCCATATGCAGGTCATCCGCCCCAAGACGGCGCTGATGTCGTCCAACTCCAGTTCATGGCCGCAATTCATGTTGAACATGAATGCGGGCGACGTGCTGGTGATGTTCGATATCCGCCGTTACGAGCAGGACATGGTGACGCTGGCGCAGGTGGCACATGACAACAATGTGCGCATATTGCTGTTCACAGATCAGTGGACATCACCGGTTTCGCGCTTTGCCGAACATACGTTTCGCGTGCGCATCGAGGCCCCATCGGCCTGGGACAGCTCCGTTGTGACCCTGTTCGTGGTGGAAGCGCTGATCGAGGCTGTGCAAAACAACAGCTGGGACGAGACCCGCCAGCGCATGAACTCTCTCGAAGGCCTCTTCGAGCAGACACGCCTATTCAGAAAACCGGAAAAGGGAGAAAAATAGGAGGGCCGGGCGCAGCGCAGAATTCTGACAAACGGCGCAACACGAATTTTTTATGTCGTTTTTTAAATATCATGGCGACGACAGGGCGCAATGATGGCAATAAAACGGCAGGGGCCAGATGAGGGCGAAAACTCGCCTGAAAAAACCGTCACATAACGTTCATGCAACCCACGTATCAGCGTCGCCAGACGCATGAGACACAAGAGGAGACTAAACGTGATCTCGCACAGCCGCCGACTGCTATCGCTGACAACAGCACTGGTCATCGCATCTACCGCGATTGCCTCTGCCGCACCGAGCGAAGAACTCATCGCTGCCGCCAAGAAGGAAGGCATGCTGACGACCATCGCACTGCCTCACGACTGGTGCGGTTATGGCGACGTTATTGCCTCCTTCAAAGCCAAGTATCCTGAAATTCAGGTGAACGAACTGAACCCGGACGCCGGCTCTGCCGACGAAGTGGAAGCCATCAAGGCCAACAAGGACAACAAGGGCCCACAGGCTCCTGACGTGATCGACGTTGGTCTCGCATTCGGCCCGCAGGCCAAGAAGGAAGGCCTTCTTCAGCCTTACAAGGTCTCCACCTGGGACGAAATTCCTGACAATGTGAAGGATGCCGAAGGCTACTGGTACGGCGACTATTACGGCGTCATGTCCATCTTCGTGAACAAGGACCTCGTCAAGAATTCTCCGAAGGACTGGGCTGACCTTCTGAAGCCGGAATATTCCGGTCAGGTCGCTCTTGCTGGTGACCCACGCGCTTCCAACCAGGCTATTCTGGGCGTTCTCGCTGCCGGTCTTTCCACCGGTGCCAAGGACGGCAAGGAAGCTGGCGAAGCCGGTCTGAAGTATTTCGCCGAGCTCAACAAGGCTGGCAACTTCGTTCCCGTCATCGGCAAGGCCGGTACGCTGGCACAGGGTGCAACACCGATCGTCGTTGCATGGGACTATAACGCGCTGTCCTGGGCGAAGACGCTGAACGGCAACCCTCCGACAGAAGTCGTCGTTCCTGAAAAGGGCGTTCTGGCTGGCGTTTACGTGCAGGGCATCTCCGCCTACGCACCGCATCCAAACGCTGCAAAGCTCTGGATGGAGCATCTCTATTCGGACGACGGTCAGCTTGGCTGGCTGAAGGGCTTCTGCCACCCAATCCGCTTCAACGCTCTTGCCAAGGCAAACAAGATTCCAAAGGATCTCTTGGACGCCCTGCCACCAGCAGCAGCCTATGAAAAGGCAATCTTCCCGACACTCGAAGACGTCGATGCCAACAAGGCTGCCGTCACCGCCGGTTGGGACAAGGTTGTCGGCGCAAACGTGAAGTAACGACCAAAACAGCCGCCCCGATCTTTTCAAAGGCTAAGGCCTTTTCAAAAGCCGGGGCGGCTGATTTTATAAGAAAAGCCACGATAAGAGCGGCATTCGGGAACTTGGTATGACACCAGACAATATTGGCGCACCATTGCGGCCATCAGGACGTTTCCGCCTGAAGCTGGAATGGCTTGGCGTTTTGCCATTTGCAATTTTCATTCTGCTTTTTTTGATCATGCCGACGATGAAAATCGTCATCGGCGCTTTTCAGACGCCGGATGGCGGCTTTACGCTGCAAAACCTCGCGGATCTGTTTACGCCGTCGATTCTCTCGGCCTACTGGATTTCCATCAAGATCAGCGTCGCCTCGGCAGCCCTTGGCTGTCTGATCGGTTTTGGCGTGGCCACGGCCGTGGTGCTGGGCGGTCTGCCACCGAAAATCCGCGCACCTCTGCTGACATTTTCCGGTGTCGCATCGCAATTTGCAGGCGTGCCGCTGGCCTTTGCCTTCATCGCCACGCTTGGCCCAGTCGGTCTCGTCACCGTATTTTTGAAAACCCAGCTCGGCCTCGATCTGCGCCTCCTGGGCTTCAACATTCTGTCCTTCTGGGGCCTGACCGTTACCTATCTGTTTTTCCAGATCCCCTTGATGATCCTCATCATCACTCCGGCGCTGGACGGGTTGAAGCGCGAATGGCGCGAGGCTGCGGAAATTCTGGGCGCCAGCGGCTTTCAATATTGGCGCATGGTGGCCTTCCCCATTCTGCTGCCCTCTATTCTCGGCACATTTTCGCTGCTGTTTGCCAACGCTTTCGGCGCGGTTGCGACGGCAATTGCGCTCACCGGCTCATCGCTCAACATCGTGCCTATTCTGCTGTTTGCGCAAATCCGCGGTGACGTGCTGGGCAATCCCAACCTCGGTTATGCGCTGGCCTTCGGCATGATCCTTGTGACCTGCATTGCCAACACGCTCTATATCTGGATGCGCACGCGCAGCGAAAGGTGGCTGAAATGAAGCGGTTCTTCGCCTGGGGCGCGCTGCTTTTCGGCCTGCTCTATTTCGCCCTGCCGCTCATCGGCATGACCAATTTCTCGCTGAAAATGCGTCGCGGCGAATATTCCTTCGACGCCTACGCCAAGGTTCTCGGCGATCCGCGCTTTCAGGAAACCTTCAGCTTTTCCGTCATGATGGCGCTGGTTACCATCATCTTCGGTGTGCTGCTGGTGGTGCCGACGGCCTATTGGGTGCGGCTGAAACTGCCCGCGCTGCGGCCCGTCATCGAATTCATCACGCTTCTGCCGCTGGTCATTCCGGCCATCGTCATCGTCTTCGGGTACATCAGGCTCTACAACACCTCCAGCTGGCTGCCGCTGACGGGAACGACATCTGGCACCAACCTGCTGTTGATGTTCGGCTATACCACGCTTGCCCTGCCCTATATGTACCGCGCCGTCGATACCGGGCTTCGCACCATCGACATCACCACGCTGACGGAGGCCGCGCAAAGCCTCGGTGCCGGATGGACGACCATTCTCGCACGCATCATTCTGCCGAATGTGCTGGTGGCTGTTCTCTCCGGTGCATTTTTGACCTTCGCCATCGTCATCGGTGAATTCACCATGGCAGCGCTTTTGAACCGCCCGGCCTTCGGCCCTTACATGCAGTTGCTGGGTGCCAACCGCGCCTATGAGCCAGCGGCGCTCGCCGTGATTTCCTTCGGCATCACCTGGGGCTGCTTAGGCCTGATCCAACTCGTTTCGCGATACCAAAAAGGCACGCCTCCCAAGGCCTGAGGATATTTTATGAGCTTTTTGACACTTCAGAACATCAAAAAATCCTTCGGTCAGGTTCAGGTCGTCCATGATTTCAACATGGCGATCGAGCAGGGAGAATTCGTTTCCTTCCTCGGACCATCAGGTTGCGGCAAAACCACCATCCTGCGGATGATTGCCGGTTTCGAGACGCCGAGTGCTGGCAGCATCGTCGTCAAGGGCAAGGACCAGACGACGCTGAAACCGAACCAGCGCAACATCGGCATGGTGTTTCAGGCCTATGCGCTGTTTCCCAACATGAACGTCTACGAAAACGTTGCCTTCGGTCTGAAAATTGCTGGCAAGCCCAAGGCGGAAATCGATGCGCGGGTGAAGGAAATGCTGGCGCTGATCCATCTGGATCACTTGGCCGACCGTTACCCCTACCAGATGTCCGGCGGGCAGCAGCAGCGCGTGGCGCTGGCGCGCGCGCTCGCTCCCAAGCCGCAGGTTCTGTTGCTGGATGAACCGCTGTCTGCGCTCGACGCCAAAATCCGCGTCTCGCTGCGCGAAGAAATCCGCAGTATTCAGCGCAAGCTCGGCATCACCACCATTTTCGTCACCCACGATCAGGAAGAGGCGCTTACGATATCCGACCGCATCGTGGTGATGAATGCCGGACGCGCCGACCAGATCGGATCGCCCTTCGACATTTATAACAAGCCCGCCACGCGTTTCGTCGCATCCTTCGTGGGTACGTTGAACCTCATCGACGCCACCGTTGTGGATGCATCGACCAGCACGATCCTGATCGGTGATCAGCAGGTTTCGCTGAAAAAGCCGCTGGGCAAAGGCAATGGCGAGAAGGTCACTGTGGCATTGCGGCCCGAGGCCGGTTCTCTGGGTGAAGCCAATGTCGGCGATGTCGCAATTTCCGGCACCGTGACCTCCAGCCACTTCCTCGGCTCGGTTATCCGCACACGCATGGATGTGGGCGGAGCGACGCTGTCATTCGATATGTTCAACGATCCCGGCAAGACACCGCCCGCCATCGGTGAGCGGATCACGCTGAAATTTGCATCAGAAGATTTGATGATTGTGGCAGACTGACAGCGCAGGGCGGTCTGCACGTCTTTCACCGCAATGGATGGCAGCGGGTGTGGCTCACCCCCCTCTGTCCTGCCGGACATCTCCCCCTCAGGTGGGGAGATCGACGTGTTGCGACCTCTTGCCCATCTTGAAGGCTGCGAAATAGAGCGGCGAGCATGCGCCTTGCCGATCTCCCCCCTTGAGGGGGAGATGCCCGGCAGGGCAGAGGGGGGTAAGCCACACGCGCTGTCACCCAATGTATTTCAACGCGCCAAGCAAAGAACATCTTCTCAAAAAGAGATTCCGATTGTCACTCCAACGGTATAGTGACGACGGTATCAGGAGAGACACCACCGGCCATCGGTGAACGGGTAACGTTGAAACTCGCATCAGAAGATTTGATGATTGTAGCAGACTGACGCACTGTTTCTGACTGGGAGATCGGGCTAGACAAGGTCACCTCAGGAGAAAACGCATGCGCGCATTGTTCTACGAACGCTTCGGTGAAGCACCACTCATCGCCAACCTGCCGGACCCGGAGCCGACGCCGGGCGGCGTGGTGATTGCTGTAAAGGCCACCGGCCTTTGCCGCAGCGACTGGCATGGCTGGATGGGCCATGACAGCGACATCCGCCTGCCGCATGTGCCCGGGCACGAGTTTGCGGGCGTGATTTCCGCAGTCGGCAAAAACGTCATGCGCTTCAAGGTCGGTGACCGCGTGACGGTGCCGTTCGTCTCCGGCTGCGGCCACTGCCAGGAATGCCGTTCTGGCAACCAGCAGGTTTGCGAAACGCAGTTCCAGCCGGGCTTTACCCATTGGGGTTCCTATGCCGAATATGTCGCCATCGACTACGCCGACCAGAACCTCGTCCATATGCCCGATGAGATGGCGTTCGCTACCGCCGCCAGCCTCGGCTGCCGCTTCGCCACCTCGTTCCGCGCTGTTGTCGATCAGGGTCGACTGAAAGGTGGCGAGTGGCTGGCGGTGCATGGCTGCGGCGGCGTGGGCCTTTCCGCCATCATGATCGGTGCCGGGCTCGGCGCACAGGTGGTCGCCATCGACATTGCCGAAGACAAGCTGGCGCTGGCGAAACAGCTGGGCGCGACCGCCACGATCAACAGCCGCGAGGTGGCTGACGTGGCCGAAGCGGTGCGCGACATCACCGGCGGCGGCGCGCATGTCTCGGTCGATGCGCTGGGCCACCCGCAAACCTGCTGCAACTCCATCACCAACCTGCGCCGTCGCGGTCGGCATGTGCAGGTGGGGCTTATGCTGGCCGATCATTCCATGCCGCAAATTCCGATGGCGCGCGTCATTGCCCATGAGCTGGAAATCTATGGCAGCCACGGCATGCAGGCCTGGCGTTATGATGATATGCTGGCGATGATCAGGTCGGGCAAGCTGATGCCGGAAAAGCTGATCGGCAAACACATCTCGCTCTCCGACGCAGTGACCGCCCTGCCCGAAATGAACAGTTTCAAGGATAGCGGCATCAGCATCATCGACCGGTTTGAGTGAGGCCCAACAAACAGGAAACCGCATGCTCTATCTCGACAGCATCACCGCAAAAGACGCTTTCGATAACGCCGCGGAATACCCCTTCTCCGTTCCGGCCCTCAAAGGCCTTGAGCGGCTTGAAAAAAAGACGCCAATCACCTTCTTTGCCGGAGATAATGGCTCCGGCAAATCCACCCTGCTGGAAGCGATTGCGGCTGGCATGAAGGCCTATTCCATTGGCACACATGGCCAGGTGGCGGGCGACATTTATCTTCAACATGCGGAAAAGCTGGCGGGTGCACTTTACTTTGCCAGAAAGAAATATCCCAAGGTGCGCATGTTCATGCGATCCGAGGATGTGCTGGGATATGTGCGCCGCCTGAACGAGGAAAAGCTCGATGACTTCAGGTATTATAGGGACAAAGCGTTACAGGAAGGCGACTCCCTCCCCGAGGAAACACCCGATACCTTCGGCAACATCGTTAGAAACAACCCTCTCGAGCAGCGCTCCCATGGCGAAGGATTTCTGGATATTTTAGAGGAGAGGCTGCACGGCGCGGGTCTCTATTTCCTCGATGAACCGGAAAGTCCTCTTTCACCGCTGAAGCAACTGACGCTTGCCACCATCATCCAGCAGGCCGCCGATAGTGGTGCGCAGTTGATTATCGCGACCCATTCGCCGGTGTTGCTGGCGATACCGGAAGCAACGATCTACTCCTTCAGCGAGGGTGGCATTACAGAGAAGCTTTACGACGAGCTGGACAATATCCAGTTTCTGCGCCGCTTCCTCGACCGCCCTACCAAGTTTCTGGACGACTAATCAATCGGCATCGTCCCGGCGGCTATGCTCACGTCAGGCTGCGGCCATAACCGCCAAAATCGTCATCAGCGCTGAAATTCGATTGATCTTGCTGGCCGTGTAAGACGCAACCCCATCCCTGCCACGCACCAGACGGGCGCCGAGATAGAGTACGGTGTGGGCCACGAAGAAGAAGACGAGCGGGCCGATGATGAGGGCGCCGACGCCCTCGCCCCATTTGCCATCGCTTGCGGCACCGGTCACGACATGGGCGCTGAGGATCGTGAGGGTGATGAAGACCAGCAAGAGAGAAGAAAGCTGCTGCACGTTAATCTCCAATGAGGACACCAATGGAAGTCACAACCTTTGAATACATTCAAATAGTCTAATATTATATAAAGGCGTTATCAACAATTGTGCCTTCTGGCGGAAACTCACGGCAATACTTAGCGCCAAAACAGCAAAAAGCGCGGAACGATCCGCGCTTTTTCTGTGTCAAATCAATGCTTAAGAGCCGACTTCGGAATCAGGCCCACAATCCCCTGAAGCGAATTATCAGGCGGCGGTCTCCACCTCTTTTTCGGCCTCGGTCGGCACATAGTTGAGGACAGGGCCGAGCCAGCGCTCGACTTCTTCAACCGCCATGCCCTTGCGCTGGGCATAGTCCTGCACCTGATCGCGTTCCACCTTGGCGACGCCGAAATAGTAGCTTTCCGGGTGACCGATGTAGATGCCTGATACGGACGAGCCGGGCCACATGGCATAGCTTTCGGTCAGCACCACGCCCGTTTCTTCCGTCGCATCCAGCAGGCGGAACAGGGTTTCCTTTTCGGTGTGGTCGGGCTGAGCCGGGTAGCCCGGGGCTGGACGAATGCCAGCATAGGCCTCACCGATCAGATCGTCAGGGCCGAAGCTTTCGTCAGCCGCATAGCCCCAGAACTCCTTGCGCACACGCTCATGCATGCGTTCGGCAAAGGCTTCGGCGAAACGGTCGGCCAGTGCTTTGACGAGGATGGAGGAGTAATCGTCATTGGCCCGCTCGAAGCGTTCGGCAATCGCCACTTCCTCGATGCCCGCCGTGACAACAAAGCCGCCGACATAATCGGTGACGCCGGTGTCCTGCGGCATGACGAAATCAGACAGCGCCACATTGGGACGGCCATCGCGCTTGGACAGCTGCTGGCGAAGCGTGAAGAAGGTGGCGAGGTCTTCCTTACGGCTTTCATCCGTAAACAGGCGGATATCGTCGCCCACCGCATTGGCAGGCCAGAAGCCTATGACGGCGCGCGGGCGGAACCACTGCTCGTCGATGATCTGCTTCAACGTGGCCTGCGCATCCGCAAACAGTTGCCGCGCCGCCTCGCCCTGTTTCTCGTCCTGGAGAATGGCGGGGTAACGTCCCTTCATTTCCCATGTTTGGAAGAAAGGCGTCCAGTCGATGTATTTTGCCAGCTCTTCCAGATCATAGGCCTCGAAGGTCTTGGTGCCCAGGAACTGCGGTTTGACCGGCTGGTAGGCCGTCCAGTCCACCTTGTGGGCATTGGCGCGAGCGCGCGACAAAGGCAGGCGCAGCTTTTCCCGCTCGTTGCGAGCGTGAGCTTCGGCCACCTTGGCATATTCAGCGCGGATACCATCGATATAGGCGGGCTTCTGATCTTCCGACAGCAGCGCTGACACCACACCCACTGCGCGTGAGGCATCGGTCACGTAGATCGCCTGACCTTTTTCATAACGCGGATGGATTTTGACCGCCGTATGGACGCGGCTGGTCGTGGCACCACCGATGAGCAGCGGAATGTCGAAACCCTGACGCTCCATTTCAGCGGCCACATGCACCATTTCATCCAGCGACGGCGTGATGAGGCCGGATAGGCCGATGACATCGACCTTCTCGGCAATCGCCGTTTCCAGAATCTTGGTGGCGGGCACCATGACGCCGAGATCGATGATCTCGTAATTGTTGCAGGCGAGAACGACGCCGACAATGTTCTTGCCGATATCGTGCACATCACCCTTCACGGTCGCCATTAGCACCTTGCCGGCGGCCTTGCGCTGATCGCCGCCATTGAGGCGCTTCTCTTCTTCCATGTACGGCAGAAGAACGGCGACAGCCTGCTTCATGACGCGGGCGGATTTGACCACCTGCGGCAGGAACATCTTGCCCGAACCGAATAGATCGCCGACCACATTCATGCCTGCCATCAGCGGACCCTCGATGACATGCAGCGGACGGGCAGCACTCTGGCGCGCCTCTTCCGTATCGGCATCGATGTAATCGGTAATGCCGTTGACGAGTGCATGTTCCAGACGTTTTTCCACCGGCCATTCACGCCAGGCCAGATCCTGCACCTTGGCTTCGCGGCCCGGACCGCCACGGAACTTTTCAGCCACTTCCAGCAGCCGTTCGGTGCCATCAGCGCGGCGGTTCAGCACCACGTCTTCGCAGGCCTCGCGCAGTTCCGGGTCGATGCTTTCGTAAACTGCCAGCTGCCCGGCATTGACGATACCCATATCCATGCCGACCTGAATGGCATGGTAGAGGAACACGGCGTGCATGGCTTCGCGCACCGGCTCGTTGCCACGGAAGGAGAAGGACAGGTTGGAAACACCGCCGGAAATATGCACCAGCGGCATGGTTTCGCGAATGGTGCGGGTGGCGTTGATGAAATCGACGCCGTAATTGTTGTGTTCCTCGATACCGGTGGCGACGGCAAAGACGTTGGGATCGAAGATGATATCTTCTGGCAGAATGCCCGCTTTTTCGGTCAGGAGCTTGTAGGCGCGGGTGCAAATCTCCACCTTGCGCTCGTAGGTGTCGGCCTGCCCTACCTCATCGAACGCCATGACGACGACGGCGGCACCGTAATGGCGCACCAGACGCGCCTGCTCCAGAAACTTCTCCTCGCCTTCCTTCAGCGAGATGGAGTTGACGATGGATTTGCCCTGAACGCATTTCAGGCCAGCCTCGATGATCTCCCACTTGGAGCTGTCGATCATGACAGGCACGCGGGCGATATCCGGCTCGGCGGCGATGAGGTTGAGGAACTCGACCATGGCCTTCTGGCTGTCGATCAGCCCTTCATCCATGTTGATGTCGATGATCTGCGCGCCGTTTTCCACCTGATCACGGGCGACAGCGAGAGCGGCGGTATAATCACCAGCGGTGATGAGCTTGCGGAACTTGGCAGAGCCGGTGACGTTGGTGCGCTCACCCACGTTGACGAAGGGAATGTCCTTGGTCAGCACGAAGGGCTCAAGGCCCGACAGCGACATGAAGGAGCGGTGTTCCGGCACCTTGCGCGGCGGATATTTGGCAACGGCTTCCGAGATCGCGCGGATATGCTCCGGCGTCGAACCGCAGCAGCCGCCGACCACGTTGACGAGGCCTTCGCGGGCGAATTCCTCGACCTGTGCCGCCATCATTTCGGGCGTTTCGTCATACTGGCCAAATTCGTTTGGTAGGCCTGCATTCGGGTAAGCGCAGATGAAAGTGTCGGCCACTTCCGACAATTCCTGCAAATGCGGACGCATCGCGCTGGCACCCAGCGCGCAGTTCAGGCCGATGGTGAAGGGGTTAGCGTGGCGAACGGAATTCCAGAAGGCGGACGGCGTCTGGCCGGACAGGGTGCGGCCGGACAGATCGGTGATCGTGCCCGAGATCATCACCGGCAGATGAATGCCCTTGGCGGCGAAGCGCTCTTCGCAGGCAAAGATCGCGGCCTTGGCGTTCAGCGTGTCGAAAATGGTTTCGATCAGAATGAGGTCGGCACCGCCATCGATCAGGCCGTCGATCTGCTCGCCATAGGCAATGCGCAGATCATCGAAGCTGACGGCGCGGTAGCCCGGATTGTTGACATCCGGCGAAATGGATGCAGTGCGGTTGGTGGGGCCAATGGCACCGGCCACGAAACGGCGGCGTCCGTCTTCACGCTCCGCGCGCTGGGCGGCACGGCGCACGATGAACGCGCCTTCGCGGTTCATGTCATAGACGGCACCTTCCATCTCGTAATCCGCCTGCGCAATGCGCGTGGAGGAAAACGTGTTGGTTTCGAGAATATCTGCACCCGCCATGGCGTAGCGATAATGGATTTCCTCGATAGCATCAGGCTGGGTCAGAATCAGAAGGTCATTGTTGCCCTGCTGGTGACAGGCGCAGCCGATGAAGCGATCACCACGGAAATGGTCTTCATTGAAACCAAGCCCCTGGATCTGCGTGCCCATGGCACCATCGAGAACAAGGATACGCTCCTGTGCCGCCTGACGCAGCGCCTTCAGGATTTCCGCGCCGTCTCTTTTGCCCCCTACAGGACCAAACAGATCATCCAACATCGGCACACTCCTCATTCTCTTGCTGATTTGCAACATCTCAGTCACATAAAGATATCTTTATGTCAATATATGGCCGATTCACAGCGATACGATTGCGTTCTACCTCAAGGGTACGAAATTTCCGTTATGGATGACACTGTTACGTCCTAAAGATATAGACAATCGCAACAGGCATATCACGAGGAGGAAATGATGACCGAGGCGGAACACGCGAAAACCAATTGGAGCACCCTGCCCTGGCACCGGCAATGGCTGGTCAAGCAGGCCGAGGGTCTGTTCGACTTCTTCCAGTACCGCGCCATCAATCCCAAGGGTGGCTTTTTCGATCTCGACCGGCAGGGCGCGCCGTTGCAGCCCGACAATCCGGTTCGCGGCATTCACATGTCGGCGCGCATGGTTCATTGCTTCTCCATAGGCCATCTGCTGGGCCGCCCCGGCTGCGGCGATGTCATCGACCACGGCATGACTTATTTGTGGAACCACCACCGCGATACGGAGCATGGTGGCTACTTCTGGCAGGTGGATGAGAACGGCCCTGTCGATGCCAGCAAGCAGGGTTATGGCCATGCCTTCGTGCTGCTTGCCGCCTCCTCGGCGAAGGCCGTGGGCCATCCGCTGGCAGACCAGATGCTGGCGGACATTACCGAGATTCTCGACACGAAATTCTGGGAACAGAAACACGGCGCCATCAATGAAGAATTCTATCGCGACTGGTCTCCCATCGAGAATTATCGCGGCCAGAACTCCAACATGCACCTGACCGAAGCGCTGATGGCGGCGTTTGAGGCAACGGGCGACAAGACCTATCTGACCAAGGCCGAGCGCATCGCCGACCTCGTCATCCGCCGTGCGGCCGGTGCCCTCGATTTCCGCGTGCCTGAGCATTTCGACGAGAACTGGGTGCTGGACAAGGATTATCGCGGCAACGAAATGTTCCGCCCCTCCGGCTCCACCCCCGGCCACTGGCTGGAATGGGCACGCCTCATCCTTCAGCTCTGGGTGCTAGGAGACCGCAAGCATGAGTGGATGCCGACAGCGGCGAAATCGCTCTTCGTGCAATCCATGTCGCTGGGCTGGGACCGCGAAAAAGGCGGCTTCTTCTATACGCTGGGCTGGGACAATGTGCCCGCCAAGCGCGAGAAGCTCTGGTGGCCGATGTGCGAGGCCGCCGGTGCGGCCCACTTCCTCAACGAGCATCTGCCCACCGACGAATTCTACGAAGACAGCTATCGCCGCATCTGGAGCACCATCGCCACCAGCTTCCTCGACCATCAGAATGGCGGCTGGCTTGAGGAGCTGACGGAAAATCTGGTACCCGCCAACACAATCTTCCCCGGCAAGGGTGATATTTACCACGCGCTGCAAGCCTGCCTTATCCCGCTATTTCCAGCGGATGGCAGCTTGACGAAGGTGATTTCGGATAAGGGCGGGCGGTTTTAAAGAACATGTGAGATTGGCAGGGGAGCCAGCCTCTCCGCCGTCACCCTCGGGCTTGTCCCGAGGGTTTAACGAATCCCAACGTTCAATGTGATTAGATCCTCGGCACAAGGCCGAGGATTGTTTGCTGCTATCAAGCTATTGTCGGTGCGGGACTGCGCGCCCTTCACAGCGCGCAGTCCCGGCAGCAGGCGACCGTCCGAGGATTGGGACAACACCCCACGTCATCAAGGTTCCCTGCCGCCTTTGCTTCACCGCTTGGAGAGTTGATTGGGCCGCTGATTGCCACGCCCGCAAACAATCCGAAGCCTGCAAAGGATAGCAGACCTATGGACTTTTTGCACACACCACCCCTTCGTTGCCTCGGCGTCGATGTCGCCAAGGACAATCTTGTTGTCAGCGATGGGAAACGCATCATCACCTTTGCCAACGATCGCTGCGGCATCCGTAAGCTGCGCAAGGCGATGCAGCCCGACTTCATCATATGCGAGCAGACCGGTGGCTACGAACTCATGCTTCTGGAGGCGTGCCTCAAGACCGGCATCGCCTGCCATCGTGCCGATGTGATGAAGCTCAAAGCCTATATCCGTTCTCTCGGAACTTTGGGCAAAAGCGATGCTATCGACGCGACACACATGGCCGCCTATGGCTATGAGCGATGGGCAAGACTGGCGTTATGGCACGCGCCAGACCCCGATGAGGTTGAATTACAGGCGCTTGTGCGGCGCCGGGCCGATCTTGTGGCATTCAAAGTCGCCGAGCAGAACAGAGCGGGTGCGCCGGGTGCCAAGGCCGTGGCCGCCTCGTTCAAAGCCATGCTCGCCACCATCAAGCGCCAGATAGACATGCTCGACATCCAAATCGCTGCGCTCGTCGCCAGAAGCATCAATCTTGCCCGGCGCATCAGGATTTGCACAACGGTGAGCGGCGTTGGCACAATCAGCGCCGTAAGCCTTGTTGCCCAGATGCCTGAGCTCGGCTCCTTGCATCGCCGCCAGGCCGCA
Source organism: Agrobacterium sp. 20P9.1.2 (assembly GCF_057799395.1). Lineage (NCBI taxonomy): Bacteria > Pseudomonadati > Pseudomonadota > Alphaproteobacteria > Hyphomicrobiales > Rhizobiaceae > Agrobacterium > Agrobacterium sp. 20P9.1.2. The sequence goes on from NZ_JBYOKI010000003.1 coordinate 642,702, forward strand.
GCCCTGGCAGGAACCGCTCCACATCCCAGTGAAAGCGGAAACGCCAAGGGCCGGCGACGACAGCGCGGCGGAAGACCTCAGGTCAAAACCGCTCTGTTCATGCCGGCAATGTGCGCCGCCCAGGGAAAGGGACAATTTGCCCCCTTCTACAAACGCCTCATCGAAAGCGGAAAACCGCCAATCGTCGCCATCGCCGCAACCATGCGCAAAATCATCATAACCATAAACGCAAGGCTCAGAGACGACTTAGCGCAACAGAGTTGATGACGAAAGTCGTGGTTCAGCCCTGCGTCAAAACCCTAGCGTTTCCTCGAAATCGTCCCAGGACTGATACATCTCATAACGACCGACGCCCTTGATCGGCACGTGGCCGTAATAGGGAGACAGCTGAAACTCGGCAGCGCTTTCGCTCTTTTTGGCAACCGCGCCGACATAGATAGCCGAGGCGAGCCCGGTGCGGTTGGCGCCGTGTTCGCAGTGGATGAGGATGGGCTTCGGCGCATCCTTCATGATGCGCACCAGTTCTTCGGCGCGGGCCTGCGGCAATTCCTTGCTGGAACTCAGCGGGAAATCGATGAGGCTGACGCCATTGGCATTGGCCGCGGATTTCTCGTCGTCGTACCACCCTTTCGGGTTCTCATCGCGCAAATTGATGATGGTCTTGATGCCGAATTGCTGCGCGTATTTCGCCACATCCGCACCGCTTGGCTGAGCCGAGCGGTAGAGTTCTCCCGGCAGCACTTCATGGAAGTTTCCGGTCAGCTGGTTGATGCCCATATGTGCACCGACCGATGCGGGAACCGCGACGAAGCAAAGCACGGCTATTTTCAAAACCTTGGACAGGGAAACCAAAATGCAGACCTTCTGGAGCAATTCAAGAATTGCCCGGCAGATGGCATCGCCGCCAGTCACATACAAGCCCCTAAAGGTTGCAGGCCGGTCTGGGCGGGTTAACGCGGCGCAGCCGTAGTCACGCTACAAGTGTTACGGGCTGGCTCTTATTAGCAGATTTTCCGACACCGATATTCGGCTTCAAAAAATCGTGAGAAAATCCGCTACAGCATCGTCAACGCGCTATTCGAACTCCGCCGAATTGATGGTGACTCGCCATTCGAGATTCTTCGGATCGACATTTTCATTGTTGCGCAGGCGGAACGGGCGGCATGCGGCATAGCTCTCATGCGCCTCCAGCCGGCGCTCGCTGACCTGATAGGGATCGAAGGAAACGGAAGCGCGGAACGCCGCTTCGAAACCTTCCAGCGTATAGGTCAGCCGCCGCACCGGAACGTTGTTGGTGTTTTGAAAGGTGATGCGAATGGGCGCGCTGGCCTCCGTGCAGGACGGATCGAACGACGCCGTGGCGATTATCGCCTCCACCCTTTCGCCCGTGCGCAGCCAATCGAACAACACCCACGCCGCCGTGGCCGCCCAGACGACGGCCAGACCGATGACGACGGGCTTCAGGTGCTTCGGATAGGCGATCAGAAACAGCAGCAAGGCTGCGGTCAGTACAATGCCAACAATCATGAATTGGCCCCGGCCGCGTCGTTACTTGCGTGATGTGTCAATGAATGCCTCCCCAGCAGTGAGCGAAATGTCATAAGGCGCGTCAGCGTGTGTGGCTTACCCCCCTCTGTCCTGCCGGACATCTCCCCCTCAAGGGGGGAGATCAGCAAGACGGCCTCTCGCCGCTCTATCCGCAAGGTTTGAGATGGGCGAAAAGCTTGCCGCAGTTCGATCTCCCCCCTTGAGGGGGAGATGTCCGGCAGGACAGAGGGGGGTAAGCCAAGCGCGCTGACGCCTATGGTCACCTACCGCTCTATCATCCACTGACTCTATGTCCACCCACCACCATGTCAAGGCGAACAGGCAATCACTTACACGTTAAGCGCCTATGGAACTTGACGAATTTACCCGCCGCCACGCGCCTGACACGCATCAGAAATCCCAATCGTCATCCTCCGTGGCAACCGCCTTGCCGATAACATAGGACGAGCCGGAGCCGGAGAAGAAGTCGTGGTTTTCGTCTGCATTGGGGGATAGGGCAGACAAAATGGCCGGGTTTACCTTGCAGGCTTCTGCCGGGAAAAGCGCCTCGTAACCGAGGTTCATCAGCGCCTTGTTGGCATTGTAATGCAGGAATTTCTTGACGTCTTCGGTCAGCCCGACGCCGTCATACAGCGCTTCGGTGTATTTCGCCTCATTGTCGTAAAGCTCCAGCAGCAGATCGAAGGCGAAAGCCTTGATCTCCTGTTTGCGGGTCTCGTCCAGATGCTCCAGCGCGCGCTGGAACTTGTAGCCGATGTAATAACCATGCACGGCTTCGTCGCGAATGATGAGGCGGATGAGATCGGCGGTGTTGGTGAGTCGGGCCCGGCTGGACCAGAACATCGGCAGGTAGAAGCCGGAATAGAACAGGAAGCTTTCGAGAAAGACGCTGGCGATCTTCTTCTTCAACGGATCGCCGCTATCATATTCACGCATGATGAGCGCGGATTTGCGCTGCAAGAACTCATTTTCCTCCGACCAGCGATAGGCATCGTCCACATCGGGCGTCGAGCAGAGCGTGGAGAAGATGGAGGAATAGGAGCGCGCATGCACGGCCTCCATAAAGGAGATGTTGGACAGCACCGCCTCCTCATGCTGCGTCGTCGCATCCGCCATGAGCCTGATGGCGCCGACACCGTTCTGGATCGTATCGAGCAGTGTCAACCCGGTGAAAACGCGGATGGTCAGCTGCTGCTCTTCCGGCTTCAGCGTAGCCCAGGACTGGATATCGTTGGACAGCGGCACCTTTTCCGGCAGCCAGAAATTCGATGTCAGACGGTTCCAGACCTCCAGGTCCTTGTCGTCTTCCATGCGGTTCCAGTTGATGGCGCGAACACTTTTGGCCGGCTTGATTTGCATATTCATATCGTCGTTCTCATCATCACAGTGTGCAGGAAACGCAGCCCTGCACTTCCGTGCCGGACAGGGCCATCTGGCGAAGGCGGATGTAGTAGATGGTCTTGATGCCCTTTTTCCACGCATAGATCTGGGCGCGGTTGATATCGCGCGTCGTGGCGGTATCGCGGAAGAACAAAGTCAGCGACAGGCCCTGATCCACATGCTGCGTGGCGGCGGCATAGGTATCGATGATCTTTTCAGGCCCGATCTCATAGGCATCCTGATAATAGTCCAGATTATCGTTGCTGAGATAAGCAGCGGGATAATAGACGCGGCCGATCTTGCCTTCCTTGCGGATTTCGATTTTCGAAACAATGGGATGGATCGAAGAGGTCGAGTGATTGATGTAGGAAATGGAGCCCGTTGGCGGCACGGCCTGAAGGTTCTGGTTATAAAGCCCGCCCTCCATCACCGCTTGCTTCAATGCCTTCCAGTCATCCTGCGTCGGAATGGCGATGCCCGCCTTCTCGAACAGCTCCGCCACGCGTGCCGTTGCAGGCTTCCATTCCTGCGTCACATATTTCTCGAAATAGTCGCCGGACGCATATTTGGAATTCTCGAAGCCCTTGAAGCTCTGGCCACGCTCCACGGCCAGCCGGTTCGACGCGCGAATGGCGTGATAGGCGACTGTGTAGAAATAGATATTGGTGAAATCGACACCTTCATCCGAGCCGTAATAAATCCGCTCCCGCGCCAGATAGCCGTGCAGGTTCATCTGGCCAAGCCCAATGGCGTGGCTGTCGTCATTGCCCTTTTCCACCGAGGGAACGGAGGAAATGTGGCTCATGTCAGAGACCGCAGTCAGCGCGCGGATGGAGGTTTCGATGGTCTTGCCAAAATCCTGCGAATCCATGGTGGAGGCGATGTTCAGCGAACCGAGATTGCAGGAGATGTCCTTGCCCATCTGGTCATAGGACAGGTCTTCATTGTAGGTGCTGGCTTCGCTGACCTGCAGGATTTCCGAGCATAGATTGCTCATGGAAATACGTCCGGCAATCGGGTTGGCCCGGTTCACCGTGTCTTCGAACATGATGTAGGGATAACCGCTTTCGAACTGTATCTCCGCAATCACCTGGAAGAAATCACGGGCTTTGATCTTCTTCTTGTGAATGCGGCTGTCGGCCACCATCTCGCGGTACTTTTCCGTGACGGAAATTTCGGTGAATGGCACGCCATAGACGCGTTCGATATCGTAAGGCGAAAAGAGGTACATATCCTCGTTGTTCTTCGCCAGTTCGAAGGTGATATCGGGAATGACGACGCCAAGCGACAATGTCTTGATGCGGATTTTCTCATCCGCATTCTCGCGCTTGGTATCCAGAAAACGCATGATATCCGGGTGGTGGGCGTTGAGATAGACCGCCCCTGCCCCCTGCCGCGCACCCAGCTGGTTGGCATAGGAAAACGCATCTTCCAGCAGCTTCATGACCGGGATAATGCCGGAAGACTGGTTTTCGATCTGCTTGATCGGCGCACCAGCCTCACGAATATTGGTGAGCGACAGCGCCACCCCGCCGCCGCGCTTGGAGAGCTGCAAGGCAGAATTGATGCCACGCGAGATGGATTCCATATTGTCTTCCACCCGCAGCAGGAAGCACGACACGAGTTCGCCGCGCTGCTTCTTGCCCGCATTGAGGAAGGTCGGCGTCGCGGGCTGGAAACGCCCGGAAATGATCTCGTCTACCAGATCGCGCGCCAGCTGCTCATTGCCCTGCGCCAGCGTAAACGCCACCATGCAGATGCGATCTTCGTAGCGCTCCAGATAACGTTTTCCGTCAAAGGTTTTCAGCGTATAGCTGGTGTAGTATTTGAACGCTCCGAGAAAAGTCGGGAAGCGGAACTTCTTCGCATAGGCATAATCGAACAGATCACGCACGAAGTTGAAAGAATACTGATCGAGCACCTGTTGCTCGTAATACCCCTCACTGACCAGATAATCGAGCTTTTCCCGCAGATTGTGAAAGAACACCGTGTTCTGGTTCACATGTTGCAGAAAATACTGCCGGGCCGCCATGCGGTCCTTTTCAAACTGAATGTGCCCGTCCTCATCGTAGAGGTTCAGCATGGCGTTCAGCGCGTGGTAATCCAGCGTCGGTTCAGTGGATTTCACCGCATGACCCTGCGAGGGCTTGGGGGAAATGGTGGTCAACGTATCCAAAATCGTTCCAATCCATGTTTGACATTGGCGACATCTTCGGGCGTGCCCAGAAGCTCGAAGCGATAGAGAAACGGCACCGCGCATTTGCGCGATACGATGTCTCCCGCCGAGGCGAAGGCCGCGCCGAAATTCGTGTTACCCGCGGCGATGACGCCACGGATGAGACTGCGGTTGGCAACTCTGTTGAGAAAATGAATGACGGGCTTGGGCACCGCCCCCTTTAGCCCGCCGCCGCCATAGGTGGGCGTCAGCAGCACATAAGGCCCGTCCACCTCGGGCGCCTCTTCATCTGCCGAAAGCGGCAGACGCAAAGCCCGCACGCCCAGCTTTTCGACAAAGCGATGGGTATTTTCCGAACGGCTGGAATAATAAACGATAAGGCCCATCACATCCCCGGCTGGCTGAAACGCCGCACGCTTTTCTGGAGCGCAGCGGCTATAGGCTTAGGCTAGAGCGCCGATCATATCCGGGCGGAAGCCTGCCCAGTGCTGCTCACCGGCAATAACCACAGGCACCTGGCGGTAGCCCAGCCCCTGCACCAGCGCATAGGCATCAGCATCTTCGGAGACATCGACGATCCTGTAATCGATGCCCTGACGGTCCAGCGCGCGGGTTGTGGCAGTGCATTGGACGCAGGCGGGTTTGCTGTAGACAGTAATGGTCATGATTTCCTCTTGGGATTGGACAAGCGAGAGCGAACGCGCAACCGGACGAAGCGCGTGGGCGACATGGCAATGAAAGCGAACACAGGCCGACTGGCACCGCACCTCACAGAAGATGCGACGTCATCCGACAGACGCAGACTATCGGGAACGGCTTACGCCACCCGCAAACAGTCACACGAGGGTTGAACACCTTCGCAAAAAGGCACTGAACAAGAAAAACAAACTGGACATGGACTTCACCCCGAAGCAGCTCATGCAGGACATTCGGGAACACGACACGCGCGGCTCCATGCCGCAACAGACCGTAATAGCTCCCGGACACCCCGCCCGTTGACGTAATCGCTCTAGGCAGGTCTCCTGGCTCGCGGATCAACGTATCTATCCCACCTTCCCGGATCGACATGACCCAGTGGCATTTTGGAACAGACACTCACCACTTACAGTTGCGGGGGCAGCTACGGCTTTTGAACGCTCATCATGAACGCACCGTATTCCCATCTTAGCCTCACAAGTCTTGCGACTCGAAGGAACCTAGAACACTACATATAGTAGACGAGGTTAATTTCCCGTCAAGACTTATTGCGATTTGTGAGAAATGAGATGGGGAAAACGTTTAGGTCGGGCGGGACTGGCGGTGAATACGCCTGCCCGTTGCGGGCCTTGTGGCACCCTGACTAATGCGTCGAGGGTGCGCGTAGCGCGTCAATGAGGGCATAGATCACGGCGACCAGGACCAGCAGGGTCGTGCCGCTAAAGGGAAGTGGCAACATGATCTGCTCGGTTGCAAAGGCTCCGCCAACCACCAGAACGATCTGAACCGCAGCAAGAATCAGCATTGTGGTCAGGGGTAAGATCACGCCCCTATTCGCGAAGAAACGGCGGTAGCCAAAAACGAAAACGGGAATCAAGACGGCCGTCACGGCGAAAACATAAACCCTCAGCCACTGTGCGTCCGGCAGCGAATCCGGCGCCAGAAAGGCCAGCGGCATCAGGACATAGCTGCTGGCAGTTGCCGCAAGCAAGGGAGGCCAAACGACCACATTCATCCAGCGTATCGAACCCGTAGCCGCCTTCTTATCCTGATTGCTCAGCACGGCACGTATGGCAAAGACCACCAGGCCGACCGCGACAGCAATGATGCCAATTGCCAACAGAAACTGCGAGCCGCCGACAGCGCCAACTCGCAACATTTCAAAAGACGAAGACAGCTGAGATGGCAGCGTCATCAGCGCGGGCAGAAGCCACAAAATCCAGAAACCGGCGACGAGACTTGGCAGAACGACGAACCGCGACAAGAAAAGAAGTACGGCCACACCGCCGACCAGCGACGCGATGATGACCGCCACGCCAAAGGAACCGGCATCGGCCAGAAAACCCATGGTCGATACCATCTGCGCAATGCCGGAAGCCTGCGACACGGCCAGAACCAGTGCGAGGATATCCTCAACCACGACCAGCGCTACGCTGTTTTCCAGACGCGGAACAAAGAGGCGAACGATCTGCCCCAGCGCAAACGCCGTCAGAATAGAGCCCACCCCCAACGCTAGAATCGAGAGCTGAGAGGGAAGACCATTCCTCGATTGCGCTTCCATGAAAGCAGGATCGAGCCCCGGCATCGCAATATTCCAGCCAATCATGGCCACAACCGAAATCAAAACCACCTGTCCAAGAACGACAAATATGCTGCTTTTGCTGGACTCGGAGCTATCAACCGTAACGCTCATGGATTATCCTCTTTATACAACTTAAGATCATAACCAAACTTATCGGCATGTCACGGATTTCTCGAGTGGAATTGGTATCATAACAGATCTCAAATTCAGCTGGGATAGGCACAATTACAACCGTGAGCATCTTGAAAGGTTAGCTGCATGAAGAACATCCTGTTTGTCTGCAGCCAGAACAAGCTGCGCAGCCCTACCGCCGAACAAGTCTTCGCAAACTGGCCTCGAATCGAAGTCTCTTCTGCCGGTACCAACAATGATGCCGAAAACCCGCTCTCCAGCGAGCAGATCGCCTGGGCCGACATCATATTCGTGATGGAAAAAATCCACCGCACAAAAATACAGAGCAAATACCGCGCTGCTTTAAAAGGTAAAAGGCTGATATGCCTCGACATTCCAGATAACTACACGTCCATGGACCCTGCGCTGATTACAGTGCTGGAAGCAAAGGTACCGAGATATCTTTAGGCCATAAGGTCGTGCCGGATACGGCGGAGAGATGAAAATGGTGGGCCCGGAGAGAGCGCCCACCATCGTTCAAAACCCTTAGAAACCGGGCTTGCTTGGATGGATAGGGGGACACAATGTCCCCCTTTTGTGTCCCACTTAACAGGCTACCAATGAGTAAGCAACTAGTTGCGGGGGTGTCGTAGTGGCTCAACTTTCAGTGCAAAATCACATGCAGAGCGAAGGTAATAATCACGGTGACTGCTCCGAGCCCTACCGCTATTTGCTTGGTGACGAAGCATATGTTCTGTAACAAATAAGATGCGTGATTTCGGTCGTATTTGTAGCCTTTATCTCTTCGAGTTAGCGCATGTTTCACCGACATGTAGGCGCAAAGGTACTGAAAATAGTCACAAGCAATCGACAGAAGAGCCAATATACCTGCGCTGTTCAGCCACACCTCGTATTGTTCAACGTATGATTTCGAAAACGCTGCATCTGATGACTGAACCGCGAACACCCAAGCGATGATACCGAACCCAACAAATCGGGTTGTCTCGCTCAGGCGACCCGTTACCGTTGCCTTCTGCTCCAGTCTCTCTTGGTATTTTTGGTCTAGATCGTCCGCCAAGGTTTCATCCTTCGTTGTTAATCATGGGACCGGGATCATCGGTATCGGAGCCATCGTCAGGGTCGTCTGATTGCTTATTGCGTTCAATAATTGTGTCATAGACCCGCTTAACAAGCCCGTTCGCAGCAGCTTGTCTAAAGCCGTCATCGTTGATCAGTTTGGCAAATATCTCTTCGTTGCCATCCATGCGCTCGATAAACATGCTCTCTAGCATTGAATTAAAGACTAACGCGAAGTTGTCGAGTGTGTTTGCGCGCGCAGCGTCTTGAAGTCGCTGCTTGCCGGTGGCGACCTCGACAACTTGATCAAAAAACAACTCGTCGGCCTTATTGAAGTCGGTCCCAAAGCGCTCGTTAAGCCGGTCCACGAGCAGGCTGAGTTGAACCGCTTCGTCTTTGGATGCTCCGGTTCCTACTTCAGTAGGCCCCTTGAGCGGCGCGGCATCGCCCTCTGATAGGTCGATTGAGCCTTCGCTGATCTTCTGAAGTCGATAGAATTGAAGCTCGACCTCATCACTCAGCTGGAAGGGGTTATCTTCAGCTCTCTTGGGTAGTTTGGGGATCAGCAAGCGCAGATACGTGTAGAGCTTTTCCTGCTCGGAATCCTGGTAGGGAACGATTTGCGAGAGAAATGCATATAGATTGCGGAAGCTGCTGAGCTTTCCGCGCAACAACTCTTGGTCATTCTCCTCCAGTGTGGTGAAGCGCTCAACTGCCAGATCGATGATTGCATTCATGCTACGGTGATCTGATCGGGTAGGCTCTTTCCTGTTCTTGAACCAAATCTCACAGACTTGATCGACCTCATCGATGCTGAACACACGCCATTCTTCGATGCTGTGCTGTAGCTCGTACAACTGATGCGCGTCGGGTATTTCACCTGCGTCCGTCGTCTCGTAATAGTCTTTAAAGGACTGAAATATCTCGCTGCGCTCGTTCACGAAGTCGAGCACGAACGTATCTTCTTTTCCCGCGGTGCGGCGGTTCAAGCGTGACAACGTTTGTACAGCCTGTATTCCGGACAAGCGTTTGTCTACATACATCGTATGCAGAAGGGGTTGGTCGAAGCCTGTCTGGTATTTGTCAGCGACTAATAGAACCTGATACTCTTCAGTACCAAACTTTTCCGGTAGTTCGGTTTCTTTAATCCCGTTGTTCATCCCGACTTCGGTATATTCCTTGTCCGGAAAGTCTGGGTCTTTGACGCTCCCAGAGAAGGCGACCAGCGCTTTGATATCTCGGTAGCCATGCTCTCGAACATATTTGTCGAACGCCAATTTGTAGCGCACGGCATGCAAGCGAGAGCTGGTTACCACCATCGCCTTGGCACGACCACCAATCTTGTGCCGGGTGTGATGGCGAAAGTGCTCAATAATCACTTCCACCTTTTGCGCAATGTTATGTGGATGCAACCCCATGAAACGTGCAAGCTGTTTGGCCGCTTGTTTGCGCGGCACTTCCGGGTCATCATCGATTGACTTGATCAGACCGTAATAGGCCTTGTAGGTCGTGTAGTTCTTAAGCACGTCCATGATGAAGCCTTCCTCAATGGCCTGCTTCATGGAGTAATGATGAAATGGTGGGCGGCCATTGGCTCCAGGCTCGTTGAAAACTGCTAGCGTTTTGAACTTGGGCGTTGCAGTGAACGCGAAGAAGCTGATGTTCTTCTGGCGTGGACGCTTGAGCATCTCCTGAAACAACGCTTCCTTTGCCTCGTCGGAAAGGTTTTGCTCCTCATCGTCATCAATGATCTGCTCAGCAATCGCTGCCGCGATCCCCTCGCGGTTCAGCACCTTGCGCAGCTCCATTGCGGTTTCCCCGCTTTGTGAGCTGTGCGCCTCATCCACGATCACAGCATAGGTCTTGCCGGTCGTGTCGATCTGTACGCCTTCACCTTTATTCTCAAGCGTATCCAACGCCTTGGCAATAAAGGGAAACTTCTGAATTGTTGTAATGACGATTGACACGCCACCAGAAAGGGCCCTGGCCAGCTGCCGAGTGTTCTCGTCGATTTTTTCGACCACGCCCTGCTTGTGTTCAAACTGATAGATTGTGTCCTGCAATTGCTGGTCCAAAACACGACGGTCGGTGACGACAACAACGGTATTGAACACCTTCTGGTCATGTTCATCGTGCAAGCTCGACAGGCGATGTGCCAACCAAGCGATGGAGTTGGACTTGCCGGACCCGGCAGAGTGCTGGATCAAATAGTTGTGGCTCGGTCCTTTCTTCTTGGCATCAGCCACAATCTTTCGCACGGCATCCAGTTGATGATACCGCGGAAAGATCAGGGATTCCCTGCGGTGGCTTTTGATGCCACGCTCCGTTACGACCTTTGTTTCCTTGACTTCAAGGTGCAGGAACCGCGCAAGGATATCCATCAGGCTATCCTTGGTCAGAACCTCCTCCCACAGATAGGCTGTTCGATAGTTATCTCGGTTTGGTGGATTGCCTGCACCGTGGCCATGCCCCTTATTAAAAGGCAAAAAGAAAGTCTTCGGCCCGTTCAGCCGCGTTGTCATATAGGCGAGATCGGTGTCGACTGCGAAATGCACCAGTGTCCGTTCCTTAAAGCGGAAGATTGGGCAATTCGGGTCTCGGTCCTTTTTGTACTGGCTCTTGGCGCGCTCAACCGCCTGACCAGACATCTGGTTTTTCAACTCCATCGTTACGATAGGTAGGCCATTGACCGCTAGCACCAGATCGAGGGAGAGGCTCTTTTGCTTAGGGTCGTAATGAACTTGCCGTGTGGCCGTGAGACGGTTGGCAGCATAATCTGCGAGCGCATCAGGGTTCATACCTGAAGCAGGGGCGAAATAAGCCAGCTTCCAAGTCTTGCCAAAGCACTTAAACCCGTGGCGCAGAACATGCAGCGAGCCCTTGGCCGACAGTTCCTTACAGAGCGAGTCCAGCAGCGTGGCCCTGGCTCGGTCGCCGTGGAACTCCTGCAAGCTGGCCCAGCGTTTGACCTGCGTCGCCTCCACGAAAGCGATAACATCATCAGGGAACAGTCCACGCTCGGCGTCAAAGCCATCTGGATCACCCAAGGCATATCCGCCAGCGGTGGTCAGGCTTTCAGTGATGGCATCTTCAAAGCGGTTTTCAGTGTGCTTGCTCATAACCCACAATCTATACGATAATTTTTTGCGTGTCGTTTTCCAAATCTTCGAGCGCCAATTCATCGATGTCACTGAAGAGGTAATGACGAATATCAGGGTAGTCTTTTAGGTATTTGCCCTCGGGATCCAGATCAGGACCGGGGTTTTGGCAATCTGTGAAAACGTATTTGGACACCTCAAGCTGCGCGTCCTTGTTGGAATAGGCCGCGATCAGTTTGTGCAGCGTGTAGCACCACGCTTCACCTGCATGCAGCTGAAGCATGACGTCAGAGGCCGGAATGAACGTCCGCGCTTTCTTGAACTCGATGCAATAGGCCTTCAGCCGGTTTTCATACGCCTGAAACAGGACAAAGTCGCATTTACGCATCCAAGGGCGTTTGCCATTGTCATCGAGGAAATGGAAAAGCGGATTCTTGCAGGCATCAAGACGCAGGCCAAGAACACGGCCTGAAAACCTCAGCTTTGCTTTCAATCGTTCCTTGGTGGTCTCATCCGTATCGGCTAGCAGGATTTCGTTTGCGGCAAGATTCTCACGCTCCTTGGCCTTACAAAGCTGGCCATAGTGAGGGACGTTGCCTTTGCCGCTGGTCTCGCGGATGTCCAAGAATGTCTTGAGGTGGGACAGATAGCCATCTGCATTGATTGGCATGGCTACGCGACCTTGAACTTTCCAGTGACAGCATTGGTGATCAGGGCGGTTCGGTACTTTCGAAGCTTCTTGATAGCCTTTTCTACGGCCTTTTCGATGTTGGAAATTTTCAATGTCTCTTGCTTAATGTATGCAGCAATTTCGCTTTGTTCCTCAATTGGCGGCAGCGGGATGCGGAGTTTTGCGATGTTGTCGACGGACAAACCCGGCTGAGCAGCAGAAACTGAATATTGGTTCAAGTTCATGGCTCGCAAAAGCTCACCCATCCAATCGACGTCGAATTCGCGCAATGGGTTGGCTACCAATGCATGTTCAGAGGCCCAAAACTTGCCCGAGGCATAATTGATGTTTCCGCACAGAGCGCCTTGCCTCCCTACCAAGACGAAATCGCCTTTGTGAGTATATCTGTCGGTATACCCGCGAAACCCGTTGCCGCCATACACTGGAAAGTCACCCGCGTCGGCAATTCTCTCTGAGGTAATGGCTTCACCGCTCCGTAGTTGAACTATGTGCTGAACTCTCGGGTTCACCCAATATGGAGGCATCTCATCAAGCCAGTCGATGCCGCTGGGTTTCATGGGGGCGTTGGGGTTGAGGCCTTTGGTGACAGCGTGGGCGATCAGAGCGGTGCGTTGTTCGGCAAGAAGGCGCACAAGCTCTTCTTTCTTGGCGATCAAATCATCAATCTCTGCTGTCTTCTCATCCAAGAAATCCGCGATAGCGGTTTGTTCTTCGATAGGGGGAAGTGGCAGAGGAAACTTGCGAATATCTGATTGAAACAAGTGGGGTACGCCTTGTCCATCTTTCATCTGTTGTATTTTTGATTGAATGACGTCTGATTCGATCCAACGATAAAGAAAAGCGCCGTCGACATTGTTTCTTCGTGGCCGAACAATGGCAATCGAGCTGTTTACCGTCGCAGGTCTGGGCAGCGCACGTACATAATTTGTCGTTCCCAGAGTTGATCCGTCTTTCGCAAGCAAGACGTCTCCTGGCTCGATCATTATCTCCGGCGATTCTAGATATCGTTGCTCATTGATGTAATTCACATTCTCATAGTCAATCTTGTTGCCCTTGATATTTGGCGTGGCGAGGAAGACGTAGCCTTCATCGACATATTCAGACGCAGTTAAACCCTTCCACCCAAGACGCGCTTTGACTGTACATTGAAAGTCGACCCTGCTCGTTTCCCATCCCTTAGGCACCTGCCCAAGCCATGGAACGCCACTGTCCTTGTATGCCGAATAAGGGTCGTAGCTCATGCGGTGATCCCCTTAAGCATTTCCATGATTTCACGGGTGACATCCTTGATGTCTTTTTCGATCTTCTCCAAGGCACGCGGCGGCTCATAGACATAGAAATGCCGGTTGAGCGGAATTTCATAACCCATCTTGGTTTTCTTGTGATCGACCCAAGCATCAGACACATGCGGATGCACCTCTGCGGCTAGGTAGACCTCGACATGATCGTGTACAATGGCAGGCAGCTGATCGTCTGTCAGCTCACCTTTACCTGCGTTTAGCATCGGCAGTTCGATATCCTTTGGCAGCGGCACCAGTTCAGTATCGCGCAGCTCGGTATCCGGCTCGGGGTTGCCCTTGGCGTCAGCACAAATGTCGGCGGTCTCATCCCGTTCCGACAGTGCGCTGAGAATTGCCTTGCGGATCGGCGCTTCGAGCTTGATTCCTGCCTTTTTGAAGGCAAAATTTAGCATCTTGGTGAATTCATCCCGGTTCTTGACCAGTACGTCTGGCATGTTTTCCAACACCGCGACAATTTGGGCTTGCAGCGCCTTGCCTGCCTCTTCTTCCGCCGCGATTGCGGCGCTGTCCTTGCGCTTCTTGCTTTCGGCCAGTTTGGCAAAGGCCATCTCGCCTGCCAGCCGCGCGATACGCTTGGCGGTCGCTTGGAAGTTTAACTTCAGGGGTCGCTCAACGGTGATCTTGAGATAACCAAAGTCACGATTTTCGAATATCTTGGAGCAGATTTTCTCTTTTGTTTTGCCGTCGATGATCACACGCGACGTATCGTCATGTTTAAACTCAGCATAGAGGCGGGTAATCTCGTCGATGTGATCGTTAGACAGCTCGTTGCGCTTGTTGCCAAGGCTCTTGCGCATCTTCTGGAAATGCTTGGTACCGTCAATCAGTTGCACCTTGCCGCGCCGGTCTGAACGTTTGCGGTTGGTGACAATCCAGATGTAAGTTAAAATACCGGTGTTGTAGAATATCTGATCTGGCAGCGCGATGATTGCGTCGAGCCAGTCATTTTCGATGATCCAGCGACGGATGTTGCTTTCGCCCGATCCAGCGTCACCCGTGAACAGGGGCGAACCGTTGAAGACGATGGCGATCTTGGAGCCATCTCCGCCTTCTTTAGGGCTCGGGCGCATCTTGCTGATCATGGTTTGAAGGAACAATAGCGCCCCGTCATTTATACGTGGCGTGCCTGCGCCAAAGCGGCCCGAGAAGCCGAGCGCGTCGGCCTCCTTCTGAACAATAGACTGCTGGGTTTTCCATTCCACGCCAAAGGGCGGGTTGGCCATCATGTAGTGAAATTGCTTATCCGCATGGCCGTCTTCAGTCCTGCCATCGCCGAGCGTATCACCGAAATGGATGTTGTCGATGGGCTCATCCTTGATAAGCAAATCGGAGCAGCATATCGCATAGGATTCAGCATTGTACTCTTGGCCGTAAAGGATCAGGTTCGCCTGAGGGTTCTGCTCGCGGATGTACTCTTCCGATACCGATAGCATTCCCCCTGTTCCACAGGTCGGGTCGTAGATCGTTCGTGCAATGCCGGGCGTGTAGACGTCTTCGTCCTTAGTATACATCAGGTGCGCCATTAGCTGAATGACTTCACGCGGTGTAAAGTGGTCCCCCGCTTCTTCGTTGGCTTGCTCGTTGAACTTGCGTACGAGCTCTTCAAATATGTAGCCCATCTGCAGATTGCTGATCGTGTCTGGGTGCAGGTCAACTTCCGGCTTTGCAAACTCCTGTACGATCAGGAACAACCGGTTGGCGTTATCCAGTTTTTCAACCTCCTGATCGAAGCCAAACTTGTCAAAGATGTCCTTCGCCTTTGGTGAAAAACTATCAATGTAGGTGATCAGATTACGCGCAATCTGGTCTGGTTCTCCAAGCAGGCTTTCAAAGTCGTACTTGCTGGTATTGTAAAGTGGCTGATCGCGCTCTTCGGTCGCGGTCTTACCGAGGATCTTATGGATTGCTTCTTCGCTGTGCCCTTGCGCTATCAATTTTTCATATTGCGCACGCACTTTGTTCCGTGTGGGAGCAAGGACACAGTCCATACGGCGCAGCACGATCATTGGTAGCATCACCCGCCGGTACTGAGGCGGGCGATAAGGGCCACGCAGCTTATTCGCAATATTCCAGATGAAGCCTACAAGTTGGTCATGGTTATGGCTCACACGATTTGCTCCACTGAATGAATCACGGCTACTACAAGTTGGCAATGTGCTTAGACCGAGCGCACTACAATCCTCAAGCCTAATTGTCTTGATCCTGTTTGTTTGCGCTTGCTTATATCTTTCCCCAGCTTCGGAATTTGGCGAATTTTTGCGAGGGTGTATTTAAGAACCATTGTGAAGCAGTTTTCCCCATGGGGTACTACCAGTTTACGGTGGTTGAATTGTCACCCTGAGATGTGGGTGATCTTATTGCACTAGCTTTCGAGCTGACAGAACGGACATAAGGCCGGACTACGGGGCTTTGTCCGTATGGGTATACCCTATCGTACATCCAAAATGACGTACTAAAGTATGTACGATAGGGTTGACTATGATAATCGTACAGGCTTATCAACGGACACTACCTTAACGGATAGAGGAATGTGCCGTGTCCAAGACCGTACTCTACGCTCGCGTATCAACGATAGACCAGACAATTGACCACCAGCAAACGCAAGCCGAGCAAGCAGGCTTCGTCATTGACGAGGTGATTGCAGACCATGGCGTGTCGGGCGTAAGCACCAGACTTGCGGACAGGCCGCAAGGCAAGAGGCTTTACGATAAGTTGCGCCACGGTGACGTGTTGGTTGTTCGGTGGGTAGATAGGCTTGGCCGTAACTACGAGGACGTGACGGACGCCATCCGCCATTTCATGCGGCAAGGTGTGATCGTGAAAACCGTGATTAACGGAATGACTTTTGACGGCGCGACGGCGGACCCGATACAGCAGGCCGTCAGGGACGCGTTGATTGCGTTCATGGCCGCGACGGCGCAAGCTCAGGCGGAAGCGACGAAAGCCGCTCAGCGGGCCGGAATAGAGGCAAGCAAGGGTGACACTGAACGCTATCGGGGCAAGAAGCCGAGCTATGACCGGAAGACTTTCGAGCAGGTTGTTGACATGCTAGCAATCGGGAAAGGCGCGTCCGAAATTCATAGCGTCACCGGCTTGACCAGACAGACCGTGCTCAGGATCAAGGGCGATCAGGCCGGGGCGGAAACGGCTCTAGCCAAGTGGGGTATGTGATGCCGCTGCTTGCCTCTAAAACTCTGCCTTTAAACGGCTTTCTGTGGTTTCTACCAATCTGGACACTAATAGGAAATAGCACTCTGCATGAATTAGCTTTCACTGATGCTGTATCGGTCTATTCCCAGTTGAAAGCACAGCTTTAAAGCCGGATACAAGCTGGCTGCAATATCAAGCCAATGCTGGCTGATAGGATGCTGATCTATGATAGCCGATAGTCCGGTTGCGGATTGGAACGGTGACGGAAGCCTTCCAGACCCTAATAGGAATAACAGGTCGGTTGCCGAACAGCCGTTTAATACCAAATCTCAACAATCAATGTCCGGTGTATCAGTGTATTCCCAGTTAGATATACAAGGTTAATATACAGATGTTAATGCATTTATGAGATATCTGTTCATTGTATATAACTAGATTTCATTATACAAACATACCCATGGTATATGTAGATTCATATCAATATATAAGAGGTCTATTAATACGGCGATATCTAGCTATTTAGCCATCAATACTGTTCAAGGCCACGCCAGCTAAACGGATTTCAGCACTAGCAACAAATCACAAGTATGCAAGCCCCAATCCGGCCTGCAAGCCTGAGCGTACGGTAATTGATTCATGAATTATGCTTTCAGAATAAATACAAACAACAATTACAGACCATTGTGTTTATTTTCTGCAATGACCACGTTCACTCAGATTTATTATTATAAGGTACAAGCTATATGAACGAATTTCATTCTATGGAGCAAAATACGGACTGGAAGTACTAAAGTTTCTATGGTTTAAACTTAGTAACCCCCGCATATTTCCGATCTCGAATGCCGCGCCATTTGATTTGGTCTTCGGTGCCTGCTCTTTCGGCCACAAGAGTCCGCCAGAGCGCAAGCGGGGCTTTGAGTTGGCAATCAGGCCTCGAAATGGAAAACGCTCGTCAGCGGGCAAATACGGGAATTTCATTGCTTTCTAAAATAAAGACAAGCCTCTGATATTGTTTAATGTTCTCGTACACATGTCTCGTACCGTTATCCTGTCTTGAGCGACTATTCGCCCTAGCTGTAAAGGAAAGCCTGTTAGCACCATGGTTGCCTTTTCCCGGTCCATGTCCGCGCCAAACCTTCTGATACAAGTATGTCGGCAATGGATCGGCCATCCCGTACCAGCACCCGAAGTTTGCGCCCGTACTTGTCTTCGTCTCGTCCCTGCCCTGCCTGCATCTGGAAGGGACCAGCATTGACCAGCTCCATGAGCCGTATCGTCGCCCGTTCTCCTCGCGCCTTTTCATCCGCACAACGAGGTGTGCCGACTTCCGGTGTATCGATGTCGGCAATGCGTATTTTGATACCGTGGCTCCAAAGTGTATCGCCGTCCACGATGCAGTTGACGCGAACAGCTCCGCTACAATGCCCGTAGGTCACTCTGGGCCTGTTGACTGTCAGTGAGACATTCCGCGGCATCTGCTCATTGCGCCCGTAGGCAGGGACAATCTGCTTGCTGGTTACGGAAGGCTGCGCGACGGCTGTACTGTCACCAATAACACGAGATGCACCCATGCCGATAACAAAGCTCCCGGCCATAGCAATGGCAACGATCCCGATGAACGAGCCTGTTGAAACTGATCGGGCGTTATGTCGTTGCGTGGACGGCATCACATTGGACATGGCAACACTCTCCCTTGCCCGCGATGGATACACACAGGCCGTATAGGTTCGCCTAACCGCATTGTTGCAATTTTAGGAAATGCTGAACTCAGGCGTGCGAGGTCGCTGGTATCGGGGCTGTTCCGTCCTTGGGATACTTCGCTTGCAGATAATCGTCGTAGCGCATCCCGAACATGTCCTTGAACAAAGTCTCGATGTTGAAGCGGACGATTTGGCCCATCATCATGGCGGCAGCCTCCTCATTTGTTTTTACCTGCCTGATAATCTCGTCACGATGAGCGAGTAGTTCCGCCTCGGTAATATCAGTGCCGGTTTCTTCCTTGTGCATGGCGCGTATGAACGGCCCTAGTGCCGCATGGCTGTTGGCCCACTGGATGTTTGCGGACAGCAGTTTGCGGATGTCGGCAAGGGCCTTCGGATAATCGCCATGCTGCATGTTGCGACCGTGCTGGTCCCGCAGGTAGTTGCCCAGACTGGCGATGAAGGACTGTTGCACACCTCCGGCAATGCGTGGTTCCATGAGGCCGACAAGCTCCTCCGGGATGTCGCCCGTACCATAGCTGTAGAGGCACAACGTATTGGTGGCGTAGTAGACGGAAAACCGTCGCACCCAGTCGTCTTGCTGCGCTGGTGCCGATGCCCGGTTCTTGTACAGCCAATAGACGCAACCTGCGATGATAGCTAGAACGATGATTTCCAAGATGCAGCCCCCGTACAAAAGGGGCGTAAGCGCGGTGCGTCCCCGCGTGCTTGCCCCTTGATCTCTGGTGATCGGGGAGTTGGAAAACCGAATGGATACGGTCCCTATGGCCTTTAGTCCGAGAACCTGTTGCATACGCCACAGGCTCCCCGACCATAGGTCAAGGAGATAGCGCCGTTACAGGTCGGCACTCGTACCTATCCATTCGGGGTTTCCACGCCCCAGAACCGCACGTACGGCTCCAAGGTCTGTTTCCCGCATTCGGGAATCGCTGTCAATCCTGAATAGCAGTTTCAGGCTTCTGCGCTGGCTGGCTGTAGTCAAGCTTTTGTATCGCCTCGCTTAACTGCTGAAGCGTATAGCCTTCTTTGAAATACTGCCGGTGCGTCATGCCTTCCTGCTCATGCCCGATGATTGACTTCACTATTGCGGGCGATACCCCTGCTTGCAGAAGCCGGGTGTTGACGGTGTGCCGAAGGCTATGGAAGACGCGCGTCTTGGTCTTCAATCCCAGTTTGACAAGAAGCTTGTCGTTAAACCAGCGGCTTTGCTGGCGTCCCCATCCATTTTTCGGATCGTAGGTAAAATCGGGGAACAGCTTGGTGGCTTTTCTATCCTTCATGGTCTGCACATAACCGAGTATACCGGCGTCAATGAGCTTCTGATGAATAGGTACTAGGCGACGAGCGGCTGATGTCTTCAGACTCTTGCGGTCGCCTTCCTCGTTCATGTCGAACACCCACACGCCATCTTGCTCGCGGATATCTTTCAGGTGCAACTGCGCGATCTCGCCAAGGCGGGAGCCCGTATAAATGCCAATGAGCGTTGCCCATTTCTGATAAGGCTTCGTAACCAGTCCACGTCCATTGTCCAATACAGCCTGTAGAATCAACCGTATTTGCTCGTCAGTATAGGCATCACGACTATCTTCCTTGTTCCTGTTGGATTGTCTTACAGTAAGACCGGAAAACAGGTTTTCAGTGATATGGTGGTTCTGCTTTGCCCATTCGAAAAGTTCGCTGTAGGTTTGCAGGTACTTATTGATTGTAGGAACCTGTATCGTTTCCACGTTGGCAATCCCAAGCACTTCTGCCAATGGCTTGCCTCGTGTCGCAGGGTTCTTGGAACGGTTGCGAGGATAGGCAAGCAGAGTGTCCTTGACCCGCTTTGCTTCCATCGCTGTCAGCGCCCGTACATCGGTACTGCTACCAAGGATTTCCTCAAGCAGCTTGATATGGTCAGCTTTCTCTATGATGGTTTTCGCTGCCCATGCGTTGCCGCGCTGTCTTTCCTTGCTATAGGCGGCGGCAACTTCTGCAATTGTCATGCCTGCCGTAGCATCGGGCTTTGCTGTACCCATGATAGATAAGGTTGGGACGTTCTCAAAATCATAACGCTGTAACGACTTGTCGTAGGCAAGAACCGCCTTCACGAAGCCATGGAAGGACAGCTTCATTTCCCGTTCAAGCCAGACATATTCGGCGCTACCCTTGCTAATACTCAACTCGTACTTATCAATGAAACGGTCGAGAAGATTGTCGTCCGATTGTACAAGGGAGAGCGGAGCATCTGTTTTTCTCGCTTGCTTCGCTACTAGCTTCTGCGTCTCATAAATCTGTCGATCAAGCTCGCTCAAAGGGCCAGTTTCATGCATCTCAGCCTTAGCCTGTTCAAGCAACTGCCGGAAATGATCGATTAATACGCTTCTCAGTTCCTCGTGCCGCATCCCGTACGCAATTCCATGCTCATTCAATCGTTCTCCTATCTGGCTCAGAGAACGGGACAAGCGCAATGCTTTTCGTGGTTCACGGGTCTGTAGTGAAAACTTGAGCGTCGAAGCTTTTTTCTGTGGATGTAGCTGCTTTGGTATGGGCCAACGCAGATAGAAAACCCCGCATCGCGACTTCACGAGATAGGACGGATTGAACAAACCAATGTTCCCCTAGGATGTCTCCCCAAGAAAACCCGGCATCTAAGTCATTGATTTTAAACGAAATGGTGGGCCCGGAGAGACTCGAACTCCCAACCAAGCGGTTATGAGCCGCCGGCTCTAACCATTGAGCTACAGGCCCTTCCGAAGGCTTGAAAGCCTGTTGGAATGCGCGGTTGCAATGGTTCAACCCGGCGCGGATTTGGCTTTAACGCAATTTTGTGAAGGCGACAAGTCATCGAAGCGTTGGACATGGGGACTATGCCGTATTAGCCACATAATCTCCTGCGACACCCACAACAGGGACGCTAAAAAAGAGGAATCTTAATGACATCGACACTAGCACGCTCCTTGGCGCTTTGCGCTTTTACCGCAGTTGCGGTTTTGCCCATGGCCGTATCTGCTCAGGAAACCGCAAAGCGTGAGCCGGTCATCAGCGTTTCCGGTGAAGGCGATGCGGCGGTGGCGCCTGACATGGCCATTCTGTCTTTCAGCGTGGTGAAGCAGGCCGAAACCGCAGCGGCGGCGCTGAGTGAAAACAGCAAGGCCATGACCGAGGTTCAGGCCGCGTTGAAATCCGCCGGGATTGCCGACCGGGATCTGCAGACCAGCAATTTTTCCGTGCAGCCGGTTTACAAGCAGTTCGAGCCCAAGGACGGTGTTTATGTCCCGCCTGAAATCACGGGGTATCAGGTGACCAACGGCCTGACTGTGCGCGTGCGCGAGCTTGCCAAACTGGGCGAGATTCTCGACAGCTCCGTCAAGCTTGGCATCAACCAGGGCGGCGATATTGCCTTTACCAATGACAAGCCCGAAGCGACGGTAACGGAAGCGCGCAAGGCGGCGATTGCAGACGCGATTGCCAAGGCCAAGACGCTGACGGAAGCCGCCGGCGTGAAGCTGGGTCGCGTTCTCGAAATCAGCGAGAACATGCAGCGGCCCATGCCCGTTCCGCAGACCATGATGCGGGCGGCGGCGATGGAAAAATCCGACAGCGTGCCGATTGCGGCTGGCGAGAACAGCTACAAGGTCAATGTCAACGTGACATTCGCACTGGAGCAGTGAGACAGACGGAGGCGCTGAACTGCGCCTCCTTTTTCTTTGCGCACAAAAAGAAATCCCCTCGCCGTGAGACCATGGCGAGGGGATTTTTGTTTCAGCCTTTGTGCTGTGTCGGGTTAGCGACGGATAACCGGGCAACCGCGGACATTGGCGAAGACGACGCGGTCGCGACCGTGGCGGTCAAAGCCTGCAACGACGACGCGGCGCGGAGACACATCCACCACGCGGGCGCGACGAAGGCCCATACGGCTTGCCTTTTCCTCAGCCATCCAAGGCGAGCAGCGGTCGCGGTCACGACCCGGACGACCCCAGCCAGGACCGCCGTGGCCGCCATGGCGGTAACCGTCCTGCACGTAAATACCATATTGAACATCTGGCCCTGCCGACGCCGTGGAAGCTGTCGCAGAAATGCCGCCGAGGGCGATGAGGGCCGCAACGCCTGCTTTTGCAAATGTGCTGATCATTGTCATACTCCGTTTCCTGACGTTCGCCGGAATGCCCGGTCGATTGGCGTGACGATAAGTGCCGTCGTGTGAATGTTTTCAGAACCGACCGTTCAGCCAGCGTTCATGCCAAAAACGGCGAAAAAAACAGGAAGTTCCGACCTTATGCAGACAAATGCAGCACGATTTGACGCTCATGCGGCTGGTTTCTGTGTTCGAAGAGATAAATGCCCTGCCATGTTCCCAGCACCAGCTTTCCACCCGAAACAGGGATGCCGATGGACACCTGCGTCAGGGCCGATTTGATATGGGCAGGCATATCATCCGGCCCCTCCATGGTGTGAACGACCCATGCCATGGACGGATCACTGGACGGCGGGACAAGCCGCGCGAAGAATGTTTTCAGATCACGCTGCACATCCGGGTCGGCATTTTCCTGAATCAGCAACGAGCAGGACGTGTGGCGCACGAAGACAGTCAGCAGGGCATCATCAACAGAAGAGTCTTTGACAAAAGCCTTCGCTTGCTCTGTGAATTCATAAAGCCCCTGCCCTCTTGTGGTGATTCTCATGAGTTTCTGTGGCAATGAAATTTTCGCTTTTCTATCTGGAACCAAATTTGGACTTCATACGTTTGATGAAATCACGCGATGTTCTGTGCGCTTTTCCAACGTTGATAATCTCAAACGTGACGGGGCACAAAAGGGAACCACACAAAGAATGTACGAATATACCGAAGTACAAAACTACAATGCCCCTGACCCAGTTCCGACTCAGTTTTGCGATACAAAATTTTTAACGGAAAATCGTTTATTAGAGACTGTAAGCCTTAGCCCAGTTTTCCATCGAAAGACGAATGTATGACGTCGCCAGTTCAGCAGGTCGATCTCACCAACTGCGACAGAGAACCCATTCACATTCCGGGTAATATCCAGCCCCACGGCTGTCTGATCGCGTGTGACAGCGCAATGCGCACCGTGCTGCGCTATTCGTTGAACTGCAACGAAATTTTGGGCGCCTCCGGCGACATTCTCGGAAAGCCTATCGAAGAGCTTCTCGGCAACGACATCGTCCATGATCTGCGCAATGCGCTGACGGTGACAGCCAATAGCAGCCGCCCGGCCATGCTGCCGAAGGTGAAGCTCGCCAGCAGCAAGTCTTTCGACATCGCAATCCACCGGTTCAAATCCGTATCGATCATCGAGCTTGAGCCCGCAAGCGACGATTCGCAGCCACTGCACACCGCACAGCTGATGATCGACCGTATTCGCGAAGCCGACAATGTCGACAGCCTGATTTCCCGAACAGCCCGTCTGGTGAAGGCCATTCTGGGTTACGACCGGGTGATGATCTATCGCTTCGAGCAGGATGGCGCCGGCAAGGTCATTTCCGAAGCCAAGCAGCCGGAGCTTGAGAGCTTTCTCGGTCAATATTTCCCGGCCAGCGACATTCCCCAGCAGGCGCGTGCGCTTTATCTGAAAAACACGTTGCGCATCATTTCGGATTCCAATGGCGCGCGTATTCCGATCGAGCCGGTGCTGGACGCTTCGGGCGAACCGCTTGATCTCTCCTTTGCGCATCTGCGCAGTGTTTCGCCCATCCATTGCGAATATCTGCGCAATATGGGCGTTTCTGCTTCCATGTCCATTTCCATCATCAATGATGGCGAGCTGTGGGGGCTGATTGCCTGCCACCATTATTCTCCGCGTATTCTGCCGATGTCGATGCGCATTGCTGCGGAAATGTTCGGGGAATTCTTCTCGCTTCACCTTCAGGCGCTGAAGCAGAAGAAGAAGCTGGCGACAGCGCAGGATGCCCACGCGTCGCTGGACAAGTTTCTGCGTCTTGCCGCCCACCACAACAATATCGAAGAGCTTCTGGTCGAAAACCTGCCGGATTTCAGCAGGTTGCTGCCCTGCGATGGCGTCGGCGTGTGGATGAACGAACGCTGGTACAGCATCGGCTCCGTGCCGCCGGATGTCATGGCACCCCAGCTGGGCCGCCTCGTCAGTTCCGTTTCGGAAGGGCGCGTATGGGCAACCCATGCGCTGTTTAACCATCTGCCGGAAGCGGAAGACCTGTTTGGCGAAACTGCTGGGCTGCTGGCCGTGCCGCTGTCGCAGGTCAAGAACGACTATCTTATGTTTTTCCGCCGTGAACTGGTGCAGACACTGAACTGGGCAGGCAACCCTGACAAATCCTATGACACCGGCCCGTTGGGCGACCGCCTGACACCGCGCAAGAGCTTTGCACTGTGGAAGGAAACCGTTCACAAACAGGCGCAGCCTTGGACCGAGGAAGACCGGCAGATTGCCGAAGCTGCGCGCGTGGCTTTGGTGGAAGTCGCCTTCCGCCACAGCGAACTGATGGCCGGGGAGCGCGCGCAGGCGGAAGTGCGCCAGCGTATGCTCAATGAAGAGCTGAACCACCGCGTCAAGAACGTTCTGGCCATCATCAAATCGCTGGTCGGCAACCCGACGCAGGAAGGCCGCACGCTTCAGGAATACGTCACGGCTTTGAAGGGCCGTATTCAGGCACTGTCCTTTGCCCATGACCAGGTGGTGCGCGGCGAAGGCGGCGGACTGCTGCGCGACCTGCTGGATGCCGAACTGTCGCCCCACCGCTCGCCCGATAGCGAAATCGAAGCGCATGGCCCGAACGTACTGCTGGATTCGCGCGCATTCTCAGTGATGGCGCTGGTGCTGCACGAGCTGGCCACCAATGCCGCAAAATATGGCGCACTTGCGCAGGCAGGCGGCAGGCTTTCCATCCTGTGGGAGCTGAACGATGTCGGTGACTGCGTGATCTCATGGCGCGAAACGGTGCCCGGCACCGTCACCCCGCCAACCAGAACCGGCTTCGGCTCGGCGCTCATCAGCCGCAGCGTGCCATACGATCTCGGCGGCAAGAGCCGCATCACCTATCAGCCACATGGCGTGGAAGCGGAAATCATTCTGCCCGCCCGCCATGCCAGTGCCGGTCCCTCCCCCGTCAGCCAGGACGTGACGGTGGGTGGCCAGACCGACTACACACCTTATGCTGCGGAGGAATCATTGCGCGTATTTCTTGTCGAAGATCAGATGCTGATCGCCATGGATGTCGAGTATATGCTGGAAAGCCGTGGCATAACCAATATCGAGACCGCAACGTCATCGGCCATGGCGCTGGACAAATTGAAGACGCTAACACCAGATGTCGCCATTCTGGACATCAACCTAGGCTCGGACACGTCCATTCCCGTGGCCTATGAGTTGCTGCGCCGCGACATCCCCTTCATGTTTGCCACCGGCTATGCCGACGGCATCATGATCCCACCGGAATTTTCGCACGTTCCCGTCATTCGCAAACCGTATGACGAGGATTCGCTGCTGGGGTCGATTGGGAAGCTGGTTGGCAAGCAGGTCGTGGCCTGAGCTTAATACACGTCAGGAAGCTTCAGGCGCTTGACATCGTCAGCAGAGAGTTTCTGTCCGATCTGGAAGCGAAAATCGGTGACGATGTAATTGTCGATATCGACCTCGCAGCGGTAGTTTACGGGAAACCACTGCGGGCCGACATTAAAAGCGCCTTGGGCGTCCATAACATTTCCGGCGATTGGAAAGTTTCGCCCGGTATGAGGTTGCAGCCCTTCGAATGGTAACTGCCCTCTTCTCTGGTCGTTGATCTGCGCTGTCACCTCAGCCATGCACAGCTGTGCCACTCTTTCTACCGGGGGCAAATTGCCGAGAATCTGCCGCAGCATCGGGCGTGGACGCGTGCCGCTCGCCAGAATTTTCTTGGCGGGCTTGAGGTTTGGATTACCCTCTCCGTCCTGGGCCGCTTTGGTTTCCTCAACCGGCTTCTTCACAATGTCTGGCTTGGGTGTCGGAACGGCAACGGCGGCCATATCAACAGGCGCCTCAGCTTCCACAGCGGGGATTTCTCCTTGCTCAGCGGTTGCCTTGTTTGATGATGGCGTGGGCGGCGGCGTTACATCCTTTTGGGCCTCTTCGGCAGGCTTTGGCTCCGGCTGCGACGTCTGCGGCTCATCCGCCGGCTTTGGCTGCTCCTGCCCGCCGGTTTCTTCTTGCTTGCCAGGTTCGTCACGCTCATCCAACTGAGTTTTATCAGGGCGGACAGCGATCAACGGTGTTTGTGCCCGAGGCGGCGGCGGAGGTGGTTGCGGCTTTTCTTCCGCGGGTGGTGGTGGCTCTTCCGCCTTTTTCTCTTCCGGCTTCGGCGGCTCCTCTTTGGGAGGCTCTACCATTTCGACGTTGACGGTCTCCGGCTCGGGCTCGGCTGGTGCTGGCGTATAGCCCGACCATAAAAGATAAGTCCCTCCGACAAGAACATGCAGCATGATCGAGAGCGGAATCGTCCAGCTCCCCTGCCACCATGTTTTCTTGTCGGTCTTTTCCATCAGAACGTCATGTCCTTTGCTGCGTCAGAGATAATCGTTTTGAACGCAAGCACCATCCCCAAAAAAGAAAAACCCGGCCAGAAACTGACCGGGTTCAAAGTCTTCCACTGCGAAAGCTTAGCTGTCGAGGAACGAGCGCAGCTTGCGCGAACGGCTCGGATGCTTGAGCTTGCGAAGCGCCTTGGCTTCGATCTGACGAATACGTTCACGGGTAACCGAGAACTGCTGTCCGACTTCTTCCAGCGTATGGTCCGTGTTCATGCCGATACCAAAGCGCATGCGCAGAACGCGCTCTTCGCGTGGCGTCAGCGAAGCCAGAACGCGGGTCGTTGTTTCGCGCAGGTTGGCCTGAATGGCGGCATCGATAGGCAGAAGCGCGTTCTTGTCCTCGATGAAGTCACCCAGATGCGAATCCTCTTCGTCACCCACGGGGGTTTCGAGCGAGATCGGCTCCTTGGCAATTTTCAGAACCTTGCGAACCTTTTCCAGAGGCATGGCCAGCTTTTCAGCCAGTTCTTCCGGAGTCGGTTCGCGACCGATTTCATGCAGCATCTGACGCGATGTACGAACGATCTTGTTGATCGTTTCGATCATATGCACCGGAATACGGATGGTACGGGCCTGGTCGGCAATCGAACGGGTGATTGCCTGACGAATCCACCACGTCGCATAGGTCGAGAACTTGTAACCGCGACGATATTCGAACTTATCGACAGCCTTCATCAGGCCGATATTGCCTTCCTGAATGAGATCGAGGAACTGCAAACCGCGGTTTGTGTACTTCTTCGCAATCGAGATAACCAGACGCAGGTTGGCTTCCACCATTTCCTTCTTGGCAATGCGCGCTTCGCGCTCGCCCTTCTGGACCATGGAAACGATGCGGCGGAATTCGGCAATGGAAATGCCGGTTTCCTGAGCGAGATTCTGGA
Source organism: Agrobacterium sp. 20P9.1.2 (assembly GCF_057799395.1). Lineage (NCBI taxonomy): Bacteria > Pseudomonadati > Pseudomonadota > Alphaproteobacteria > Hyphomicrobiales > Rhizobiaceae > Agrobacterium > Agrobacterium sp. 20P9.1.2. Next base: position 670,653 of record NZ_JBYOKI010000003.1, read on the forward strand.
TTTCCTGACGGATATCGCGGATCGTGTTGTTTTCTTCGCGCGCGAATTCCTTCCAGCCCTTGGCGGCCAGATTGGCAATCGACTTCATCCAGTTCGGATCGAGTTCCGCACCGTGATACTGCTCAAGGAAGCCGTCACGCTTGACGCCGTAAGATTCGGCAAGGCGCAGCAGACGGCCTTCGTTCTGCATCAGGCGCTTGGAAATGTCGTAGAGCTGCTCGACAAGGCTGTCGACGCGGTTCTGGTTCAGCGACAGCGACTTCACAGCCGTGATCAACTGATCCTTCAGTTCCTTGTAGCGACGTTCCTGACCGGTGGACAGCGTGCCGGTGCAGGCAAGGCGCGCCTCGACCTGCTGATCCTGAAGCTTGCGCAGCTTCTTGTAGGTGTCGGCAATCGTATCCAGCGTTTCCATGACCTGCGGGCGCAGTTCGGCTTCCATCGCAGCCAGCGAAAGATTGGACTCGTCGTCGTCCTCCTCTTCCTCTTCATGCGGAAGGCCTTCGCCACCAACATTCGTCACATCGTCATCGCCACCGGGATTGCGCAGACGGCGGACTTTTTCTTTCTCTTCAGCAGCCTTGCGGTCTGCTTCAATCTTCTCCGGGCTCTGGAACTGCGGTGCAGCCTTGGCTTCCGGACCGGAATAGGTGGTTTCGAGATCGATGATCTCACGCAGCAGTGTTGTGCCTTCGTTGAGTTCGTCGCGCCAGATGATCAGCGCCTGGAACGTCAACGGGCTTTCGCACAGGCCGGAGATCATCGTCTCGCGGCCAGCCTCGATGCGCTTGGCAATCGCGATTTCGCCTTCGCGTGACAAAAGCTCTACCGAGCCCATTTCGCGCAGATACATGCGCACCGGGTCGTCGGTACGGTCTGTCGGCTCTTTCTTCTTGGCGGTTGCTAGGGCCGTGCCGCTGGAAGGCGCAAGTTCGCCACCCTCGGACTCTTCAGCCTCAGCATCGTTATCGTCGGCTTCAGGCGCAGCCTCTTCGGCGTCCTCGTCCTCGATGACGTTGATACCCATTTCACTGAGCATCGCCATGATGTCTTCGATGCGGTCAGGATCAACCTGATCCGACGGCAGAACCTCGTTCAGCTCATCCATGGTGACGTAGCCGCGCTTCTTGGCGGCCTTGATCATTTTCTTGACCGCGTCATCCGAAAGATCGAGAAGCGGCCCATCCGTCGCGCCATCGCGTTCGTTTTCAGCTTCTTCGTTTTCTTTGACTTTGGTTGCCATCTATCTCGTCGCTTTCCCTGACGCTAACATCCGCTTCGCCGCAAGGCCGTTTACCCCCAAGGGCACCCGGCTATGGCCGCGAATCACTGTCAAACACCTAACGGAATGATCTTTAATTGCCGATTAACCACGGCTGCCAACGGCGGAACATCAAGACAGTGCATCCGGAAATGCTTTTGCATGCAGTTTCGATCCGCCAAGGCCCATTCCACCTTACTTTTCCTGGAATGGTGATTCCCGCTATTTCCCGTCGCGTCAAGCCTTTATGGCTAGAGCGAGGGTTAAAAACCAAAAAAGCCGTCATTGCGGCGACATTTCGCGGGCCTTCACCAACTTATCCCCTATTTAGGTCGATCTGCGAAAAAGACAAGCCTGCAACACGTTAAAAGGCCTATCCGTGACTATAGGCCGCTCCCTTGACCCGCCCCGACATGACGCCGAATCCATCGATGATCGCTTCCTGATTTTCCATCCGACCGATCTCCAGCTGCACCTCGGAAAGCGCGCGCATTAACAACGCTCCGCGCTCACCGTCGCCATCTGCAGTAACCTCAGCGATTTCTCTTTCAAGTTCACTTTTCTGCCTGCGCAACGCTTTCGCTCGCTTATATAAAGAGAGTGACTGAACATAGCCTTCCCGCGCGTCTTCAAGCGCTGCATGGATACTTGCGGTCCACTGGCGATTGTAACGTATCTGCTGATCCATCGTGGAAATCAGGGCACTGAAACCATTATCGTGAAGATTCTTTATCAATTCACTAGCTGACAGGTTAGCTGCATGCTCTGCTGTGTAAGCCAAGAGATGAGACCAGAGCTTTTGCAATTCGGCATGATCATATTCAATGCAAGATATTTCATCATACTCTTCCAATAAAAGTTCAGGGTGGTTCACAATCGTGAACGCTAGAACACTTTCTCTCAAAGCAGGTGCGCGAACTGAGGGGGATGTCTTCACCAAAGAGTTCAACTTTGCACTTGCAATTGTACCTTGCTCCAACAGAGCCTGACCCGGTCCAGGTGCAAGACCACTCGGCGCTTGACGACGAGTTTGTCCCTGACCTCTAGATCCTTTTTCAAACTTAGAGTTTCTGCTCTGAAACTGCGGCTGAAAGAACGCATTCAGCCGGTCGCGCATGTCCTGCTGGTAAAAGCGGCGCACGCTTTCATCACCGATAACGGACACGATCTGCCGTAGGCGGTTTTCCAACTCTGCGCGCTTTTCCGGCGTATCGAAGGTGACAGCCGCCGTCTCGCGGCTCCAGATCATGGCCGCTAGTGGCTTGGCTTCCGACAGAACCCGGTCAAACGGCGACCTGCCCTCGTGGCGCACCAGATCGTCCGGGTCTTTGCCGTCAGGCAGCAGCGCGAAGCTGACGGAGCGGCCCGGCTTGATATGCGGCAGCGCCAGATCAGCGGCACGGCTGGCGGCGCGAATGCCAGCTCCATCGCCATCGAAACACAGCACGGGCTGGGTCGACATCTTCCACAACAGATCGAGCTGGCTTTCCGTCAGCGCGGTTCCAAGTGGTGCCACGGCATTTTCCACGCCCGCCTGATAGAGCGCGATGACATCCATATAACCTTCAACGGCGATGACCGTGCCGGAGGATTGCGTGGCGCGCCGCGCACGGGCGAAATTGTAAAGGACGTTGCCCTTGTGGAAGAGCTCCGTCTCATTGGAATTGAGATATTTGGCCAGCGCATCCGCCGCCATGGCACGACCACCGAAGGCGATAACCTTTTCCCGCGACGAGAGAATGGGAAACATGATGCGGTCACGAAAACGGTCGTAGGAAACAGGCACATTCTCATGCACCACCAGGCCACAAGCCTCCATCTGCTCCTTGGCGATACCCTTGGAGGCCAGATGCTCCTTCAGCGCGTTGCGGCTATCGGGAGCGAAACCCAATCGGAACGTCTCGATGGTGCGGCCCGTCAGGCCACGATCCCGCAGGTAGGCGCGCGCTCTGGCACCCGCTGCCGTCTGCAACTGATCCTGAAAGAACAGCGTCGCCATTTCCATGACGTCCTGAAGCGACGCCCGCTCGCGCTCGCGCCGCTCCGCCTGCACATCCGGCTGCGGCATGGACACGCCCGCCATATCGGCAATCTGCTGAACAGCTTCGGGAAAACCCATGCCATCAAGATCGGTTAGAAAACGAAAATGGTCGCCGGAAACACCGCAGCCAAAACAATGGTAACGGCCTTTACGGTCCTCACAATGGAAGCTGGGGCTCTTCTCCCCATGGAAGGGGCAGCAAGCCCAGTAGTCACCCTTGGACGCGTTGCTCTTCTTCCTGTCCCACGTCACACGTCTGCCGATAACATCTGAGATGTTCACTCGGTCACGTATCTCGTCGAGAAATGAGTTTGAAAAGCGCATCTTTACCTGGGATCACTGCCTGTCTTCGGCCAGTCTTTTATATAAGCGCAGCTGGCTGTGATTACCAAGGGCAGAAACGGATGATGCCCGTTATTCACAGACCTCTTGACAGGAGTGTATATACAAATGAATATACACGAAAGCGCAGGACGTGCTGACGAACAGTGTTTTTAGGAACGCCCTATGCTTGTGTCTAAAGAATTTGCCTCGTTCGAATGGGACGAGAACAAACGCAAAACGAATTTGGTTAAGCACGACATCGATTTCGAAGATGCCTTGGAAGCGCTTAGCGAACCACATATCGAGCTTTTATCCAACAGAAACGGAGAAGTCCGCATCTGCGCTATTTGCCCTCTGGGTCGCCGCCTCATAACTGTCGTTTATACGATGCGCGGCGATATATGTCGGATTATTTCAGCGCGCGCGGCGAGAAAAAATGAGCACAAACTCTACCACGCGAATGACATTGGATGAGCTTCGGGCCAAGCGAGCGCGCGGCGAGAAAAGCGCGACAGACTGGGCGCGCGTCGATGCATTGACCGATGAAGACATCGAGCGTGCGATGCGCGACGATCCTGATTGGGCGGAATGGATCGATGTCGATTGGTCGAAGGCTGAAGTCGTCGTGCCCGTTAACAAGAAATCGATCTCGATCCGGCTGGATGAGGATGTCATCGACTTCTTCAAATCCACAGGCAAGGGATACCAGACCCGAATGAACGCGATTTTGCGCCATTATGTGCGCGAGCAGAGAAGCAATAAGAGCTGATAGCAGGCCTCGAAGAGGCCATTGCCTAAGCGCCAACTTCTGGCAAATTTAGGGCAAAAAATCCCTGCGAAACATTATGTTTTTGTAATTTGAAGGCGGGGCGAAACAGGCCTAATTTCGTAGCATCGGCATGATGCCGAGCGTGTGCGTAATGCTTGGTGCCAGGCGCCATCCCCCAAGAGAGCCTGACTATGCGCTTAAACCGCGAGCGCACCTCAAGCATAAAAAAGGCAGGGCAACCACATGCGCCCTGCCTTTTCCTTTTTCAGCGTTACTTCAACAATTCCTTGATGAGACCGGAAGCCTTGCCGAAATCCAACTGGCCAGGGTAGCGCTCTTTCAGAACGCCCATGACTTTGCCCATATCGCGCAGGCCGGAGGCTTCGGTTTCCGCAATCACGCCTTCGATGATGGAGCGGACCTCCTCTTCGGGAATCTCTTCCGGCATGAAGCTCTTGATGATGACGATTTCTTCGCGCTCGTGCTCGGCAAGTTCCGCGCGTCCGGCCTTGTCGTAGATACCGGCGGATTCTTCGCGCTGCTTGATCATCTTGGCCAGAATCTGCAGAATTTCCTCGTCGGAAACCGCGTCCTTGCCGATGCCGCGATTGGCGATATCGCGGTCCTTGACGGCGGCCTGGATGAGGCGGATCGTCGAAATCTGGCGCGTATCGCGGGCTTTCATGGCCTCTTTAAGGGTGTTGGCGAATGTATCGCGGATCATGTTTCTCTCCTTGAAAAAGCCGTGACATCCGGCAAATTCCGGTCAGGCTTTTCCTCCATAATTTTGCCGGTGACATAAACGAGCAAGCGGGTGTCGGCAAATCATTTACATAAGTCTCTGAATCGACTGGATTTTAAATCCAGCTAATCCACAGGGCTGCGGTTGACCGTTCGCGCCCCTTTCGTTATTTTCCGGCACCTGCACAGGATTTTAACGAAGGTTACGACGCGAAGGCTTTCGCGCGCCCTTATCCGCGAAAAAAGATGACCGCTTTGCACCTGCCTTTCAAGAGGCGGGCCCAAGTGGCAGAAACGGAAACGAGATGACCGAGACAGCACCCTGGACCACCCGCAAACCCACCGCCATGCTCGTTCTGGCAGATGGCACCGTGATCGAGGGAACCGGCATCGGCGCAACCGGCAAGGTTCAGGCGGAAGTCTGCTTCAACACCGCATTGACCGGTTACGAAGAAATCCTGACCGACCCGTCCTATCTCGGCCAGATCGTTACCTTCACCTTCCCGCATATCGGCAACATCGGCACCAATGACGAAGACATCGAAGACCTGACGCCCGCTGCACGGCGCGGCGCGGTTGGCGTGATCTTCAAGGCCGACATCACCGAGCCATCCAACTTCCGCGCGGTCAAGCATCTCGATGCGTGGCTGAAAGCCCGCGGCATCATCGGCCTTTGCGGCGTCGATACGCGTGCTCTGACGGCCTGGATCCGTGAGAACGGCGCACCAAACGCGGTCATCGCCCACGACCCCAACGGCGTTTTCGATATCGAAGCGCTGAAAGCCGAAGCCAAGGCCTGGAGCGGTCTCGAAGGTCTCGATCTCGCCATCGAAGCGACATCCGGCCAGTCATCGGTCTGGGCCGAAACGCCTTGGGAATGGAACAAGGGTTACGGCACGCTGGGTGAAGCAGATGCCAAGTACCACGTTGTCTGCGTCGATTTCGGCGTGAAGCGCAACATTCTGCGCCTCTTTGCCGGTCTGGATTGCAAGGTCACCGTCGTGCCCGCACAGACATCTGCCGAAGACATCATGGCACTGAAGCCCGATGGCGTGTTTCTCTCCAACGGCCCGGGAGACCCGGCGGCAACCGGCAAGTATGCCGTGCCGGTCATTCAGGACCTGATCAAGACGGACCTGCCGGTCTTCGGTATCTGCCTTGGCCACCAGATGCTGGGTCTCGCCGTCGGCGCCAAGACCGAAAAGATGCATCAGGGCCACCATGGCGCCAACCACCCGGTCAAGGACTTCACCACCGGCAAGGTGGAAATCGTCTCTATGAACCACGGCTTTGCGGTGGATACGAAGTCTCTGCCAGAAGGCGTTGAAGAGACTCATATTTCCCTGTTCGATGGCACCAATTGCGGCCTGCGCATCACCGGCAAGCCGGTCTTCTCGGTCCAGCACCACCCGGAAGCATCCCCCGGTCCGCAGGACAGCCACTATCTCTTCCGCCGCTTCGTCAACCTGCTGCGTGAGAAGAAGGGCGAACCGGCTCTCGCAGAGCGCTGATAAGACTCTTGAAGTTGCGAATAACGATATGGCGGCCCGCTCTCAGCGGGCCGTTTTCATTTCACGTTTTACCATCAGATAGAAGCGTGTGGTCAGCAGAATGGCAGCGGTCGACAGACCGACCACGAAGCCGAACCAGACACCGGGTCCCCCAAAGCCGAGCGGAAAAGCTGCGACCCAGGCAAGCGCCAGACCGATGGGCCAGTAGGAAATCAGCGCAAGGATCATCGGCACACGCGCGTCCTTGAGACCACGCAGAAGACCGGCGGCCACCGCCTGCATGCCGTCCACCAGCTGAAACACACCGGCGATGATGACCAGCGTTCCGGCATAGGCCAGAACTTCCGTCGCACCCGGAAGCGTGGGGTCGAGGAACCAGCTTGCGAGATATTCAGGCGCAAGAGCAAACAGCAGACCCCCGCAGGCCGCGATAGCACAGGCAACGCCGTACACCGTGACTGCTGCACGCACGAGATTGGGGTAATCCTTCTGCCCATGCGCCACGCCGATCCGCACGGTTGCGGCCTGCGCCAGCCCAAGCGGGATCATAAAGGCAATCGAGGCCAATTGCAGCGCAATGCCGTGTGCCGCCAGCTCAAGCGTTCCGATCTGCCCCATAAGAATGGAGGCCGCCGAAAACAGGGTCACTTCGGCCAGAATAGTGACGCTGATCGGTAGGCCAAGGCGGATGACCTCCCACAGCGCATGAAAATCCGGCCGCCAAAAACGCACGAAGAGTTCATAGCGCCGCGTCTCATCCCGCGTCTGAATATAGATGACGATGAACGCCAGACTGAAGGTATTGACGATAACAGCCGCATAGGCAGCGCCGATCATGCCGAAAGCGGGAAAGCCGAAATGGCCGAGAACCAGCGCATAGGCCAGAAAGCCATTGAGCAGCAGCATCGAAATGGTGGCATAAAGAATGATGCCCGCCCGCCCGATGGCGCTGACGAGGCCGCGCATGACGTAAAACAGAAGCGCTGGCAGCAGGCCGAATTGTGCGACAGCAAGATATTGGCCGGTTTGCGCGGACACCGCCGGATTTTGCCCCAGCGAGAGAAGGATTTTCTCGGCGCTGAGGAACAACGGCACCGTCAGCAGCCAGTAAACGGTGGCCACCCACATGCCCATGCGCAGGGCTCGGCGAGCAGATGTCGCATCGCCCTGCCCATAGGCATTGGCGACCATGGGAACGACGGCGACGGAAAAGCCCGAGCCGAAAATGAACACGACGAAATAGAACTGTCCAGCCAGCACCATGGCGGCCAGCTTTTCTGCGCCCAGCTGGCCGACAATGACCATATCCGTGGTGTGAATGCCAAGCTGCGCCAGCTGCGCGCCGATCAGCGGAATTCCCAAAGCTAGCGTCGCGAGCAAATGCGCGCCCCACGAGTTGGCACCCACATGAGCGTTTTCAACCGCAACCGACGAAGACATGACATCACCTCAAAAAAGCAAAAGCCGCTTCCCTGCGAATGAGGAAAGCGGCGCGGCACCTGAATAGGATATTTAAAAGAAATGCGCAAGAATGCGGCAAACGCGCAAAATCTCGTCATGCAAAAATATTTATAAAATTAAACAATGGCTTATGTCAAAAACTGCAGGCAGCTGGTGAGAGCATTAATCTTTATTCACGCGAGGCTGATAGGGGTGACTGGCAAAAGCTATGAGATTTCTGGGTGCATGAAGCACGCCACACGCGCCAATGGCATGTTTCTATCAAAATCCGGTATTACCGGTCTCTTCTCGAGGTCCAGAAATTGTCCAAGAAATCCAATTTGATGACGCGGATCGTCGTCGCGGCGTCCTGTGTCGTTGTCGCGGCCTTCGCGGGCTTTTCCATTTATATTGATGGCTTGCAGCGCGACGCGGCCAACCATTTCGTTGAAGACAAGATCAATGCCGCTGGCAAACAGTCGGCGCAGAGCATCGCCAACTGGCTGAACGGCCGTATCATGATGACCGAAATGGTCGGCGCCTCCATGGTCAAGGCGACCGATCAGGAGCGGCTGGAACTTGCCCTGCACAATGATGTTCTGGCGCGCGAATTCAAGTCTACCTATTTTGGCGATGAAGCCGGTGTGTTCAACAACTTCCCATCGACAAAGATGCGCGACGGCTACGATCCGCGCCAGCGTCCATGGTATCAGGCTGCCGTCAAAGCAGACTCCACCGTGCTGACGGAACCCTATGCCGATGCCACCACCGGCAAGCTGGTTGTCAGCGCCGCCCTGCCCGTCAAGCGCGATGGCAAGCTGGTCGGTGTTGCCGCCAGCGACTTCATGTTGACGACGCTGGTCTCCATGATCGGTTCCGTCGATGCTGGCAATGAAGGTTATGCGTTTCTGGTCAACAAGGATGGCAAAATCCTCATCCACCCCGATGAAGCGATGATCAACAAGACGCTGACCGACCTCTTCCCGGTCGCGACGCCGACGATTTCCCAGACTGTCTCGCAGACCCAGATCAACGGCGCGGACAAGATCACCAGCTTCATTCCCGTCCCTGGTCTGCCCTCTGTACAATGGTCGGTCGGCCTCGTCATCGACAGCAACACGGCCTTTGCCTCCATTTCGCAATTCCGTATTGCCGCCGTCGTCGCCACCATTCTGGCCGTTGCCGGTATGATCGCCTTCCTCGCTTTCCTCGTAAACAGCCTGATTGCCAAGCCAGTCACGCAGATGACGTCTGCCATGGACCAGCTGGCCGCAGGCAATCTGGATGTCGCCATTCCCGGACAGGAGCGCAACGACCAGATCGGATCGATGGCCGCAGCCGTCGCCGTATTTCGCAGCAATGCGCTGGAGCGGCTTCGTCTGGAAGGCGATGCAGCACAGACCCGCACCCTTTCCGAACAAGAACGCAGCGAGCGCGAGCAGCTGTCGGCAAAGGATGCCGCCGACATTCAGTTCGCCGTCGATTCGCTGGCGCAAGGCCTTGCCCATCTCTCGGACGGCAATCTGAACTACCGCATCAACACGCCCTTCGTGGCACACATCGACCGTCTACGCGAAGACTTCAACGCTTCCATCAGCAAGCTCAATGGCGCCCTCGTCAATGTCGGCCAGAATGCGCGTGCCATCGATGCCGGTGCGAGCGAAATTCGCCACTCCGCCGACGATCTTGCCAAACGCACGGAACAGCAGGCGGCATCGGTGGAAGAAACCGCAGCAGCGCTGGAAGAAATTACCACCACAGTCAAGGATTCGGCAAAGCGTGCCGAAGAGGTCGGCCGTCTGGTGGAGCGCGCCCGCAGCAATGCCGAACAATCCGGCGTGGTCGTTGGCGATGCGGTGAAGGCCATGGAAGGCATCGAGCAGTCCTCCTCCGGCATTTCCAAGATCATCGGCGTTATCGATGAAATTGCTTTCCAGACCAATCTTCTCGCTCTGAATGCCGGTGTGGAAGCTGCCCGTGCGGGCGAAGCAGGCAAGGGCTTTGCCGTTGTGGCGCAGGAAGTGCGTGAACTGGCACAACGCTCTGCCAACGCCGCCAAGGAAATCAAGACCCTCATCAGCGCCTCCACCACGCAGGTCGAAGCAGGCGTTTCGCTGGTTGGCAATGCTGGCAAGGCGCTGGAAACCATCGTGGCGGAAGTGCAGGAAATCAACAAGCACATCAACGCCATCGTTCTGGCCTCTCGCGAACAGTCCACCGGATTGCAGGAGATCAACACGGCGATCAACACCATCGATCAGGGCACGCAGCAGAATGCCGCCATGGTCGAGGAACAGACTGCCGCAAGCCACGGCCTCGCTTCGGAAGCGGCAGCGCTCAATGCCCTACTGGCCCAGTTCCAGCTGGCCAATGAGCAGGCGCAGCGTTACAGCCGCGCGGCCTGATAAAAAAATGGCGTGGCCTGCAAGGGCCACGCCATTTATCCTTCCAAATCCTTTTTCAACGTCTCCAGCATGCCAACGGCGTGCGCCGCATAAGCCCCGATCCAGCGATCATGAATGGCTTTGATCGGCAGCGGATTGAGATAATTCCACCGCTCCCTCCCCTCCCGTTTTGCAATCACCAGATCCGCCGCCTCCAGCACTTTCAAGTGCTGCATGACCGTGCAACGGTCCAATTGGGGGAAATGCGTACAGAGTACGCCGGTGGTTTTAGGGTCGTCTTTCAACACATCCAGCATCTCCCTGCGAATCGGAGCCGCCAGCGCTTTGAAAATTCTGTCGTTTTCTGCATCTCTTGACATGTTATATTTTTATAACATAATTGCGCCTAGAACAAGAGGAGGAGAAAATGGAATTAAAATTCAAAGTGGCAGGCAGAATATCAAAGCCGGTCGATGAGGTCTTTGAGGCCATCGTCAACCCGCAGCAATTGTCCAGATATTTCACCACGGGCGGCGCGAAAGGCAGACTGGAAACCGGCTCAACCGTAATGTGGAACTTCCACGATTTTCCCGGCGAATGCCCCGTGGAGGTCGTCAAGGTTGAGAAGGACAAGGAAATTGTTCTGCAATGGGATGCCAATGAAGACAAAGACCATACGAGCACCAGCTACAAGACAATCGTGACGATGACGTTTGAAAGCATTGACGGCAACAGAACACTGGTCAGCATTGCCGAGGAAGGCTGGAAGGAAACGCCGAAGGGCCTGAATGCTTCCTATGGCAATTGTCACGGCTGGACACAAATGCTCTGTTCTCTGAAAGCTTATCTGGAGCACCGCATCAACCTGCGTGAAGGCATGTATAAATGACAGAAAAGCGCTGGGCGGTTTTCGCCGCACAGCGCTTTGATTTTTTAAACCTAAGCCTCAGATATCAGCCGAAAACGTATCGCAATCCTCAAGCCGTCCGCTGTCGAAACCCCGCTTGAACCATTCCGCACGCTGGGCAGATGTGCCGTGGTTGAAACTATCAGGTACGACATAGCCCTGCGATTTCTTCTGCAACGTATCGTCCCCAATCTGGTGCGCGGCATTCAATGCTTCTTCCAGATCGCCGGTTTCCAGAATGCCCTTCTGCTGGGTGGACTTGCCCCAGATGCCGGCATAGCAATCTGCCTGCAATTCCACGCGAACCGACATCTTGTTGGCTTCCGTCTCGCCCATGGATTGGCGCTGGCGGTTGAACTCCGGCAGAACACCGGTCAGGTTCTGGACGTGATGGCCGACTTCATGGGCAATCACATAGGCCTGTGCGAAATCGCCCGATGCGCCGAAACGCCGGTCCAGCTCGCGGAAGAAGTCCGTGTCCAGATAGACCTTGCGGTCAACCGGGCAATAGAACGGGCCGCTGGCGGAAGAGGCATTGCCACAGGCCGAGCGGACTTGACCGGCAAACAGCACAAGTGTCGGCTTTTCATAGGTCTCACCGGCGGAGCTGAATATCTTGCCCCAGGTGTCCTCGGTTTCCGCCAGCACAGTGCGTACGAAAGCGGTCGTCTCGTCGCTAGACTGGCCCTGCGGACGTGTGCCCGTCGTCTGCTGGTTGCTGCTGCCGCCATCCATCGAGACATCGCCGCCGGATAGCAGCGTTAGCGGATTGATGCCCAGCGCCCAGCTGATCAGCAGGATCACGACAAGTCCGCCGATACCTATGCCGCCGCCACGCCCACCGCCGGTGGGCAGACGAAAACCACCGCCGCCCATGCCACCAGATGACATGCCGCGTCTGTCTTCAATATTGTCGGATTGGCGTCGCCCTCTCCACTGCATATTCAGTCTCCCCTTCAGTGCCTTGCTAAACGCTATAGTCTCGAAAGCGTTCCGGCTAGAGCATTTCCGGGTTAGCTGTTGGAGTAGATATAAGCTCCGCCCTTTTGAAGCGCGCGCTGGTAAGCTGGCCGCGCCCGGATGGTCTCAAGAAAGCGGCGGATGGCAGGATGTGCTTTTGCACCGTCCACGCGGCTCATCGCCGCTTCTACCGGAAAGCTCATGGCGATATCTGCACCCGTCAGTTCGCTGCCCGCGAACAGGCCGTCCTTTGCAAGCTCGCTTTCCCAATAGGCGGTGTGGTCGGCCAGCTGCGGATCGACCAGCTTGCTGGCTACGCCCTGCGAAATCATGCTTGCCACAGGCCGCAGGAAGAACGGAACCTGACCGGGAATGCGCGAAAACAACAGCTTCAGCAACAGCAGCGGCATGGCGGAGCCTTCCGCATAATGCAGCCAATAGACATAACGTCGATAGGCGTCCGTCCCCTGCTCCGGCCTGAAGGCTCCCTTGCCATATGTATCGAGCAGATATTCGATGATCGCGCCGCTTTCGGCGTAAATCTTGCCGCCATCTTCGATGACCGGAGACTTGCCCAGCGGATGCACTGCCTTCAGCTCTTTCGGCGCCCGCATGTCCGGCCCGCGTTTGTATGTCTTCACCTCATAATCAAGGCCCAGTTCTTCGAGCAGCCAAAGAATGCGGTGCGCGCGGGAATTTTCGAGATAATGGACAATAATCATAAGGGCCTGCTCTTCCTTGTGGAAACAAACTTAATGCATTCAAATATCTATACGTTTTTAAGACCCGAAAGGATCAGCTGGCAACACAGTTATATATGGAGCCAACTTTCCTGTCAGAAAGCGAAGATTCGGGGTTCCGTTCAACAAAACATTTGCCTATAAGCCGCTTCTAGCCTGAAAAGATTTGAATTGCGCGCCCCCGACCGGTGATCCATCACCTTGGCCGGTTTTTTGCGCAACACGAAAAGCGGAACGAGAGCCATGCCGAAGCGCCAAGATATCAAATCCATCCTTATCATCGGCGCTGGTCCGATTGTCATCGGTCAGGCATGCGAATTCGATTATTCCGGTACACAGGCCTGTAAAGCGCTGAAAGAGGAAGGCTACCGCGTCATCCTCGTCAACTCCAATCCTGCCACCATCATGACCGACCCCGGTCTGGCCGACGCAACTTACGTCGAGCCGATCACCCCGGAAGTGGTTGCCAAGATCATCGCCAAAGAACGCCCGGACGCGCTTCTGCCGACCATGGGTGGCCAGACGGCGCTGAACACCGCACTTTCCCTTAAGCGCATGGGCGTGCTGGACCGCTACAATGTCGAGATGATCGGCGCGAAACCTGAAGCCATCGACATGGCCGAAGACCGCGCTTTGTTCCGCGAAGCCATGAAGCGGATCAACCTGGAAACACCGAAGTCGATGCTGGCCAACGCCACCGACATCAAGGATGCGGACCGCAAGACGCACGAAGCCGCGCGCGCCGATCTCAAGGCAAAGCTTTCCGGTGCGGAACTGGACAAGGCGCTCGACAACCTTGAAAACCAGTGGAACCTTGGTGAGACGGACCGCAAGCAGCGCTACATCAGCCACGCTCTGGCCGTGGCCGCGCAGGCCATCGATGTTGTCGGCCTGCCCGCCATCATCCGCCCGTCCTTCACCATGGGCGGCACCGGCGGCGGCATTGCTTACAACCGCTCCGAATTCTTCGAAATCATCGGCGGCGGTCTGGATGCATCGCCCACCACCGAAGTGCTGATCGAAGAATCGGTTCTCGGCTGGAAAGAGTATGAAATGGAAGTGGTCCGCGACAAGGCGGACAACTGCATCATCATCTGCTCCATCGAAAACATCGACCCGATGGGCGTCCACACCGGCGACTCGATCACCGTTGCCCCTGCGCTGACGCTGACGGACAAAGAATACCAGATGATGCGTAATGCATCGATTGCGGTTCTGCGCGAAATCGGCGTCGAGACCGGCGGCTCGAACGTACAGTTCGCAGTAAACCCGAAGGATGGCCGTCTGGTCGTCATCGAAATGAACCCGCGCGTTTCGCGCTCGTCGGCGCTCGCCTCCAAGGCCACCGGCTTCCCGATTGCCAAGGTCGCGGCCAAGCTCGCTGTCGGCTATACGCTGGACGAACTGGACAACGACATCACTGGCGGTGCGACGCCTGCGTCCTTCGAACCATCCATCGACTATGTCGTTACGAAGATCCCGCGTTTCGCTTTCGAGAAATTCCCCGGCGCATCGCCCATCCTGACCACGGCCATGAAGTCGGTCGGTGAAGTCATGGCGATTGGCCGTACCTTCGCTGAATCCCTGCAGAAGGCACTGCGTGGTCTGGAAACCGGCCTCACCGGTCTCGATGAGATCGAAATCCCCGGTTACGAAGAAGGCGAAGGCTCCAAGAACGCCATCCGCGCTGCCATCGGCACACCAACGCCGGATCGTCTGCGCATGGTCGCACAAGCCCTTCGCATGGGCATGTCCGAAGCCGAAGTGCATGAAAACAGCAAGATCGACCCATGGTTCATCGCCCAGTTCAAGGCTATAGTGGACATGGAAGCCCGCGTTCGCGAACACGGCCTGCCTCAGGACGCTGAAAACCTGCGTTCGCTGAAAGCCATGGGCTTCTCCGACGCCCGCCTTGCGAGCCTCACCAAGAAGCGCCCCAAGGAAGTGGCAGAGCTTCGCAACAGCCTCAACGTGCGCCCGGTCTTCAAGCGCATCGATACCTGCGCTGCCGAATTCGCTTCGCCAACCGCTTACATGTACTCCACCTACGAGACGCCATTCGTCGGCCAGTTGCGCTCGGAAGCGCAGGTTTCCGACCGCAAGAAGGTCGTCATTCTGGGCGGTGGCCCGAACCGTATCGGCCAGGGCATCGAGTTCGACTATTGCTGCTGCCACGCCGCCTTCGCGTTGAAAGATGCAGGCTTTGAAGCCATCATGATCAATTGCAACCCGGAGACCGTCTCCACCGACTACGACACGTCCGACCGCCTCTATTTCGAGCCGCTGACGGCTGAAGACGTGATCGAAATCATGCGTGCGGAGCAGGAAAAGGGTGAGCTGGTCGGCGTTATCGTGCAGTTCGGCGGCCAGACACCGCTCAAGCTCGCCGAAGCCTTGGAAAAGAACGGTATTCCGATCCTCGGCACAGCACCCGACATGATCGACCTTGCGGAAGATCGTGACCGCTTCCTGAAGCTTTTGATGAGGCTCGACCTCAACCAGCCGAACAACGGCATCGCCTATTCCGTCGAGCAGGCCCGCTTGGTCGCGTCCGAAATCGGCTTCCCGCTGGTCGTGCGCCCGTCCTACGTTCTGGGTGGCCGCGCCATGCAGATCATCCATTCGGAAGGACAGCTTCAGACCTACCTGCTGGACACCGTTCCGGGCCTCGTGCCCGAAGATATCAAGCAGCGTTACCCCAACGACAAGACCGGCCAGATCAACACGCTGCTGGGCAAGAACCCGCTGCTGTTCGATAGCTACCTGACCAACGCCGTCGAAGTGGACGTGGATGCGCTGTGCGATGGCGAAAACGTCTTCGTCTCCGGCATCATGGAGCATATCGAAGAAGCCGGTATTCACTCCGGCGACAGCGCCTGCTCGCTGCCATCCCGTTCGCTTTCCAAGGAAACGCTGGACGAGTTGGAACGCCAGACGACAGCCATGGCCAAGGCGCTCAACGTTGGCGGTTTGATGAACGTGCAATATGCCATCAAGGACGGCACGATCTACGTTCTGGAAGTCAATCCGCGTGCATCACGTACCGTGCCGTTCGTCGCCAAGACCATTGGCGCGCCGATTGCCAAGATCGCAGCCCGTATCATGACCGGCGAAAAGCTGGATGCGGCGATTGCGGCCTATGGCGAAAAGCCCGATCCGCGCAATCTCAAGCACATCGCCGTCAAGGAAGCCGTGTTCCCGTTTGCCCGCTTCCCCGGCGTCGACATTCTGCTCGGACCAGAAATGCGCTCCACCGGCGAAGTCATCGGCCTCGACAGCGATTTCGCTCTGGCCTTCGCCAAGTCGCAGCTGGGTGCCGGTGTCGATCTGCCCCGTTCCGGCGCGGTGTTCGTTTCCGTGCGCGATGAAGACAAGGAACGCGTTCTGCCCGCCATCCGCCATCTGGTCGAAATCGGCTTCAAGGTTCTGGCAACCGGCGGAACCCAGCGTTTCCTCGCTGAACAGGGCATCGATGCCGAAAAGATCAACAAGGTGCAGGAAGGACGTCCACATATCGAAGACGCCATCCGCAACCGTCAGGTCCAGTTGGTCATCAACACCACCGACAGCAACAAGGCGATCTCGGACTCGAAATCGCTGCGCCGCGCAACGCTGATGCAGAAGGTGCCCTACTACACCACCATGTCCGGTGCAGAGTCCGCAGCACTCGCCATCAAGGCGCTGAAGGCTGGCAGCCTGGATGTGAAGCCGCTGCAGAGCTACTTCGCATAAGCGACAGCATCTCCTGAATACAGAAAGGGCGCGTCGGTGACGCGCCCTTTGCTTTTCGGCGTGCGGAAATTAATGCGCTGCGCTTGCGGCAGCCACGCCGTCGAGTTCCGTGATGATCTCATCCGACAGAACGAGATCGGCAGCACCCAGATTTTCATGCAGATGCGCAACGGAGGATGTGCCGGGGATCAGCAGGATGTTGGGCGCCCGGCGCAAAAGCCATGCAAGGGCAACCTGCATGGGTGTAGCCTCCAGACGCGCCGCAACATCCGACAAAGCCGAAGACTGGAGCGGGCTGAAACCACCCAGCGGGAAGAACGGCACATAGGCAATGCCATCATTCGCCAAGCTGTCGATCAGGGCGTCATCTTGCCGATGCGCCAGATTATACATGTTCTGAACGCAGACGATCTCGGCTATCTTGCGACCCTCAGTAACCTGATTGGCCGTGACATTGCTCAGCCCGATGTGGCGAACCAGACCCTGCCGCTGCAACTCGGCAAGCGGCGTCAGCAAAGGTTCGATGGAGCCTTCTGCCGGTCCGTGCACATCGAACATGACACGCAGATTAACCACATCCATGACGTCGAGCCCGAGATTGCGCAAATTGTCATGTACCGCACTGGTCAGTTCTTCCGGCGAGGATGCAAGGTTCCAGGATTTATCCTCGCCACGCTTCGCACCGATTTTGGGGACGATGACGAGATCGTCCGTGTAAGGGTGCAGCGCCTCGCGGATCAGCTGGTTGGTGACATGCGGCCCATAGAAATCGCTGGTATCGATGTGGTTGACCCCGGCCTCCACGGCAGCGCGCAGCACGGCAAGCGCGCCGTCACGATCCTTCGGTGGGCCAAACACGCCCGGGCCTGCCAACTGCATGGCGCCGTAACCAAGGCGGTTTACGCTGCGGCTTCCAAGTTTAAATGTTCCGGCCTTGTCGATGTTGGACATGATCGTTCTCCTGATGATCTGGAGGAAAGATAGACGCTGTCAGCGCGTATGATAATGGGGTACGATCAGCACGGACTGTGCGGGAATATGAACAATGAAAATCAATCTGGATGATCTCAATATCTTTGTTGCAGTGGTGCGCGCTGGCGGCTTTCGTGAGGCGGCGAGGATCAGAAGCAGTAGTGCGTCCGGCCTTAGTGAAGCTGTTCGCAGGCTGGAGACGGAACTGGGCGTTCGCCTTCTCAATCGCACCACCCGCAGTGTCTCACCCACGGAAGCCGGGCAAGGCTTGCTGGCCCGCCTCTCGCCCGCATTAACCGAGGTTGAGGCCGCACTCGATGTCGTCAACGGCTTCCGCGACAAGCCTGCGGGCACACTGCGGCTGAATGTACCGGTCAGCGCAGCCCGTCTTGTTTTGCCTGCGCTTGTGCCGCAGTTTCTGGCTGCCTATCCCGATATTCAGCTGGAGGTCATCACCGATGAAAACTTCGTGGATATCTTGGCCGCAGGCTGCGATGCAGGCATCCGCTATGATGAGCGCCTGCAGCAGGACATGATCGCCGTTCCCATCGGCCCACGCAGCCAGCGTCTTGCGACTGCCGCCTCACCCGTCTATCTCGACCGTTTTGGCAGACCACAGCACCCCCGCGATCTGCTCAGTCATGCCTGCATCAGGGGCCGATTTGCCAGCGGCACCATCCCTCCATGGGAATTCGAACGCGATGGCGAAGTGATCCTCATCGATGCAGGTGGGCCATTGATCGTGAGGATCGGTGGCGCAACGGATCTCGCCGTCGATGCCGCCATTGCAGGCACGGGCATCACCATGCTCTTCGAAGACTGGTTGCAGCCCTATTTCGACAGCGGTGCGCTGGAGCCAGTGCTTGAACCATGGTGGCAGAGCTTTTCCGGCCCGTTCCTCTACTACCCCGGCAGACGGCTGGTCCCCGCCCCGCTTCGAGCTTTCATCGATTTCGTCAAAGCTGCCAATGAGCAAACCAATATGAAACCACATCACCCCGCTTTATCCAACGGCTGATACAAGTGCTTCGCTCTCTTGGCGTGCTTCCATAAGCCTGCGAACCGCCTGCATATCCTCGCGAAACCGCTGAAACTCCTCCGCCTTCCTTTGCTCATCCGGTATGCGAAGCAGGTAGGAAGGATGCACCGTGACGAAGAGCATCCTGCCGCCATCCATGGGCATGGGCCTGCCGCGCAGGTCCGATAGCTTTTCCTTTAAACCCGTCAAAGCAAACATTGCCGTCGCCCCCATCGCAACGATGAGCTTGGGCTGGACCAGATCGATCTCCCGCGTCAGCCACCAGCGGCAGCGCTGCACCTCGCCCGCATCCGGCCGCTGGTGGATGCGCCTCTTGCCGCGCGTCTCATATTTGAAATGTTTGACGGCATTGGTGACATAGAGTTTCTGCCGCTCCATGCCGGTTTCACCCAAGACCTGATCGAACACCTTGCCCGCCGGGCCGACAAAGGGACGCCCTGCCAAGTCTTCGAAGTCGCCCGGCTGCTCGCCGACAATCATCACATCGGCATTGGCTGGCCCCTCACCGAACACCGTTTGCGTGGCCTTGCAATGGAGAGGACAGAGCGTGCAGTCTTTCGCCTCATGCCTCAACCCTTCCAACGTATCGGCATCGGGTAGTGCAGGCGCGGCTTTGTTTTCTGCCGCAGCCTGGATACGGTGATGGAAGAGCTGCGGCTCGGTCGCCGCCTTGGCGCCCATCTCCAGCACCCGTCGCTCAGCGTTGAGAATGAGGTCTGGAATAAGATCGGCCTCGGGCAGGTTCTTCCAGTATTTCTTCGGCATTTCCGCCGTCATCGCCTTGATCTTCAAGCGAGCCGGATTGAAAATATTGGCATAATAGGTGCGCCAAAGCTCATCCGTCTCATCCGACAAATCCGGCTGCTCAGCTGCCAGCCGCGATGTTTCGAGCGCCTCACCATCCCAGCGAGCCGAGCCTTTCGGCGTCAGAATCAGCCAGTCCATATCGGTAAAACGCCGCTGGAAAAACGCAGCCTTTCGCTCCACGATGAAATGATCTGGCTCGAACCAAGCAATAAACCGCCGCCGACCCGCCTCACCCGTGGCCAGCGCCACTTCCTTGAAACGCACGAAAGCCGTCATCTTGTGACTATCGCGACGAACGGATTTCTCCAATTTACGCGCTTCCGCCACATCAGGATCAGACTTGAATTGCAGCAACGCCCTGTCCTGCCCCAGACGCCACAAAAGCCGATAGAGCAACGAAAATCGCTTCGGATCGCTATGGCAAATAATGGTCTGCGCCAGCGGCATGAAGGCTGAAGGCACATAGACACCGGAGGCATTGTCTACGGCAGCGGGCAGGTTCTCCTCCTCGAAACCCAGTAAACCGGTCTCTTCGCCGCGGCACCGCCACTCGATTTCGTGCGGCGAGACATTGGCGGAGAGAAATGTGCGGGCGGCCTCCCGCCACTCGGTGAAATCGCCCCTTCCCTCCAGCGACACCCTGTACATCACAGCAACGATAGTTGTTCAGGCTGCGGCGCAAACATGGCGCGCAAGTCGGGTCGCTCCGTCAGCTTGCCCGGTGACCACCCGCCCGCCACGACGAAGGCCTTCACCTTTTTAAGCGAGACGCCGAAGCGAGCCAAATCTTCTAGCCGCAACTGCCTGAACCGGCGCGATGACAGGATGGAATTGACCGTTTTCGTGCCGAACCCCGGAACCCGCAGCAACGTCTCACGCTCCGCCTTGTTCACATCGACAGGAAAGCTCTGCCGATTTGCCAGCGCCCAAGCCAGCTTCGGATCGATATCCAGATCCAGCATGCCATCTTTCTGGGTGGAGGCAATTTCGGAAATATCGAAGCCATAAAACCGGTAGAGCCAATCGGCCTGATAGAGCCGATGCTCCCGCATCAAAGGCGGCTTGATCAGCGGCAGGTTTTTGGACGAATCAGGAATAGGGCTGAAAGCGGAATAATAGACGCGCCGCAGACCATAGCTGCCATAAAGGCGCGCGCTGGTGTTGAGTATGGTGCTGTCATTGGCGCCATCCGCACCCACGATCATCTGCGTGCTTTGGCCGGCAGGCGCAAACTTTCTGACCCGCTTCGTCTGAACCGTCGGCTCACCCGCCTCCTCGATCTTCAGACGAATATCAGCCATGGACTTGCGAATGTTTCCCGGCTGCTTTTCCGGCGCAAACTGGCCGATGCCGCTATCCGTCGGCAACTCGATGTTAATCGACAGGCGGTCCGCATAAAGCCCCGCCTCTTCCACCAGCCGCGCCGAAGCTTCGGGAATGGATTTGAGGTGGATATAGCCCCGGAAGCCGTGGGTGACGCGCAACTCCCTCGCCACCCGAACCAGTTCTTCCATCGTATGATCCGACGAGCGAATGATACCGGACGACAGAAACAGACCCTCGATATAATTGCGCCGGTAAAATTCCAGCGTCAGCCAAACCACCTCTTCCACCGTAAAGCGCGCCCGCTCCACATTGCTGGAGGAACGGTTGATGCAGTAGGCACAGTCATAAATGCAGAAGTTGGTGAGCAAAATCTTCAAAAGCGAAATACACCGGCCATCCGGCGCATAGGCGTGGCAAATGCCCGAACCTTCCGTCGACCCCAGCCCTCCCGATGCGGACGAGTTACGCTTCGTCGTGCCACTGGAGGCGCAGGACGCATCATACTTCGCCGCATCGGAAAGGACCGCCAACCGCTCTTTTATTGACTTTTTCATAGGTACGTTCACTATATGTTCTTGCGTAAACTGTCAATCCTTGGCTAAGATCAAGTTCCAGTCTCCTGAAAATGGGCAGTCTCAAATTTGCTGGCAATTGGCGGCGGTCTTCTGATATAGTCTGCCGAATTGTGATTTTGACTGGTTCCGTAGTTTTGCTCCGGAACCTGTTTCTTTTTGTGTCTGCGGGTACCGCGGTTAGAATGCGAAGGAAGAAAAAATGGTAGAAAAAGTACCGATGACTCAGGGCGGATTCGTCAAGCTGCAGGAAGAACTTCGCTGGCGCCAGCAGGAAGAGCGCCCACGCATCATCGAGGCTATTGCAGAAGCGCGCGCCCATGGCGACCTGTCTGAAAATGCCGAGTACCATGCCGCCAAGGAAGCGCAGAGTCACAATGAAGGCCGCGTTGCCGAGCTGGAAGACCTGACCGCACGTGCGGAAGTCATCGACCTGTCGAAAATGTCCGGCACGACCATCAAGTTCGGTGCCACCATCAAGCTTGTGGACGAAGATTCCAACGAACAGAAGACCTACCAGATCGTTGGCGACCAGGAAGCCGACGTCAAGCAGGGCCGCATTTCCATCTCCTCGCCCATCGCGCGCGCGCTGATCGGCAAGGAAGTTGGTGACAGCATTGAAGTGAATGCCCCCGGCGGTTCGCGCGGCTACGAAATCCTCTCCATCAACTGGGGCTGATTGCCAGCGCCTCTCTCACGAGATCCCGATTTTGCCCTATATCGACTTGGCTGATGTCCGGGTGCTTGCGCCGAATTTCAAGCGCAGGCTCTCCGGCGTGACATCCACCATCATCCAGCTCGTGCCGGTGCAAAATCGGCTTGGGCAAAAGGTTGCCGTTATAGGGCCGGGTTTGCCGCAAAGCCTGCCACATGTCCGCTTTCGAGACCTGTGGCGGCTATGGCAATTGGGTCCGGATAAGAAGCCGCGCGTCTGGCACGCGCGCCGCAATATTGAAATGTTGCCCGCCATCATCATGCGCGATATACTGCGCATGAAGCTGAAGATCGTCTTCACCTCCGCCTCGCAGCGCAAACACAGCGGCTGGACGAAATTCCTGATTTCCCGCATGGATGCGATCATCGCGACCAGCGCAAAGACGGCTTCCTATATGGATGTGCCAAGCACCGTCATCATGCACGGCATCGATACCGAGCGCTTCTCCCCGCCCACTGACAAGGCTGAGGCAAAACGCGCGCTTGGCCTCGACCCGAACCAGAAATACGCCGGCTGCTTCGGCAGAGTGCGCCACCAGAAAGGCACGGACCTCTTCGTCGATGCCATGATCGCCGTGCTCCCTCAAAATCCCGACTGGTCAGCCATCATCGCCGGGCGCGCCACCGGGCCGCATGTGGAATTCGAAAACGGCCTGAAAGAAAAGGTCCGCGCCGCCGGTCTCGCAGACCGCATCCTTTTCGTCGGCGAACACACCAACATCAACGAATGGTACCGCACCCTCGACCTCTTCATCGCCCCACAGCGTTGGGAAGGTTTTGGGCTCACCCCGCTGGAGGCAATGGCAACGGGTGTGCCAGTGATTGCGACGGATGTAGGGGCGTTTCCGGAATTGGTTGAGGGGGAGACTGGCGAGGTTATTGCTCGAGGTGAGCTGCAAGCCATGAGCGATTCGGCCTTGAAATGGCTGAAAAACGATGGGAAGCGTTTGGAAGCGGCAATAGCCGCTCGCCAACACGTGGCCAAGAACTTCACCATTGCAGGTGAAGCGGAAAATCTCGGCAGGGTTTATGACGCGGTCAAGGCTTCCGCTTGAAAAGGTCGATATAGGCAGAGGCGACGGCCTCTTCAGAGAACTGGCTCATCAGCGTTTCATGACCGCCTGCTGCCACACGCTGCGATAGCGACTGATCACTCAGGAGTTTGCCGATGGCAGCGGCAAAACTCTCCGCTTCGCCGATCTCTGCCAGCAGGCCATTTTCTCCATCCCGCATAAACCACATCGGCCCCTCGGACTT
Source organism: Agrobacterium sp. 20P9.1.2 (assembly GCF_057799395.1). NCBI lineage: Bacteria > Pseudomonadati > Pseudomonadota > Alphaproteobacteria > Hyphomicrobiales > Rhizobiaceae > Agrobacterium > Agrobacterium sp. 20P9.1.2. The sequence goes on from NZ_JBYOKI010000003.1 coordinate 694,150, forward strand.
CGAAGACACCACAGGCTTTTTTTGGGCCCAGGCTTCGAGGATGACGTTGCCCAGCGGCTCGTGGCTGGATGGCATAACGAAGATGTCGGCAGCGGAGACATAGGGTCGCGTTTCATCTTTCCAGCCGATGAAGCGAACACGGTCTCGCATGCCGCGCGCATCCACCTGCGCTTCCAAACTTTCCCGCTCTTCCCCATCCCCCGCCAGCCAAAGATAAACACCCGGCAAGCCAGCGACGGCATCGATCAGGGTGTGAAACCCCTTCCGCTTCACAAAACGCCCCATGGACATGACCACGGGCGCATCTTGCGGCGTATCCAGCTCAGCCCTCGCTATCGGCGCAATCGCCCGCGTGCTGGTGAAGTTGGAAATGACCTCCACACCGCGCGTCCATCCAATGGCTTTGACATGCTCGGCAATACCAGGCGTATTGCAAACCAGAATGTCGGTATTCTTGAAATAATCCAGCTTCGTGGGGTAATCTCCAAGGCGCGAGAGCTTGATGCAGCCTTTGTAATTCGGCATCAACTCGCTGGCACGCGGCGCCCATGACATGATCGCATCAGGCTTGAGAGATTGAGCCATGGAACGAACTTTGATGGGAAGTAGGATTCTGTCCAATGAAAGATTACGGAAATTACTCTCCGTAATATTTGCAACGGCCTCGATGTCCTTCCGCCACACACGATTTTTACGGATGACGCAGCTCTGCTCAAGCCCCCGTTTTGCAAACGCGTTGACGAGATGAACGAAAAAGCGTTCTGCGCCGCCGTCTTTGCCGAAATGAAAATGGCAGACTTTCACTTGTTTGCTGCCTCTTCAAACAGCTTCATGTAAGAGGCTGTGATTGCTTCTTTGGAAAAACGGGCGCGTGTCGTTGTGTGCCCGCCTTCCACCAGTTTTTCACGAAGTTCCGGATCGTCCCGCAGACGGGTAACGGCATTCGTCAAGCCAACCTCATCTGCGCAATCGACCATCAAGGCATCAACCTCGTTTGTCATCACGAACGAGGGCCCTTCAGCTCGAAAAGCGACGGTCGGCTTTCCGGCACCCCAACCTTCAAAACAAACATTTCCAAGTGGCTCATGCAGAGACGTGATGGCAAAAACATCCGCAGCTGCCAGATAGGCATAGGCATCCGTCTTCCATCCCGGAAGCTTCACTCGCTCCTGCAGGCCAAGCTCTTCGACCAGCTTGACCAACTCTTCCCGCTCTGGCCCATCGCCCAAAAGCCAGAGATATGCGCCCTCTATATTTTTGACGGACCGGATGAGATGTGCGAACCCCTTGCGCTTTACAAACCGGCCCATGGCAACGACGACGAAGGCCTTTTCCGGGGTATCGAGAGCGCTGCGAGAGATCGGAGGAATCGGTGTCGCATTGCTGAAATTCGGTATCACTTCAATGCGTCGCGTCCAACCCAATCGCTTCACACTATCCGCCATGTCAGGCGTGATGCAGACGAGAACTTCTGAATTCCGATAGTAACCGAGATGCTCCGGATAATCTCCCAGTCGGGAAATCCGAAGCGCCGTCTTTACGTTCGGCATGAAGCGGCTTGCGCGCAATTGCCACGTCATGATCACATCGGGTTTGAATTCCTTGAGTATCCGCCGCATCCGCCAAACCAGCACGAAGCGCGACAGGGAAATACGACGAAACACGCCCTCATAGACGGTAGCGCGTCGCTCGATTGCCGCCTTCCAACTGCGGTCAGGACGAATTAAGACTCTTTGCTCAACTCCCCGCTCGCCCAGAGCATCGACGAGGTTTACAAAAAAGCGCTCCGCACCGCCGTCTTTTCCAAAATGAATATGCAGAACCTTCATGTCTTTGTCCTTCCGCGTTCCATGTCATCGACATTAGGCCGACGTTTCAACGCGTGACGCTGATGGATTTTCGCTTGGGTGAGAAATGCGTAAATGCCGCCTGTTGCCGCTTCGATAAAGCCGGGCACACCGCAGCGCCAAAGTCCGTTTTTGAAATATAGCCGCAGAAAATAGAGCCAAGGCGAAAACAGAAGTTTCGAAAGCTTCGCGTCGCGGCCTTCTCCGAATTGCTGATCAGCCTTCAGAGTTGAGTACTTGTTTTCTTTCAGAATTTGCTCATCGACAATGAGCGGCCGATAGTGCAACAGGCTCCCCTTTTCAGATGACCTGACCTCACCAGTCGGGACGATGCCCTCATGCACCTTCTGCGCAAGATCATAGCCGCCCTTGCCGCTCCGGATGAGTCGGAGGTTCTTCCGCTCGCGCACGTTTTCCGGGGTGTAGCCGTAGCCAATAAGATAAGGCCTGCGTGCCACTTTCCAGCCGACAACACTCTCCGGCTCAGAAAGCAACTCAGGCAAAGCCGCACGTAAAGCCGCATCCAGCCGCTCATCGGCATCGATATTCAGGCACCAAGGCTGGCTGCACTGCTCCAGTGCAAACTGCTTCTGCCCAGCGTACCCTCGCCAAGGCTCATGCATGAAGCGGATCGGCCAGCCTTTGTCGATGTAGGATTGCACCAGAGCAGGCGTTCCATCCACAGAGCCGGAATCGACAATCACGATCTCGGCAAAACCTTCGAGGCTTTCAATGCAGTTGCCAAGATAGGCCTCTTCATTGAGGCAGATGATGAATGCGGAGACGCCAAGTTTCGTCATTCGTTCTCTTACACAAATAAGCCCGACACCAAAATCGTGTCCGCCGTTGCAGCCATCAGTCTATAGGGTTGCGCGGCACGCAAATGCAAGCATTTGAGATGGCTTTACAGTGAATGGACGCGTGATAGGCCGTGAGCCACGCAAATCGGAGGTTTATTTTGAATCGCAGTTGAGATATCGCACAATGAACCAACGCATCCTGACAGTTACCGCATTCATCTTCGATAATCTGTTCGAAGCCAGTGCAGAGTTCTCAGGCGCGAGAGCAAGATGAAAGCGGATCAAAATGGCAGACAAAGCAAAAGTGGCCCTCATTACCGGCGTAACCGGTCAGGATGGAGCCTATTTGGCCCAATTGCTGCTTGATAAGGGCTACATCGTCCACGGTATCAAACGCCGCTCCTCGTCTTTCAATACTGGTCGTATCGAAAACATCTATCAGGATCCGCATGAGGAAAATGCGCGGTTTTTCCTGCACTATGGTGATATGACGGATGCCACCAATCTCATCCGCATCGTTCAGGAAACCCAGCCTGATGAGATTTATAACCTCGCGGCACAGAGCCATGTGCAGGTTTCGTTCGAAACGCCGGAATATACGGCAAATGCAGACGGCATCGGCACGCTGCGCCTACTGGAAGCCATCCGCATCCTTGGCCTCGAGAAGAAAACCCGCTTCTATCAAGCCTCGACATCGGAGCTTTATGGATTGGTGCAGGAAGTCCCGCAGCGCGAAACGACACCTTTCTACCCGCGCAGCCCCTATGCGGCGGCTAAGCTCTATGCTTACTGGATCGTCGTAAACTATCGGGAAGCTTACGGTCTGCACGCCTCGAACGGTATTCTCTTCAACCACGAAAGCCCGCTGCGCGGCGAAACCTTCGTTACCCGCAAGATCACCCGTGCCGCAGCAGCCATCAAACTCGGGCGGCAGGACAAGCTGTACCTCGGAAATCTGGACGCAAAACGCGACTGGGGCCACGCCAAGGAATATGTACGCGGCATGTGGCTGATGTTGCAGCAGGATGAGGCGGAAGACTACGTGCTGGCAACAGGCGAAACAACGCCAGTGCGCACCTTCGTGGAATGGGCGTTTGCGGATGCGGGCTTCACCCTGAAATGGGAAGGCCAGGGCGTGGACGAAAAAGGCATCGATACCGCCACCGGCAAAGTTCTGGTCGAAGTCGACCCCCGCTATTTCCGCCCAACCGAAGTTGACCTCCTCATCGGCGACCCCTCAAAAGCGCACCAGAAGCTCGGCTGGAAGCACGAGACAAGCGTGCGGGAACTTGTACGCGAAATGGTAGAAAGTGATCTCACCGTCATGGCTGAAGAATGATGCCGTCTCAATTCGTGATATTACTGGTGAAGGTAATCCGATGAAGATTCTGCTGACCGGCGGACGTGGAATGGTGGGACGTAATATAATGTCCCATGCAGAGAAGTTACAGCTTGAGATCATTGCGCCCGCTAGCCGCGACGTTAATCTGCTTGATTCACGGCAAACAGAAGCCTTCGTTAACGAAACTAAGCCGGACCTCATCATTCACGCGGCGGGTCGCGTCGGCGGAATACAGGCGAACATAAGGGAACCGGTTAAATTTCTTTCTGAAAACTGGACGATGGGTCAAAATATTGTGTCTGCCGCTAGATCAGCGGGCGTGAAACGGCTCATGAATCTGGGTAGTTCCTGCATGTATCCACGCGATCAGGAAGAACCGCTCCGCGAAGAGCAGGTTTTAGGCGGCATGCTCGAGCCTACGAATGAGGGATACGCGATCGCGAAATGTGCAATCGCACGCCTGTGTGAGTACGTGTCCCGCGAAGATGCTGCATATCAATATAAAACCATCATCCCCTGTAATTTATACGGTCGCTATGACAAATTCGACCCTGCAGTTTCTCATATGATCCCTGCCGTTATCCAAAAACTTCATGTCGCGCGTGCGGATAACGCACCTTTTGTCGACATCTGGGGCGACGGCACTGCACGTCGCGAGTTCATGTTCGCAGAAGATTTGGCAGAGGCTATTTTCTTCGCAATCGACCGTTTTGAGGCTATGCCATCACTCATCAATATGGGTCTTGGATATGATTATAGCATCAACGAATATTACGAAGCGGCGGCAGAGGTCATTGGCTATGCTGGTCAGTTTAAGCACGATCTTTCCAAGCCGGTTGGTATGAAGCGAAAGCTTCTGGATGTCACGAGACAGACCGCATTTGGCTGGCATGCCAAGACCAGCCTTAAAGACGGCATTCGCGCCACCTATGAATATTATCTCTCGAAGGAAGCATGACATGTCCTATCCTCTCGCCAATTCTGCTTGGGACCACGAGGAATATGAGGCTATTCAGTCTGTTATTCAGTCTGGAATGTTTACGATGGGGCAGAAAGTTGCCGAATTCGAAAAAGCATTCGCAGAATATCTTGGCAGCAAATACTGCGTCATGGTCAACTCCGGCTCATCAGCCAATCTTATCATGGTTGCCGCGCTGCGTTACAAATCGCAATCTCCGCTGCTGCCGGGTGCAGAAGTCATAGTCCCTGCTGTTTCGTGGAGCACAACCTATTACCCCCTCTATCAGTATGGGCTGAAGCTCCGCTTCGTTGATATCGACGGGGACACTTTGAACTATGATCTGGAAAAGCTGCGCGAAGCGATAACGCCCGAAACCAAAGCCATCATGGTCGTTAATCTCCTTGGTAATCCAAACGATTTTAACAAAATCAATGAGATTATTGGTGAGCGGGATATCTTGCTTTTGGAAGATAACTGCGAGTCGATGGGCGCAACTTTTGAAGGACGGCAGACAGGAACCTTCGGCCTCATGGGGACTTTCAGTTCCTTCTTCAGTCACCACATCTCGACCATGGAAGGCGGCATGGTCGTCACGGATGATGAAGAAATTTACCACATCCTTCTCGCTCTCAGGGCGCATGGCTGGACCCGTAATCTTCCAAAAAAGAACCACATCACTTCTGACAAGAGCGATGATCCTTTTACGGAAGCCTTCCGCTTCGTCTTGCCGGGATACAATCTACGCCCGTTGGAAATGAGTGGGGCGCTTGGGCTCGCGCAACTTCGCAAGTTGCCAGTGATCGTCAGCGAACGACGCAAAAACGCAGAGCGTTTTCTCGAAATCATGCAGCAGTTCCCCTATCTGAGAACACAGAAGGAGATCGGTAACAGCAGCTGGTTCGGCTTCAGCATAATGGTCGAGCCTGACTCACCGGTTAGCCGTGAAGAAATGATAATCGCACTTACCGCCGCGAAAGTAGATACGCGGCCAATTGTTGCAGGCAATTTTGCAAAGAATGAAGTACTGAAGTGGTTTGATTATTCCATATCAGGCGAACTCACCAATGCGGAACTCGTAGATAAAGTAGGCTTCTTCGTTGGTAATCATCATTATCCGTTGAGCACCGAGCTGACACTTTTGCAGGAAAAAATTCGCACTGCCTGCGGGTCGTGACTTTTGAGGTCTGCCAATCGAAAAAAGTGAGGTATCGGACTTGATAACTGCTGGTTTCATTTCTTCTGCGCCAAACTGGCCATGGTCCAGACAATTTCCAAACGCCGAGCCGACTTGGGATGGTGTCTCTTTTCAGTTTGATAGTGACTTTAGTGCTTGCGATATTGTTTTCGTGTTTGACGCAATACCAAAAGAGCTTTGTGGACGGATTAAAGCCAAACGAGCAGTATTTATTTGTTCCGAACCGCCAAATGTTAAAGTTTATAGACCTGATTTCCTCTCCCAATTCGATCAAATTCTTACTACTGACGCTATAACAAAGCATCCGAATAAATTACTCTGCCAAGTTGGGCTTCCTTGGCATGTAGGGGTATGGGACAATGGTGGGGATTTTCGCGAAAAACCACTATCGTTCAATGATTTCAGAGATTTTTATCCCATAAAAACCAAGCTCGTCTCAATCGTCTCTTCAGACAAGGCTTTTACTGAAGAGCATCGTCTACGACTGGATTTTTTCAAGAGGTTAAAATCTTACTTTGGAAATGAGATGGATTTCTTCGGGAGAAATATTAATAATTTCCCTGATAAAACTAATGTTTTGTGTGACTATAAGTATCATATCGCAATCGAAAATTGTTCTACGAAGCATTATTGGACAGAGAAGCTATCCGACCCTCTGCTGGCTCTTACTTACCCGATCTATCATGGCTGCCCTAACATAGCGGAATACTTCAGCGAGCAGTCTCTTACTAGGATAGATATAAATGATTATGAAAATAGTATTCGTACGATTGAAAGCATCATAAATTCAGATATTTATGACAAGGCAATTCCTCACCTTGAACAGGCTCGAAAGTCGATCTTGTCTAAGTTTAATTTGTTTGCAGTCTTGTCCGACATAGCAAAAATCGAAGTTGCAAAACGACGATCTTCGCGCATTCTCGAGTCGGAGCGCTTCTATCGGAAATACAACCCTATAGTGCGCGCGGCGAAGCGTAATATTCGCCGCATCCTCCCATATTAATTCGGAGCACTCACTTTGAGGCGGCTCCAATTTTCCCACACAAAAACATAAGACCAGTCGCACTGATGCGTGCACTTAAGGCGGTCAATTATAGATTGCCTCATAGGCTTGGCATTTGTGATAAAATTGTGAAATTGTACTTGTACATTTTCTATATTGTTAATCAAACCCTCGTTCAATATGTGCGGAAGTAGGTCATACTCTCCGCCTTCAATGTTGATTTTGAGGAGGTCAACATGAACAATACCTAACTCATGAAAAACTTCGAAAAAACGCCGAACTTCCACAATGTTTGCATTTTCTGAGTGACGCTCGGACTTCATGGATGAGCCGTCCGCCCGTTCAGAAAGAGAGAAATTGCCATTTACATCTGACAAACCAAAATTAAAGCATTTTACCTTCGGATTACCCGCAAAACGGTTGATACAAATCTCGTAAAAATCCTTGCTTGGCTCAAAAACATAGACAGTACAATTGTATTTTTTATACATACTCTCCGCGAAATCACCGACATAG